>JBAZRY010000002.1:0-960673 GCA_041662705.1 Bacteriovorax sp.
CGTGAACCAGATGACAACTTACCTAATGTAGATGCCTGTTCAGCGTTGTTAGCTCCTAATGTCCGCTGAGCGGCAAGAGAAGTAACGTTCGTGTTGATACGTAAACCCATGAGATCCTCCGTGTAGAAATCGGTGTCCCTCCTTAGTCTTGAATGCCGTCAGTGTGGCGTTCAACGAGCTTCCGTGCTCAACTGAAAATTATATTCTTAGCTTCGTCACCATGACTCGGCTATTGATTAACTCTACTTTCGGTAAAATTTTCCCAAGCTTTAGGAAAAAAGTGAAATTCCACAATATTTATACCCGACAAGAGAAGTCCGCTCATAAAGCTGATTTAATGATAAAAACTTAACTAAAATCTAATCTCAAACGCTGTTTTTGACGAAAAGACATAATAGATGGAAAACAAAAAACAGCTCGTAATTGTCCCCCCGATGTCAGAACCTCTTCAAAAACTAAGTGAAGTTCTTCGCGGTGTTGTTGATGAAGAAAACATCGATATTTCTTTTATTGACGATCCCAAGGAACTGGCCCAGTTTTCAGGCTCTGCAGGGCAGTGTCTGATTGTTTTTTCCAACCCTAAAAAATGCGCGACTTTTCTTCAGGAAAACAGATTTGTACTGGCCAAGAACCACTCCAAGGTGATTCTGTTTACTCCAAAAGAAATTCCTGCAAAGACGCTGATCAAATTTGTTAAAATTGGACTCACTGAATCTATTCTCGAAAACTCTGCTCCAAAAACCCTGCTCTACAAAGTAAAATTGCTTCTTCGATCTATCAAAACCAGCAGCCCTCAACAGACCGACAAAGATCAGATCGTTAAAAGCAAGACAGAGGCAGCACAGACCGCTGAGAATAAAACTGAAATATCCATTGAAAAAGAAGCCGCTGCTGAAGACAGTTTAAATTATCTGACCAACGACAAGGGAAAAAATAAAAAATTCAAAGATGAAAACGCTGAAGACTACAGCGATGGATTAAAAGGGAAAAATAATTACCAGGAAGAATCAATTGATACTAACTGGAAATCGAAACGAAACACCGACATTGAAGCTTCGTCTGAGGAAGAAGCTTCGACCCCAAAGGTCGAGGGCGACCAAAGTGATATTGACATGTACTATCGCGGCAAGCGAAAAAAGAACCTTATCGAAGTTGCCGAAGAAGAGGAAAAGCGCTCGAAGAAAATGGTTGCCGAAGATGAACTGGTTGGAACAAGCAAGAGAAAAGATCTCGACGAAGATTTAGAACCAGAGTCCTCTGAAAAAAAGAAAAAGAAATCCAATTATGTGGAAGAGGAAGAAGGCACTCTTGCAGTCAAGCGAAAACTTGATTCGTTAGAGATTGTCGATTCTACGTCAGAGGCTAAAAAAGAAATTCCTTTATCTGCGGAAGAAAAAGCTGACCTGAAAAGAAAAGAACTGGACGAAATGGATGCTCTCATCGAAGCGGCTAGAAAAAACCAGTCAATGCCCGCTGAAGATCTTGGCGGTCATCTCAAGGGAAAAATCTCTCTCACCGATCTTACAGAGAATGAAGAACCGGAGATCAAAGAGAAAAAAGAGTATGACAATTCTGAACTCCATAAAAAAGAAAAACAATTTGACCTGGACCTGCTGCCCGGTGAAGTAGAGGCCAGAAGAAAATACGAAGACCAGAATTCCGAGGACGAAAAAGCGCCCCATGACGGCGTTGTAGATAATATAGAGTCCAATATGGCCTCTGATAAGGGGTCAACTGATAAAATCAGCACCCTAATGATCGGTGAAATTGGAAAAGAAAAAAATAAAAATATTTCAGAAAACGAGATTCATGAACTTCCAAAGAAAAAAAACCTGGACATCGAAGAGGCTTTTGAAGAATCCAGCAAAAAATCAGAGATCGATCAGCTCGAAGATGCTTCAAGAGAATCCAAAGGCGGCTCTTTGAATCTTGACGATATTCAGGAAGGAAAAAAGAAAGACAAACTTGACTCTGAAATTGTTGAGCCAACAAAAAAAGCTCTGAACAAAGCAACACAGGATGAAGATGATTCGCCGGAAGAAACCGGCGCAAAAGCACAAGGTCTTAGTTTGGTTGAGGATGATGACGAGCATACTGCCTCAGCGGCGGATTCTCTTGATGCTCATATGAATTTCAAAAAACTGGACCAGTCAGATGATAAGTCCGGCGATAAAAAAGATAAAACTCACAATGGACAGGTGGACAAAATCGACACCTACTATCGTGGCGGTGAGGCCAAGAAAAAAGATCACAGCTGGGACAACCTGACTGGTAAAACTCAAACTGAAAGTCATGAAATCACCAAAACCAGAAAAGCAGATGAAAACGGCCATAGTCTGCTAAAACCGGATTTAGGTGAACAGACCATTGATTACCGTCAAATTAAAGAAGAATTTGAAGCAATGGCCGGTAACGGCACTTCGGCAAATGGAAGTACAGCTTCAAGCGAACAAGGCCATGGACTGAGTGATTCTGAAGATGAAGGATCATTTAAAGTCGTTGAACTCGACTCCCGCGGATTTGAATTCGGCATCGAAGTCATCAACCTTATTTACCAGAAAGATTCAAAGCCCCAGGACTTCTATAAAAAAGTTTCAGAGGAATTGATTTCAGAGTACAAAGCCTACCCTGTTTTTTTTACTTTCAGGCCAGGTGACAAAAAGCATACTGAAGTTTTTGACAGCTTTATGTATTTTGGAGACTCGCTTGTATCTCTGGAACTTAAAGAGTGGTGGATTAATGCCAAAACCGAGCAGGTTGTCTTCAATGATTATTTCGAGAAGACAATGACAACTTGGCTTTGCAGATCCATCCCGAGCAAATCCGGGAATGCTCCCTATTGGGAAGATGTGGAGCTTCCAAGCTGGGCTGCCAATGAACTTACAGATAAAAAGGTTGAAATGATTTTTCCTTATTTTGATGGTGTCGATCGAATGGGAGTTGCTGTCATCATATTTCCTCTAGGTGTAGTCGCTTTGAAGGAAAAATCAATTATGACCACTCTGGAATTAGCGAGAACTGTCATGCTTGACTCTATACAGAGGAAAGCAGTGCTCTCCTCAGATAAATCATCTGATGAAGAGGCACCGCCGGCAGAAAAGAAAAATATACTCAGCATCTTCTCAGGGCTCTTTAACCGTAAAAAAGCAGGTTAAGACCGCAAAAGGTTTATGATGAAAACAGAATATGATTTTTTTATGATTGAACGGACCCATTTAAAAGATAGAAAGACTTTTCCTTTCCAGCTTTATATTTTTAATCCGGTTCACAAAAAATATTCAATGGTCTTAAACGGCAACCGTCCCCTGACCCGTGAACTGAATACCTTTATTGATTTTCTGTTGGAAAAAGGCGGTAAACTTGCAGTCTTAAAAAGCCAGCGCAGAACATTTTTAAATGCTCAGGAGATTCATGAGTCTGAAGTCCCTTCGCTCAAGACCCGGGAGTTGCACGAACTCGAAAAAGAGCGAATTATGAATATAAAGCTTAAAGAAATGTTCGATGAAAGAATCGGTGTATTCTCCTTTCAGTCTGAGTTTGAAATTGCCTGCGAGAGTGATAATTTCGAGAAAATTATTGAGTATGCACGAGTTGAAATTCTGACTTTCAGTGTAACTCAATCCCCGACTGTTTCGCTTGCCGTCCAGCTGGCAAAGTCGCACTTAACAAAAGATAATTTTCTCAACCGAATAGTGGCGACGTCTTATTTGTTTGCAAAGACATCTAATATTCTCGATGCAGCCGCGCTCTCAGACGTCATCTGCGGAGCCTATCTCTCTCATATAGGCTATTCACAGCTGCCCCTTTCACTCCTCCGAATACCGACGCTCTCTATGTCTGAGAAAGATAAAAAGCTTTTTGAAAAGCATACAATATTAGGCAACCATTTAATTAAAAAAGGCGAACTGGAGATCTCGGATCGCTGTAAAAAAATTATCCTGGACCATCATGAACGAATAAGCGGAAACGGATACCCTTCAATGAAATATGGAGATTCTATTGAGACCCTCTCGCTCATTGTCGGCAGTATTTCTCATTTGTTTGAATACTCCAGCGGTAAAATCAACGGCAGCAGACTCTCAATAAAAAACATAATCATCCAGATGAAGAACAAAAGTTTTTCTCCCGGTCTCGAAACCGACTTTGGGGAGAAAATTTTTAGCAGTTTACTAACGATGATTAATACCGATAAAATTGAAGAGAAGAAAGCTGCGTAAATATCTGAACTGACGGGAGAAGTTATGGCCTTAAGAGCTGATCTTAAAATTTTAGTAATCGATGATATGGCGACCATGCGAAAAATTATAAAGAACATGCTTAAACAGATTGGATTTACCAACATAAGCGAGGCAGATGATGGATCTACTGCATGGCCTATGATTGAAAATGCAATGAAAGAAGGCAGCCCTTTTCAGTTAGTAGTGTCTGACTGGAACATGCCCAATATGAGCGGACTTGAGCTGCTAAAAAATATCCGTACCACCGCCGGCACGGAAAAACTTCCATTTTTGATGATTACGGCCGAAGCTGAGCAAGGCAACGTTGTCGTTGCCGTAAAGGCCGGAGTCAATAACTTCATCGTCAAGCCATTTTCTGCTCAGATTTTAAAAGAAAAAATAGATAAAATTTTTAAATAGAGATTCAACCTTCGTTATCTGAACTCTCTGAAGGGAAGATCACTTCTACCTCTCCACTCGTTCAGGCTAATTTCAAGATGATCAAATTTTTCGACTATCTCACCTTCTTCAGGCTGCTTTTTTTCTTTGACGTCAACCTTGGCAAAAGTCAGCTTTGCGCCGTAGAAATTTTTTCCAAAATCCAGGTTATACATTTTTGTCCAAGTGCCTGTGTTGATGAAAATTGAACCGTCGTCATATTCGCGGAAAACAGGGTCGTGAGTATGACCAACGATAAGCGCTTTAATATTTTCATCCCCAGTAACTAAAGCTTCCGTCAGTG
Source organism: Bacteriovorax sp. (assembly GCA_041662705.1). Classification (GTDB taxonomy): domain Bacteria; phylum Bdellovibrionota; class Bacteriovoracia; order Bacteriovoracales; family Bacteriovoracaceae; genus Bacteriovorax. Next base: position 4,960 of record JBAZRY010000002.1, read on the forward strand.
ATTCATAATTTTGAAACAGTTGAATTTCATTTTTTACATGCCCGAAGACTTCGGCCAGCTTTTTATTCTGCTTAAAAATCATCACAAATCTGACCATCATAAAATAGTAAAAATTGGCAAACATAAAACGAAAAGTATACAACGTATCGTAGATGATACCGTTAATGATAAATTTATTCACTGGCCTTACGGCATTGATATAATCTCTATCCTCTTTAAATTTATTGATGACCCTGGTGACGTAATAAGATCCCCAGGGAGGAATGAAATATTTATTGTGATTAATGTCTGTAGCAATACATTCTTTAATACTGTATTGATGGGCCACTTCATATTCATGGCCGTGCTTTAAGACAATCCCAGACTCCGGAATATAGACTGTATCGTCATTTAAAAGAATTCTGAACTTGTGGCGGTCCTTCTCAGAAAAGAGCCCAAGCAAATAGTCGCGCAGACTCTCAAAGACCAGCTCTGCATCATGGTTTCCAAGAATGTATACCACTTTATTATTGGGATAAGAGATAAAATCACGAAGGGCCTCAATGACCCCTGAATGAGCTTCAATAATCATTTTCAATTTATCCATGGCCGCATTTTCACTCCAGAACTCATCGTCGAAATATTTTACATAAGGAACGGCAAGCAGATCAAAAAAGTCCCCGTTGATAATGAGCTCGACCTCGCGGTCCAGGTAGTAGCCGCTTGAATGATATTCGATAAACTCGATCAGTTCCTTGTCGTAATGAAAATCTTCGAGGAAATTGCGACGTTTATTGACATTGAGACCTGCACTCAAGTGCAGATCAGAAATGACGAGAATAGTTTTTTCAATTTTATTTTTTTGGAGGAATTTCATATGTCTTATTTCCAACAATAAGTTCTACTTCCTGAAAAGCGGGTGATAGCGGAATAAAATGAAGCAAATCCCCTTTTTTCAGGTTCACCATGATCCGCTGGTATTTGTCCGAATCGATTGAAGTAAAACCGGCATTAACTTTATTATTGACGATGACCTTTCCGACAAGTCTTACCAGGGTTTTATTTTCAATAATGACTTCCATTGGGCTTTTGAATTTTTCCGGGGAAATAATTTTAAACCGGTCATCGTATGCTGTGACCAGAAAACCATTTGAGGACTCAATAGCATAGACGCTACAATAGGCTAAATTGATAAAGAGTATTAAAAATCGCGTTAACAGTTTCATTTTGTTCACCCTGAAATTATTTTAACAGTATCTTGAGAATTCTGACAGTGATCCTTTATTCCCAAGACGAAATCCTGACGGCACTTGTCGGAGATTAAATTCGCTTCAGTCGTAGGGTTATAATTCCGAGAAGCAGGCATGTTTGAATTTTTAAAAAAATCATCAACTAAGAAAACCAATTTAAAAGAAGCTTTTAAGAGCAAATTTTTTAATGATACCAATCATCGATGGATCAGCGAAGACAGGATTATAAAAAGAAGCATGACGATACTGCTGGATTCAATGAATGAGTCTCAGATCAATTTTTTTAATAAACACCCTACGTTTATGATTCCCTGCCAGGCACAACTCTCCTGCGCGATCGGCAGAACCCAGAATCATCATCTCATTCTGGTTTTTCCCGAACTTATTCAGCTGTTGAAATCGGCCAGTGCCTACCACGGCATAGCGATTTTAGCGCATGAATTAGGGCATATTTATCACCAGCACGCTGAATTTAAAATTGACACTTTGACCGCACAGATAGAAGCTGATCAATTCGCTTTTGATCTGGGTTTTGGTGAGGAATTGCAGGAAGTATTGCTAGATCATGTCAATTCAGTAGACTGTAGAGTGCGGATTTCAAGACTAACCGCTCAGCTTATTACCAAGAAGTAGCTTTACCTCTCAATCTGAAAGTTGAAACAAAATCAAAATTAGCAGAAGTTGAAAAATCATCAAAGCTTGACCATGACTGATAGTGGGCCACAGCTTTGTTTCTAAAATCGCGAACGGCTTCAAGAGATGTTTCAATAGCATCATCAACGCTTTGCTGCCCTTTTTTTGATGCTTCATATACTGATAAATTGTACTTTAATGAATCTTCTGAAGTGGAATTAAAATGGTCCAGCAGTTCAAGCGATGATCCTAATTTCTGCAGTTGCAGTATTACGTTTGTTTTAACTTCAAGTCTGGTTGCTTCCACCCTCATGCTTGCCACCTGCTCTTCATTTCTAGCCTCTTTAATTCTTCGCCTATAAGTAAAACTAAGGGCCTCTTTTGAAATAATAGACCACTGCACTTTTTTTAAGTTTGAATGGGCAGCAAGCTCCAGATTGATAGCACCTTTGTACTTGTCACTATTGGCAAGAGCGAAATTTTGAAGACTATCGCGATCAATGCCCGTTGTAATTGAGCGGTCCAAAGTGAGGGGAACTTGTGCGAGCTCATTAAGCCCTGATTCATTTGTACTGAGAAGAATTCTCATGGCGGAGAGTTCTTCAGCATATAAATTATAAATATCAATTCGCTTAAGACCTAAATTAAGAATCAGCTTTCTTACTTCCTCCAGCTTTTCCCGTGAGTTCAGGCGCCCAGACCATTTTTCTTCCTGATAAATCAGAATCTGAATTTCAAGATCTATTGTTTTAAGCATGACTTCGTGGGTGAGAACATCATAATAGAGATGGGCCAGTTCATTATTCAGGAGCCGCCTTGCTTCATAAAGATTGTACATGGCCACAAGACTTAAATATTTACTCTTTTTAACATTATAAATTTTGGTAGGAATTGAAAGCACTGCCTCGGCGGCAATGGCCCCCCACAAATAAGTCATGCCTAAAGACATTCCTAACAAATCGCCGGTGGTAACTGGATTAAATAAGGCGCGCGCCGCCCAGATTTTTTTCTTTGCTATAAGATAGTTTTCAAAAGCAACTCCAATGTCGGTGTTTTTTTGATTGGCGAGAACTTTTATTTCTTTTAACGGCATTCTTCCTGCCGATGTCTCCAGCATACTTTCAAGATTCTGCTTTAAATTTGCCAGAGGATCCCCCCCCCCCGCTTTGGCAATCTCAAGAGAAAACACCATGAATAAAATCGTTAATCTCTTCATTATAATTTCCTTATGAACGCGGGACTGTGTTAGTCAGCATATTTGTCCCAAGCAGGCGCTTGAGTTTGATGTATTTTACTTCCAGTTCGTATCTAAATTTTAACAGGTCGCTAAGAACAGAATTTAAGTTGAGTTCAGCCTGCTTTATTCTGATGAAAGACTTAAGTGAGGAGGTTTCTTCAACACGCGCACGGTTGAGTTCTGTCTGCGCCATTGTCAGAAGCTCAGACTCAATTGCCAGCTTTTCTTTCAAAGCATCAATCTGGGCCAACTGTGACGCAACTTGATTCCTAACTTCATAAACAGCTTTTGTCTTCATCAATTCAATCTTCTTAACTTCTGATTTTGCCACAGCAACATTAGAGAAATAATCAAAACCAACCCCATCCCAGGTTAACCAGGACATGCCGACACCCCTTTTTTGTTTTTCAGCCGCAGCTATTAAATGGTCGTATTGCTCCACTTCTTTTGAGTTGGTAACGGCGATATTAACTGCACTTTGAACGCTTGTCGGATAATCAAGACCGCCGTTATAAAATTCTATGCGCTCAAGAAGAAGCGGTCCTGTGTTGTCTTTAACTTGCAGAATTAATTTAAGAGCAAACTCTTCAGATTTTAATAATTCATTTCCACTCACCAGCCTGGATTTAGCCGTGATAAGATTTTTCCGCGATTTATAATATTCATTGAAATCGATCTCGCCAAGATCGTAGGCCGTTTGAGCGCGTTCTGCGATTTCAGCAGAAATCTGAAGTTCTCGCGCAAATGAAACTATTAAATCTTTGTGATACTGGAATAAGAAGTAAGTTTTCTCTAAGTCCGCCAGCAGATTCTTCATGGCAATTCTGGTATTAAGAGCAGAGGCGCGCACAAGTTCTTTTTTAGCAGAGGCTACAGAAAACTGAGACGGTTCAGGGATAACAGCTTTTAGAACTGAATACTGATAATCCAGCAGCAATATATTGGGTGAAAGTGTGGGAAGAATTTGTTGTGTCTTTGACCTGGATTCATTCATGACCTGAATATATTGCTGATAGGCAATCGATATATTGATGTTGTTGTTTGCGACCTGATTTTTCGCTTTTTCGAGAGAATATTCTTCAGAAGCATAAAGCCTTACTGTACTAACTAAAATCAGCAATAAGAATCCGACCAACTTTTTCATGTTCATGAAAATATCTCCAAAATATTAGGTAAAATAAAATGAACCATAACTAATTTCTATGGATCGAAGAATAAAAATTCAATCTGCATCAGACTTTGAGACCCCAGGCCTTGCACTCTTCACCGTTATCTTTATTTGTGAATTGATCGGCAAGATGGCGGGTTAATTTTTTGATGACTTTAAAAGGTTTAGACAGTTCATACTGAAAAATAAGCACGCCATCGTCATCGCTTTTTTTTGTCAAAACATTATCACTTTTGACTTTTGCTTTACTTTCTCTTTTGGCGCGCACCTTCTTCGGATGCTTAACTGGATGCTTAGATTTTTTTTCCACACTGCCCCCTTTAAAAAGGAGAAAGAGCAAGTTCAATGCCATTTTTAAATCATTGGATTTTCTGATAACACAAATAGGGCCGGGGCATATCTGGATAGTACTCAGAAAAATACTAAAGTAAAATTCGTAAATCAGTTACACTTTTTATTTCATCGCGTATTCTCGCCGCATCTTCAAAACGAAGATCCCGGGAAGCTTCTTTCATCAGTTTTTTCAATTCAAGAATTCTTTGGTCTAAGGCCTCTGAACTGAGCCTGGTGATTTCAACCTTCAATTTTTCCCCCTTACCTTTTTTGGATCCGCGCAGAGTTTCGATGACTCCTCCGCTGACACTTTTGACAATTGTGGCAGGGGTAATGCCATTTTTCGTGTTGAATTCTTCCTGAAGTTTTCTTCTTCGCTGGGTTTCACTAATGGCCCGTTCCATGCTTTTAGTTGTTTTATAAGCGTAAAGAATAACTCTTCCTTCGGAATTTCGGGCAGCCCGGCCGATGGTTTGAATGAGGGATCGCTCAGAGCGCAGAAAGCCTTCTTTGTCGGCATCGAGAATTCCGACAAGAGAGACTTCGGGAATATCGAGACCTTCCCGGAGAAGATTGATTCCAACCAATACATCGAATTCACCGAGCCTGAGATCGCGGATAATTTCCATTCTTTCCAGGGTATCGATTTCAGAGTGCAGATACCGCACTTTAAGACCACTTGATGCAAAATATTTTGTCAGCTCTTCTGCCAGTTTTTTTGTAAGAGTCGTTACTAATATTCTTTGACCTTTTTTAATGACCTTGCGGGCCTCAGCTAAAAGATCATCTACTTGAGTGGCCGCGGGACGAACTTCAATTATGGGATCAAGAAGTCCTGTTGGACGAATAATTTGTTCGACGTATTCACCATTTGTTTTTTGTAGTTCATACTCCCCGGGAGTCGCCGATACATACATAACTAAATCCTGGCGCGCTTCAAATTCATCAAACTTGAGCGGACGGTTATCGAGTGCCGAAGGAAGTCGAAAACCATAATTCACCAGATTCTCTTTTCGAGCACGGTCTCCGCGATACATCCCACCCGTCTGAGAAACTGTGATGTGGGACTCGTCAATAATCATCAGAAAATCGCGGTCAAAATAATCGATCAGTGTAGGAGGGGGATCCCCTGCGTTCGCGCCGGTTAAATGGCGGGAATAATTTTCAATGCCGGAACAAAAGCCCAGCTCTTCCATCATCTCTATATCGTAAAGAGTTCGTTGCTCTATGCGCTGCTTTTCCAAAAGTTTTTCTTGTTTTTGAAATTCCTGAATCCGCTCACGCAATTCAATTTTAATAGCACCGAGGGCAGCTTCCATTTTACTTTGAGAGACAACATAATGCGATTTGGGATAAATGGTCTCAGTTTTTTTCTGTTCGATTATTTTTCCGCGCAATGGATCGACGATGGAAATCGTATCAACCTCATCGCCGAAAAATTCTACACGAACAACATTGCTTTCTTCATGAGCGGGAAAGACTTCAACCACATCCCCGCGCACACGAAAACACCCGCGGGAAAAATCGATGTCGTTTCGTTCGTACTGGATTTCAACCAGCGTTTTTAAAAACTGATCGCGATCCAGCGTCTCTCCCACATGCACTATGGCCTTCATAGCAGAGTATTCTTCTTTTGAACCGATACCATAAATGCAAGAAACTGAGGCCACAACAATGACGTCGTCGCGCTCGATTAAACTTCTGGTGGCGCTATGGCGAAGTTTTTCAATCTCCTCGTTAACCGCGGAATCTTTTTCAATATAAGTGTCACTGCCGGCCACATAGGCTTCCGGCTGATAATAATCGTAATAAGAAACAAAATATTCTACAGCATTGTCTGGGAAAAATTCCTTGAATTCTGCATAAAGCTGGGCCGCCAGGGTCTTATTGTGGGCCATGACCAGCGTTTTTTTACCAAGCGCCTGAATGACATTTGCCATGGTAAATGTTTTCCCGGAACCTGTGACTCCCAAGAGAGTTTGTTTGGTTTTATGATCTTCGGTAAAGCCTTTTATAAGTTCGGCGATTGCCTTGGGCTGATCTCCTCCGGGGGGAAACGGATTCACCAGATTAAAAACTGAATTTGGGGACTTTTTTACTTTATTCATAATAATTTGTGACCTACGATTAACGTATGAAAAATACTTTACCCTCTCCACTTCAATACAAAAAGAATACCCTTACCTTTGATGGACGGGCAATAGGCGATATAGCCAAAAAACGCGCCACTCCCTTTTATTTATACTCAAAAAAGACCCTGGATTATTACTACAAAACCTTTTATCAATCTGCGCTTAAATCTGAAATGCCTGGCCCGCTGGTATGTTTTGCTGTTAAGGCCAATGGAAATCTGGAAATTTTAAGGCGCTTAAAGACCCTGGGAAGCGGCGCTGATGTCGTTTCGGTAGGAGAGTTGAAAAAAGCGCTGAAGGCAGGCATAGACCCCCAAAAAATTGTTTTTTCAGGCGTCGCCAAAAAAGAAAACGAAATTCTCTTTGCGCTCAAATGCGGGAAGAAGGGAATTTATTCTTTCAATGTTGAGTCTATTGAAGAACTGGAGCTAATTAATCAACTGGCCAGAAGTGAAAAGAAAATAGCGCGCGTTGCTTTCAGGCTTAATCCACAAGTAAATGCTAAAACGCACAAACATATTTCGACCGGAAATAAGACGCACAAATTTGGGCTCTTAAAAGCAGATATTCAAGAAGCATTATCCGTCCCGGAATTCTGGAGCCACACTCAACTGGTGGGACTCAGTATTCATATTGGCAGTCAGCTGACAGATATGAAAGCAACTGTGCAAGCGATTAAAGAACTTTGTCATCTGGCCTTACAGATTGATACTCCGCTGGAGTTTTTAGATGTTGGCGGTGGTCTGGGGATTGATTACACCGAAGAAGAGCGCACAAAACTTGCAAGCATCGAACTCTATATGAAATCAGTCTCGGATGCTCTTCATAAATTTTATTATTCTAAAACCGAGCACACTCCAAGAGTGGTTTTTGAACCGGGAAGAATTCTCGTTGGTAAAATGGGTGTTCTGGTTTCACGAGTGGTGAGAACAAAAACAAGTGATGATTGCCATTTTACGATTATCGATGCGGGAATGAACGATCTTATTAGACCTGCCCTGTACGAAGCCTATCATGAAGTTTTACCCGAAAAAAAAACCAACAAAACCATTGAAACAGATATCGTAGGTCCCATTTGCGAAACGAGCGATTGCTTTGGCTCTAAAAGAAAACTCCCATCTCTAAAATCGGGAGACCTGGTTGTTATTGATAATGCCGGGGCGTATGGACACACGATGGCCTCAAATTATAATGAAAGAGAAATTGCAACAGAAGTGTTTGTTTGAAGATTAAGCAAATTGTTTTTATTCTCTGTTTAGTTTTTTGCCTGACTCCCTGGAGTTCGAGTGCTCTGGCCCTTTTACTAGGGTTGATATTAAGTTTTTCTCTGGGAAATCCTTTTTTACTGCAAACGAAAAAACACACTTCGAATCTTTTGCAATTCTCAGTCATCGGCCTTGGTGCCGGCATGAATTTAAAAATTGTGGCCATCGTAGGCATGCAGGGAATTGGCTATACCGTAACAGGAATTCTCTTCACGGCTACAATTGGATTTCTCCTTTCAAAAATACTAAAGACCGAAAAAATTCTTTCCACTCTAATTATTGTCGGCACGGCCATTTGCGGAGGCTCCGCTATTGCGGCAGTCTCCCCGATTATGAATGCTGAGGATAGAGACATTTCCATTTCGCTTGGAACTGTATTTATTTTAAATGCTCTCGCTCTATTTGTTTTTCCACCTATCGGCCATTGGCTGGAGTTAAGCCAGCATCAGTTTGGACTATGGTCAGCGCTTGCCATTCACGACACGAGTTCAGTCGTGGGTGCAAGTCTGCAATACGGCAAAGTTGCGCTCGAAACAGCAACAACAGTAAAACTGGCCCGTGCCCTCTGGATAATTCCAGTAGCTTTTGCCATTGCATTCTCCATGGGAAGAACTCAGAAAGAAACCACTGCAAAAAAAATGAAAAAGCCCTGGTTTATTCTTGGCTTCATCGCTATGGCCGCATTAGTAACCTGGGTTCCTGCGCTCACGGACGCAGGCCTTATGATTTCTTCCATTGCAAAAAAATTCTTAGTCGTCACCCTTTTCTTTATCGGAAGTGGCCTGTCGCTAAAATCGCTTAAGGAAGTAGGCCTTCGCCCGCTACTATTAGGTATTGGACTTTGGATAATTGTCTCAACGACGACTCTGTATTTTATCAAGATCAACCTTATTCATTAGGTGCCATCACCCCAATTGTGGTATCAACAGTCTCACCCTGCCCTCTTTTTTAGGCATCTAACAGTGAAATTCTCCCTTTCAAGTGCCTAAGAACTTACCTCCACTTTATTATTGTTGAATTGATGGGGGCAATTGCCCATTTCCCGCTATAATAATGTAATGTTAAGGCCTATTTTAATCCTTCTCCTCACCCTCCTCGCAAGCTCCAGCGCCTCGGCTAAATTTCGAAAATGCAATTACGGCGGTTATAATTTTGTAGGCCATCAATACTCAGACAAATTTGATTTAAAACAGATCAATAATATGAGCGCCTGTAATGATCCTGTACTTCAAAAAAAAGCAGTAGAAATTGATCACGAATATCATGCTAATAATGAAAAAATTAAAAAGCTCGCTCTGGCCATTATTAACGATAAAAAATGTACAGGCGTGGCAAAAATTGTTCAACACTATCTTGATAAAACCATAGAGATGGAAGACAGGATAAAGCAAAAGGGTGTCGACCGCCTTGATACGCTCAAAATTATGGAGCAGCAAAAAGAATTTGATCTTCAAGTCCATTATGTCTACGCCGGATTATATAATGCTGCTTGCTCCAACGAAGATCACCGCCAATATTCCATCTTTGATCTGGAAATGATCAATCAGCTTCTTAACCAAAAGATTGAGCCCTCGCCTGTCATGATAACTCAATCTATGAATACCATCCAGGACTGCACCAATATGATGGCAATCGGGATGGATGAGCTTGTAGAATTCAAAGTTTCTATGAAGGATGCTCGTCAGGAATTCCTGTTTTATTTCGATCAGGAGATTGTTCCCGATCAAGTTATTCTCACCAATCAAAAAGGAAAAGTCATTCACGATACTGGCTGCAAGGAGAATACAAAAAAACCCTCTCCCTTTAAACTATCGCTAAACGATCCCAAAAATGGCGATCTCACAGTAAAGATCGTAAATAATTGCAGTGAGAATGGTGCCAAAGGGAGATCTAATTGGACTCTCCTTTTAAAATGCGAAAAACCAGGTGCTGAAATCTGCAAGACTCAGCTCCTGGAGTTAGTCGAATTGTTAAAAATTGAAGTGGACTACTTAAAATTAATTCTTGAGCATTACGAAATGGAGCGGCAATGCTTTTTGGCCATAGGAAAAGAGTTCTGGGAAAAAATGCTGAAGTTTGGTTTTATTGATGAAGAAGTTCCTCCCTCTTCGCAGGGAATTTGCCCCGTCATGGATACTGAATGTGAGAATATGATCATGGAGCAAAATAAACTTGAATTACTGAACCTCAATAAGAATTTAAATTCTAAGATCAATCTCGAATTAAATAAATCTGAAAAAATTCTGGAATGCAAAAAAGAACCCGGCAAAGATGCTTCAATCTTTGAACACATCAGCTGGTCATATTGCAATATCGGCATCAAAAAAATGGGCCTTTAAGGTGCCACCTACCTTTTGGTAGCGCAAATGCAAAAAGACTTAGTAGATATCAAGAAAATATCAATTTTACATTTTTTTACATATTATTAATGATCACATATATTGAATGCTGTAATATTGATTATATATATGAAAACATTATTAATTCTATTTTTCTTGATAAATTCTCTAAAATCTTTTGCTGAAGGTCCCCCTTGGATTAGAGTTACAGGCTTGTCATTTGAAGGAGACAAAAAAGCACTTGAACTATACGATGGTGATTATCTTCAAAATAAAAGAGGGCCAACTCATTACGAAATTACAAATGAATTAACTTTTCTTCCTTTAAACAAAAATGAATATGAAATAAAATTCTTACCACAAGAAGTCAGGGCTCCCCTAAAAATTGAAGAGGTACGACCAAAGATTATTAAAAATTTCAATGGTGACATCTTTCAAACAAAATATTCCAATTGCGAAGAAAATGGTGATTTAGCACCACATTGCAAGGGCATTACGATTACATATAACAACAAAGAAATAAAATTGGATGTCACAGATCAGTGCCAATTTGGGTGTGAGATAAAGATCGCTGAAATTATAAATGGAAATTTATGGGTAGGTCTAGCGTCACATGGAGAATATAATTGGTATGGCCATGGGATACAGGTTTATGATCCAAAGGCAGCTAAACGAATTTATTCATATCTTGGAAAGGAGTATGGTGATTTGGTTTCCATAATTAAACAAGACCCTAAGACGGGCTTAGTTTGGCTAACAACAGATACGGGTATAAGCATTATTGATTTGAAGAAAAAGTCTGTTGAAGAATACAATTTTTATTATACTTTTAACTCTAAGACAAATCTGCCACAGATTGATCTTGCTAAGGGGAAGATACCTGTTAATAATTCTATGGCAAATATAGCAACTAGTTTAGGAATTAAGTCCAAAGATTTTTATATTGTTTCTGAGAAAATACCTAAGGCCATCAGGGATACTGTTGAAAATTTTCGCAATTTTTATAATGATGATCAATTTGTGCCACTTGAGCTAAACGTACTTGTTCCATTTTTTATCGAGGCAATACAAAGCAAAGATAATGATATAAAAGAATTTGTTTCTTCAAGATTATGTAACTTTAAAGATCCACGTGCTTACTTGTTTGTAAAGAAGAATTACATAGCTCCGGGGCACAAAAAGCCGGTAAATAATTACGAGCTAAGAATGTGTTATGAAAAATATCTAAAAAATAATTTACTCTAGAATGTTTCATAGCAAATCTAATCCCACCTACGCCGCTTCCACTGTAATTTTTACTTTTAAACCAGCTTCGCGAGCTTGATCTTCAAGTGCCACGGACGCAAAAACGGTTTGAGAATAACCTAAAACTTTTGCGAATTGAATGGCACGAGTTAAAGTGACATTACGCCGGCCTTTTTCGATATCACAAAGATGAGCCTTGGACATATTCATTTTTTTTGCAAGTTCAACTTGTGAAATCTCATCGCACTTCCGAGTAGACTCGATCAATTTTCCAAAAGTTAATGGACCACCTCTTATCTTTTCTAAAGCTTTTATGGCAGCACTTTTTTTAATAGTCATGTTTGTTCACCTCACAGACTTCTACAAACTCAAGGGAATCACCTCTTATTATGTAGATCGCCCTATAACTTCTATTCAATCTTATAGATCTAAATCCCAGTCTTTTTCCCTGAAGAGGTTCATCGTGAAATCCGGACGTTTTCCTAACTTCAAGAAGTCCATTCTCTTCGACTGATTGTACCCATTTCTGAAAGCGATCAAGTATAAACCCTGGCAAGCTAGTTAAATCCTTCATAGCCTTTTTCGTAATTATAACTTTGGTAATCAAAATAAGACTCTTATCTTGGTACCCCAATTTAGGGTACCACGTTATTAAAGAAAAATCAATTCCTTTAAAGCAAAGGGCTAGTCTACAAATGAATTACTAAATGATTGATTACGAAGAAATTTTTCTAAAGGGTCTTCACAAACTGCTCGCGCGGAAATCGTATTCTTGGCCCATACATTCCGCCGTCTGCGCGCTTGCCAGCTCCCACGACCATGACGATGTGAGCACTACGAGGAAGATTGAGAATTTTTTTCACGCGTTTGGAGTCAAAGCCTTCCATGGGACATGTATCGTAGCCATATGACCTGAAAGCGAGCATGAGATTTTCTGCAGCGAGCGCGCAGGATTTTATCGACCAGACAGCAAGACCATAGGAGCTAAGGGGTTCACGCGGAACAACTCGAAAGAGGCCTACAATTGTATTAAAGAGCCATTTTAGTGGCGTGAGCACATTGAGAAAACCCACTGTGTAAACAAAAGGAGCAAGCTTTGAGTAATACAATAAGGCCGATTTGGGCGTTTCAACCGGGAGTGCGCTGAACGACTTCAGCATCTGCTTGCAATGGGCCCTCCAATGATCCGGACGAGCCACACAGACAATGAGTTCACTTGCTGTTGCGGCAGCTGGCTGAGAAAAACAAGCTGCTGCCAATTCTTTTTTCAAATTATCAGAAGTCATTCGATAAAATTCCCAGGTCTGCAGATTAGAGGAATTAGGTGCCAAGAGTGCCAGATCTATGCAGGCATCGACGATGTGGTCAGGAATTTTTTCAGCTGTATATTTTCTTATAGAACGTCTGGCATTGACCAGTTCAGTAAAGGCCTGTGGATTAAAATAATCTTTACCTTGATTTTGAAACTGTTCATTGCCGGGAAATTTTCCATCCATATCGGTGAAGACGTTTTTACTACTCAAGTTTTTTTTCCATGTTTACATTAGTTGTTTCGTAGCCAAGTTTTTCATACAGAGTTCGGGCAATAGTATTGTGCCCAAAAACATGCAGGCCTATATGCTTCAGACCTAATTTTTTGACTTCGCTTTCTAAGAGAAGCATAGCTTTTTTTCCAAATCCTTTCCCACGCTCGCTTTCATAGAGATTGATGTCGTAGATAAAAGCCTTACGGTTGTCTTCAGCTCCTCGAACACCAAACCATAGTATGCCGGCCATACGACCATCTTCTTTAATTGAAAATAAATACTGATCTTTACTTAGGAGGCCTTCGGGCAGAAGGCGTTTAAAATCTTCTGTGGTTTTTTTTTCGGCTTCGCTTTCACTCATTCCGCTTTTTATGATTTCACTTTTATAAGTGCCCATGCTTTCAATGCACCAATTAGCATATTCCGTTTCCGACATAGCTATGAGTTTAAGAGAGCTCACTATTTATAACTCCAGGTCGCTGTTCCATCCGGATTATCTTTCACAATCACACCAAGCTCGTTCAGACGGTTTCTGATCTCGTCAGATTTGGCGTAATTTTTAGTGGCACGCGCCTCTTTTCTTTCAACTAATAATTTTTCAATCTCAGCATCTCCCGTATTGCTTGTACCGGAGAGATGTTTTCTTGCGGTATTGAGCTCGCTTAAAATAGATTCTGGATTATCGTGGATAAGGCCCGTCGCCTCTTTCATAAAATGAAAAACATTTTTTACTTCCGCAAGATAGTTTTTAGAAACACCTGACTTCAACAGACGATTTGCATCTTTTATGATTCCAAATAAAATTCCAAGTGCGCCCGGGACATTGAAGTCATTGGCGAGCTCTTCTTTAATGGCATCAAGTTGCTTTATGACATTCATCACTTCATTAGCATCATCCGCTGATGTTGTGTTTGCACTCTCCACCATCTTCACGCACTCATGAATGCGTTCAATTTCCGTTATCGCTTTAGCAATCACTTCTTCGGTCCAGTCTAGTTTAGAGCGGTAATGAACCGAGAGAAGAATATGTCGTAAAATCGCACCCGAAAATTTCTCCGTGAATTGTCTGATGGTGACAACGTTCCCCAGCGACTTGGACATTTTCTCTGAACCAAAATTCAGGAATTCATTATGGGCCCAGTTATTACAGAACTTGCATCCGTTGGCCGCTTCAGATTGAGCAATTTCATTTTCGTGATGAGGAAACATAAGATCCACTCCACCGTGATGGAGATCAATAGTTTTTCCCAAATGTTTTTTTGCCATGGCGGAACATTCGATATGCCACCCGGGACGGCCTTTTCCCCATGGAGAGTCCCAGCTCCAGCCTTCTTCTGGTTTGGCCGGCTTCCATAACACAAAATCAGATGGATTTTTTTTATGGCCTTCAGTCTCAACGCGAATTCCATGTTGAAGAGAATCGAGCACGACTTTGGAGAGACGCCCGTATTCAGAAAATTTCGGGACGTTGTAGAGAACTTCTTCTCCGCCGTCTATTTTCACAGTATAGGCGTAGCCGTTCTTAATAAGGTCTTCAATCATCGTGATGATCTCAGGCATCGTTTCACTTACAGTCGGCATTACGGTAGCAGGAAGCATTCCCAGGCATTCGTAGTCAGCTAGACACTCGCGGATGAATTCATCGGCGTGAGCTTTAGGATGAATGCCGCGAACTCGAGCAGCCTCAAGAATTTTATCGTCAACATCGGTAAAATTGCGGACAAATTTTACTTTATGTCCGAAAGCCAAAAGAGTGCGATGAAATAAATCGGCAACGACAGCGGCGCGGGCGTTTCCTACATGAAGAAAATTATAAGTTGTGGGTCCGCAGGAATAAAATTTAACGAGATTGGGATCGATCGGGTTGAAGACAACTTTTGAACGGGTGAGATTATTAAAGACTTTGATTTCCATGGCGTTCCCAATGAGCTCTTAGGTTAAACTTAGTATATAAGTCTAACATAAGGCCTATTGGAAATAAGAATTAATTTTTTCGTTGATCGAATTTTTATCAGCTTTATTAGTTAGAGAAAATTCCTGGGCCAAGAGTTCGCGGCACTGATCGAGCATTTTCTTTTCACCAAATGAAAGAGCTTTTTTCTCTTTTAAAAGGAATAACTGACGAAGAACTTCAGCAATTTCTACCACTGATCCGGTCTTAATTTTAGCAGAATATTCTCTGTAGCGTCTGTTCCATGTTGAGTTATCGACCTTTATGTTATGGTCAGTAAGGAGCTTATAAACTTCTTCGACTTCTTCATTACCTACAAGACCACGGATTCCATTTTCACTATCTGTCGGGACCATAACGGTCATGCCGTTAGCTAATATACGGATTATATAAAAAGTCTTCTTTTGGGCGCCCATTTCTCGCTCTTCAATGTCACAGATCTGACCGACACCGTGTCCGGGGCAGACTGCATAATCACCGATTGAAAACATTTAGACCTCCAAAGTACAAATTACGCTTTACTATAACGCTTCGAGACGTATTCCACAATGAACCCTGTAATATATACATATGTGGCTTAAATTTATGGGATTTTAGGGTAAGAGCTCGCCGAAATTACCCGTTAAATCCTTCCTTGCTTGATCGATGGACAACCAGAAAAAATCAAAGACCATTCCGTTGTCCAAGCCTTCTGAATGCACAGTGTGTGCCCATGTATCAGGAAGATTTTTTGAATAGATCAGGTAGTAATGACGGTGATTGATTTCTGGGATATCCCGCCTCTGATAATGGGTTTCCCCCAGCTTTTTTGCGATGTCGGATGGGCCTAAAACGAGTCCCGACTCCTCTCTGATCTCGCGCAAAAGTGCCCCAATCAGCTCCTCACCTGGGTCAACTGTCCCCCCTATAATCTGGGTTCCGGCGGACGGGTTGTCACGGTGATCGAAGACCAGAACTTCGGATAAGTCGTTGTTGGTTCGGAGGATATAAGCGAGGACTTTCGTTTTTGACTTCATAATTTGGAAAAAGTGCAGCTTTAAAGAGAGCTGCACCTAAAAAAGGGATACTTATTTTGCCTTAAAGTTAATTTGATTGCCAAGACCAAGCAAGGATTTTTTTACTTCGTAAAGTGAGCTGCTCTCTAGTACGGAACCAGTCGACTCTACTTCATTCGATTTCATTCCAGCTTGCTTTAAATTAAGCGCTATTTTCTCAGTGGCCGAAGGAGATAGGGCAACTGCCTTTTTGAAATTAAGAGTGACTTCACGTTCCTCTGTGTCTCTTACAAGACCTTGCTCTGTACAAACTACGCTTGCTTCATATAGACCAGAGAAAATCTTTTCTTCGCACGAGTAACCTGTATTGTCGCCGGAGCAAACAATTTTTTTAAATTCAGGTATCTCAGTTTTTTTGACTTCGTGATTGATACAATCTTTCTTCAAAAAATTAATTTTATATTTCACCGTTACACTTTCAGGCGATTTAGCATTACGAATGAATTGAAAACTTCTATTGACTGCCGTATTGGCCTCAGCATCGGAAATATTCCCCAGGTCAATTTTACTTTTGGTCAATACCGCATCTTCGGCCATGGCTGAAAATGAAAGCAGGATACCTAAGATAATAGATAACTTCATGCAAACCTCCAAGTTTGGGCATATCAGATTGCGGGTAATATGGCATAGATTTAGGGACAGATGTGAAAGTCTGTTATTTTTTTATGGTGCAGTTTTGGCACTTGCTTCATGGTTTATGGAACTCACCCTCACAGCTAGAAACTCTGCAGTACATAGTGAATTTACCTGAGGGCTTGGGAGCACAATGAGGCACAATTCTATGCTTTAACTCTTTAAAATATTGTTCGACTTCAGCTTTGGATTGTTTGTTAACTGCCAGAGGGCCACAGACTGCTTCAGCAGCAACACAATCATCAGCCGTTTCGCATTTATACCAATTTTCTTCACGGTATCTGCCTACGCATTGGGATTCTTCACATGACATAATAAAATCCCCTAGTCTTGCATGTGGTTCGCATTGACTCCAGTATCTTTGTCTTTCCTTAGAATAATAATCTTTTGCAACAAATATATATTTTCCATTGATAGAGATATTTCTACAAACTCCATCAACCGCAATACAATCATCTACGCTCTTGCATTGAATCCAATCCTCAGGTTTAGTATCTTTTATATCAGTGCATTTTGAATGCTTGTTGCATACAGCTTGATGTGTGTCCCCCGAATTTCTATCCATGCATACTGTATTACTAAACGGTTCAATAAGTTTATTAAACAACGTTGCTCTGGTTACATATTTCTTGTTAATTGCATTGGAGTCACAGAGTGTATTTGGCGTACATTCATTATCCTGGCGACAGGCGTACCACTCCTCATCTGGAATAGTATATTCTTGAAAGGCAAAATAACCCAATCCTAGAATAATAAATACAAAAAAGGCCCAGCAAACTGGGCCCTTTTTTAAATATTTTTTTAAAAAATTAGAAACGATTCTGAACTTCATTTTTGTCGAAGAAGTAATTAATCTCGCGATCAGCTGCACCTTGAGAATCTGACCCGTGAACAGCGTTTGCTTCGATTGATTTTGCGTAAAGTTTTCTTAGAGTTCCTTCATCAGCGTTAGCTGGATTAGTTGCTCCCATGATCTTACGGTTTTTTTCAACTGCGTTTTCACCTTCTAGAACCATAAGAACCACTGGTCCTTCAGTCATGAAACCAACAAGAGAACCAAAGAATGGTCTTTCTTTGTGTTCAATATAAAATCCTTCCGCTTTTTCTTTTGATAAGTGAGTAAGTTTTAGCGCCGCAATTCTTAGACCTTCTTTTTCGAAACGTGCAACGATATTGCCGATGTTGTTGTCTGCTACTGCGTTTGGCTTAATGATTGAAAACGTTCTTTCCATATTATTTCTCCTTTTTTAGAAAACTATTTATTAAATCAATTCTTATTTCTTTAAATGCTTAATGGCCTCTTCTAATTTTAGTCCCAAATCAGCAGGTGATCTTGCGATTGTGATACCACACTCTTCCAGAATTTTAAACTTCGCACTGGCCGTATCGTCTTCTCCGGAGATTAACGCTCCTGCGTGTCCCATTCTTTTTCCTTTCGGTGCGGCAGCTCCAGCAATAAATCCAACGACCGGCTTTTTCATGTTCTTTTTAATCCATCTGGCTGCATCAGTTTCAGCTGAGCCTCCGATTTCCCCAATCATAATGACGGCGTCAGTATCCGGGTCTTTATTAAACATTTCAAGAACATCAATAAAATTCGTCCCATTCACCGGGTCTCCACCGATCCCAACACATGTTGATTGACCGATTCCACGAGCAGTCAACTGGCCTACGGCTTCGTAAGTCAGAGTTCCTGAACGAGAAATAATTCCAATGCGACCAGCTAGGTGAATATGACCTGGCATAATTCCAATTTTACATTGGTCAGGTGTGATAACTCCCGGGCAGTTCGGGCCGATCAGGCGGACTTCAGGAGAGCGGGCAAGAGCTCCCTTAACTTTCACCATATCTAAAATAGGAATCCCTTCAGTGATACAGATGATAATTGGAAGTTTTGCATCAATACATTCCAGGATCGCATCTGCTGCAAATGGAGGTGGAACAAAAACCATTGCGGCATTTGCCTGGGTTTTCTTTACTGCTTCTTTAACAGTATTGAAAACCGGCCATCCTTCATGAACAGTTCCACCTTTTCCAGGAGTCACTCCACCCACAACTTTTGTCCCGTAGGCTTCAGATTGTTTCGTGTGAAAAGTTCCTTGTTTGCCTGTGATGCCAATCGTAATTAAACGTGTATTTTTATCAATCATGATTGCCATTGATTACGCTCCCTTTGCTGCGGCAACTACTTTTTTAGCAGCGTCACCAAGATCAGATGCTGCCGTAATGGCCAGACCTGATTCATTTAAAATTTTCTTTCCTAATTCAACGTTTGTACCTTCTAAACGAACAACCAGAGGAACGCTTAAAGAAACAGCTTTCGCTGCTGCAATAACACCTTCAGCGATAATGTCACACTTCATAATTCCACCGAAAATATTGACAAGGATTGCTTTAACGTTTGGATCAGAAAGGATAATTCTGAAAGCTTGCTCAACCGCTTCTTTCGTAGCTCCTCCTCCTACGTCAAGGAAGTTCGCAGCGTTTCCGCCATGAAGTTGAATGATGTCGAGAGTTGACATCGCAAGGCCCGCACCGTTCACAAGACAACCGATGTTTCCATCAAGTTCAATATACGACAGGCCGTACTTGGAAGCTTCTACTTCTTTTGCTGATTCTTCTGAAAGATCTCTGTAGGCGGCGATATCCGGATGTCTAAATAACGCGTTTTCATCAAAGTTCAATTTCGCATCCAGCGCGATCATTTGATTGTCACCTGTTAAAACAAGTGGATTGATTTCGGCAATCGAGCAATCTGATTCAGTGTAAAGAGTATATAAGCCTTTATAGAATTTATCCGCTTCTTTTGATTGAGCAGCATCTAATCCAAGTGCTTCAGACAATATTCGACCAATGTATGGCTGGTATCCAGTTGAAGGATCAACTGAAACTTTTGTAATAGCTTCTGGATTTTTATGAGCAACTTCTTCGATCTCAACTCCGCCTTCTTTGGAGGCCATGAAGGTAATTTTTGAGTTATTTCTATCGAGAACGATACCAAGATAAAATTCTTTTGCGATATTGCATCCCTCTTCAATAAGAAGCGTATTTACTTTTTTTCCTTCCGGTCCTGTCTGGTGAGTGACGAGTGTTGAGTGGAGAATTTCACTAGCATATTTTTTGACTTCGTCCAGCGACTTCGCAAGTTTTACTCCGCCCGCTTTTCCTCTACCACCTGCGTGGATTTGAGCTTTAACAACCCAGACCTTTCCGCCAAGCTTGGTAGCCCCTGCCACTGCTTCATCAACAGATTTGGCAACCTGACCGTTTAATACTTTAATACCAAATTTGCGCATCAACTCTTTCGCTTGATACTCATGCACGTTCATAGATTCTCCTCAATAAAGAATAGGTATTTGAAACCACATAATAGTAATGTCCGGACCTTGTTCCTGAAAGGAGCATTGTCCAATAACAATGAATAATTTTAAAATATATTAATAACCTGCGAGGCTATTTACCTCTCGACGCACATTGAAAAAGCTTTTTCATTTCATTAGTTTTGATAGTATCTTATTTAGTAAAAGGAATTCACCAATGAAAACTGAATATTTCTGCCTCGAACCCGCTGCTTTTAAACTAGATGGCGGGGCCATGTTTGGAATTATCCCCAAGCCCCTGTGGAGCAAAGTCCATCCGGCTGATGAGCAAAACCGCATCGATCTGGCCCTTCGGCTTGTCCTAATCAAAAAAAGTGACGACCGAATTATTCTAATCGACACCGGAATAGGAGACTATCACGGTCAGAAATGGAATGAGCGATTTGGCGTTGTCGGAAATGTTTCTCCACTGGAGCATGCACTCTCCCAACTCAATTTAAAACCCGAAAACATCACCGATCTGGTTCTTTCTCACCTGCATTTTGATCATGTGGGCGGCATTGGAAAAATGGAGAATGGCGAGATGGTGCCTGTGATGAAAAATGCCACCGTCCATTTGCATATGAAACATTACGAGTACGCTCATCACCCGACAGAGCGCGATAGCGGCTCATTTCAAATTGAATATTTCAAGCCAGTCATTGAGTGGTATCAGTTTCACAATAAAGTTCATTTTGTAGACGGCATGGAAGGCGATATTCTTCCGGGACTTCATTTCAAATGCTCCATGGGGCACACTCCGTATTTACTGCACGCCTACGACGACAAATTTATTTATATGGCCGACCTGATTCCGACTTCCAACCACGTGCATATACCTTGGGTCATGGGCTATGACATAAGCCCGGGCGTTACCACTCAAGACAAAAAACATTTTCTACAATTTATTAATGATAAGCATCTCACGATGATATTTGAACACGACCCGAAATATTTTGGGTGTTCAGTAAAGAAAAATGATAAAGGTGATGTGGTTTGCGACCAGAGATTTGATTTTGGAGCAAAAGCAGCCTACCCGATTTTTAATTAGAAATTTTCTGGATCTGCTCTTCAATTTTTCTGGTGTTCAGATCAATCTGAAGCTTGATATTTCTGGAACGAGTGTCTAATTCAGCTCGAAGAGCGCTTTTTTCTTTATCGGTAAGCTTTTTGATTTTCTCGGTCCTTGTGATCATGTCACTGGCGAGTTCTCCGATTTGTTTGCCAAGGAGAACCTGCTGCCCGTAAGGAGAAACAATCAGACGGTTCTTTTCTTCTTTTTCTGAAAGCTCCATCGACTTCACCACCAGGGATTGCAAGAGTGGTGAAATTTCTTTGATAAATTTAGCTTCAAAGCTGTGAATGGCCTTCCCCGTTTTCGCCTTATCAAGTTCCATCAAAAAATTCTGGGAAGTGGCGTTTAGAATAGAATCATAGGTCTGCATTCTTTCCAGCTTGTCCTGAAAGGGTCTGAGCTTTTCATTTAAAATGGCCGCGCTGAATTCCGCCAGACGTTTGGCAAATTCTCTCGGCGTTCCGGAGTAAATTAGAGCTTCTCCGTCATAGCTATAAATTTTGTTCAGGCCTCTGAAAAAAGCAATGCTGTTCAATCTGCTGAAATGGCGGTTCAGGAAATGGATTTCCTTGGCCTCCACATGAAATTTGTATTCACCCGGCAGAAATTTTGATCCTTCTGTTAAGGTCATTTTATTGAATTTGGCGAGATGATTGGTGAACCGGCCTTTTACCGAAAGAGCAACATCTTCTGTTCCCAGCACTTTGTGGGGAATTGAATTCAATCTGATCACCGCCGAGACATCTCCGCCTTTATTTGTACTGCCCCAAAGAGTCTGCCCATCGAGAGAAAGCGCCATGGCCGCTTCAAACTTTGGAGAGTTTTTAATCGCGGTCAGTTCGAGCTTTTCAAGATAAACCGGCATAAGTCCTTTTATTCTGAGCTGAATGTCCGCTTGTTTTTGAGTAAGTGCATACCAGCCAAGGATGCCGGCAAAAAGAATTGATCCAACGATTAAAGAGTATTTAGAATAACGACTGCTTTTTTCCTCGTTCTTGATTCTTTGCCGCACTTGTCCCCTTGGATCAATGATGGCATCTAGGGGAATGGGGGGAGGAAGCTCATCGTCATCTTGAACTTCAAGCTGCGCCGGAAGTTTAGGCAGAGTCGGACCTTTAGTTTTAGCAGGAATGGGAGGAAATGACGGAAGCGGCGGCAGTTCTATTTCTTCTTTTTCTGCCGCTTTAAAAAGAAAATGAAAAGCGGAGATCTTTGAAAGCGGCTCCCATTTTTCATTGCCCTCTTTCCAGATCAAAGTTTTCTCAGTAATTTCTTTTGAGCGATAAAATTCTGCAACCTCTTCAACAGAAAAGGGGCCCTTGTGTTGCGTGCCTTTGAATACAAACCAATCTTTATTCATTTTTATTATTTAATGATATACTGACATAGCATTTTCTCAAACGAAAAAAAGGACTTATTCTAATGAATAACCGAGACCTGGAACGGATCATCAACAACAAAACTGAGCTTAGAAAAGCCGATATTCTTTTTCTTAAATTCTCTTCCGACATCGGCACAGTCAAAAATCTGGGACGAAGAGGCTCACTCTATGCTCCCCAGGCTATTTTAAATGTTGTCAAAAAATTGGCTTGCCATAATCTCCTTCAGTGGGCCGATGTGGAACTCGCTGTGAGCAGCGAAGAAATCTCTGACTTTAAAATTTCCCAACAACACCTGGCCCAAAGAATTGAGGCCACGCTTAGTGTTTTATCCCAGGCCCAGAAATTTGTTTACCTTGGAGGCGGCCACGACTACGTCTACCCGACTATAAAGGCGCTCAATAATTTCTCCAACAAAATAGTCATTATTAATCTGGATGCTCATCTTGATACGAGAACTGACGAAACTCCCAATTCTGGTACTCCGTTTCGCCAATTAGCTTCCGAATTTAAGG
Organism: Bacteriovorax sp.; assembly: GCA_041662705.1. Classification (GTDB taxonomy): domain Bacteria; phylum Bdellovibrionota; class Bacteriovoracia; order Bacteriovoracales; family Bacteriovoracaceae; genus Bacteriovorax. The sequence continues at coordinate 28,034 of JBAZRY010000002.1, forward strand.
GCGAGATAGAGATTATTCAGCTTGGCATCCACGATTTTGCCAATTCCATTTCAACCATGAGTAACCTTCCAAACGGCAAAGAAATCGTCGCGACCTATGAAGATGTCCGTTATGGGACAAAAGATTTCACTGACACTGATAAATTTTTAAAGCGCCTCATTCCCTACCAGAAAGACACCATGTATTTTTTCAGCCTAGATTCCGACGTCATGGATGCGGGAATTATGGAAGGAGTCAGCGCAGTTAATCACAGAGGATTGCCCTACGATTTTATTGAAGATGTTTTACTCTATTCTATCGATGAACTTCATTGCAGGCATTTTGGAATATTTGAATACAACCCTGTCTATGACAACCTCTCTCAAAAAGGCGCACGCGCACTTGCCGCCCTAATCTATCAAATTATGGATGAGCGCAGTTTCAACGATTGAACTAAACCCGGAGATTTTTACATGAAAAGGATATTACTCCTCATTGCTGTACTGATACTTACACTAAACTTTAGCGGCTGTGCCTACCAAAAAATAGCTGAACAGAATGTTGAAAATAAGATTAGTCAGGTCAGCAGTCCCACTAATGACAGTGCCGGAGATGTAGCTCAGGATTTTATTATGAAATCAGAAAAGTTATCAACGGATCAAAAAGAAAAACTTTTGGGACTGAATAAAAAATCAGTACTCGAAGCACAGACACTTAATAACTGCCCCACTACCGTGGGGCTTAACTAAATCAAATAACACTCGATTTACTTCTAAAAAAAATTATTTATTGACGAGAACAAAATTGTGAAACGCCATATAGATAGTTAAGTGGTCTTCGAGGCGTTTTGGATCTTTAGTTGTACACCACGTTTTTCTAATCAGTCGATTGATATTTGCCCGAAGCATCGCGCACGTATGATTCAGGATAAACAGCGGATCGCGCCTTAGTTTTTTGAGTTCGCCCTGGCCTACGACGGCACCTCTGCCGCCTTTGAATTGATAATAATGAGCATCCGGAAAATTTTTTTTAACCGCTTGGGCATAGAGATGGTGCTCATCGCTTTCGATCTTCGCGTCTTTCTCAACAAATGGAGAAATTTTTTCCAACAAACTATAAAGATGCTCTTTGTGTGTGCTTTTTCGCTTTCCGTATTTGATTCTGGACAGCGCCGCCAGATGTCCGAAAGCCGGAATTTGCGAGACGGACGTGCCTAAAATAAATCTTCTTTTGGCGTCGACAGCAACCGTAATCGCTAGCGGCTTTAACTTTGTGTGCTCCGTTGTTATGAGATCGTCAAATTGAAGATGAGTTGTTTTATCACTGCCAATTTTGTTGAGAAGTTCCGCGTGCATCAGCCTGGATTTTTGTGCAAGATAGCGTAACTTTCGATCGACCGTCGTTCGATGGATGCGCAAAAGTATCGCGGACCTTCGCATCGAGACCCCCGAGGCCAGAACATTAAACAACTGAGTGTTTACCCGTCTTTTTTTTTGCCTCCATTCGAGCGTGTGAGTTGAGGCCGAAAATTTCCTCAGGCAATGCTGACATTTAAATCGCTGAATGAGTCTGGAGTCGTCTTTTCTAAAATAATGCCCGTCTTTTTTACAAAAGGTCTGAGATTGGAAATATTTACAGTTCAAATTCGGGCAGCCGGTAATCATGAACCCACGATTACAAAATGAAGTCACTCATAAATATTATAGATAACTTAAATGATTGAGGAGATTTAGCAGCACTTTCAATTTCTAATAAATTTCTGAGTAATTAACTTATAATAATAGCCCCATCGAAGTAGGGCAGTTTAAAACAAAAAAGCCCAGAGCGTATTTCAGCAATGGGCTTTTTGAGAGACATTCACAGGAGGTCTAAAAAAATCCTTTCTTCAGATTCTCCACACACACAAACACTAATTGCAGACATCGTGCCAAGTTTTAAAGGGCCCCTGGCATGTGGATAATGATGCTAAGAGCCTGATATATGATTCTAAACTTACAAATGCTAAGTCATCAATTTGACGTTTGAGTACTTTGCTAAGTCATTAAAATGACGGATGCTTCTTACTGAGTCTTACATCTACTTCTTTTTTTGGACGTAATCCGAAAGGGTCTGAACAGAACGATCAACGGCTTCATCTAATTCGTGGATCCCATAAAGGTTTCCAACATGTGCCCAGATCTTTTTTGATTCTTTTTGAACGATGTCGATCTCAACCCAATAGGATTGATTCATCTTGTTTATTGATAGTCTTCCGAGCAGAAAATCCTGTCCTTCAAGCTTGATAAAAAATTCGGCAGGAAATTCTGTAATTTTCATTTTTTTAGTATTAACCCCGACCTTTGGTTTCAGTCGTGTGCCGATCCATTTTCTCCAGATACTCTATAATCATACCCGCAACATCTTTACCTGTGGCCGTTTCAATTCCATTGAGACCCGGAGAAGAATTCACTTCCATAATAAGAGGACCGCGATCTGACCTGAGGAGATCCACACCAGCAACGTTTAAACCCATCGCCTTGGTCGCATCGAGTGCAGCCTGACGCTCTTCTTTTGATATCTTTATAATCTCGGCAGACCCGCCTCTATGCAGATTGGATCTGAACTCTCCTGCTTTTGCAGTTCTCTTCATTGAGGCCACAACTTCATCGCCGATAACAAAACAACGAATATCAGAACCTCGTGCTTCCTTTATAAACTCTTGAACCAGAATATTGGCGTCCATTTCTCTAAAAGCATCGATAACCGATTCAGCTGCGCCATCTGTCTCGGCCAAAACGACGCCTTTACCTTGTGTACCTTCTAAAAGTTTAATGACCAGCGGAGCGCCGCCCACTAATTTGATAAGCTCTTGAGTCATCTTAGTTGAATGGGCAAAGCCAGTGATCGGAAGACCAATTCCTTTTCTCGAAAGTAACTGCAAGGAGCGCAATTTGTCGCGGGCCCTGGATATTGCCACACTTTCATTAAGTGAACTAACACCCATCATTTCAAACTGGCGTATAACTGCGGTTCCGTAGAAAGTAATTGAAGCGCCAATTCGCGGAATGATTGCATCGAAATCATCCAGAATCTTATCCTGGTAATGAATCTTAGGTTTTTTTGAAGTGATATCCATATAGCACTTGAGTGTGTCAATGACTTCTACTTCATGACCACGGGCGCGGCCCGCTTCCACAAGTCTTTTTGTTGAGTAGATGCTCGCGCTTCTCGATAAAATGGCAATCTTCATAATCCGTTACTCCAAAAAACCTTATTTTTTTAATAAGTATGAGCGCGCAGGGTTAATTAAAAATCTTCCGTTTAATGCCTCTCTGCCAATCAGCATTTTAAACCCCATAAGATCGCGGTTAATGAGCGTGATCTCAATTTCAAATTCGTAGGACCCCATGCGAATCATTGTTTTAACAACCGGTCGGATGGTTTTCTGTCCGGTAGAGCTCTTGATCTCGCGCTCTTCTAGAAACCTTGATTTAATATGTTTTGTTTTTCCTTCATCAGTAACAATACTGAACTTTACAAACTTTTTGCCTTTCTCAGTCACGTACTCAATATCATCTGCGTGCAAGGCACTGGTCTTGGCACCGGTATCTATTTTTGCCTTGAGGTCGATCAGCTTAAACAGCGGAAGACTTACGCTCTCCCTCCAGCCAACGAACTCTAAATCTGATTTCTGATCTTTCATTTTCATCCCGCAAAAAATATTATCTATTGTGACACGATCGGTTCCAAAAATACCAGCGTCATCAAATAGGTTTGATTTTAACCTATTTAGAAAAGGCTGGCCTGTCAATTTATACTTAACCAACCGCGATCCGTGCGCTACTATTATTGCAGTTCAAAATACTTCCCACCATTTCTTAATCAGAAGGAGCATCTTCTTATGAGTTCTAAAGCTAAGCGTTCAGCGCTGACATCGATCGGGCAAAAGCAGATCATGGCCATTACCGGGCTTCTGCTTTGCGGTTTTCTCGTTACCCACTTGGTCGGTAACTTCACTTTGTTTCTTGGCCCAGACGCCTTTAACAAATACTCCCACGCATTGACCAGCAATCCGCTGATCTATCTGGCGGAAGTCGCTCTGGCCGCTCTTTTTATCTCGCACATCGCGATGGCCTTCAGGGTGATGTTCGAAAACAAAGCTGCGCGTCCCATTGCTTATCATTCATATAAAAAATCCGGGCGTGGAGGCACTTTTGCTTCAGCAACCATGGCCTACTCCGGAGTGATTGCCCTGGTCTTTTTGGTCTTGCACATTTTAGGATTAAAATTTGGAACTCAATACACAACGATCGTTGGCGGCGTTGAAATGAGAGACATTTATAAAACTACCATCGAATATTTTCAGGACCCGCTCCATATCGCCGGCTATCTAATCGCCATGCTTACTTTGGGAGTTCATACCAGTCACGGTTTCTGGTCAGCATTCCAGACTCTGGGATTAAATCACCCTAAGTACATGCCAAAAGTTCAGTTGATTTCAACACTGTTTGGATTATTAATCGCAATCGGTTTTTCAGTGCTTCCGATTTTCTGCTACTACCAGGGAGGACGCTAGTCATGACTCAACAAAATATACAAGTTAAGAAATTAGACGGAAAAGTTCCAAGCGGTCCCATTCAAGACAGATGGAAAACTCACAAATTCAACATGAAACTTGTGAACCCTGCCAACAAAAGAAAGTATTCTGTGATCATTGTCGGTACCGGCCTTGCCGGAGCTTCAGCGGCTGCAACACTCGCCGAGCTAGGCTACAACGTCACAACTTTTTGCATCCAGGATTCTCCAAGACGAGCTCACTCAATTGCCGCTCAAGGCGGGATCAATGCTGCTAAAAATTATCCAAACGACGGCGATTCAATTTATCGCTTGTTTTACGACACTGTTAAAGGTGGCGACTATCGCGCGCGCGAGTCAAACGTTTTCCGCTTAGCTGAAGTGGCCAACAATATTATCGATCAATGTGTTGCTCAGGGTGTTCCGTTTGCCAGAGAATACGGCGGGACTCTTTCAAACAGATCTTTCGGAGGAGCGCAAGTTTCCAGAACTTTCTATGCCCGCGGACAAACAGGTCAGCAGCTTTTATTAGGTGCTTATTCTGCCATGATGAAAGAAGTTCATAACGGAAAAATTAAATCATACACTCGCCGCGAAATGGTCGAGCTTGTCATGGTCGAAGGAAAAGCGCGCGGAGTTGTAGTCAGAAACGTGGTGACGGGAGAATTTGAAAAATATTCAGCGGACGCAGTTATCCTTGCAACAGGCGGTTACGGAAACGTTTACTATTTATCTACAAACGCCAAGGCATCAAATGCTTCGGCTGCTTTCAGAGCTTACAAAAAAGGCGCGTATTTCGCGAACCCTTGCTACACTCAAATTCACCCGACATGTATTCCTGTTTCAGGAGACCATCAGTCTAAATTAACTCTTATGTCAGAGTCGCTTCGAAATGACGGTCGCGTTTGGGTTCCTAAAATAAAAGGCGACAAGCGTGCACCGGCACAAATACCGGAAGAAGAAAGAGACTACTATCTTGAAAGAATTTATCCTTCATTTGGTAACCTGGTTCCCCGTGACGTTGCTTCAAGAAATGCCAAACTTCAGTGCGATGCCGGTTTTGGCGTCTCTGCCACCGGAAAAGCAGTTTTCCTGGATTTCGCAACCGCCATCAAACGCGAAGGCGTAGAAAAAATCAAAGCAAAATACGGAAATCTTTTTGAGATGTATCAACGTATCACTGATCAGAATCCTTACGAGACTCCGATGATGATTTACCCTGCCATCCACTACACCATGGGCGGATTGTGGGTTGACTATAATCTCATGAGCAATATCCCGGGCCTATTCGTTCTAGGTGAAGCAAACTTCTCTGACCACGGAGCAAATCGTCTGGGTGCATCTGCTTTAATGCAGGGGTTAGCTGACGGCTATTTTGTTATTCCGTACACAATCGGAAATTATTTCGCGAGTGAAAAATTCTCTAAAGTTGAAACGAATCATCCTGAGTTTGAAAAAGCATTTACCGATTCAAAAAATAAATTCAACCAGCTATTGAGCATCAACGGGACAAAAACGGTTGATGAGTACCACCGAGCTTTAGGCCATATCATGTGGGAAAATGTCGGGATGGGAAGAAACGAAGCCGGATTAAAAAAGGCGATCAGTGAAATTCAAACTCTTCGCGCTGACTTCTGGAAAAACGTAAAAGTTTCAGGATCAAATGTCGACATCAATACCGAGCTTGAAAAGGCCGGGCGTGTTGCCGACTTCCTTGAAATCGGAGAACTCATGGCCCTTGATGCTCTTCTTAGAAAAGAATCATGTGGTGGACATTTCAGAGAGGAATCACAAACTCCGGAAAATGAAGCCTTGAGAGATGATGCTAACTTCTGTCATGTTGCTGCCTGGGAATATAATGGTGATGGAGTTCTTCCAACTCGCCACATCGAAGAGCTGACGTTTGAAACTGTAAAATTAACCCAAAGAAGTTATAAGTAAGGAGTCATTATATGAGTGGAAACAGCAATGAAACAATGTCCCTTAACTTAAAAGTTTGGAGACAAAAAAATGCCAAAGATAAAGGCGAGATGGTCGACTATAAGCTAGACGGCGTCTCCCCGGATATGTCCTTCCTTGAAATGATGGACACATTAAATACAAAACTTGTTAAAGAAAAAGGCGACTCTATCGCTTTTGATCACGACTGCCGCGAAGGAATTTGCGGAATGTGTTCGATGATGATCAACGGCCAGGCCCATGGACCTGAGTCTGAGACGACAACCTGTCAACTGCATATGAGAAAATTCAAAAGCGGCGACACCATCGTTGTTGAACCTTGGAGAGCAAAAGCTTTTCCCGTCTTAAAGGATTTAATTGTGGATCGCGGAGCTTTTGATGAAATCATCGCGGCCGGCGGATTCGTCAACGTCAACACCGGAAATCCAGAGGACGCCAACTCAATCTTGATTGGCCAGGAAAATGCTGAACTCGCCATGGATGCTGCTGCCTGTATAGGATGCGGAGCCTGCGTGGCAAGCTGTAAAAATGCTTCTGCCATGCTTTTTGTTTCCGCAAAAATTTCTCAGCTTGCTCTACTTCCTCAAGGCGAAGTTGAGTCTGTTGCGAGAACTCAGGCGATGGTCGCTAAAATGGACGAGCTTGGATTCGGGAACTGCACCAACGAAGCAGAGTGTGAAGCTCAATGCCCTAAAGGAATTAAGATTGAAAATATCGCCCGCATGAACCGTGAATGGTTTAAAGGCGCGCTTTTTGGTCGCAAATAACAGTTATGTTTCTTCATTCTGAAACCATTTCAGTATTCATCTCCCGCGTTCGATCACTGAGCCGGGAAATTGTGAATACTGAAATGAAGTTGAAGATGCAAAGGTGCCGCGTTCACTACAAAGGCCTTCTCTACCCCCTCAATATTGTCGTCTTTGAAGACAATATCCGGTTGGGGTATTTTGATTCTCGCACCTATGAATTGGGGCTTTCCAAAAAATTAATGTATCTGGCCCATGACGAAGTCTTGAAAAATATTCTTCGCCACGAGCTGGCGCACTTCATATGCTATTTAATGTACGGTCCTCGTGTTCTTCACGGCGAAGAGTTTCATGATTGTTGCCGAAGTTTTGGATGGGGAGCAGAAGTTTTCAGCGCCTATGCCAATTTAGAAAATGAGAATGCGAAAGTTCAGGACGAAAGCCGTCATTCAGATAAGCTTCTGGCCCGTTTGAAGAAGCTGCTGGCACTCGCCTCCTCAGATAATATTCACGAACGCGAACTGGCCACTTTAAAGGCCAATCAGCTGCTCCTGGAGCACAATCTGGACCTGACCAAATCATCTTCAGGCGATGAAGAAACTGTTTATGTAAAGCGCGTTTTAGAGTCCACCAGAAAAAGCGCCAAGCACGTGGCCATCTATGAAATTTTGAAAACATTTTTTGTTTCTCCCGTTTTTAATCACGGCCGCGGAATTTTTTATCTGGAAGTTATCGGCGACAAGACTTCAGTTCTGATGGCCGATTATGTGGCAGGTTTTCTTGATCGTGAAATGGAATTGATTTGGCATGAGACCAAAAAAGAAAATCCCAGGCTTTCCGGAACAAGTGATAAAAATTCTTTTTTTAAAGGCGTCTCGAAAGGCTACATAGAAAAAATTGAGAAACAAAAATCAACTATAGCCACCGGATCTGAATTGGTGAGCATTGAAAAAAATTTGCAGAAATACCTGCGAATAGCTTACCCGCGTATCGGGCACTCAAGCCTGCCGACCGGAAAGCACAATGCCGATGCTCATTCTGCCGGGCAAATTAAGGGATCAAATCTGTCTATTAAACCGGCGATCAATTCAGGCATTTCACCCAAGAGATTTCTGCTTTCCTGAAAATTCCAGACCTCTAAAAAATATTTTTCCCCTATCCAGCAATTCCAGCAACTCTTCATCCATAGATATTTCATGCTTCAAAAAGAGAATGTGCTTCTTCTCTGCCTTAATTGAATTGTAGGGATTAACCAGTCCTTTCGCCGTTCCATGCTTCATGCCATTTCGAAAAATATACATCATCACATTCTTAAGCTGTCGGCTCGAGGAGATCTGATGGAAATGATAACGGTGTTTATAAACAGAACCTTTTAATTTCCTTACCCGATTAATCGCCTTTGCCATTGTCACACCAAAGGCCTGCATCCCTTTTCCCAGGATACGGTTGTTGTTTGCCTCAATTAAAAGATGGACGTGATCGTATTCCAGAGAATAATGGATTACTTTCAAATTCTGCTTTCTGGCGTTCAAAATGGCGCGCTTAAGTATTTTTAACACTCCCTTATTTTTGATATCTGCCTTATTCTTTTGAATCTTAACAGTAAGATGCAGCGATGCCGGCCTCTTTAAAAACGGTCTGGATGTATGACGAATTCCCACATCATGTATGGCCGGTCTTCCTGCACCTCTAAAATTGAGTAATGAATTTTGAGTGTTTTTTCCTATTTTCATAAAGTCTCCTCCTAAACCAAGAGGCAATTCAGGCAGAGAACAAAAAGTATTTATGATGCTGATTTTTCTGACTTAGATCAGATGTATTGAACAATTTATTAAGTCTGTGTTTAGGAATCAAGCGCATTTGCAGTGCTAAGTCCCCCTGCTAGACTTAGTCATTATGAGAAAACTTAAACTCATCGACTGTCCCGTTTTTTTTGTAGATCTGCAAACGACAGGTGCCAAACCTGAGAGTGGAAATATTGTCGAAATTGCCTGGGGCAAATGCGAGGGTGCTATCACTTCCCTGTTAGTTGAGCAGCCTGACTCTGAACCTATTCCAAGACGAATTCAAATGCTCACCGGAATAAAAGAGACAGACATGTTTGGGGCCATCCCAATTTCTGAAGTAATGAGTCGCTTTCAAAATTTTATCAGTGATCCGCAAAACCAAAATGGCCTCTGCATTATTCATTTTGCTCAATTTGAAAAACCTTTTTTAAGATCAGCGTTTAAAGGCGATATCCCTTTCCCTATTCTCTGCACGCTTGAAATAGCCAAGCGACTTTATCCCCATCTTCCTTCGCGCGGAATTAAGGGACTGGCAGGTTTCTTTGGAAATAATACAGGTGAATTCAAACGTGCCAACTGCCATGTAGACGCTACAAGAATGATCTGGAAGAGACTTGTCAGAGAACTCACAGCACAAGGCATTCACACATTGGAAGAATTGCTTTTTTGGTTAGCGGCCACACCTAAAATTAAAAAAAGTAGATATGAATACCCACTTCCGAAAGAAAAGCGACTGCAGCTCCCTGATGTGCCGGGAATATACCGCATGCTTAATTCACGAGGAGAAGTGCTTTATGTCGGAAAGGCCACATCTCTCTTTCACAGGGTCAATAGTTACTTCAGAGGACAGAAAAACCGCGATTCAAAAAAACTGGAAATGCTGACTCAGGTCTATGATATTCGCGTGACCACCTGCGGATCTCCACTTGAAGCTGCATTAATGGAGACAGATGAAATTAAAAATCTAAATCCATATTACAATATTGCGCTTAAGGTGGGCTTCAGGTCGCTGATTTTTTTTAACCGCGATTTCACATCCATGAATGATGTCTGTGACGAAGAACATATGTACGGGCCTTATTCCAGCGCGCTGGTCTTTCACTCAATGCTGAAGCTGAATGAATTTGCCAGGAGCACCGATATTAATTCACTTCCTTCTGAAGACTTGTTTTACGAAATCATTGATCCTGAGCTCATCCTCACTGGTCTAGGTCTCCTTTGTATCCGGCACGGTCTGGAACTCAAGGATTTGTCCTCCATGCGATCAATCATGGCACTGGGATTAATCTGGGAGCGAAGAATTCGTGATGAAGATGAAATTGAAAAAACGGAATTAACCGCAGAGGATATTGCTGATAAATTTGAAAGACATTTTATGCGGGTGGGAAGGGCCTATATCAAATCCAGAAAATTAAATGAAATGCTCAATTGCAGAATAATATTCAATGAACAAGACAGCAGTCAGCAGGAATTATGTATCCGCAATGGAAAAATTTGCAAAGATCAACTGAATGAAAATCAGGATATTCCCTGGCAGAATGAAATTGTACAGACGTATGACCGAATGACCGTATTGACCACTGAACTCGAGCGAATAAAAACTCAGGGTGGCCGTTACAAGATTATATCAAAGGGATTGAACATACTGCTTCCACTCTCTAGTCAAAAGTGAAATTTCCACAAAGTCTGCTTTATCAAAAAAACATCGCTCTGTTGATTCCCAGGTACCTGCCTGGGTCTTGAATTCAAAAATCTGGGGAATACCGCCGAGTTCTTCGCAAAGCTTAAACCCAGGTGAACCAATATTGTCCTTATAATTTTTTACACTGATATTTTTTTTAGGACGTTTAAGAATTTCACAAAGCCCTTTGTCGCAGGATTCTGAAACATAAAAGAGCATTTCATCATCCATCTTTTTTTTGCAAAGTGTACTCTTCTCAATTTCAGTTTTCCCACCCAGAATGATTTTAGTCTGAACAGGAAAGCATTCCGCCTGTGTCGAAAATGAAAATAATATCATTAATAAGCTAATCGAAAATCTCATGGAAGGTATGTTATCCCTTTAATCGAATTTTTTATCCGTCGCTGACTTACCCACAGGTGTCCGCTGTATCTGCAGCCGCTCTTGTCGCATTTCTTGTCACAGGTAAATCCTGTCCGCTCTTCGTCAGTGCAATCTTTTCCCCAGCTATTTCTGATCAGATACTCACAATCACCATTCTCACTGTTTTGTCTTCTACCCACAACCACAGCGGCGTGACCTCCTTCCCTTCTGTTGTCATTCTTGCTTTCAGTCATCTTCTCATATTGGAAGGCAAGACCAACGATCTCGCCTTTATTGAGGATTTCATCCATGTTTTTTAACAGTGTTTCTTTATCAAAGCGAGGCAGATAACGGTCAATGGGAGTCACTTTGAAGCCGACGAAACTTTTCTTTTTACACTGAAACTCACTTAGATACTCTGCCAGATTTTTTGTTCCATACTTACGGGTATATGCCTTCACCGTTTGAAAGTTAGCCCCCGGAAAAGCAGCCTTTAGATTCTGATTCAGGCACTGGCTATTGGTCAAAGTATTATTTTGTACTGATTGATAGAGGGATCTCAAAAAACTGACATAATTAGCATAGGTGCAAAACTGAAAGTCGCTCGAAGGGAGGTCTTCTTCGAGACATAAGCTGTTCTTCTTTTTAAGATACTCAGTTATGCTTTTACTGATGTCGCCGCCGGTGCCATCGACTGTATTGATATCATCCTGAATGCTCACCTGCGAATTATATAAACTGACGGCTGAAATTTTTTTCTTCAGACGAAAACTCAGCAGATCGGCAGCGGTATAGGCATAACACCATCCGACGCTGTCCTGATTTCTGGTGTTTTCTAAATTCACAGCTTCATTTTGATTGATGACTCCTGTGCATTTATTGTTCTGGCGAACTTGAAGATTGTTTGCTTTAGCCGCTTTGGCAACCACATCATAATTGAGCTGGCCGCTCTTAACATTCCTGGCAGTTATATTGGTAAATAATTCCTCAAACTCGATTTTGCCTTTCTTCTTTCCGGTGAGGACTGCATATTCAAAGACGAGGTCAACTCCTTCCTCTTCGTAAACTTTATCTTTAAAAAACTTGTTCAAAGTTTCAATACGCTTTTCTTTGAGCTGGGACCGCAACGGCCTGGTGGATTCCAGTGTCGCTTTATAGCAAGGTTCATCCTCAGTGAGAATTTTCAGTTTTTCGAACGCGTCCTGATATTTCTGCAAATCATGATTGCTTACACTTTTGCGATTAGTAATTGAAGCAGATGTTTCTTTAAATTCATTGACCGCTTCAGTACAGGAGTTTGCAATGGCATTTGCTGAAAGAGCAGAAATAAAAGAAATGAACAAAATGTGAAAAAGAGAACTTTTCATTAAAAACAGTTTAACATTGTTGGGAATTTTTTAAACTTGTTTCTGATCCGGACCAAAAATCCACTTGTGTTGCTGGCCTATGACCCGGAAAAATCCTCCTGATTCTTCGTTCCAGCCAAGCACTTGAGTGAATCTCTCCAATGGAAACTCTTCGAGATTATTAAAACACGGAGTCAGCACCCATGGAAAAGGCATCGATTCGTGCTCAGAACTAAGTGCCATGAGAGCTTCATGAGCAGTGACAAAATCTGCCTTGTCAGCAATGACTGCTTTTACCTGAAATTTACCAGGGTACTGAGCTATCATTTTAGAAATATTTTTAAGCGGAGTTTTCACCCCGGTTGAAGGCGTTTTGAAATCAAAGCTCACATAGTCAACCAGGTCAAAAATCTCGTCCACAACTCTGGTGCCGGCGGCTTCAATGTTCACATAATATTTTTTTTCTCTAAGCATTTTTACCAGGGCAAGAACATGAGGAACATGAGCTGGATGAAGCGGATCTCCCCCTGTAATCGAGACATTTTTGATCGATCCATTGAGGCCTTCTCTATAAACGGCAGCCATAACTTCTTCAAACGACTGGGTCATATCAGCATTAAAATCCCAGGTATCTTTTGAATCACAGTTCAGACATCCGATGGCGCAGCCCTGGTATCTCACAAACACTTGTGGCCGCCCCAGAAAGACACCCTCGCCTTCTGTGGCCCGATAAATTGAATTTATAAGATGTTTTGTAGTCATTTGGGCATTTATATCAGGGCCGGTGGGCTCTTGCCAGCACTGGGATGAAAAGCTGTTTGACTGTGTAGAAATTTCATTAATTGACTGTTTTGGGCCGATCCCTTTTGCTTTATTTACCCTCTGAATTGCTCTAGAATTATCCTATGAATTACCATGAAGTCTATTCCCAGATTATTGAGAAGTTAAAACGAAACGAGCGTCCGCAAATCCGGCTTACGCCAGAACTTGTGGCCGAGCTTAAAACCGCCTGGAAAAAGGCCATTGAGGGAGACCTGATAGACGAGGAGGCACTCACCAGGATTTTCTGCATTTTAGACAACACTCAAAACTACACATCAGAATTGAATGAATACTTTTTCGAATCTTTAAAAAAAATCCGCAACCATGAATTATTGATTTACGCACTGGCCGCCTCACAAAAGCATGTCGTGAGCGAATCTCTTCGCTCCGGAGTCATGGTTCCTGCAGTCTATTTTGAGCACCTCAAAGAGCTTTTGAAAAACAAAAATCCCGAAGTACTGGAATGGACTTTGAGAACAATTGAATCAATGGGACCGTTATCCATGCGATTAAAAAATGAAGTGAGAGATGTTAAGCCCGCATTCTTAAAATTATTCAATACTCATCAAAAATCCGCCATGCAGATCATCGATTTGCTGGAACAGCAATGGAAAAGAATGCTATGAAAAACTGGCGCAGCAAAAATGATAATGATGAAGAGATCAGAAAGTTTTTAAATGAACAACACGATCCACAGTCGCAATTTGAAAAATTAAAAACATATAAAAATGCCGCCAATCTGCCATTATTCAATGAAGATTATCACGAGAGTTACAAGGTTCAGATCCTCCCTGACAAGAGCATTGAACGAGCGAAGTTTATTCCCGATCCTCTGCGCCCTAAAGTCTTCAGGGCACATCCAGTGACCATAAGAGCTATGAGAAAAGATCTTTTTATGGGCGGAGATGACTTTATCGACCTGGAGTGCCTTATTCATTGCGCATCATGCAAGCAGCAAATTGATCTTCAATTCTGGGAGGTTTGCCCTTTCTGCGAAGCTTCTTTCACATAGAGCAAAAAATAAGATGTTAAGCTTTGTTAGATTTTAATAATTTACTATTTTACTCCCCTATCTGTATTGTCATTTTAATAATCATACTGGTTTTTTTAGTGCTGCTTGTCCCTACTGTGGAGACTTCGAAGGTTTAACAGTTGAAATTTTTAAGGAGTAAGAATGAAGAGAGAAAACGCATACCTCACAACTAAGCAACTGGCTGTTTTAAAAGATAAACTTCTTTCAGAAAAAGAGAGAATTTCAAATAAAAAACTTGAACAAGAAAAATACCAATTAGACAAAAATGAACTTTCTGATCCTCTTGATGAAGCAAGCGTAAACACTCAAACTTCACACGATATCCGTTTTATTAATCGCGAAAATTTTTATCTTAAAAAAATAAACAAATCTCTTGATGCCATCAATCGCGGGACTTACGGACTTTGTGAAGAATGTGATGCAGAAATCGGATATGAAAGACTTAATGCACGTTTAACTGCAGAACTTTGTATTGCATGCAAAGAAGAAGCAGAACATGCAGAAAATAATAATTTCTTTGATAAAAAATCCAAGTCACTTGGACGGGCCCTTCACGACACAATCAGATAATTTCACAGCACTATCTGAACACTATCTCAGGTGAATGTATTCACCGACCGGATGGCGGTAATCATTAAATTCAATATAACGAATAAGATTTTTACCGCTGAAATTTTGCTCCAGCTGGTCGACAACTTCCTGCTCTCTAAATTCGTAATCTTTTACCAGAATAATTTTAACTGCATTTTCAGAAATCATTTTCACTTCTTTGATATAAGCAGACCATTTTGGAGATTGTAACTCCACCAGGAACTCAGTGGAGTTAATTCCCATGATAAACTCCCCCCATTTGTAGCCGTCACATAGTTCTGTGGTAAATTTATCGCTTACTAATCCTATACTCCTCAAAAGCAATCTTCCCTTTTCAAACCTGCTCCATACACAAAAAGAGGCTGTATCAGTTGTGACTCTGGCAACAAGACTTGCGCCATAAGCTCCGCAGTGAAGGGCCAGATTCAGATCCATTATTTTTACCGGGCTGATTTTTTTATAAGATTGAGAGATGAGCGAACTGAATTCCGCTTCTATCTGGCCTTTATCGCCCGAATAAACGCTTTTATCGTTGAAGCTGGCTATCTTCATAACTGTGCCTGTTTCAAACCAGCAAGCGCCATCTGAAAGCGTTTCAACACGTGGTTCAAACGCAAAAGCGGAGTGCGAGATCAGCATTAAGCTCAATGTGACTTTCCAAAACAGGTGCATTCTCATATTCTCTTTTTATAAATGTAGTAGTCCTATCGGATACCAGAAAATAAAGTTTACACTAACAATCTGGTATTAAATTCAAAGGGTTTAGCATGAGAGATCTTATATATAACGTTGTTAAGGATTTTTATAAAAAGGCCATGGCCGATGTAATGATTGGCTATCATTTTTACAAATTTGAAAACCCAATCGTTCTGGAAGCCCACTTGGTGAGACTCACTTCCTTTTGGGAAATGCAGCTGACAGGAAAGACTTCTGAACTTATTCAAGGCCCTCCCTTTCATCTTCTTTTTACTCATCTTCAGCTGCGATTAAAGCGCGGTGAACTCGGCCGATGGATCATTCTTTTTCATCAAACGCTCGATGCGATGACTGATGATGAATTGAGTGAGGTATGGAAAGAGAGAATCAGTTTTTTTGAAGAGCGTTTTAACTCTCACCCTCAGATGTACAATCAGTGATGTGCAGGTGCTGCGTGGGAGGTCCCATGGGCTTCGCCATGAGACCCGCCATGACCTGAAGCTTTTGGGACTCGCTGTATTTTTCTCTTGGGATTGATAGCGTGAAATGTAGTGATCACATAATCTTCCAGCACAGGCTCGCCCTCAACTCTGTCAAAGAGCCAGTTGCGCGAATAATACTGATTAAGCCTTAGCGCTTCGTCTCTGGCCTGCTCTTCTTTCTCAAAAGAAACGGCAAAAAAAGAAAGACGCTTGTACACCAGCTCTCTTGATTCCAGGCGATTCACTCCGGGTGCGTATTCTGAAAGATTCAACCCTTCATCGCCTTTACTATGTCCGTTGGAAGTCTCGTGGGCCAGCTTTTCAAATTCTTCAACTGTGTATTTCAATTCGATGATTTCTTTTTTTTTCGAACATGAAACAAGCAGTGAAGCAAGAATGATGATTTGGATTAAAATGTACTTCATCGTTTAGTTGATTTCTGGTTAGCGCGGACTTTGGTTCGCGGGTTGCTTCTGGTCTTAACATTACTCTTGGAATTGCTCTTTGGATTGCTTTTGGAGCTGTTTCTGCTGTCGAGCTTCCCCGTCTTTTTATTTACGCCGGCAGCTGAGGTCGAGAGGCGCTTGTAGCGAGGAGTTGAAGAGGTTTTAATTGTTTTAAGATAGGTCTTTTCTGGTTTTTTCTTCTTATGAATTTTTTCTTTCAAGACTATCAGCTGTTTTTTCTTCTTATCTAGTTTTGTCGAACTTTTTGGACTACTCGCTGCTTTAATGCCGGCGAATTTTCCTTCATCAAAGGCAGTCAGACGAATAGCACTTTGATTCTTTATCGCCTCATTAATCCTGGAAATAATATTCACATCTTTTGGAGTCACAAGGTTGTAAGCGAATCCTTCGGCATTCATTCTGCCAACGCGGCCGCAACGGTGAATATAATAAACCGCTTCAAAGGGCAGATCGTAATTCATGACCCAGACCAGGTCATCAATATGCATTCCTCTTGCCGTGATATCAGTTGAAATAAGAATTCCGCCTTCTTTTAAAAAACGGTCGTAATTTTTCTTTCTGTCGCGGGCTTCCATTTCACCGTGAAGCGAATGGAATTTCATTTTGGGGAATTTTGGTGCCAGCTCAAGCATAAGAGCATCAACTGTTTCATGTTTATTAACGAAAATAATTCCACGGCCTTTAGCTTGATTTTTCAAGAAGGCTTCAGTCATCTGATTTTTTTCTTTGTCCGTGACATAAATATTAAAAGTGCGCACAGACTGCGTGAGCTTGTTTTTATCCTCGACGTTGTAGGTCTGAAAATCCACGTCTGCAAAGACCGTCTTACAGAAATCGGCCAGCTCGTCCGAATGAGTCGCACTGAAAAGACCCACGTGAACTAAAGAAGAATCAGTTGAACCGTAAATATTCACAAGATCTTTCCTGAATCCCATGTCCAGCAGCTGATCAGCTTCATCCATAATGATGTATCGGGTCTCTTTAAGGTTTAATTCTTTTTTCTTCAAAGCATTGCTTAATCGGCCAGGTGTCGCAATGAGAACGTCGATATTATCTCGCGAGAGAAGATGGTTCGTCTTCGCTCCTTCTCCGCCCGCAAGCAAACGGATGCGCATTTTTGCATGATGGGCAATTGACTTAAAAACTTTGTGCAGTTGCAGGCCCAGCTCTCTGGTTGGAGCGAGAATGACCGCGCGAGGCTTTCCATGGGCCGTCTTATTATCCGCTACCGGAAAATTAGCCTCATCTTCTTTCAAAAGTTCACAGACAGGAAGAGCAAAGGCCAGCGTTTTTCCTGAACCGGTTTTAGCAACGACATTAACGGACTTGCCTTTTATGAAATCAGGAATGACCTGAGACTGAATTGTGGTTGGATTCTTCATTTTATGCTCTACAAGGAAAGCTAAAACAGAAGGGTGAGAGAGAATTTTTTCGAAGCTCATGAGTAAACTCGCAATAGGTAAGGGGTAAATATACCCCTAGCCTATCATGAGAATAACGGTATTAGAACTAAAAGAATAAGCGGAAGTCGATTGAATGGATTGCCGAGAGCTTCACATCACCATCTGTCGATTTCAATGGATTTTTCAATGAATATTCAAGTTGCATAATCCAAAGTTTCATTCTTGGAGAAATGGTAAAATATTGCTTATCAAACATCCCTCTCAATTGAAGCCCCAGGCGATCACCCCAAACATGGGCACCGGCATCAGCTCCTAAATACAATCCATCTGCAAATCCATAGCCTTTGCGCTTATGGAAGCCGGTAAATGGATTGAGTGAAAAAGCTGAAAATCGATAAAGAGCATCAGCATGGATGCGCATTAATGGATCATATTCATAGGAAAGCTCTTTTGATCCTGCTTCCCGGTCTTTCATTTGAGAAAGCTTCAAATCTTCCACGGAGGCAAAAACGCGGTAATTGGAATTTTTATAGCCAAGGCGATAATCAGTCTGAAGTGCAAGTTCTGTATTCTTCTTGGCCGGAAGATCAACCTTTGAGCCTTTGGCAATCATGTTTGCGTTTACTCTCTGGAAAACGTCAGTCCGGCTTAAGGCATAAAGGTTCCAGTTTCCAAAGTAATGCTCTCCGTATGTATATTCATTGAATAAACCTACACGCCCGTCGATTTTTGCATAAAGAAGCATGTCCGGAGCATTGAGATCGGTAGGATAAAAATATTTTCCGATATTGGCGTTACAAATTAAAACAGCTCCAGGATCTGTGAGTGTGGGACAGATTGGCGCCAGAATATCTCCCCCGGGAGTTATTGCCTGAGCGAGAACTGCAGCTTTTAATTCGGCCGGCAATTCAACGTTGATCAAGTCCAAAACCATAGCGGTGGTCAAAGTCTCTGAGCGAATCCCGATATTGGCACCACCATCAGCATAAACTCTGATATTGGGCTGAACTTTTAGCTGACCAATTGAAAAGCTAAAAACAGGTATACCAAGTGCCACGTTCAATTTAACAGTCTGTTCAGTCTTATCGTATTTAGCCAGTACGGCCTGCGCATTGGCCAGTTTGGCAGCATCAGAGCCTTGAAAGTCATTGGCCTTCTTAACGTCATCGACAAAATCAGTGACGTTTTTATTCAAAGCTGCTCCGACATCAAGAAAAAAATCGTGTCCGTAGGGGCGAAGCATCTGCTCAGTTTTCAACTTATCGTCGATGAGCTTGTAGCGATCGACAACATCGTATGAAATGGCATTACTGGCAAAGAGTGCTAACAGAGAGGTGACGGTGAGGGTCTTCCATGGTTTCATTTTTTATCCTTTCCTGAAAATCATAATTGCTTGGACTCTAATAGATTATTTTATGCCGAAAAATTGTAAAGAGTTTTATGTCGCATTAATTTCTACAGGAATAAATTGCCCTGAAAAAAATTGCAGTTCCATTCCTTTTTTATGACAATGGATCAATGAAAGAAATGAAAGGCGAAAATCAAAGCATAGATCAGTTTATATTCACACTCGATGTGAAAATACCTGACCAATCACCTATAAGGCTTGAGGTGCAGGATAGAATTCTTGCCGGTCTTGACCCTAGAAACGATTTGATTCTGGTTGATTCAAAAGTGCTGCCCAAACACTTCCTCTTTAGAAAAAAGGATAATATTCTCACCGTTCACTACCTGGGGCGAGACGGAGATACGTTTTTGAACGGCCTGTCCCTTGAACAAGACAAATTGTATATGCTGGAAAACGGCGATGTCCTGAAAGTCGGCAAGGTGCAGATCAGAGTCAGAAAAGGGAAAGGGGCCGGAAATATTATTTCCAAAAAAGATACTCTCCCCCTGACTGAAAAAATGGATCCGCCTGCGAAAACGCAGGTCATCCCGGAAGCTCCGCAACTATCAGCACAGCTTCCTGTTGAAAAAATCACCACTCAGAAAAAACACACTGCTCTGAATTTAAAACCGATTGCACTGATCACCTACAAAGTTTATGCATTTATTGCCGATATTGCTCTCACCTATCTGATGTTGGGATTTATTTTTCCTACCGCGGGGGTTATGGCCGATGTTCAGGAGTTTCTTTTTCCATTTTCCGATTTTCTTTTGCAATTTATGCTGAAACATCATCCCGAGATTCGCGTAATAAACTATCTTTCCTTGTTTGAATTTTTCATCGGCTTTCACGCGCTGATGATCGCAGGAAGCCTGATATTGGGAGCAAGTCCCGGCGCTTTTCTCGTCGGCATTCATCAGAGTGAAAAGAGAAATTTTATCACTAAGCGTTTTAAGGCATGCATCTATGCCCTTATTAATATTGTGGCACTTCCACTATTGGTATTCGATCTGCCGCTTTACCGTGGAAAAAATCTCAAAGAGATTCTGACCTTTTCAAAAAGAGAGATGATTGAATCTTCGCTTTTTACAGTTTTAAGAAATGCGGTTGTGCCCCTGCTGCTAATAGCGTCCATGTTTTCTCCCTTTTTTCTTCAAGCACCCTATAACGTTAATATAACCAGGGAAAAATCCTTTCACTCAAAATATGTTGAGTCCAAGACGTATGCTGTAACTTCATTTTCGGGTGAGTTTGGGGTTTCATTGAAGTCTGAGATCGATTTGGATTATGTGCTAATGCCTTATTTTGAAAAAAATAAATTGGGTATGGTTTTCTACAATACTAAGACAAAAAATACGCTGGAGATGAAGGAAACGGGAAGAACCTCGAACGCCTTTGCGTATTTTAAATACAGGTACTCCAACCCCCTTTCGGGTTTTAGCATACAGGAAGACATGATTGAAAATCAGTTTCTGAAGTACAAGACTATCCAAAGCTTAGAGCTTGCACTGACAAATCTGTCCCAGGGTTATGAAAATTTCGGGCCTCTTATGGCAAATGGTTTTTTGTTTAAAGGAGACTTCTTAAAAAATTTCTCCTCCCCTCAAAATCTGCTCCTGAATACGTTTGATGAGAAAAATCCAGAAATCTTGCTGGCCCAAGGCAAGGAAAAAAAGATTTTTTTCTTCACCCGAAAAGGGATCATCGAATTCTCCCTAAGCATGCCTCAAGAGACAAAGCTTCTGGATGATTTTATCAATTCTGTTATTACTCCACAACGTTTTGATCAAACGTCTTCTAAAAATGCGGCGACAGACCCTCAAATTCTTGAAGTTCTTGAAGCTTTTGAGCGTTCCGACTATCAGACTATTTTGACTTATTACATCAAAGAAGCTAAGAAAGCCAAAGAGTTAAAAAATTCAGACTGGCCAGTCTTTCTTAAGAAGAACATCGAGCAAACAGCACGGGCTCTTTTTCTTGATAGCAACCGAATTGGTTTAACTAAAAATATTGAAAAGACCTTCGATGATATTATCAATTCACTCTAATCGAATGGAAAAAAACTTAAGTGAGTAAAGAATGAAAATCCAAGATCAAGTAAAAGAACACTTTAAATTCAAACTAGAGCATGTAGATAAACATTGCAAAGCTCGCGCAGGAACGATCACGACTCCCCATGGAGAGATTCCTACTCCGGTTTTTATGCCGGTCGGTACTCATGGAGCGATTAAAGCGCTTCAGCCAAAAGTTCTGGAAGAAATGGACACCAAAATTATTCTTTCCAATACTTATCACCTGCATATGACCCCTGGATCTGATTTAATTAAGAAGGCTGGCGGTCTTCATAAATTTATGAACTGGCCCCGCCCAATTCTCACGGATTCCGGCGGATTTCAGGTTTTCTCGCTTCAGAAAAAAAGCATCAAGGAAGAAGGTGCTGAATTCGCCGATCAAAAAGGCAAAAAGATTCTTCTTTCTCCTGAAACATCAATCACGATTCAGCAGAATCTTGGTTCTGATATCATGATGGCCTTTGATGAATGTATTCCTTATCCTGCGACTCGCGAGTACACTAAAAATTCAATGGACAGAACGCACAGATGGCTCGACCGCTGTATCGAAACATGGACCAATCCCAAGCAAGCGTTGTTTGGAATTATTCAGGGATCGACCTATAACGATCTCAGAAAAGAGTGTATTGATGAACTCATTAAGCGCGACCTTCCCGGTTACGCCATCGGCGGTGTCTCAGTCGGTGAAGGTGCTGAATGGATGGAAAAAATTATTTCTTACGCCGCTCCGCTTATGCCCGAAAATAAACCTCGATACGCAATGGGAATCGGCAATCCTGAAGACCTGATCATGCTCTGGGAAAACGGTATCGATATGAGCGACTGTATCATCCCGACAAAATTCGCCCGCGGTGGAACACTCTTCACCACAAGAGGAAAAATCAGAATCCGCCACAGAAATTATAGAAGAGATTTTTATCCGATTGATCACAGCTGTAGCTGTTACACTTGTAAAAACTTTTCACGCGCTTATATCAAACATCTTTTTGATTCCAATGAAATCCTTGGACAAGTTCTGGCGACCACGCACAATATCGCCTATTATAAGGGTTTAGCTGAAAGTGCGCGCATTGCAATTTTAGAAGACCGCTTCTTAGAATTTAAGAAAGAATTCTTTGCCAATTACACCAAAGATTCCGGTGATGATGATGGGGCGGCTGAGGATTAACTCTCATTGATTTATTTCAAAGGAGTGCTGTAAAACCCTTCAGTGTGAATATTTTCTCTTTTAGCACCTAAGGCCTTACATATTTCCAGGTTTTCTTCCACAAACCCCGGGGCCCCAGCAATATAAACACTGTACCCGGAAAGATCCTTGTAAAGTTCCGGAAGTATTTTTTGGATTCTTCCGAACAATTCATTGGGATATTGCTCGCCCGTATAAGTCGCATTGAATTTGAAATTTCTAAACTTAGTGCTTAAGAATTTAAACAAGCCCTTTTCGAATACGTCATCCTTAGTCTTTGCCGAGAATATTATCGTTGCCGGGTATTTAAATCCACCTCGAAGCAAAGCTGCACTGGCCAGCGACATAATGGGCGCCAGACCTGAACCTTGGGCCAGACACAAAACAGGAGTTTCTGCCGTGGGATTACCTACAAACGTTCCGTAAGGTCCATTAATTTTTAAGCGGTCTCCCGCAACAAGATTTTCGTGAATCCACTTACTAGTCCCACTTTGAGTGTTGGCAATATAGAGAATAATTTCACCTTCACTATTGGGAATATTGGCGATGGAATAACTTCGATAAGGAATATCTTTGTTCATATCGCCTATTTGAATGTACTGACCCGGCCAGAAACGAATGGGATTGGCGAGAGCTTTGATTTTTAATCGCAAGAGTTTGTTGGTGACCATCAATTTTTCAATCACCATGTATTGGACATTTTCAAGAGGAGGAAAAAGTTTTGGTCTGGCATCGACATCGGCCCATTCAACTTCAACTAAATCACTCTTCATTTTGGCCATACACATAAGTGCAAACCCCTCTTCTCGCTCTTTTTGAGAGAGGGCCATATCCAAAATGAAACCTTGATCTATCTCGCCCTGGCGAATTTTCATTTTGCATTCGCCGCAAGCGCCGGCACGGCAATTATTCGGAAGAGCAAATCCACTTTTTTCGAGAGTCGATAAAATGGATTCACCTTCGATGTAATTGATTTCTTTTAATGATGGATAAAGACGAATTTTTTTCATTAGAATACCGGGATAATGTCTTCCATATCAACATCGAGTATTTCCTGACCGGTAATTCCCACTTCAGGAATTGCAGGGAAAGGAATATCGTATTTGTCCAAAACGCCTTTTAGATTGAGCATGGCATTTTTCCAGTTTTCTAATTTAGCGTCATAAGTAGGTATTCCAAACCCTGCAGCTCTGGCAATCTCTTCGGCCTCTCTTTGATTTTTTATGAAATCTCCCGGCAGATCCCAGAATTCCATTGGCGGTTCAAAAAGAACGGCTGATAAAAATAGGTATCCGGCGCGGATTTGTTTTGTGATAAGAGTGCGATCTTCCATTTTTAGTTTTGGATAATCTCTTTCCATCAAACTCATACAAATGGCCATGTGACGACCTTCATCTCTTCCAATATTCTTGAACCCTTCCTGAAAGACAGGTTCGGTGCATCCCTTAGACATTTGATGAAAAATAGTGGCCGCTGCAATTTCACCCATTAAAAACGAGCTGAATAAAACGGCTAAAGAATATTTCGGCACGGCCGTTTTATACCCGGACCAATACCTGCCTCCGTTAAAATAAAGCCAGTGAGCATTTTTTTGCAAACGTCTGCCAATATCTGATTTAGGCACATAAGTCAGCGGGTCTGAGTGATCCAATAATTTAGTGATGGCCATTCCACAAAGCTGCTCATGATTTTGCTCATCTCTTGTCACTGAAAAGAAACAGCGGCGAACAGGATCTTCTTCATGATCCTCGTAGGTCTTAATCAATGCTGCTGCAAAAACGGGTGGAGCTGAAGCATCAAAGACAGAAAGAATCGTCCACCAATAAGCAATCGATTCGCGCTCTTCCCATGTGTAGCTTGTTGGATCAAAAGTTTCCCATGGTAATTTCTCTGGATCCCAAAATTCTCTTTGCGAAGCTTGCCAGATTTCTTCCATCTTCTGAGTTTTTGAGACCCATGAAAGTGGATAAATATTCGGGCCTTCGGTCTTTGGTGGCATATCCATTTTGTCAGAATAGCGCTCTTTTTTGCTCATAAAAATCCCCATCAAATCTAAAAATTGTGACCCTTAGAGATTATTTGTAAGAGCATTCTTATTCTCTGATCTAAATCAGAAGAAATAGGCAATTTACTGAAGACATATTGAATAACGCTGATTTTTATCAGGAAAAGTTACTCGATTAAGAGCATCCGCTTGATTGTAATTCATCCTGCAACTTTCCCAAGTCAGTAAGCTTGTCAAAATATTTTTGGGCACCTGCTCTAATGGCAGCACTGGAATTTCTAAGTAAAAATCTAAATCACTACAGACTCCAACGTCCGAAATTTCTTAATCGAAAAAAAATGAAAAATTTTCCAAAGGAATAAATTTCTTAATTCTTTGCTTTCATTTTTAATGACCATGATATTTAACGAAGTATAGAATTCAATAGCCACTTATCAAGCTCAAACTCAAGCTCCACAGATATAACAGCGCCAATTTCCAGCTTCTCTTTTTTTCGAATCAAAGACTTCACTGGCAGTAAATAGGAGTCGCACTTCGTATCAAACCATATCGAAGTTTTCCAAGTAGAATTTCCAACAATCGCCAATGTTTTAAGTCGTCCCCACCCCTCTTCAGAGACAGAGTGAATTCCCGGAATTTTTTTGGAAAGCGCTGGAGGGATTGTAATAAAGCACCATCCCCCAGGTCCCTTGTATTTCCACAGCTCACCACTGAAGGAATACTTCATTTCCAAAGGTTGAATCTTAATCTCTTTTTGCACCAACTACCTTTTTTGCACAGGTAAAAGAATCAGAATTATATTTTTAGTTTTAGGGCCGTTTATAAAGGGCCAAGAATCTAATTAATTAAAAAAATCTTCCCGCTTTCGATGCTGACCTTTTCGATAGAGTCTGTTTCTTTGCATTTGATTGAAAAAACAGTTTTTCCGTATTCAATGTCGAATACATCGCCAACTACTTTTGCATACCCCAGGGAAGAGAAATTGGCCTGATCTTTTACAATGATCGTATCGCCTTTTTTTAACTCGTCGGTGTCGTGAATCAGTTTCATGGTTACTCCTGGAAAGAGATAAGCTTAACCTGAATATTCTAGACGTAGCAAGGTCGATCAGCCTCATCTTTAATCGCTCCTACCGGAATTCGCTGAATTGGAATGACAATGAAAGAATTTATAAGATTAAGATTCTACGAATTAAATATATTTTTTTGAATGGTCGGGGCAAAAAAAAGCCCTCTGGAAGAGGGCCCTGATAAAATTACAATTTCGATTCGATCATCATAGACAATAACCCCGTCAATTTCTCAAGGTCGTTGTAAGAGATATTGTGGAACATTGAAATCCTGAACTGGTTTCTTCCAAGCTTTCTGTATCCATCAATTCCGTAGACGATTTTTTTCTTCTCAAGAAATTTGATCACGTCATCAACATTGACTTTTGAATCAACATCAATCGTTGCAACCGCCACTGATCTGAATTCTTTTTCTTCAATGAACGGCGACAAATAAGGCTTAGATTCTGCCCACCCATAAAGAAGGTTGGCCTTCTTTTGTGCCATTTCTTTAACTTTTTCATACCCCAGAAGATTCATCTGCTTTATCTGTTCATTCATCATGAATAAAGTTGCAAGAGCAGGAGTATTATAAGTCTGGTTCTGTTCAGAATTTGAAATAGCATTATTCCAGTTCATGATATCCGGAACGTATCTGGATTTATCTCCCGCGATTTTCTTAGCGCGTGCCAGGGCCTTAGGAGACATGATGGCCACCCACAAACCGCCGTCACTTGCGAACACTTTTTGAGGCGAGAAGAAATAGATATCAGTCTTGCTGACATCACACGGACACTGTCCCCCGCCTGAAGTCGCATCAACTGCTAAAATTGTATTGGCATCCACCACCGGAAGTTTTGACAACTGAACGCCGGTAGAAGTTTCATTGAGTGTCACTGCGATTAAATCAGAACCAGCAACAGCTGTCCCATTGATCCCTTTTCCAAACGGCACTGCCACTTGTTCTGTCTGTATCCAAGGAACAAGCTTCGAAGACTTGTACCATTTTTCTGAAAACTCTCCGCAAGTAAAATGCGTCGCCTTCTTTTCCACAATTCCCAGAGCGATCATATCAAACAATAACGTCGCCCCGCCATTTCCCAACACCACTAAATAATCCGATGGAAGATTAAAGTACTTGCTCAATCCTTCCTGAATTTCTTTAACAACATTTTTAATTCCCGGCTTTCTGTGACTTGTTCCCATATAATGAGTACCTGTCGCATGAAGAGCCAGCAAGAATTCGGCAGGAACTAACGATGGTCCTGATCCAAAACGAGGATCACTGGGTATAAGGTTTTCTGGAATTTTAAAATTATCAAACATAAGGACTCCCTTTTTGGTGAGAATTTAATTTCTGATTTTCGTTGCCATTTTACCGCAACATTTGAAAGAATACTAAACGAATATGAAAAAATTAAAATACCCGACGCTACTGATCAGCTTATTAATGCTCTTTTCCGTGCATACAGTTCATGCTTACGACATGGGCGCCTCCTTGGGGAATCTCTGCGAATTTGTCGGTAAAATCCAGACAGATGATTCAGGTGGCACTAATGTCTGCTCATTCAATCCCTACCTCGCTGCATTCGTTGATTACCCAATTAACAATAGATTTTTACTATCTCCGGAAGTGGGATTTTCATTTCCTCAAAGTGGCCGTGATGAGAGCATCGACAAAATGTCTATTGTCGCCCTGGCAAATGCAAAATACAAATTCTCAAATTATCATTTGATCGCAGGCCTGGGCCTGTTCTTCACTCGAATCGCCGGCAGCGGCGGCACTCAGGAATTATCAAACGGAACTGGCACTTCCTCTTTCCCAATGCCGGAATCCACTGTTTACACCAGAAATTTCATATTAAACCTGGGATTTGGTGCTGATTTCGACAAGGAATGGAGCGCCGATATTCATACGTATGTTTTTAATGCACTCACTTCTGAAGACCGGGCTTTTTCAATCGCTATCAATGGCACATATCATTTTGGAGAATTTGAATGATCACAAGAATTATCTTTTTTTTTATATCATTATTTTTCCATAATGCTCATGCATTCACCTTGAACAACTCCGCCACTTTGGTCTTTAATCACGACGAAGTAAAAGTAAATGTCGCCAACATCACTTGTACTAATATCGGTATTGATACTCAGGAACTAAAATCAATTGTATCTGAGGCTGTTGATCAATACTGGAACAAATCTCCTACCAGCCGATTAAAACTAAGAAGTGGCAGTGTTATAGCGGCCGCCGCAGGTTTTGGAACTGACCAGATATGCGTAGGCGCTACTGATTGCGACCCGAACCCGGCCCTGGCAGTCGCTTCAGACATCCTGATCACATGCAACACAAACGCTGTTACTTTTCCAAGTGCCGCGATTCTCGCAGTCACTGTTCCCAACAATATTAGTGGAAAAACAATTAATGGCTCTTTGATTATGATCAACGATCGCGCTGGAAATCAATTTGCAGCAAAATCGCGCTCAGAAAAAATTTCAATTATAGCCCACGAGTTAGGCCATGCATTCGGTCTGGGTCACAGTCCGGTCAAAGATTCGTTGATGTATTTTTCAACAGTCAACATGAGGGTCAGTTTAGGTTCCGATGATATCGACGGCATCAGTTATCTCTATCCAAAAGAGCAGCCAATCAGCTGCGGAAGCATCGACACAAAAAACAATCCCACCTCTTGGTTGGGTTTGATTATTGGATTTTTACTGGTCATGCTCTTTAAAAATCAATTTCGGTATTTAAAGCTTCGCTTGCGCAGCTGACATTCCCGTTCATATTCTTCAAGCCAGTTTGCTTCTTCAGCAGTTAAGAGGCTTTCATCGATAAGATCGTGATCGAAACCTACAAAAACCAGCGGTCTGAAACGAAGCATGCCTTTTATGCGCGGATGTTTTTCAATGGCCGCAACATTCTCAAGACGAACACCTCCGAAGCCCGGAATATAAATTCCCGGTTCAATTGAGCCCACGGTATTTTCCTTTAAGGGAACATTAGATGTTGTGGATAAACGATATCCACCTTCATGGACATTGATCCCTACGCCGTGACCTGTTCCGTGATTATAATTAAGGCCATACTTAAAGACCGGCTGGCGTGCAAGTCCATCAATAAGACTTCCCCAGCTGCCCTCTGGGAAAACGGCGTTCTGGGTATGGAGAATTGATTTTAAAACAACCGTATAAATTTCTTTCTGCCGAGGTGTTGCTGTTCCCCCCGATAAAAAGGCCCTGGTCGTGTCTGTAGCGTAACCGGATTCAAAATAGCCTCCGGAATCAAGCAATACCAAATCCTGCTCTTTAAAGACAACATCAGCACTGGGATTTGAAAAGTGAATGATAGATGAATTCGGGCCCACTGCTGAGATAGTCTTAAAACTTTGTTCAAGGGCCCCGTTCAATTTATAAAACTCATTGGTCTTGTGAAAGAAATCAAGTTCCGTAAGATGCACACCATTTTTCACCTGTTCTTTTACCCAGCTGATCGTTTCAAATATGGCCTGGTCACCTCTATTAAATGAACTCTCCATTGATTTTAATTCTGCCGGATTTTTAGAGGCATGATAAGGAACAAGTCCTTCAGGTTTATTTTCCAGATTTTGTTCACCAAAATGGTTTGTCAGTTTTTGAAAATCAGCGGCATTGAGAGAACGGTCTGAATAATAAACTTTCTTGATTTTATTTTCAGGTTCTCCCAGAAATTTTCTCCAGGTCGATTCATATTCATCAACCATAGAAAGGAAAATTTCCAGTTCAGAAAATTTTCCTACAGAAATTTCAATTTCAGGACACTTCACTTCGCCTTCAATATTTTCCAGCAGAAGGTAAACTTTATTATTCGTAGCCAGAGCTTTTGCTCTGAACGTACTTTGATAAGGCATTTCAAAACGACGAAGATTGGTAATCCATGCGATCGAATCCAGCGCTGTTATGAAAAAGGCTTCACCTGGATTTAATAAGCGCTGACATTTTTCAAGCGTTGATTCACCGACGAGATCCAGGGAAAGCTCATGAATTTTTTTATCAAAACTTGTAGGCTTGAAATCTAGTACATTGCTAAGCTCCGCATTGTTGAATGAAGTTGTACAGGTGAGTTTAGAAAATTCTCTGAAGAGGGAAAGATCAATGCGGTCTCCTTCGACTCCCAGATATTTTAATCCGCGTTCCTTGATAATTTCTTTCATCGCAGTCTGCAGGCCCATACCGTAAGGGCATTTAAAAACTTCAACAGCATCGGGATCAACTTCCAGGTCCGCTTGTTCGTAGTAACGGCCATCAACAAAAAGTATTACTTTGCCGGAGAGTGGGACAATACACTCTGCGGTTGAGCCGGTAAAATTTGTCACATAGTAGCGGTGACAATCTTGCAATGGTACATATTCATTAAGAAAAATATCGTTCGTAGAAATATAAAATGAATCGAGCTTATTAGATTTCATAAATCTCTTAAGCTTTTCAATATTCTGCTCAACGTCTGTTTTTGTTAAGAATCGATCTTTTGCCATAAAACTAAACCTTTTTGCTAAAGTTCTCTGAAATTTATCCGATAGGGATACTAGGTAATAATAACCCATTGAAGAGACTATATGAAATCAAAACTCAACCCGATTTACATTATTGTAGGACTATTCCTGTTCAAGGTTGCCCTTTTGGATAATGTCCGCAATATTGGATTTGGGCACTCTGGTCCGGACAGCTACAGGCGTGTAGCCAACACCACCCCAGTCACAAGTAATTTAAAACCAATACGTTAAGATTTTTATTGAACCAGACTTATAAAGTGTTCACCTCTATGAACATAGTTTCTGAATTGATCAAATGAGGGAAAACCCGGCGAAAATAACAAAATTCCAGCCTCTTCCCTATGGTTATTTCGCAAATCATTAAGAGTTTCATCCAGCGTGCCTGTTTGCTTGAAATTGACCTTGCCCTGTAGCTCGGAAGCTATGTCGACGGACATATCCCCTATCAAATAAAAAAAATGGACTCTCTGCTTTAGAAAATCCAGATAAGGAAGTATGGAATCCCCATTACCTCTTCGCTGGCCACCGATTATCAAAAAAAGCTTGCCCGAAAGATCTTCCATCGCTCTTACCGCTGTAAGAGTTGCATCCCAGTTCGTGCTTTTAGCGTCATTGAAAACCTTGAAATAGGGCAGTCCCTTAATATTATCGACAAACTCAATACGGTGATGAACACCTGGAAAGGTATCAATACACTTCTGAATGGCGTCTTTGCCTAGCTTTAATTCAGTGGCCGCTTTGATAATAAAATTTAAGTTAACAAGATTGTGAATTCCGGGAAGCTTAAATTTTGAGAGGTCAAAAGGAATATTGGGTTTTTGGGTATTGATACCCAAGACTCTCCCCGAAACATTCATGGCCCATTCTTTGATCAGAGAAAAATCCTCGGCATAAATAAGCAGATCCTTCTCTGTAAAACGATTGGTAATATTAAATTTAGAGCGGCCATAATCTTCTATATTATCGTAGCGCTCGCCGTGATTTTGATAAAGATTTAAAAAGATGGCGATGTTCACATGAAAATGATCTATGCTTTCAAGTTGAAAGCTGGAGAGTTCCAGAAGAATAAAATCAACTTCCGCATCTTTTTTATTGGATAAAATATCAAAGGCGTAATCACAAAACGGAACGCCGATATTTCCGCCGACAAAAACTTTTTTATGATCACACTGAATCATTTCTCCGAGAAAAGTTGTCGTAGTTGTTTTGCCGTTGGTTCCGGTAATACCAATAATGGGTTTTAAATTTCCGCTGGACTCAAGAAACTGATAAGCCAGTTCGAGTTCACCCCATATTGGAATTCCTGCACTGTTCACCGGATCCAGTACAGGATGATTGCGCGGAATGCCTGGCGATAAGATAACCAGCTCAATATTTTTTAAGATATCTTTTAAACGAGAATCTCCCTCAGAAAAACATTCGTCTAAAGACAGGAAATCTTGCACGCCCGGCTTTTTTGCCCAAGTGGCGGTTTCGCCAGCATTAATGGCAATAATGCTGGATTCCAGCCTCGATAAAAAGCGGATGGCCGAAAGACCGGAAACTCCCAAACCAAAAACTGCTACTCTTTTATCTTTTAGATTAAACATGGTAATGATTTTACCTGATGAATACTAAAAGTCAGGCCACTCAATTAGAATCGTTTCTTCGCCGCTACACTCAGATGTGGAACGATGAAATAATGAATGAATACCCTCAATCTATTGAGAGTTACCCCAGGGAATGGATTGACCTTCTTGATTCACTCAGTGAATCAGAACTTTATGCGCTTGATTCCAAAGAAATACTCCCAAAAATTGAAAAATCTGGTTTTGCACATTTTATGCAGACACTTCGCGAGCTCTCCTCTATTCCCGGGATTCTTGAGCATCAGGAAATTCCGCTGGAGGCCTGGGCTTTCAATGGAATAAAGAAAAAAAAACGACATGAAATTCAAAAAATAGTTCCGGTATTAAAGACACTGCAAGATAAAATCAAGTTTGAATATGTCATTGATATTGGCGGAGGAGTCGGTCATCTCTCCCGCGTTCTTGCCCATTATCACGCTATTGCTTCCATCTCCCTTGATCAGAACATTGAATTCCAAAAAATCGGCAGTGAGCGCTTAAAAAAATACAGAAGAATTGAAGGCATGAGCGAAGTTCAGTTTATCAATATGACCTTTGGAGAAAACACGGACCATGAGATATTAAAGAATATATTCAAACCAAGCGCCGTGTCTCTGGGGCTGCATACCTGTGGGACGCTTGCCAATACGCTTATTCAAAACTCCATCGACTTCAAAACCGCCGGCCTTCTAAGCTTTGGCTGCTGTTATCACCGCATGAACCCAGATAAGGATTTTCCGCTTTCAAAATTTTATAAGGAAAATGCTTTCTTTAAATTGAATTTATTCGCGTTGAGTCTTGCGACCCGTTCCCACGCTCCTATGAACTTTGAAGACTATCAAACCAAAGAGCGGGTTAAATACTATCGCTACGCCCTCCATCTTTTTTTGATGAAGCATTTTAACAATAAATTTTTCACTGATGTGGGTGAATGCCATATAAGAACTTACTGGGGGCCGTTTGTCGGTTACATAAGAAGCAAACTCACGGAACTCAATCTGGACCACCATTTTACAGATGATGATTTTAATCATTTCTATAACGACGCTGATATTCAAAAAGAACTGAGAGTTATGTGGCTTTGTAATATTATCCGCTGGCAGCTTGGAAGGGCGCTGGAAGTTTATCTCCTTCTGGATCGATGTATTTATCTGGAAGAAAAAGGTTTCAAAGTCAAACTTGAGCAGTATTTCAATGAAGCGCTTTCTCCCAGAAACATCGGGATACTCGCGCTTCGTAAATGATCTTTTATTATCTTAAAAACAGCATATCGTAATACTTCGGCAGACTGTAGAACTGGTTTGGAATCAATTCTTCAAGTTCGTTACAAATGTTCGCCATCGAAGTACTGGTAACCATCAGTTCCTGAGCAATCTTTTCAGCATATTTCTGATGATCTGCGTGTTCACCCGAGAGTTCTTTATGAAGAGCTTGAGAAAAGGCATAAACTTCATCAATTTTAGAAGTTACTTTTTTATAAGCATCCATTTCAAATTGGGAAGAAACTCCTACATCAGCCTGGCCCTTGATCAATGTCGCCAGCACCTTTTTGTACTCAAGTCCTGACGGGATTACAAACTGGTGAATCATATCGATCATGGTCTCAAGCTCGATTTCACGAATTTTAATATATCTCTCAAGTAGAATATTGTAGCGGGTGCCAATCTCCTCCGCCTTAAAGATGCCAAGTTTTACCAGGAAGTCGTATGTTCCTTTTTCAGTCATGGTCTTTAGCGCTTCCGGAGTCGTGCGAAGATTTGGCAGTCCTCTTTTTTGGGCTTCAGTAACCCATTCTTTCGAATAACCATCGCCATTAAAGACGGCCTGGAAAGATTGTGATGTTAATTTTTTTGTAAGCGACATTAAAGACTGATCAACCGTCTGACCTTTTTTAAGCTCAGCTTCCAGGTATTCATTGGCCTCGATCATCACATCTGTTACAGCTGCGTTTAAAACAGTCATCGGAAATCCGATGGCCTGGCTTGAACCGACCGCTCTGAACTCGAATTTGTTTCCGGTGAAGGCAAATGGAGATGTTCTGTTTCGGTCAGTGTTGTCCTTTAATAAATGCGCCAGCTGATTAGTCCCCAAATCCAATACATTATTGTGTGTTGGAGTGAATGATTTATCCTCGGCGATGGCATGGAAAATTTTATGAAGGGTATCACCCAGGTATGCTGAGATGATCGAAGGCGGAGCTTCGTTGGCCCCAAGTCGGTGATCATTTCCGGCCCCGGAAATGGCCATACGAAGTGGCTTCGCGTGACGGTGAAGTGCTTCTACAATAATTGCCACTGTTGCGAGAAAACGTAAATTCTCGTGGGGTTCACTGCCTGGCTCAAGAAGGTTCAGACCAGTGTTGTCGCTCATAGACCAGTTGACGTGTTTACCAGAGCCGTTGATTCCGGCGAATGGTTTTTCATGTAAAAGAATCATCATCTCGTGCTTTTCAGCAATTCTTCTCATGGTCGTCATTATCATCTGGTTGTTGTCGGCAGCGACGTTTGCTTCAGAAAAAATCGGAGCTAATTCAAATTGAGCAGGAGCAACTTCGTTGTGACGGGTTTTAGCTGGGATTCCAAGTCGGTGAAGCTCATAATCTAATTCCTGCATGAATGCCAGAACGCGATCAGGGATCAATCCAAAATAATGGTCTTCCAGCTGCTGGTTACGAGTTGAAAGTGCACCAAAAAGAGTCCTTCCTGTCATGACTAAATCAGGACGGGCGTAATAAAAAGCTTTATCAATCAGAAAGTATTCCTGTTCAGCACCGCAAGTAACATGAACATGAGTTGTTTCATTGCTTCCGGCCAGTTGTAAAAACTTTGTAGCGGCTGAACTCAACTTCGAAATAGATCGAAGAAGCGGAGTTTTCACATCGAGAGCTTCACCATTATATGAAACAAACGCAGTAGGAATACAAAGCGTTTTACCGTTGATGGCCTCAATCAAAAACATAGGAGAAGTTAAATCCCAGGTTGTATATCCTCGTGCTTCGAAAGTTGATCGCGATCCACCGTTTGGAAATGATGAAGCGTCCGGCTCTCCTTGCATAAGTTGAGTGGCAGACAATCGC
Source organism: Bacteriovorax sp. (assembly GCA_041662705.1). Taxonomy (GTDB): domain Bacteria; phylum Bdellovibrionota; class Bacteriovoracia; order Bacteriovoracales; family Bacteriovoracaceae; genus Bacteriovorax. The sequence continues at coordinate 62,856 of JBAZRY010000002.1, forward strand.
TCAATCGCTTTTCCCACTTTATCGAATTGAAAAAAGGCATCGTGCTTTTCAGCTGTACCGCCAGTGAGGGGCTGGAACCAGTGGCAGAAATGTGTTGCCCCATTGTTCACTGCCCATGTTGTAACCGCTTTTGCGACAGCTTCAGCATGCTCCTTCTTGATTCCAAGTCCTGCTTCGATTGCCTTGACGATTTCTTTTTTAACGACGTCAGGGATGTCTTCAGAAGATTTAAAATCGAAAGTGAGTTCACCGTAATAATCACTCACGCGCTTAGTGGCGCCGCGATTATCTTTTGGAATTTCAAAATGGCGGGGATTTCTTGAAGTGGCTTTAGCACGTAGTGCGGATACAGAATCTTTCATTATGTCCTCCTGAAGTTATCACTTTCTTTCTCAGGGGGATTGTAAAACTGAAAAATCAAATATTAAAGAGTTATCTTATAAAGTTTTTAGGCACATCATGGTGGCCAGCATGAAAAAAAGTATGATCGTTCCGAGCGTGGCCTGCATTTCTTCTGGCAACATTAACAATTCCTAGGTAAATTTTTAAGAACCGTATATATGACAAAGTTTTGACTCTAGTGCAACACGTTTTTATGAAATTAACACATGAAGTATATTTTTCAGACACTAAGGATAACTTCACCAATTCCCGTGAAGCCCTTAAGCACCTCCTTCAAAATGAAGGGCACGAAATTCTTGAATTAAAATCAACTCTTGAATTAGTAAATTTCGGGAATCTCAAAAATTTTCCGCAATACCTGACGTCTATTTCCCATACTAAAGGAGCGGGCGCTGCCCTCCTGGCCCATAAAAGCGATTACCTTTCAGTAGGCATTGATATCGAATGGAGCGACCGCCCAATGAAGGATGGCACCCAGAAATTCTACCAAAACCCGCAGGACTCAGAATACCCGAATAGTCTGGAACTCTGGGCAATGAAGGAAGCGGCCTTCAAGGCCCTCTCCCCGCTCGGATATCCGGGCGTTTTAGTCCTATCCAAGATCATCATTCAAAACGGAATATTTTGGTCGGATGAGCGAACAGAACTAAGGGGATCAGTTCAAGTCCAAGTTCACGAGCAAACGGCAGTTGGTAAAAAACTCAATGTTGCAATAGCCTATATCTCTCACTGAAGGTGCCACCTACCCAATGGTAGCGCAAATGCTAAACCAAAAGTATCCTGGCACCTATTATAAACCATTCACACACGACTGAACTTTTGGTTCGACACAACTGCGGCTCCAGGTTTTCATTGTACGATCGAGCAACGACCTGCTCGCTTCACACTCTTTTCTAGCTTGCATATTGCATTCTCGTAGTTTTTCGGCATCAGTTGTTGCCCCCCCAGAAGATGGAGACGACTCGGCACTGCTAGGATTATTCCTATTTTCATTGGCATGCTCAGCTCTCTGACGTTTATCACAATCAAAACTATTTTCACCGGCAAAACAGCCGTTAGATAATCTGGCCGGAGGGGGTGGAGGCGCACTAGCAGCAACAGCCTGTCTTCTTTTTGCATCGAACTTTTCACAATCAGCGGCAAACATGGATTGGCTACAATTGTTTCTTCCTCCACCATTTCGGTCAAATTTTTTGCAATCCTCCCTAATAATTCCTGAATTTTTCTCGAATATAGTTATATGGCATCCTTTATCTTCAAAGCGACCAGCCAGAGTAGGAATGGACCAAATTAAACTGAGGGAAAAAAAACCTAAAAAATAATAATTCATTTTTTTTATAAACATTTTCCTGCTTCCTACATTTATGGAATGGGTTTAATAATAGTACTGCATAAAACTTTTCTGTAAGAACCACTCCCGGGAATTTTTTCTGAACACATACATTTTTTGCTGTCGTTTTCCGGAGCGGGCGATCTATCCGGGCAATATTGAGTTACAACATTGGCCGCTTGTGGCGCTGGAGGTGCACTAGAGCCTGATTCTTTTTTATCTTTATCATCCTCTTTGCCGCCTTTACTTAACATACCTTGGGCCAGAGAAATTGCAGCGCCTGCAAGTCCGCCAGTGATCCCCCCACCACCCTTCTTTTCGGTGTCGATTCCAACTGCTCCGCCGCCAATTTTTGCCAGTTCACTTTTAACACTTCTTACTTTTGCTAAATTCTCCTCTAGTTCGGCTATTTTTCCTGAAGTCGAAGCGGCGATTTTGTCTGCATAAACTGCACATGTTTCCCAAAGAGCAATACGTCTGACAGGAGTTAGCATTTGCTTGTCGGTTTCATCTGATAAGTTAGCTGTGACAGCACTAAAGCCTGCTTTAAGTAATGGAGAGCTTCCAAATTCATCTTCCATATCAAATTTATTATCTTCTTTTTTATCTTCGCCCTCACTGCCATCTCCAAACTCGTCGGCTAAACCATTGTTAATTTTTCCTGATGATTCATTTTCTTTAAGTATGTCGGCAAGTTTTTTACATGGCTCAAGTGGAGATTTTACCTTTTGGCATTTGTTAGCTTTCTGACGATCTTCCGCTGCGCCACCATAGTCTTCATTAGACTCTTTTTCATCAGCACTTTTATTATAATCTTCAACTGCTTTATCAATTTTTTCATCGAGAGATTTTAAAGATTTTTTATACTCTTCTCTTTTTGAATCAGTTTTACTCTGTCCTTCAGTTGATGAAAGTGTGTCGTCACCTCTGACTTCCAGCATGTCGATTAATTTTGCCAATGCCTGATCAGCTGAATTTTTAGCGGGCTCACACCCATCATAAGCTGCCTTAAGAGGTTTTGTGCAAGCTTCTCCCCCTTCGCTTTCAGTTGTCTTCAAATTAAGAGCTGTCGCTGCAGCAGTTCTGAAAGAAGTCGCTGAGGCTTGTTGCAAACTTAATTTTTGAGTGAGAATGGCGATTGAATCAACAAGAGATGATTCCTGCGATGAAAAAGAACTCTCCCCCTGAAAACCGTCTTTTTTTGTACCCACAAGTATGTCAGCCATTTGGGCCTTATTCTTTATGGCAAGTTCGTTTACTGCATTGGTTGTTGCATATTCTCCCTCAATAAAAGTTGAACCGGCAGAGATTGCGATTGTGACATCAGTAGTGGCCGTGTAATTTCCCAAGCGACTGGTGATATTGGATATTGAATCCATATTTAGAGAATTGATGCGTGCTTCCTGGGTAGATCCTGAATCACCAAAACTTGAAAGAGCAGATTGAACCGCTTGCTCCAATACATCACCATAGACAGGAAGTAGGTGCAAAAATAAAGATCCACCAATTATTGAAATGACAGCAATGCGGTTCATTCGTTTCATCATAAAGATCAGCCTTGTTTTGAACTTTAACTGCTTGAATAATAAGGTATATAACTATTAATAGTTTACCATTATTAGGATTTACAGTAAAATAACTTATAAGTAGTTAGCAATCAGATACTCTAAGTTACCGGACCTACTGAGTCCATTTACTTAATGAGGCGTTTCTTGCCGATACTTCTATAGCCAATAATTTGTGCAATATTAGGTACTAAAATGCAAAGAACAATTATCATTTTATTTCTAATTTTTCTGCATTCGACAGTATTGGCACAGATAAGTAAACCAAAAGCACGATGTTTAACTGGCACTAAAAATACTAGATGTGAAAGTTTGACCACCGTTTTACAGTCGAAGAAAAGTTTTGCCTCACAGCCTCCGGCAATTAAATCTCTTGCCATGAAAATAACCAGTCTTGCCGATGAAACAAATCATGCAAAAAAACTTACTCCTTCTGCAAAAGAAAAAATTAAGGCGATTAATGCTCAGGATGCTTTGGTAAGAAGTTATTTAAAAACTTTACACAAGAAGGATGAAGCTATCGCCGTTTCCAAAGGTATTAATCCAACGTTTTTTGGAAATTTAACACAAGGATTAATGTCACTCTTTAGCAGCAAAACGACCAAAACTCTTGCGGCAAAAAAAATCAACGTCAATGATATATTGAAGTCCCGCGGAATAACTATGGCCCGGGCAAATGAAAACGCAAGAAAGTTTAAAAATCAGGAAAAAAAGCAAGGCTCTGTAATCGCAAAAAATGGAGTTCAAAATGCCGCGATTCTTGCTTCGGTTTCGGACTCAGGCGAGGCTGATGCAGAAACACCCGTTAATAACGAAGAGTTCATAGTTAATAAGGGAGATATCAGCTCCGGTTCAGGTGATTCAATTTTTCAGATTATTTCTAATCGCTATTTGAAATCTATTTTAACCAAAAGAATTGATCCCAATGTCCCTTAGTCCTCCATGGACACATTAATTAATTCCGAAAATCTTTATATAAGATTACGGTTTTTTCTCTGCTGCAACGGCGCGATTAGCTACATTCTGTTTGTAGTAGAATTCATCAAAATTATTCCTTCTAAAGGCTAAGAACTTTTCCATACTGCCGGGTTTTACAAGTTTTTGTTTTAACCAGCCAAGATGAGTCTCTTCCAGGGTCATCATCTTCTTAAGACCTTGATCTAAAAACTTAGGATGCAATTCTTTTTTAGCCGCTGAAAGATCCTTGATCAGTGCCCCCTCAGAAGAAATATAATTTATGGCGATGTCTTCAGATAGTTCCAGATCTTTGAGCAAGAAATCATGAACTTTAAGAATCCAGTCATTTTGAAATTCTTCATTCTCCATAATTTTTTCAAAATCAGTTGTATAGACAATATTATCAGTAAATGTCGCTTTATACCCCGGAGTTAAAAGAGGATTATAAGTATGCCGTTCTTTCCATTCTGTCTGTTGCTTATTTACATACATTTCAGAAGCTGAATTGTGCGTTTTCATCAAGACTTTTACCTGCCCGATCATAGCTGTTCTGAGAGAACCAATATCTGCCAGAATGACAATTGCGAGCACTGCCGGCACACCAAAGTTAATAGAATATTTTTTTAAAACAGGCATAATTTTTTTACGGTTAAGAGGGTTAAAATCGAGCACCTGACCGACTTTATTGATTGCATCGGCGTTTTGACCGTCGATGGCCATTTCCAGCGTGATCTGAATTTTTTCTCTAAGTTGTGTTTCATTTTCACCCTGATTACCCATTTCAGTTATCAAAACATTCATAACAGCCTGTGTAGCGTTATTTATTCGATCCTTCTTGCTCCTATGGAACAATTCCTTTTCTCGTGTTAGTTCTGTTTCCAGGGCCCTTTGACTTTCTATTTTGATGGTATTGATATGATCGACCACTGATTTCTTTTTCTCGGCAAGTTCTGCTTCCTGATTTTTCTTTAATTCATGAATCCTTTTAATGCCATTCTCTTTTTCAATTTTAAAGTCTTTTAAAGCATTGGCTTTTATCTCATTTAATCGTGATATTTCTTCCTCACGGATTTTGGCAATCTTTTTGAGCTCACTACGCTTTATTACTTCTAGCTTCTGACGGGCCTTCTCCTCTCCACGCTTCAGACGAATCGCCGACTGTTCACTTAAAGACTTAATGTGCGCAGTACCCGCTTCCTGTTTCATGGTAAGAAACTTTTTTATCTTCTGTTTTCTAGTGGCGAGGTCTTCCATTAGTTGCAGTTCAGCCTTCTTCATTAGATCGCGAGATTCAAGTCTTGCTTTATTGATGATCGACTCTGCCTCAACTTCTTTATGCTTATAATATTCCTGAGCTTCCGAGATGCATTTATGTGAAAGAAATTCTCTTTCCTGAGCATCATTAGTCGCCTCTTTTAATCTTCGGGTAGCTTCCGCTGTTATTTCAGTCTCAATCTGACGGGCTGTTTGCAGAATTGTGTCTGCTTCTTCTTGGGCCATCGTTTTCATTTGATGTACATCATCCAGCTTGCGTCTGTATTCACTTTCAATTTCAATTAAAGATTTTTGTTTATAAGCTTCAACCTCAGTAAGCTGGATTTCTTTTTCAACCTGCAGTTTTGCTCTTTCGTTTCGTTTGAAGTTTTCTATCTCACACTGAGTCTCCGCAAGTTTTTCTTTCATACGTGCTTCACAATCTAAACTTTTAATTTGCAACTGTGAAAGTTCCCTATGTGCCAGTTCTGTATCATGAACAAGCTTTTCTGCAGATTTTTTCTGCGCAGCGATTTGCCCTTCCATTTGGGATTTAGAATCTTTTAAATGCAGAACAGCGGATTCCAGCGAAGATTTTTCCTGTGTGAGTGCTTTTATACTTGTCTCTAACTGCTCACTTCTTCCTTTAAGAGCTGCCTGTTCGCCAAGGACAGCTGTCTTCATTTTTTCACATTCTGATATTTCTCCAAGCAGCAAAGTTTTCTCTGTATTTAGTTTATTCTTTTCATCTTCAATACCCTTAGTGATTTGTTTTTTATCCATTTCAGCTTTTCGACTAAGATTTTGCAAGTCTTCCCTTATCGAAAGCATTTTAAGTTCCTGGGTCCGCTCTTCCTTGCCGATTTCCTTTAAACGAAGATTGGCCTGTTCAAGCTCAAAATTTACAGTAGAAAGTTTCCTGTTTAAATCCTGATACTGAAAATCGGTCTGATCAAACTGATTTTTTTTCAACATCAGCTTTTCTTCCAGCTTTCCTAATTCAGCCTGCAGTTCTACATTTAGATCCGCAAGACTTTTTTTCTCGATAAATTGTTTTTGAATATCTTTTAGCAATTCTTTAGAGATATCTTCATTTTGATCAATTGAATTCCTGAGACATTGCAATTTATACTGCGCCTCTTTTTTAAGAAGCTCCAATGACTGCACTTCATCGTCAAGGTCTTTATAGTTGTTTTCCAGAACTAATTTATCATTTACAACTTTGGACATCTGCCCTTGAATCTTGTTGATTTCAAGAAAGGCCAGATTAGACTCAGCAATAAGTTTCTGAGTCTTCATATATTCACTTCGATTTTCTTTTTCCTGCAGTTCATGTTTGGAATTTAACTCCGAAAGTTCGTCCTTTACCCTCTTGGCGTCGAGTTGTAGATTGGCCAGCAATATTCGCTGTTGATCCACTTCCAGGCTTTTGTTTTCTCTTTCGTTTTTCAGTTTCATCAGAAGCTGTTTATGTGCATCAATTTTATCTTTAACTGTCCGTTCTTCGTCCTGCAATTGCCTGATAAAATCAGCTGCCTGAAGGGATTTCTGCTGGTCAGACTCTTTCTGTTCTGCGCTCTTACGAATATCATAAGTGAGATTTTCTTTTTCAGCTCTCAGAGAACCTAATTCAAGTTCAAGCCTGTTTTTTTCATGCGATTCTTTCTGAAACTTATTCTCCATTTCCAGAATAAGCTCATGTTTTTTCTTTCCCTCACCTTCAAGCTCCTTAAGATATAATTCCTTTTCGCGAATTTTCTGGTCCATTCGCGCCAGTCTTTCTTTAAATTCATTTTCAAAAAAGGGAGGTGGCTCACCGGTATCAGCGGGAGCCTTATAAATATAAATTTGGTAATAAGTATTTTTTACGTTAATGCAGTCGCCTTCGCGATATTGAGACTCCTGCTTGAATGCAGGAATGATGGAGTTGATATTAATTTCACTTTTAAAACCAATATCTTTAACAATAATCTGGCCAGCGCTTAACTTAATCTCAAGCAGTCTCTGCTCAATTTGTTCATCATCGATCCAGACATCGCATTGTTTATCAGACCCGACAATAACGGGGCCCGGAGTATTGAGCAAATACTCTTTTGAAACTCCGTTATTGGTAACTTTAATAAGTAATGATGACAAAGTATCCTCCTGCAACGAACTGCTTAGGCTGCCTGGTCTTCTTTTTCGGGATTAACTTTCTGAACTGGTATGCGGTTATCTGATACAACTTTTTTATCCTTCTTATCCCACCAGTTACTTATTGGTTTGATCAGAGTGACAAATCCAACTTCAACACTAAGTTCTTTGGCAATTAAATCTTCTGAAAGCACTTCAATTGGATCTCTGTCTGAATCAAAAGTTGAAATTTCTTCCGGCATTTTATTTGATGAACTCATGCTCCATAGCACATCAAGATCACTTTCCAAACGCTCAATTGTCTCAATATAAACTTTTTCACAGCTAAAAAATGTGTTCAAAAGCTGCATGCTCACACTCAAGATGATCCCAACGATAGAAGTGGACATCGAGAATGAAATCTTAAGAAGGAAGCCATCCATGATTAATTTAGAGCCTTCTACGTCACTCAAGTTCATTCCGCCGAGTTCCGGGAGGGCCTTCATGATACCTAAGAATGTACCAAATATTCCGCCAACGATGAAAAGACCTGGAACAGTATTTAAAAAATCGTTAAAGCTGGAAACAGGAATTATACCAAACACTCTGTTGAAGCAGCTATTGTTTCTAAGAGCAGTGTTGGAAATTTCCAGAAATTTCGGGCGCTCTCCCCATTTTAGATATTTAAGCTGTCTGAGCATATCTGAAACGATGCGGGCACTTCCCTGCTGAACCAAAAAAATTCTATCGGTCATTGTCATAATGGCGTCGGGGTTTCGACGTTTCATAATTGAGCGTATTTCAAAAACTTCATAAAAAGTAATTTCCATCAGCCGCTTTGTGATGACATAAAAGGATTGCTCGGCCTTCTCATCGCGGGCATCCATAAATTTCCTCACGCGCTTTGAAAACTCTTTAGCAAACCAATCTTCGCGTTTGACTGTATAATAGATAAGAACCCGCAGAGTAATAGAAAAGACAAAAAAAGCTGCCATGGCCGGCATAAGGAGATCTGTCGCAAATACCACGACGCCATCAACTAAGCCTTGAACTAAATCCTGACTAAACATACTTACCACCTTATTCTTTGAATTAATCCTTCAAATTAAAACGAATGATTACTTTTTGAGATTTTTCGCATTTATATTTCTCACAATATTCTTTAATACTTAATCCGGAAGCGATATCACGTCCCTTCACACCTTCTGCCAGGAAACTTCGGCCTGTAACTTTAACAAGCGGAAGAAGATCTTTTTGGTATTGATAGTTCATATCTCTTTTATTAAAGATATAAGAAAAGATTGATTTAGCTCTGTTGTAGGACAGATCCAGATTGTAGCTTACAGCTGCACGGTCGCTTTCGTTTAATGATTTTGGATCTACATAGCGGCCATTATAAGTTGGAGAAGAAAAACCGATAATTTCTACTGATGAAATCTCTTTTGCAACTTTCTCGTCTTCTAAAAGCGACTTCGAATAGGTCGGCACAAATCTTTGCAAAACATTTTTCATATTTGGTTTTAAATCTGCTCTGCCAGTATCAAAATATTCATCTCCAAATTCAATAGTCACGTCACCTGTTTTACCATCGACTCCGGCCTTGACTCCATTCTTTGCTAAATTATCCGCAATCTTTTTTGCCAGTTTTTTCTTGGCATCCATAATTTCCTGGGCACGTTTTAAATCGCCGGAAAGACCTGCCTTATCTTTTTCAAGCTGATCTATCGCAGCTAAATAACGGCCATGTTCTTTTTGAGTATCAGCAAGCTGCCCCTTTAGCTGATCAGCTTCTCCGCGGGCCTTGCCGACTTCACCTTTAAGTGATGCAAGCTGTTTATCAAGTTCAGCCTTTTCACCGGCAATCTTATCTTTAAAGTCAGCCAGTCTTTTAACTTTTTCTGAAGCACTTGCTTTTTCTTTTTCCAGCTGTCCTTCAAGAGCTGCTTTTTCAGCTGCCATTTTATCTTCAAATCCTTTTTTCAACTGGGCCAATTTCGCCTGGTGTTCAGCATTGGCACTCGCCACTTCAGCTTCCAGCTTGTTCTTCAAGGCCTCTTGCTCTGCTACTTTTCCGCGGGCCTCTTGCAGCTGACCAGAAGCGCTTGCAAGTTCTTTATGAATTGTATCTACACTGTCTTTCATTGCTTTAGTCTGATTTTGAAGCTCACCTATTTGCTTTGCATTCTGAAGTTTCATTATAGTAATTTTACGATTTAGCTCTGCTTTAGATGTATTGGCGCTCTGACTTGTCTTTTCCAGGTCCTTAATTTTTTGACTGAGGTCGCTGTTGAGCACATTAATTTTGCTCTGATTGGATTGAATGGTTTTTTCTTTGGAAGCGACATCCGATTCAAGCAGTGCCACTTGTTTTTTCTTTTGATCCAAAACCTGCTGCTTTTCAAAAATTTCCTGCTCTTGCTTTTTAATCTGGGCCGTATTTTTGCTGATAATCTGAGTTTTTGCTCTTATGTCTTTTGTTTGTTCCTGTATGGTAGAATCCATCTCTTTAATGGATTCATTTTTGGCCACAATCACTTCATTTCTAAACTTAATTTTTTTATTTGATAGCATGTTCGTATTAATAATATTACGAACCATCTGCTGATACTGATTGAGGGCCTTTGCTTTTGCGGCGTTTTCCTGGGCCTGTGATTCAAGCTTTTTCTTCTCTTGATTAGCATCGTCCTGAAGAAGAGTGAGTTTGCTCATCAGATCTTCATACATTTTTACTTCATCCTGGCTTGCTTCTTTACCTAAATAATCATCCTTAAGCGCGTTGTAAGCTTGAATTTGTTTTTTGTAGTCCTGAACTTCGGCCTTGAGACTCTGGTTTTCAATCATGTTCTGCACGCTGGAAGTTCCGGAACGCAGTGAGGTTACAACATAGAGAAGTAGAAAAATTACACTCATGACCATAAATAGATCTGAGTACGAAGTCCAGAATCCAGCATCTTCCGATCCTTTATTTTTCAATTTCCTATAATCTAAGCTCATCTGTAGATCTCTTGTTGAAAGATTAATGTGTTGAAAATTACAATTGAGTGAGATTAACACTGATTTGCTGGTTCAAACGCTGGATTTATAAACATCTTTTTGCATTAATAATCTGAGGTGCTTGAGTCATCAAATATAATTTTTTTTAAAAATTTGAAATTAGTGTTTTTGCCCATTAAAAAAGGCAGAGGAAATCTAACTGTGCCAAGTATGCAATGATTATTTAATGTGAATATTTGTAAATAAATCCTGAATTTATCCAAAATATACATAATTTCTTCACACCCCTGGCCTAACTCTTTCCACTGACAGTATATATTCCTCAAACTTATAGGAATGTACCCATGCTTTTTTCACTTTTGATATCTGCCTTAATCTCCCTGCCGACCCAGGCTTTTGAAATAAAGCTTAGAACTGACTTGGGAACTAATGGCAACAGCAATGTCGTACGCAATTTTGAAACGTATAAAAAAGCCTTCGCAGGAAAGGGCTGTAAGGCACAAGGTACTGGTCACAGAGTCATCCTCACAGGCTTCGGGCTTTTCTCCGGTGTGAAATATAATATTTCAGGCGCAGTGGTCTCATCGATGGCAAGTACACATGTCTGGCCGGCCCGAGTGAATCTGGAAAATATGCCTAAATCAACTCCTGAGAAAGTCAGTAGTGGCCAGCTCGATGGCGTCGGTCCAGGTGTTCGCATTGTAAACCGCTCGCTTCGAATGAATAATCAAAATTTTGAAGTGTGTTTTATTACTGTCGATGTGAAATGGGATTTTGCTGCTGCCGTCTTTATTGCAGAGGCTTCGAAATTTAAGCCTGAACTCATTTTAATGAGTGGCCGTGGTGGTGGAAATGTTTCTTTAGAGTCCGGTGCCATCAACACTGCGACATCATATGCCGGCTTTGATTCAAACGGCGTGCCTTTGGATCCAACATCAGTTTCTGCCGGCAAAGAAAATAAGCCGCTAAATGATGGTGAAGTCATTCTGAAAAATTACCCTGTCGATCACACATTACCTCTAACCTGGAATACGGCGAAGGCAGGCAATGCAATAGAAACGATTGTAGGTTCATTGGGCTTTAGTGTGAATCTTCCCGAGACAGCACGTACGGATAATAATTATATCTGCAACAATGTTTCGTTTGTTTTGGCCCACGCCGCTCATAATAAATCGACTTTACTTGCCGGAGGAAAATTAATTTTGCGTAGCCCGGGATTTAGGAAAAAACCGCTCGTAGGATTTTTTCATTTTCCCATTACAGACAGCATTGCTCCGGACAACGCAGAATTCGCTCCAATGATTTTGAGCTGGAGCAGCGTTTTGGCCCGTGCACTTTTTTCACAGTTTTAATGACATTCAATAAATTTTGTTCTATTAATGGTCAGCCAAAAAAATATGTAAATGGAGTCTTTATGAAAAAAGCATTGTTAGTTGGATTCGCATCTTTTGCCATTTCTCTGAACGCTTTCTCAGCAGTAAAATGTTTTCAAGAGCAAAGAGCTGTTGAAGACGCTTTTAAAGCACATACTGCTAATACAAATGAAACTGAAGCTTATGGACTTCAAACCGGAAATTTCCTAATGGCCATAGCCGTTGAATTAATGGCCCAGCCCAATGCACGCGTTGGTGGTTACGGATACGGTGTTAAGACGAACGCCCAAACAACAATTGACAGCTTTGAGTTCCTGGCGACAAAGTCAAATGCTTCAGAAAAAGTGGTCACAGAGACTTTAAGAGCTCTGCAAGATTGCTTAATCAATAACTAGTATTTTTAAAAGCCTCAAGGAATTGAGGCTTTTTTATGGTAATTCAACAAAAGCAGCATCTAAATTCCAGTCTATCAATCCATTAATTGCGGAATTAAGTCTATGTTCAACGTAGACAAAGTACAAATATGTTTTTCCACCGTATGTAGCAATGGTTGGTTCACCAACCGTATTTATTTCACCAAGCCCACTGTTTCCATTTGCACCTAGTACTATTACCTCTGGTCCCCAGCAATCATTATGAGTGTATGTTGAACCACAGGCTCCGTTTGTAGGAGTATAGACGTGTGAAACAATTTTCGTTCCTCGTCTGAAGTAGAGTTTTGTACCAGAAAAAAAGGGTTGAGTTTCTTCAGCACCTGTATTGATAACGGTTGGAAGAGTATCGAGGCCCCATGTTCCCGATGGAAAAGTTCCGGAAGTTAAACGATAGACAGACAAATCCAGAGACACTTGCTCATCGTCAGTCCAAATAGATTCAATTTGACCGGCTCCATTATAATACAAATGAGGATTGCCTTGAACTCCTGCATGTGAAGAAAAATTAACAGGTGAGATGCTTGGAGTTATAGACAAAAAAGTATCATTTGCTGCATAGGTAACCGCACCTAGAGACTTATCAGTTCTTAGAGTTAATGTTCCAGAATAAATATCAGGCTTATCATCTCCAAGATCATTATAATAATTATTCCAGGCAACAACAAACTGAGCTGTTCCATCACCATTCATTTTAAATGATAAACCAAATGGTCCGCTTACTCCCTTTTCGTCATCAAAGGCAACTTTAAATGGTTCAGCGAAACTTCCATCTGTTTGTCTTTTGAAACCATAAAAAACCGTAGGAAAACCAACTAATCCATTCGCGACTCCCGCCAGGATCAGATCATTTAAATGAACCAATTTTCCTGCTGAAATATTGTTCGCCGGAAACCCCGGTCGGTAAGGAGAGGTATAAGGGCCAATTGTATCAAATACGAGAAAACTGTTTGTTCTTCCCTGACAAGTATTCAAATCGTAGCCAACACTATAAACACCAGAAGCACAAATAGAAGAGAAAGAAATGATTCCTTGAAAATAAAAAGGGCCATATTGAACAAAAAGATATTCACCATCAGGAGTGACCGTTACGCCATCTTCATAACCTTCAGTATTTACAAAATTTCCCGGAACTGCCATTGGCTGACCTGCGCCTGTTTCAACTGTGTCCAACACAACGGCTTTTCGAGTAATCGTTTGGTCAGAGTATGAAACGGTTATTGGATATGTTCCTGTTGAAGACGGAGTTACTGTAAATGAATATTGTCCTCCTCCCATATCTGTAACGGTAGAGACAATTCCCTTAGAAACAGTCAAACTTAAAGTTTGTCCGGCCAATCCAACTGAATCTTTGGTTAAAGTTACAGTGACATTTATTGGATCAAAGCCGACAACATCTAATCTGGTTAAGTCTAGTGATAACTCATAATGAGGCGTGGCTATAGTCGAATGAGTATTTCCAGATTTACTTTTGCATGAAAAAAGTAAACATAAAAACAGGCCGGATAGTAAGAACATTTTCATAGGACAATTTTATCACCAATCTTTTGTAAATAAAACATCCATGCTTTTTTGAGATATCAATCACTTAAAACAATGCCCCTGTCGGATTAAAAACTTTCGCCGCCAATTCTTTATCAACCGCAGTGATTCCTTTCAGCTTCGCCGGCGTCGTTCCAACATTGATTGAAACATTCGTAAGAACTGCCAAGCGCGATACCGTCATTTGATAAGTCTCGTTCACTCTTAGATATTTCGCATTGTCATTAAAGCGGTCTTTTAAAATTCTCATTCCATTAATCGCAATGATTTCATCCCCTGCATTGATTCCCGCCTTAAAGCCCGGGCCATCGAGAGTCACAGACTTCACCACCACTCTGTCTCCCTGGAAATCGGCATCAAAACCCAGCCATGGATTAGGGGTGTTGTCCCAGTCAAAACGCAATCCTGCCGCTGTACAAATTGTTTCCAGATCGATTTCTTCAGTGGTGCTGGTCATAAGCTCAAATTTGTTTCTGATATCGGCCCCGCCAACGTCTTCAATCATTTTATAAATCTTCTCGGCGGTCACTCCTCTCTGTGGATTTTTCTGATAATCCTTCCAGAGAAGATTTAAGAGATCATTGATGCTTTTATTTTTCTGAGAAAGCAATATGTTCAAGGCAAAGAAAACAATCCCGCCTTTTAAATAATAACTGATGCTGGAGTTATTGGAATTTTCATCCGGTCTGTATAATTTAATCCAGGCATTAAAAGATGAATCATCCAGCGAATGAAATTTCTTCCCGGGAATCGCGTAATACTTATTGAGATTCTCTTTCTGCATATCCAGATATTCTTCAAGACTGATAAGCCCCATACGATAAATAAAAAGCTCATCCATTAAAGACGTGAGTCCTTCAGCGAGCCATAAGAGTTTGGTGTTGGCCTCCTTTAAATAATTAAACGGTCCTAATTCCAGCGGGCGAATGCGCTTAACATTCCAGGTATGAAAATATTCATGAGAAACAAGTGCGAGGTAATTAATATACCCTTTTCTATTGGTAATCTGAGTCGGGCAAAATTGCAGGGCAGTCGAATTCATATGCTCTAACCCGCCGTAGAGTCCCGGCGAGAAATGAGTAATAAAGGAATATTTGTCATAAGGAAGCCCACCCATGAATCCGGAAATATGCTCCACAATTTTTTTAGTATCAGCTTTAATATTTTCTCTATGAGGAAGCTGAGTTCCATAGAAGGCCAGATGGTGATCAACGCCGTTAACCTGAAAGCCATCTGTTTCCTGACAGCCGATTTCAATCGGTGAATCAATCAGATCATCATAATTATCTGCGGTGTAAATAAAGACATCTCTTTTAACCGAAATATCTTTCAGCCCCGTCGTCAAATGCGACCAGCTTGGCGGAAAAACCACTTCAATTGTCGGTTGTTCTAAATAAGTATTCACCACTCCCATTAATAAAGTGGGCAAATGTAAAAAGGCATGCGAGTCATCAACGTGGGAAGTTCTCACCGTTAGCTCATGACAATAGACCGAATATGAAAGTGTGAAGTGATCATCCTGCTTTTTTAAGTCGCTTTTGGTCCAGTCAATCTGAAACACGGAGGTGTCCAGTTGTTCCACGTCAAGTCGCTCCCCTATACTCGTCTGGGCAATGATTTGAGAAATATGGCGCGAATATTCCCGGATTAAATAAGAACCGGGGCTCCAACGTGGAAGAAAAAAGTCCAGTGTTTTTTCGCCACTTTCTTTTTTTCCTTCGATTATAACGCGAACTTGGTGCGTCGAAGGTCTGTCAATAATGAGTTTATAGGCCAGCTTCATAAAAAAATCCTTTTTTGACTTGTAAAATCTTTTTTGGTTGGATAGTACTCGAGGCTACAATAACACTTTTACTCACTAATCGCCCAGGAAAACCACATGGGATTTAAACAAAACAAAGTTAATAAGGATTTAGTCCTCCCGCCGGTCATTATGTTTACTGAGCGTGCGCTCTCTCAACTCAAACTTATTATAGATAACGATTTTACCTTGGCCGGGAAATATTTTCGAATCGTCGTGTCCGGAAAGGGCTGCGAAGGTTTTACTTACGCCGCAGGGTTTACAGATTTAAACGACGATGATTTTAGCGTTCGAATTGCCAACACCGAAGACGAAGTTTTCGTTATCGTTGACCCTTTTGCTGCCTTTTATCTGCGTGAAGCTTCCGTCGATTTTATCCAGGATTTTGAACTTGAGGCAGAAGGATTCGTCATCATCAGCCACGCTCAGGCAGAAGGCGCATTCAAAGGTAAATTCTGGCGCTCGTCCCCTGAAAAAGCTCCTCCCGTTATAAACGAGACAACCGGAGCTCATGATGCTTGATTTTCGCTACCTAAAAGCGTTCATGCTTACAGCGAAATATTCAAGTTTCTCTAAAGCCGCCGAAGAACTCAATATCGCCCAATCAGCTGTCAGCCGACAAATTAAGCTTCTGGAAGACTCACTCTCTGAAGAGCTGATCATTCGCTCAAGCAAGAAAGTTATTTTATCTGAAAAAGGAAAAGAGCTTTATCAGGCTTCTCTGAGTTTTGAAAAAACTTCTCTGCAAATTTTTGAGCGCGAAGATCAACTATCACTAACAGTAGGCATTCTTGAAGGACTTCTAAAAACCTGGTTCACTCCACTACTTACGGAATATGTGAAACATCAAATGAGGGATGTGACCGTTCATGTGGCCGACATTCCCGAGCTAAAGCTTGGAATTGAAGAAGGTCGCTACGATCTCATCTTTGGAACAGAAAATATTCAATCGGAACTGGTAACCTCGTTAAAACTGTTTGAAGAAAAACTTGTGCTTATCGGCAAAGGTGAAATCAATCGCAAAAAACTCCACGACCACCGATGGATTGTTTTTTCTAATAACGACCACCTCTTTAAAATAAGTAAAAGTAAAAGCTCAGCAATCGTTATGGTCGATTCATTCGACTCGATCATCTCCCTGGTAAAAAATGATGTCGGTATAGCCATCGTTCCCGACCACCTTATCAAAAAAGAAGACCAACTAAAAGTTCATGAAGTAGCAGGCCTTCCTTCGTCCCAGATCTATATGAGCACACTCAATTACAAAAAAATGCCAGAAAGAATTAAGGCCCTGGCAGAGATTGTAAGAAAAAAATAGATTCAGCTCTGAGTTAGATTCAAAAATACTAACAAAATCAAAACATATGAATATTTGTCATTGATAAAAATCTTTTTAATGATTTAATTAATATAATAACATCTTCAAGGACGAAGCTTTTATGATTTTAAAATCTCTGGTTTTAGCCAGCCTGCTTTTCACAACTTCATTAACATACTCATCAACAGAAGATATTTTCAGAGTGGCCCCTTATACTTTGAAGCACACTAACGGCCACCTCCTGCTTAATTTTCAGACTAAAGCTGATCTGGGTCTCGTCATAGAAGATAACGGTCAGAGCAAGTACGCCTTCAATTACAAAAAGAATGAGCATTATAAAGTTGAACTTAGCACTGTTCCCTGCGGTTCAGTTAAAGAATTTAAAATTCTGACGGCTGAAACCAGATCTGTTGTCTACAAAAACACCCAACCGGCATCTCCTTGCCCGAGCTCTGTCAGTGGAGATGAGTTTGTTTTCGGATTTATCAGCGATACTCAGCAATATACCGAACGCCACGCGGACATCGCAAAAATTATTGCCCACCACAACTCAATTGAACCTATGCAGTTTTTAATTAACGGTGGAGATGTTGTCCAAAACGGTGACAAACAGGAGCAGGAATGGATTGACTATTTTGTCGGAGGGAAATCATACCTGATGGACATTCCTCAAATCGCCGCCATTGGCAATCATGACTACCGCGGAGCAGGTAGCGCCATCATTCCAAAATATTTCAAGCAATTCATGCGCTGGGAAGGCGCAGATAAATTCGGAAATCTTTTTTTCGACATGTCTGAATTTCAACTTCTTATCCTGAACAGCAATTTTTCAAAACTAAGTGATATGCAGGAATTTGCAGTATGGAACTGGGTTGAGCACAAAATGATTGATGCCAAGAAAATTAACAAGCCGTTAATCGTTGCCACTCACTTTCCACTTTTCTCTTCTTCGTTAAATCGTTTCTCTACCATGTCGGTCATTAAGCTTAGAATGATTTTAGGTCCACTGGCCGAAAAATATAAAATTCCTCTGGTTCTCAGTGGTCATACCCATATGTACGAGCGTTCATTTAAAGACGGAGTTCATTATGTGGTTGCAGGTCCCGCTGGAGGCAGAGCAAACAGCCCATCTTATACAAATCCATACATGAAATTCTTTGATAAAGATTCTCTGACGTTCACTAAAATAAAGCTGGCCAATAAAGTCTTCACGCTTGAAACCTATAATCAGGAAAATCGAATGATCGACAGTGTGGTCATAGATTTAAATACAAAAAATCTTGCCGGACTTTAATTAGATTTAAACAGCCCTACTCCAATGGTGTTGATGGGATCAAATATCAAAGTACAATTTGATCTATAATCTCTGGCAGTTGAACATTTTTATTATCAAATTGTTGTCACTGAACGCGTTCTGGGCACTATTTTAAAATTGAACTGATAAGTGATAGTCGATAGGCTCATTTTTAAATACATTTTAAACAGCTCCCATCAAACTTTGATATTTGATCAGGCCAATAGTTTTTTATCTGGCCCCCCACCACCATTGTGGTAGGGCTGTTCACATTAGATTAGTAGCAATCCTTTTTACGGGGTAGAATTCGTCCGTCTTCGCACAAATTGAGTTCGGTATGAACTCCTTTGAGCTTTAGTTTAGACAAATTGTATTTTTTGACAACCGGAACAAGTCTGTTTAATCGATCAGGAAGTGCGTAACTCCATCTCACTCCGACAAACAACGGATTTTCTTTGCTGTAAGCAAAATATGCTCCTTCTTCATTTTGTGAAGGAATAGATCCGCCGTTGTATTCATTATTGAAGAAATATGTTCGCTTGTTGGTCGTGAGCCAAAGGCCGGAAGAAATGCCGTGATAATTGCTGTTTTTAGCCTGCAAATGAAATCTAACCGATCCAATATTATTTCGCTTCGTCTGATTTTCAAAAACATAAATTCGGTTTTCAACATCACCCGCGCGCGTTTTACTCTGACCCGAGATAAAATCCATAACGCCGTCATGATTTATATCTATGGTCACCGTGCCTGCCGGGTTCATAATATTGATGCCTAAATTTTTTGATTTATCTTCGTAAGCATGATCAGCTGCCTGCTCAAAAAAGACAAGTCTTGAATCTGGTGGAAAGCCTGAGTTGTCGATAATCAAATCGAGTAATCCGTCCATATTGTAATCAATCCAGACTCCTCTTCTGTCACCTTCGGACCATTTTGATAAATCAGTTGAGTGAATAAATTCCGAGCGAATGAATTTTGGTGGAAAACTTCTGCTCGATCCCGAAAGTACACTGGATTTATCTCTAGATTCGGGATCGCTGTCCCTGGAAAGATTGCCAACGACGATATCGATCAGACCATCATTATTGTAATCACCGCAAAGATTAAAAAAACTATTTCCGCCCCCCATTGTTCCCTGGTTTCCGTCGCTGTCGGCGGCATAACCGGATTCAATTCCGTAATTAACAAAATTCTGACCGTCGAGATTAAGCCATAATTTATTATAATATCCATTAGAATTACTGGTCAGAATGTCGGGAAAGCCATTTTTGTCGACATCGCATGAACTGGCGCCGAAAGTTGGGGTGGCATTAGTATAGATTTTATCATTCTTATTATAATCATATTCGCTTCGAAGACTTAGTGAACTATCGTTGAAATTAAAGCCTTCACCTTTCAAGAGCAAATCAGCAATCGGACGAGGGCTTTTGTCTTTATAAGAAAACCAATTGGCCAGATATAGATCCAGGTTGCCGTCCATGTTAAAATCAAGAGCGACTACGCTTGCCGTCGGCAAAAGAGATGTCGGGAGCGGTGCCTGTTCCTTATAATGAATAACACTTCCTGTAATCTCGCCTTTAAAAACCCGCGGCGGGTATTGAGTCATTTCAGTTTTCTGATTCAAAAGGCCTACGATAACATCGTAAATCCCGTCACGATTTAAATCCACAAAGTTCATGTAGGAGCCGCGGACAATACTGTCAAAGGGATTGGGACTTATGACAAATTTTTTTAGAGCAGGGTTAAAAAGATAAAATTTAGGTGCAGCAAGAAAATCATCGAGAGTTATGAGATCAGTGTAGCCATCGCGGTTAACATCAACAGCATAAAGATGAACTCCCTGCACACCACTAAGCCCGTAATCGGCTGTTCGGTCGATGAATTCAGTTGAAGGAACTTCAGGCCCCATAACAAATTTTCTTGCTTCAGTTTTATCTGCAATAAGCTGATTGCCCGAATTGATTTTTTTTTCATGTGAACAACCGGCGGGCAAGCCCGCAATAAATAATAGGGTTAATATTTTTGAAAATCTAGAAGTCGATGATATCAAGTCCATATCCCCCGTATTTCACTACGGATTCTGAAATTTTTATCACCGTTTTATCACTGTTCTTAGACATACTTTTTGCATTTCTTGTGACTCTCCGTCGAGCGTCTTTGCAAATTTGTTTAGTAATTCTTAAAACATAGTCTTTCTGATCCTGAGATGCTTTTGAGCTGTTTAAAATCGAAGTTGTACGCGACATTACTGCCAGCATGACATAGAGATCGATAACCATATCAGCAAGACGCCCCTGCGGAAGTTCATTATCAACGATATTTTTGCCGTATTTAATCAATGCATCTTCTACGGAAATGGCGAATTTGCCTAAACAAGATGAGAATTTCTCTGCTTGTTCTTTTAATTCCGGATGGGCCTTGCTTAGATGTTTTGAGCCCATCATATTCGAGATGCGTTTTCTTGCAAATTTTGTGAAAACTCCCAGAGATTTTATAGGGTCTTGAAGTGCAGAAGAAACTTCTGAAATTTTTCCAAGTTCTTTCATATCTTCAGACGGACCTCTCACTCCTGATAGAGCGAGCAGACAGCGCAAGATTTCATTTGTTCCTTCAAAAATTAACTGAATTCTTGAATCGCGCATGATGCGCTCATAAGGATATTCCTTCATATAACCGTTGCCGGCAGCGATCTGCATAGCCATGTCAACCGTCTGCCAAAGAGCTTCAGATCCAAAAACTTTACAGACTGCTGTCTCCATATAATAGTCGTTCATGCCTTTTGAAATATTTCCAGTCGTAAGATAGACCATACTTTCCACCGCATAAGTGAGCTCTGCCATTTTTGCCAGTTTTTGCTGAACCAGACCAAATTCTGCGATGGGACGACCAAATTGCTTTCTATTGGCTGCGTGTTCTGTAGCAAGTTTTAAAACAGTCTTCATTCCCCCAACACAACCTGCACCGAGTGATAGACGGCCGGTGTTTAAAACATTCATGGCAATTTTAAATCCTTTGCCCAGTTCTCCGATGATATTTTCTTTTGGAACGACAACTTTATCAAAATAAACAGCGCGGGTTTCACTTCCGCGTATCCCCATTTTATTTTCTTTTTCGCCGAAGGTTACACCAGGCATGTCTTTTTCAACGATGAACACGGAAATTTTTTCCACAGTCTTACCTTCGACTTCATGGTCGGTTTTACAGAAGACTGTATAAAATCCGGACAGACCGGCGTTGGTGATCCATAATTTCTGTCCATTAATGGTGTACGTTCCGTCTTTGTTATCGGTCGCTTTAGTCTTGATGGAATACGCGTCTGATCCCGAACCCGGTTCTGTTAAACAGAAGGAAGCCACAACTTCACCGGAAGAAAGCTTTGGAAGCCATTTCTTTTTCTGTTCCTCTGTCCCTTCATTCAAGAGTGCGCGGAATCCGATGGACTGGTGAGCTCCAAGTAAAGTAGCGACTGAAGCATCATATGTTGCAATCTGGGCGAAGACTCTCGAATACAAAGTGTAATCGAGACCAAGGCCACCGAATTCTTCCGGAACCGCAAGTCCGTAAAGGCCTAGATCTCTTAAACCAAGAACGACAGCGTCCGGTATTTTATTGTCTTCATCGAATTTGTGTCCATCAATATTATCTTTTGCAAAGGCATCGATGGCAGACATCATTTCCTTTGCCGTCTCAACCTGCGAGTCTGAAAAATTAGGAAAAGGAAAAATGAGGTTTTCATCAATTTCTCCGAAAAATAAGCTGCCAACGACTGACTGAAAATTACCTGTCTCATTACTTGCCATTTTTAATCACCTTTTAGTTCGTTCTTCTTAATAAAATCTTTTAGTATAAGAATACTCAAACTTCCTCAAAATGAAATCAAAAACAGTACCGGCTCGAAACACTCAACTTTAACCGCCCCAATAAATTCTTTGAATAATACTTCTTGCTGTGAATAGCCTAACTTCTTAGAATAGAAGAATAAGATAAATTAGCTCCACCATGGACGGTGCGTTTGAATTTTACAATCGGGTTCAAAATTAACATGAAGTTAAATAATGAAAAAATTTAAATTTAATTTTAGTTTTCTTGAACGATTCAAGAAAAATGCAAAATCAGAAAACGAACATGTTGAAGAAGAGATCAAAGATACTCATCAAGATGAAGACGTAGAAGAAATTGAAGAAAATGAAGAAGTTCATCACGTTGAAGAAAATGCAGATCAACTCCATAGTGCAGCTTCGTCTGAATTCGAATCAAGTGAAACTCCTGAAGAGTTTGCCGAAAAAACACTCGGCGGATTTAATATCGACAAGCTTAAGCAGCAACTAAAAGAAGCTGATCCCAATTTCATCACTGAAAGCTCTGAAGACAATGAGCCGACAGATCACAATTTTCAGTTCAATGAAATGCCTCTGCCGGGTAAACCGGAAGCAGCTGCGCCTAAAAGATTCAATTTTAAGTTTCCAAAATTCGGCCGGGAAAATACGACAGACAAAAATAAGGCCGGATTTGCAGGTAAATCTGCTATGGATAGCTTTGAAAAAATAAGCTGGAATGATTTAGTTCTGCGCCTTTTTTCTCCCTATACACGCAGCAAAGTGCATTCACTATTTCTGGTTCTTTTAGTAGTCACCGTCACTTACATGGTCGGAAAAAACCTGGCATTATTTTTTAACAAAGCTCCTCCTGTTGCAAAGGTCTCAAGACCGGCGCCAATTCCCATAGAAAAGGCCGATACAACATTACAGGACCTCAACAAAATTACCTCGACTAACCTATTCAACGTCAAGGAAAGCGATAAGTCAGGTAGTGTGGATACCAAAAAAGATATCGACAGCATTGTCTGCCTTGATTCAGAAAAACCGACTAATATGCAGATCAAATTGCTCGACACCATCGTGCTTCAGGATTCTGTTAAATCGGTCGCCTCAGTTCAGTTTCGCGGAAGCTCTGAGCTGACAAACGTCAGAGAAGGTGAACGCCTGGACAATATGGCGGAAGTTTCCAAGATCGGCCGTATGAGATTAATTCTAAAAAATCTTGAAACCGGTGACTGCGAATACGCTGCGAGTGATGCGGAGGTTGAGTCACCTATGCCGGACATTAAAATTCTTTCACCGAAGGCCGGAAAATCACTCTTCAAAAGTTCCAATCCGAGCATCAAAAATGTCGGAAACACTTTTAAAATTAAGAAAACTTTCCGCGATGCCATGATCAACAATATGAGCGATCTTCTCACTCAGGCGAAGGCGCTGCAGATCACCAATCCGGACGGTACTCTGTGCTTCAAAATGACCGAAATTGTTCCCGGAAGTTTGTATACCCAGCTCAATATTCAGGAAAATGACGTCATCTGCAATATCAATGGGAAAAAGATTGATAACTTAAATGAATTGATGGGACTTCTCGGACGAATGAAAGAAATTGATCAGTTTCAAATTGGCCTGAAAAGAAATGGAATGAGCGAAAATTTAGAATATGGTTTTGAATAGAAAAATATTAGGAAAAATCTAATGACTAAAAAAAATGTATGGTGCACCGGCGTTCTATCAACTACGTTCTTATTAACAGCGGGAATATCCCCCGAAGTAATGGCACAATTTGATAAATACAAAAGTAAAACCAAGTTTAACAAAACAAAACCCGCTGCAAAAGCAAGCCCCGTGCAGGCCCAGCCACTGGTTCAGGATGATATAAGTATTCCTGACACCGGCAAATCGGCAAAATCACTCTTGCAGGACACAAGCAATTTTGTTCCCGGTGATGAAGAAGGTGAAGGCGGTCCTGATGACATGTCTGCCGACAACGGCTCCGATGATGGCGGAGATACCAGCTCTGGTGAGCGCGATACCTTCGGCAGAAGCGGTGAGAAAACAGTACGTCCAAGTAAAATAGATAAAAAATACGTCAATCTAAATCCAGAAACTGCGTTCGGTCCGGAAGTGGTAACTTCTTTCGACTTCCCTAACGTGACCATTCTCGATCTGACCAAGCATATGCAGAAACTCACTGGACTCAATTTAATTCTTGATAAAGATATCAAAGGTAAAATTTCTATTTCGTCACCGACTCCTATAACAATCGGCGACGCCTGGAAAGCTTATCTGCAGGCGCTTTCCATCAACGGTTACTCGCTGGTGAAATCCGGTGCGTATTACACCATCGTCAACAACAGAGATATTCGTTACTCTCCGACAACGATGTACACCGGGACATACACTCCCAACACCGAAAACTATGTCATGCAGATCATTCCTCTGAAATATGTTAACTCAAGAGAAGTGGCTAATTCATTCCGTCCATTCATGTCCCGTTATGGACGTATTATTGAAATCAAGCAGACCAATACAGTCATTGTTCAGGAAACAGGAACGCATATCAACCGCTTGATGAAACTCATTAAATTTATCGATATCCCGGGCCACGAAGAATCGTTGCAGATTATTAAAGTAAAAAATTCTTCGGCACAGGAAATTGCAGGTCTTCTCGATAAAATTTTAAAAGGAAATGCCGCCGACAATAAATTTAAAACGTCCACGGCAACCGGCCAGACATCTCAGGTTAATATTTCACGCATTATTGCCGAGCCGAGAACCAATTCAATTATCGCCATGGCCAACTCTGACGGAGCACGAGAGCTGCGCGATCTAATTTTAAAACTTGACGTCAAGATTGTCGCCGCAGGATCAGGACAGATCCATGTGTATTATTTAAATTACGGTGATGCTGAAGCTCTTGCAAAAACACTTGCCTCTCTTGTCGGTAATGCTCCGAAGGCAGGCGCAACCAGCGGTCTGACAAGATTCACAAGCACTGCCGGAAGTACTGCTACATCAGAAACGCTGTTTAACAGTGAAGTTAAAATCACTGCTGATAAGGACAACAATGCTCTGGTTGTAACCGCCTCACCTACCGACTACGATACTGTAAAAACAGTTATCGCCAAGCTGGATATACCAAGAGACCAGGTTTATGTCGAAGGTCTGATGATGGAAACTCAGGTCAGTAAAGCAAACAAGTTTGGGATTACCCTACTTGGTGCAACCGGAACCGGGAACCTGCAGCGGTTTGGATCCGGCGATCAGGGTGCCTTAACCAATCTTTTAAGCAACAATATTACCAATCTTTCAGGATTATTTTTTGGCGGCGGTGTTGGAAAATCATACGACGTTACAGGTGCCGATGGAAAATCCATTAAAGTTAATACTGTGAATGGTCTCATTACCGCCATCGCTTCCCAGAGTGGAACAAACGTTCTGGCTACTCCGCAAATTCTGACTCTGGACAATGTGGAAGGTGCATTCGAAAACGGTGAGCAGGTGCCTATCCTCGAGACCACCAATGCTTCAAACGGCACGACCCAGACTTCGGTAAAGCAGCAGAAAGTTGCGCTTACTTTAAAAATCACTCCCCAAATTAATAAAGCAACCCGATTTATTAAATTAAAAATTGACCAAAAAATAGAAGACTTCTCCAGTCGAGCTCTTCCTGCAGGTGTTCAGAATAATGGTGTTGGTACAGTAATCAGATCGCTCGCCACAACTGTTGTTGTCAGGGATAAAGACACTATCGCGATGGGCGGCTTGATGAGAGATAAGGAAACGAATACTGTTAATAAAGTTCCGCTTTTAGGAGATATTCCTGTTCTTGGCTGGTTGTTTAAAAACACAGAGAAAAGCGTTGAGAAAGTCAATCTGCTCTTTTTCATGACTCCCAAGATCCTTGCTCCTTATGAGAAAGGAAATTCAGAAAACGTCAAAGATCTTCTCAATAGAAGACAGGCTCACTTGAAAAATACGGTCAGTGATAATGATGCCTTTGCCACTACAGCGAAGGGATTATACGACAAGGCTAAAAAACAAGGTGAAGGTCCGCTTTATGACACTGCTGAGACCGCTCGTTATCAGGAACGCAATCAATTGCCTGAAGCAACGACCAATGAGTCTATACCAGATGCAATTGAAGCTCCGGATTACCAGCAGATTATCCAGAAAGCGAATGAGAAAAATCAGCCGAGCTCTATAGAGTAAGGCCTGGAGAATAGAGAGTGAAAATTACAGATCATATGCTTGAAAAAGTTGAAGGCCAGAAAGAAAAAATCGGTCAGCTGCTCTTAAAGCATACTAGTTTGACCGATGAGCAGCTTCTTGAAGCGCTTGATATCCAGCATGAGTCAGGAATGCTGTTGGGTGAAATTCTTTTAAAGAAAAATTATATTCATCCGCACGACATCATAAAAGTTATCTGTCATCAGGTTGATATCCCCTACATTCAGGAGATAAAGATTGAAGAGATTGATCCCAACCTGACTCTCAACATAAATATAAACTACGCCAAACAGCACGAGATTCTCCCGATGCTGGAAACAGATTATGGCGTAACTGTTGTCATGACCGATCCATTTAATTTTGATGCCATCAATGATATTCAGGAAATTTTTAAGAAAGAAGTAAAGCTGGTTGTTTCCAGCCCGTTGAAAGTTCAGGACGCTATTAACCGTGTTTATGAACGTGCCAACAGAAACGTGGTTGATTCAATAGAAGGTGAATTCGATGAGAATCTGGACCTGGAAGGACCGATTGATATTCTTGAGGCCGGCGCTGATGAAGCTCCTGTTATAAGATTTGTAAACTCCATTATTTTCCGAGCGATCAAAGAGCGTGCTTCAGATATACATATCGAACCTTATGAAAAAGATGTTGTGTATCGCTTTCGCGTGAACCGGGTCATGCGCGAAATTTTGCGCCAGCCGATCAAGACCCAGGCTTCTGTAACATCAAGATTAAAAGTTATGACTAAGTCCATGGACATCGCCGAGAAGCGACTTCCTCAGGACGGACGTATTAAAATTAAAATGGCCGGTAAGGACATTGATATAAGGGTTTCGATCGTTCCCATCCAGAGCGGCGAGCGTATCGTAATGAGAATTCTGGAAAAATCAAATAATATTCTGACTCTTGAAAATCTTGGTTTTCATGGACAGAACTTAAAAACGCTCGACGAACTTTCAAAAAGAAAACACGGCGTCGTCTATGTTTCAGGCCCCACCGGGCACGGAAAAACAACCACGCTATTTGCGATGCTCGAGAGAATCAATACTCCGGATAAAATGATTATCACGGTTGAAGATCCGGTCGAGTATGAATTGCAGGGTATTTCCCAAATTCAGGTTAATCATAAAATTGATCTCACTTTTGCTCGTGCACTACGCTCTATTTTGCGCCAAAACCCCGATGTCATCATGGTGGGTGAAACGCGCGACCTGGAAACTGCAGAGATGGCCATTCAGGCATCATTAACCGGTCACTTTGTTCTCTCCACTATTCACACCAACGATGCTTCAAGTGCTCCCAACCGTCTTATCGATATGGGTGTTCAGCCCTTTTTGATTGCATCTTCGCTTGCAGCAGTTTTAGCTCAGCGTTTGATCCGTACATTATGTGTTGACTGCAAGGAAGCTTATGCTCCAGCCGATTACGACTTGCATATGCTGGACGTACAATCCTTCCCTAAAGATACTTCACTTTATAAGGCCAAAGGCTGTCCAAAATGTAATTACATCGGCTACACCGGCGTTACAGTTGTGGCGGAACTTTTAATCATCACTGACGACATCCGCCCGCTCATTCTGAAAAAAGCCGATGCTTCTACTGTTAAAAAAATGGCCATGAAAAACGGAATGAAATCTCTGAGACAGGATGCACTTGAAAAAGTTTTCAAAGGTATCACATCCGTTGAAGAAATGGTTCGTGCAATTAACGAAGAGGATGAGGAACAGCACTAAATGGCCATCTACAGCTACAAGGGACTGGATAAAACGGGCAAAGAAGTAAAGGGCACAGTGAATGCTGAAGGCCTCACTCCTGCCAAGGGTCGTATAAAGACCATGGGGATCATGCTCATTGAAATAAACGAGCAGACATCCACTTCCATGAAAAAGTCGGCCGGGATAAGTTTTGGTAATTCTGTTTCTATTGCCGATCTTGCTTTGATGACCAGACAGCTGGCGACACTCCTTCGCGCTAAAATACAGATCGTAGAAGCCTTTAGTGCACTGGTGGACCAGACTGATAACCCAAGATTGAAAATTACACTTTCTGAAATACGTCAAAAAGTGAACGAAGGATCTTCCCTCGCGAAAGCTCTTTCGGATTATCCAAAAATATTCGACAATGTCTACGTCAATATGGTTGATGCGGGAGAAA
The DNA here is from genome assembly GCA_041662705.1 of Bacteriovorax sp. Classification (GTDB taxonomy): domain Bacteria; phylum Bdellovibrionota; class Bacteriovoracia; order Bacteriovoracales; family Bacteriovoracaceae; genus Bacteriovorax. Next base: position 91,431 of record JBAZRY010000002.1, read on the forward strand.
CTTCGGGGACGCTTGAAGTCGTTCTCCTAAGACTTGCCGAATTTACAGAAAGCCAGTTGGCGCTTCGAAATAAAATAAAAGGCGCCATGACTTATCCCGTGATCATGATGGTTGCCGGCGGGACAATGATCGGGATTATTTTCATGTTTGTTATTCCGAAGATAACCAAAATTTTCGTCAATATGAAACGCGAACTCCCTCTGCAGACTCAGATTACAGTGTGGATATCGAATTTCCTGCTCAATTACTGGTGGGCACTGCTCTTAGGTGGGTTTGCGGCTTATACCTTTATAGGAAAATACATTAAAACAGAAAAAGGTCGTGCTCAATTTGACACGCTTGTTTTAAAGCTGCCCATCATTGCTGAAATTGTCACAATGATCAATGTCAGCCGATTTTGCTCAACTCTTGCGACCCTATTGCAGTCGGGTGTTCCCATTCTCGCCTCGATGAAAATTGTTTCTAACCTTATTGGCAACGTGCACATGAAACGTGCTGTTGATGAAGCCCGCACCAGTATCTCCGAGGGTGCTTCAATTACAGGCCCTTTAGTACGCTCCGAACTTTTTCCACCTATGGTGACTCATATGATAAAGCTCGGGGAAAAATCCGGAGAACTTGAGCCCATGTTAAAAATCGTTTCGGAAACTTATGAGGATCAGGTCAATACAAAACTTAGTGGACTAACATCTGTTTTAGAACCTATAATGATGGTAGGAATGGGAATTGTCGTTGCCTTCATACTGTTTGCAGTTGTCGTGCCTTTGATGGAACTCAACACCATAAGAAAATAGAAATTTGTGAATAAAATAGTATATATAATAGACAATAAAAGAATGTTATTTGGAGAAAAAATGGAAAAAAACTTTTTTCATAAAGTGCTGACTGAAAATCAAAAAGGGTTTTCATTAATTGAAATCCTGATCGCCCTGACCCTGCTTGCGCTTGCTGGTACTTTTGTCGTCGGTAAATTTCTGGACAATATGTATGAAGGCCAGGTCAACTCAACTAAAATTCAAATGAGCAATCTTGAGGGACGCTTGAAAGAATTTCGCAGAAAATGCGGCTTCTATCCAACAACTGAACAAGGTCTTGAGGCATTGGTTTCAAAACCAACCGGTGGACGTGAATGTAAAGATTATCCACAAAATGGATTCATTGACGGTGACCAGGTTCCAAAGGATCCTTGGGAGCATGATTTTATCTATGAATCAGATGGCAAAACGTACAATATTTATTCATATGGTACTGACGGCGAACCTGGCGGTGAGGGAAATGATGTTGATATCTACCTTAAAGCGGGAGCAAAAGGTTCTACACCGACCGGCGGAACTGCTCCGGCAGAAGGTGGCGGTGGAGATGTGAACAATGAGGCTACACCTCAGTAATCGATTGCCAAAACGTTTGTTAAAGAATCAACGGGGCTTCACTTTAATTGAAATTTTAGTGGCCCTGTTTTTAATGGCCCTGGTTCTCGCTATAACTATTTCAAGTCCATTTTCTTCCCGCAATGATCTCGACAAGGACGTCAATAGCCTTGAGCGCTCCATCCGTTTTATGTCTGATGAAGCAGCCCTTAAAAATGCTGTTGTAAGACTGCATCTGATGCTGGATCGCACTCCGCAGGAATACGCAGTTGAATATGGCCCGAGCGATTCCTTCATTCTCCCTCCGACCGCTGATTTTGAAACAACTGCTGAAACAAAAGAAGAGATTGAAAAAAGAAAAAAGGAAACAAAAAGCCTCAATCAGAAATTTAATAAAGTTCAGGAATTTCAGGATAAAAACAATGAGATGACGGGTGAAATTAGAATCGTTGGCGTGGCGACATCCCAGTCACAGAAGCTTCAGACCGAAGGCGAAGTTTCCATCTACGCCTTCCCCACAGGTGAAAAAGATGAGGCCTTAGTGCTTGTTGCCAGCGATGAGGATATAATTAGTTTAAAGATCAGTCCTTTTTCTATGAAAATTGATCGTGAGGTCCAGCCGCTTGGCAAGGGTGATTCATCAGATAAGGATATAGCGAGCATCCAGCAGAAAAAAGCAAAAGAGATATTTGAAAAATGGCAAAAGGAAAAATAGCAGTTAGAAATATATTGAACACTCAAAGCGGCTTCACGCTTATGGAAGTCATGATTGCGCTGGTTATTTTTTCCGTTTTTACAACGGCGTTCGTTACAGGCCAGGGTTATAACCTTCTGGACTCCAGCAAGCTCAAAGAAGAAATGCTGATGAAAGATTTTGCTGAAAATAAAATCAATGACATTATAACCAATCCCCCTGAACTAAGAGATGCCCTGACTCTTTCTAAAGAAACAAAAGACGTCGAAGCTGATAAAGATTATCAGACCATCGTTGAATATAAAAAATTTTTTGTCCCGGACATGAACAAGATCACCGGGGAGTCTGTTGAAGACAAGGAAGATGAGTCTGCCCAGGCGCAGATGGAAAAAAGAATATTTAATGTATTCAAAGAAAATATGGAAAAGATGATCTGGCAGGTAGAAGTCACAGTTAAAAATAAAACAAACGGCTCTAGCTTTAAACTGTCGACCTGGCTTTATAACCAGAATGCGGAAGTACAAATTGGCACACTTTAATTTAGATAATAGATTAAATCACAAAAAGAACAATGCCGGCTTCACGCTGGTTGAAGTTCTTATTGCCATTTTGCTGATGGCCTTTATTTCTCTGCAGACTTTTCGCATGGTCGACAACAGCACAGACACCAAAGAAAATGTTTTGCGTGAAGACCGGGTACTGCTGCAGTCTCTCACGGCGGTGAGCCGTCTTGATTCCGATATCACTCAGCTTTACTCGCCACTCTACTCGTACTCCAAGGCAAACCCGGCAAGTGATCCCAATGCTGTCTATCAGGATAATGCGACTTCAAGAGGAACATTTGACGGCAAAGCTAAAAACGGAATGATTATTCCCCAGTTTCAGTCCGAAGATAAATCCACGCTGATATTTCTTACGCAGGCAAACCGCAGAAAGATTGCCGACGCCAAAGAATCTCGTTTTACCTGGGTGAGATACAGCCTGCGAAGAAGTGAAAAAACAAATGATGAACCCTCTGATGAAAAGTTGCCTAATGCCGGCGACAGCGAACTCGTCAGACAGACCATCAGCTCCAATATTTTCGTCAGTGACTTGAACTGGTCAGATGTAAAGGCCCAGGTTCTCATGGATCAGGTTAAAAGCGTCGAGTTCAGCTTTTGGGACGAACGTGCAAAGAAATTTACTACTTCTCTTCAGGATTTAAATGAAAATAAAAATACAGTACGTTCGATGAAAATGGACCTCGTGTGGGTGGATGAAAATAATCACGAACAAAAGATTGAAAAAGTTTATCGCATTCTCTTTCCTTATTTTAATACAAAGATGGATGACATAAAATCAGGCGGTGCCTATGGCGGAAGCACTCCTCCTCCAGGAGTGCCAGATCCTAATGATGTTCAAGGGCAAGGAGGAGGGGCAAATGTACACTACTAATTCCTTCCTCAAAAAAACATTGCGAAATGAAAGCGGGATTGCCCTGCTTATGGTCATGGGGGTAATCGCCATACTCACCTTTTTGCTGGCAGATTTTACATTTGAAACGAAACTCAACAAAATTAAAATCTATAATCAGCAGGATAAAATACAGGCCAGGCTAAACGCTGAATCAGGTCTTAATTTTGCGCTGGCAAAACTTCGTCTCTATCAGGAAGGAAGAAATAAAATTGAAAAAGATGAAAATTTAAAGAATGCTTTTCCAAGCTCTGATCTGGAATCCATTATAATCCAGCCTTTTGTATTTCCCATTCCGGTTTCCGCAAAGGCTAATATTATCCAGAGAACCGCAGCCGATGATTTTCTGAAAAAAATCATTTTTCATGGTGAACTAAGCGTCACCTTTACCAAAATTTCGGGTTTCTTAAATCCTAATGCCCTCCGTATACTTTCAAAAACAGAAGGCCAGGGAACCGAACAGGATATGGCCGGCGCGCTTACCGGCCAGGAGCAGGATTCAGCAGAAGCAGGCCAGACGGGGGCTGATGGTAAAGTCAATCCCGGTACAGCTGCACAAATTATTGAAAAAAAATTGACCGAAACTCTTCAGCGTCTGATCAAAGACAAAAATGACAATGACGAAGATTTTCACCAGCGATACTCCAACGTCGACGCCCAATATCTGGTTAAGGAACTTCAATTTTACGTCAACGACAAGGGAATGTTCCAGGACGCAAGCAGACCGGAAATTGAGGCGAAATTTTCACAGAAAAATATTACGCCCAAGTTTGCGCCTATGAGTTCAATCGATGAACTTTATATGCTGCCGTCCTGGGATGATGCCCTGGTGGATTTAATCAAGGATAGAATGAGCGTTCACGATGTAAGCGTGATTGCTGTCAACGAGCTTACGACTGAAGACTTAAAGATTTTGTTCCCGGCCATCAACAATATTCAGACCGAAGAATTTTTTAAATACAGAGATGGCGATGTTGATAAAAAAATTAAAGGACGAAAATTTAAAGACGGCTCCGATTTTAAGAAAGTTATTACGGGCGAGCTCAATATAGTTACTGAGGCTGAATACGACGAAAGAATGGCGGCCCTTAAAAGTGCGGGACTTGTAATTGATACCGCTGGAAAGCTCTACAAAATAAGTTCGCGTGGATCAATGAATAATGCCATCTACAATCTCGTAGCCTACGTGGATCTACCCATCAAACCTCAGCCCAAGAAAGCGCCAAAACCTACTGGCTCAACACCGCCTCCCGCTGATGACCAAAGCAACCCGGACACCGGTGAGCCAGCTCCACCGGGCCCTGATGGAAAGAGCGAAAAGCCAGTTCCCACTGAGCTTTTGAATCCGCGAGTCGTTGAAGTCAGACTTGAATAGTCGGTCACTCTGCCATTTATTTTCTCCTATCATAAAACGGTCTTTTTCGATAAACTAAACCCATGAACATATTGGCAATTGATATAGGAACTTACTCAATCAAGTTCGTTGAAGTAAGACCCGAACGAAAAAGTCTAATCCTGGCTGAAAAAAATGAAATCATTTTAGATGACGCCAGAACACATTACCCGAATGTGGTGGAAATTAAGGATTTGCAAAAAGAAATTGTCGCCAATTTCATCCAAAAAAAATCCGGCGATTTAAAAATTATTTTTCAAGTGCCCAATGAAATGCTGACTACCCGTTACCTGGAAATTCCCGGCACATCAAAAAGAAAAACAGAAATGATCATACCATTTCAGCTCGATGAGAATCTTCCCTATTCGCTTAATCATGCGCATTTCAGTTCCAGACTCTCAAAACATTCCGGTGGTTTCTCCGTTCTTTCCAATATTACGCAGCTGACTGACTTCAAGGAATATTTTGGTTATTTTGAAAATAAAGAAGCGCAGCCTTCTGTGCTCACTTCTGAAATTTCTACCATGCAGGCCTATGTCGATCACATTCGGATGAATGATATTTGCTGCATACTTGATCTCGGCCATAAAACGACTAAGGCCTATTTTGTTCAGGATCGTCAGATAGTTTCCAATCACACTTCATTTGTGGCAGGAGCAGCTATCAACGAAGTCATTTCCAAAACCTATCAGATTTCATACGAAGATGCCGTGATCTATAAACATGAGAACGCTTTTTTACTGACAGATGAGCAGCTCAATGAAGTTTCTCCGGAACAACGGGAATTTGCACTTTTGATGAAGCAGGTCTTCAGCCCGCTAATTCTCGATATAAAGAGATGGGAAATCGGCCACCGTGTAAAATTCGGAACTAGCATTGATAAAATTTATATTCTGGGCGGCACATCTCAGATAAACAGCCTGGAAAACTTTTTTAATTTCCATACAGGTCTCACAATCGAATCACTTCCACCCCTTCTTGATTTTAAAAATGATTATTCAGTCCATGAAAAAACTTTTTATCTTGCAAAGATGATGGCGATCTCCCAAAGAGTTCCGAGCAATCTGATCAATTTTCTGACAGGAAAATTTCAAACTGCTTCAAATGCATTTATATCCATTCACTCTGCAGTTTTTATCGGGGTTCGTTCAACTTTCATTGCCCTTTTGCTGATTTTAGGACTTTTCACGGAACGATTTTTCTTCCTGTCTAAACAGGATAAGGCCATGGATACAAAAATCACCGGTCTTTTAAAAACACCTTCTCTGGAAATCAACAGAAAGGACCAGAAACTTTATAAGACAAAGCCGGAAAGCGTTCTGGCGGCACTTAAGAAAAAAAATAAAATTGTTAAAGATGAAGTGAGTTCCATTCTTTCATCCAATTCCATCAATGCTCTCAGACCGCTTGCCGCTTTGAGCAAGACGATCAATTCAAACCCAAATGTGAGTCTGGAACAATTCACCAGTGACGGCCTTATTGTCACTGCACGATTTTCCTCAGAAGACCCGCTGGAGCTTGAGGCCATGAGTAAACATTTAAAAGGCGCAGGCCTTCCGGATGCAAAAATAAATTATACAACCGGTAAAAAAGTTTTAACCGTTGAGTTTGCAGACAGAGATTAAATTATGGAGAATGCCAAAAATATATTTATTAAAATCGACGAATTTATTTTTCAAAAGCTTGATCTCATCAGACTTGATGGCAGCTTTCAGAAAATAAATGAATTTCTTTCCGCACTCGATGAAGGTCAGCAAAAAATTCTCGCTCAGGTTCTCACCTTCACCCTTTTGTTAGTTCCCTATATCTTTGTCGCAAGCCTGTGGTGGGGAAACCATACTACAAAACAGCGTATTGAAGTTAAAAATCAGATTCTCGAACAGGTTTCAGTACTGAACGGAAACCGCGATGCGCTTGCCAATGTGAGTTCAAATTACATTGCTCCCATTGCCATTTTAGGACAGGAGGATCTTGATAATAAGATCAGAAATATTATGTCTGCTGCCAATATTGAACAAAGCAAAGTGAACATTCTGAATTTCAGCCAGGTCTCGACCTCTTCCAGCATTGCAAAAATTGAAGCTGTGTTAGGGTTTAAAAATTTCGGGACACAGGATTTTTCAAATTTCATGCGCTCCCTTGTTGAAGCTGAAAAATTTAAAGTTCTGCGTATAAATCTTGTGAAAAATAAAACAACAAATCTTCTTCAGGGTGAAGTTTCTCTTATGCATTTAGGAAAAAATTCGGCATTCTAACAAGTAGAATTACCAGAAGAACTAAACGAGAAATATGAAACGCAAAAGAATCCTATATAACGAACTTAATGAAGACATCTACGTTCCGAAATACTGGACGCGCGCCAAATTAATAACAGTTGGAACGATCCTCCTTTTTTTCGGGTTTCTTTTTAATTTTTCGCTGGAAGAAAAACTCAACAAGTGGATGCAAAGCACTCTTTCGACCAATGATGCCTGTCCTGTCATTTTCGAAAAAATTGAATTATCTTATTTCCTACCGGAGCTGATCATTAAAAAACCGATCATTCTCGGCGCATGTTTTGGTCAGGTGAATAACAGATTGCCGCTCCAAAATATCAGGCTGTCCTTTCATTCGCCCAGCTTTTATCCTCCCGGAATAAAATTGCATGCGACTATCGCCGCCGGTAAAACTCTTGTTAATTTCTACCCCGTAATTTCACCTTTTTCTCAATATATTGAAATTGAAGACACAAATATTGATGCGCAAATATTTGCCGCTATGACCAGCGACAATGTTTCCCCTGTTGCCGGCACAATTAATGTTAACGGTTTTTTTAAACTTGCATCCGGAACAATTGAGGATGGCGAACTGACAATCAAGTCGAATAATTTTTATCTTCCAGCGCAGAATATAAAGGGTTTTGAAATGACTTTGCTCAACCTGAAGCATCTGGATATTTATGCGAAGTTTACCGATAAGCAAACAATGCAGATCAGTCATATTGAATTAGGTCAGCCTGGCATGCCTTTAGAATTAAAGCTAAAAGGGAATCTGCTCATTAGTCCAAATGCATTTATCAACTCCCAACTTCAGCTGGCAGGGACTCTGCATCTCTCAAGTTATATTTTGGTCAATTTTGCTTTCGTTAAACTTTTCTTGCCTCAGGAAAATACCAGTGGTACCTATCAGATGAAAATAAATGGTCCGCTTGGAAACCTCGGACCTCCTAAGTTTAATTAAGAGTTATGTCGCCAGAACAAATCGAAAATACATTACGCGCTCATCTTGAACACCTTTTACCTCACCATAAAAGTAAAGAAGTTTATAAGTATGCAGTATTGCCCGGCGGAAAGCTCTTCAGGCCCTCCCTGGTCTGGTCTGTCCTCGCTGATCTCGACCAAAAATGCTTTTTGAAATCTAAAGACAGTAGTTTTTCTCCCCACGCACTTCTGGCCAGTGCAGTTGAATTCCACCACAGCTACACTCTCTTACACGATGATTTGCCTTGTATGGATGATGATACGGTACGAAGGGGTAAGCCTTGCACGCATATTGTTTTCGGGCAATGGCAGGCGTTGCTCGCCGGTGACGGGCTATTAAATCTTTCTTACCAGCTGCTGGCCAAAAGTAATCACCCAAGAACACTTGAATTGATTAAATTTTTTTCATGGGCACTCGGCCCAAAGGGATTGATACACGGGCAGGTGCTCGACCTTTCTGTCGAAATGACTGAAAGCTTTGAGAACACTCTTCGCACTCATGAATTAAAAACGGCTCGCCTCATTCAGGTGGCAATGCTTGGCAGCGCCATCCTCTGCAGTACAAAAGATCGAAGTACTGAAAAAAAATTATGGAAATTTTCCAGACTCCTGGGCGTGAACTTCCAGTTGATTGATGATTTGAGCGAACTTGCCGAAGCAACACTCTCCGAGCATGAGATAGCCGTCAATCCATGGCTTCATAATCCTGAAGTGACGTTGCGGACGACCTGCAGATTACTGGGCGAATTTAATCAGCTGGCAGGCGATCTAAAACTTAAAACGACAAATCTAATCGTCAGTGAATACTTCAAAAAAATGAATTCAACCATCACTCTGAAACAAGCGATAATTGAAAAACATTTAAATAAAAAAATTGATTTAGCGCCAGTGATTCTTTTGATTAAGAAGTTCAGTTAAAGACAAAATCTCAATTAATTTTGCCTTTGCCATAACAAGCTTATGAACATCAGACTCAATCAGCACTCTTTTTGTCTGATAAGTTGGAGTTGCATTCTCAAAATCAGAATCCTGGATATCTTCAACAAAATCATTGAAGCCGGACTCAACAAGACGCTCACCCGGCATAAGAATTTTCATCTCACACTTGGCGCGTTCAATGGACAATTTATCATCAAACAATAATTTTTTAATTATAAGAATGGCCTCAATATCACGATGCTCGTAGAGCTTTAAGCCTTGGGAAGACATTAGCGGAGCAATCTCTGTGAATTCCGATTCCCAAAACCGCAACACATAAGACTTAACTCCTGTGAGCGCACAAACTTCATTTATTTTGAAAGAAGATTTGTTTGGAATTTCTATCGGCTGATTCATTCTATCACTAATCCTGGTGAGGGCTTTTCTTTAATCGTTGTCGTCTTCATCCGGGTGAAAATCAATGTCCTCATCACCTTCGTCTGTATTCGACATGAATGAACTAAGCGCTCTAGCTGTTCCTTCTTTAGGTGGAAGTGATTTATTTTCATTTCCTTTTTCATCGAGGCGATGGGCATATCTGATTGTGACGTCTTCTTTAAGCACTTGAGAAGGCTTAAACGTAAGGACGCGTCTCGCCGATATATCCATTGCTTCACCCGTCTGAGGATTTCTTCCTACGCGTGTTGCTTTATCTCTGATTGAAAAATTTCCGAAACCAGAAATTTTTACTTTCTCTCCTTTTGAGAGTGTATCTTTGATAACTTTAAAAACCAGATCCACTAAATCCGCAGCTTCTTTTTTTGAAAATCCTGCTTCTTTGTAAACTCTTTCGACTATGTCAGCCTTCGTTAGACTCATCATCTTCCTCCATGAAAATTCCGATCGTAGCCATGCCCTTATATTAACAGGTTAACAAAGAAGGTCATTTTTATCTACACAAAAATTAAGTAATTAGCTCAAGCCCGACTGTCAAAGTCTGACATCTGCTAATTATTTAGACTATTTCTTCTTTAATTTTGATTTTGGAATCTTTTTGCTCATTTCCTTTTCGATTTTTTTCTGAAGATTTTGCTTTTCAGCATCTTTTTGCTTCATCCACGCAGTTAATTTCTCGTCAACTTCTCGTAGTTCTTCGATCAACTTCTTTTCAACAAGATTTTTGGATTTCGCAATTCGATCAAACTCTTTAAGTGCCGCTGTATCATCTTTGACCATTAAAGCGCGTTTTTCAACTTCTTCTTTAGTCATTCGATAAATAGGCATATCGGCAAGGTACTCGGCAAATGTGAATTTTTTCTTATCAAGATATTCTACATAAGTCTTTCTATTGGAAGATTTTGTGGCCACTTCATACTCTTTATCTTTGATGAAGCGGATAATTTCATTGTTTTGTCTTATTTTCTTTTCATAGTCTTCGCATAAAAGTTCATAGCGGCGTTTAACAACTTCCAGACGTTTCTGCCCAAAAATTTCAATGATCTCTTCCGGTGTATTAAAAATTCTCACACCGCGCTCTGAAATGAGAGTGTAATTTGGAACGAGCGTGGAAGAAGTCGACAATTTTTTGATGACTTCATCAAGTGGAGGCTGTTGTCCTTTCTTAAAAATCAGCTCTATTTTGATATCGTTGTTTACCGAAGAATCGATAAAATCTTTAAGATAATCTTCCTCAATATATTTAGTGAGGTAGCGATAAATTTTAGTTGCATCGTATCCGCGCGGAAGCTCGGTGATGTAAATGGATCCACCGATTTCTTCAATTTTCATGCTGAAGACAAAGCGTCCCTTTTCATCAACTTCGATTTTATTTTTATAATTGTGAACATAACTTCTTAATTTTTTCGCCCTGCCCGTTTCAACAAAACTTATAATTGAATTGATCAAGTCAGTGTGATGGAAACTAGGAATAACAGAAGAAAATCCGGTTCCGATACCTTCGGCCCCATTTAAAAGCATGATGGGAAGTTTTGGAAGAAGACAAACAGGCTCCATCACTTTTTCATCATAATTGGGAACCATTGCGACCTGGTTCATGTCGTCGAACAATAAAAAATCCGCAACTTTTCCAAGCTTGCATTCAATATAACGGGAAGCTGCCGGAGCAGTTTCCATTCTTTCCCCGAAATAACCTTTTTTATCAATCAGCGGATAATTATTTGAAAAAGTATAGTCCTGGGCCATGTTGACGATGGCCGATTCAACACTCGCTGGTCCGTGAGGGTGCAAAGTCAGAACAAGACCCGTGGCACTTGAAACTTTCATCAGCCCTTTTGACTGATTTTTCCACAAAGTGAATAAAATACGGCGCTGACCCGGCTTCAACCCATCCTGCAAATAAGGAATGGCGCGGTCCATGAGAGTGTATATCTGATAAAGTCTATATTCTTCTTTTACAACTTCAGTCAGTGAAACTGAATCGAGGGAGTGAAGGTATCTTTCTTCCATTTTTTTTAAATCCTATTATTTCTTTTTAGCCTTAACTTTTGCTTTTATTATTTTTTTCGCCTTAACAGGAGCTTTCTTTGTCGCTTTTTCTACAATTTTTGCCTTCGCGTCTTTTTTCTGTTTGGCTGCAGCCAAAAGCGCTTTGGCTTTTTTCTTGGCCCCTGTAGGTTCTTCAAGATCGCTTGGTAAAATGCCGGTTGATTCAGTATCAAGCAACAATTCTTTTCTTAAATTAGTGTCTTTACCAAAACAGATTTCAAGAGTGTGCTTGGCAGAACTCATGTCTTCCACATTTATTTTACAGAACTCATCGCGGGATAAAGTATGTTTGAAGGCTTCTGGAGACATCTCCCCCAACCCCTTGTTTCGTTGTATTTCTTTGATTTTCACATTGGATTTTTTCAAGCGATCAAGCTGTTCGTCACTTTCCACAAAAAGTGTTTCTTTATCGGTGATAACTTCAAAGAGCGGAGCTTTGGCAAACTGGATAGCGCCTTGCTCGAACATTTCAGGCCAGAAAGTGAAGAAAAAATTCACCAACAAAGTGTTGATGTGACCGCCGTCGACATCTGAATCGGCGAGAAAAACAATTTTGCTGTATCGAAGATCTTTCACATCAGCTTTTTGACCGATGGTGAGGCCGATTGAGGCCATGATATCTAAAAATTCCTGATTATTAATTACGTCATTAATGGAAGCCTGCATAACGTTCATCGGTTTACCTTTGAGCGCAATCCCGCCTTGGTACAATTTATTGCGGGCAGAACGAAGACCTCCGATAGCCGAGTCCCCTTCGCAAATAAATAAAGTGCAAAGATGGCGGTCTCTGCGCTCGTTGGCGTCGAGAAGTTTTTCCACTCTTTGTTTCTTAGCCTTTCTTCCTTTCAGGGAAGCGTCCTTCAATTCCTGAAAACGGTGGCGAGACTTAGCGCGCTCAACGACTAATTCTAAAAATTCCTTATTTTTCCGGAGGAATTTTTCGATATTTTCATTCATAAAATGCTCGATTCCTTTTTCAAGGTTTAGATCGCGCACCAATTTTCTTTTAGTCTGTGATTCAAAACGCGGATTGGGCATTGTAATCCCCATAATGAAATAAATACCCGTTAAAACATCGTTGTCGATGACAGTGATTTTTTCTTTTCTGGCGGTTCGTTCAATTTTGTCTTTAACTGCGTTGATAAAAATTCTCTTCACCCGGTCGTGGTGGAATCCACCGTCAAAAGTAGGCGTGGAATTGACGAAAGAAATGAATTTTTCGCGGTCATCCGAACGCTTATCAGTACAGATGGAAAGGTGAAAATCGATCTTTCCTTTAACTTTTTTCCCTTTGGTATTTTCAGTTTCATAGATAAAGGCTTCTTCACCAAAAAGTTGTGCTGTTTCAGAGTCAATTCTCTGGGCAAGCTCCAGAAGACCTTTTTTAAACTGGTATCTTTCTCCGTTAAACGTGAAAGTTAATCCCGGGTTGTTATAGGCGAGATCAATAATTCTTTTTCTTAGCAGATCTTCATTGATAATATTGTCTTTATAAACTTCTTTTGAAAGCACAAGTGTAACACTTACACCTGAAGCACCTTTGAAAGGTTTTGGTTTTGTCTTATTCGTTTTAAGAGCGCCATTTAAAAATTCATAGGTCTGCTCTTTCTTGGAATTATAATGTTTAACTGTGGCAATAAACACGTCCGAAGTCAGGCATGTAGCGGCTGCGCCAAGACCATTCTGTCCCAGTGTTCTGAAGAGAAATCCCTTTTCATCAGTCTCTTCATCTTTGAATTTCGACCCTGTTCTGAACTCTGTATAAACCTGAGGCACTTTATCGATGGGAAAACCAATTCCATTATCAGAAATTGTCACAGTTTTCTTATCAGCGGCCAGCGTTGTGTGAATTTCTGTGACGTGTCCGCGATAATATTCGTCAATTGAGTTATCGAGAATTTCCTCAATGGCCTTAGATTTGGCCTGGTGAAATTTAACCGGCTTAAACTCCACGCCGTTTGGCTTATAAATATATGTTTCTAAATCTTCAATGTCGTTACTTCCAAAAACCAGAGTGATACGATTTCTTACGTGCCATCTTTGATCTTTGCTTTCAATTATTGCGTCTTTGGTGCTGCCTTTTCTTACAACAGGTCCTACACTACTCATTATGTGTCCTTTTAAATTCCTAAATATTGGGAAATAATAACCTTAAAGTTCTCTAACTTTGATGTTAGGTTAAAGATCGAACCATGTAATAGAAAAGGTACAATGCGTTACAAAATTATTTTATTGGCCTGCTTTTTTTTCTCAAAAACGCTGTGCTCTCAAGAGCAAAACCTCAAAATTTTGCCCTATAAAAAAAATATTAAAGAAAAAATTTTGGACGGTCAGATATTCTCCGAATCTTATGTCCAAAGCTTTAATTTGAACAAGGAACAGTCTCTTCGTTTTTCCATCGCTGGACTTCACCCTAAATCATGTTCCTACGCATTGAAGACTTTATCTTTGTACGAAAATTATTCGCGCTTTTTAAGTTTCGTCAAAGAGTCTCAGTACAACGAATCAAAGAAGGAAATTAATTTTGTAATCTCGCATTTTCTTCTTCCCTATGACATGCGCTTAATTTTTTCTTTGCCGAGAATTAATAAGCCTGGCGTCTACCCCTTTACTTTCGATATCGGCCTGTTAAAAAACCTGCATGGAAATATTACAGTTACTGATAATGGCAGCAGGTGCCTTTTTTATTCCAATGCAGAGTGGAGAGGTCCGCATACGGGAATCAACAACACTATATTTGAACTTTTCTCTCAGGTTCTGTCCAAGCTATCCATGGAGATATTATTTAGAAAATCTTCAACCCTTGCGCATTAAAACAATTGGAATGACAAAGAGCTTTAAGAGTATTATAAAAATTCAATGAAAGTTTTAAGAATTAGTGCACAAGATACATATCCTATTCGCCAGCAGGTTTTAGTTCCAAGCCACGAACTCAAGAAAGCAAAATTTGAAAACGATGATGATGAGGATGTCTCTTTTCATCTCGGCGCGTTTAAAGATCATAAGCTCGTCAGCGTTGCTTCATTTTTTTATGAAAGAAATCCGGTATTCCCGGACCTTCATCAATACCAGCTTCGCGGAATGGCCACTCTACCTGAACACCAGGGACAGGGACTATCCTCTGAACTGCTCACGACAGCGTTCCCCATTATTAAGCAGAACTTCTGCACTCTACTGTGGTGTAATGCCCGCGAATCAGCGATTGGTTATTATGAAAAAGTTGGGTTTAAAAAATACAATGAAGATGTTTTTCAGATAGATGACATCGGTCCACACGTGCTGATGTATAAGCAGCTCTAGCCTGCTTACTTAGGGTAACAGAAGCGCCGTAGTGCCTGCGTATCCACCACCTCATAATTTTTAATCATACACGTTGCTTTTGTAGTGAATTTCCTTAAAGGCGCACACGGGTAGGTCGGCAGCTTTTTTTCGATGGCAAAATTGCGTTCTTCTCTGCAATTATCGTCACCGTCTTTGGTTACGCATGCATAGTGGCTTCTTTCACAGTCGAAAATGAGGTAATTTCCCGATTTATATTTCCAGTCAATTTGATAGTCGACTCTTTGGCTACTCTCAAGAACTTCCTGTTTGCTCTGTGAAAAACAATTGATTGAAAAAAAAAATATCAGGATGAGTTTCAGTTTCATTTCTGGGTTTTAATTTGTTTCTTTGCCGCTTCTAAAACTTTCTGACAATCCTTCAGGTTAAACTCAAAAAGCATATGGCTGGCCGAGAGCTTCGGAAGTGCCTTGCCGAGTTTCAACTCATCTTCAAGAGAGCGAATACGGTTATTCAGGTTGTTTCTGATGGTTCTCATTTGCTTGGGAGTTTTCTCAGTGAAGCTCGCAATTAATTCATCAATGTTGCTCATAGTGCCCCTTGGCTATTTCATGGAGAGTAAAAAATAATATCTACCGTCTAGCTTATACCCTTCTACCGCCAGGGTGAAAATCAAAAAAAAGAGCGCCGTTGCTAAAAACTTCAGGTGCAACTTATCCCACTTAAAATCGAGAAAAACAGCCATAAGTATTCCTGCCACGAGGCCTCCGCCGTGGGCAGTGTTGGCAATGGGACCAAGCCATCCCGTTAAGCAAACAAAATACCAGCCGATCATCATGCCGACATCAAATCTGGGCAGGGAGAATGCGAAACTCTCATTTATTTTTTTATGAACCCAGATGAAACCAAGCATTCCGTAAAGAACGCCCGACATTCCTCCGAACTGCGGACCGCTAACGCAATATTGGAGAAGATTGGAAACCAGTCCGCTCATCAGAATAAATTTAATAAGAAAATTTTTCCCAAAAACATTTTCTATTATATAGCCCAGGTCTTTGAACCACATCATATTGAACACAATGTGCATAAAACTCATATGAAGAAAAACGGGGGTAATCAGGCGCCAGATCTGGCCCCTTGAGACTTCATACAAAAAACCAGATTCAACACCTCCGATAAACAGTGCGTGGTAGAGATGAGTGCCTGTGGCCGTAAAACTCATACCAAAAATAAAACAGCAAACCAGTATCAGGTTAAAAGTTGTCTTTCCGCGGGGAATGGTTTTTATTTTAATCCATTCCTGGTCAATTTCGATGGGCTTAATAATCCCCAGTTTTACCCGGTAAAATTCCTGTGCTTCGGCCAGAAATTCAGCGCCGGGAACCAGGATCAGATAGATATCGTGTTCTTTACTGTATTGGGATTCGGCGGGAATACCGCGCTCTTTTAAACCGCTAACGATCTCTTCGACCATCTTTGCGTCTCTGAGTTCTCCTACAATCACTCAGTGATCCTGTCTTTTTTGAGGGCCCTGAAATCATCACTCAGCGATTTATAGCGCTCGCTGGAGAGGCAGCCTTTTTCAATTTTAAGCAATTTCCCTTTTTTCAAGGTGTGCTTGAACATTCCAGAATCACAATTGTTAGCAGTCTCGCTTTCTTTAAATGTGGCAATTTTCGTAATGTTCTCAGATTGAGTGATAACTTCAGTAGCACTTAATTTTTCCCTATTCACAATCAAAAATCCATTCTTTACAAAGACAACATCACTGCTCACTGTTTTGCCTCTTGAGTCCATACTCTGCAGGACAATGACGGTATCCATGTCTGCTGCAAAGGCTTGCATTGTTGTAATAAGAATTAGTATTAATATTTTATTCACAATATTTAATTCCTTTGTCTTCAGCACAATTTAGAGCTTTTCTAATTTCTGGATGAGCAAGCAAAATAGTGTCCACTCGCTTTGAGGCTTCGGAGTGAGTATCAAAATCAGGATCGGCAATCTTTAAGCCTGTTAAGATTTTTTGTTCAGCAGTCATATTGTCAAAATAGTCCTTACATCCTTCTTTAATGGCATAATCGCGTATAATGACCTTTCCTTTGCTATGATCTGTGCATTCACCGTACAAAAGTCCTATCTCTAGCATAGATTTTTCAGCTTCAGCTTTTGAAACCTGCTTTAATTTGCGGGCAATAACTTCACTGGCGATTTTATCAGAAAAAGCTTCCTCCATCTGACTTCTAGAATGAGTGCTTGGACCGTCACATCCTTGGTAATACTTAAAGAATTCTTCTTGATTGGCCGTTAAAAAATTAAGATATCTGGCTTCAATATTATCCGGATTATTTTGCCCTGACTTTGTCAATTCATTAAGTTTTTCCCTCGCCTTTTTAAGAAGCTCTTCAGGTTTTATCGCCTGGGCATTAACTGATTTCGAGTCTTGTAGACAACTAAGTGCTTTTGAAAACGGATTATCGCTATAAGGCATTTTATCCTGTAATTTAGTTCCAATGCCGGATAATTCGGGCTCTGTTGTTATGATTTTATAATTGCCAATGATTGGCTCAGCCGCAATATCAATTTCAAATGGTGCTTCCTGAACAATTATCGGGCCTTTTTTAGAAAACATTTTTCCTGATAAACTGCATGAGTCGAAACTATGTGCCAGCTCATGGGCCATTACTTCCATTAAAGTCATTTTAGGCATATCAAGCAGCTGGGGACAAATTGTGAATGAATGGTTCGATTGATTGTAAAAAGCATTTGGATTTTTGCACTCTTTAGTGACCTGCCCGGTTAATCTAGGAGGATTAAAGCGAATGGTTTTTACTCTTTGAATGACCCTGTCAATCAAAGCTTCATTGCCTGCAGCCTTTTTGCCTTCCAGATAAAGTGACAGTTCTTTCTGCGTCTCTTGAAAGACATCGTAGGCATCTTGTGTTTTTTTAACCATTCTTGCTCTGTTGGCCTCAAGTGCTTTTTTCCCCCCAGCAGCTTTTTCATCGGTCAGAAGTGTCCAGTCGTAAAATGGATCCTTTGGTTTTTCTTCCGGAAACATTGCCTGCTCAACGGCATCTACTTCGTCTCTATAAAGATGATTCGTTTTCAGATACTGTAGTTCGACCAGCCAGCTTTTAATTTCGGGATTCAGAGTAAGCTTGGTCCTTTTTTCTGCCCGCGTGATAAAATTTGTCAGTGATCCTCTTTTGATTCGCTCTTTATCCCAGTCAGCATCTTCTGCCTTCATTCCGATTTCAAGAGACATGGTCAAAATTTCAGCACTTATCTTTTGAATTTTCGCCCCTTCATTGTATTTATCTGCCAGCTGATTAAGCTTCTTGTTTGTATCCATTATTTTCTTTAGATGCTTTATTCCCAGCTTTATAGCGAGAACTTCCCGCTTAACTTTTATTTCTCCGGCGTATTTTTCCTTCAGGCATGACCTTAAATCGGCACGATTCCTATAGTAGGTATTATTGATGATTTTTTCGCCCATATTGTTTTGATACAAGACAGGTGAATCGATATTAATCTCTTGTCTCGCGCAAAAATCTTTCATTGAACAAAAAGTGTCAGTGGGGTCAGGTTTGGTTCCTGGCAAACAATCATGTTTTTGATTTTGCAAAATCGCATCCAGATCTTTTTTAAAAGATTGATAGTCTTTAACGACCTCTTTCAATGACTTTTCCTCTTCGCTAAAAAGCGATGTCGAAAAAAGCATTGTACAAATAAAAAACAAAGTGACGCGCATTCGTTAGAGCTCCAAGAAGGGCATTCGGTGATAACTTATCGGTAGGTCGATTAAAAACCATGAGTTTTGGTCAACTTTTTACCTTTTAATGACAAGATATAGGTTTATTTTTGACGTATTTTAGGGTAATTTAGCCCAAATAAGATCTTAACCAAATGAAACTACTAGAATAATTGAGGCTTGATAATGCTCAAAATTAACAAGAAAGTTGAATATGCCCTCATGGCCTTGAAGTTCATGGCGGATAAATCACAAGAGCACATCGAGGGCGATGCCCCTCTTATTTCTGCCAGAGAAGTTTGTGACAAATTCAATACACCCTTTGATACGACTGCAAAAGTTATGCAGATTATGAACAATCAAGATCTTTTGAAATCAACTAAAGGAATTAAGGGCGGCTACTCTCTGAATAAAGATCTCTCGCTTGTGAGCTATATGAATCTGGTAGAGATGATCGAAGGAAAAATTGCCGGCAGCGTTTGCATCAGCAACAAAGGAACTTGTGAACTTATCGGCAAATGCAACATCACTACGCCGGTTGAATTGCTCAATAAAAAAATGAATGCGTTTCTAGAATCATTGACTCTGGCCGATTTACTCCACGGTGTTGAATTCAATCCAGAGCACAAGAATGCGTTCATGCAAATGAACTCTACGGAGAAAACAGTATGAGTACAAATATACTGGACTCAGATTACAAATACGGTTTTGTTACCGATATTGAAACAGAAGTTTTTCCCAAAGGACTGAGCGAAGATATTGTCCGGATGATTTCTGCCAAAAAGCAGGAACCGGAATGGCTCTTGGATTACCGCCTTAAAGCTTATCGTCACTGGAAAAAAATAAAGCACCCCAACTGGGCCAAGCTCAATATTCCTCCTATCGACTACGAAGATCTTTACTATTATTCGGCTCCAAAAAAGAAGGACACACCTGTCGGCAGCCTGGAAGAAATAGACCCGGAACTCCTGGCGACTTTTGCCAAGCTGGGCATTCCGCTTAACGAACAAAAAAGAATTTCCGGAGTCGCAGTCGATGCGGTATTTGATTCAGTTTCCGTCGCGACAACCCAGCACGAAGAACTTGATAAAGTAGGGGTCATCTTTTGTTCCATTTCTGAAGCAGTAAAAGATCACCCGGAACTTGTAAAAAAATATCTGGGAACTGTTGTCCCCTATTCTGATAATTTTTATGCGGCCTTAAATGCAGCTGTTTTTTCAGACGGCTCATTCGTATATATTCCCAAAGGTGTAAAATGCCCGCTGGATCTTTCGACTTATTTTAGAATAAACGCGAAAGAAACAGGTCAGTTTGAAAGAACACTGATCATTGCCGAAGAGAGTTCATTTGTTAATTATCTTGAAGGTTGCACGGCCCCTCAGCGGGATGAAAATCAATTGCACGCAGCGATCGTAGAACTCGTGGCCATGGATAATGCCGAGATCAAATACTCCACCGTACAAAACTGGTACGCGGGAGATAAATTAGGACTGGGGGGTATTTATAACTTTGTTACCAAAAGAGGAAATTGCTTGGGAAAAAATTCCAAAATTTCCTGGACTCAGGTCGAAGCTGGTTCTGCCATTACCTGGAAATACCCATCTTGCAATCTGATTGGCGATAATTCCGAAGGCGCTTTTTACTCAGTTGCTCTGACAAATAATTTCATGCAGGCAGATACCGGAACCAAAATGGTCCACATCGGAAAAAATACCAAGTCGACTATTATTTCAAAAGGCATCTCGGCAGAGTCTTCTCAGAATAATTATCGAGGACTGGTTAAAATTATGCCGGGAGCGACCGACGCCAGAAATTATTCACAGTGCGATTCAATGCTTATCGGCGATAAGGCAGAGGCTAACACATTCCCCTACATCGACGTGAAAAACAACACAGCTGTAGTTGAACACGAAGCCTCCACTTCAAAAATAAGTGAAGAGCAACTCTTCTATTTAAAGTCGCGCGGACTTTCCGGAGAAAAATGTATCTCGATGATCGTCAACGGTTTTTGCAAAGATGTCTTCAAAGAACTTCCCCTGGAGTTCTCGGTTGAAGCGGTCAAATTAATAGAAATGAAATTAGAAAATAGTATCGGATAAGGAATAAACAAATGATCGAAGTAAAAAATCTTCATGCTGAGGTAGAAGCAAACGGTGAGAAGAAAGAAATTCTCAAGGGCATTAATCTCAGTGTAAAGGCAGGTGAAGTTCACGCTATTATGGGACCCAATGGTTCCGGGAAAAGCACGCTATCCAAGGTGATTGCAGGTCACCCGGCTTTTCATGTCACTGACGGAAGCATCACTTTCAAAATTAATTCCAAAAACAGAAATCTGCTGGAACTCGAAGCTGACGAGCGCGCAAAAAATGGAATCTTCCTTGGGTTTCAGTACCCCGTAGAAATTCCAGGGGTAACAAATTTTCATTTCCTGCACGAATCATTCAATGAAATCTGCAAGTATAACGGCGCTCCTGAAATGACTGAACCGGATTTCAGAAAATTTCTTGCCCCCAAGCTTTCCCTGCTTGAAATGAACGACAGTTTCCTTGATCGTCCGGTCAATATGGGCTTTTCAGGCGGAGAAAAAAAGAAAAATGAAATTCTGCAGATGGCAGTGCTTAATCCGCGTCTCGCCTTATTGGACGAAACGGATTCAGGACTCGATATCGACGCACTTAAAATTGTCGCAAAGGGTGTCAATGCACTTAAGAGCAGATTCAATGCAACGATTCTCGTCACTCATTATCAGCGCCTGCTTGATTATATTGTGCCTGATTATGTGCATGTTCTTTATCAAGGACAAATCATCAGATCTGGCGGCAAAGAGCTCGCTCATGAACTGGAAGAAAAAGGTTACGACTGGGTAATCAAAGAACATTTAAAGAGTTAAGGCGAATGGAAAATTTAATTAAAAACGAGCTGGTGAAAAATTCTCAGGCAGTCTTAAAAAAAGCGACGGACTTGAGCCCCAGCTATCAGAGTGCCATGAAGAATGCCCTGCTCGCATTTGAAAAAGCAGACCTACCCAGCAAAAAAGACGAAGATTGGAGATACACTGCAATCTCCAAAAATCTCTCGCCGCGTTTTTATGAGCAGAAAGAGAGTATTGTCCAGTCAACTCCCGACGTAGTTCTCGACCAGCGCGGAATGATCATTTTCAACGACGGTATTTTCAACAAATTTCTTTCCGTAATACCTCCGGGAATCGAACTCGACTCTCCTGTAATCGAAGAGAATTTCTTTGATACTTTTGACACCCTTAATTTTGGAGTGGCCTTCTCCCCTCTGGCATTAATAATTAAAAAAAATACTGTCATTGAATTTCCTGTGACGATTGTTCATCTTGTTGATGAAGCTGGAGTGAATAAAATAATCTCTCCAAGAATCACCATAACAGCTGAAGACAATACAAACGTCAGCTTCCTGGAAATATTCACCAGTACAGCAAAAGAAAAACTGCAGTATACCACCAATGCGGTGACGCAATTTATTTTAAAAAACAATGCGCATATTGAGCATGTAAAAATGCAGATCGAGGCAAGCAATGCCGTTCATATTGGTTTGACTGAAGCTCATGTCAATCACGGGTCTCATTTTTACTCTATGACTCTTGATTACGGACTTCTAACCGCCAGACACAACATCAGCGTTAACTTAAATGACTCAAGCGCGGAGACTTCCGTTCACGGGCTTTTTTCGCTCAATAAAACTGAACACACCGACGTTTTTTCAACTATCATCCACCATGCCCCACACACAACGAGTAATCAGCTTTTCAAGGGCATCCTGGCGGGAGAATCGCATGGGGCTTTCACCGGAAAAATTATTATTAAACAAAATGCCCAGCAATCAAGCTCATCGCAATTGAATAAGAACCTGCTTCTTTCCAAAAAAGCTCATATCGACACCCGGCCTCAGTTGATGGTCCATGCCGACGATGTGAAGTGCTCTCACGGGGCAACCGTGGGACAGCTCTCGAGAGAAGAGGAATTTTATCTTGAGTCCCGCGGAATTTCCAAAGACCAGGCTAAACGCATGCTGATGAAGGGTTTTGCTGCTGACGTTATTTATAAAATAAAAAACCAACAGATTAGACATATGGCAGAAGGACTGCTGGTCTTGAATCTGGAATCAACCGTTTTGAGTGAAATGAATTTATGAATTTAGATAATAAGATAAATGAAATCAGAAAAGATTTTCCTCAGTTGGAAGTTACAGTAAACGGCCACCCGCTGGTGTATCTGGATAATGCCGCGACAACATTAAAGCCTAAAGTTGTGATTGATGCCATTGCAGAATATTACGCTCATGAAGTTGCCAATGTTCATCGCGGGATTCATACGCTCTCTGAAGTGGGTACACACCATTTTGAAGAAACTCGGGTAGCTGTCCAGGAACTCATTAATGCGAAAGTTGCACACGAAGTTATCTTTACCAAGGGAACAACCGAGTCACTTAATCTGCTGGCGCGTTGTTTTGGAACAAAATTTTTAAAACCCGGTGATGAAATTCTGCTCTCATTGATGGAGCATCATTCAAACATAGTTCCATGGCAGATGATCGCACAGGAGACTGGGGCTAAAGTTAAAGTCATTCCAATTGATGATCGCGGTGATATCGATCTTGCCGCTTACAAAAAACTTCTTAACCCTAAAACTAAAATTGTTTCCATTGCTCATATTTCAAACACGCTTGGAACAGTTAACCCGATCAAGCAGATGATCAAGGATGCCCACGCTGTCGGTGCCAAATTCTGTGTCGATGCCGCCCAGTCAGTGGCCCATATGAAAGTTGATGTGCAGGATCTGGATTGTGATTTTCTTGCCTTTTCAGCCCATAAAGTGTTCGGCCCCAATGCACTTGGTTTTCTTTACGGTAAAGAAGAACTATTAAATGAACTTCCTCCTTATCAGGGCGGCGGGGCGATGATTTCAGAGGTCACTTTTGAAAAAACGACCTTCAATATTCTTCCCAATAAATTTGAAGCGGGAACTCCGGCCATTGCAGAAATCATCGCTTTTAAAAAAGCAATTGAATATATGCAAAGTATCGGCATCGATCAGATAGCCAGGCGCGAGCACGATTTGCTTCTATATGCCACCAGCGAGCTTAAAAAAATTCCAGGAATAAGAATCATCGGAGAAGCACGGGTAAAATCCGGAGTCCTCTCTTTTGTAATGGAAGGGGCGCACCCTCAGGACCTGGGAACAATTCTTGATAAAGAAGGCGTTGCCGTAAGAACAGGCCATCATTGTACACAACCGCTGCTCAAGCGTTTTGACTGCACTGCTGCTGCCAGGGCTTCTTTTGCTTTTTATAATACAAAGGAAGAGATAGATATTTTTATTAAAGCGCTAAAAAAGGCGCGGGATTTTCTAATTTAAAAAAAATATATAAGAGGAATTTATGGAACTTGATATAGACATACAACCGACTCCAAATCCAAATGCGCTTAAGTTTATTTTGAATGTGCCAGTTAAAAACACCGGCAATTCAACTTACAGATCGCCTGGAGAATGCGGTGAGAATTTTCTGGCACTCGAACTCTTCAAAGTGCGTGGAATAGATCAGCTCCATTTTTTTGAAAATGTAATTGCGATTACAAAATTTTCTTATGAAGACTGGGAATCTGTTGAGAGTAATGTCATCAAAGTTTTAAAAGATCATATGCCTGCTCACAACGCTGATTACACCGATCCAAATCCTGAAGAGGAGCGCAGAAGCAACCTTTCGCCAGAGCTTCAGCAGATAGAAAGTATTTTGGATAAAACAATCCGCCCCGGTCTTCAGGCCGATGGTGGCGACATTCAGGCCCTCACCTATCAGGAGAATATTCTGATGATCAAATATCAGGGGGCCTGTGGTACTTGCCCTAGCTCCGCTGCTGGAACACTGGAAGCAATCAAAGCAATTTTGAGAGATGAAATGAATCCTGAAATAGAGATCTATATTGCCCCAGATTTTTAAAGTTTGACATATCAAACTTTAAATTTATAATACAAACAGGAGGTTTTATGATCGTTCAAAACTGCACTCTCCTGTTAGAGATCATCACCAAAATTGAGTCCATGATATCGGAGCAAAAAGCTCAACGACCGGACTTAAACGATGAAGAAATCATCGATCAAATAAAAATAAAATTGAAAAGGGAAAATAAAGCCTAAGATTTTTTTGCCTAGTTCCGAAGTATTCAACATAAATCAATCAGTCTTCCATCATACAAGGAGAAAACTTTATGTTTAGTAAATGGAAAAAGATTTTAGTCTCTTTTATAGCAATCTTTACACTCGGGTTTGCTACTTCATGTGGGAACAATAGTTCCACAAACATTCAGATTGCCGGAGTTAAAGGACCACACGTCACTCTACTTCAGGACAATATTCTGATCTCGATGGTGTTTGAGAATATTATTCTTGATGGTGGACTTCGCTACAATATTCCAAAATATAATTATTCTTACCTAGAAATTTCTCCTGATGTTGAATCTTCAGGAACATTAATGAGCATCTCACTTTCATTAAAAGATATCGTCGGTGGCGGACTTGAAACTCTTGATCCACAAAAACTTCCAGGTGGAAGAAACCTTCCAGGTGTAGCTGGCGGCTCTCTTCCCGCGGTCGCTTTCTCAATTGAGAAATTCCACAATATGGCCTTCTACGCTGGTAAAGATATTTTTGGTATCTTCGTTCCGGCAAATGTGGGTGTTGATGGGGCGATTGCCAGCTTTAGATATTATATGAACCAGAAAGCGGCCGGAACAATTTCACTTGTCGGTAACGATGCTAACGGTGAAAACGGCGGAATTCTTCTAATGATCAGCCTGACCGGAGCTACTAAGACAAAAATGATGAACGTATACAAAAAATACAATCCATAAAATTTTCAGTGACTACTTCTGCGACTCTCAGAAGTAGTCACATCTCTTCCGAAGACCGGCACTAACAGCACTGAAGACATTATCAAAGCAGCCCCCAGCATATTGAGTGGGTTAAGCACTTCATTAAATACCAGATACCCAAAAACTGCCGCAAACGGCGATTCCATCAGAAAAATCAGCCCGGCTATATGGGCCGGAACTTTTTTCTGCGCCACCACCTGAATGGTAAAAGAAATCATACTTGAAACAATACCTAGAAAGAGAAGTCCTCTTACTGCCAGAGATTGAACGTCCAAAAGCGGAGTCAGATTAACCGGCCCCCTAAAGATAAAAGCGATAACGACAGAAAAAATTGCGGTGAAAAAACTCTGCAAAAAATTGAATTCAATAGCTGAGTCTATCTTAGCTGAAATATGAGATATGTAAAGAATATGCAGGGCTGCACTGATTGCGCACAATAATGTCAGGAAATCACCTTCGTTAAGGTCTTTGACTTCCAGGTTGCACATCAGTGCTATTCCAAATAACGCCAGAAGGATCAGGAGCCAATAAGTGGATCTGTATTTCTTGCCACTCACCCCTATCATGATAAGAGGAACAAAAAGCGCATAGAGCGTGGTGATAAATCCACTTTTAGCGACGGTCGTAATACTTAATCCCAGCGTCTGAAAAAGCAGTGTTCCCAGTAAAAAAACCGAACTGATCATGGCCTTTACTAAAACATTTTTTTTGCGCCAGAACGATTTTTTATAAATAAGAAAAGGAATACCGAGAATACCTGCAAGTGCAAATCGAAGTGCATTGACCCAGTAAGGATCAAATGCTGTCAGCGACCAGCGGGTACTAATAAAGCCAAAGCCCCAAATGGCCGATGCCAATAATAGAAAAATGATATTTAAGTTCACCTTTTCTGCGAATTTGTTTGAGGATAATAATACTTCATCATTTCTTCATGGGGAGAGCCTGCTTTGGGCCTGTATTTATAAGTAAACTTCGCCCGCGCCGGAAGTGAGATAAGAATGGAGTCAGTGCGTCCGTTTGTTTTCAGGCCAAACATTGTTCCGCGGTCATGAAGTAAATTAAATTCAACATAACGCCCTCGACGGTGAAGCTGAAAATCTTCATCGTCAGCGGAGTACACTTCACTCATTCTTTTTTCTACAATTGGAAAATACGATTTTATAAAATGGTTTGAAAGATCTTTCACCATTTTGAAATCGTCTTCAAGATTTCCCGAATTAAAATGATCGAAAAAAATGCCGCCCACTCCGCGCATTTCACCATCCCGGTGAGTGTTGACGAAATAGCGATCACATTCAGCGCGCATATTTTCATAATGTCCGTAGGGCTCACATGCAACTTTCCAGGTGTTGTGAAAATAATCAAAGTCTGCTTTATGAGGAAAAAATGGAGTGAGGTCCGCCCCGCCACCAAACCAGAATTTCTCACCTGCCTGAATCATTCTGAAATTTGCGTGCACAGTGGGAACGCGGGGATTTTTGGGATGGATGATCAAAGAGATACCGCTGGCCCACATATCGCTGCCGGTTCCCCCTAGTTTTTTTGCAAACTCAGGATCAATAGCGCCAAAAACAGTAGAGGTATTTACACCGGCATTCTCGAAAATCTCACCTCGAAAGGCACGCGTCCTGCCACCACCGCCAGGCTCACCTAGATGATCAAGCCTTTCCCATGGATCCTCTATGAGTTCTAATCCGGGGTCTATGGCGCTCATACAGCTGGTAATTTCATTCTGAAGAAATAGAACATGCTTTGTGAATTCTGCTTTCTTTAAATCTAATACATTGAGACTCATAATTTTCCTGCGTGGTGTCCGATTGGCGTTTCCAATATTGTGCGGATGTGCTAAAAATGGCCTAAAAAATAATTACTTTAATATCGATATCACAATATGAACAAGCCTGTCCTGATCCTCTTGATGTTTGCGCTTTTTTTTGGGTCTGTTCCAAAAATATTTGCAGCAGTAACTTCTGAATTAAACGAAGCGTTTAAGGATGAAGTCAAGGTCGATCCAAGAACACATAACCGCCAGCCTCTTTACCATTACGGATATAATGACCGCGAGCATAGCATGGTAGAGAATGCTAAAAATATCGGAATCGTCTACGGTATGACCTGGTTTTTTTATCCCATTGTTCAGCCTAAAGTTTTCGGGGGTGCCGGTGGAATTAAAGAATTCGGTCATAATTTTGGCAAAATAGTTTTCGATCAGGATGAGCCTTTCTGGAACGGTTTTGTCCATCCCATTTCAGGCTCCCAGCTCTACCTGCTCTATCGTGCCGATGGCTACGACCGCATGAGCGCCTTTCAAATGACCTTTATTTCTTCCGCCTTGTTTGAATTCACGGTAGAGATTTTTACTGAACCAGCAAGTGCACAAGATCTTTATCAGACGCCAGTGCTTGGAACCGTGCTGGGGCTGGGCCTGGAAAATGCTTCGATGTACCTGTTAAATTCCGGTAACACTCTGGGGAAAATTTTTGGACATGCGATCAACCCGGCCACTTTGCTTCCCATCTATGAAGGGAGAACCTTGATTATCCCCAAACTTGAAGACGCTGACAAAGGCGCCATGATTATGTGGAGGGCCGGTTCTAGTGAAAAAAACTATCATCTTCTTCACACTTTTATCAGTCTTTTTGCCAGAAGTTTCGCCAGCACAGAGTTCCGTTGAAAACAATTTTAATATTAAAGCTGGTCTTGGAATCAGTCGGGTTTATTTAAGAAGCAGTCTTATTCCGACAAGTCATAAAAGAGAAGATGAATCGGAAAATTCCGGCTATGGCTTCAACACAAGTTTTGGTTATAAGTGGAACACTTTTGAAGTTTTGATTGGATCAGATGTCTTATTCGGAAAACTCAAAGACATGACTTTTTTAGTCAATTCAGCAGAGATCAGAGGCGACGGCAGCTTCAGAATTTTCTCTGTCAGCCCAATACTGCGCTACTACACCCCCTACACTATTTACAGTCGCTGGAATTTTTTTGTTGGTGCCGGGCCGACATGGTCACTGCATACGTTTATCATTGATAACAATTTAAACGGAACAGACTTTAACAACAAAAAGAGAATTAATTTTGAAAATCGCGGAGCGAGCATAAATATCGGGTTCGAAGAGGTTGTTCCCTACAAAGAAATGCATCCTACCTACATTGAGCTCGGTTATAGCTATATGCGATCTAAGCAGGTTTTCATTGTTGATGCCTCAGACTTACAAGATGCCAAAACACTATCCAGAGGAAATTCGAAAGACTTCTATGGCCATTATATTGCCCTCCGCTTTGGGATAACCCTGTTTTAAATTTCAAGCAGTTACTAGTCAAGACCTCAGAATTTTGTCAAACAAAATTGGTATTTTTTAGAACTCCATATCAAAACCATGGGTTAGTAGACCTCCAAATCTTCGCTAAAGAAATCACCTATAATTAACGAAGAGCTAATCAGTCTAATACCCTCTTAGATCTTCTTTAATGAAAGGATAATTATGAAGCTTATAAATTTACTGGTGACTGGATTATTGGCAATGAGTTTTTTGCAGACGGCTTATGCGGATGAAGCAGGAGTTGCAAAAGTTGTCGTCTTAAGAGGACAAGTAAAAGCTCGTTTACCAAACGGTACAACCTTTGATGTAAAGGCAGATCAGTCTATTCCGGAAGGGGCGGTTCTGCAGACAGCAGAAAAAAGTTTTGTGAAGCTCATCTTCATTGATAAATCTCAGATGAATCTTGGACCAAGTTCGGAAATGGTCATCACTTCTTTTCCAAAAAAAGAAGCCGGTATTATCACGCTGGTCAAAGGACAGATCCGGTCTCAGGTCACCAAAGATTATATGGAGATCGATGATAAATCTAAAAGTAAGCTCTATATAAAAACCAAAACTGCAGCGATGGGTATTCGCGGAACGGATTTTCAAGTTAACTTCAATGCTGAAAATCAGAATACAGCTCTCATTACTTTCGAAGGTAAAGTGGCCATGTCCAATATCGACAAAAGTGCACGCGAAGATCAATTTGATCAGGGTAAACTTGAAAAAGTTGTTTCCAGTGAAAAGGCAGTCATGGTTGAGCATGGACAAATTTCTGCCGTCAACTCAAATGTGGCCGACAGAGCGATGACTCCCACATTATTGGGAACAAAACAAATTGATGCCCTTAAAAATAATGAAACGGGAGTAAAAGAATCAACAGATAGCGATGGTAAGCAATATCGAAATCCGCTTCCCCCTGGTGTAGACAGTGCGACTTTCTCCAATGTGGCGCCTGAAGCGGCTAAAGCCGCTGACTCAAAAACGGCGGGTGATCCCAACGGATTTTTTAACGCTAAAACCGGTGAGTATAAACTTCCTGCCGGATCAATTGTCGATTTAAATACTGTTAACGTTATTCCGCCTCCGGCGAACGCAGTATTTGATCCAAATACTAAAACTTATGTGGTCCCTGAAAGCTACGGAAAAATTGATATTACAACTGGTGAATACAAAGCTCCGGCAGGTCTTTCACTGGGAGCGGACGGGAAATTTGTCATGGTGGACCCTAGTGCTTATGCAAAATCCCAGGAAGTGAACAAGGAAGAGAAAAAAGCTGACGGTGCCACAGGTGTAGCTCCTGCTGAAGGGGAACGTGCCCCGGCCAGTGTTGAGGGAGAACAGCCTGCTTCCAGCACAGAAACATCCCCTACTACTACGACGGCTGTTACGACTGAAATAAAAATGGAAGTGCCAAAAATATACGATGCTGTCCCAGAAATGACAGCTTTCACACAGGTATACGCAACGGCTACGCCAACAACTACGGTTGTTATGACAGATGCACAGCGCGCCCTTGCGACGGAACGAATTCAGACGACTGAAACAGTCAGGGAAACGGCAATTGCTCCTGTCAGTACGACATCAAAAGTTAATTTTATATTTAATGCGCAGTAATTAAATATCAATTATAATCTATTCAAAGAAATCTAATTTAAAAAATTGATGGACGCGCCTAGAAGCGCGTTCTTTTTTTTCTACGGATGGGAGAAAAAATGAAGAAACTGAGTTTCTTGGCATGCACTGGCGCATTCCTTCTTAATTTCAGCCTTTATGCTGATGAATCAGCGCTCAAAGATTTCAATCGTTTTTATCAAAGCGGCCAGTACCTGAAGGCCATCGGTGCAATGGAACACGTTAATGAAACAGATTCTCCACATGGACAAAAATATTATCTTATTGGCTTGTCTTATTCAAAACTTCAGGAATACGACAAGGCCATCAGCAATTTCGAACTTGCTATCAAAGGACATAATGCCAACGCTGATTTGTATTATGAATACGGACAAGCCCTTTATGCTGCCAACGAATTAAAAGCAGCCAGAAAGGCTTTTAAAAAATCTGCCGAAAATAAATTCAACACTCCCGCATCCATTTACTATGTGGCGCATATTTCTCAAATTGTAGAAGAGTTTGAAGAGGCGAAAATCAACTACACAGCCCTCATTAAAAATAAAGAAGCTGATGTAAAAATAAAGCAGGTGGCGCGCTTTCAGCTGGCGGAGACATTACTTTTGATGATGAGAGATAAAGTCAAAGGCAAAGAACTGGAAAAGGGAGTTGATAAGTACATCATCACCATGCTAAAGCAGGCTGTCAATGCTGATAAAAACTCTGCGATAGCGGGAGAAATCAATGCACGGATAAAAGAACTTCAAAAAGAATTCGGGCTCGATCCTGACCTGCTCAGAAATGGAAGAAGAATTTCATCAAAGAGATACAGCGGGTATGTAAGTCAAAAAATAAAATTTGATGACAATATTTCATTAACCAATGAAGAGAACAATGTTTCCCAGTCAAAAAAAGAATCATATATTTTCGAATCCGAAGTTTACGGAAAATACGATTTTGTTTTAAAGAAAAAAGTGATTGTCTCTCCTGAAGCGAGAGTTAATTTTGTTCAGCACAGTGATCAGGACAGCACCGATGTCTATCAAAACGACGCCGTTTCACTCTATCTCAATTTAAAAAATAAATTTGAGCACAAAGTGAACAATCAGCCAGCAAGTTTTCTGCTTAACTTTGAATACTCCAATATTCGCAAAGACTGGCAGCAAGGCCACCGGAAAGATGCTTATGCCCAGTCCTTCACGGTCGGAATAGGTGAAGCCTTCAATTACTATTCATTTGGCGACACCTCTTTCAAGATGAAGCGAAAATCTTATAATGCAGTCAATGACGATCTTAATAACCACACTTTTTCATTCAGTGCAGACCAGACCGCCTCTTTGCCAAATACGCATTTATTAATTGCGATGATTGAAGTCAGCATGGTCGACAATTACAATAATAAAGCAACCAACACAACTTCGTTTCTCACCCGCTTTGATTATCTCATTTCAGAAATCATGCCCAAATACACTCTCGGTCTTGCGCTCTCAAGCACTATAACGGACACCAAAGACCAGGTTGCCACAAGAGGAACTGAATTTACTTTGAATCCTTCTGCCGATCTTTCAAAAGAAATAAATAAGAAACTGAAAATTTCAGTGAATTACGATTTTACGAAAAGTAACTCTAAGTCCCCGGACTACAAGTACCAGAAAAATGTTTTTTCAACTGAATTACGCTATAGTTTTTAGCCAACGGAGACCCTTCTATGCTTTTTAGAATTTTCCAATACATTGGAATCTGCTTAATCATTGCCTTTTCGGCCATGAGTATACTTCTCTCTACCAGTTCAAGAGATCTGGGCGCTGGAAGCGATACATTTATTCTGACGTATGCTTCTTTTTTTGAAGACCGTTTTTTCGACCTGAGAATGAAATTTACCATAGATAAAAATAAAAAAGACAATCGCATGATATTAGCGGCGATTGACGATCACTCCCTGAATAAGATCGGAAGATGGCCCTGGACCAGAACAAAGCACGCCCAACTAGTGGACAAACTGGGTTCCTTTGGCGCAAAAATTCTGGCGTTTGACGTTTTCTATTCTGAACCTGAAATTGCCTGTAATGCCGTGTCACCTGATGTCGTATTCGCCCAGAGCATTAAGAATTTCCAAAGCACTCCAGGAAGAAAAATAATTCTGCCTTATTCAGTTGAACCTAAAACCGATAAAAAAATCGATGAAGAGAATTATTTTAAAGAAGCACCGGATCAGCTTCTCAATTTTATGCTTGATACCAAACAGTCTCAGGGATCTAATCTTCAGGAAAATATAGTCGGGAAAAAAGTTTATCCTATCGAAATTCTGGCCAATTCAGACATCGGAATCTCCCACATCGAGGCCCAGACAGATTCTGACGGGGTTTTTCGCCATTATCCTTTGGTAACCAATATTGATTCCATTTATTATCCATCCTTTGCTCTTCAGACTTATCAATTTTATACTAACGATAAACCTGTGGTTGAAATTCCCTCTCCTGAGTCGGGCATGCTTAAAACAAAAAATAGCGTTGCCTATTTAAATTATAACGGAGAAACAAAGATCCGCTGGCTCGGGGGCCTCGATCATTTTCCGGTAGTCACTGCCTATGAAATACTTATGGCCAAAGACGGCGACCCGAAGATGAGTGAAATTTTTAAAGACAAAATTGTTTTCATCGCTTCGACTGCTTTTGGAGCTCACGATTTAAGGAACACCCCTGTCGATTCAGCTCTTCCGGGGGTTGTGTTTCACATGAACATGGTTCATATGCTTCTTGAAGGTAAGTTTTTTGTTTCCGATAATGAATCGACAAAATACTCCTGGATACTTTTAGCGCTAGGTTCGGTTATCATCATAGGAACAATGCTTGTTGGCCATGCCATTTTGGATTTTTTTGTCGTCAATGCCATCATCGTTGGATTTCTGTTTATTGATACTTATTATTTTATTCCTCGCGGATACAATCTCCGTCTGTTCTTTTGTCTTTTCTCTGTTGTGATCTGCTACTCCTGGTCTACCTTCCTGCATTTTTATCAGTCAAATAAGGAAAAGAAAAAAATTAAAGGAACTTTCTCTCGATATCTGGCACCATCAATTGTTAATGATCTATTGAAGAACCCGGACAAAGTTCGCCTTGGTGGTGAGAAGAAAAATATCACCGTTTTCTTTTCTGACGTGCGCGACTTTACATCCATCTCTGAAAAATTAACTCCGGAACAACTTACTCTTTGTCTGAACAAATATATGACCATGATGACGGATACATTGTTTGAGCATAAAGGAACACTCGATAAATATATCGGGGACGCCATGGTCGCATACTGGGGAGCCCCGGTAGATCTTGAGAATCATCCTTACTGGGCAATCAAGGGCGCAATTGCCATGATCGAACGCCTACCTGCAATCAACGAAGAATTTAAGCGGGACGGATTCCCAACTTTCAAACATGGTATCGGATTAAACACAGGTGACTGCTCTGTCGGTAACATGGGGTCAAACCAGATTTTCTCATATACAGCTCTTGGGGATAACATGAACCTTGGCGCCAGACTCGAGTCACTTTGTAAATTCTATGGCGTTCAGTTAAATATTTCTGAATACACAAAAAATGCGATTCCTCCCGAACTCGCGGCTGAATTCACATTCAGGACTCTGGATAAAGTTAAAGTTAAGGGAAAGGAAAATGCCGTGACCATTTACGAAGTCCTGCATCCAGGCCATCCCCTCTATAATGATAAAGAGACACTTGAGAAATATGAACACTCATTCGCCATGTATCTTAAAATGAATTTTGCAGAAGCATCTGAGATCTTGAAATCGCTTCATGAAAAATATCCTGAGGATAAAACCTTCGACCGCATGCTGGTTATCTGTCTGGATTTCCTGGAAGTTCCGCCTCCTCCGGGATGGGACGGTACTTATACACATAAGTCGAAATAACAGTCCGTAAGTTAATTTTTATAGGGTCTCTTGATATATTTTTCAAGAGACCTTATAATCCCGCCATGAAAAAACTTATCCTAATAGTTCTCTTAAATGCTTTGTCGCTTATCTCTTTAAACGCGGAGGAAGCTGCACGCAAGGTTCCCGCAAAACTTCAGCACGAAGTAGAATTTATTTTAGAAAAAGTGTTGCTTAAAAAAAATCAACCTCTCCGTACCGACATTGCTTTTCCAAAAATTTACTACAAAAGCAAGACTCCACTTAAACAGTTTCAAGATGCTATAGAGAAACAATGGGGATTCAGGCCTGATGTCATCACCAACGCTTTCGCTGTGGCCAA
Source organism: Bacteriovorax sp. (assembly GCA_041662705.1). Lineage (GTDB taxonomy): Bacteria > Bdellovibrionota > Bacteriovoracia > Bacteriovoracales > Bacteriovoracaceae > Bacteriovorax. The sequence continues at coordinate 126,108 of JBAZRY010000002.1, forward strand.
TAATGAAATCTATCTAATGGACGATGCTGATTATTACAGTAAAAAGAAACGCTGCATGGATGATTCCCTTGCTCATGAATTCACCCACTATGTTCAGGTCAAATACCAGAACTGGGACTTAAATGACGAAAGTCTTGAATGGGAAGCAGTGGATGTTCAGACTGCCTTCCGCAACGAATTCTGTAAAATTTAATTTTTTTTAAAGTGGAACATTGACCAGAGACTGAACCATCTTCGTGTAAGATGGCGATTTAAATTCGCTGATCAGCTTGGGAATAACTACTTTTGGGCTAAAGGGGGTTTTTTCAGCGTTACATTTCATAAATTCTTCCACAAACATTTCTGCAATTAAAAGAATCTTTGAAAGCGGCGAGAGATCTTCCATATAAAATTTTACAAAGCCTTTCCCTTTTTTCATGCCGTGATGCTGCTTGATTAAAACATCCGATCCCATCGGGCAGCGTTTATAGCCGACAACAAGTTCCGCGGCAAGCTTGGCATGATTTAAAACAATATCCTTTTCTTTGTCATCAAGTATATTATTTTCCATCAGATTCGATTCAATATTTAATTCAGGATGCTTTAAATAAATTGGTGCTAAAAAAATATCGTGAAAGAAAAGCACGAAATTTATTTTTTCCACCTGTCCTTCTCCGCCCCAGGTTACGTTTTTGATCATGTGGTAGGCTACATAAGAAGTAATCATTGAATGAGTGAAAACATAGCCATCTCTGTTGCTCATCATCACTGCAAGCAGAGATTTAATACTGCTGCTTTCTTTAGACACATCACCCATGACTTTAGCCGATGCAGTTGCAATTTCCTGCATCTGTTGTTTGATTTCATCGCTTGAAAATAAATTGGCTGCCGCAAATTCATAGCCATCGCTCAAAGCCTGGACCTTTTTCTCAACAGGTGCCTGTTCTAAATTTTTTAATGTAGCTGTGATTTTCTCAATCAGTGTGAGTGAAATTTTATTGGTGATCACCAGGCGATCGCCACTGCTGACATAGACTTGTTGAACCCCGGTTTGGGCCAGCTCCGTGATAATATTATCCATTGGATCATCGGCGCGCACTAAAAATTTACTGGCCGTGGCACTTGGATAAATATGGCAAGGAGCTTTGGATAGTCCAAGAAGCGATTCAATTGATATAGGGTAAAAAGCCCCGACATTAAGCTCTGCCATTTGCTTGGCAGTAATGCCCAGAATCTTCGCGGAAGATTTTAAAATACTCTGGATATTAAATCTTGCACTGATGCCAATAATGTTTTCGCTGATTGCTTCGTCTTTTTCTGCACCGGTTATAATCAAGGGAGTTTTCTTCCCGTAAGATTTTAAAAAATTCAAAATGGTCTTTCCGGATTCTACCTTATTAACAATATCCAGAGTAAGCGCCATATCAAACTCTCCAGATTTCAAAAGTTCGAGCGCACCGGGTACCGAGCTGACCAAAGTCACCTTGGTATTCAAATAAACTTCCATGTTCATGACATAAAGAAGATTAAGAAATTCATTATCCGAAACGACTAATACTTTGCTCATTCAACCCTACAGAATTCATCTATCTATTATATTAATTGGGTTCATGATTTTTGTCTCTAAAGATTAATAATAAGGAAAAAAAAAGCCCTCTCTTTGGAGGGCGATTTTCTTTAGAATATTTTAGCTTATTAATCTAATACTTGAGCAGAGAAAGCATCCCTTCATAAATTCTTTGAGTGTCCGGTAAAATGGCGCGCTCAAGAATACGGTTAAAGCCGACCGGAACATAAGGTGATCCTACTCTTTTAACTGGCGCATCCAGATGTTCAAAGACTTTGTCATTGATTATCCCCACGAGTTCACCACCGAATCCACCAAAAACTTTATCTTCGTGAACGACTAAACAACGATTAGTTTTTTTAATGGAAGCAAATATCGCTTCCTCATCCAGTGGGATCAGAGAACGTAGATCGATAACTTCAACATCATACCCTTCTGCTGCCAGTTTTTCAGCGGCCTCAAGGCACATATGCGTAGTATTACCATAAGTAATAACCGTCAGATCTTTACCAGATCTACGCGTTCGAGCTTTTCCAAATGGCACTTCAAAATCATTCGGTACCGGTGTCATTGCTTGCTTGGAATTATAAAGAGTTTTTGGCTCAAGTAATATAGTCGGACCTTCCGATCGCATAGCTGTTCTTATGAGTCCGGCAACGTCATCGGCAAATGAAGGACAAACTATTCTTACGCCAGGGATTGCGGCCAGCGAACCTTCCAGGTTTTGCGAGTGATAGAGTCCCCCGCCAATATAACCTCCGCTTGCAAGGCGAATAAGAACATTTGCGGTGAACGCGCCATTTGAGCGCCAGTAATCGTGAGACATTTCTATATACTGCTCCATAGCGGGCCAGAAATAATCGGCAAATTCCGCACCTTCAACAACAACTCTGATATCTTTTCTAAATCGAGAAAAGCCATTGGCAGTTCCGAGGATAAAATCTTCCGCAATTGGTCCGTTGAATACCCTCTCAGGGCCAAACTCCTGCTGCATTCCTTTTGATACGTTGAAAATCCCGCCTTTTTCTTTGTTGGCCATGTCCTGACCCCAGATAAAAGTATTTGGGTTGTGACGGAATTCAGCTTTAAGAGTCCCGTTGATTGAATCAATGAATTTTACCGGTTCAGAATTTTCATTATGAGTCCCGTCCGGGTATTTTGAAGAAACATAAGCAGGCGCGAAGAGAAAATTAAAAATAGAATCTGCTTCCGGATTAGGAGCTTTCATTGCTTTCATATGAGCGTCCAGCAAAACCTTTTTCATCTCTTCTTCTATGGCGACCAATTCTTTTTCACTGAAAACTTTTCCATCCAGCAATTCTTTTCTGTAGCGCGGGTATGGATCTTGCGCTTTAGCTTCCGCAATTTCTTTGTCATCTCGGTACCACTCGTGTTTATCAGAGTTGGAATGGTTTCCTATTCTCACGCAATCTGCGTGCACGATAACTGGCTCCATCTTCTCAATAGCATGTCTTCGCGCTTCATCCATGGCCGACATTGAATCGAAAACATCTTTTCCGTCACAGTGAATGATTCTTAAATTTTTGAAACCGGTAAAATTATCGGCCACTAATTCGTTGGCGGTTTGATCGCGTTTAGGCACAGAAATTCCATAACCGTTATCTTGAAAAACAAAAACAACCGGAAGTTTTTCGCAGCTTGCGCCGTTGATGGCCTCATAGCAATACCCTTCTGAAACAGAAGATTCACCTTGAGAAGAAATCGCTACTCCAGTGTGCTTGTAGCGCTTCATGGCGCGGGCTACGCCTACGGCATGGAGCGTATGGTTACCTGTACAAGACGACACGTTGTGGATATTCCAGGCCGGCTTCGCAAAATGGTTAGACATATGTCGCCCGCCGCTTGCGATATCGGTGGCCTTCGAAATACCGTTTAAAAGTATTTCTTCAGCAGTTAATCCCGCAGAAAGCGCTGTCAACATATCGCGATAGTAAGGGAATAAATGATCCTGACCATTGGTAAAAACCTGTCCGATGGCCAGTTGAATGGCATCGTGACCGGCATAAGGCGCATGATATGACCAACCGATAGCTTGCTTTAAATAATTTGGTGCGCGCTCGTCAATCATGCGTCCAAGAGTCAGGAGCTCGTACCACTTTTTAAGCGTGGCCTTCGGTGTAGATTTCACAGAATATTTTTTTTCTACTTTCTTAAGCATAGGTACCCCAGGTCATTAGAAAATTAGCAAATTAATTAAGGATTTTAATGGTAACAAAATTTTTTATATCCTACAATTTGTCGTCTGAAAAAAAACAACAAAGGAGCTCCTATGCCTGTTGCCACCCCCGAACAGTATAAACAAATGCTTTCTAGCGCAAAGAAAAACGGATATGCGTATCCCGCAATAAATGTCACCTCAACGTCTACCGCCAATGCCGCTCTAAAGGCCTTTGCCGACAAGAAATCTGACGGGATTATTCAAGTCTCAACCGGTGGAGGCAAATTCGCATCAGGTCAAGGTGTCGGTGATATGGCCCTAGGCGCCATTTCATTGGCCCAGCACGTTCATCTTATGGCCGCCAAATACAATGTTCTTATTGCCCTACACACTGATCATTGTCACCCGCAATACGTTCAATCTTTTATGATGCCTCTGATTGAAGAAACAGAAAAAAGAAGAGCAAAAGGCCTTCCCAATCTTTTCAACTCTCATATGTTTGACGGCTCTGAGCTGCCGCTGGCCGAAAATATCAAGCAATCAAAAGCACTGCTGGAGAGATGCGCGAAAAGCGAAATTATTCTTGAGGTAGAAACAGGGGTTGTTGGTGGAGAAGAAGACGGAGTTAACAATGAACATGCACCGGCAGACAAGCTTTATACGACTCCGGAAGAGATGGTAGAAATCGCAAAAGTCCTGCGCCCGGTTGGATTGTTCATGTACGCCGCAACTTTCGGCAACGTTCATGGTGTCTACAAACCAGGTAACGTAAAACTTCGTCCGACCATTCTTCGCGACGGACAGACGGCAGTAAAAAAGGCCTGTGGAGCAGAAGCAGAACACTTCCTGGTTTTTCATGGTGGATCCGGCTCCGAGCTTCATGAAATACATGAAACACTTAACTATGGTGTGATTAAAATGAATATAGATACTGATACTCAATATGCCTACACCCGCCCGGTGGTGGATTACATGTTAAAAAATTATGACAAAGTACTCAAGGTCGATGGTGAAGTCGGATCAAAAAAACACTATGACCCTAGAGAGTGGTTAAAGGCAGCCGAAAAAGCAATGACAGAAAGAATTGCCCATGCGTGCGATGATTTAAAATCAAGCGGTAAAAGTTTACTCCAATAAAATTAAAGCGCTGGATCTCCGCTCGCGCGGGGATCCAAATGCCTTGAATCTCAAACGCCTCTGTGTCAAACTTTTCTAATGAAAATCTTAACATTGTTTTTATTTATCCAGATCCTGTTAATGGGTTCAGCCATGGCAGCCGACTGCCAATATCAATTCAGAGGCATCGTCAGAATTGACAAAAAACTTGGTTATTTTTTAGTGATGAATGAAAAAAGCAAATCTGAAATTAAATTCAAAATTGCTTCCCCTGCCGTTTTCAATTTTTCAGTTTATCTCAACAGATACGTTAGCGGAAAAACACGGCTCAATCATTTGCGTGAAGCTTATGAACCGCTTGATCTCAAACGTGATATTCCTGACCCTTTGCAGACAGCTTCGCGGGAAAATTTTAAAAAAATCAGCACTGATAAATGCGAGAACTAGCATGTTAAAAAAATTACAAATCCTTTTCCTATTTTTTGTTTTTATATTCAGGGCCCAGGCGCTTGATGTTGTTTTAATGGGCGGCGGCGGTGAGCCTCCTGCTCTTAACACGACCATTTTCGATAATGCTCTGGAGAATTTTGCAGACGCAAAAACCAGAATCAACGCCAATGTGCAGGTAAGTTTTAATGGCAATCATTCGGTCACAAAGGCCATTATTGAAAATAAAATAAAAGTTCAGCACACCAGCTTTACAAAAGAAAATTATGAAAAATTAGTGGCGTCTACTCTGACAAAAATTACTTCTGGCGCCATTCCCAAAGGCGGGCAATTGATGGTGATTATCGACACTCATGGGGGAACAAAAGAGCCACCTCATAAAACACATTCAATCGCCATGAGTGATTCAAGCCTGTCTGATATGACTTATATCAGAGGATCAGGATCAGATTCAGTAGACCGTTTAAAAGTTCTGGCAGAAGCCGCTGAAAAGCACGGGGTGAAACTCGCCATTCTCGATATGAGCTGTCACTCAGGCAACTCGCTTGCACTCGCCAATACAAATACCTGCGTGGTTTCTTCCACCGGGGACAAGCATTTTGGCTACGGTGCTTTTACTCAGGCGCTCTATGATCAAATTAAGCCAGGAGCCTCTCTTGAAGAGGCGTTTCTAAAAGCAAGACTAGATTCTTATGACCAGGGCTTTCCAATGATTTCGAGCCCGGTTGGAAAAGAGATGAATGAAAGACTTTACTCTCTTTTTACCCCCTATCTATATCAGCGACATGATTCAAATGCCGACAAAATCACCAGCTATATCAAGCAGGTTGCTCAATGTGAGAACCGTGATCAGCGCGATTCAGATTTTGATAAATTATTAACTGAGGTTAATGGATTTGAAAAAATAGCAGGAGTCGCCCGAAGCAGATTCTTAGGTGAAGCCTTGCTAAAAGAAGAGCTTATTGCTTATAAAAAACTGCAGGATCAGATGCTGGATGATTTATCAAAACTTAATTATCGGATGCTTTCCAAAGTTGAAACGATATCTTATCCATCCGGAAATACTTCAAATAAAAAAAAGAATGTAAATGTAACAGAAAATATAAGTATCGGTGATATTTTGGATTTCCCGCACCAAAATCTCATATACCTCGAGGACAGATTGGTTGTAATGACCAAGGAAAAATACAGTAAAAGTGAAATTGATGACACAAAAACAAGTATCAATAAAATTAAAACCGTATTAAAGCGCCAGGAAGAATTAAAAAAGAGTCAGCCAGAATTACTTGAGACAACAAACGTATTTTCAAGAATAGATGATCAGTCTGCACTTATTATGGGGAAAGCTAGCATGATTTCAGAACTGGCACGGAAAATCTATGACCAGAATTATCGCCAGGAAATGAAGATGAACAAAATGCCAAATCCCTGTACTGATTTTAAGTTTTAAGCCTATTGGCATAAAAAATTTGCCCTTTTCCTGAGGCAAATTTTATCAATCATTTATTGTCCCCTTCAGTAGGGCTCCTAAGTCTCTTAAATTTAAAGGATTAGCTGTCATGCCTCTCACAGGCTTGGAAGCAGGTAATATCGGTTTGAGCGAAATCCTAAAGCATGTCACAATAAGACTGACCTCTAGGAGATTTAACCCTATGAAATTGCCCCTCATTTTCTCAATAACCTATTTTCTCATTAGCACACCTGCTTTTGCTGAAAGACGAATGATTTTAATGGGCGGTGGTGGTGAACCCAGATCAAGAAGTTCATCCGGTTTTGATGATACTCTCACCAGCCTTGATGGATATTTGCAGAACAATAAATGGAATCAAACAGTAGTGAGCTTCAACGGAGGTCACTCTCAAACAGAAAACATTATTAAAACTAAATTTCCAGGTGCTGCCAGCAAAAGTTCATTCACTCCCAACAACTACCTGGCCATTATTAAAAATTACGAAAAGCAACTCAAGAATAACGAACTAAAACCAGGCGATCAGCTTTTAATTATGATCGATTCACATGGGGCCATGGCAAGCGGTACCGATGCCACACATCAGATTGCCGTTGGTGCAGTCAATGAAAAAGGCAACATGACGACTCTTAGAGACGGGACTACTGTCAGTCTGGACATCTTGAAAAACATTTCTGATCTGGCCCGTGAAAAAGGCGTGAAATTAGGAATTCTCGATTTCAGCTGTCACTCAGGAAGCAGCCTCTCTCTCGCCAATGAAAATACCTGTGTTATTTCTTCATCAGGACCCAATCACTTTGGCTACACCGGCTTTTCGCCAAATTTTATCAGCAATATGAAACCCGGCCGCTCACTTGAAGACGTGTTTCTGGAGAGCCGCAAGACCATTCACGACCACTCTTTTCCTATGATCTCAACTCCGGAAGGCGAAAGCATCAATAATGATTTTTATCCCAAAATTACGCCCTACCTTTATTATTTTGATGAAAAAACGGATGAAGATAAAATGGTAGACTATATCTTGCAAAGTAATACCAGCTACGGAATTTGCCAACGAGATGTGCATTTTACGGATTTATTGAGACAAATTGATTCTCTTAAAGCTGTTTCTTCATGGAACACGAATCAAAGCCTGCCCGAGATTGTCAATATAAAAAATCTTCTCGCGCAGTATAAACAAAAGCAGGACAATTATTTCAAGATGCTTCGCTCATGGGGAACAGATAAGTTCGACCGCAGAGAAGAATTTAACGCCATCGTGATGTCAGGTAAATACAAGGCTGAATTTTCCGGAAAATATTCCTGGAAGGAACTGGTTGAAGGCGACTTTGATACTATTATAAAAAATGTCACTGATGCCAGAAATACTGCAGACAACCCTAGAAGCAAGGCTGATTTTCAGGCTTCAATTGACATGCACTCCAAGGCTCGCGCTAAACAGACGGAAATTTTAGCACAGTATCCTAACCTGAGAGACTACAAGAAAAAGCTAAGAGATCAGCTTAAAATATCGAACGAAACTTATTCGCTGGCCAGGCAGATCGCTGCAGATGAAAGAAAGCTTTACGATAAAATGTACAGCAATCTGAAAGCGCAGAAGAACCAGAAAAATGCCTGCAAGGATTTTGTTCTCTAAATGGAAAAACTAAAACTTCTCACGACCCTCATATGCCTCACCTCTTCTACGCTGGCCCTATCCTGCGGCGATTATCTGATCAAGGCCCAGGTCATTATGAAAGATGGCGTCTCATCACTTGTGGTAAATCCGGGAACTAAATCTGAAATCAATTTGAAAGTAGAATTTAAAGAATCAAGCAAACTCTCTCCCTATATCGGAAAATTAATTGAAACAACTGCCAGAATGGATAAAGAGATGGACGAAACTCTTGGCTTTTTGGCAACGCTTGGCCCGATCAAAATACTGGTGCCCAATCCTCTTGCCAATGCTAAAGGCACGAGCATGAATATCATCAAGAAAACTGAATGTATTAAAAATTAGCGACTGATTTTTTTCTTGATATGCAGAACTTTTTCCACAGTGGCCACAACCTCACCTTTTTCATCTGAGATATTGACCATCAGAACCGGTTCAATTTTGTCTTTATCTTTTAATTCATGCTTATAATCTTCAATTTGAGCAGCTGTAAATTCAAAAACGGCAGTAACCTTTCCAGTACCGGGCTTTTTAAATCGTATGCTCGCCGATTTATCCCAGATAATATAGTCCCTACCGAGAATCTGTATCAGCATCAGCATATAAAAAGGGTCCGTCATGGAATAAAGAGAGCCACCGTAGTGAGTGTTGACATAATTTTTGTTCCAGAATTTTAGTTTCATGGAAACGATTATTTTGTGATAGTCAGCGGCCATAAAATCAACACGAATACCGGCCCCCAAAAAAGGAGGCCAGTAGTTCATGAGTTTAAGCAAAATATTTTTTCGATTCATCACTACTTTTAAGCGAGAATTTTAGAAACAATTTCAAAAACGTTTTTAGAAAGACCGTCAGTTTTTATGATTCTCTCCAGTTCAGGTCCCATGAGCTTCTTCAAATTCTGCGGAATGCGATTGTAGTCTTTAAATCCAGAGGCCAGTCTTGAAGCGATTTGTGGATTTAATTTATCCAGTTCCAGCAGGCGATCAGCAATCAGCTTATAGCCTCTTCCCGATGGATGATTGAACTGAACTTTATTTGTGGCCACAAACTGGCCCAGTAAAGATCGGACAAGATTGGGAATTGTTTTATTATAAACGCTGTCTCCTTCGAGTTTCAAAATGGTCTCATAAACTGAGTCATCTGATGAAGTCGCCTGAACCGCAAGCCATTTTTGCATAACCAGCGTTTCGTTTTTCCACTTGCTGTAGAAAGAATTCAAGGCTTCGTTCTTTTGACTTAAGTTTGCATTCACCATGACGGCCAGCGATCCTATTTCATCAGTCATGTTTGTGGCTGTATTAAACTGCTCCATTGCAAGAGATTTGTATTTTTCTCCGTCCACAAGAGTCAACAGGTCGAGGCATTTGTTCTTCAGGTCACGCTGCCCCATCGATTTAGGATCAAGTTTATAAACATTGCCCTGATCGACCGACTTAAATAATTTGAAAAGTGTTTCGTGATGAGCATTGGCCAGTGATTTTTTAACAAAATTTCTCACTGTCTCTGTTTCAGGGTAATAAATAAAGGCCTGCTCCTGATGCAAAATCCCTTCTGAAGGAAGTGTCATTGAAAGGGCCTTGAAAGCTTCATCTATTGATGTGTCGGCTAAAATTTTTCCGTAAGCTGCAATGTATTTCGAGTCGAGTTCCAGTGCTTTTTTCTCTTTCGCTTTTTCAATCAAATCCAGCATTATTTTTTGTGCCACAACTTGCGAAGCTTCAAATCTATTGAATGCATCTGAGTCGTTGGCCATCAAAAACAGCTGATCATCAAAACTATGATCCGTATGAAGTTTAACCGGTGCAGAGAATTCGCGGTTAATTGAAGCAATCGGTTTAACCTTGATATTTTCGAAAACAAAATCCTGAGATGAAGATTTCAGTTCAACGACTTTGTTTACAATATCCTTCCCATCAGCTCCTATTAGCCCCACCAGAACCGGCATGTGATACGGCAAGGCATTTTTTGGTGCATTCAGCGGAAAAGTCTGTTTCAGCGTCAGTGTAAATAGATTTTTAGCTTCATCGTACTTCGTCGTTGCATTTAAAAGAGGCGTCCCATTTTGGTTATACCAGTTTTTAAACTGAGAAAAATCAAAATTATTATTGGCGACACTCATGGCATGAATGAAGTCCTCTGTTCTCACGGCCTGACCGTCAAAGAGTTCAAAATATTTATCCATCCCGCGTCTGAATCCATCCACTCCTAAAAGCGTCTGGATCATGCGGATAACTTCTGCGCCTTTTTCATAAATAGTGGAGGTGTAGAAGTTGTTAATTTCCATATATGTTTCAGGTTTAATCGGGTGACTGGTAGGTCCTGCGTCTTCAGCAAATTGAGCGGCACGAAGCCCCTGAACAGATTGAATGCGCTCGACATTCCGGGAGTTCATATCTGCAGAAAACTCCTGATCGCGAAAGACTGTTAAGCCTTCTTTAAGAGTTAACTGAAACCAGTCGCGGCAGGTAATTCGGTTACCGGTCCAGTTGTGGAAGTATTCGTGACCAATGACTGATTCGATTCCGTAAAAATTAGCATCTGTCGCACTTTTTTGATCAGCTAATACATAGGCCGAGTTAAAGATATTGAGGCCTTTATTTTCCATAGCGCCCATATTGAAAGCATCGACGGCAACGATCATGTAAATATCCAGATCGTACTCAAGACCAAAACGATCTTCATCCCATTTCATAGATTTTTTCAATGACTCCATGGCGTGGCCGCATTTATTTTCGTTGCCCTTATCGCAATAAATTTCAAGAGCAACTGTCCGCCCTGATTTTGTTTTGTATGTGTCTTTAATAAAGCCCAGATCCCCTGCCACCAAAGCGTAAAGATAAGATGGTTTTTTGAATGGGTCTGCCCATGTCACAAAATGTTTTCCATCTGGAAGATCGCCTTTAGCTGTTGGGTTTCCATTTGAAAGAAGAATTGGGTAAAGCTTTTTATCAGCAATAATTTTAGTGGTGAATTTCGCCATATTGTCCGGGCGGTCAACATAGAAAGTGATTCTTCTGAATCCTTCAGGTTCGTTCTGCGTACAGAAAATAGAGCCCGACTTATAAAGACCATCGAGCGTTTTATTGGCTTCAGGATTAATTTCGTTTTCAATCTCAAGAACAAAGCTTCCTGTTAGTCTTGGCAATGTGAGAGTATGAGTTTCAGTTGAATAAATATAATCAGTCCAGGCTTCACCGTTAAGTTTAACAGAAAGCAATTTCAATTCTTCACCATTCAAAATCAATGGAGTGCCGTCCTCTGCGACGTTAGTAATTTTCATTTTAGACTGGACCAGCGTTTTAGTGTTGTCCAGATGAACTGTGAGATCGATAGTCTCAACCAGGTAATCAGGTTTTTGGTATTCGCTTAATTTAATGACTTTCGGTGTTTCAGTCTTCATCTAATTTCTCCCTTTAAATTAAAATTGCAGATCAATTTTGTAGCCGGTATGGTTTCTTATATTAATTACCCCTGTATCAAACATCAGGTACTGTCCCTTGATGCCCAGAAGTTTTCCACCAACGATCTCCGTTTTATCAAAACTCAGTGAGCTGACTTTCTCCGGGTATGTGAGCACAGGATAGTTTATGGAAGTCAGCTCAAAGCGCTCAAGAATTTCGACTTGAGAAGCCCCGAAATTCCCTTCCATTTCATCCAGAGCTTCGCCAAACATAAGAAAAAGTTCATCCCGCTTCTCTTTCAGGCTGATCTCTTCTATATCTCCCTTGAGCATTTTTCTCCAGTCCGTTTTATCATTTATTTTTGAGGAAAACATTTTTTCAAACATGCCTGACTGGTACCTCGAACTGACTTTCAGGATGGGAAGCCCCGCGATCGCCCCCTGATCAATCCATCGGGTTGGTATCTGAGTGGATCTGGTGATGCCTACTTTAAGCCCGCTGGAGTTAGCCAGGTAAACATAATGAGGAATCATGCAATTGTTCGTTCCCCATTCGGGATCACGGCACGTTCCCTTCGTAAAATGGCACAGCTCGGGCCGTAAAATACACATATCCGCTTCGGCGAGCTTGGCAGAACACGGATAACAATAGCCTCCGGCATAGGTCTTTTTAATCGGCCTATAGCAATTGGTGCAATTGATCTCTTTTTTAAAAATGAGCTTTAGTTCTTGACCGATTAAAGGGTTGAGTTCGACCGGACATTCATCAGGGCCGATTTTATAATGGGCCATCCCCTCAATAAGAGATGTTTGCATTTTGTCTAAATTAAAACTTTGCATGGGAGGAAATTCTACTCTCCGGAGGGCCTAAAGTCAGGGAAAAAGACGGTTTGATTAAAGTCTTAAAGCCTAAGTGCCGATAATCAGACTATGAGCGAAAAGAAGGATCCCAATAAACGACATTATTTTCAGTCTGTCAGCGATGAGGAATTTGCTGAAAGTATGATGATGCAATGTACTCTCGAGGAAGCAGAATCCGTTACGATTTGGGAAAAAGGCGAAAATGAAGACCAGGCTGAGATCTATAGAGCTTCAGAGTATTTTCCTATTCCAAGAATTCTCAAATTGATGCCGACTGGAAAGCTTGTCACCAAGATAACGGGCTCTACAAAGGCTGGAAAACAAGTGCTCATAAAAATTCCCATTGAAGACAAAATTAATTATTTTACAGGTGGGAGACTGAAATTTGATCCTAAAGATTTAAGTTATTCACTGGAGATTATGCAGGAGATTTTTAAGAGCCAGCAGCGCGGGAATTTCCGCCTCTCCGCCAGCGAGGTCATCCCTATTCAATTCAAAATCGATGAACAGGTCTTTGAGGCCCTGGATATATCGACAGGTGGAACGAGTTTTCTGATCGATGAGATCGATAAGGACCGCTTCCCAAAAGGCAAAATATTTAAAGAATGCACCCTGCGTTTTGACCGCAAAAATTACTACATTCCCTTAGTGCAAATAGCAGTTCTCATCCCTATGGTGGTTAACGGTGAGCCCAATGGCACCATAAAAATAGGTATTTCCTTCAAAGACTTGCCGAGAAAAACGGAAGACGAACTCTATATTAAAATTTCAACCGAGGCCCGTGGCGAAGAGATGAAAAAGAAATTTGATACCATCCTGTCTAAAAAGCCGGAGCCAACCTAAATCTGTTTAATTTCCCATATTTTTTCATGACTTATTCTCTGCATAGAATTTTCATACCAAGCCAAATTTATTGACGATAAAGGGCTTTGAGAGTAGTTTCCCCCATTATTATGGAAACAACGAAAAGCAATTCGACTAGAGATACCAAGATGGCCAAAACCCCTTTTAGTGACAGCAAGATCATTGAACGCGCCAATTTGATGCGAGAAAATGACTTATATCCTTTTTTCAGAGCAATCGAAGAAACCGCCGCGTCCACGGTAACGGTTAATGGCAAGAAACAAATCATGATCGGCTCCAATAATTACCTGGGACTGACTCACCATCCGGTTGTTCAGGAAGCCGCCATTAAGGCAATCGAAAAATACGGAACAGGTTGTACCGGATCGCGCTTTTTGAACGGAAATTTAGACATCCATGAAATGCTCGATGTAAAAATCGCTGAATATTTAGGTCATGAGAAGGCCATTGTCTTCTCAACCGGCATGCAGGCAAACCTTGGTGCGCTTTCCGCTCTTTGCGGTCCCAAAGACCTGATGCTTTTTGATTCTGAAAACCACGCCTCAATTATCGATTCTTCAAGATTATCTCTTGGAACAACATTCAAATATAAACACAATGACATGAGTTCACTGGAAGAGTTGCTCGAATCCAACGTGAACCGTTTTAATCGCGTGATCATCGTCGCGGACGGCGTATTCTCTATGACCGGTGACGTGATGAAACTTCCAGAGGTCGTTTCGCTCGCAAAAAAATACGGTGCCTATGTTTATGTTGATGATGCTCACGGACTAGGTGTAATGGGGCCACAGGGCCGGGGAACAATGCACCACTTTGAACTCGTTAAAGATGTCGATTTTAATATGGGAACATTTTCAAAATCATTCGCTTCTATCGGGGGCGTGATTTCCGGAACTAAAGACTCCATTGATTATATCCGTCACTCAGCCCGCTCGTTTATGTTTTCAGCTTCAATGCCGCCTGCTGCTGTAGCAACTGTTTCTGCCTGTATTGATGTCGTCATGACCGACCCTAATATTCATGAGAATCTTTGGTCAAACGTAGCTTTCATGAAACAGGGATTCAATGAACTTGGTTTCTTTACCTATGGCTCAAGCACTCCGATCATTCCGCTTTTTATCGGTGATGATATGAAAGCCCTTAAGATGACAAAATTTCTTGAAGCTCATGGCGTCTTCTGCACACCGGTTCTTCCTCCGGCCGTGCCTAAGGGGGAAGCGCTGATCAGAACAAGCTATATGGCCTCTCATAACAAAACTGACCTGGCGACCGTGCTGGAAGTATTTGCTGAGGCTAAAAAAGTTTTTGAAATCCCAAGCAACATTCACTAGATTAAGACATGGCAGTCACCATTCGCGAAATTAATCTGTCCTATAAGAAAGATTTAAAAGAATTTATCGATTTGCCTTGGGCACTTTACAAAAATGACCCGCATTGGGTTCCTCCCCTGAAAATGGCAGTCAAAGATCTGCTCAATAAAAACAAACACCCTTTTTATGAAACCGCCACGACCAGGGCCTGGCTTGCAGAAAAAGACGGACGCATCATCGGCCGGATAATGGCGATCAATAATCATGCTTACA
Source organism: Bacteriovorax sp. (assembly GCA_041662705.1). Classification (GTDB taxonomy): domain Bacteria; phylum Bdellovibrionota; class Bacteriovoracia; order Bacteriovoracales; family Bacteriovoracaceae; genus Bacteriovorax. The sequence goes on from JBAZRY010000002.1 coordinate 141,229, forward strand.
ACAAATACCAGAATACAAAACAGGGGTTCTTTGGATTCTATGAATGCATCGACGATGCTGAAGCATCATCACTGCTTTTTAAAACCGCTGAAGCATCGCTGGCAAGCGAAGGCCTCACAAGCATGCAAGGCCCGATGAACCCGGGTACAAACTATGAATGCGGACTTCTGGTGGACAAATATAATGATGCTCCACAGATCATGATGACTTACAATCCACCCTATTATGAAACGCTTTTTCAAAAAGAAGGACTAACTAAAGCGATGGATCTGCTTGCCTATAATGTAGACGCTCATTTTACCATGCCGAAAATAATCATGGACATTGCCGAGCGTACGGAAAAAAAATCAAAAGTGACCTTCAGGACACTCAATTTAAAAAAATGGAATGAAGAACTTGATACGATGTTTGCCATTTATAATTCTGCCTGGGAAGCTAACTGGGGTTTTGTCCCGATGACCAAAGCTGAATTTTATCATACGGCCAAAGATTTAAAATCAATAGTCGATCCGAACCTGGTTCACTTTGCCATGGTTGATGGCGTGGTCGCAGGATTTATTCTTACGCTGCCGGATTTAAACCAGGTGTTTAAAGAAATTCCAAGCGGCAATCTCTCACCTGTCGCTATTTATAAAATTCTGACGGCTAAAAAACGAATGAACCGCGTGCGTGTCATCACGATGGGAGTTAAAAAAGAATTCCGGAAAATCGGAATTGAGACTCTCCTTTATAAACATAATCACATCGCTATCAAAAAAAATCCGCTCATAAAAAATATCGAGATGAGCTGGATTCTGGAAAATAATCTGGAGATGAACAAGCCCCTCATTCGAATGGGCGGCGAAGCCTATAAACGCTATAGACTTTACGAGAAGAGCTTCCAGGAAGTTGCCAGATGAAAATTCTTGTTACTGGTGCAAACGGTTTTGTAGGCACTCATCTTTGTCAGAAGCTGCTCAATCAAGGCCATACGGTCTATGGTCTCGCCAGAAATCCCGCCAAAGTCCTGACGACTCACCCGAAGTTTATCATCATCAAGGGCGATCTGAATTCCTATCCGCTTTTGTGGACAGAATTTCTTCCGGCGGATCTGGATGCCTGCGTCCACACTGCAGGACTGGTCCATTCTTATAATTCACATGAATTTTTCGAGGTCAACGCCAACGGAACAAAAGCGCTTATTGAATCTCTCAAGGAAAAATACGAGCAGAAGTTTAAATTTATTCTTATCTCATCACTGGCCTCGGCAGGGCCGGTTAATTTTGGCGAAATAAAAGATGTTATCGCCCCAGATCTGCCAGTCAGCGATTATGGACGCTCAAAAAAACAAGCGGAAAATATTCTGAAACAGCTTGCACCTTCATCGTGGGTCACTTCCATTCTCAGACCACCGATGATTATCGGACCGGGAGATGCAGCAGTACTGGATATTTTTAAAATGGTAAAATCCCGCGTAATCATACTCCCAGGCGTAAACGCAAAGAGAAAGGAATACAGTTTTGTGTGCGTCTTTGATCTGGTTGAAACAATCACTCTATTACTTGGCTCAGACAAATCGCTTTTTCTCTATAGCGCTCATGACAAAACGATAACATTTCTACAACTGATCAATGTGATTAAAAAAAGAATGAACATCAGAATTCTTTTTTATATTCCGGTACCGGTTATGCTTGTTCACTTATTGAGCAGGGTCCTTGGGTTTGTGAACCGAATTTTTCATCATGGCATGCGCCTGACGCCTGATAAGATTTATGAATTGAACGGCAATGCATGGACCTGTGACAATAAAGAGAGCAAAACAATTCTTGCCCAGAGCTATGTCTACGATCTGGATAAAACGATCGATGTAACTTTCGAAGACTATAAGAAAAGAAACTGGCTTTGAATCCTAAAAATTATATGTAAACTTAGGACCGACCACGCCTTGGTATTCTATGATTCCGACTTCAATGTTTTTTTCAAAAATATTTTTGTAACCAGGATGATTGCCGCTATAATTCCCTGCTCTTCTCACCCCTTCACTCGCCCACGCCGAAAGAAAAAACCCGCCGACAACATCAGAGAGATAATGTTTGCCGTCGCGTACTCTCTGAATCGAAGTTAAAATTAAAAGTCCCGTAGGAGCTATGGCCATAATCGGCCCGTAGAATTGAAAGGTCTTAAAGGCAAGCGTGGCATAAGGAATCACATGCCCGGAGGGAAAAGATGAGTCTCCTCTTAGGCTGGTTTCAATCTTTGAGAGTCCTGCAGTGCTGGGACGATCATGAATATCAATCAGGCTTATCATTGCCGATTCAAGAAAGGCTAAATACATCGCTCCAAAATATTCCTCGGCAAACTGAACCATTTTGGAATTGTCGTGCATTACTCCATAAGTAAATGTGGCAGCTGATATCAAGGGAAATCCCAGCACGGGGGCGAGATCGCTGGTTAACTTCATCAGCCTGGGAGTATGTTTTGTGCGTGCATTGGCCGAAATCCTCTTGTCCTGATCAAATGAATACCAAAGTGCAGGAACTGCAGCGGCTGCGTAGTAAAGATTATTTTTTTCCCTAAACTGAAGATAGGACCCCTGATAGAGATAAGAGCAGGAAGTTTTCAATCCATCCCAATACGTAGCCCCATTTAATTCAGCTGCAAATGTATCAACCTTGAAAGTGAATATGCATATGAAAAGGAGTGAGAAAATAAATTTCATTTTAATGTTCTTCTTAATATTCTTCTTAATGTTCTTCTTTAGGGCCCGTTACTGTTTTAAAAACATAATCCCAAAGAGGTGAACTGACGCCGTATTTGCTTTGTTCACCGGCATAGTGATGCTGAAGGTGATATTTTCGAAGGTAACGCCCCAGTTTCGAAGTCATAGCAAAATGATGAGTGGCATAGTGTATATAATCGTAACAGAGATAGCCTGATAAAAAATAGCCCATAAGAACGTCGATATATTTAACGGGAAAGACTGCACTAAAAATCATCCACAAGAGTGACACGATCAAAATGGCAGGCACCGGCGGCATAACCAGGCGGGTGGCATCCTGAGGATCGTCGTGATGAAGACCGTGAAACAGAAAAACAAAATACTTACCGGCCCGGCTTTTCGCGTTCCAATGAAAAACATAGCGATGAAGAACATACTCGGTTATTGTCCACAAAAGCATCCCGGCGATAAAGAGAAAAGCAAATTCAAGAACGCTCACTTCTTTGATGGTCACTCCCCGATAAAATAAAAAAAGGATGACCGGAACCCAGAGAATGAGTGGAACGGCCGGGTGAACATGAGTGAACGATTCAAGAATAGGATTTTTGAAAATTCTGATCGATTCGCCACCGGATTTTTTCATACTATTCCCTCTTATTTTTGTTTTAGATTTGTTATAATAATTCAGCCAATCTGTAAATCAAGGATTCTATGATTAAGACCATAATATTTGCCCTCACCTTTAGTTTTGCTATTGAAGCAATGGCGCAAAAAGAACAGGTATTACAGGAGCTTTCTACCGCCGATATCGAGCTTATTGAGAAAGGTCAGTTTATTCAGAAAACTAAAGATGTCCCCGGATCAGCATGGCCGGAAATCACTCAATACGGACTTGTAGAGGCCACTCCCCTTGAATCGATGGGGATTTTTTCGGCGCTCGATTACCAGAAAGAATACGTTCCCAACGTGATTAAATCAAAACCCGTCAAACATATTTCAGCTGTAGAAGTTCTGACTGAATATGAAATGCATGTCCCCTTTCCGTTTTCCAATGCGCTTTACACTCATGGAGCCGTCGTTCATAAATACGACGAAGATTACGAACTGACCTGGTACAAGGTAGAGTCTACATCGACGGAAGAAGTTAAGGGCAGCGCTTATTTTTTACCCTATAAAAATTCGACTCTCTTTCGTTATCGCTCCTATATAAAACCCAAATCAAAGCTCGGCTCCTTAATAAAAAAAATAATGTTGAGAGATGTTCAGAAATCGATTGAAAGCATTAGAACTCACATAGAACAGTTGAAAAAAGAAAATTCTCCACTTTTAGCAAAATACTCAGAGTTTATAAAAGGCGCACTTCATGGTGAATTTGTTTACAAAAATGTCATCGAAAAGAAGTAGTTGAACTAATCCTTAGTGTATCAATTTTGCCCCTAAGAGCATTTACAGCTACTTGCAAAAAATGCCTGAGCAATGTTAGAAAATAGTAATGAATTGTAAGAAAAAAGAACTACTAAAAAGTCGCGGTGCCACTTAGACTTTTATCCATAGAGACAAACGGATAACACGTAACGGTCGGCGTTTAAAAACGGATTTTGAAAACGTCGATTTTATTATTTTTTTCCACCTTTAATTAATTCACAACTCATTTTTCCCCACAATTCTCTCGCTACCGGGCCCATTGATTTTTTTGGGTCATGAACAAGAAAAATTTCAAGCTCGCGCTCTTTAACCAACGCTGTATTAATAGCGATAAGTTTCTTTTTTGAAAGCTCAGTCTTAACCATTTCATAAGGAAGTCCTCCCCAGCCAAGACCCTGCATGATCATTTCTTTTTTAAAAGAAATTTCGGAGAGTGTGACATTCTTCCCTCCGTCGAGAACGCCGGTAGATAATTTTTTAGAACGTCTTGAAGAATCGGCCAGTATGATTTGATTATAGTTTTTAAGAATTTCATCACTTATTTTTTTAGCCTTGATAAAATCAGCCCTCATCACGGGGATCATTACGGTCTTGGTTAGATAAATGGTTTCCAGCCCCTGATCGTGATCAAGTACCGGGGCTATGGCAAAATCCACCTCACCATCTGTCAGTCGCTCCAGGGTTCCATTAAGCACCTCAAAACTCAGTTGTAGCTTCGTGTTGGGGTGCTGGCTGAAAAATTTTTTTAAAAACTGCAGAATCAGCGATACAGGGCTTATTGCATCTATGCTTATCCGAAGTTCAACTTCCTCACCTCTGGTCATTTGCTGGGCCGTTGCCTCGAGCTCACGGAACTCCTTTAATACGGATTTAGCCTTTTCAAAAAATATCCGCCCTTCGTTCGTCAAAGTAGGTCGGTATTCGTCTCTTGAAAACAGCGTCACCTGATACTCCTCTTCAAGCTTCTTGATCGCCATGCTTATGGAGGGCTGACTTTTATGCAGATAATCAGCTGCAGACTTAAAACTTCCTTGTTTCACTATGGCCTCAATGGTGAGAATTTGTTCTAATGTCATGACTTCCTTTTTTTGCTTAAAAAACTTAATAAGTTTAACTTATCGAGTTAATAGAATAATTATAATTTGTTTTTATAGAAACCTAAGTTATTATTTTTGACAACAAGAAATTATTACGAAGTTCTGGAGGACTCAATGTTTAAAAAAATGATTATTGCAACGTTAGCGTTAACGTCAGTGGCTTTTGCCGCAGATAAAATTGAAATCGACCCTGCTGCATCTAAAGTTGTCTATCTGGCAAAAAAAGTAACAGGTGAACACACTGGTGATGTAAAGATTGCAAGTGGAAACCTGGTATTTGAAAAAGGTGTACTTAAAGGCGGAGAGTTTGTGGCCGATATGACAACTATTGCAAACACAGATATTGCTGATAAGGAATACCACAAAAAATTTATTGATCACATGATCAGCGACGATTTCTTTGGCGTAACCACTTACAAAACTGCAAGTTTTGTGATTAAAAATGTTACAAAGAAAAAAGGCGACCAGTATAAAGTAACAGGCGACCTTACAATTAAAGGTAAAACTGCACCGGTATCTTTTGATGCTACAGCAACTAAAGATCTGGCTACTGCGAAATTAACTTTTGACCGTACAAAATACGATATTAAGTATGGTTCGGGAAAATTTTTCCAGGGCCTTGGTGACAAAATGATTAATGACGAAGTTCAGCTGGACGTTACACTTACTGCTAAAAAATAATAAATTTATAACTATTCTGGAGAGTTTATGGTTGATATCGCGGCACTTATAAGAACAATTCCCAATTACCCTAAAGAAGGAATTATGTTTCGCGATATCACCACTCTTCTCAGAGACCCTGCCGGCTTCAAGGCCACAATCGATTTGCTCGTAAAAAAATATAAAAATGCAGATATAGATTATGTCGCAGGAATTGAGGCGCGTGGATTTATTCTGGGAGCAGCCCTTGCCTATGCTCTGGGAAAAGGGTTTATCCCTGTCAGAAAAAAAGGAAAATTACCCGGCAATACAATCACACAAAGCTATGATCTTGAATACGGATCGGACATCATTGAAATTCACGACGATGCTCTTCACCATGGAGCAAAGGTTCTACTTATTGATGATTTGATCGCTACCGGTGGAACTGCCATCGGCGCCATTACATTGATCGAAAAAGTTGGCGGAAAAATTTTCGAAACTGCTTTCGTTGTTGATCTTCCTGAACTTGGCGGAGCTAAAAAAATTGAGGCCCTTGGACACAAAGTTCATACGCTCTGCAAATTCGAAGGGCACTAATTAAATTTCTCATTTATTTCGAATAAATAACCGGCCAGTCCGCTTCGATATCGCCATCGCAATTATTCTTGAGGCGCGCTTCCATTAAGATAAATTTTTCTTCTTCAGGATTGTAGAGATAAGTCGATGCACTTCCACAGTCGCCGATCCCGCGACCTTTCTGAAATGTATACAACATAAAAGTTTCTTCATCGTAGCCTGCACCCATAAGATCAGCAGTAGCCGTTATTGATCGTATATGATCTATAACCGCCACGTAAACATCAGTGATATTGTCCTTTGCGTCCAGAATATAAGCTTTCTCCAGAGAATTATAGGCATACATTTCGCAGCCAAGGATATAAAGCGTCTTGGTTTCTTTTGAGTATTTGGATTTCGGCAAAGCGTACTCGCCTTTCATATAATACTTTCCACGTTCAGTATTAAATTCAGGACAGATTGCTGTGTGACGAGCAAGTAGTTTTGCAGGGATGTCAAAGGAAGCATCATCAGCGCGGACTAATGTGAAATAAGACAAACAAAAAAATAAAATAAACATTACGGATTTCAATTTTATACTCCTTTTAATCTGGTGTTCAGGATCGTGCTGCAATCTAGAGAAAAGTCATCGTTTTGAAAACCAGAAAAGTATATGATCGAAGAATTTTTTTACTCATAGTTTTTTATTATGTATTAAAAAATTATATTCAAATTTCCAAATGGCTGAGAGACCACTTAAGAGGTAAAAATAGAGTTGTAATGATCTTCCAGACAAGGATGGTTTATGGGAACAAGAACGCATACGCAATTTCATGACAACCTGGAAATTCCTGAAACAAAAGCTGAACATATTGCAAAGAAAGCTGCACTGTTTGCGACCGCCGCTTTTTTTGCCTTTACAGGACTTCGCCATCTGCTGATTCCTGAATTTTATCAGATCCTGATGCCAAGCTTTTTGCCCGTTCCCCTGTTTCTGATTTATGTGACCGGCGCTTACCAGATAGTTTGTGCTATAGGTTTGCTGTTTGTGAATACCAGAAAAATGGCAGCCTGGGGATTGATGGGCTTTTTATTGGCAACATTACCGATACTCGTTTATATGTGGGTTTATAAAGATCCAATTCCATCAAGCTGGGCGCCAAGCTGGTTAAAAATGCTCAGCATCCCATTGCAGTTTGCGCTTATGTTCTGGGTTTATCAGTTTTCACACAAACCAAAGAACTATTAATTAAATCCAGCCGATTTTTTTAAGATATTTTTTCACATGGCTTGCTGCCATCTGCGGTTCGTGATGAGGAAGCTTCGTGGGCTTTTCTATTGTGACCTTATTATTTTTTGCAATCAGGCTCTCGGCAAAGCGCTCCATACCATCCTCACCAACCACCATGTCGTCTATGCCGGTAATTAGATGAATAGTTTGTGCATGAACATCAAGTGCGACCTTTTCGTCTTTGATCCATGGAAAAACATTCTCCGAACACAAGGCGGGAGAGACGAGCTGCTCTCGAATTCGAAGAGTGCTTTTATAAAAAGGAGTATCAAATAAATGAACAATATCTTTCGGGGCCATGCCAAGTCCCACTGAGATGGAGAGTTTTTTATACGGAGCAAATTCAGGGAGCATCAGGGCCTTAAGTGACAGCATTGCTCCCAAAGAATGGCCGGCCAGGACCAGTTTCAATTGATCGCTTTCCAGCATATTTTCGTTGAGAGGAAATTGTTCAAGGAAACTTTCTTTTAATTTTAAGAAAGCACCCAAAAATAGTTCATGGGCATGCTCTTTAAAATGGCCGAAGTCACTGACCTCGGAAAAATTGCCGAGATAATGCCCGGGAATATCAAACAGGATGGAGCTTACACCGGCCTCTGCGAGGCGAATGGGCCAGTTTAAAATGGAGCTTTTGTCGGCAGTATAGCCATGAGTAAGAACGGCAAAAACCGGCAGTATCTGGGTCGATTCGTCTCCTCCAACTTCAGGGAGAAAGATCAAGGCATTGGTCTTTTGGTTTTGGTAATCGAGCAAAACTTTAATTATATTCATGCGCTTCTCAGAATACCAAGTTTAGGGCCTAAGATAAACAATGATTTATGGAGACAAGTTAATCTCCGATTTTAGATCTTATTGAGTCTTTTCAAGAAATTAATTGACGAAAGGGGTTGCTTCCATTAATTTTTAGACTTCAAAAAATGGTTACGCCCAGGTAGCTCAGTCGGTAGAGCAAGGGACTGAAAATCCCTGTGTCGGCGGTTCGATTCCGTCCCTGGGCACCATCTTTTGTATTCACGAATCTTCAATCCCTTCACTACTCAACAATAAAATAGCCAATTCTAGAAGGTGCGTAAACTTTTCCACCAAGATTAACAATTTTCCCGATAGGTGTTTCCATTATCCGTGAATCGTTGGCGATTCCATAGCCATTCTTATTTTTAGAAAAGCACATAAACTTGCCCATAATTCCAAGGGCGCAGAAATTATTTTTATGCATAAAGGGATTATTGATAAAAGGCTCCGCAAATTCTCCAATATAACTAATGTTGCCATTTTTAAGCGAGACAGTGTTAAAATCCCCGGTCGAAAGAGTCACATAAGCCTGGTCTGCAGTTATCAGTGGAGCAAAAAAATTAAAGCCTCTTAATTCTTTTTCAAATCTCAATTTATTATTTTTTACATCCACCACATAGAGATCCGAAGGTATATTCCACTTAGAATCACTTAGATTAGCTTCAGTAGCAAAACCAACAATCAATGAATCGGTTGCAACAATCTCGCTCTTAGGATTTTTTTTCAATTCAAATGTATTGGTGATTTTTCCTGTAGAGAGCTCTAGACAAACAATTCCCTTGAAGTCATACACCGCGGTTGTGCAAATTTTCTTTTCTACAAAAACAATATTGCCATCAGAATGCAGGTCTTTGCCGTTTATTTTTCTTGTTTGCCAGATTTTTTCAAGAGTTGACGCTTTGAAAGCAGCAATTCCTCCATATCCCAACCCCACATACAAAACATTATCGCGAAGAAGAGTTCCGCGCTCAATATGACCGTCGACAGTTGTTTCTTTAATCATTTTATTTGCCTTAAGATCATAGGCATGAAGAGTTGTTGATTTGTCAGCATGTACCCCCTCTCCCCAATATAAAACTGTTCCATACAGGGTGAGAGAACTGATCGTCTGCTTTTTTCCATCGAATAAAACTTCTGGACTTGAAAGATCGAGATTGCTTTTATAGAGAACGCCCGTTGTCGCCAGGAAATAGAGATTATTCTCGTATTTGACAGGCGCGGAAAAAGTGCTTCCAATGGCAACCCGGTCACTGATTTTTTTGTCGGCATTAGAATTGGAGTCTGCATAACTCCTATAGGGAGTTACCAATAATAGTAAAAGCGAAAAAATTAATACGTCTCTTATTTTCATTATCACTCATCTCCAAATCAGTTATACTCAATTATGGATTTAATTTCGAAAAAATTCAAATACCTTTCCATGGCCCAATCCCTTTTAGGTGAGAAGATTGTTCCATCTTTTACTCGGATTTCCAGCTTAGAGGATGTCGTGGACGTCTCAACTCCATCCATCATGCGCTCGTCAATAAGGGGAGAGGCAGGAGTAACAAATCTTTTAAGTGGTAAAAGTCTCAGTATCGCGGGCCTCTATTGCCTGGATGACTTCAGGTCTGCTTATCAGAAAATCAGTATGCAGCCTGCTTTGGAAGAAGTCATTATCCAGCAGGAAATACCATGGGAGCAGCACTTAACTCTTATCTTCGAAAGAGATTTCTTTTTTGTAGAAATAAAATCCAGAAGGTGTGGAGAAGAAAAACCAAAATTTTACTATTGGACACCGGTTGGAAATACTTACGAGAACAACGGACTTTTTAAGTCAATCAATCAGATTTTACTTCGCTTAAAGCCCTTAACAGTGACTTCTCCCTTATGGTTGATGGAGCTAGGACAAAAGGATGGTGAAATTTTTCTTTTTCAGGTTCAGCCTATAGATCAAATGTCACTCGGGAATATATTTTCGCAAAACTTAGTTCAGGAAATGCTTTTGTCCCGCAACCGATTTCAAAAGAGTCAAACACTCCTGGCGATGATGAAAACTGAATTGAGTGCATATAAATTTCGCAAAAACTTTTCGCGTACTTCAACCCCCTCTCCATCATGGATTTTCTTAAATTGGGAGTATATCTTTCACTATTTTAGAATTTATTGTTTACAAAAAAAGCTTCATCCCAATCAAAGCACCTTCGCTGCATTTCTCACTGTCGGTCATGAAAAAAACTGGATGGGAGAAATTCTCCGACTGCATTTTAAAATGGCTAACCAGCTTCGTCTGAGTGAATCCTATGATGAAATGAATTTTATCTTTGACCACAATCCTGCCTTTATTTTTATCGGCAAAGGGCAGTACACTGGAAAAATCGGCAAGGATTTTATCCAGTTAGTTGAACTCACACCCCAGCTTGTTTATGAACTGGACCCAACAAAGATCATCCTGACAAAAACATTCAGTCTTTTAAGTCATGGAATTTTAGCTGCCATTGAAAGAAACATAAGAGTTGTCGCAGGCATTCCGGAAGAAACCTGGGCCAGACTCTCCAATGAAGAAAGTATTTGCCTGGATTTTGAAACGCGCACTTTCCATATACAATAAAATCAATATAAGGAGTCGCGAAATGGTCTTTCCTTCTTTAATGTTTCAGGTTGATCAAGGTATTGTGTCACAAATTTCAGCATGGGCAGTGATCCTTTTTTCATTTTTACTTTATCGCTTTAAAAAAATAGTGATTACTGTTTTTGTCGTTTTGACCGCTGTCATTCTTTTTCAAAGTCATGCCTTTGCAATGGTAGCGCCAGGAACTTATCCTGGTAACTGGAATGGCTGCGGCGCCTATCAGGGATGCGCCAATAATATGAACTATTATGGCCCTGTCAGGTCTTATGCACCTCCGGTTTATTTCTATCCCCAACTTCCTTACCAATCAATGTGGCCTCAACAAAACTATTATTTCCCTCACACACCTTCTCCCTATCAACCTGTTGATTGTCCTTTTTGCAATCAAATGCAAAATTACCAGCAACCAATGCAACAACCGATGTTCTTTCCTAATTCTTACCAATTCCCCGGTGGTGGTATTACTTGATATACATTATTCCCTGGGTATTAGTGGCCATAGCGGCTCTGGCCTCGAAGGTCTTTCCATTAAGTCTGACTTTGCTTTTCTCTCTTAATGTCTGGTGTCTTTCGATGCCGCACAGTTTTTCAACATTCACTCGCCATGACTTGAGAACATTGAGAATCGGAGTAAAAGCAACATTACTCTATCTTGTTTTTTTTATCTCTTTAAGTATGTTGATGAACAGAATCGGACTCGTCACAATTTATTCATTTTATTTTTACTGGCAGCAATTTCATTACACCAAACAAAACATGGGTATTGGAATATGGAAAAAAACTGACCGGTCGTTACGCGAACGCTCAATTGATTATTCTTTTTACTTTTTTATTTCAATCTTCTCAATAGCCGCTAGTTTTTATGGTGGCGGCATACAGTTTTTTGGTTATTCACTTTTGAATCCCTTTATCTGGTTTACCCTGAGCCCTTTTTCCGTAATAATGCTTAATTTAATTTTACTGGGGTTTTATGTTTACTTAAGACCGGGGTACTGGAAAATGGCGCTCACCCATACTCTCATTTATACCCTCGCCTATCTCGTCCTGGATAATTTTGTCCTGGGCTGGGTCTTATTGAATATCTTTCACAACTCCCAATATTTATTCTTTATGAATCAGGAGGAAAAAAACCTTAGATTTTTTCTTTATGCCGCCTTACTCTCAGTCGGGTTTTATATGGTATTGCATGCAAGTTTCCTGATCGCTGCAAGTATCGCTATAATGCTCGCCATGAATTTTACACATTATATTTTCGACGGGCTTGTCTGGAAGAAAAACTTTCACCTAAAATCGCTATGGGCATAATGACAACAGAGCCTTATTTTCTGTTTAAATCAAAATAAACATACTTGTCATCACTTTCATAGGCCCGCATCCCAATAAACATCAACAAGGCTAAATTGCAAAAGAGCAACGGAGCCATTATAGGTGCGCCATATCTTATTTTCTCAATGAATGTTTCGTGTACGTTTGAATATCTCAAAATTGATTGTAAATGGATTATAGCCCCCATAAAACCAACAATGAATTGGGTGGCGACAAGAATATAGCAGCTTTTATAGATAAAATTTGAGCGGTTTGGGGAAATGAAATAAGGGATAAACCCAATGACAAGTGAACTCGAGACAACAGGTATCCACTCGCTTACATAATAAAAACCATTTTGTTCATGATCGCATAAAGACAAAATATAGTTCCCTAAAAAACCCAGATAGGAAAACCAAATAATCCAGCGTCCCCAATCCCGTCCCATTGAACTCACCATTAAATTTAAAAATAACAGTAGCCCAAGAGCACTGAAGCTCAAAGGAGCTACAAAAGGTGCGGTATAAATTAAACTTTTAATGGACTGGGCCTGGAAAAATTGACTGTCCAGGTGGAAAACAGCTCCATAAACTCCGACAAACAATGAAACAGAACCAAAAAAAATTGTGATGTACGACTTGAATCTTCTTTCCAGAAAAAAATTAATTCCCAAAATTATTGTGGCAAAAACACACAAAATTAAGGGTATCCATTCGCCCCAGTGCTCAAAACGATTGATCGAATGGGCATAAATGATATCGAAGGTTAAGAAAAAAAAATTGGCAATAATAAAAATATCAAGCAACTTCTTTTTTTTTATCGTCAATGTAAGTGAAGAAATATTCATCGATGTTTTTTTGCTTTTAGCTCGGCAGCTTCTGATTTCAATTCAATCATCTTATTCAGCAACTCGTAATTGCCATGCCATTGCACAAAGTCAGCTCCCCCCATAAAAGCTCCGTGTTTGGCAGTCCTTCCATAATAGTGCCATAAATCAAAAGCAATAAATTCAATTTTTTCATCAAATGGCGTTTTTGTAATTAGCTTTTTATCCTGCAATTCAGTCATGATCGCAATAGATTCTTCTACTACCTTATTGGTTGACTCTACAACCAGATCTCCTTCCATATAGAACTGTTCCACTCTCGAAGTGGCATGACATTTTAGACACACTTGCTTCATGTGATCTCGTCCTCTTTGAAAATTAATTCTTTTAGTTGTAACAGGGGCAAACAAATTGAGTGAAAGTCTTTCTGACACATCATGAGTTACATTCATACCCTCAAGACCGCTCATATGGCATGTTGAACATACAGGGACAGGAAAATCTTTTGTTGTCATTTTTTTTGGAGAAGCATTGAAGTTTATCTGCGGTTTCAGATGTGAATAAATTGCCCCGTGCTTGGATTCAGAATAAATTTCGAATTGAGAATGATCAGGCCCCATATGGCATTGAGCACATGTTTCTGGTTTTCTCGCCATGGCAGCACTTGGATTATGCTTTGAGTGACATTCAGTGCAATTTCCAATTGAGCCATCGGTATTAGGTCGTCCGATTGAGTGACAAGCTACACAGCCTTTCGAGATGGCGCCATTGGGTTCCAGCAAGGCCAGACGATTGGCCTCTCGATTAATCGATTTGGGATGATAGAGTTCGGCATTCTTAATCTGTTCCGCTGTGAAATCATCCTTACCATGAACAGCTGCCCATGAAGGAGCTGCATGGCGGCTTTTCATGTACTGGTCGTACTCCGTCTTGTGGCAGGTAGCACAGTTCAGCGCAGTCACACGCTTTGCCATTTCAAATCCATTGTGCAGGAACTTCTCTTGTTTAACTCCGGCCCGGTGACAATCAAAACAATTGAGACCGGCCTGGATGTGTTTGCTTGATTCAAACTGATGAACAATACTGCTCGTTTCATTGCGATGACATTCGACGCATTTTCCGCTTGCTTCAATATACTGAATGCTTGGTGCATGCGTTTTTGTTTCAAATTTAGGTCTGGATGAATGCAGAAAAAAGGCGCCTACGATCAAAATGGAGGTAATTGAGACGGCAATAAAAAAATGGTGATACTTCATCGGGCTCTCTTTTAATAAGTTCTTTATGAACTTAAAATTAAGCACGAAATATTTCGCCTTAACCATTGATATTATGAAGAATACAATAAATATAATATGATTTATATCAGATTAAGTTGTTTAAGTCTTCATCCGATACACTTTAACATGGAAAAACATCTTCATACACCTGTTGTTCGTTTTGCCCTATGGGGATTTATAGCCTCATTAGGCGCTCCTATAGGTTTCTACCTTCACGATTTTTTTTTCAACCCCGTGGCTAAATCTCTATTCTGGGAGAACGTAGCATGGATTCATAAACACAATGCATATACAATCGTCTATATTTGCCTTGGCACAAATATATTCTTCAGCGTCTTCGGTGCTATTATTGGAAAATATTCATTGAAGTTAAATGAAGCGTATCGGACGAACCAGCATATAAAGCAAACCAAGCAAGATCTAATTAAACATTTTCTCTCTCAAATGAGAATTTCATCCATCGTCGGATTGGAATCGCTTTTTCATCTAAAAGATGGGGAGTTCACTGCACGCGAAAAAGACAATCTACTTCAGCTTTCAATCAATGAATTAATTAGAGTTGATGAATATATTTGCAATTTACTGGCACTACAAGGCCATAAAACCGAGGAAGATAACTTCTTAAATCATTTTGAAATAGCTGATCTAATCAAGTCATCTTCTGAAAAACACGAAATGCAAATTGGTGCTAATCGTTTGCTGATGCCACAGGAAGACTTTCATGTGAAATTAAGTACTCCCCACTTTATGATGGCCATGGACCAACTTTTCGGGTGGATCAAGTATAATGAAATAGAACTCGCTCATTTTCAGATGAGCTGTTTCAACAGCAAGGAAGGACAATTTATTGAACACCGGGAAAAGCTTAGTCAGTTATCAGGCAGCCCCCTGATTATTTGCCTGGAATTTAAAGTGACAGGTCAGGAGCAGTTAATATTTGAGGCGCCTTTTCTTGTCGATTTTATTGAAACGTGCAAGGGGATCTGTTTTTATCATAACGGTTCAGTTCTCATTTTTCTGCCAACAGAAACATTTGTTGAAGAAGCAGAAAGAGTTAAGGCTGCATAATGGAAACAAAAGTACCACGTATATTAATTGTCGATAAAAGTAATGGCGGCTCATTTGTCCTAGCCTCTGTGCTCGGTAACTGGAAATACGAGGTCTTTAAGGTCAATTCTTTTTTGAAGGCTATAGAGTATGCACAAAACAATCACTATACTCCTGACCTCATTATCGTTGAATTAAATGAACCCAATCCAATATTTTTTGAATTTCCACGCAAATTTAAAGAGAGAACAGGTAAAGAAATTCCAATGATCGTTCATACCATTATAAACGACAAAGACTGCGTTCATAAATCTTTAACTTCTGGTTATGTTGATTATTTAATCCGGCCTATGGAGCCTGAGTTATTAAAAGATAAAATCGCCAATATTGTCCGGCCGAATGTAAGACTTAATGACCAGACCTTTACGTTTCATCTTGATGAGGACGCACTTTTAGTTTCCAGACTTAAACTAGATTTTATAAATGAATTTGAAATTGAAGCAAGCAGCCAGTTTCCAATTAAACCGGGGACGATTGTAACAGTACAATCAGACTTGCTCAAAGGAATTGGTTTCCCCCAAATAGATTTAAGAGTTGATGATCTGAAAAAAAAGGAAGCCGAAATTGCAGTCCCAGAAAATCCCTATAAATTAAAACTTTCATTTGTGGGTTTAAGCTCAGAAGATTTTGCAAAAATAAAAAAGCTGTCAATGTCCAAAGTTCAGTCTGCTGCAGCTTAGCCCAACTATTTACAGACCATCACAAACTCTAACAGCGCTATCTTGCAATCGCGCCCAGACGACTGAAGAGTCATCGGGAAAGACGGCACCAACAATAACTTCACCTCGGTATGCATAGATGACAGTCAATGAGTCATAGGAAGTGCGTTCGTTCCCGGCAATTTCAAATTTGTGAATCATCCCTTCATCAACACCACTAAAAGCATCATTGATCGATTTTACATTCAAAGCTCTTTTAATCTGTTCGAGCCTGACACCTTTAATAAAACTGCTTTTATCCTCAGTATATGTTTTTGCTGACAATTGTTTTGTACTCGCGATAAATTCATAAGCGTCTTCCTTGCCAAATAATTTACCGGGCGGACACTCTTTAGCTGACACTGAAGAAAGAGAAAATGTCACGAGAAATAGTGCTAAAAGTGCTTTCATGCCGTCCCCTTGGGTTGATAACATTAGTTGGCCCATAATACATATTTTTTAAAAAGTAGGTGAAACTCTGTAAAAACTACTTATAGATTCCCAGGTCAGCATTAACATTTATTTTCCAATTTTTTGAGGCGTATTAAGATTGTATCAAGACGCCAAGGTATTAATATTCCAGCAAAATATTTATATTTTAAAAATAATACAAACTCAAATTAAACTATCTTAACGTATACGCGTATACGAGTGAACATTAATAAGATTTTAATAGTAGGTTGATATGTCAAAAAAACTGGAAATGGCATTGATGAAAGAACTGGATATCAGTTCTGAATTCATTCTGGACTGTGACTGGAAATCAAAAGAATTTTACGCTGATTACATGGCGCAGACGTTTTATTATGTACGTCACTCAACCCGTCTGCTGGCACTTTGCGCTTCACGACTCAATTATGAACAAGAACAGAAAATTCACCTGCGTTTCATTCGTCATCTCGGTGAAGAATCCAATCACGAGAAACTCGCTTTAAATGATATCTCTCGTCTCGACTTCAGCGTAGATGATTTCCCCGAACTCTGTTCTACGCGTTTATTTTATGAGCCTCAGTACTACAAAATAGAACACGAGCGGCCACTTGCCCTTATGGGCTATATTTTATTTCTGGAAGCCCTGGCCCAAAAAGTTTGTCCGCCTCTCGCTAAAACAATTTCATCCTGCCACGGAAGCAAGGCTGGAACATTTTTTCATGTCCATGGAGAAGAAGACCCGGCACATGTTGGCGAAGCACTTAAGATGATTAATGTTCTTAGTCCACCTGATCTGGCGGCAATAGAGCATAATCTTGTACAATCTTCATACGCTTACATCTTGATGGTCAATGAATTGAAATTAAAATGGGCATCAAAAAACAAAAAAAGAGCTGCTTAATAAAAAGGAGTCTTCCTGTGATAACTGCTTATGTAATTAATGGGAAAAAAGAGCTTAATAGCAGAGGATTTCACCGCATCTATGATTTGAGCTTCGAAGCTTGGCATAAAACCTGGGAAAAAACATACTCCCTGGATTTTCATTCAAGTGACAAGCTAGCCTCAGATGAATTCACCAGACAGGACGAAATCCTATGCCTGTTTTCCGGAAACGAATGCGCGGCACTGTGCTTTTTTTCCAATGTAAACATGAATGATCAATCGGCCCTTCTCGATTCTTATTTTCAATGCTGGCCCGAGGATGCCATTGCAGGTCTTGTGGCCCGTGGATCTAGCATAATCATTTGTTCGCAATTTACTGTTTGTGAAAATTTTCGCAAAACCGGAGCGCCTGAATTGGGAAATTCTCCCTGGAAAATACTTCTTATCGGGATGCTATGCAAATATTTTATGGCCTCGGGAAAAGACGGCATGACAGGGACAACGAGAGTAAACAAAGGTGTTGAAAAACTCACCTATCAGTTCGGTGCTATTCCCCTTGTTAGAAGCATGGAATATAATGCGGGATCAGATACAACTCTGGTCGATCTGGTTGCGTTCTTTCAGGATAATGTTTACAAAGCTTACTATAACTATGAATTTGCCGGAGAGCTTGACGAGCTGTGGGAAAATCGAAATGCGAAGCGTTTAAAAATTGCCGCTTAAATCTTATTGCACATACGTTTGATTTTCGAAGTTCTCACGGGCCACACTTGGTAAATAGAGCGCAAATTTTGTTCCTCGACTCTCCTTATCCACTGAGGAAGTTGCCTCAATTTTTCCGCCAAACATCATGGCATAGGCCTTAACAATCGGAAGTCCAAATCCTGTTCCCGTTTCACCCAGAGTACCCGCTCTGGAATGAGTAACACCGATGTTAAAAATATTATCCAGGCTATCTTTAGACATGCCGATTCCGTTATCAATAAATTCAAAAACTATTTGAGAGTTCTCCTCAAAACAAGCTATCACCACGTCAGAATCAGGCAGAGAGAACTTCAGTGCGTTTGATACAAGATTCGAAGCTACACTGTGAATAAACGAGGTCTTATCAACCCTGATTTTGGCATCAGCAGAAAGCTTATTGTATATATGAAGCCTGATATTCTTTGCGCTGAAACGATGGCTGAAAATCTGTTCAATTTCATCCAGGCATTCCTGAACCGGGACTTCTTCAAGAGCAAGCGTTCTTGTGCCGGAAAGTACGCATTCATACTCCCTTACATGGGAAATAATATCTTTAATAGCATTAAGTCTTTTAAGAGATTTTTCAGCTTGTGTATTCTGAATACTTCCGTGTTCGAATGAGTTGTTAAGCTTGGTCAATTCATAAATTGCCGCAAATAACGAATTGGAAATATCGTGAACCAATACCCTGAGAAGTTTCTCCTTTTCAACTTTTGATTCTGAAAGCTCGCTTGTTCGCTCAGATACAATGGCCTCAAGAAAATCTGTTCTTTTCCGATTGATTTGTTGAATGCAATAAAGAGGCAGTAAAATAGAATAGATGATATAACAGACAAAAGCTGAACCAAAGCCAAGAATATACTGAGTCAGTGTAGGATTATAGCGATTTAATCCATAATTAATGATGCAGCCAATGGCCAGTATGGAAACAAATCCACCGATAAGTTTCTCAAAGAGTCCGGATTCTTCTCTGTGCTTAAAAAGTGAAATATAAAGTGCTTCAACAAATGGTCCCATACTAATGAGTATAACGGGTAATGATGTTATAGGGAAAGATGCATCCATATAATCGAAAAGTATAGTGAGTGCCACCACTACCGGCATCGCCTTAAGATAAAGGGCGGTATTGAACTTATAATTATAAGCCCGTAAAATAAACCTCACCATAATATATATGGCGGGAAAGTTTGCGAGAAAAATAAGACTTAATCCGAGTTTTCCATCCTTTACTGTGCCTTCACTAAGCGTTACGAAGAACACTGCCAGCCAGTAATAAAAAAGCTCCTTAAAAACTTTTTCTTTTGCATTCAGCTGGATCACAAAATAAATGAGCAGGTTTATAAAAATAAACGATACGAGAAAAATGGAATAGGGCAAGAGTTCTTTTGGCATAAGTTCTTTTTATATAGCCTGCCCCAAAGAATTTTTCTATAAGGATTGTATTCTTTTCATGCTTGCTTGTTCACTTAGGGCCTGCTCTTCAAGGGCAATTCTTCTTTTTAACATAAAATAATTAGCAACTGCACCGACAATTTGGGTTTTATAGCAACCTAATAAGAGTGGAAGAAAAATAAATTCGATTCCAACTGCAAGATAATTGGGGTGTCTTATGAAGGCATAAGGGCCATCGGTAATCAGAGGGTGCTCTTTCATCTCGTATATATCGATGGACCAGTATGGTCCCAATGTATAAATGGCATACCAGCGCAGTGCCTGGGCGATAATGAGAATGGCTACCAGAAATGTAAACCAGAAGCCTTCCACCAGTTTGCCATTTTGGTAAGTTTCCACAATCAGTCCAAAAAACCAAAGAATATGCATGGTCTTCATTTGAAGCGATTCATTTGGAAATTTAATCCGTGCAAAATGCCGGTTGACCATGAAAGCTTTGTTATAATTGTTAACAAATAATTCAAGAAGTCTCTCAAAAATATAAACAAGTATGAACGCGTAACTTATAAAATTGTGCTTCAACACTTTCTCACCAGACTCATCTCCAGGCTGAAGGCAGGTCCCATAGCAGTCATTAACCCGGCACGGCCATGTAAAATATCATTTTTTTGTATAGTCCGCTCCAGCACATTTATAACGGAAGCAGCTGAAACGTTTCCGTATTGAGCAAGACTCTGCCAACTGAGACTCAGTTTGCTTCTATCCAGCCCCAGGGTTTGCGACAAGGCATCCAATACCTTTGGTCCTCCTGGATGTGCTATGTAAAAATCTATATCGCTTCTGGACACGCTGTTTCTGGTGAGAAAATCATTTATATTGTTTCCGACATGATCTCTTACAAGTGTGGGAATATCGTTTGATAAGACCAGCTGAAAACCGTTGTCTATCATGTCCCATCCCATCAGCCTTTCAGTCTCCGGATAAAAAAGGCTCTCACTGCTGAGTATTTCAAATTGCGATCTTTCAGAAAGCGGGTGATCCGCTCCCACCATTAAAACGGCGCCAGAGCCGTCTCCAAACAACGTTGTGCCTACCAAGTTTGAAATGCTTTCATCCTCCAAACGAAAGGTCAGAGAGCATAGCTCAGTTATCATTAAAATTGCAGCCATTTTTGGATGGCCGATAAGATAGTCATTTACCCTGTTAATACCTGCAACTCCTGCAAGGCATCCCAGACCAAAGAGCGGTAGTCTTTTGGTATATGGTGAAAATGGAAACTCATTCATCATCAAAGCTTCAAGGCTTGGGACAGTAAGACCAGTAGTTGTTGCGCTGGCAATTAATCCGATGTCAGCAATATCTATTCCAGTATCATCTAATAGTTTTTGAATATTTTCTTTCTGCAGCCTGCGCGCTTCAGCTTTCCAGATTACATTTCGGATCCCCATATCATTGAGATCCCTGTAATAATTCAGAGGCAACGACAAATAACGTGTCTCAACGGTAGTGCTGTTGGTGAATTGTTCAATAAACTCTCTTTTATGAGGCCACATATTTATCAGCATATTTTTCACAGCGGACTGAGTGGCCATGTGCTCGGGAAAATTTGTCACTGCTTTAGCGATAAAAGACATGCCAACCTCTATTAATGTGAATGAAATCCTCTCACTCTCAATGTCAGATCAACTAGGTTTGCACCTAATTTTTCAATTGATTTTTTCAACTTCTCATCCTTTAAATTACCTTCGTCATCAAATGCCTCGACAGCTTTTGAAACACAGACCTGATCCGGCATCACTAATACGTGAATATTTTCAAGCATTGCCCTTGCGTGAACAAGACCTCGCAATCCTCCCAGTCTTCCTGGAGATGCACTAATGAGACCGGCTACTTTTCCGACAAAACACTGCAACTCCGGCTCGGCTTTTTCAGGTCTTGAAACCCAGTCGATGATATTTTTAAAAACACCTGACATAGAGCTGTTGTATTCAGGCAATGCCAGAAGTAATGCATGATGAGACCTAAAAAGATCTCTTAATTTTTTGCCATTTTCCGGAATGCCCTCGCTGGCCTCCAGGTCGCCGTCATAAATTGGCATCGGAAATTCACGAAGGTCTATCTCTGTGACTTCTGCCCCGGCTTCGCGGGCTCCAAAGATGGCTGTTTTCAGGATTTTTTTATTGTAAGATCCTGTTCTGGTGCTTCCTGCAAAGGCAAGTATTCTATTCATGAGCATTCCTCCCCGTCCAATTCGGCAACCAAGATAACAGAGCCGTAAAACGACTATAAATATATAAATGCCATACAATTCATAACAAACAATTATATTTTATAAATGAGTAACCACTCTGTTAAATTAGGTCCATAATCCTATTAAACACAGTTAAAAAGGATTTAACGAATGAGGATAGAAACAGACAGCATAGGAGAACTTGAACTACCAGACGATGTCTATTACGGCATTCAAGCCTACCGTGCTTCTTTGAATTTTCAGATCAGCGGAACACAGGTTCACTGGAGTCTGATTAAGACTTTTTTATTCCTAAAAAAAGCTGCAGCACTGGCCAATCATAAATCCGGTGCGCTCTCACAGGAAAAGGCAGTGGCTATTTCCGAAGCAGTCGACGAGCTCATTGAAATTGATTTCCAAAACAAAGAACAGCTTGAAAAATATTTCATTGTTGATACTTATCAGGCAGGCGCAGGTACTTCCCAGAATATGAATGCCAATGAAGTCATTGCCAACAAGGCCAACGAACTCATGGGGCACAAACTGGGAAGCTACAAAGAAATTCATCCCAACGATCATGTCAACATGTCTCAAAGCACCAACGATGTTTATCCAACAGTCATGAGGCTTGCGGCACTGACTTTGTCCCATGAACTGGTCAGTGAGCTGCAATTTTTCTCCTCTGCCCTCGAACACAAGGCGCGCGAATTTGATCATGTACTCAAGGCAGGTCGAACGCATCTGCAGGACGCAGTTCCCATGAGATTGGGACAGGAATTCGAAGCGTATAAAATTGTTGTGGATCAGCTGATTGAAATGTTCAGTGAAGCCCAAAACTCACTCAGAGTTTTGGGCATTGGTGGTTCAGCAGTTGGCACTGGAATAAATGTGCCTCGCGGGTATCGTGAAAATATCCTGAATGAACTGAGAACCATCTTTCACGATAAAGAACTAAGTCTCTCGCCAAATATGTTTGCCTCCATGCAGTCTCAGCTGCCTATCATGATTTACTCGAATGCACTTCGCGCTGCTGCTCTTGAACTGACAAGAATGATGAATGATCTTCGCCTGCTGAGTTCTGGTCCGAATACAGGTTTAGCAGAGATTATTCTTCCTTCAACTCAGCCTGGATCAAGCATTATGCCCGGTAAAGTTAACCCTTCTATTCTGGAAATGGGAAATCAGGTTTTTTTCAAAGTTCTGGGAAATGATAACTCCATGGCCTTTGCCATGCAGGCAGGTCAGCTCGAGCTCAATGTCATGATGCCGTTGATGGCCCACCTGGCACTGGAATCAACTCATATAATGAAAAATGCCCTGCGCTCAATACGCGAGCGGTGTATTCAGGGAATTATTGCCAATGAAAAGCAATGTGAAAAATATCTCGGCCAGACGGCCCAGATTGTCACTGCCTTAAATCCCATTATTGGGTATGCAAAAGCAGCTGAGCTGGCAAAATTGGCGGTCAAAGAAAATAAATCTGTCTTAGAGCTGATAAAAGAGAAAAAAATTTTGACGGATGAACAATTTAAAAATATTTTAAATATAAGAGAAATGACCGAACCGAAATAATAATTTGAAGAAATTAATATCTTTTTTTATCCTGCTATTTATAGCAACGCTTGAACTTTCTGCAGATGAGAAAAGATCTTATCAATTCGAAAATTCAACCTACGAATACAGCACCCCAAAAACATTTGACTTTGTAACGACTGCTCCAGGAAATTATCTGAATTTTCTCGATTCCTCTTTTTCAGCTAAAAGCATGAAAGGCTGGGGAACTATTATCGCAACAAGCGCCCTTCTTTATGCTTATGATGAGGAAATTTTAAAAGCCGTGCAAAATGCCGGGCGACAAATCGGATTTGGAAATAAGGACAAGTCCCGGGAAACAGTTTTGATCAATGCGCCTACCGATGTTCCGTCCGCCCTCTTTTTTTTGGGTGATGGTTTTACTTCCATTGGAATTGGGGCAGGATTTTTAACAGCTGGGCTCATTAAAGAAGACCCCCGCATGCTTCAGACGACCTCCCAGATTTTTCAAGGGTTGCTGATGAGTGGATTCACTTCCCAGGCACTAAAAAGAGTCACTGGAAGAGAAGAACCCTTCAGACGCACACAAAAAAGAGGGCGATGGGATCCTTTTATTGGCAGCGAACAATATGAAGATAATAAGACAAAATATGATTCCTATCCTTCGGCCCATATGGCGACTGCGATGACGACCTTTACGATTATTTCCAAAAATTATCCGGAGTATTCTTTTGTTGATCCACTTGGCTATTCACTGCTGGGTCTGCTTGGATTTCAAATGGTCAACAGCGGGGTTCACTGGGCCAGCGATATTCCGCTTTCAGTCGGAATGGGTTATATGATAGGGAAAACAATTGTAGATAATGGAAGAAAAATTGCTAGCGATGAAACTCAAACAACCTTTCTGCCTTTTATAAATTCTGCGGGAAGTGTGGGCGCATCTTTTAAAATCCTTTATTAACAAAATTTATCATAAAGAAAGAGCAAAAAAATCAAAATGGACGATAAGCTCAGAACTAGTACAGCTGCAGCAGCACAGTCTTTGGCCTTTCCTATCTGAGGATGAAGACCGGGATGCAATACATCTATCATATATTCAAGCGCAGTATTAAGGAGCTCAGACGCAAGAGTTGCGCCGATAATCAAAGTGAAAATGGCAGTCCATTGCACTGATGGCCTGAGAAATATCAAGGCAATGATGACCAATGCAGTGATGACGGTTTGAGTGCGAAAACTTATCTCCGACTTCCATGCAGAACGAATCCCGTTCAGCGAAAAAAGAAGACGCCTGTAAAAATTCTGATTTTTCATCCGTTTAGATTAGCAAATTTTCTTTAGAACTTGCAAACAAACTGTTAAACTTGTGAAATGTTTAATTGGAATAAATCCCTCAATCTTTCTTCGCCCAGAAATATCAGGTTATTGCTGTGGTATTCAGCTTCGTTTTTGTTTCTCGGCTTTTTTTTGAAATTAACTTCAGAGCTGCTTGAATATAAAAATTTTAATAGTTTTGACGAGCCAATACTATTATTCATTGCCAAATACATACGAATGACTCCATTAAATGGGACAGCAGTGGATATTACGGCGCTGGGTTCCCCCGCACTAATCAGCCTGTTTACCATAATAGGCCTGGTCACTTTGACTATAAAAAAAGATAAAATGGGCGCCTTGTTTCTGGCCTTAAATGTTATTGGCTCGACGCTTTGGATGTCTGTTCTTAAAAATATCATTGCCAGAAATAGACCAACGATTATTCCCCGCTTAATTGAAGTCGAGGGACTTTCTTATCCCAGCGGCCATTCTTTGGTTTCAACGGCAACATTTCTTTCTCTGGCCTTTTTGCTTTGCCGTCATATTCACTCCAAAAAATTAATTACAAGTGTGCTCATCAGTACAGGATTTATCATTTTTCTGGTAGCCTTTTCACGCCTCTACCTCGGAGTCCATTACCCAAGCGACGTCATAAGTGGAATTCTATTTGGGATTTCCTGGGTCTTGTGGCTGACAGCACTTTTTAAGACCTTTTCCAGACAGAATATCCCGAACTTAAACTAAAACACTCGGGTATTATGGGAAGTAACATTCCAATTGGTAAGTTTTTGGAATTCAAATACAATTAACATATAAATAAAGTATGTCTCATCAGGATAAAAATCATGAAAATCGGCGTCGTTCTCTTTTCGTTATTTCTACTTTTTCCACTCGCCTCTTATTCTGAAATGAATGCAAATGACATCGTCAAAAAAGCAGATTTAAAAAGAGGACTTGGCAATGTTACACACTCTTTCAATGTCACCGTCATTGACCAGGATAATAAAAAAGAAACATATCATGTTTCCTTCCAGGACGTGAACCACACCTTGTCTGAACAGACTGAACCGGAACGAGCGAGAGGAAGAAAACTTTTGATGCGCGATTATGATATCTGGCTTTTCACACCTAATATAAAAAAAGCATTGAGAATTTCGCTGGAACAAAAACTCACGGGGCAAGTATCGAACGGTGATATTGCCAGAACAAATTATGCTGAAGATTATGAGGCTACACACCTACCGCCGCTACCTACAGATACTGGTGTTTATCGATTGGCCCTCAAAGCTAAAAATAATAAGGTGACCTACGGGAAAATCGAATATGTCGTTTCAAAAAAAGATTACAGCCCGATAGAGGCCACTTTCTTTGCCCTTTCAGGAAAGCCGCTGAAGCGGGCGAAATTTTCCGATTTTAAAACAATTCAGGGAATGTCACGCTCTACCAAGATGACCATTCAGGATTATCTGCAAAAAGATAAAATTTCTATCCTGAACTTTAAAGATCACAAGCCTGAATCTTTCAGCGACAGTCTTTTCAATAAGGAAAGGTTGGAATTTTGATTGGAAAACTACTTGCCCTTTTTTTATTGATCTCTTCCTTTGAAGCAATGGCCGATACATGGCGCTATCAAATGAGAGGATTTTTATCCGGACGACTTTCATCCTACACCGAGGAGAAATCACGAAATTACGGACAGAGAGCAAGGGCCCAGTTTGAACAAGCAACCACTTTCAGTGGAAGTCTCGAAGCGCTCAATCAGCTTCGCTGGACGAGCAATTCAATCATCAGCGATCTAAGCACTAAAAGTACTCCCTCTAAAAAAGACAGCTTCGATACGTATCTGGGAGAGAACTATATTAAATATAAGGGCGAATCATTGGTGGTCCAGATCGGCTATCAGGAAGTCGTATGGGGTGAAGCCTTCGGTTTTAACTACGCTGATGTTATTAACCCGAAAGATCAGCGCGAAACTTTTTTCAGCGATTCAAGCGATGCTCGCTTGCCTCTGCTGCTCTTCAACGGAAAGGCCTTTTTCTCCAGCGGTGATTTATCAGGATCCATTCAGTTCCTCGCCTCTCCTGAGCCGCGATTTTCAAAAACGCTGCCGGTAGAAGTATTCGCGGGTAATTTGTTTCCTCAATCAACTTTAACAGTTACCAAAGAAAAAACGCCCCAGCTTTTAGATAAATCTGAAATGGGCGGAAAACTTTCTGCCAGCTATGCAGGTTTTGACACATCATTTTTCACCTACTCCTATTTTTCCCGTGATCCTCATTACACTCTTGAGAGCGCAACTCTCACCAGTATTGCAATTAAGGAAGCACATACAAAAGTACAAAGTCATGGATTGTCACTGGCCAAAACTATTTATGATTTTGTCTTTAGAACAGATATCGTTCAGACCAAAGATAAAATGGTCAATTATGTGACCGCTGCCGGCCAGCTCGAAGCACTTCCGACCAAAGCGCTTAATGCGGTTGTAAGTCTGGATTCCCCCACTTATAGCAATTATTCTTTCGTGCTTGTTTTCGCCCAGTCAACATTAGCAGATGTAATGCCAAATTCGTTTCGTCTCAAAGAAGAGCAGTATGGCATTGGAAAAATTACCAGGGCGCTGGAAAACGACAAAACGCTGGAATTTTCGTACATTCACGAGTTCAAGCAGACTGCGCAGTCCATTCAGACTTTTATTAACTGGCCGATCAACAGTACAACTGATCTGAAACTAGGCGGAGAATTTTATTTTGGAAGCGATGAAAGCAATCTAAACCGATTTAAAAATGTAAGCAGTGTTTTTATTTCTTTAAAAAATTATTTTCAACTTTAATACGAACCCGGTGAATATATGAGCGATACTATTTTAAATTTTGTGAATATTTACAAGTCTTTTTCAGGAGAGGGCACTGACTTTACCGCTCTTTCAAATATTAATTTAAAAATTCAGAAGGGTGAATTCATAGGTCTCTCGGGAAAATCCGGAAGCGGAAAAACAACTCTGCTCAATATTGCAGGTCTGATTGATCCTCCTTCAAAAGGTGATCTTTTTATCACCAATATCAATACCAAACATATCTCTGACAATGATCTCTCTCTCATCCGCGCCAGACAGATTGGCTATATATTTCAATCATTCAACTTGCTGCCTCTTCTGAGTGCGCTGGAAAATGTTGAATACCCTCTAATGCTTCTTAATATAGGAGAAGCTGAAAGGATTGAGCGCGCTCAAGAGGCGCTGGCAAAAGTTGGACTTGAAAAATTCGGCCATCACCGCCCTTCTCAGTTGAGCGGTGGCCAGAGACAGAGAGTCGCCTTTGCCCGCGCTATTGTTAAAAATCCAACCTTGATTCTAGCAGATGAACCAACCGCAAACCTGGACACTAAAACATCTGATGAAGTGTTTGAACTATTAATGAGACTGCAGCAGGATTTGAAAGTTACTGTCATGCTTTGTAGTCATGACAACGATTTGATATCGAAAACTCATCGCCAGATCAAAATTGCGGACGGCCAGATCGTGGGTGAATTCAGAATGGAGAGTTCAAAATGAATTCAGTAAATTTTAAAAAAATGTTCAGTCGTATGAGATTCAAAATAGCGCTCAGAAGTATTATCCGTCACCGCTTAAGAAGCCTACTCTCCATCGGGATGATTGCAGGAGCAGTTTGCTCAATCATTTTGTTTCACGGACTGGCAGACTTCGTTCTTTCCGCTCTAAAATTTATCGCTGCTGAAAATCAATACGGAAATATGCAGATTGCCCGGGAAAAATATTGGAGTCCGGGAAAAGAAAGCAGAAAAGAGCGACTCTTTCACCTGGATGAGCTCAATAATATAAAAGCGGCCCATCCTGAAATTATAAAAACCAGCGGACGATTAAGTTTTTTCGGCCTTGTCAGCAACGGGGATCTTTCAATCGGAGGAAAGATCATTGGTATTGATACGGAAGGTGAGCCAAATTTTACCAAGAGTATGAGAGTTATGTCCGGCCAGTTCTTCACTGAAAAAGAGGCAAAAGAAGGAATGGTGGGGCAGCTGCTGGCTAAACAGATGAACGTTAAACCGGGCGACGATATAACTGTTCTTACCAATACGGTAGATGGTGTAATGAACGCCATGGATTTAAAAGTATCAGGGGTTTTTTCAGCGGGAATTGATGAAATTGATTCTCAGGTTATCTATATTCCGCTGGCACTTACGCAAACCATTCTGGATACACCCAATGTTGATTTAGCCGTTTTAAAGTTTGCCAAGCTTCCTCAGTCTGAAGCGCTGGAAAAACCCATCAATAAAGAATTAAAAGGTGCCAATACGAATTTAAGAGCGCGCTCGTGGAGAGATCTGGCGATTCTCTATCGGCAGGTAGCGAAGTTTTACGGCGTTCAAAACCGTTTGATAGAATGTATTCTCCTGGCGCTTATGTTTCTAGGAATTTTGAATGCTGTGAGTATGACTGTTGTTGAAAGAACAGGTGAAATCGGAACTCTGCGGTCATTTGGAGAGTCGCGATCGGATATTATTGGGCAATTTGTTTTAGAGAGTCTGCTCCTGACTTCGGTAGGAACAATTGTGGGATCAATCTCTTCTTATTTTATTATTGGGGCCATTCATGCCGCGAAGATTGTGACTGAAATGCCCGGGGCATCGGTACCATTTACTTTACATTTGAATTTTCTTTTTTCATCGGTCCTCTATGCAAGCTTTCTGGCATTGTTTACATCTGTGATAGCGACTTATATTCCGGCAAGAAGAGCGGCGCATATGAATATCGTGGATGCGCTAAGGAAGAATATTTAATTCTTTAAGGTAGAGCCTGAAATTTTTCAGCAAGCCACGTTTTCCGCTTCTTTCAAAAGATGTATTTTGAAAATTTTTTTTGAAAGTGCCTTCACTCATGCCTTCAAGTTCGCTCGAAATCTCTAAAGACTTCCTCAATAAAAAGAAATTGATAATTTTATTTTGCAAATCATTGTTTGATTTTTCAACGTTCGTTTCCATGCGATCGATGCGTTTATTCCAAGGGCAAACATCCTGACAGATATCACAGCCAAAAATAAAGCCGTCTTTCAAAGTCATTTTCTCGCTTGGAACAGTGTCGAGCTTAAACTGCTCAATCGTAAAAGTACTAATGCAATCCTTGGCCTTGATTGTTCTTGTTGCCGGATCAATTGCCTGTGTGGGACATGCATCAATGCATAAAGTGCATTGTCCGCAGTGATCTGTTTCAACAACTTTAGTTTCTATTGGCAGCTCTTGATTCAGTAACAACGAACCAATGATAAAAAAACTTCCCTGTTCGCGATTGATAAGCATGGAGTTTTTCCCAAACCAGCCTATCCCGGATCTTTGGGCCAGGTCACGGTCTAGTACCGGATGCGTATCCAGTGCCAGTTTATATTCAAGCTCTGGAAAATCTTTTTTTAAGGACTCTCCCACTTCTATCAAACGATCCTTAATAAGATGATGGTAATCAAGACCTTCAAAACCTAATGTATAAGACGCCATCTTTAACCCGTTCCATTCAGGTTCGTTCTCGTAAAGTTTTTGAAGTTTTTGATGAGATTCATGATACGAAAACAAAAAAACCACCGCCGATTTAAAATCGCTCCAGTGCCCTTTTATATTTTGTCTCTTCTCCTGGCGCTCACCTTCAAGATAAGTCAGAGGAAGGTGATCTGCATCGCTCACCCATTTATTATAATGCGAAAGAGTCCGGGGAACCGCTTCAGTTGTATAACCAAAATCGACAATCCCCATACTCTCCATTTTTTTTAAATCAAACAGACTCATGAGTTCTAATTTTCTGTTGGTATAATTTCAATGGCCCCCATCGGACACCCTTCAACGCAGCCATTATCCATGGTGCATTTTGAAATATTTTCAGCCTTAATAAAAGTTTTCTTTCTCTCGTCAGTTGATACCGCCCAGATATCATGCGGGCATATCTGAACACAGGCCTGGCAAGAGGCGCAGACGTTCGTATCGAGCAGGATCTTCTTCGTATCATCGCTCGCCTCTTCAAGACCCTGAGAGCCACCTAAAACTTTTGGAGCATCTCGGATAATTTCAACTTTAACCGAATTAGAGCTTCCCTGTGAAAAGAATTTACCGTCACCGCGAGTGAGAACCAGCTTGTCGCCATTCTTAAGCCCCAAACGGCTTTTAACTTCCGCGAGAACATTTTTCATAAATTCGGTATTTTCTTTTTGCTCATTGGTGACAATAAAGGGACTAACTCCCCAGTAAAGACACATTCTTCTGGCCACTCGAAGCGAGTTCGTAATTCCCAGCACCGGAACAATCGGACGAAATTGCGAAATTCTTAAACATGACGAGCCTGACTCTGTCACAGATAAAATCCGTGAGGCGCCGATTTTTTCAGCAATCATGGACGCGGCTACAACAACCGATGCCGTTACACTCGATAAATCCTGAGTTCTAAGAAATGGTCTTTCTTTCGGTGTTTTTTCTGCTTCCTGTACAATCTGATCCATCATGCGTATAGTTTCGACCGGATATTTTCCTGAAGCCGTTTCTCCTGAAAGCATAACGGCATCGGTTCCATCCCAGATGGCGTTGGCAACATCTGATGCTTCGGCCCTGGTGGGTGTAGGGTTCTCAGTCATGCTCTCAAGCATCTGAGTGGCAGTGATGACAGGTATACCAAGCGCATTGCATTTATTGATTATTTTTTTTTGAATGGAAGGAACGAGATGATTTCCTACTTCTACCCCCATATCTCCGCGGGCAACCATGATCATATCAGTGACTGATAAAATTTCATCGAGGTTATCGACGGCCTGAGGTTTCTCTATCTTTGAAATAATCGGAACATTAACTTTCAATGAATGAAGCAGATGCTTAACGGCCAGAATGTCTTCTTTTTTTCTGACAAAAGAAAGAGCAACATAATCCGCACCCTCTTTTAGAGCAAACATAAGATCTTCTTTATCTTTGTCGGTAAAAGCGGGGGCCGATACATCACAATCAGGAAGATTAATACCCTTATTGGACTTGAGCATTCCACCCACTTTGATATTAATCTTATAAACGTCCCGGTCCCTCTTGGTTGCTTCAGCGATGATTAAACCATCATCAAAAAGAATACGGGCACCATCGTGACAGTCGGAAACAAGATTCTCATAGATGGTGGGGATGTATTTGTCTTTGTATTCAGGATAATTATTTTGTAGTTTGCTTGCGCCAATGACCCATTCAGAATTGCTTTCGAGTTTTAGCGGTTCAGGAAGTTTATCAACCCTGATTTTTGGCCCCTGCAGATCAGCAAGTATGGCCACTTCATAGCCTGTTACTCTGCTTGCTTCACGAATATTTTTTATAACAGTCTTGTGACCTTCATAAGTCCCATGGCTCATATTTATCCGGCACACGTTCATGCCAGCTTCGATTAATTTAGTGATCATTTCTTGTGATGAAGATGCAGGGCCAAGTGTTGCTACGATCTTTGCGCGTCTCATTTCTATCCTGGGTTTTTATACTCCAGATTTAATCCGGAATTTATGTACCTATAGGATAGCATTAACTATGACTTTTTTGTATTCCCTTTGTCTGCAAGTGCGGCCAGTCTCATGTTTTCCATGCGCTGCTCATACTGATTGCGCATAGTCTCTTTTTCAAGCTCAGCAGCCTTGAAAAGTCGCTCGAATTGGGCCCGAGATTCGGATAGCTTTAGAGACGTCTCTTTTTGATGATCTGTTCTTTCACGATCTAACTGATCTTCATATTTTTGAATAATGCGTGTTGTCTGCTGCTCATTTACAATTCTGTCTTTACCGATTTTACCCTCGTATCTATCTCTGAGATTGCTGATTTCAAGTTCCTGGTCTCTGAGAATATTACTAAGCATAATATCCTGAGCCTGAGATTCTTTAGCTTTTCTCTCAGCTTCAGTAGCCTTTACAGATTCAACTTCTTTTTCTGCTTTTCTGGCGATCTGACTTATACGGTTTTCATAATTCTCTATAATTTTATTTGTCTGCTTCTCTACTTCCATTAATTTCTTTTCATAGAGATCTTCTTTCTGGGTGACCTGACGGTTAAAACCATCTTTCAGCATGTTTTTTTCTTCACTAAAATCCCTTCTGGATTTTTCAATGAAATCGGTTTTATCTTTATTGAATTCATTTTTAATTGAGGAAAGTTCCTCTTGCTTTTGGTCATTTATATTATTGATAAAATTGCCAAACTGCACCCTCTGGTCTTTCAGCTGATTTTTAGATTTAGAATCAGATTTACTTAATTGTTCCTCTGTATTAATTCTGGCCTTAGCTACTTCGCCTTTATAACGATCGGCAAGTTGAGTGGTTTTTTCTTTTACTTCCTGCATATTCAGGTTGTGTTGCCCATTCAGGTCTGCTTCTCGCTTCTCCATTGACCGGGTATGATCCGTCTTTAATCTTTTAAGATTTTCGCGAAGACGCGTATCATTTTCACTTTCTTTATCGAAGGCTTTCGCCAGATTTTTGTCAGCTTCGTTCTTGGCAGTTTTTAAGCGATTTTCGTAAGAAGCTACCATTTCTTTATTTTCATCTTTAAGAGTCGAAATTTCGTTGGCCCCTCTAATTTTCTGATTGGTCATATGCTGAAGACGATTCAAGTCATCGCTGAATTTTTGTTCCAGCCCCTTGGTTTCATTTACGTGGGCTTTTTTAATGCTCTCTTCTTCGGCGAGGGTTTTTTCCCGGATATTTTTTTGCAAATCAGCTATATTTTTCTCGCCCTCTTCACTTTCCTGATTTTTTAATTTTAAAATATTTTTGATCTGGGAATCAGTCTGTTCCGTTAAAGCATTTTTCTCCTGCGCTGTATGCACTCGTAATGTCTCATTGTCATTTCTTAAACGGGAGACTTCCCGGAATTTTTGGTCCTGGCTGACTGAGCGCAAATTCTCCAAATCTTTGTGATACTCTTCATCTTTGTGAAGACTTTTTTTAGACATATCTTCTTTGAGATCTGTAATTTGCTGTCTGGACTTTTGATTTAGAGTGTTGAGCTGATCATTATGATCTGTGCTGAAATCTTTGTTCGCCTTTGAATATCGTTCCGACATGGTTTTAGCCGCCTGGGCATGATACCTGTCATTTTCAGCAGTGCTCTTATTGTAGGACTCGCTTATATTGCTAAGTTTATCATTGAGTGTGCTCTTAAGCTCTTTCCTGTCAGCATCAAATTTATCGTTACTTTTTTTGATGTCGTTGCGAAATGCTTCTTGTTTCTTAGAGACTATTTCCTTGGTCTTATCAGAATAATACTGGTTATTTTGGCTGTTCTCTTCTTCTAATTTAGCTTTTTGAGCTTCGTAGTTCTTGCTTAATTTTTTAACTTTAAAATCGTTGGTTTCCTTCACGTCATCTGCATTTTTTTCAAATGAAGAACGCATATCATTAGTAGCCTTGCGGTACTTGTCGCGAGCTTTATCTAAATTTTGAGAATAGTCTTTTACGTCCATTAGTAATCCCGATTTTTTCCAGCCAGAGGGAATGACATAGGATAATTATATAGTAAGGGGGGCTTTTTTAGGAGGGAGGGAAAAGTTGTCCTTTTCCCCTTTTTAATAAGATCTAATAATTGATTATTTTGCTAGTTCTTCGTCTATAACTTCTGAAAATACTTCAATTGGCTGAGCACCGCTGACTAGTTTGCCATTAACGAAAAAAGTCGGAGTCGATTTGATTCCAAGTTTTTGTCCTTCGGCCATATCGTTATCGATAACTGCTTTATATTTTTCGGCCTCAAGGCATGATTTGAACTCAGCCTCTTTGGCTCCGATTTTTTTAGCAGAGGCCACTAAATTGTCTTTGTCCAGCTTAGACTGGTCTGCAAACATTGCATCGTGCATCTTCCAGAAAAGTTTTGAGTTCTGCTCATTAGCACATAAAGCTGCATTCGCCGCGATCTTTGCCTGTGAGTGAAATGGAAGGGGAAAATTCTTAAAAACGACTTTTACTTTGCTGCCGTATTTTTTTTCTACTTCAGCTACAATTGCGGCAGCTTTAGAACAGAAAGGGCACTGAAAATCTGAATACTCTACAATGGTGACTTTAGCATCTGATGCGCCTTTAAACGGAGCATCTTTAACATTTACATCAAACACTGGTCTAGACGGTTTACGAATGTAAACCTCAACCGGAGTTTTCTTTGTTTTGTCAGCAATCCACTTATCAACTGCCAGTTTCTTGGATTCAACTTCAAGAAATTGTTTAATGCGCTCTCTGATTTCAGGATTAAGCTGATCTTTAGGTATCTGGCGATCTTTGATAAATTTTTCAATTTCCGCCTCAGTAACCTTTACATCCTTCGCGATATATTTATTAAGATAATCATCGTTAGAAAGACCTTTTCTGTTTGGGTCCATGTTCATAAATTTTTCAAGAAGCATCGCCTGAAGTTTTCCGAATTTAATTTCAAAAACTTTCATTTCAGCATCGTAGATGTCACTTTCAATACCCGCTTCTAAGTCTTTCTCCAGAATAGGCTCCCCACCGACTGAAGCTGCAACTCCGGCGGAAGGAGCTGGTTTAAAAATAAAATTCGGTTTTGAATCTGCCTGCTTCTGACAAGCAAAGAAAACAATCATGACGGCGAAAAGTCCAGTAAGCGTGGCGCCTAGTTTATGCTTTTTCATAGAAAACTCCATTTTCTTAAAGGGTAAAAGAGAATAATTTATGAGAATGATAGCTCTGTTTACTTAAGAATGCGATAGTTCACGGATAAAATCTTGGTAGACTTTTGAGCGTGTCAGCAACTCCGAATGCATACCCGAATCAATCACTCGGCCTTTATCCATAACGATTATCTGGTCAGCCTTAACAATGGTCTCCACCCTATGGGCCACTATCACGGTGAGAGAATATTCCTGAATCAGAAGAACCAGCTTTCTCAATGCAAATTCA
Organism: Bacteriovorax sp.; assembly: GCA_041662705.1. Lineage (GTDB taxonomy): Bacteria > Bdellovibrionota > Bacteriovoracia > Bacteriovoracales > Bacteriovoracaceae > Bacteriovorax. The sequence continues at coordinate 176,993 of JBAZRY010000002.1, forward strand.
AGATCTGAATCGAGAGCGGATGAAATTTCATCGAAGAACACAATATTCTTTTTGAGATAGCATGCCCGAATTCCTGCCAGCAACTGCCTTTGCCCGAGTGATAGTGCGTGAGGAACAATCATGTCATCAGATTTCCAGTGATTGAGATAGGGAATATTTTCAGTAAGAAATTTCCACTTCACCTGAAAATCCTTCGGTTCAACACGTTTGAGAGTGATATTGAACATCAGACTCTCTGTAAATATATGCGATTCTTGAGAAACGATGCTCACCTCTTTTCGGTAGTCATCCAGATCGCGAAGGTGGAGCTCATAGCTCAACGTTCGCGCTCCCATTATTAATTTTACATCTGCAGCAGGCGCCAGAATATTTCCCGCCAATATATTTAACAGCGTTGATTTTCCGCTTCCTGAGAGACCGACAATACCAATAAGCTCCCCGGGACTTCCCTCAAAATGAATATTTTCAAGAGAGAAATTCTCACGCTCAGAACCTTCCGCAACACCCTTTCTTCTTGGATATTCGAAATGGGCGATATCTACAGTCATCTTCTGAAATGGAGTTTTCTGAAAACTTTCTTCCTGAGAATAATTTTCTTTGTAAGGGATATCATTCAGAAAATGCTGAATCCGATCTATCCCGGTCGCCGCTCTCTGGATATTGGCAATTTTGCCGGAAATTTCTTTGATGGGACTTATTGACCTCTGGATTAAATCCACAATAGCAAAAATAAGCGCCGCTTCCGTAAGATGAGAATAAGGGAATATAAAAATAACGAATGCCAGAAGAATTGGGTAAAGCGATTCGGCCACAGCATAATAAGCAGCGTCCATTGTGTTGACCTGATTTTGCTTGTGAAGAAAGTCATCAAAAGCGCGCTCAGATTTTCTGGAAGCATAGCGGTCATTGCGTGTGTAATAGATCTGCTGGAATCCGCCCAGCACATTGGCAGTCACGCGATTGACCTGGGCCTGTGAATTTCGAAGACGCATAAACATATCCCGCATCAGCTGAGATCCCCAGATCAGCAACAGGGTTGCAGCCACCTCAGCGCCTGCGATAAAAAGTCCTGTGAATTTTTGAAGGGTAATAAATCCTGCCAGACAGGAAGCCACAAAGCAGAGATCAATAAAGATCCCAAATGAACCTGAAGAAATAAGATCTCTGATGGACTCTGTATCAGACATGATTCGGGAAAGAATTTCTCCCTGAGGGTATTTTTCACTATCCAGTTCATTGGAAGAAAGCCATCGGCCATAGGTTTGGGTCCGGGCATACTGAACCAGCATTCGCACATATTTATTAACCGCCAGCTGATAGACAACGCGGTTTATATAAACAGTAATAAAATTAATTAAAAGGGCGATGACGGATGCATGAAATAAATTGTCCACATCGTAATTGCGGGACAAATTAGAAATCAATTCAGGGGTCCGCGCTCCCAGATAAGCGGACACAGCGAGGCAGATGAATAACAATGTAACCATCGCTCCTGAGCCCTTAAAGAAAAAAAGCTCATACCATTTGCTTTTGGAAATACTCATATGTCCTTGTAGCCGGTTTTAATAATTCGTTCACACTGCCTTCTTCAATAATGCCCAGTTCTTTATCAATGAAGATTATATTGTCTGAATTTCTCACCGTTGAGTAACGATGACTGGTCAGAATAATTGTTTTATTCTTTAAAAAACCTTGCGAGCGAAGTTCCTGGATAATCTCTTTTTCCAAAATTAAATCCACTGATGAAAAAGGATCATCCCAGATGAGCGTGTCCGCTTCGCTCAAAATGCTTCGGACAAGACAAAGACGTTTTATCTGTCCCCCGGAAAGTCGTTTGCCGTTCTCGCCCACTTCCAGGTCCAGGAGCTTCTCGAGATCCGGTTCCAGGTAATCGAGTCCAAGTATCTTTAACGTTTTTTTGGCCATTTCTCTTTCACCTTGCGTAGCATTTCTGCCAAGAAAAATATTTCTCCCTACCGTGTCGTTATAGATATAAGGATCTTGCGCGACAAGACTGATATTAAGCCCGCGCTTTCGCATGACTTCCGAAATTTTTAAAAGCAACTCGCTCTTGCCATGTCCGGTTTTAGCGATAATGACGTTCCATTTTAACGGAACAAAATGCATGTTGAGCGAATGATCCCAATAAGGAAAATTAAAACTTAAACCATTGTGTGTTTTGTTTCTCGTTTCCAGATCAATTTCAGCGTCCATCACCTTGTTTAAGGTATTATCGAGATCCTTGAGGCGGGTCCAAGATGCATTTGAGCGCGAGACCACAACTCCCACCCACGAGAGATATCCCATAGGCTCCATAAAAAGATATATGAAGCCCGAAAATAAAATCAAGGTTGATGCCCCCAGGTGTTCAGAACGAATAATATGGGCGCCCCACAATAATGAAAGTCCAATTCCCAAAGTTACCATGGGAAGCGTGATGGAAATCCCCAACGAAGATTTATAAAAATAATAAAGTTCCTTGAGCGACATCTCTGCGAACAAAGTTGTAAACGATTCTTCAGCATGAAAATTCTTAATGGTCCTTTTGCCGGCGTATGTTTCCATTATCAGGTTCTGGACTTCGCCCTGCATATCCTGAGTTTTTTTGAAATAAATTCTGTTTTTAGAAACGACATAAGTAAAAATTATAAACGAAAAAAGCATCGGCGTGAGCGCAACCAGAAGATGGGCATTAAAAGAAATCATTTTAGGTATGAGCACGAACATGGCGATAATAAAATTTCCGCCCTGAAGCCCCACGAAACCGATCAGGGCGCGAACCTGATCTATATCACCGGTGAGGTATTGAAAGAGCTGCCCCGAACTCAGATGACGAAACCGCGAAGGAGTTGCTTCTTCCAGTTTTGCAAGAAGCTCAGTCCTCAAATATTTTTGCAAAAGTCGTGCTGGATAAAAAAATAAAATCCGCGAAGAAGTCCGAAATACCAGGATTCCCAGCGCAAACAAAAAGAATCGACTGGGATGAAGCTCATCGATATTATTTGAAACGAGATCTGCCAGCTCCTTTGCCATAAAGGGCAATTCGCTTTGAATCTTATGTGTGGCAATCAGACAAATAATGCCCAATAGATAATAAAGTTTAAATTCCTTGAATTGAGAGGCAATCAGTCCCAAGAAATCTAGGTCCATCCGGTATTTTTGCATGGCTACTACTATAATGTTCTACAGCACGTTCGGCCAAGGAAAATTCAATAAGAGTTTGACAGAAAAAGCTATGATATTTAGTATAGGCTTTCGAAACGAAACTTTCTTTAGGCGGATAGCTCAGTGGTAGAGCGCTTGGTCGACATCCAAGTGGTCGCAGGTTCGACCCCTGTTCCGCCTACCATTTTATAGTTTCTGCGTTAGGCATTCCCTTTGCAATAAAGCTTTATGAGCCTCTCTAACTTAGGAGTGTTTATGAAAGCAGCAGTGTTCCACAAACCCCATGACATACGCTACGAAACAATTCCTGATCCTGTCATAAAACACCCAAAAGACGTCATCATTCGAGTAACAAGCACTGCCATCTGCGGATCAGATCTTCACATCATCAACGGATTGTTCCCACAAGTCAGACCTCAGGTTTTGGGCCATGAATTCATGGGAGAAGTCGTTGAGGTGGGAAGTGAAATACAAAATTTAAAAAATGGCGACAGAGTTGTCGTTCCTTTTCCCATTGCCTGCGGTCGATGTTTTTTCTGCGAGCACCAGCTGCCTACCGGTTGTGAAAATTCCAACCTGGAACACTACGGTCCTCGTGGAGGATTGGTAGAAGACAAAGGCGGAGGTCTCTTTGGATATACTGATATTTATGGAGGCTACGACGGTGGCCAGGCAGAATTTGTTCGCGTGCCCTTCGCCGATTACGGCCCTCGTAAAGTTCCTGAAGAATTAAATGATGAGCAGGTGCTTTTTCTTACTGATATTCTCCCCACTGGATGGAGCGCTGTAGATTGGGCCAATCTCAAAGGAGGAGAAACTGTAGTGGTCTATGGCTGTGGTCCTGTCGGCTTGATGGCGCAAAAAGCCGCCTGGTTTAAGGGCGCCGGAAGAGTCATTGGAGTCGATGTTTTAGATTACCGTTTAAAAAAAGCAAGCGAGCTATGCGCCTCTGAAATAATTAATAATGCCGAAGGAGATGCTCCTGAAAGAATAATTTCCATGACCAATGGAAGAGGTGCTGATGTGTGTATTGAAGCAGTCGGACTTGAAGCAGATAGAAGATTTATCGACAAACTTTCATCAGTCATCCATATGCAGAGAGGAACAATGAAAGTTGTTGCCGACTGCATGACCTCCGTCAGACGCGGAGGGCACATTTCAATCATGGGCGTCTACGGAACCAATTATGACAATTTTCCGCTGGGAAAATGGTTTGATAAATGTATAAGTGTAAAGGCTGGACAGGCACCTGTGCATAATTACATCGACATGCTGATGGGACTGGTGGTCTCAGGAAAAATAACTGCCAACGATATTATCACTCATCGCCTGATGCTGAAAGATGTGGCCCATGCTTACAAAATTTTCAACAATCACGAAGACGATTGCCTAAAAGTTGTCATGACTCCGTAATGATATTTAAGCTGATTTTTTCCAGGCATCAATTTCATGATGATCGGAAAGATCTAAAACTTTGGCAATGTCGAGAATGATGATTAACGAACTCGTTTTTTGAAAAGCGCCGACGATGTACTGGGCAGGCAAATAAGTTTTACTCTCAGGCAGTTCGCTGATTTCATCAAGAGTAAAAGCAAAAACTTTATTGATGGAATCGACTACTACGCCAATATTAATTCCTCCGATATCGATGATAATCACCGCTTCTTCACAACCCAACCTGGCGTCAATTTTTAATTTTTTTCTGATATCTATGACAGAGACACTCTGTCCTCTTAAATCAGTCGTGCCCAAAATATGCGCAGGAGTCCTTGGAATTGGCGTAGTGTCGGGGAGTGAAATGACTTCTCTCACCATAGATAGCGGAATTGCATAATCCTCACTGCCCATACTGAATTCAATATAGCGGCTGAGTTCAGCTTGCGATCTTTTAAATTTAATTACGTTATCTTTTTCCATGCATCATCCAACTAGGCTTATTCACGTCTAAATCGTATCGGTTTTCACCAGAGGAATATTGAGAAAATCTGCTTTTTTTTTGAAACTTCGCTTTAATTGGATATAATGACTCAAGTTTTTTTAACAGATTGGAAATATTATGACTCATATGAGAATTGACCCTGCCATTAGCGAAGCAATCAGAAACTTTTCCCTACCCGAAAACCTGCCCTTCGGTTCAGTCATGGCCCCCGTAATGGCCAGCTGTAATTATGAATTTGGAAAATGGGGTGAGCTGGAACTCATTCCTTACGGACCCATTTCAATGTATCCAAATGCCAAAGTTCTTCATTACGCCCAGGAAATTTTTGAAGGAATGAAGGCCTATCGAGTGAGTGGTCTGGGCCCATTTATTTTTCGTCCTGAAGAAAATCACCTGCGTTTTAACCGATCGGCAGAAAGAATGGCCATGCCTCATATTCCCCTTGAAGTTTTTATGAAGGCTTCAACTGAAGTGACTGCATACTCTGCTAATTTTGTACCGCGAAGATCTGGCGAATCACTTTATTTACGCCCTTTCATGTTTGCCACAGAGGAAGCACTGGGGATTAAGCCTTCTGAAAAATTCCGTTTTATGGTTATTGCTTCTCCATCGGCCTCCTACTTCAGCGCTGGCGCACTTTCCGTTTTGATTGAACGACAGGGGGCCCGTGCGTTTCCAGGGGGAACTGGTTATGCAAAGGCAGGAGGAAATTACGCAGCCTCTTTAAAAGCAGCTATCAAAACAAAGCAGCTTGGCTTTGTCCAAACACTATGGCTTGATGGCAGAGATAAAAAATATGTTGAGGAAATGTCCGGCATGAATTTTTTTGCTGTCGTTAACGGAGAGCTACACACTCCGGAACTAAATGATACCATTCTGGAAGGGATCACAAGAAAATCTATCATCACTCTCGCTAAAGATGCGGGTCTTAAAGTTGTTGAACGTAAAATTGATATCAATGAACTCTTACAAGATATTAAAGCGGGTCGTTGCACGGAAGCCTTTGCCTGCGGTACGGCCGCCATTATCGCACCGATTGACTACCTGGCAGAAGAAACAGGTGAGCGCTTTCCGCTTAAAGATCCTCAGGGAAAAATTGCCTTGAAATTGCGCGAAGATCTTCTTGCTATTCAGGAAGGACGAGCAACTGATCGCTACAAATGGGTTATGCAAGTCGAACCAAAATCATTGTAATTTTTTTACAGAAAATATAAAAAAAGAATCGCAATTAATGTCGGTGGTAGTGCCCAAAGAAACAATCTCAGAGGCATTATCCCCTCTTTCCCGAAACTTTCACCTAGTATGGCAAAGCCTGCGGGGTTGGGTGCATTGGCAATGACAGTAAGCCCGCCTCCGGTGACAGCACCGGCAACAAGAGCATATTTAGAAGCATCACTTAGTTCTGCTAACGAGCCAAGATATGTAAGGGCAGCATTGTCAGTGATAGCAGTCAGTGCTGTGGCCCCGAAATAAAGGGCAACATCACCCATTTTTGCCAGGAGAATATTCAGCCACCAGGCCTGCATTGATCCCAAGGTAATGAGACCAGCTAGAAAAAAGGCAACCATGAGAGATTCTTTTAGCTTCATGCTGTCCTGATATTTTTGAGTGATCATCATAAAGCCGATGAAGAGAAAAAAGAATGCGATAAAGACTATCGGGTGATGACCAAAGATAACGACGGCCGAAAGAAATAAAAGATGAATAAGAATTTTCCAGGGACGAGGTATGAGATACCCTTCGTCTTCCATCTTTCTGGCAATACTCCCCTGCAATTCATTTCTAAAGACAAAAGCATAGAGGGAGGTGGACAATACAATAGCAGAAGCAGACTTCCATCCAAAATGCTTGATCATAAACATTGTATCCCAGTTCCATTTAGCTGCAACCATCAAAACAGGTGGAGCTGCAAAATGCGTCAGGGTACCACCGATTGAAACGTTGACGAATAATAAAGCAATGGTCGCATATTTTAACTTAAGAGAAATTTGTCCGTTATAAATAACTTTAAGAAGAATCATTGCAGTGACGGTCATCGCTGCAGGTTCAGTGATAAACGAGCCTAACAACGGGCCAATGACGAGCGCAGAAATATAAAATGAAAGTCTTTCTGAAAAAGGAAGTATACGTGAGACAAAGGTAATCAAAGTCTCGGCAAAATGAATAACAGGTCTTGTTGCGGCCATGCACATAATGACAAAAACAAATGACGGCTCAGTGAAATTGAGGGATTCAAGGTAATTCACCGCTTTGTCCGTGCCTTCGGTAAGAGCGAAAATCCCCAGAAAAATAAAAGACCAGAAACCGAAAACAATTTCGACTTCAGAGAGCAGGTGCCAAAAATGAAAAGAGATGGAATTGGTATTTTTATAATGGGCGATCATCCGAAGCTTACTTATGAGAAAGGTATGAATGATCGCTATAAAGAAGATAATCGTTGAAATTGAATCAATTAGTGTTGGTTGCATTAGTAATAATACTAACCGTCTTTTCCTATCGAAGCAACGGGACAGGCCTCAAGTTGCTCCTGGCATAGCTCAATCTCAGCGGCTGTTGACGGTTGTCTCGCAACGTAAGCGTTTCCGTCTTCGTCTTCCTTGAAAAATTCAGGTGCTCCAGTGTAACAAACATTACAGGCAATGCAGCCTTCTCCATTATCGTCATCAGGGTCGGTACAAAACCAAGCACCTGGGATATTTAACTTATGCTTCATATTTTTATTGGCCATGAATCCTCCGAAAATTTAGTCTGCAATTAATTACCACGAGTAAGGTCATTAGTCTCTAAAAAGACGCATAATAGATTGCAATTACGGCCTGATTTTCTTAAAATTCGACATGAAAATCGATAAACTTCTAGACAGGAATTCTATGGAAATGACAGCCAACCAATCAAGCGCGCTAAAAAAGGCACAGGCCTGGGCCAAAAACCCGTATTTTGACAGCGAATCAAGACGCGAAATTCAAAACTTAATCGACAAACCTGATCTGAAAGAAATTGAAGAGCGCTTCTATAAAGACCTTGAGTTTGGAACGGGCGGCATAAGAAGTATTCTTGGCCAGGGAATTAACCGCATAAATATTTATACGATCAGAAAGGCTACACAGGCTCTATGCATTGAGGTACTGGCACAAAAAACGGCAAATCCCAGCATCTGTATTTCTTATGACTCGCGGAATTTTTCATTTGAATTCGCCAAAGTCGCTGCAGAAGTTATGGCCGGCAATGGAATCCGGGCCTATATCTATAGACGCTTAAACCCTGTGGCCATGCTTTCATTTTCTGTTCGTCATCACAAGTCTATGGCAGGAGTCATGATAACTGCTTCCCACAATCCACCAGAATATAACGGCTACAAAGTTTTCTGGTCTGATGGTGCGCAGGTCATTCCGCCCAATGATCAAAACATCATTAATAATTACTATGAGCTGAAAGATTTCAGCGCCATTAAATTTATGGCGTTTGATGAAGGAATCTCAAAAGAACTTATCAAATGGGTTGGGACAGATGTTGAAGATCTTTATCACGAAGCTATTCTCAGTAAAGCCGTTGACCAGCAATTTTGCAAGAGTCATGGCGATAAATTAAAAATCGTTTACACTCCCATTCACGGCGCGGGTCTTGTTCCCTGCACGCGGGCCCTCAATGATCTGGGCTTCAGCAATGTTTTGGTGGTTAAGGAGCAGGCAGAGCCCAATGGCAATTTCCCGACAGTTAAAAGCCCAAATCCTGAAAACCCATCTGCGCTTGCTCTCGCAGTAAAACTGCTGGAAGAAACCAGCGCCGATCTTGTCATGGGATCAGACCCGGACACAGATCGATTGGGCGTGGCCATAAAAAGCAGCGGTGAAATTCACTATCTTAGTGGAAACCAGATCGGTATATTAAAACTGCACTACATTCTTTCTCAGTTGAAGAAACAAAACAAGCTTTCTAAGAATAGCTATTTTGTAAAAAGTATCGTGACCACTTCCCTTCAGGACGTGATAGCAAAAAGCTTTGGCTGTGAAGTCTATAATACCCTGACCGGCTTTAAATGGATTTGCGGCAAAATGAATCAGATTGAAAAAACTGACCCGTCTAAACAGTTCATCTTTGCTACAGAAGAATCCTTCGGCTATCTCTCCCATACTTATGCCCGCGATAAAGACGGCGTGAGCTCTGTTTCAATGATGGCAGAAGTGGCCCTCTTCTACAAAATGCAGGGCATGGACCTACTGGCCGCTCTCGATAAGATCTATGAACAATACGGCTTCTCACATGAGTCTCTGCTTTCTCTGGATTATTTCGGGATAGAAGGGCAAGAAAAAATTTCACGGATCATGACAAACTTCAGAAAGTGGAGCGATAACACTATGGTCGGAAACCGTGTAATGGAAATCAGGGATTATGGTCTGGGCTATCAGGACCTTCCAAAAAGTAATGTCCTTGGTTTTTTCTTTGAAAACGGAGACCAGTTTTATCTAAGACCATCAGGAACAGAGCCGAAGATAAAATTTTATATTATGATCCAGGAAAAAAACGGGACGCTTGCAGAAAAGAAAAAGAGAGCGCTTGAAAAAACTGAAGCGCTGTTAAGTTTTATAAAGAGCGAAGCAGACAGAGCGTAAAGGTTAGAATGAAAAGTAAAGAATTGGCAGTATGTTTAGTAAGCGGAGGCATGGACTCACTCGTGACAGCAGCAATAGCTGCCACAAAACACGAGCGCCTGGCCTTTCTACACTTAAACTACGGCCAGAAAACTGAAGAACGCGAGCTTAAGAGTTTTAAAAAAATTGCCGAGTATTATCATGTTCCTGAATCCCACCAGAAAATTATCGACGTGAGCTTCTTAAAACAGATCGGAGGCTCTTCTCTGACTGACGACAAGATAGAAGTCAAAAAATATAAGGGCGATGATCACGAAATCCCCGACTCTTATGTGCCATTTAGAAACACCCATATCATTTCCATGGCGGTATCCTGGGCCGAAGTTATTGGGGCAAAGAAAATCTATATCGGCGCCGTCTACGAAGATTCTTCAGGGTATCCTGATTGCCGTCCAAGTTATTATGAAGCAATGAATGCGCTGATTAAGCAAGGGACTAAAAACGGCGATATCGAAGTCATCACTCCGGTTATTAATCTTAAAAAAAACGAGATCGTGAAGAAGGCCTTAGAGCTCAAGGCCCCCCTTGAATACAGCTGGTCTTGCTACGAAAAAAACGATGTGGCCTGCGGAGTTTGCGACTCCTGTGCCCTACGTTTGAGAGGCTTTCAGAAGGCCGGTGTAACCGATCCTATTGAATATTCAGAGCGTCCAAATTACCTGAAGTAATTATTACAGGTTTCCCCCTCCCCATTTATTTGCGTGTTACACTTGGATTAATTAATTATCTCGGGAGCAAGCAATGACTGTTAAAGATCTATTAGTTTTAGGATTAGTGCTGTTTTCAGTTGGAGTTCATGCTATTCCACCTGCGCCTCCTGCTGTTTATAACAAGATTAAAGCTATCGCCGCAAGAAATTGCGTGACTGAAGACAATATCGTTGTGGCCGATTTAAAAGACACAGATTCTGTAAAATTCGTTCTTCAATTGAACAAGACTTCGACTGCTGGTGTTTTAACGATAGTTGAAGACGGGAAAGTTGTTGAGAATTTTGCGGTTACTTGTAAGTAAAAAATTATTTTAAAAGCGAGTTTCTGAATTCTTCAAAACTCGCGATTCCTGATTTTGTCATATCTTCCGCCAGCCTTTTTTCGATATCAAAAAGGATTTTAGGGCCCTGGAAAACAAAGGCTGAATACAGCTGGATTAATCTACCGCCATCGCTCCAGAAATCCAGCAGGTCTTCGTACTTGGAAAATCCGCCGACTCCGATTAACTCGATCTCAGGTGTCTCTTTAAGCTGTTGTAGCAGAAATTTTCTGGTGGCCCGTGCTTTTTCATAAAGAAGTTTTCCCGAGACTCCACCCGCTCCGCGCTCGGGCATGATGGTGGTATTGGTAGCAATGATTCCGCTAAGTTTATATTCCTTTACCAGATTCACAACACTCGTTAGTTCTTCATGGCTCATATCCGGAGAAACTTTTACTAAAAGCGGTTTAACTTTCTTTTTTCTTTTTTCGTTCACAGCTTCGAAAATATCTCTGAGTCCTTTATCCTGTAAAAGATCACGAAGCCCCGGCGTATTGGGTGAACTGACATTAATAACTAAATAATCTGCATGAGGCGCAAACGTTTCATAAAGTATGGCATAGTCTTGTGGCGCTTTTTCATTAGGCGTGATTTTATTTTTTCCTAAATTTACTCCAAGAATTTTTTCTCTTCGGTCGGCATTTTGAATATTTTTTAAAATGACTTCGGCCCCGGCATTGTTAAAGCCCATGCAATTTCTCAAACTTTCTTCTTCAATATATCTAAACAGTCTCGGCTTTGGATTTCCAACTTGTGGAAGCGGCGTGACCGTTCCAACTTCGACAAAACTAAAAGGAAGATAAGTGAGAAAATTAATGGCAGCTGCATTCTTATCAAGACCCGCCGCAAGCCCAATGGGGCTTTTGAAAGTGAGACCCATGGCCTCTAACTTAAACCGGCGGTCTGTTGGCGTATTATTGACCCATGGGCCGAGCATCGACATGGATTTTAGAGTGAGTTCATGAGCAACTTCAGCATCGACTTTAAAAGCAATAGTTTTAAAATATGGATAAAGCCATTCTTCAACTTTACTCACCAGAGGGAAACTATCACTTTTTCTTCTTTTATGATTCATCTGATATTTGTTTTAATACAACTGGACGAAGTCGCCTTCCAAAACCTGGCCACCGGAGTGAAGAATGGCTATTGAGCCATCTGTTCCGAAATAATCCACAACTTCGATTGTCCCCTTCATATCGCCTTTACTCATTCCAATCAAGGCCCCTGTTTCCGGGTCATAAATTTCCGCGCCCTCTGTAATAATCTTTAAAATATCACCGATATTAATGCCGGACTCTCGGCCAGCATTCAGATAAATTTTATTCCCGATTATCTTTGCCACTCTCCCAACCCAGTCGAGCTTGCTGGCCATCTCTACGACCTTAGGAACTGATTTTCTCACCGCCACTCTGACAGCATAGCGAAGCAGATCACGTCTGTAAGAGAGATAATCTTCGCGGTCTGATGAGAAGAAGCGATAAGTTGAATCATCAGCATACCCTTGCAGAGTTTCTGTGTAGATTTCTTTACCGGCATTGACGTCATAGACTCTGACTTCAACTTTGGATTCCGTATATGACTTGGTCTGGCGGACAACACCAATCTCGTCAGTTTTTTCTCTGACTCTGGCATCGATAACTCTTCCGAAAACGACAAAGTTAATTCCTGCGATCTTTGCCTGACGGGTAAGCTGAACCAGCTTCATACCGCCTCCGACATAAATTTCTTTTGAAGTTCCAAATAATTTATAGGAACTCGGGTCGACAATGAACTCACCCGTGCGGGAAAGTTCCGTTCTTAACTCTTCTGTTGCATTGACTTCAAGGTCTTCGGACTCAAAGGGTGATTCATTAAAGAACGGCAACAATGCCACTTTCTTTTTTACACCTGCAAAGTATTTTCTTTCTTCGATACGTGGACGTTTTCCCTGGCCGTCTCTGGTGATAACACCGGAACCGCAGCTTGCCAGAAATTGAACCGAAAATAATAAAACTAAAAGATTCCTGACCATTTCAATCACTCTCTTGTCATTGGTCGTTTATGCTCTCTTAATTATTCGATTCTTTTGGAAGAATTGCAAAAGTTTTATCTGCGCGATTGAAATGAAGAACTTTTTGCTCATTAAAAGGGAACTTTCCACCCCCAATAGCTAGATTATCAAGAATATTATCCGCTGAGCCCTCTGCTCTGATCTTGATGGTAGAGCCATCTATAGCGTATGACTTCAACTGAGCAGTCAGTTTAATCGGCTTGAAGGTTTCTTCCAGTACCGAAATGATCTGATAAGCATCCGTCAAACCAGGACCTGCCATAATTTTAAGTTCCACTTCACTGGCCGCAAGTGCCGAAGCATCAGCATCCAGTACACTTTGAAGCTTCGTGGTTTGGGAGTATAGAAGATTATAAGTCATGCTCGCCAGAGCAGAGCTAATAACTTTTTTGTTATCACTCTTGAGCTTTCTATTTTGTTCCGGAAAATCCAGTGCCGTGACTACATCCTGCGATTTAGTCTTTTGCAAAACATACTGTGCATTCAATTCATAGGATTCATCTGAGACTTTCTTCAATCTGGATTTCCATTTCAATGTGACTGATTTCGGATTCATATAATCTGGTCTGACAGGAAAATCTTTTTCCAGCACCACGATCTTTTCAAATCCCTTCAGATTTTTTTCGAAATGTTTTTTCCAGGACTCAAGAATGACACTGTTAAACCCCTCCTCTCCTGAAATACCAAGATCACTCCAACTGAGGCTTCTATCAAGCTCCAGTGTGGCCAGAAGATAAAAAGTTTTTGCTCTGGTTTCTCCAAGATCAAAGACGACTTCTTCGTAATTCTGCTTTAACTTTTCCGTATCGACATTGGCCTGGAATGAACCGGTAAGAGACGTTATTTTGGCATCCTCAGATGCAGGTCTTGAAATAGTTTCATTGGTAAATAAATTCTTTAGAAAAAGAAATTCTTCTTTTCTCGTCATTTTCTTTTTTTCAAGCTTCGACCAGTAAAGCCCGGAATCAAGTTTCTGCTCACCCAGAATAAGCGTCACTGTCTGCTGAAAACCATTGAGCATAAGCTCCTGATCTTCACTTAATTCAGTATTAAACTTCCCAGGTGTCGCTTTTACCTGCAACGAAATTTCTCTGGCCTCGATCGTGAAAAGAGAAATCAATAAAACGATAGGAACAATAATTTTAAACATTCACACCTTCGATCCGCCCGTCAGTAAGTGCTCCATCAATAATAAATTTTACAGCTTCCTTATTGAAAACTTCATTGATCTGATGGGCCATCTGGGGGGTTGGATTTATTAAATACTGTTCACCAAGCGGCAGTCGCGCTCTTCCTTCACTCGATTCAAAAATCATGTGCATCGGAGTGGAGCCTCTGTATGAGAGTAAAACCTGCCGAAGTTTATTCAGCTTCATTTCAGTCAGGTCTTCCAGGCTTACGCTGATGCGTACTCCTGTGATTTTATTTTCAGACTGCTCTTTTAAACTATAAATTTTATCGGCAAGAATTTTTCTCGGACTTTCCTGCAAATTGACCACGCCTTCAACCAGCACCGGCTCGTCGCCGTTTAAGATCGCTTCAAACTCGGCAAACGCTCGTGGAAAAACGATACACTCGATTTTACCTGTGAGATCTTCCAGAGTGGCAAAGCACATCTTATCCCCTTTCTTGGTAAGGATGACCTTCTTCGCTGTAATTTTCCCGGCAAGCGTCATTGAACGCTTCTGGTCGGAGCCCAGAAAATCCTGAACATGAGCAACCGGCATGGTGGCCATCTCTTTCATTAGTCCCGCATAGCGGTCAAGCGGATGTCCTGAAATATAAATTCCCATCAGCTCAGCTTCCAGTCCAAGTCTTTCTATATCGTCGAAGTCCGGCACTTCCTGAATATCGAGATTGGCTTCGGCCGTCTGATTAAAACTTCCGCCATTTTCTGATTCACCGAAGAGAGAGATCAGACCAATCGAAGCTTCCTCCTGACGTTTTTTACAATAGGCCAGAATCATATCCAGATTTTCAAGCAATGTTTTACGATTAAGCTTTTCACACTCATCAAACGCACCAACTTTAATCAGTGATTCAATTACGCGTGTATTGATAATTTTTAGATTTACCCGTTCAGAGAAATTAACGAAGCCGGTAAAAGGTCCGTTTTCAGTTCTCTCACGGACAATTTCTTCAACGGCATTCTGGCCCACGTTCTTTACAGCTCCCATCCCAAAACGAATATTTTTTCCGACAACGTTGAACGGCCAGAGTGATTCATTGATAGACGGAGGTAGAACTTCAATTTCAAAATGTTTTGCGTCTCCGATATACTGGGTGATCTTGTCCATGTTCCCAAGTTCAGAACTTAAAAGAGCAGCGAAGAACTCAGATCTATAATAATATTTTAAATAAGCAGTCTGATAAGAAATGACTGAATAAGCGACAGCGTGAGATTTATTGAATCCATATTCCGCAAACTTTTCCATTTTATCAAACAGATCGTTGGCGACAACTGTATCGTATCCCCGCTCTTTTGCACCGGCGAGAAACAGCTCTCTATGCTTGGCCATTTCATCTGCTTTCTTTTTACCCATGGCACGTCTGAGCATGTCAGCCTGGCCGAGAGAATAGCCTGCTACGATTCGCGCGACGTTCATAACCTGCTCTTGGTAAATGATGACGCCATAAGTATCTTTCAAAACCGCTTCGAGCGTGGGAAAAGGATATTGGGTAAGCTTTCTTCCGTGTTTGATTTCGATGAACTCATCAACCATACCCGATTCAAGAGGACCTGGGCGATAAAGAGCGTTGATGGCAGAGATATCGTCAATGGAACCAGGTGCGATTCTCTTACAGAGATCGATCATTCCCGAAGATTCAAGCTGGAAAACCCCGACGGTTTCCCCCTTAGAAATAAATTCGTAAACATTATTGTCTTCAAGGTCGATGGCCTCAATATCAAAGTCAGAAACTTTATCGCGCTTGATAAACTTCGTCGCATTTTCAATAACAGTAAGAGTTTTTAACCCGAGGAAATCGAATTTAACCAATCCGATCTTTTCTGAAAAGTCTTTATCAAACTGAATGACTTTCTCACCTTCACGGCCTTTAAAAAGCGGACAGTAGTTGACTAGTGGCTGATTAGTTATGATAACACCGGCAGCGTGAATCGAAGCGTGGCGAAGAAGTCCTTCAAGCCTGCGGGAAATATTAACAACTTGCTTGATACGAGGATCACTCTCCATCAATTCGGTAATTTTTGGTTCGACTTCCAGGGCCTTCTCCAAAGTCATTTTTAATTCTTCAGGAATTAATTTGGAAAGCACATCAGCTTCGCCAAAAGTTAATCCAAAGACTCGCGAAACGTCTTTGATGACCGCTTTCGCCTGGAGTTTTCCAAAAGTGATGATCTGTCCGACTCGCTCTTCTCCATATTTCTGAGTGACGTACTCAATAACCCGGTGGCGGTTTTCCTGGCAGAAATCGACATCGAAATCCGGCATCGAGACACGCTCTGGATTTATAAAACGCTCAAAGAGAAGGTTGAAAGGTATCGGGTCGACGTTGGTAATCTCCAAAGCGTAAGCCACGATAGAACCTGCCCCCGAACCTCGTCCCGGACCAACCGGGCAACCATTGTTTTTTGCCCATTTGATGAAGTCAGATACGATCAGGAAGTAACCCGGGAATCCCATCTTCACAATCATCGAAAGTTCATCTTCCAGTCGCTCAAGATATTTAGGCTTAACTTCTGTTTCCCAGTTTTCTTGCAATCGCAATTTCGCAAAATGAGGCCCATTAAAACGCCAGTCCATTCCTTCTCGTGACTTTCTTCTGAAATAATCTGCTGCTGTCTCTTCAGTTTCTATCGGATAATCAGGAAGATGATAAACCTGATTTCCTTTTTCATCTTTCCAGTTAAATTCAACATTACATTGATCGGCAATCTTCAGTGTATTGTCACAGGCCTGTGGAGCATAGTGAAAAGCCTCGCGCATTTCAACGGGAGATTTGTAAAAAAATTCGTTGGTGGTTAAACGCATGCGTTGTTCATCCGCAAGAGTTTTTCCTGTCTGAACACAAAGAAGAACTTCCTGAGCGGCAGCATCTTCACGCGTGAGATAATGGCAGTCGTTTGTCGCAATCATCTGGATATCATTTTCTTTGGCGTATTTGAGAATTTTCTCATTGACGATTTTCTGTTCAGGAATTCCATTTTCCTGAATCTCAAGATAGAAATCCTCGCCGAAAAGATCTTTTAGTTTCTCGATTGCCTTAATCGCACGGTCATCCTGTTCAGAAAAGAAATTGTAACCGACTTCCCCCTTAAGGCAGGCAGTGGTACAGATTAAACCTTCACTGAATTCGCGCAACAATTCGTAATCAGCGCGAGGCTTGTAATAAAAGCCTTCCATATAGGCACGTGAAAGAAGCTTGCATAAATTTTTATAACCGGTTTCGTTTTTACACAACAAAATAAGATGATGAATCTGGTGGCGCGATTCCATTTCATCCTGAGAGCCTACCACTTTCTGTTTTTTGAGCGCACCTTTTTCAAAACGAGATCCCGGCGTGAAATAAATTTCACTACCAAGAATGGGCTTTATACCTGCCGCTTTACATTGAGTATAAAAATCAATCGCTCCAAACATGTTCCCATGATCTGTCTGGGCAATGGCCGGAACCCCCAGTTCTTTCGCTCTTTTGATGAGGTCTTTAAGCCGGATGGCCCCATCCAAAAGCGAGTATTGGGTATGCAAATGAAGATGAACAAAACTCTCAGAGTGTGTTTCCAGGAAGGACATAATCCTTAACTCCTTAAAGGTGCGTGTGTGATCTCCAGATTAAATCATTATTGAGCTGTAAAGTCAGCGGTTTCGGAGTCTTTTTTACATGGTTTTCAGAGGGCTTTTGAATCTTTTTGGCTTTTAGCGTAAAATGCTCATAACTTACGGAGAATTTATGAAAAAGAGCAGTTTTTCACTACCTGTATTCATCGCGATGATCTCCGTGATCATAATCGTGGCAATAGCCGCGCTCAAATACATCAATCGAGTACCCCTAAATGACAATAAATATAAGTTGACTCTCATCAATTCCGCAAAAAAAATCCCGGTTTTGAAGACTGTGATACAGCAGAATCTGGAGAAACAACAGGCAATGCCTCTTCCAAAAGACTCAACTGAAATTGTTCTGCAAAGTGAAAGAGTATATACCGAGCAGGAACTGGGTGAAATGAGCGAAGAACAATTCGTTTCATTGTTAAAGGACATCGAGTTGCGATTGCCAAAATTAAGCGATATCAAGCAACTTCCAGCAGGTGCACTTCACCGCACTCCTCCAGCTGTCATTCAGGCGGGGAGAGAGCTGGGACTGATCAAAGAGATTTTAAAAATGCACGAATCATATGAAAATATGGCCGCGCCTTTTTACAAAAGCTGTGCAAAAAATAATCATGGCACAACTCCTGTAAGAGCTCTGTGCCTGACAAATTTAATTGAAATAAAAAAGAAAAAAGGACAGAACCTGGATACAGCTGAATACCCAAATCAGATTGTTGAGCTCTCCAGGATGGTTACTGATATATAAAATGAAAAAGTCATTGAAAAAAAATTCAGTCAACCCGGGCCAGCTTACTTTTGATATGATCATACCAAAAGAAGCCGATCGCAATTTCCACCTAGGTGGACGGTCATTTTATTTTTTTGATTTTGATGACAACGTAGCCTTTCTTTCTACTCCAATAATTATTTTTCATAAAAAAACCGGTGCAGAAATTGCTCTCTCCAGTGGCGAGTTCGCACATGAAAATAAGAACATCGGCGTTTCCGGAATCTACAGCGACTACTACATGGATTTCAATGATGTAAACGGATCCTTCCGGCATTTTCGCGACAAAGAATTAAATCCGCTCGAAATACGAGAGGGAAAAAAGCAAGGCTTCGTCGAAGACGTTTTGAAAGCGCTTCGTGAGGTAGATACTCACTGGAAAGCCCCTTCCTGGGAATATTTTTATCATGCCACTTATAATAAAAGGCCTGTCTCGCTGATTACGGCCAGAGGCCATCACCCATCCACTATTATCGAAGGGGTCAATCAAATGGTGGCGGCAGGATATCTTCCGAATACCCCCAATTATCACAGTATTTATCCTGTATCCAACCCTGAAGTTCGAAAGGATCTGGGAGACATCAACCTCAATCAAAGTGTGGCTGAATTAAAAAAGCACGCCATCAGGGCCAGCGTTGAAAAGGCTATTGAACTCTACGGCTATTCTCCTTATCATCGCTTTGGAATGAGCGATGACGACCATAAGAACGTTGAACTTATCACTGAAGAGATGCGTGATCTTAAGAGAAAGTATCCGGATATGAGCTTTTTTGTCATTGAGACGTTTAAAGATTCATTCTCAAAACGCGAAGTCTTAATGCATGAGACGAGAGAAATTATCTCGGCCAAAGAATCAGTCAAACCACAACTAAGTTTGTTCGATTAGTCCACTGTAAAGATTATACAAGTCTCCCTGAAATTTTAAAAGTATGCTACCTCTTCCTTAATCTATTTAACGGGAGAATATTATGTTTAAGCCATTTTTGATGACGGCATTGTTAGTGACTAGTTTTTCTCTTTTTGCTAAAGACGCCAAAATCAGCACCATTACCTGTATGGTTAAAGAGCCAATCAACAAGACAAAAACCCAGAACATTAAAGTTGAATTTCTTGTTAAAAATTTGGGAAGCTCGAAAGCGGAACTTGTTGAACACCCAAGGGCCTCTGATTACGGTGCCATTCTGGTATTGCCAGATGAAGGCACTAACATGAATAACCTCAATGGTCAGGGTGGAGATCTTCGAATTGAAGGCGACACGATCAGACTTTTTGGCGATGGCGACGGATATACATTTGTCGATCTGGTTTTAACTAAAAAATCAAACTATGAAAAAGGATTTGTCAGAGTTTCCGGGTCCGGCGACAAGTTTTATACAAAAATTAGCTGTACTGTAAAATAATACTTTTCTTTTGAAGCCATCGTCTTCGTGCGGTGGCTTTCAAACTCTAAAACTCCAAAAATTTTCTCAAATAAATATTTTTTATGCGTCATTATTTATTGACTTTAATATCTGCCTAAATTAAAATACTGAAATGAAAAAGAAAACGCTGTTCAATATTAAAGGCGCTGGCCGTCCTGCCATCCACGACAGGGGGATTCGCCATATTGCCCGTGATGAAATCAAAAGGCTCACTCCGCTTCATCTCACCGTCAAAATTGAGAAAAAAAAGGCAGGGTTAAGAAGTAAATCCATTCTTAAAACTCTACATACCTCCATCAAAAAGGCACGTCATAAAGGTCTAAGGATCATTCATTACACACTCGAATACGATCATATTCATTTGCTGGTTGAATCCGACAATAATGAAACGCTGGGGAGAGGAATGCAGTCCTTCGGCATTAGTTTCTCAAAAGGAATTAACAAAATCAAAGCTACCAGTGGAAAAGTTTTTAAGACAAGATATCATTTCAGAAAGCTTATGACCCCAAAAGAAGTGAAGAATGCCATCAATTATATTTTTGGGAATTCGATTAAACATAAAAATGCCATTTCCGTTGTGAGTCCTTATAATTCGATGATCGCGCTCGAAAACCTTAGTAATCTCTACCCTGGGTTTGAGGCAATGCTTGAAGATATTCTCCAGCGAAATCTCTTTTTGAGAGGCTTAAGAAATGAAATAGTGGATGTGCTAAGCTCTCCCCGCCATATTTTGATAAGGTCGTTAACTTGAAAATTTTTTTTTGTATGCTCATAAGTTTCTCGGCCAGTGCTTCAATTAAGATGGCCATTACAATAGACGATCTTCCTGTTCACGGACCGCTGCCTGCAGGCATGTCACGGGCAGATATCGCTAAAAAGATGCTATCTGTTTTGAAAAAAGAAAAAATCCCGGAAGTCTATGGCTTCATCAACGCCAATAAAGCTGAGCTCCAGCCGGATTCAAAACAAGTTTTAAAACTGTGGGTGAATTCAGGCTATCCGTTGGGAAACCACACTTATACTCATATGAGTTTAAATAAATATTCTTCGTCGGATTTCGAGAGAGACATTAAAGCAAACGAATCTATGCTGGCCGAGCTTAACGCTAAAATGAACTGGCATTATTTCCGTTATCCTTACTTGCAAGAGGGGGACACTCTGGAAAAAAGAAATGACATTAGAAAATATCTGTCACAAAATGCTTACGAAATTGCACAAGTGAGCGTTGATTTTGAAGACTGGTCCTGGAATGAACCATATACTAGATGCCTTGCTAAGAAAGACACCAAGGCAATCAAATGGCTCGAATCTACTTATATGCAAAATGCGCTAGGAAAATTAGAAGAAACCAGAAAAATTACAAATGCTCTCTTCAAAAGGGATATATCGCATATCCTGCTTCTGCATATCGGTGCCTTCGATGCAAAAATGCTCCCTGCTTTAATAAAAAAATATAAAGCACAGGGCGTAGAATTTATTTCTTTATCAGAGGCCTTGAAAGACGATGTTTACAAAACCGACCCAGGTGTTGCGGCTAAAAGAGGTTCCGAAATTCAAATTCAAATGATGAATTCAAGAAATATTACCATGAAAGATTTAGGAATAGAGCAAGTTGTTGTGTATCCGCAAAAAGAACTAGAAAGTCTTTGTCATTGATCTGATTTAAAACTTACTCCCACTCAATCGTGCCCGGGGGCTTTGAAGTAATATCATAAACCACGCGGGTTATACCTTTCACTTCATTGGTGATTCGTCTAGAAACTGCTTCAAGAAATTCATGAGGAAAATGAGACCAGTTGGCCGTCATTCCATCTGAGCTGTTGACCATGCGAAGGCAGATGACATTTTCATAGGCCCTTCCATCCCCTTTTACCCCTACGGTTTTTACAGGAAGAAAAACGGTGAAGGCCTGCCATGTAGAGGCATAAAGTCTCGCCTCCAACAATTCTTCATAGAGTATCTGATCTGATTCCTGCACCATTCGGATGGAACTTTGGTCAATGGCCCCCAGGATGCGCACACCAAGTCCTGGACCTGGAAACGGGTGACGGAAAATCCATTCTGGATTTAATCCAAGAGCAAGTCCCATTTCTCTGACTTCATCTTTAAATAAAAAGCGAAGCGGTTCAAGCAACTTCAACTTCATGCGTTCAGGAAGCCCGCCAACATTGTGATGCGATTTTATAGTCACCGACTTTCCGCCGGCAATATGAGGAGAAATCGATTCGATGACATCAGGATATAAAGTTCCCTGAAGCAGGTATTCGAAATGAATGTCGAATTTTTCCTGATATTCTTTGAGTTTCGTTTCAAATACATCAATAAATTTTGAGCCGATTATTTTTCTTTTTTTCTCAGGGTCGTCCACTCCGTGAAGGGCATCATAAAATTCTTTTTTGGCATCGATGACTTCAATTTTTAAATAGGTGTGTTCCTGTAGCTTTTTTATATGATGATAGTCCTGCAGCCTTAATAGGCCATTGTCCACAAAAAAACAGTGCAGGTTTTCACCTAATACTTTATGGGCCAGAGATGCGGCCACCAACGAATCCACACCGCCTGAAAAAGCGCAGAGAACTTTTTTGTTTCCAATCTTTTTTACTGACTCGAGCGCATCGATCAGCATTTCCTGGGCGCTCCAGTCTGACTGCAGATGAGCGACTTCACGATAAAAATAATCGAGAATTAGTTTTCCATGTTTTGAATGTTCTACTTCTGGATGAAACTGCAACCCCATAATCGGGCGCTCCTGATGTTTTATCGCTGCGACTAAATCATTGGAACTTTTCATTACGACTTCAAATTTTTCCGGAACGGTTGAAACATGATCAGAATGGCTCATCCAGACACTCATCGAAGACGGGCAGTTCTGGATTTTAAAAAGAGAAGTGAAATGAATATCTGCGTGACCGTACTCTCCTATCAAGCCTTTTTCAACCACGCCGCCAAAATGTTTTCCCAATAACTGCATGCCGTAACAAATACCCAGTACCGGCATTTTTTTTTCTTTAAACATGAATGCATAGTCATTTGTGTCTTCGAAAACAGATTGCGGACCGCCTGATAAAACCAGGCATTCGGGGTGATTGCCCTTGTGAAATCTTGCACGACATTCATCGAGCGTGATTATTTCAGATGAAAACCCCAGTTCGCGGGTTTTTCGCGTAATGAGTTGGGTGTATTGTGAACCGAAGTCCACGATCCAGATTTTAGTATGTTTCATTAACTCAATCTATAGTTTGGCGCTTCCTTCGTAACAAAGACATCATGAGGATGGCTTTCTTTCAAAGAGGCACTAGAAATAGTAATAAATTCTGATTTCTCAAAAAGTTCCAACAAATTTTTAGCTCCGACATAGCCCATACCGGAACGAAGTCCCCCAACGAGCTGAAAAATATTGCTTGAAAGGGAGCCGCGATAAGGGACCTGGCCTTCAATTCCTTCCGGAACTAATTTACCCACATCTTCAACTGCGCCCTGACCGTAACGATCTTTAGATCCAATGGCCATGGCGCTCAGGGAGCCCATCCCGCGATAAACCTTATAGGCGCGTCCCTGATAGAGAACCATTTCTCCCGGAGCTTCATCAGTTCCGGCAAATAATGATCCGATCATAACGGAACTTGCACCAGCAGCTAAGGCCTTTACAACATCACCGGAGAGCTTAATTCCTCCGTCGGCAATAATTGGTATATTCATTTTGCGACAGAATTCAGCGCATTCTAATACGGCAGAAAATTGCGGAACACCAATTCCTGCGACAACTCTGGTCGTGCAGATTGAACCAGGGCCGATACCAACCTTAATTCCATCAACGCCTGCTTCAATTAAATCCTTGCATGCTTTAGCCGTTGCCACATTTCCAGCGACGATGTCGACATGGGGAAAAGTTTTTTTCAACTGTCTGACCATTTCAATAACGCCTTTTGAGTGGCCATGGGCCGTATCCACAACTAGCGCATCAACCTGAGCTTCAACTAAAATTTTAGCTCGCTCAAATTCTTTCTCACTGACACCAATGGCGGCTGCAACTCGGAGGCGTCCGAATGAGTCCTTGTTGGCATTTGGAAAACTGATTGTTTTTAGAATATCTTTAACTGTAATAAGTCCCTTGATGACTCCATCGCTAGTGACAAGCGGAAGTTTTTCAATGCGATGTTTGTGAAGAAGTTTTTTAGCTTCTTCAATCGTAATATGCGGTTCCGCCGTTACAAGCCGGTCCTTTTTAGTCATGACATCTTTAACTTTCTGGTCAAAATTGGACTCAAGCTGTAAATCCCGATTGGTTAAAATCCCTACCAGTTTTTTATTTTTATCAATGACCAATACTCCAGTGATTTTTTTCTGCTGCTTTAAATCCATGACGTAACCGAGAGTCGTTTCTTCATCGACACTCACAGGATTTAAAATCATGCCCGCTTCAAATTTTTTTACTTTCTCAACTTCTTCGGCCTGACGGTAAGGAGTGAGATTTTTATGAATAACTCCGATCCCGCCTTCTTCTGCAAGAACAATTGCCGAAGGAGCTTCTGTTACTGTGTCCATCGCCGCAGAAACGATAGGTATATTTAAAGGTATATTTTTAGAAAATTTGGTTTCGGTTTTTGTTTCACTTGGAAGAACTTCTGAATATGATGGTTTAATTAAAACATCATCATAAGTTAAGGCCTGCGCACTTGCTATCTTACTCATAAATCACTCGTCCACTCTAGGTGATTAAAGGATTGCGATTCTGATTAAGACTTTAACTATAAAACTATGAAACTTACAGCTTTTTTAAATCATCAATCAATTTATCGCTTTCGTGTTGGTTTTTATATTCTTTGCTATATGGGTTATTGGCAGCAGGACTCGCGGCTTCGCTTGGCACGTCCTGATCTAAAACCGAAGCAGGTGCTCGCGATTTAGTTTCCCGTGGTGCCTCTAATGTTAGAGCTACGGTTGGGGTCGATGTTTTTCCATATACATGAACGAGCGACCCTGAAGGAATCTTAGTCTTTGAAACTTTCTTTGTCACAGGCTTTTTTGCATGAGTTTTGTTCAATACACTGTTCTTATATTCTTCCAGCATTTTGGCATTTTTATCAGCGTGTTCAGGCACAGAAGCTATTGCACGAACGGGCTCAACCTTCGCATGTTCTTCTTTTTTTTCATGGTCTTTAAAAATGGCCGCTGAATTTTTATCCATTGGTGCAATACCATTGAAAAGAGCAACCAGCGCTCCGTAAGTTTTTTCGCCAACAGGTGTCGGATCTCTTGGAGCTCCTTCATCATAAGCATTATCAATAAAAGAGAAATGCCCTTCCGCGATGCTTAAATTTAGTTCAGGTGAATGAAGATTCCCCAGCTTCATCATGCTATTGATAACCATCAGCTGGGTTTTACCTTTGACTGAATCATAAGATACGATCGCTTCTCCGCCTTGATAATTAACTATCGCGTTAGCTGTCTGTATTTTATATTCATCGTTTTTGTTTAATGACTGAAACCACAGATCTCCTGAACGAAGCTCAACAATATTAGAGCTGACTCTGGCAGAAGATGAATTTCCTAAATGGAAACGATGATCTGCATTATCTGTAAATGTCACCTGACCATGATGTTCAATGACAATTTCAGAACCTGCATCTATCACATCGCCTTTTTTAATCTCTCTGGTCTTGCCTTTATAGGAAATAAAACCTGAGCCTTTAAGCTCGACTATACGGCCAAACTGAACCGCTCCCGGTTCAGATGCAAAAAGATTAAATGAAATTGCCGCTGCAAATAATAAAATTTTATTCATTTGTTTTCTCTTCTATTTTTTCATAATAAGAGCTCAGGATGCTCCATTCATTTGTATTTCTGTATTTTTTTCTGAATTCTTCAACTGTCGCATAAAATTTCTTTTTATCTCCAAGCTTCATGTGAGTCAGCGCAACCCAAAGCTTTGCACTTCTAAAATACTGCGACGTCGGGTATTTGCTCATTAATGCTTCAAAATGTGTCAGTGTCCAGTCATGGTGAGACCCGCTTTCATAAGAAGCGATTCCCGCCTTAAAATAGAACTCATCTGAAATACTTTTATTGTTCGGGTAATTATTAAGAAGAGAAGTATAGAATTGTGCCGCTTTCTCATAATTCTTTTCTTTAAATTCTTTATCTGCAATTTTCATCAGGTCGTCGGCGTGCCACTTGTAAGTTTTGAACTCAACGTAATCTTTTTGAGTATCAGGAAGTGCTTGAGAAGGAGCAACACTGGCGATTGAGCGGCTGTGCTCTTCATGCTTGGCAACTTCATGTGTTGGCGCATGCTCATCCTTAGGCACATCATGTTCGTTCTTATGACTATTATATGAGCCGCCGTGCTTAAGTTTTTCCACTTCAAATTCAAGGCGCTTCACTTCTGCGTGCAGCTCTCTATTTTCTTTGGCAAGCTTGAGGGAAACTTGTTCGTAGTTATTAATCATTGCAGCTTTCTGCTCGATCTTTTTGAGATCAACTGAGCATGAAGCCAGCAAAGGTATTGCCAAAAGCGAAGTAAACTTAGACATTTTTTTCATAATCTTCGTCCCATTTAGGTAAAGCCCAGGCCAATCCAGGTACTATCACTATTGGATTTTCGGTAGATAGAAAAAAAAATTTAATGGTTTATTTAATTTATGGAAGTTCAATGACCTGCTCGTTCTGAGCGCCCCAATACCCGACCAAAAGCATCCGTCATCGATCGGGTTTAATCGTAGCTAGGAAGTCGGACAAGGAAAATTGTCTTCTGTCCCTGTCGCTCGTAAGACAGCTCGCCTTCATGAACTTCCACTAGTCCCTTAGAAATAGAAAGTCCAAGTCCAGTTCCCTTCCCAAGAGTTTTAGTCGTAAAAAATGGCTCAAAAATTTTCGACTCGCAATCTTTGGGTACGCCTGTGCCGGTGTCGCTGATAATAATATTTATCCAGTTTTTTTCTCGATAGGCACGTACACTGATGACCTTTATAGGAGCTATTTCCAGAGCATCAATGGCGTTATTGAGAAGATTTAAGAGAACCTGTGAAATAAAAGACGGGTAACAAATAATCCTCGCTTCAGGTTCGATTTGAATTTCAACTTCGATTCCTGAATTTTTAATTCTGTCCATTGCAAATGCGAGGTTGTTTTCAATCAGCTCTGATATATTGATAGAAACCATCTGATCGCCGCGTCCTTCACGGGCGAAAGTACTTATCCCTTTCACGATCTGTGAAAGTCTTAACAGCGTTGCCTCGACGCTTTCAACAATCTGATCGCACCTCTCCAGGTCAAGCTGATCCCTGCTAAGCAAGTTTCTCATCTGGTGAAGCTTTCCTTGTATGGTGAAGAGAGGATTGTTTATATCATGCGCAAGATTAGAGGCCATTTGTCCGAGAGACTGGAACTTTGCACTCTCCACCAGCAGGTCTCTTTGCTTAAGTACTTCCCTTTGCAGCTCTTCTGAGAGGTGAACAAATAACAAGGCAAGCATGTAAGCAAAGGCAATAACAAGTGTTAAAAATACAAAAAATATCTTAGGAAAATTGGGAAGAACATTCATCGGTGTAAAAAATCGATGAAAAACAAAATAACTAATAATGCTGTAAATCGCAAAATTAATAAGCGCAAAATAAAAGCTGAAACGGGTATTGAAATAAAGAGCGATCATTAAAAAAACAGGAATCAGCCAGATAAGGCCGAAAAACCCCATACCTTTAGCTGAAAAAGCCGTTAAATAAATAACGGTTGTAAGCACGAGGACTTGAGCAATGGCGCCAATTAATAAATTGCGCTCAAAATTAACAACGTGTTTTTTCAAGTAGAAAAGATGAACAAGCAAGGTAGCTATGCAAAGAAAAACACCTGCCTGAACAAGAAGTGAAAGATTTAGCACAAAACAAAATGCCCATAACGCAACTACAGCGACAAGGCTTACTAGATTGGTCGCGACAATAACCCTGCCTCGATAAAGAAGCGGGGCTCCTACAACTTCAGAGAATTGCTCCGGCAATAAATTGTCCAGATTTTTAAGCAAATCTTTCATCTGACCTCACTTCTTACAGTATTCTCAATTGTCACCTCTTTGTAAACTTTATGTGACTTGTTTTTGCGATAATTTAACTTGATAATAGTCAATCTAATGAACCAAATTTTGAGGATATTATGCCTTCACTATTAAAAATCCTGAGACTGAACATTCTGCTGTCGATTTTGTTACTGATGCCCAACCTTTCAAAGGCTGACGAGGCTGTGCCCGATAGGCCGGTTAGAATAGCGATACAGTCTTTTAAAATGGATAATATTACTTATCTTGCTTTAAGTTATGAAAATTATCCCCAATGGCATACTTATTGGAAAAACCCGGGAGATGCCGGGCTCGCCATAAAAAATCAATTCCTCCTGAACAAGAAAGAAATTAAATTAACGGAAGAAGAATGGCCTGCACCCAAAAGATTTATTGAGAATGGAACCCAATGGGCCTATGGCTATATTGGTTCTTACACTCTCTTTTATCGTCTGGATAAGGCAGCTCTCAACAAGCTCACTGGCAAGACCATAGAATTAAATTCAACATGGCTGGTCTGCAAACATATCTGCATCCCCGGACAAAAACTGGCCTCTTTTAAAATAGGCACAGGAAAAGTTATCAGCAATACTCCAGACCTGCTCCCGCCTTTGGCGGAATCAGAACTGGCATCAAGACTAATCAATTTACCTAAAGAAGCGGGGATACCGGATTATTTAGAGATTAAATTAATAAGAGGCAACAAAGACAAAACATTAGTTCTTTCTTATGAAGTGAAAAAGACAACTGACGTAAACTTTTTGAATAATGCCAATTTAATGTATTCCTTTCCCTCGCCTCCTTTTGATTTTCAGCATGAAACATTAGCAGTTAAAGAAATGAGTCTGACAGGAATTGTAGAAATTAACTGGGACGGAGAATACTCAACGCCCCCGGAAGATCTGCCGCTAAATGGAAAGTTTGTTAAACCACATACTATAAAATTCCTCTTCAATGATCCAGTTCAAAGAAAAGTTATTGTTATTGAAAAAACTTTTAAAGGGTTTGATTCAAATGAATCCACTGTTACAGCCAATACAACCGACACATTGCCTTCAGTCAGTGCTCCGGTCCCCATGGTAGCCGCGACAGATAGTTTAGTTGCAACTGCCAGTAGTAATTCGATTTTTTATTATATGATTCTCGCTTTTTTCGGGGGCCTGATCCTGAACATCATGCCTTGTGTGCTGCCGGTTATATCTCTAAAACTATTTGGACTGGTCAAATATAAAAATGAAACACACCAGAGAATTCTTAAGCACAATTTTTTTTATACGCTAGGAATACTTTCAACATTTATTGCCCTGGCCTTTATTGTTCTCGCCTTTAAATCTATAGGTACTCAGGTCGGATGGGGGTTTCAGCTTCAATCACCCAATTTCACAGCTATCATGATCATAGTAATCTTTATTTTTGCACTCAATATGTTTGGTATGTTTGAGTTTTCAACTCCTGGCGGGAAAAAATTGGGAAACATTCAGACTGAAGAGGGTTTTAGCGGGGATTTTTTAAGTGGAGTGCTTGCGACAATCCTCTCTACTCCCTGTAGCGCGCCTTTTTTGGGAACAGCACTGACTTTCGCCTTCACCTCTACGACATCATCTATTTTTCTGGTATTCATCATGATTGGACTTGGGCTTGCTTCTCCTTTTATTTTGACCGGATTTTTTCCTTCGCTCGTTTCTTTTCTTCCACGCCCGGGCAACTGGATGAACACAGTCAAAAAAATTCTTGGCATTACTTTGCTCCTTACTGTGATCTGGCTCTTTGATGTTTACAATGCTCTGGTAGACGGATCAGTGCACATGACAAAACTTGCAACTGCACTTGTTTTTATTTTAATGGGCTTTTCTATTATTAAAAAAAAGGACAAGTGGATGGGAATGGTATCATTTCTTATCGCCCTGGGATTATTCGTCAATCTTTCAACATCAACTTTAATTTCAAGCAAAGATGAACAAACGGCACTGATACGTGATAAAAAAGCGAAAGGATTAAACTGGGAAGCCTGGTCATTTGAAAAAATGCAGGAACATAAAACAAATCGAGAACTGGTATTCATCGATTTCACTGCAAAATGGTGTTTTACCTGCAAGGTCAATGAAAGGCTTGTGCTGGATACCGCTGCATTCAGAAGTTTTGTAGCTGAGAACGATATCAAACTATTAATCGGCGACTGGACAAAAAGAGACGAGCTGATCGGAAGCTTCCTGCGGCAAAATGGTCTCGTCGGAGTCCCCGCTTATTTTATTCAGAAAAAAGACGGAACGCTGGTGAATTTGGGCGAAACTGTTACTATTGCCAGAATAAAAGAGAACCTGAATTAATCCATCTCAAATTTAGAAGGTGATCTCATAATCCTGGTTATGACTTCTTTGGGGTCGTGATCAAGATAGAGAACATCATAAACGCCATTAAAAATCTGGGCGCGGATATCATAGCGCTTGGTAATGAAGTGAACCGCCTTCGCGGTTTTATATCCTTCTACTATTTGTCTCTGAGAGCTGATGATTTCCGCGGCTTTTCGTCCGCGGGCCAGCTCTAGACCAAAAGTTTTATTTCTTGAAGCGTCTCCGGTAGTAGTGAGAATCAGATCTCCCATTCCCGAGAGTCCGTAAAAAGTTTCCGGACGGGCACTATAGACAGCGCCAAAGCGGAGCATTTCTGCGATTCCTCTGGTGATCATGGCAGCTCGGGTGTTATGGTTGTAGCCAAGCCCCTCTATCACTCCGCCCGCGATGGCCAGAATATTTTTTAGAGCACCACCTAGCAGTACCCCCTTAACATCGTAGCTCGCCAGTGCTTTAAAATAGGGCGTATGAACCATGCCGATGACATTTTCCAGTATGATTTTTGATCGTCCTGCAATGGCCACTAATGTTATTTGTTCCTGCATAATTTCATGAGCAAAGCTTGGTCCTGAAAGAAAACAAAATTGTTCTTTATATTCCGGAAAGGAAGCATAAAAAAGGTCGTCTGATAATTCCAGTGTTTCAGGATCAATTCCTTTTGAAAGTGAAAGCACCGGCACTCCTCTTCCCAGATAATCCAGTAGCCGGGCATGATGACTTTTTAAATACTCGGCGATCTCACCTGTCGGTAAAGCAGTTACAATGAGTTCAATATTATTCTTGTCGTAAGTATCAACTTCATCCCATGAAAGTGCCGCTTCTACATTGGAAGCAATTTTCAATCCCGGCAGATAAACAGAGTTTTCTCCTTTTTTAAGAGCGAGATAGACGTCTTCGGAGCGCACTTTTAAAAGTACTTTCTCAAAATTAGTGGCCAATACTTGTGCCATGGCCGTACCAAATGCACCTGCACCGATTACTAAAGCGACCTTTCTTTTCTGATGTTGAAAATGTGATGAGTTCATAATGAAATAATTCCTTGTATTACACTTGCTCTCTTATAAATTTTTATAATCTCTTCACTGTTCTGGAAAATTCCCTTTCCTGAAACACTGATATACTTTCCGTTGCTGGAAGCCCGCTCATCTATATCGAGCCCATGGAGAATAAGCATAACATGATGAACTTCACTTACCGGAACAATAAACTTGAACAAATACTCGGTGGGAAACTCAACTGTTTCATCCATTACGAGTTTTAATTTGATCAGACGATCTTCGTCCATCAGAACTCCAGCACCTTAATCTTTATTCCCTGGGCATAGCGAAGCATGTCTATTACTTCACGTGCACAGGCATCCCCTGCTTCACGATGAGTGATATAATCAACTGCTTCCTGAATCTCATAGCTGGCATTGGGAACGGTCGCCGAAAATCCAACTTTCTTCAAGAGCGGCAAATCGATAAATTCATCGCCCATATAAAGAATTTCCTCATCTGTATACCCTAGCGCCAGGACTTTTTTATAGGCATCGCGCTTGTCTTCATTTCCTAAAAAAACAAAATCAAGCTTAAGCGTTTCAATAAAACGCTTTCGCATTCCCACACTGTCGCCGCCGGAGATAATCCCGACGAGAATGCCTGCTTCTTTTAAAATTTTAAATCCGTAACCATCAAGGATGTGGCAAGTGCGATTGAAACCGACATCGTCACCTTCCCAGGTAATTCCACCATTAGTGAGAATTCCATCAATATCAAAAGCACAGACTTTAATTTTTTTCAATTTGTCCTGAAACTTATCGGCGTACTCAATAAGCCGCATTTTCTCTGTAAGTGGTTTTGCCATATTCAAACTACCTCGTAAATTCTAAGAAGCTGCTCAACAATGCCTTTTACACTATCGAGCGGCAGACTTGTGGATGCATCTGACAAAGCTTTATCAGGATCAGGATGAGTTTCCATAAATATTCCGTCCGCCCCAGCTGCAACGGCTGCCTTTGCGAGAACAAGAATCTGTTCGCGTTTTCCCCCTGTTGCTGTCCCGAGACCACCGGGCCGTTGTACACAATGAGTGGCATCGTGAACTGTTTTCACTCCAAAACTTTTCATGATTTGGAAAGATGCCATATCGACAACAAGATTATTGTAACCGAAGCTCGATCCCCTTTCCGTCAAGAGAATCTGACTTTTAGGTAAAAAAGTAGTCGCCTTATCAACAATGTTTTTTGTTTCCTCGGGAGAAAGAAACTGTCCTTTCTTAACTTTTAAAATGCGCCCATATTTTGCACACGCTTGTGCTCCCGCTGCAATCATGTCGGTCTGACGGCATAAAAAAGCAGGTACCTGCAACACATCGACCACCGTAGCCAGCTTCATGGCCTGTGCGGCTTCATGAAAATCCGTCAGCACCGGAATGCCGAACGTTGATTTTATTTTTTCTAAAATTCTCATTCCTTCGTCAATGCCGGGTCCGCGATAGGAATTAATCGAAGTGCGGTTAGCCTTATCAAAACTTCCCTTGTACGTCAGAGTTATTTTATTTTCAAATGGCTTCAGGTCGCGCACGAGCCGCTCGGCAATACTCATTGCCAGTTCTTCGCTTTCTAAAACGCATGAGCCTATATAAAAATCTAACTTGGGTTTATTCATAAATTTACCTTGGTTTTTAGTTTCTATTCTTGTCAGATTCCTCAATAAAGGCCTTGAAAAGCGGATGAGGAGAAAATGGTTTTGATTTGAATTCAGGATGGTACTGGCAGGCAATAAAAAACGGGTGATCTTTTAATTCGATAACTTCAACCAGATTTAATTCTTCATTAAAACCGGAAACAGACATCCCTGCTCTTTTTAATTGATCAATATACATATTATTCACTTCAAGGCGATGGCGATGGCGCTCGTGAATTTTATTGGAGTTGTAAATCTTTCTGGCAAGAGAGCCTGCTTCAAGAGAGCATGCATAAGACCCCAGTCTCATGTTGCCG
The DNA here is from genome assembly GCA_041662705.1 of Bacteriovorax sp. Taxonomy (GTDB): domain Bacteria; phylum Bdellovibrionota; class Bacteriovoracia; order Bacteriovoracales; family Bacteriovoracaceae; genus Bacteriovorax. The sequence goes on from JBAZRY010000002.1 coordinate 210,186, forward strand.
CCCTTGCTGCCGTCTTTCTTTTGCCCTTCCATATAATGAATCAAATGTGAGCCGCCACTTTGGAATTCTTCAGAAGTTGCATCTTTTATGCCGGCCACATTTCTGGCGTATTCAATGACTGACAACTGCAGCCCCAGACAGATACCAAAGAAAGGAATTTTATTAGTTCGAGCGTATTCAATGGCCCGGATTTTTCCTTCTGTTCCCCGCGATCCAAATCCACCTGGAACTAAAATGCCTTGAATACCTTTAAGTACAACATGCAAATCAGCGCCCTTTTCAAGTTGTTCAGAATCAATATAAACCGGCTTGAACTTTAACTGATTGGCAATGGCCCCGTGGTTAAGCGCTTCATCAAGAGATTTATAAGACTCAATCAACTCAGTATATTTTCCGACGACGCCTATTTTCACTTCGCGCAGCGGATGAGCAAAATTATAGACAACTTTTTCCAGGTCTTCTATTTTCGGCTCCGGCACCCAGATGCTCAGAAGCTGGGCAATTCGCTCATCAAGACCCTGCTTATGAAACTCCAGTGGCACTTTATAAATTGAATCCATATCAATGGATTGAAAAACATTTTTTCGACCAACGTTGCAGAAGCGGGAAATTTTATCAAGGGTATCTTCATCAACTTCGCGGTCGGAGCGGCAGATAATTATTTGGGGCGAAAGTCCCTGGGACATTAATTCTTTTACTGAGTGCTGGGCGGGTTTTGACTTGAGCTCTCCTGCAGCGGCAATATAAGGTAAAAGCACCAGATGAATGAATAAAACATGGGCTGCTCCTTCATCGTGAGCAAGCTGGCGAATAGATTCGATGAATGGCAACGATTCTATATCTCCTACTGTTCCCCCGATTTCTCCAATCAAGAGATCCGAATTTTCGGCAGCAATATGAATGCGTCTTTTAATTTCGTTCGTAATATGCGGCACTACCTGTACCGTTTTTCCCAGGTATTTTCCTTCACGTTCATTCTCAATAACTTTTAAATAAACTTGCCCTGTCGTAAAATTGCTCTCTCTTTTTAAAGTGAGCGAAGTGAACCTTTCGTAATGCCCAAGATCCAGATCGGTCTCTGCTCCATCATCAGTTACAAAAACTTCACCGTGCTGAGTGGGACTCATCGTTCCGGGATCGACGTTTATGTATGGATCCATTTTGAGCATGGCCACTTTAATTCCACGGCGCTCAAGCAGACTGGCAATACTGGCAGCGGCCAAACCTTTTCCCAGTGAGCTTGCAACTCCACCGGTGATAAAGATAAATTTTTTGTGCTTCTTATTTTCTGCCATGTAAAACCTCTTCTATAATTTTAATATCTGCCAGCACATCAACTCCCATCACAAAGCTCTCTGTCTGATGCGCTCCAATCGAAAGTCCAATTTCCAGGGCACGAAGCTGTTCCAGTTTTTCCAAATTCTCCAGTCGTGTTTCAGTATGATTCGCAAACTGCTTCAAGGCTTTCGTTCGGAATGAGTACACTCCAATATGCAAAAACCAGTAATCATTTAGCTGATCTGCTTTTGAGTCTCTCTTGAAGGGAATGGGCGCCCGTGAAAAATAAAAGGCACGTCCGTTATCCTCACTCATGGCCACTTTAACTTTATTGGCATCAAGGAAATCGCCGGCAAAGCCCATTTGCTTTTTCACCAAAGTTGCAATGTCATAAGCGCTGTTTAAATGAAACTGTGCCAGCCTCACCAGATCAGCGGAATCAAGCAAGGGCTCGTCACCCTGAACATTAACGACCAGGTCATAATTCTGTTCTTTAAAAAATCTTTCATAGGCCAGCTGTATGCGAAGAGTTCCGGATATAACATCGTCATTAACCCTCACCACGTTTGGCGAAAAAATTTTGACATGGTCTTCGATTTTCTGATCATCGGTGACCACAAAACAATCAAACTCAAACCCCGGCGCGTGGGACAAAGAGCAGTTCTGATGCACCCTTTGTATCATTGAAATGCCGTCGATCAGCGCCAAAGGTTTTCCGGGAAAACGTGTGGAAGCAAAACGAGCGGGAATTAAAATGAGAACTCTCTTTTTGCTCACTTTAAAGGTCTCCAGAAAATGGTATAATGGACCTAGTTATTATAGAGGAGATAGATAGGAATGGCCCAAAGAATTTACCCCATCGCTGTATTCCTGAGTTTTTTTGTCGGAAATTTGCATGCAGAGGATTATAAGCACACCGTCATTACTGATCCAAGCATCAGCCGTCGATGTGAACTTTTAACTGAAAAGCGTGCTGAAAAAATTTCCAATAAACAAAGAATTCTGGCCATGATCGAGAGAAATAAACATCTGCAAAAAATTACACCTGAAAATAAAATAACCGTTAAGAAAAAACTCGAAACCAATCTTGGGCATCTCGAGCATGAACTCATTCTCACCCTCACCCAGATTCAATATCACGAAGAAAATATCGTCCGAAAAGGCTGCCCCGGAATTGCCTTATAGATTTAACGCATAAAAAACTTTTCATAGCCAAATCTATTCCTTATCATTTTAGTTATGAAAAACAAGATTCAATTACTGCTCCTCATTGGTGCAATGGCGTTTTCGACTGTTTCAAAGGCACAGAGTGATACTCCTGAATTGAGCGATGGGCCACAAACACTGCCTCCTTCCGAAGTCCCGGCCCCTGCAACGGAACAAATTCCTGTAGTGGAGGAAGCACCTGCCCCTGTGACAGAAACCGAAACTCCGCTGGAAAAGGTTGCTGAGCCTGTTGCTGAACCTGTGACTGAACCTGTGACTGAACCGGCCAAGGAAGCGGTTAAAGAAAATGTCGCTAAACCCAAAGTTGTCTCGGAAGAAGAGCTGCTAAAACCCGACAGTGAATTAGCAAAGAAAAGAGAAAGCAAAGTAAAGAGCACAAAAATTACTGAGTCAGAAATTTATATTCAGGATGCAGATAAATACAAATTGACTGATACTTATAAGAATCTTCAGCTCAATGATGTTATTGAACAAGGCCTTCGCAAAAATTACGTGCAGAATATTAAAGGGCAGAGAGATGAACTTAACGAAATAAGCTTTCAAGGGGCTAAAAATGCTTTCTGGCTTCCCGAATTAAAAGTTAATTTAACGACCGTTAACCAGAGAATTTCTACACTTCACTCGAGTTCAAGACCTCCAACTACCCCCAATCCGACGACTCCAACTGGAACTTTAGGGCTTTCTCTGAGTGATTACACTGTTTTTAACTGGGGAAAGGATTATGCTGCTTATCTGAATAAAAAATCTTTATACCAAAGAAATAAAGAAATTTATGATGAGTCCAAGCGTGAATTGAAACTGGATTTGATCGGGAATTTTTTTAATTTGATGTCTACAATCAATATTGAGAAAGTCCGCCAGGATCAGCTCCGTCAGGCTTCATTCGTTTACCGTCTGAACAAAGAAAAAATTACGATAGGTAAAACTTCAAAACAGGAATATTACCTTGCCCGCAGCGAATATTTAAAGGCACAAAATGATTATCACCAGGCAAAAATCAGCAATGATCTGGCCCACGAAAACCTTGCTTACTTGATTGCAGATGAAGCCGGGACAAAATATGTCTTAAACGAAATAATGGATTATCGCAGAATAAAGATCACGCTGGATGAAGCTATCAGTCTGGCAACAAAAAATAATCCCGCCCTGCTCACCGATAAAACTCTTGTGTCCAATGCAGAAAGAACTTACGACATTGCCTTAAAAGAGAACATGCCTCTTCCTAAATTTACTGTAAACCTCGGTGCTTATAATAAAAATTTCGGACCTTCATCAAACCGCACTATCTATGAAACCTACAATGGAAGTGGAAATGTTGAACTTGTGGCTTCAGTGAATGCGACATGGAGTCTGACAGGTGAAGACGGATTATTCAATTCAAATAAACTCGCCCTCGGCAGAATTGGAAAAGAAATTGCTATAAAAGAGTATGAAAAAGATTCTCATCTAACCCAATCATTTATCCGCCAGACCTATAAAAATATCCTCTCGCTTCAAAATCAGCTGCTGATCCTGGAAGCCAGGCTGCCTAGTTTACAAAAATCTTTCGATACGATACTTGAAAATTATTTGAGCGGTAAAACTAAATATTATGATTTTCATTTATCTCTTCAGGAATGGACCGATACAAAAATCCTTTACGAACAATATAAGCTTGAGCATTTAAGAGAAAAACTTAACCTGGCTAAAGTCGCTGGCATCGAAGATTTTCCTGGGGAAAATTTTGAACAATTGGCAGTCAGGATAAAGGGTAAATAAAATGAAAATACATATTCTATTAATGCTCTCTGTTTTTTTACTTTCATCTGCCATTTATGCTGGAGAAGAGCTTATTGTCCGCAGTGAAACTGAATTTATACCCACTCATGAGAACCGCTTTACTTTAATGCCGGGGGTAAATCCCAGCATGCAAAAAGCGGGAGATATCACCAATATTAATCTTTCTTATGCAAAAAAAATGGAAGATTACTGGCTTGATTTCACTTTTGGTTATACCAGTGGAATTTTTGGAAAGCTAACAACCAATAATGCAACTGCTACAACTATGACTGATGATCAGCTTACTGACACCAAAAGCAATCACACACAGCTCGGCATTGGCGTGGGACGCGAGACTCGTTACTCCCAGACTCTTCTCCCTTTCACAGACATATACGAAATGATGACTGCAGATCTTACTTATAATTTATTTAAGGAGCCTACCGGAGGTAAGTCGTTTAGCGGTCCCGGCATGCTGGCAAAGTTCTCAGTTTACAAAAAATTCTCCGAATATTTTAGTGCCGGAACCCAGTTTACTTATAACCTTGCTGTGGTAAAAAGATCTCAGGAAGATGATACTGAAACAAGTTCTGCCAGGTCCCTCACCATTAGTTATCTGACTATCGGATTTGACCTGAGCTGGTCCTTATAAGAAAATACTCCAAAGGTGGATTATGATTCCTCGTTACGAAGCCAAATCAATTACTCCAATCTGGAGTGATGAAAATAAATACCGCACATTTTTAAAGATAGAACTCGAACTCCTCAAGGTGCTGGAAGAAAAGAAAATGATTCCTGCCGGAATCGCCGCTACCATTGAAAAAGCGGCAGTGATAAAACCTGCAAGAATTGATGAAATCGAACTGGTCACACGACACGATGTCATCGCATTCTGTACATCCATAACAGAGCAGGTCCCTGCTGATATTGGAAAATATTTTCATTATGGTGTGACATCTTCTGATGTCATAGACTCTGCACTTACTCTTCAGATCAAATCTTCTCTTGAAGTCGTGATGAAAACTTATGATCAGTTTTTAGAGGCATTAAAGCTGCGTGCACTTGAAACTAAAAATCTTATGACTATCGGGCGCTCTCATGGAATGTATGCTGAACCTATGAGCTTTGGGCAAAAACTTCTTGGTCACTATGCTGAGTTTAAAAGAAGACGACAGGACCTTGAAGAATTCTATAAAAATGAACTAACCATCCAGCTCTCAGGAGCTGTCGGAAATTATACAATTCTCACGCCTGATATAGAAGAAAGTGTTGCAAAGAAACTCGGTGTGAAAGTTGAAGAAGTATCCACCCAGATCATTCCGCGCGACCGAATTGCAAAATTAATTTCCATTACATCACTCATCGCCAATGCAATTGAAAGACTAGCAGTCGAAATACGCCATCTCCATCATTCAGATGTGAGAGAAGTTGCCGAAGGATTCAGACCGGGACAAAAAGGTTCTTCTACTATGCCACATAAGAAGAATCCTATTTCCGCTGAAAACGTGACGGGACTTTCGCGATACTTAAGATCCCATTTAACGATGGCCATGGAAAACTCTATCCTGTGGCATGAACGCGATATCAGCCATTCAAGTGCTGAAAGGCTTTTTTTGCCTGATCATTTTGGCATTCTCACTTATATTCTGGATCGCTTTACAACGACTATCAATATGCTTGATATCGACAAAGAAGTAGTTGAAGGAAAAGTTCTAGGCGTAACAAGTTATCTTTCAAGTTACTATCTGCACTTTCTCATTTCCAATTGCGAGGATATGACAAGAGAAGAGTTGTACGCCATTTTACAGGCAGCTTCTTTTGATCCGGAAGCCAAATCAAGTCCGGAAAAATTCCGCGACTATATTCAGAATGACTTGAAAAATAAAAATATAAAGATTGAACTTCCGGCAGTAACCCCTGCGGGACTTAAAGATATTTATTTAAAATCCGTGGACACTATTTTTAAGAGAGTGCTTCAGTAGCTTATGGAACAAGCTGAATCAAAACCCTGGTATATTCACACACAAAAATCTGATCTTTTGTTTATTATTCTTTGTCCATTACTTGCTTTTTTATTTGTGCTGGCCATTTGTGAACCGAGAATGAAAAACGGGGCTTTTCTTTATGGTTCTGAAACCCCTTATTGGTTTGCCATTGTTTCAACGCTGCTTACTCACACGCATGTATTGCTGGTCTTTATCAGAAGCCATCTGAATCAAACTGTTTTCAAACGCTACAAATATCGCTTCACACTTATCCCGCTTATTGTTTTAGGGAGCATGTGGGTTTCTCCCCTGTTTTTCGGCGCCCTTGGGATTCTTGCCTTTTATTGGGATGAGTACCATTCAATCATGCAGACATTTGGATTTGGAAGAATCTATGACAGTAAAATGGGCAATGACGTCGCCATGGGAAGAAAGCTTGATATGTTCATGTGCTTTGTCCTAGGTCTTCTTCCCCATCTCATCTTGTTCACCTATATTCCAGACGTACAAAGAAGTCAGGGGCTCATTGATTATTTCGACATGACTGAAAAGATGATTGCCAATTTTGGCTGGGTTCTAAAATCCCTTCGCATTCCGTTCTATGCTTTTGGCATTCTTTACACGCTTTTTTATATTCATCGATACAGAGAGCTTCATAAGTTCGGTTATAAAATGCCAATGGCAAAACTAGCATTGTTTGCTGTCACCGGCCTTACTACAATTCTCACTGCATGCTTCTTCACTGTCGCCGATGGAATATTTTTCGGGAATATTTATCACGCTCTTCAATATATGTTCATCGTTTTTGTGAGTGAGCGGCCCAATCTGGCCGACCTGACCGGACTAAAAAAGCAAGAGCATAAAACAGGGCTGAACCTGATTTATTTTTTAGTGGTGATTCCTTTTTTCTTAGTCATTGCAGCCTTGAGACAAAAAACTTCAACTGTTCCCTATCTGGCAGCCTTCTGGCTCTTAACTTCACTTCTTCATTTCTGGTTTGATGGATTCATCTGGTCTGTAAGACGGCAGGATGTTTAATGGCAATAACTAAAGGAAAAGCAGAGCAAAAGTAGTATGGGCTACACTTCATTTCAAAAATGAAATTTTATACCCTGATTTATGCTTTTAATAAAAAATATTACAACGGTTTGTGTATTAAGATGGAAAATATTTCTAAAGAATTTTTGAAATTTTCTGACGGCTTAAAGAAAGGGACCTGCACAGTTTCAACTCTAAAAGCCGTCAGTTTTTTAATTCTAGCAATCTCCAAAGAAAAATCAAGATAATTATTATAATGTTATAAACGCTTAAAGTTCTGTTTGATTGAGAAAAATCTTTCCACTTCCTTTCTTAACATTTCCAAGCAGAAAGGCTTTTTCGCCCAGTTCAATTAGCGCCTTTATCATTTCATCAGGCTTATTTGTGGCCACAACCATCCCCACTCCCATATTGAAAGTGCGGTGCAATTCAGGCAGATCAAGGCCGGATAAAACACAAATCTTATTCATAAATTCAGGAAGCGCCGGCGCTTTGTTTACAAAATAATCAAACTTGTCGTTGATTCTTGGAATATTGAGAAAACCAGAGCCAGTTATATTAGCAATACCCTTGACCATGGATTTATGGTTATTCAAAAGTGAAAGTATAGTCTTTACATAAATTTTGGTCGGAACCAGACATTCCTTTTTAAGTTCTGTAGATGCATTTTTTGTTTCAAGAATTTTTCTCACCAGTGAGTAGCCATTAGAATGAAACCCTGTGCTGGCGATTCCAACAAGTGAGTCCCCTTCAGTTAAGCTCAATCCGTCAATGAGATCATTCTTTTTCACTTCGCCGACAGAAAACCCCGCAAGGTCATAATCACCCGGTTGATACATACCGGGCATTTCAGCAGTTTCTCCACCGATCAATGCCATTTGGGACTGTAAGCAACCGTCCACTATTCCTTTTAAAACTGATTCACTTACATCAAGATCAAGCTTACTTGAAGCAAAGTAATCCAGAAAAAATAAAGGACGTGCACCTGAACAAATAAGATCGTTCACACACATGGCCACCAAATCAATTCCGATTGTATCGTGCTTATTAAGTTCAATAGCGAGTTTTATTTTTGTTCCTACTCCGTCGGTTGAGCTGGCAAGATAGCGATCAGTATCCAGCGCATAGAGCGCGCAAAATCCACCGACGCCGGAAACCACCTGTTGATTATAAGTTGATTTAACCATTTTCTGTATTCTCTCGACAAAGAGATCACCCTTTTCAATATCAACGCCGCTCTCTTTGTAACTTATGCTCATAAAATATTTCCTGAATTATACTAGTGTCTAAAATGTCTTGTTCCCGTTGTCATCATGGCAATGCCGAATTTATCGCAAGCTGCAATGACTTCATCGTCGCGGATACTGCCACCAGGCTGTACAATGGATTTAATGCCGACTTCGTTGCAAACTTCCACTGAATCAGCAAATGGAAAAAAGGCATCTGATATGAGTAGCATTTTATCCATCGGCAATCCTTTTGCCATTGCTCTATTGTAGGCCAGATGTCTGAGTGAATCCAGCCGATTCGGTTGCCCCATTCCCGCACCTGCTAAAGTGAGCCTGCCTGTTTGGGTTTTATAAACTAAAGCAATTCCATTACTCTTTAAATGCTTGCAGGCCAATATCCCAAAATCCACCAATTCCAGAGCGTCTTTACTCATGGGTGTTTTACTCACAAGCAACAGATTCTCGCTTTTGCCGTTACTTTCATCTTCATTTTGCATAAGGAGTCCGCCGGAAATACTTTTAACGATAAATTCAGATTCAAGTTTAGGTCTGACCGGGGCCTTCATTAAGCGAACATTTTTTTTCTTGCTGAAAATTTTCAAAGCCTCTGCAGAAAACCCGGGCGCAATAACAACTTCAATAAATTTCTCATTGAGAAATTTAGCACATTCTAAATCTATTTCTCTGGAAGCTGCAATGATACCGCCAAAACTAGATGTGCTATCGCCATTCCAGGCCTCTTGTAAGGCATCGACTAAAGTCTCTGCCACTGAAAGCCCGCAAGGATTGGCGTGTTTGATAATAGACACTATAAATTTATTGGGACCTGTGACATTTGTCACATCACTCATTACTCTCCATGCCGCATCAGCATCAACCCAGTTATTATAAGAGAGCTCTTTTCCCTGCAAAACTTCTGCATCCACTAAATTAAATTCAGCTTTTGTATTTTTCAATTTAAAAATTTTTGCCCACTGGTGAGGATTTTCCCCATAGCGAAGAGTCTCTTTTGGTTTTAGAGAAAGCCATGGCAAATCCCCTGTCTGGTGATTGTCTAAAAAACGCCCAGATAATTCTTCGGCAATGAGAATATCGTATTGGGCAACTCTGTTAAACGTTTTGATCGCAAGATCTCTTCTCATTTTAAAACTCGTTCCATCCGATTCATTAAAATGATTGATAAATTCTTCGTAATCGCTCACATCTGAAAGAACTGCAACCGATTCATAATTTTTTGCTGAGGCCCTGAGCATTAACGGCCCGCCGATATCGATATTTTCAATCAAAACATCTTCATCAGCATTTGTTCCGGCGTATTTATCAAAGGGATAGAGATTGCAGACAACTAGATCAATGGCCTCAATTTTTAACTCCCGTGCTTCTTCTATATCAGTCGCGTGATGTCTGCGGTATAAAAGTGCACTAGTCACCGGGAAACTAATCGACTTCATTCTTCCGCCGAAAGCTTCCGGATTGCCGGTAACTTTTTCAATAGATGTAACGGGAATTTTCAGGTCTTCAATAAATTTTTTAGTGCCGCCTGTGGAAATGATTTCAACATTTTTTGCGTGAAGAGTTCTCACCAGGGATTCAAGATGGCTTTTATCTGTTACGCTTATAAGTGCTCTTTTAATTGCTCGACTTTCATTCATCATAATATTTCTCGCTTTTATTATTTAATACTAAAAATGGTTCTCTATATAATTAATCCCGTTTTCAAAAAAGCTTGCTCCAATTCCAACCTTCCCGGATTTAGACTTCCCATCCGGATTTAGCCATGAGCTTACCGCAGCTTCAGGGTGTGGCATTAACCCAAAAATTCTTCCAGTTGGGTCACAGACTCCGGCGATTTTCTGATAAGAACCATTAACATCATCGACATAAGTAAGAGCAATCTGTTCATTCGAACTTAGGGTCTCAAAAGTTTTTGCCTGTTCAGAAAGATTTCCGGCAAAAACAATTTTCCCTTCACCATGTCTTATAGGTAGAGCAATCTTTTGATTACCTAGACTTTTTGTCCAGACGCATTTTGAGGCTAAATATTGAGATCAACCCAGCGGTCAATAAAATGCCCCTGACGGTTATGAGTTAAAGTCATCACTCTTTGGGTGAATGGTTTCGGAAGTAAACCAAGGCGCACTAAGGCTTGAAAGCCATTGCAAATTCCTATGACTAATTTCCCCTCTTCAATAAATTTTTTAAGTTCATCACCTAATGAATATTTTAATTTCAGGGCCAGTATTTGACCTGAGCCTATTTCATCGCCAAAGGAAAAGCCGCCGGGAAGCGCCAGTATGTGAGAGGTCAAGAGCATAGATGGATTGTTTATTAAATCCTGAATATGCACAATGGTTGATTTTACTCCATGCTCATTAAACGCGAGAGCTGTTTCCGTCTCGCAATTTATTCCGTCGCCGGTCAAAACCAATACATGAATATTTGAGCGCTCCATTAAATCTCTCCTACCAGGCATTTATAATTTTTCATGCACTCTGTGCCCGAAACTTTCAGGATTTCAACTTTGTTAGATTTAGCTATCAGGAATCCACTGTCGTTGGTTTCTCCTAAAAGTAATATTGGCAATCCTTGAAAACAGGCCTCAAAGGCTTTTTGGTTTTCAGGTTTCACAGTAACTAACAGTCGCCCACCACCTTCGTTAAATAAGAATGCACTTAAGTCTGACTCCGGCATATCGAGACTTATTTTCACACCGAGCTTAGTTCCCATCATCTTTTCTGCAAGTGATAAGATGAGTCCTCCGTCTGAAATATCATGGCTGCTCTCAATTGTGTTTTTCTTTAAAGCTGAATGAACCTGGCGATAAATTTCCAGCTGTTTTTTAAAGTTCAGCGAAGGGAGCGGATAATTCACATCATAATCATCATAAAGTTCAGCTAATTCAAAAGCTGATTTGAATTGAGTTAATGTCTCGCCAATCAGATAGACAAAATCACCGGCAGATTTTATTTCAGAAGTTCTGATCATTGATAATGTGGGAACCCTTCCCATTGCCGTCACCAACAATGTCGGAGGCACACTTATTTTCACTTTTTCATTTTTAGCTGTCATGCCGATGAAATCATTTTTCATGCTGTCTTTACCGCTGACAAAAGGCATTCCGTAATCAATGCTGATATCGTAAAGCGCTTTTGAAGCCCGCACTAACTGAGCAAGTTTCATTTCAGCATCTGGATTTCGTTCCGAAGGAATTGAATCCGGCCAGCAATAATTATCCACCAAAACCATTTCATCCGGATTGGCGCCTACGCAGACAGCATTTCTGACTGCTTCATCGACTGCGTATTCGGCCATCGTATAAGTATCGAACTTTGAAACTTTTGGACAAATCCCAGAAGCTATTGCCAGTGCATTGTCAGCGCCGCCACCATGAGGCTTTAGCCAGACAACTCCCGCATCACTCGGTGCTGAAAAGCCGACTTCAGGAGTTCCTGTAAAGGGTTTTACAATAGTGGCAGCTTTAACTTCATGATCATATCGTCTGATTAAATGTTCATGGCTTCTGATATTTGGTGTTCTGAATAAATCCAGAAGAATTTGTGAGTAGTTTTGAGGACGTTTTCCCTTTTTAACGGATTCTTTAATCCAATGGGATTGAGTGTTTTCTGGATTAAAATGCCCGCTTAATTTCATTGGTAGTAAAGACTCATGCAGGAAATGCATGTTAAGGTCGGCAACCAATTTGTTTTCGTAGTAAATTGATAATTGTCCGCTACTATTGAATTCGCCTATGACTGAAGCTTCTACGCTCCGAGATTTTGCTAACTCTAAAAATTTCTCAAGTGTTTCAACAGGAACTGAAAAAGTCATCCGCTCCTGGGACTCACTGACCATTAATTCAAAAGGAGAGAGACCCGGGTATTTCACCAATGCTTTTTCAAGATCAACGCGCGCTCCATTGGTAAGCTGTGCCATTTCACCGACACTGGAGCTAAGTCCACCGGCGCCGTTATCAGTTACACTGTTAAATAGTCCGAGTGTTCTCGCTTCAATTAAAAAATCCCCCAGTCGCTTTTGAGTGATCGGGTCACCAATCTGAACGACTGAACTTGGAACTCCATCAGCGAGTTCCATCGAGCTAAAAGTGGCCCCATGTATTCCATCTTTACCAATGCGGCCTCCGGCCATAACAATTAAATCGCCTGGGCGTTGGCGTTTTTCACAGGTATTTAATTTATTTTCAACTTGAGGCATAACTCCGACAGTCCCGCAAAAAACTAAAGGCTTACCCACAAAATCGCGATCGAAAACAAATGCCCCGTTAACTGTCGGAATGCCGCTTTTGTTCCCGCCGTCTTGAACGCCTAAGTGCACGCCTTCTTTTATTCGATCGGGATTCTTTAACAATAGCGGTAGTGCGATATTGTTTTGGGTAAAATAAGAATTTTCGGCCAGACAAAAAACATTAGTATTAGCAATGGGCCTTGCTCCTTGTCCTACTCCTAAAATATCTCTGTTCACGCCAAGAATTCCGGTTAGTGCTCCACCGTAAGGATCAAGCGCTGATGGTGAATTATGAGTTTCCACTTTAATACAAACATCAACAATGTCGTCGAAGCGGACAATTCCGGCATTGTCGTGAAAAATTGAAATAAGCCATGGAATTTTTCTTTCCTCTTCAATTTTTTTTGTAGCGCCTCTTATATAAGTCTTAAAAATTCCTTTAATATTTAAGTCGCCTAAAGGTTTTACTCCGGCAGGTAAATGAGATTCACTGTAAGTAATCTCAGAAGCAAAAATCTTATGCTTACAATGCTCACTCCAGCTTTGAGCAATGACTTCCATTTCTACATCTGTGGGCATTCTATTAAGTGATTTATAATAATCTTTTATATGATTTAATTCATTCGAACTTAAGGCCCAGCAATTATCCTGGTTCATTTTTGCCAGTGTGGAGTCGCTCACATTAAGATCAATTGTCTTAGCTGATTCTGCTTTGATATTCACTGCCGGAAACTGCAGATTTTTCATTCTGTTAAATGCCGCAATTTCGACAAAATCACTAACCTGAACTTTATGAAGTAAATTATTGGCAAGTTTTTCATAAGCAAGCTTTTCAAGCTCTGACTTATTCATTGGAATAATAGTTTCTATAAAATACATTGACCCCGAAGCCACTTTCATCTCAACATTCTTTAAGGCAGGAATAAGCTTCAAGGCCTCAAGAGTTGCGTGAGCAGTATTGTCAGTCACACCTGGACGAAAACTAATGTCAACGAGATCAGGTTTTTCAAAGTTTTTTTGCTGAAGCCATGAATTGACAATATTCTGGTTATTATCTACGGATGTAAGCAAGACTTCCACTACACTATCTGTAAAAACTTCTACGACGTGATTTCTGAAATTGTCTACCGGAGCATTCGTTTCAACCAAAAAGTATTTGAGCCCCCAGATATTTCGGACATCAACACTTAGGTATTTTTTAAACCAGGTCTTCTGTGTCTCAACATCCACATCATTAAAGCTGAGACGATCGGCATTTGGGTAAATTTCACATCGATAAACATATTTTGAACTCATATTTATTCCTTACTCATTTTAACAAATAGATTTTCCAAAACTTCCGGATAAAAAGCATTTTCAACGGCCAGGCCGCGCGCTTTAAAAGATTCAAAGCTCTCACCTGGAATAAGCGCAATTTTTTCCTGGGCAATAATTTTTCCGCTATCCAGACCTTCGTCTACATAGTGAATAGTGCAACCGCTTTCAGAAACTTTCGCCTTAAAAGCATCACCATATCCATCCAGACCGGGAAATTGTGGAAGTAATGACGGATGAATATTAATCACCTGATATCGGTAATGTTTTAAAAATTCACTGCTAAGAAGCCTCATATAGCCCGCTAAAATGATCCAGTCGGGCCTGTATTCATCAAGTTTCTCACTTAATCGATTGTCGTATTGCTCTTTTGTTTCATTTTTCTTTTTTAAGACAGTAAATTTAGGGACATTAAACTTATCGGCGCGTTGTAAGACCATCGCCTCTTTCTTATTACATCCAACGCACACAACAGATGCATACTCGCTAGTTTGGGCCCATTTCATGAGTGCTTCAGCGTTAGAGCCTGATCCGGAAGCGAGAATTGCAAGCCTGAACTTTTTCATTGCTGTCCCACTCCAATATCAGTTCTATATTGAGCCCCTTCAAAATGAATGGATGAAACTAATTCATAGGCACTCTTTCGCGCTTCTGTGAAATTTTCACGAAGGGCCGTAACACCAAGTACGCGCCCACCGCTGGTTACCAGCTGATCGTCAGCAATATCAACACCTGCAAAAAATAAATAATCATTTTTCAGAGTACTAAATTGCTGATCAATAACAATTTTATCACCAGAGCGAATTTTTATACCTTCCGTTCCCGGATAGCCAAGAGCGGCCATTACAACGTGAACCCCGGCCAGCTTCTTCTTTTTTGGGGCAGCATATTTCTCAAGTTCTCCTTTAGCCGCTGACAGGAAAGCAGGAAATAAATCTTCATCAATTAACGGCAAGAGCACCTGTGTCTCCGGATCCCCTAAACGCACATTAAACTCCAGAACGCTCCAGCCCGATTTTGTTTTCATCAGGCCTGCAAATAAAATTCCTGAAAAAGGCGTTCCATTTTTTTTCATTGTTTTGAGCATAGGGGAAAAAACATGAGTATTAATCCATGCTTCATCCTCGTCGCTAAATAGCGGTGCCGGTGAAAAAACTCCCATTCCTCCGGTATTAGGTCCATGGTCGCCATCACGCAGCCGCTTGTGATCACAGGCCGTTCCTAAAAACATATGTGAGTCACCATTGGAGTTACAAAGTGCAAAAGCCGAGACTTCGATTCCTTCTAAAAAATCTTCGATGATAATATGATCAATATTTTCACCTAGAAGTGAATCATTCATAAAAGCATTGACTGCATGTATAGCTTCATTCTTCGTTGAACAAACAATAACGCCCTTACCGGCAGCGAGTCCGTCACACTTCACAACCATTTTCTCAAAGGGCGATGAATGAATATAAGAGATGGCTTCATTACTGTTCTTAAATTCCTTATAGCCTGCTGTTGGAACATTAGCCTCCATCATTATTTTTTTGGCAAACGCCTTGGAACTCTCAAGCATTGATGCCGCTTTTGTAGGACCGATGATTAAAAGATTTTGTTCCCTGAAAAGGTCTACCACACCAAGTGATAGGGCGACTTCAGGACCGACAAAAGTAAAATCTATCTTTTCTTTCATTGCAAATGACAAAAGGCCGGCGGGGTCGGTTACCTTAATATTGACTGTCTTAATTTTAGATGATGATTTCATCATTCCGGGATTTCCTGGAGCGACATAAACGCTATTAACTAAACCAGACTGACTAAGTTTATAAGCAATGGCGTGCTCTCTTCCACCCGAACCGATAACCAGAACTGAATTCCCAGAACTCATAAATACCTCGAGGCATACGATTCAAGATTGAAATCCTTACCGAAGTTCAAGTCATGGCCCAACTGAGCACTGACTTCATTGCAATAACTTTTATAAACGGCGAGCGCGCGCTGTTTTGTTTCCGAATCTAGTTTTTGAGGTTCCGCCTGATGTTTAGATAAGCAAATCTCTTTAAAATCAACACCTGTTTCATTTGATTCATTTTTTGAGGCCGTGAGTGCTTTATACCAAGTGCTATCCAGGTATGCTTCCCGCAGAAATTCCTTGGAGAAACTTTTTCCTTTATAGAGGAGGCGAAGTTCATCAATGCCTATAGAATCTACAAGCATAAACGAACGCTCGCCATTTTTTCCTTCAATAAATGCCACTTCAATTTTTCCATCCCATAATTCAAGTCCGATTGTATGGTGAAATGAAAAAAGGTTTAGAGCTATTAACTGAGTCATCAATTGAAGCTCACCCCACTCTTGATCCGAGAGACCGGCTATTTCTTTTGCCTCAGAATATTCCAGGTAGCGATCTCCGCGCTCCAGTTTGGTTGAAAAATCAACAATGGGATTTTTGAGCAATTGATTGCTCTCGGGGATGGCATTAAATCCAAAATTCTTCCAACGGCTCAGATCACTGCCAAGTCTTTTGGATAGTGAATTGCCTTTTGACAGTCCAATTCTAAAAATAATTTCAAGCGGTACCAAGGTGTCGACAGGTTTATTTTTATACTGAAGATATTGATATTTCTGATCGACATAAGGAGGTCTTAATACGGAAATTTTTTTTACCTTCAAATAAGGTGAATTCCATGGGTATTTAATATCATTTAAAAGTGCATGATGGGGTAATCCCTGCTTGCAGTAGTATTTAAAAAGTTCAGTGTTCTTTAGGGAATCCAGAAAGGTATGGTCGAATGTAGACTTAACAATTTCAGAGTTGAACAGCTCTTGCCAGTTCTCCGGGCTTTCAAGATAACGAAAAAACGACTTCCCCATGATGGCCAGAGCTGCGCCTTTTCCTTCGAGTTTGTCAGGCATTTCTCCCCAGTCAAAGACAGAATAGCGGTCAGAGAATTCAAAGAGGAGACTCTCTCCCGACACTTCTCCCCTGACATTTTTTACCGATCCACGGTACAAAAGAGGTGGCAGAACGTTCATTGAATTACTCCCTATGTAGACTTCTCATATCTTTAAAAACTGATGCCGCACTTACATCAACAGGATAGCAGCCGTTGATACAGGCCATGCATAAACTATTACTGCCATTTTTTGGCGAAATACTTTTCTTAGTTGCTTCTTCTGACAAATAAATTAAGCGAGTCGCTCCGAGATAATCCGCCACTTCTTCAATTGAACGCGAACTTGCAACCAGTTCTTTTGGATCCGGAAAATCCACTCCGTAATAACATGGATACCGGATTGGCGGACAAGTTGTTGCAAAATAAACTTCTTTTGCACCGGCCTCTTTAACCATTTCAATAATGCGCTTAGAAGTTGTTCCCCTGACGATACTGTCATCTAAAAGCAGAATATTTTTTCCTTTAATCTCACTGGCAATCGCTGTGAGCTTGAGAGCGACTGCACGCTTTCTGCTTTCCTGGGTGTTTAATATAAAACTTCGTTGAATATAGCGATTCTTTATGAGAACTTCACGATAAGGAATTTTGAGCGTCTCACTTAAACTTATGGCCGCGACCCGGCTGGTTTCAGGTATGGGAACCACAATATCAGGTGCAATCAAGCCCTGGTCTATAAGCGTCTGGATTTCACCGGCAAGATTTTTTCCAAAATCAAGGCGGGCGGAATACACACTACGCTCTTCTAAAACGCTTTCAGGATTGGCGAAATAGACCCATTCAAACATACACGATTTGGGTGCAATTCCTTTTCCTGGTGAATAATCTGCTGATGAAAAAATCTCTCCTTTATCGCTGATAAAAAGAATTTCCCCCGGAGCGAGATCGCGAACAACTGTATAGCCCAAAAAATTAAGCGCATTTGATTCAGAAGCCAGGCAATAGCTTTTTCCAAAATGACCGGGAAATAGATTTTTTTCTTCATCAGTTAATAATCTTTCACCCATGATAAGCGGGCGAAGACCATGCGGATCTCTAAAGGCAAAAAAACCTTTGTCGGCAAGTAGACCAATAGAGGAATACCCGCCTAAGGCCGTGTCGAACAAATGCTTGACGGCAGTTTGAAACTGGTCAAAATGGTGAGCGATATTTTTTTCTTTAAGTCCATCAGAGAGAATATTAAGGAGCACTTCCAGATCATTGTTAGTAAACAAATGGCGGCGCTTTTCTTCCTGCACATATTTTTTGAGTTCAAAATAATTTACGATATTTCCGTTATGTACCATTCCAATCCCGTGGGGATAATTAATAGTCATAGGTTGAATATCGCGTTTTAAATCGATGGGAGATTTATTGTCTTTGGGGCCGACAGTAGCGTAACGAGTATGGGCAATGCTCATCTGTCCGGAAAAGCCCGCCAGTATTGAAGGCGCGAAAACCTCGCTGATTAAACCAAGATCTTTATGCTGATGAAAATTTTTAGAATTGTAATCATAGCTTAGAATTCCGGCCGCATCCTGTCCGCGGTGTTGTAGTAAAAGCAGTCCTTGATAGGCTTCCAGATATGAATAAGGAGTGCCAAAAACCCCTACAATTCCACACATCAAAACCTCGCTTTGTGATAAGAAAAACTTATAGCTAACATTAAGGAGACTAATAATAAATCTTGGAATTGGCAATAATTTCTTGGTCTTTTTAATAAATTAGGGGCAAAATCTCCTTCATTATGAGTCAGCAAATAACGCTAAAATCTAGAACCATCCTCGGAATTTTAGGCAGCGGCCAATTGGCGCGTATGACCGCAATTGCCGGGAGCGAGTTAGGCATTGAAATCAGGATATTTTGCTCCGAATCTGGTCCAAGTCCGGCTGAACATATCGCCTCTAAAACCTTTAAAGGCGATCTCAACAATAAGTCCGATATTCTCCGTTTTGCAGAAGATTGCGATTTTTTAACCCTAGAAAATGAGTTTATCGATCCTGCAATTTTAGAGGCCATCGATGAAAAATTCCCCAATCGCCTTTTTCCAACTTCAAAAACTTTCAGAATGATCGGAGATAAAATTTCTGAAAAAGAAAATTTTATCAGAGCAGGATTAAAGATCGCTCCTTTTTGCAAAGTAAAAACAAAAGTTGATATATCTGAATTTGCAAAAACTCATGGATACCCCGTGGTTTTAAAAACGGCGAAAGGCGGCTATGACGGCTATGGAAATGTGACGATAAAAAATGAAGCTGAAATCGCCGAAAAATTTCCAACTTTGAAGGGCGAACTTTTAGTAGAGGCCTTTATCCCCTATGAAAAAGAACTAGCCGTCATGGTCGCGCGAAACAGCTCCGGTGAAATTGTCGTATACCCTATCGCTCATACGATGCAGGACAACCATATCTGCCACTATGTCAGCATTCCGGCTGAAGTTCCCCACCATATTGAAAGCGAAATAAAAAAATGCGCAACCCTTGCAATGACCTCAATAAATGCTGTCGGAATTTTTGCGTTTGAATTTTTTCTTACCAGGAATGAGGAGCTCTACCTGAATGAATCAGCACCGCGCCCGCATAACAGCGGACATTATACGATTGAAGGAACGACCACCAGTCAGTTTCATAATCACGTGAGAAGTGTTCTGAATCTTCCGCTTGGCAGTGCGGCTCTCCGCGCTCCACATATAATGATGCTCAATCTACTGGGCAGCCAGAACGGCCCAGCTGAATTATCCAATGCGCATGATTTTTTAAAAGTTGAAGATGGTCACCTGCATCTGTACGGAAAAAAATTATCTAAGCCCGGAAGAAAAATGGGGCATTTCACTTTAATGGGCGAAGATAAAAATAAAATATTTAAAACGCTTCTCAAACTTAAATCGGAATATAGTCTATGAAAAAAACAAAACCAATCGTAGCGGTCATTATGGGAAGCTTGTCGGACTGGCCAACAATGAAAGAGGCTTGTGATATTCTCAAGTCATTCAGCATACCATTTGAGCACCAGATTCTCTCTGCTCATCGGACTCCGGATGAAATGAGAGATTTTGCAATGAAGGCGCGCGCCAGTGGAATTAAAGTTATTATTGCGGGAGCAGGGGGCGCTGCTCATCTTCCAGGTATGACCGCTGCTTACACTACACTGCCTGTCATAGGCGTTCCAATTGTTTCAAAAAATATGCAAGGTCTCGACAGCCTGTATTCCATTGTTCAGATGCCAAAAGGTATTCCGGTAGCCACTGTTGCTATCGGAAATGCATCGAACGCAGCTCTTCTCGCAGTGCAGATTCTATCTGTTGAAGATAAGAAGCTTGCCGCAAAAATTGAGAAATTTCGTGAAGGTCAGTCGAACGTTGTCAAAAAAATGAATAAAGATTTAAAGCGGCTCTAAAATTATACCGTCTTATTTTTTCACGTAAATAAGGCGTGTCCCATCGGCAGGAGACGTAGTTTTACTGTCAAAATGATTCAGCTTTCGAAGTTCAGTCGCTCTTCCTGAATTACCGTATATGAGCATGGAAATGCTTTCAAAAGTATCCCCTTTTACGGACCTATAGACTCCAAAAGTATCAATCTTTGAAATAGCGATGCTTGCCTCTTCCTCCTCTACCTGTTTTTTTCGGGCCAGTTCATCGAGTAGTGCTTTCTTCTTTTTTAAGAGTTCATTTAAGGCTGCTTTTCGTCTTCTTTCAGGTTCTTCTTTTTCAAATTTTAATTTTTGAGCTGCTGCCTCTCTTTCAAGTTTTATTTTTTGTGCTGCTGCCATTTTATCCTGCCTTAATTTTTCAACAAAACTATTGAGTTCAACATAACGATCATCAATTGCTTTATCCAATTTCATTATCAAGTCATCCTCGGCATCTTTAAAATACGAGCTCCTGGATTCCTTTCTTGGCGGAAGAGCGCTTTTTTGGCTGCTGACCAGATTTTCTTCAAATTTTGTCAGCTCCTGCAATCTCTTTGCCTGATAATCCTTATATTTTTCAAGATCTAAAAATTCTTCCGGAATATACAGAATCAGCTTTTCAGACGGGTCCAACTCATTCCATTTAGAAATTTTGGGGTTAAACTTTTTTAGCTTCATGACTATTGGTGAGTTTTTATAGGCAATCAGGCCAGTCTTGCTGAATCGCTTTAACACTGACAAGAGTGAATCATAAGCTTCTGGTATGTATTCGAAGGATGCATACTTCGATTTAAGTTTACTTTTATTTGTATCGTCGCCGAACGCCCATTCAGAATAGGGAGAAAGCGGAAACATAATCTGGGACATTACGGAGTAATCACTTTTTTCCTTAAACTTATCAGTCACACGATATTTTAAATAATAGATCCCGCTCAAGTCACTTTCCCAGACAAATCCCGGTTCGATACCTGAAGTCTGAAAAACTTTATTTTTGCCGGCCTTATCACTAAAAATAACAAATTCATATTTAACCGCATCTCCATTTTCAGGAACCTGCACCTGATAAGCAATTCTCTTTCCGCCTACAGGTTTCATAACCTGATTTTCTTCCTGATCCGACAAGATAATTTTTTTTGATTCAATAAACTTAAAACAGTATTCGTCAGTTTTGATGAAATGAGCATCAGGACGTCCTTTTCCGCTTATACAATAATCGCCATATCCCTTTATTTTTAGCCTGCTTTTGGCGTCAAGAAGTATTTCTTTTTCCGCCTTGGATGATTGGCTTCTCAACGTGAATCGAATGGCCTCAGAATCGAGTTTCTTAATCTTTAAATTTAATATCAAGTCTGGAGAACTGGAATAATAAACAGATTGCACCGGCTTGCTTTCCCACAGGAAAATGGGATTAAGAACTGTCAGTTTTCTTTTGATCGAATTATTTACTCCCGGAAATAGTAAGGAGCTGATCTCGAGATCATAAATACCATTTTTGAGATTGTTGAAATTCCATTGATTATCCTGGGTTATTTCATCCGTTTTGACGTTATCTTTCGTCAACGTTACCCTGAACGCCTCATCAGCCGATCTTCTTTTCCATTTGATTGAATGGGCTTCATATGAATTGAATTCAGCGGGTGCCTCCTTTTCAACTATCATGGGCATCGAAAAAGCAATCTTGACATTATTAGTTTCCGAATACTTTGATGTTTTTCCTCTGAAATGGATTCGCGCTTTCCATGCAAACAATTTTCCGCGAAGGCCTGTGATGTTTGCATAATTATTTTTTTCAGAATGATTTATAACGATTGGAGATTTACCCGTTGCATTTTCCGGATTGTCTATTTCGATTTCAACAACTGCGCCTTCTGGAACGGGTTGCCAGCTAAGTTTTACAGGATCAGTTGTGCTGTTTAATACTACTGTTTCATCTTCCAAAGGCGAGAGAGTTCCGAATTCCAGCGGGTTTGTTACTTTGAAAAATCTGATTTCACTCTGATTGTCTTTGTCCTGGATTTTTAAAAAGTAATTTCCTTCTTCAAGTTCATCAATATGTATAAGGCTTATATTATTTGCTTCCTTTTCTAAAACAATTTTTGAAAACTCCCGATCCATGGCAACGATTATTTTACCTTGAATTTTATCTGCAGCTTCCACTCGCATCGTTTCTTTGCTGATGTTAATTTCCTGATTATTGATCGGATAGATAATCCTGATTTTTTTAAGTTCAATTTCCTTTGTCTTGTCTTGCTTTACAACGACGACCTGATCAGTTTTAATTTCAGTTTTCTTAGAGCCCTTTTCAAGCTGCACACTTCCCTCGCTCGCGGAGACAGAAACTTCACCGGCGGCATTAGAAATAGTTGCTTTGGCGTTGTCGTTCGAAGCAATTTGAAAACTCGCACTGCCATTTTTAATATCAATCTTTTCGTTTTTAGCCAGTGCCACTTCTATCTGGCCTTCCTTGACTTCCAAAGTAGTTTTTTCTTCCTTTTCCTCGACTGATATCAGAGTATTTGGGGGCAAGGTGATGATGTTCTTTTTATTGATAAAATAAATTTTGGCAAAGGAGTCTTTGTCGTTAAATATTTCGTCTGCCTGAAAGATGACAGAGTTATTTGAAATGTCCGACCAGTTTAATGAGTTGGCCATTTTTCGTCTTAGAGCATTGCCCTCGCTTTCAAGACGGGCAATAGGTCTTAAGTCTCTCTGAAACGCGTCTTCTTTGTGCCTAAAAAGAAAGTAAAGGAAGATCAAACTTGACAATAGTGATAGGTTCACCAGAATGCGATCAATCCGGCTAAAATGAGCTGACTTAAAAAATGCAAAAATATCCATATCTAATAAAATCTATATTAATGTTGTATTATTAAAAGATATAGTAGCGAAATTATGCCGGGACCGTTGATCAACATTGCAGTATGATTAAAAGTTTAAAAGTAAAAATTTTATCGATTTTGATAGGCTTGTTAGTAGTCACAGTTTCCTTCAATCTCATTTATAGCTATCGCCTCTTCATCAATGATAAAAAGTCCTATATTTTCGAAGCAGGCCTCCGACAATCTGAAAACTTAAATGATCAGGTTTATTTTAAAATCAAAGAGCACACTACCTTTCTTCGGTTACCGGAAAGTATTTACCTTGATCCGGCCATATCCCAGAAAGTTTTAGGAAAAAATGATGAAATACTCGCCATCGGCCAGGTTGATTCCGAAGGACGAATTGTTTCAGTGACAAAAAATGCATATCTTATTCAGAGGCAAAAAAGCTCAGGGAAAGCATCATTTGAAATCAACGAAGGCGATGCCTTCCTTTCTCCCAGTATATTCAAAGTCAATCAGCTCCATCCCGCAATTCTTAAAAACTCGGCTAAAGGCTATGCCTATTTTCTCAAGAGCAACGCGGGAAATTATAACTTTTTTTTTACAACCGCGGATTCAATAGACAATATATTTAAGAGCAACTCCCTGTTTTCCAATTTATACCTGAACCTTGGCGACCCTAAACCTCAACACCCTCTTTTAACTTCGGCTGTAAAAAACTTACCTGGTGAAAAAGGAACATTCGAATTCAGGACAGAGGATGATCAGGAGCTACTGGTTTCTTTTGTTAAATCCAGCGGAGGTTCTCACGCCGTTGTTTCCTATATGCCAAAAGAAAGGGCATTCCAGATAACTTCAGATCTTGTCATTCAAGCCATTCTATTTGGCCTATTCCTTCTGAGCATCTTGATTACCATCGGTGTCTATTTTTCAAGTTCCATTACCACTCCTATTCTGGAATTAACTAAACTTGCGGGAGAATTCTCACGGGGAGAATTTGGCCAGAAATTTATCCCTAAAACAAATGATGAAATAGCCGTACTTGGAAATACTTTTAACAATATGAATTTAGAGATTGAATCTCTCTTGGAAGTCAAAGAGGAGATGATTAAGTCAAAGGCACTCATCATCAAGGATCTGGAAGAAGCAAAAGCGAAACTCGAAGACTATAGCCAGAATCTTGAGAAAAAAGTTAAGCAACGGACAATTGAAATTAAAAAGGCTAACGTCTTTATGGGTGCGATGGTTAACAGTCTGGACCAGGGGCTTATGGTCTTTGACAAAAGTTTAAGATGCCAAAGCATATATACCACTGTGTGTGAAAAACTGTTTAGCCTGGTTCCCAATGGAAAACCACTCTATGAAATTATCGGGCTAAGAAACCCGAAGGATATTGAAAGCGTTAAAAAGTGGGCGAATTTAATTTTCACAGCAGTCGCCCCTTTTGAGCACATGGCGCCACTCGGTCCAAAATCTGTTGTGACCGGGACAAATTACTACGACGAGGATTTTAAGCATATTGCACTCAAATACCATCCGATGAAAGACCAGAATAACAATATTGAAAATATTGTCGTCCTCGCTTCCGACGTTACAAAGGAAATCAGATCAATTGAAATTTCCAAAGAAAAAGAAGCTTACGCCAAGATGATCGTTAAGATACTTAATAACAAGGCTCAATTCCAGCTTTTCGTAAACTATGTAAAAGTGATTTTCGAAAATCTTTCAAGTTGCTATAACGAGCAGGAAGAAACACTAAATTGCGAACAGGCCCTGCAGCTCTTTCACACACTTAATGGCGGGTTTGGCCTGTACAATCTTTTTGAGCTTCAGGATCTTGCAAGAAAGAATGAGTTTAGCGTAACTGATTTTAAAAATCAGAAGGATGAAATCAACAAGTTTCCTGCGATCATTGCTTATTTTGAGAGCAGATTCATTATGAACATAAAACATATTGATGAACTCCTGCAGACTCATTTTCTTGACGGCAATATCACCCGCGAAATTGAATGGTCTAAAATCTATTCCCTTAAGCAATTAATCGATAAGTCAGGCAGCGCAGAATTAATTGAGGAGTATTATGATAATCTGGTCACCGAACCAGTTATAAAATATATTGAGCAATATAGTGATCAGTTAATGACGCTTGCAAAAGAATCATCCAAATCAATTAAGCCTGTTATTATTCGAAATGGAGAATTAAAGATAGACCCTGCTCCATTCATGGAGTTTTTCAGCGTACTCATCCATGTTTTTAAAAATTGCATTGAACACGGAATTGAATCAGTGAGCGCCAGAGAAAAGGCCGGCAAACCTCCTGAAGGCCAGATCGAAGTTGAATGTGCTAAAATAATTGAAGACGGCACATCTTATTTAACGATTTCGATCCAGGATGATGGAGGGGGAATAGATCCCAAACGAATTAAGGCAAAACTTGAGCAACTTTATCCTAATGAAGACTTCAGCAATATTCCGCCTGAAGAATTTATTAATAAAATTTTTGATCCTTATTTCACCACCAATGATAAATTGCGGACACATTCAGGCCGCGGTGTCGGGATGTCCGCTGTCAAAGACGCTGTAGACAATCTTAATGGGACCATCCGTATTGAATCAAAATTGGGAAGAAGAACAAAGTTCGTGTTTAGTTTACCGCTGAGTTAAGCTCGGCCGGAGGTTAATATGGCCTTAGAATTGCCGGATCATTTGAGAGAAATTACATTTTTAATTGTGGATGATATGAGTTTTTATCGCTCCCTCGTTGAGCAAACGCTGGGCAATCTCGGGCATGTCGGTAAAATTTATTCTGCGAAAGATTTAAAAGAGGCCATTAATATAGTAAACGAGGTCTATAAGACCGGTGGAAGGATTGACTTTGTCATAGCTGACTACCATCTCTCAGATTCAACCGGAGTAGAACTAGCAAAGAAAATGAGGGCGCAAAAGGTTCTAAAGAACATTCCCATTGTTATATTTTCAACAGATGATAATTCGAATAATATTATCGAAGCTATCGATGCTGGTGTTGATAACTTCTTCTTCAAACCCATTAAGGACGAAATACTTTTAGAAAAAATTAATTTCTGCTGGAATAAGAGAAATAACCCTAAATAAGATCAGGTCTCGATATTTTCAGATGATCAACCACCTTCTTGATTTCCTGTGCGTCTTCTACAGGGGCCACTAAAACCACCTTGTCATTGGAAACCACAATATGTTTATCCATATTAATCAAGGCTACAAATTTATCAGGAGCAAAGACTACGTTGTCTGCCGAGTTTAAAAAGAAAGTCCCGTCAGATTTAACCACTGTATTACCATGTGTTTCTTTTATGACTGACGAAAGCGCATCCCATGAGCCCATATCGTTCCAGTCAAAAGCGGCCGGCACTACTGCTACCCTTTTTGATTTCTCCATTACCGCGTAGTCAATTGAATCGGCAGGAATTTTTTCATAAAGTGTTTTGAGCTTTTCAGGGTCGTTGATGACCATTTTTAATTCTTCAAAATGAGCAAACATTTTCGGAGCATGAACCTCAAATTCCTCCAGTAGGATTTTGATAGGCGCCACAAACATGCCGGCATTCCACAGATAATCGCCGCTTCTGATATATTCTTTCGCCAACTCAAAATGGGGCTTTTCTTTAAAACGGCTAACTTTAAAGGCTTCACCGTCAATCAACTCGCCCTTTTCTATATAGCCAAAACCGGTATGAGGAAAATGTGGAGTAATTCCAATAGTGACAATGTTCTGCTTATTGCGGGAGAAGTCAGCTGCTTTTTTGAGAGTGGTATGAAACCCTGATTTATTCAAAATAACATGATCAGAAGGAACAATCGCGACAACATCATCAAGGCCTAATCCACGGTTCAACAGGCAGGCAATCGACATCAGAATACACGGTCCTGTGTTTCTTCCCGAAGGCTCGTAAATCATACCGTCTTTTGAAATTTTTCCCGCGGAACTTTGCTCACACAAAGCCTGCTGCTCTTTTACAGTTACAATGAAGCGACGATCGCTGGTAATAAGCGAATCAAAGCGATCAAGCGTTTCTTCCAAAAGAGTTTTTGAACTAATAAGATTTAAATACTGTTTTGGCCTGGCCTGTGTTGATTCGGGCCAGAAACGCGTCCCCTTCCCACCTGCCATAATAAGACAATAGAACGAGGAAGGTTTACTCATGGCATCTTCACAATCGTATAATCCTGCCCGATAAACAAAGTTTTCTCTTTGGCGATATACGATTTTGCTTCATCCATATTTGAAAAAGCCCCAAGGCTAACACGGTAGTATGTTCCTTTTCCCTTTATGTCAGTCTGATTAATAATAGTATCGTAGCCGCGGGCCTTAAAGCCTTCAGCAAATTCCTCAGCTTCTTTCAGCGATCTATGACTTCCCAATTGAATGGTAAACTTTCCGCTCAGCCCGTCTTTTGGGTGACTCGTTGGTGCTGAATGATCTTTTTCAGTGGACATATTCGGAGCAGCCTCATGAGCTGCTGGTGGTGTAGTTACGGCAGCAGCATGTGTGCCATCGCCAAATTCTTCTGAAATTTTTTCCTGAAGTTTATGTTCGATATCACCTGATTCAACTGTATGAGCTTCCGCATTTTTTTTAATTGATTCCAGGTCTTCTTCTTTCTTGGAAAGAAGCTCAACCACTTTCTTTTCATCGCCTGGAGTGATACCCGCCATTTCCAGTGAATAGTTTTTACCTATTTTCACGCCCAAGACAAACGATGTTATCGCTATCAAAATCATGAAGATAAAAATCAAGCCTACTTCTTTTTTAGCAAAGACAAATAATTTAGTTTTTGAATCCATACTCAAATTTTAATCGCAACACCAAGTTCGTGCAATCAACTTTTTACCACGGTCCATTTTGAAGACCACTCATTTTCCTCAAGTAATGATTTTTAGCTCTTTTTGCCCGGACTTTTGATGGCAGGCCAAATGCATTAGTCCCTTTCAAACTAAATCCTAAGGAGGAAAACATGAATCTTAAAAATCTAAGAATCTTCAGAGATCAAAAAGGTCAGGGGGTCATGGAATACGTCATTATCTCCAGTCTGGTAGGCATTGTTTGCATAACCGCAGTCAAAGGCTTCGGTGACGTCATCAAAAAAAGAGTTGAAGACATGAAAAGCTCAATCGTAACAAACCTTAAAACCTGATTATATGATCATCCTGAACTATATACTGGCCACAAGTCTGGTCCTATTATCGGTCGTGAAAACGACCGGTCTTTTTATCCAGTCGGACCACTCTTTGGGACAATTGCAGGAAAAATTTACCAAAACGACCAGGGAAATGATCAGTTCCCCAAAAGGAAATATTTCCCTGACCGCGGCACTTCTTACTGCACTTTTATCCATTCTTCTCCTATTCTATATCACCAAAATGAAAACCGAATATTCTGAAGCGCGCTACAGAAAAGAAAGTTATATCTGCATGGGGTATCTGAACAATGAAACAGACAAATATGTTAAAGAAATGGCGGTATTTAACGGGGCTCTAAGAACTGCATTTGCCGCTAAAGCGACAGTCGTTGCCGGTGTTTCAGGTGAAGTTATATGGAAGGGCCTTAAGCTCGCCCGTGATCTTCGACATTTTAATTACATTCGCAAAATCTTTAAGAATAAATTCTGCCACTTTCCTGAAACACAATCGTATTTAAAAAATACACCGTTCAAAATCACAAAGATTTTCAATCTGGAGACCAGTGTTGATGGAACCAGTATCGTGAGGGAAAAACAATGGACCTATTCATTTTACAAAAACCCAATTGGCATCCGCTTAAGAAAATCGTTCTGTTTAAACAGCAGTTTCAGGGTAAAAAACGCTTTTTTTCCAGATCTGACTTACGAAAGCAAAGAAATTTCAGGGGCGGATTTATTGAACTCGAAATGCTCCTATGGACCGTAGTCATTACCTCTATCCTGGGTGGCTTCTTTCACATACACAGAAGTTATTATAATCGGCACTTAAAACTACAAAAGGAATTCAGCGATGAATGGAAAAATTTTAGATGAAATCAAAAAAAAGGGAGACTCCAAAAAAAAGGAGAAACTAAAATTTATTGTTACGATTATTTCCACAAACTTGCTGGTTGCTGCACTCTGTTTGAATTTTAATACCTCAACAGGTTCAATCTCATCAAATCAGCCCGCTCTAAAAATCATCCACCCCAGTTTTAAAATGATTATTATACCTCTCACTGTCCTGATTGATGTAGATCCCCAAACATCGGAAATCCCGGTTACGTTAATGACCAAATCAAAAAAGATTCTGATTACTAAGGCCTATCTCCATGAAGAAATCAGGAACACTTCTTCCAATGGTGAAACAACCTCCCGATTCAAAATTGAAATACCTGAGAACGAAGTCCTTAAATTGAGTGCTGACAACGAAGTTGAAATGATAGCTATACCAGAACTAAAACTGGAGCCGAAGGTTTCAAGACCTGTTAACAAGCGAGTGTCACATTATGAAGTCGATCTTTAGCGCCCTTATCCTCGGGCATTTTTTACTTTTCTGTCCAAAGGCCATTTCACGCGAAATTATTCTCATTGAAAACATGGCCTCAAAATCAGAGGGCGAACTTCTGGCAAAAATACTGATTAAAAAATTTAATCTTCCGAAGGAACTGATCACGTTGAGAAATACAAACCAGGAATGCGAGAACAAATCAGATGCCATCATTCACTTATGTATGCTGCCCGATGGAGAGCTACAGATAAGAAAAATGAATCAGTATGTAGTGAAAAATTCGCTGGGTGTCTTTTTAAATCAGAATGAAGGAGTTGAAAAATGAAGTTTGAAATGTGGAAAATAAAAAGCCGTCTTAAAAAAGACGGCCATTGTATATTTTTATCAAATAAAAACTTAACTAATACAAATTATTTTGCAGCAGCAGCATGGATCGCGAACTTTGGAGTTGTACCTTTATTTCTATTAGTAGCTTTTCTTTTTGCACCAGCATTTTTTTTCTTTCTTAGTCTTCTGTTTGTAGTGACACATGTTCTTGAAACCATTTGTAAACTCCCTTCTAGATATAGATCTGTAATTTCGCAATTCATCAATAATAAGCCCACATTTTTACCTATCAAAAGCTTATGTGTCAAAGGAATACTTCCGAGCATTTTGCTAATTAGCCCACATGCGGCAATTCTGGCTGAAACCAAGAGCCATGATGTGATCCTGGCCAGAGGTCAGAGTACAGAAATCGTCCTTTTTGGGCTCGAAAAATTCAATATTGGAAACAGACAGGTTATCACCTACCGCTACAATGAAACGAGTCAAAAGATGCTGGTCAGGGGCAACCAGCTCGGTCACTCTGAGATTTTGGTTTGGAATAAAGATAAGACTATCGAGAGCTATCAAATTTTTGTCATTTCCAAGAATCAGGAGGCGAAATTTTTGCACCTAGCCGAAATCGTGTCCAGTCTGGGCCTTTCCTCCCAAATAATGATCCCTCACCTAAAGGTGACGGGGGTCCTGAAGACCCTTAGCCAGTATTTTGATTACAAAAAGGTGCTGGAGCAAAACAAGGATATTTTATTGGATGAGGCTACCCTGGCGATAGAGCTTAAAAATAAAATTTTTGCAGGTGTTTATTCTGCCTTCTTTGACGATTATAAAGATTCCATTAAATGCCAGAATGAATTCTCCGTTGTGACCTGCTTTTATCCTGAAAATGAGGCACCTAGTGAATCTTTAAAAAAATACTTGTGTGACAAATATAAACTGGAGCTGATCCAGAAAAACAATCAACAGTTTAAGAAAAATTATCGTCTGAAGTTAAAGCTTATACAACTCGAACAACTCGACGGTGAAGACTTGCGGCTTGGACTTGAGCAGGTAAGCGGAAGTCTGTCTGACTTTCTTTCAATGCCACTGGAAAAAATAGTGCAGAAAAATCAGGTTTTGCTTGCCCAGAAAAAAGTTCGTCTGAGCACTCTGGCAGAGCCACAGAGTCTTGTGAGAACTCAAACACCAGCCGAAATGCAGATAGGAGCCGATATCCCATTCAAAAATATTAATGCTAATAACGTTCAGAGCACAGACTGGAAGTTTGCTGGTCTCAAAATAAAAGTTGTTCTTGAGAACTATGGCGAAAAATTAAAAATTAATTATGAAACTGAACTCACCCAACCCAGCAGCGATTCTGACGGCGTTTCAAGCATTGGCGGCAATAAAGAAAAGTCCTCCGTCATGATTACCCTGAAAACAGCAGTTAAAATTTTTCAGATTAGCTTAAAGACAGAGGGAAAATCCACTGACCAAATGCCATTTTTAAATGCCATTCCCATTCTGGGCGAGCTGTTTAAATCAAAAAGTAATCAAAGTAATTATAAAACAATCACGGGAATAATAGAGGTTGATGAAAATGAAGAATGATAATATTTTGCAAAATTATAAAGTTGAAGTCCTGGAACTTTTTAAGACTCATTATAAAAAACTGAGCTCAAAAGAGCTAACTCTTGAATTTGAATCCGTCCTCCGGAGCACACTCGAAGAAGTGGGCATCACTCAGTTTTCTATGTTAGAAGTTCAATTCCTGAAAGTTTGGTTCAGTAATATTCATCATCAAACATTTTTAAAGAACATATTGGTTCATGAAAATTTTAATGAAGTAATCTTTCACTCAAATGAAGCAGTTCAGGTACTTTTTCACAACAGAAAAGTTATGATGGAAATCAATGACTTGAGTCTGGATGATTACCAGTTAAGTTTCGAAATTTTTGCGTTGAAAAATAATGTCTCATGGAACTACTCGGAACCTTTTGCAAGTTTTTCCACAACAATCAATGGCCACGAATTAAGATTAACGCTAATCCATCACTCCACTTCCGCAAACCGAAAATCCAAGATTTTCATCAGATCGATGCAGAAAAACAATCCGAGTCTCGAACTTTTTCACGAAGAAGAAGCCATCAATGAGTTGCTAAAAGAGCTGATCAAATCAAAAAGAAATATTCTGATTTCGGGAAGTACTGGCTCGGGGAAAACGACTTTTTTGCGGGCGCTGCTTAATGAAATTGACCAGCAGGAGCATGTCATTATTCTGGAAGACACTCATGAAATTCTATCCTGCTCCCCCAACCAGACTTCATTGTTATCAGTGCCGGAACTCTCAAAAAAATCCCTGAAAGATTATTGCGCTTATGCACTTCGAATGAGTCCCGACCGCTTGATAGTGGGAGAAATGCGTTCCACCGAGGTCGTCCCATTTATGCTTGCCATGAACTCCGGGCACACGGGACTCATGAGCACCATTCACGCCAATTCAGCCGTAGATGCTCTCTCTCGAATTGCTCTTTTATTTTCGCTTTACTCAGGCAATCTGGAAATTGATTTCAGTCTGATTACAAAACTCGCCTGCAAAAATATTCATTATATCGTTCACATGGAAAATAAAAATATTAAGGAAATATGCAGGGTGATCGGTTCAGAAGGTGAAACGCCTTTTTATGAAAAAATCTATGAAAAAAAATGCACTAGTCCTTTAGACTGAGTCCTGCTGATTTTAGGAATTCAATGATAGACGTTTTCAAAGAACGATCCGAGATATCACCTAATGTTGAAACATCTTTTCTAGCTGATCGAATAACGAAGGTCATTTCCTCGGTTACCACCATATCCATCGTTCTAAGCGTTTCAAGCAGATATTCTTTAACATAATCGCCACCGCTAGGTGAGGTTACAAATACGATTACTTTCTTTTTAATAGTCTCTTCACAAATAAGCCACTCAAGAGCGTTCTTCAGAATGCCAGGTATACCGTGTGCATATTCAGGTGTAGATATAACAATATAATCACTGTCATGAGCTAAATGACGAAAAGATTGCACCGACTGCGGAACTTCAATACCAAACTGTATTTGCGGGTCAAAGAAAGGTAACTCACTAACCTTAAAGTCGATCCATTCAATATTTGCAGGTAGAAGATTGCGAATTGCTTTTAACAAAGCAGAATTCGATGATTCATTTCTTATACTTCCAGATATAGCTAATATTTTCATACGGGTTTAATATTAGCTCTCATTAAAAAAATGTTCAACATCCTAATGATTTTGAAGTGCCACTTGCTCATGTAGCCTAAGCTATTCAATCCACGATGAAGCCAACTCCCTCAAAATTCTAAGCTCATGAATTTGGCCAGGACATCGTGGGCGATCTTTAGTGATTCGACTTTATCCATTTTGGGAGATGTTACTTTAAAACTAATTGAGACCGCCGTTAAATCGGAAAACTGAAACTGGTTTTCGCCCAGGTCTTTTTGCAGAATCTGGGCAAGATTTTCTTTTTCGTCCAAATGAGTTCCGATAAATGAAACAAGAACTCCTTCTGGTCTTATCAGTTGGCTTACACCTTTTAAACTGAACCCTTTATTCTGCACATTAGTGATTAGAGTGCCCCCCTGACTTGGATCAAGGCTCGACCCTACAAACACCGGAATATTTTTTCTTTTAGTAGGAAGTAAAGTCGTAGGAAATAAAACTTTGGCCCCCAATGTCGCAAGAGCAGTGGCTTCGTCATAAGAAAGTTCTTTTATAAATTTGGCATTCTCAATTATGCGCGGGTCACTGCTCGCTACCCCCGGAACATCCGTCCAGATCTGAACGAGTTCGGCATCAATAGCTTCACCAAAAAGAGCAGCTGAATAATCCGATCCTTCACGACCCAATGTTGTTGTGTTTCCCAAAAGGTCCGCGCCGATAAAGCCCTGTGTGACAAAAATGGTGTCAACGTTTAGATAAGGAATAATATCTGTTTTGGCATTCTTTGCGATTAGCTCGATCTGAGGTTCAGCTCGCTGAAAATCAGAGCTGGTTTTAATAATTTTTCGAGCATCCAGGAAATTAATTGTTTTGTTGGGAATGCGAAGTCTAAGAAGATCCGAAACCAAGAGCGAAGACATGCGCTCGCCAAGACTGTAGAGCTCATCCATCATTTTTGGAGTGTAAGCTTGTTCCTCTAATATTTCGCTTCCCAGTGCTTTCAATTCGCCACAAAGCTCTTCAAGCTCCTCTAAAACTTTGGGACTCGTGAAGAGTTCTTTGGCAATATTGAGGTGCTTATTAACCAACTCGGTAGTGACATGGTTCAAAGTTTCAATGTCGCCTTTTTCAGCCGCGCGGGCGACGAATTCGAGCTGGTTAGTGGTATTTTGAGTGGCAGAGATAACTACAATTTTAATTTTTGGATTGTTTTCGATGATCTGTGATGAGCGAAGCATTGCAGCTGCGTCTTTAACACTGCTTCCACCAAATTTAGCAACAATCCATTTTCTCTCCATTGTAGTCCTCCATCTTATTTATCTTTTATCACCTGGTCAGTTTTTTATGCTGCGTCTTACTTGGGACAAGGGCCTTATCACCTAAGCGGCGCTTCTTATCTTCCTCATAGTCAGAGAAGTTTCCATCAAAAAAGACCACCTGGTCTTCTTCAAAAGCAATCATGTGTGTGGCAATTCTGTCCAAAAAGAAACGATCATGGGAAATTACGACCGCACACCCTGCGTACTCCATCAGCGCCTCTTCTAATGCTCTCAAGGTGTTAACATCGAGATCGTTAGTTGGCTCATCCAAAAGGAGAACGTTTCCTTCCTCTTTCAACATTGCTGCCAAATGCACGCGATTTTTTTCACCGCCTGAAAGTTCTTTGATTTTTTTGCCCTGATCTTCGCCGGCAAAATTGAAACGAGAGATATAAGCGCGTGCGTTAACTTCACGCCCGCCTAGTTTTAATAAATCCAGCCCACCGGAGATGCAATCAATTACCGTTTTTTCTGGATCTAATGCGCGGTCCTGATCAACGTAAGCAAGACGTACTGAATCACCAATTTTAATAGTTCCGCTGGTTGGTTTTTCTTTACCCGCAATCATTCTGAAGAGAGTCGTTTTTCCGGCACCGTTTGGACCGATAACGCCGACAATTCCCCCCGGAGGAAGTTTAAAATTCAGGTGCTCGTAAAGAAGACGATCGCCATAAGCTTTTGAGACGTCATCAAATTCTACAACCTGCTGACCTAATCTTGGCCCCGGTGGAATAAAAAGTTCGTTGGTTTCGCCACGGGCTTCAGTCTGAACTTGCAGTCTTTTTTCGTATTCATTAATACGCGCTTTTGATTTTGCCTGACGGGCCTTTGGTGAGGAGCGGATCCACTCCAACTCCTCTTTCATGGCCTTTTGCCTTTTTGATTCTTGTTTTTCTTCAGTCGCTAAACGTTTTGACTTTTGCTCAAGCCATCCGGAGTAATTTCCTTCATAAGGAATTCCCTGACCGCGGTCGAGTTCTAAAATCCATCCAGCAACATTGTCCAGGAAATATCTATCGTGGGTAACAGCGATAACTGTACCTTTGTAAGCCTGAAGGTGACGCTCGAGCCACCAGACCGTTTCAGCATCAAGGTGGTTGGTAGGTTCGTCTAACAAGAGAATATCTGGCTCTTGTAAAAGTAATCTGCAAAGCGCCACTCGTCTTTTTTCCCCACCTGAAAGTACTCCACATAATTGCTCTGGAGGCGGACAGCTGAGTGAAGACATAGCTAGTTCTAATCTTGAATCCAGATCCCAGGCATTGCAGGCATCGAGTTTGTCTTGAAGATCAGCTTGTCTGGCATAGAGCTTTTCCATCTCAGCATCTGAGAGTTCTTCGCCAAATTTATTATTAACGTCGTCAAATTCTTTTAAGAGATCGACAACCTGTTGGGCCCCTTCCTGCACGATTTCACGAACAGTCTTAGCCGGATCTAATTGTGGATCCTGCTCAAGATAGCCGACAGTGTAATTTTTTGAAATGGTTGTTTCGCCAAGATAATCCTTGTCGATTCCAGCCATGATTTTTAAAAGGGTTGATTTACCTGAGCCATTGAGACCAAGGACCCCTATTTTTGCCCCATAATAATAAGAAAGCCTGATGTCTTTTAGGACGTGTTTTTGTTTATAGACTTTCCCGACTCTGTTCATGGAATAGATAATTTGTTTGTCATTGACGTAAGACATACTTTTTCCTTTTAAAATTAGATTTGGACCTCAATAAACTACCTAAAAACTTGCTATTGTTCCATGAAAAATTTAAAAATCGAGTAGAGGAACAAAAAGTAAGCCGGCAGGTAAAAACAGGCCAAAATGCTAAACTTTAAGATCTGTAGCGTACGGGCAAATTTACCGAAAGTGACCTCCTGTAAGTGCCATATTTCGCGAATGATCTCCTGCGCCTCATCTTTGGGAGATAACCCGGTTTCCTTCATTCTAGAAATAAGCTTTTTCAAACGGACAGAAAGGTTGGCAAAGCTCTTATGCGTGGCCAGACTTCCCTGCAAAATACCTGATCTTTGCAGGACTTCGTTAACCGAAAGGCCAACTTCCATCAGAGAAATAAACAAATAGAGTTCTTCTATCGCCTTAGAAAAAGGGAAAAAAACTTTGTTTTTCAGAAAGGCCATAAGATAAAAGAAAAGTACTGCCCCGCTAATCTGCAAAAAGAGCATTATAAAAACGGTCGTTCCCGTAAGTCGTATCTGCACCAGACTTTTAGAAAGTATGACAAAGCTCCATGTCGTAACGGCTATAACCATAAACTGTAGAAAACCAGAGAGAATTTCATCGAATATCTTTTTTTCAAACTGCAAATCCCGGATAAGTGCGAGCCGGATTTCAGGAATGAATTTTTTTATACCTATACCCAGCAGCCGATGTGCCTCAAACAATTGTTCAAGCAATTCAGTATAAAATTTGTACTTCGGCAGAATTCTGGAAAGAATTTTAATACCAATTGAGATTCTTGATTCGCACTCCGAAAGCTCCAGGATGAGATCCTGCCCACAATAAATTCCCCCCAGAAGAGGAAGCCGATTTTTTTTATTGCGTACATTTGTCAATGAATCATCGATAAATAATAGCATTTGATCCCAGATTTTTTCGGGGATTTGGGAAATGCCAAAGGTTAATAAAATGTAAGCGAATATCGATAGGGTTAAAGTCATCATAAGCGCTTGTAAGCAAGAAAGATTCCACAAATTACCATTCTGAAGTTGACGACACTTTGCAATTTTGAAATTATTAACCCATGCAAAATAAATCATTTTTAGAAGGTCTGCCCCATGGCATTCACACCCCGGATCAGGAGAAAATCCTGTACCTTGAAGACAAAATAAAAAAGCTTGGGGATATCTGCAATGAATTGAATCCTTATCTCCCTATCGACGCTGATTTTAAATTGCGCCTGCGTGAGTTTAACATAATAAATGCCGATGACCCTTTCCATGTCACCAATGCTTTGCTTCGACTGCTGGAAGACGCTATTAATGAACTTCATACATTGAAACCTTTGAGTGAGGAAGAAATGCGCATTGAAAATTTAAGATGAAAAATATTACCGGGTTAACAAGAGTTAATCTTCATCCCGCCTCCTGCAAACACTTAAAGCTCGGCCATCCCTGGATTACT
The DNA here is from genome assembly GCA_041662705.1 of Bacteriovorax sp. GTDB lineage: Bacteria > Bdellovibrionota > Bacteriovoracia > Bacteriovoracales > Bacteriovoracaceae > Bacteriovorax. The sequence goes on from JBAZRY010000002.1 coordinate 247,864, forward strand.
GACGATTCCTATACAAAGCGATTTCCAAAAAATGATTTTTTTCTGCTAGGTATTGATGAAAAAAACCGCCAGGAAATTGCCCTTTTAATCAATGACCCCGACCATAAAAATGTAAAAGCAAGGCTGTGGAGCCTGAATCCGGAAGACTGGAAAAAAGCAACAGACTTTAAAGCTGACTTAGAAAAGAGAGTGAAGAATGCTCTCGATAAAAGAAGTAAATCGCCAAGTGCCTTAGAACGGGAAAATATATATCTGATCAATGGCGAAAGCGATTTTTTGCCGGGACTTCTGGTTTTAAAATTAAAAGACCAGATTCTGATTCAATACTATGCTCTGTTTTGGAAAAAAGTTGAAGCAGAACTTTTGAATGTTCTCAGTGCTGAATTGAATTCAGTTTTCAAAGCTCAGCCGATAAACGACATCTGGATTCAGGAACGAAATTTTAATCAGGAAAAAAGTATTCGCTCAGTGAGTGGGAAGAAATCTCTTGATTTTGTGCTCAATGAATACGGAATCAATTATCAGATTCGCCTCAATGAAAATTACGATATCGGCATCTACACCGACATGAGTGCAATAAGAACTCAAATGAAGGGCTATTTATCAAAAGCGAAGACAGTTCTTAATCTCTACAGCTATACCGGAGCTTTTTCACTTTTTGCCATGAGTATTGGAGCTGAAAACGTTGTCTCTGTCGACCTCTCCCCTAAGTATTTAAACTGGCTTGAAGAAAATATTGCACTCAATCCAAAATTTAGAAAAGACCATCACACCTCCATGTGCATGTCTTCTGAAAAGGCCATGGAAAAATTAATCAGTGAGGGGGCCAGCTTCGATGCTATTATCTGCGATCCCCCAAGCGCTTCGAGCGATGGCAATGCAACCAGCAGTGCTATAAAATCCTATGAAAAACTCCTTCCAATGATGCTTAAACTCTTGAGTCCAGATGGATCAATGTTTGTCTTTTTAAATACTCACACGATCAGCTGGAATAAATTCGAAGAAAAACTGAAAGAAATTATTTCATCTTCAGAGTTTGGCAATAAGTTCAATATCGGCAAACGCTTTAAACTCAGTGATGACTGCGCCCCCTTAAAAGGATTTCATGAAGGCGATTACCTGAAGGGATTTCTCATTAACTATAGAGGAAAAATCAATGGCTAACCTAACCATACTACTGCCCATTCTCCTGGGATGCATCGGCATTCTTCAAGGCGCTGTCAACGGACAGATTTCAAATACTATTGGAGTCACCCAGGCTGTACTGATCACCAATATCGTCTGCCTCATTATCTGCATCGTCTTTTATTTCTTTGTTAGATCTTATGCGCATCTAGTGCCGGAATTTTTTCAGCTCAAGGCCCCTCTCTTAACTTATAAGTGGTGGTATATTTTTCCTGCGCTGTTCGGTTTTTTAATTATTGCGGGCATGCCCTACGCCATTGCAAAACTGGGAGCAGTTAAAGTAACGGTGGGGTTAATTGCTGCCCAGATGGTGACAAGTGTTCTCTGGGATATAATGGTGGAAGATATTAGCTTGAATATAATGAAGTTTATTGGAATTATTTTTGCTTTTTTAAGCGTAACTTTTATTACACTTTCAAAAACGTAGGGGATTAGATATGGAATACACAAGTTTCTGGAGAAGAGCGGCTGCTGCCATTATTGACGGAATTATTCTTTCCGCGATTAGTGCATTTTTTATGAGATTTTTTCTACCATTCGCAGTGCTGACACATTTTTTCTACAAACCTATTTTTGAATCATCGAACGTGCGGGCGACTCCGGGAAAATACCTGGCCGAAATATCAGTCGTCAGAAGCAACGGGGATCAACTCTCGCTAAAAGATGCTTATATTCGGTATTTCTCTTCGTGGCTCTCAGGCATCATGTGCGGTCTGGGATATTTCATGGCCCTTTTTACAAAAAAGCATCAAACTCTCCACGATATGTTTGCAGACACGGTCGTGATCGACAGAGTTTATGAAGGCAACGGCCTCTGGAATGACTGGATGGATCAGATGCGTTTTATGTTCAGAAGAGTTAAAAGCAATTTCGGGACCAAAACAGATCATGTAGAATAAAAGGCCACAAATGCCTCAGCTATAACTCTTATAATCGTGCTACTGCCGTCTTTTTATAGTATGGCGCTTTGTATCGATGCCCAGAGCTATATAGAGCGGGCACGTGCCGACAAAACCTGTGGCCAGTGGAATTAACCCCAGTAAAAACCAATTATTCCTTGGTCCCCAGAAGGCAAGCGACGTGATGAACGCCCCTACTAGAAATCTAATCACTCTTTCCGGATCATTAATATTTTTCACCATAAGTATCTCCTTTAATCAAGTTTAGCTCTTTGCTATAACTAAAAAGTGCAAATGAGAGGCCAGATTAGAAAAGAAAAAATAGATAATTAATGATTCCCCCCAAGGGAATCAATAACCAGAGAGGAATTTTATTTGTCAGCGTTAAAATGAAAACAAAAAATGCCATCACTCCCAAAAAAATATTAAAATGAATTTCCATTCCCATCTTCACAACAGTCACAATAATGGGGCCGACAACGGCGGCAACAGCACCAAAAACAAAATCGTTAATCCAAAGCTTGCCTCGAAGTTTTTCAATGACATGAGGAAACCAGGTCGACATGTGGAAAAAAGCTGCTGCGAAAATCGCAACCGTTGCAACGACAGCTCCGGGCATGCCCGCAAGTTTATGACCGATGTAGGTTGCAGTGATAACAACCGGGCCAGGAGTCATCTGACCAAAAGCGAGCGCATCCAGAAATTCATTTTGTGAGAGCCACTGGTATTTTACAACAACATCATGCTGGAGCATCGGAACAATCGCTAACCCTGTCCCGAAAACAAGTGCTCCTGCCTTAAAACAGACAAGGGCCAGATCGTGAATTTTGTCGTTGAAAAGAAAAAATGTCGTTACCCCAACCGAGAGAAGTTTTGTGTGATTTCTGCGTTGATACTTTCTAAAGAAAATAATCAAGAGACCAAAAAGCAAAATAAAGATCGCTTCATAAGAAGGTTTAAAATAATTAATTGCCCCCGAGACCACAACCAGAACCCAAAAGAAAAATTCTTTCATGTTCGATTTAACCAGGCCTTTTAAACTCCCGAGGATAACCCCCAGTGCTGCCACTTGCATTCCCTGGAGCACAAGATGAGTAAAAGGAAAATCGCTTATTGATTTAAAAAAAACAGAAAAGATTATCATAAGAACGAAGGCGGGGAAAACAATTCCAAACCCAGCAAGAGCTCCCCCCCAAAAACCAGCGCGGTGCCTACCCATAAAGACAGACGTTTGAAAAGCTACCGGACCAGGCATGGCCTTAATCAGAGAGAATACAGCATTGAATTCTTCCTGAGGCATCCATTTTTTTTTAATTATTAAGTCTTCTTGAATTGTAGAAATAACTGCAAGAGGTCCACCAAATCCAAGACAGCCAAGACGGAAAAAATAGAAAAAGACTTCTTTATAATCTTGAATTTTTAAAACCTATTTTACTATACGTGTTCGCCACGCGCGGATGTCAGGCGCTAGATAATCATACTTCATTGCCGAGAGCGTATAGGAAGCAAATTCGTAATCAGTGGTGTGAGTTAAACATTCTGTCGGGCAAACAGTAGTACAAAGCCCACAATAGCAGCAAAGTGCAGTGTCAATTGTGTATTGTTTTAAATCCAACCTGATTGGTGTGCCATCTTTTGTTTTAATTTTAGGAGCATCAGTTGGTCTTTTGATGGCCGAGATGTAAATACAGTCTACCGGACAGGCCACTGCACACTGAAGGCACGAAATACAGTTTTCAGCATCATTATAAAGACGTGAGCGCGAGTTGGCAGGAAGTTCTTCCCTTACTTCAGGGTATTCAATCGTAACGACATCTCTTCCCCAGACGTATTTAAAAGTTATTCCCATTCCGATGGCAGTGGTTTTCACAGCTTCGTAAATATTTTTTAACCATTGTCCAAAAGTTAATGCTGGTTCAATATTTTTTTTAAGGTGAATCGTTTCCATAATTATCCCTAATTTAAATGTTTCTGCTTACCTGTCTACTTCGCCTAGAACAATATCTATACTTCCAATAGTCGCAACCATATCAGCAATCATCAATCCCGGAGAAATGGCCGGCAAGATTGAGACGTGAGTAAAGCAAGATGATTTTACTTTTAATCTATACGGCGTTTTTCCACCGTCAGAAATAAGATGGTAGCCAAGCTCACCGCGAGGACACTCAGTTCTCATATAGATTTCGCCCGCTGGAACTTTGATTATTTTTGGAACTTTTCCCATAACCGGGCCGGCCTCAATTCCTTCCAGGGCTTGACGGATAATTTTTATTGATTCGAACATTTCAAGCACGCGAACATGGTATCTGTCCCAACAATCGCCCACTGTTCCCATTTCTCCGGTACCAACTGGAACATCAAATTCAAATTTATCATAGAGACCATAGGTTCGGTTCTTTCTTAAATCCCATTTAACACCAGAGCCGCGAAGAACGGGACCTGTTGCTCCGTAATCGTAAGCTACATCTTTACTGATGACTCCGACATTTGCAGTTCTATTGATAAAGATTTTATTGAGACCAACAAGTGAATGATATTTTTTTAGCTCGTCTTCAAACCTATTGCAGAATTTTTCAATTCTGTTTAATTGCTCATCATTGACATCATTCCAGACACCGCCGATCCAGATATAGTTATAGAGCATACGAGCACCCGAAAGCTCTTCGAATAAACGCAGAATGTCTTCTCTATCCTGGAAGGCATAGAGAAATGGCGTGAAAGCTCCGATATCGATTGCGTATGTTCCAAAAAATAGAAGGTGTGATGCAATTCTTTGAAGTTCTGCTACCAAAACTCTTATATACTCTGCTCGCTTTGGTACTTCTGTTCCCAGCATTCTTTCTACAGCAAGAGCATAACCCCACTCCATACTCATTGCCGCAACATAGTCCATGCGATCTACGAAAGGAATGACACCGCGGTAATCAAGATTTTCTGCGTGCTTTTCAAAGCATCGGTGGAGATACCCAAGATGTGGAATCGCATCTACAACAATCTCTGAATCAGTTTTAATTTCTACGCGAAGAACCCCGTGAGTCGCCGGATGTTGAGGTCCCATATTCAAAGTCAAAAGATCTGACTTCAGGATTTCCTGATCACCTAATACTATTTTATCTTCATTTTCATTTGTATGAGCAGACATTACTCACCATCCTTTGCTTCAGTTTCTTCACCTGCACCATCGTCTTTCCAACTTGCAGAAACCCGTTTTGGATCGCCAAGCTCTTCTTTTAATCGTTTTCCAAACATTTGGTCATCAGTATTATTTTTACCTGGAGGATCAACAACCATATCGAGGTATTTTTCCTGAACAATGTAATCGCGTCGAAGCGGATGCCCATCCCAGTCGTATGGACAAAGTATTCTTCTGAAATCCGGGTGACCGACAAAATCAATTCCTATCATATCGTATGTTTCTCTTTCTTGAAAATCAGCAGCTCTCCATACCGAAGTAACAGAATTAATTTTAGGAAGATTGAATTTATCACCACGCGGAAGATTTACTTTTAAAATAATTTCAAGATTTTTCGTAAAGCTTGCCAAGATATAACTAAGCTCAATACGATCTGGATAATCTGTACCAGTGATTACCTGTAGAACATTAAACTCATGATTTGAACAATTCTTCATTGTGCGACAAACGTCCAGAATGTGAGTCGCCTCAACAGTAACTGATTTGTCACCAATGGTTGCTTCATTAACTCTGGCATTACATCCAGGGACAGCTTTATTTAAAGTATCTGCAATTTGATTATGCATGTTTCACCCATTTGTCGCGAAGAAGCCGCTCGTTAGCTATTTTCTTCTGAAGTGTCATCAGACCCTCTATTAAAGCTTCCGGTCTTGGAGGACATCCCGGGACGTAAACATCCACAGGGACAATTTCATCAACGCCTTTTAAAACGTGATAGCCGTGTTGCCAGTAAGGCCCGCCTTTATTTGCACAAGAGCCCATCGAAATAACATAACGAGGCTCTGGCATTTGTTCATAAAGAGTTTTGATTCTAGTGGCCATTTTCAATGTCACTGTTCCGGCCACAATCATTAGGTCCGCACGTCTTGGTGTTGCCATGAAGGCCCCGCAACCAAAACGCTCAAGATCGTATTTCGAAGCTCCGGTTGCCATCATTTCGATCGCACAACAGGCCAGACCAAAGGTCATCGGCCACAAAGAGTTTTTTCGACCCCAGTTTAAAAAATCATCAACTTTCATCAGAACGACGCTGTCTTGCATCTCGTGCTCCCCATTTTGTTTGCACAAAACTCTTAAGAATAAATCTTCACAATTATTACATAAATTTACAGACGAGACCAGTTATCGTCAATCATCTGAATTGAGAATTAGACAAAACATGGTGAGTATTTTTTTGACCGGTCGCTAATTATATGGACGTGAATTTCTCGCAACGGACTCTGTAATCTTCGAACATCGTTTTGTAGGCATTTTGCGATTCTCTGGACTCCAGTTCAGGTCCATCAGTGCTGGCGGGAGCACGCGAGATTTTATTTTGCATTAAAGTGAGCCGGTTTTGGTCATTTTTGCAAACTTTGTCCATAATATTTGTGTATTCTTTGACTGCTGCAACGGGATAAGGAAGGCCCCATGCTGATGAAATAAACATGGCCTCAGAATCTGTTGCCTGAGGGAGATCTTTTTCATTCAAGGAAAATTTCTCAATATCTTTTTTAAAATTCTTAAAATGCTGCCCTACTTTATAAAATTCCTGAATACCTAGTTCTTTGGAAACAGTTCCAAGTTTTTTGTCGAATACTTTAAAGCAATTTGATCTGCCGGAGCTGCTGCCTGGAAGCAGTTCAAAGAGCACTTTGCATTCAACTAAATAGGCATCAACTTCACCGCCACGACCTTCGACAGTTCCTTTAATAAAATCTTTTAAAGCGAAGTGATGATCATAAGGATTGAAGGCTTCTCTGTAGGTATAATGAGTCAATTCATGGGCGAAATCCAAAAGCGCATCAAGTGTTCTCAAGTGGCGGTTCAGGTATACTTTTGACCTGGTCTCATACATGACCTGAGCAGGATTTGAAGCGGCAAAACGACGAATAAGTGTTGTATCAGTCAAAGAGCCGTCGCCAATAGCAATGACATCATAAAGAGTGAAACCTCTTTGCGCTGCCTTCTCTGTTGCCTTTTCGACGATACTTTTTCCGCTCGGTACATTCTTCAGTCCGTTTACCAGTCGCTTAAAATTTTCTTCGTCGGTTTTATTCTTTTTATACCAAGGTTCATTGAAATTAATTTCTTCATCAACGTCTATTACGCTGAGACCAGCGGAGACCTGAACAAGAGGTATTGTTAGAACAAAAATAAGCAAAAGCAGTTTCTTCATAGAGATTATATCGGTATACCATGCAGAAACCTTCAGCCTATTTCGCATCGGATGAGGTAATTTTTACAGGGCGTGTGCACAAAACTTGATAAAAACGATTGCCCACTTATACTTCCATCACACACTTCACCATTCAAAAAATTCTGGAGAATTTATGAAAAAACTTTTCGCCATTACCCTTTTCTCTCTCTCTTTGAACGTTTTTTCTGCTTCTATTGTCGGGACTACTTTACTCCCAACACAGACTCTGGCGCTCTCAAGCGTATCAACAGCAGGTGATGTCCATAAGGAAGCCAATCAGGTTATCAATGACTCGCAGGAATTGATTCAGTCGGGAAAAATGAGCGCATTTTTAGCTCAAAAAATTCAGGAGATCCGATCTTTAGATTCCACCGTTTCTGATTCAGAGGCACTCGATGCGCTGATTTCAGTTTCCGAGATGATTTTGAAATAATTCATTAACAATTCTGGGGACCTATTTAAGGCAAGGCTACTCGAATGAGTGGCTTTTTTGTTTAATTTTTAATAGAATCTCTAAATGAAAGATGCTGTTTTTAATAAGTTGACCCTGGAATTTTGCCGACGAAGCCCCGCCGGCGCCGCTGCTTTTGCAGCTTCCGCTATCCCTCTTATTCTCTTTCCACTTATCACTGAAAAACCACTCTATTATGTTTATCTTGTTGCCGTGTCTCTGATTTTGCCGATCAATTTTATCCGAATATATCTGGCCAGAAAGATTCTTTCGAACCCTGAGCACTTTTCCAAGGACTTACTGTTCATTCATTCTGCAACCATCGTGCTCAATGCTATTTGTTATGGAATTTTTATCGGACTTGTTTTCTGGACGCTTCCCATGAGTACGCTAAGTTATACTGTTGCCATTATATTCCTTACCGCCATCTCCTCCGGTTCAACTTCCTCATTGGTTCTAAAACCAGCAGTGCAAAACAGTTTTCTTTTTCTCGTCGCAATACTGCCGATGCTTGAACTTTTTTTTCTTTCCCTGTATCGCGGTACCCGGGGATATGGACTTATAGCATGTTTGCTAACCATCTATCTTGCCTATTTAAAAATTCACTCCAAAAATTTTTATATAAAAATGATCCAGCTTTATGAGTACGAGGAACGCCTTATTCTAGAGAAAACCCAGCTGCAAAACCTTGTGGATGATTTAAAAAAAGCACAGGATGAAATTCTCACCCAAAAGGCCCGCGCCGATCATTCTGCAAGACTTGCTGCCATTGGTGTCATGGCCTCGGGAATAGCCCATGAAATAAACAATCCCCTATCAATCATTCAGGGGCATATTAAACATATTCAGACTCTGACTGATCAGAATAATCAGCTGAATACGGAAACAAAGAGAGAATTCAACGAGAGATCAGAAAAAATACAAAATGCCGTCAGTCGCATTGGAAGAATCATCAACGGGCTAAAATTGTTTTCACTGCAAAGAAAAGACGCTTCCTTCGAGAGCGTCAGCTTTCAGTCAATTATTGATAATACGCTCGAGCTTTGCGGGGAGCGCTTTCATCTCAATGCAATCAAACTAGAGGTTGATAAAGCCCCGGATGTAAAAGTAAAAGTTCACATGTCCCAGATCATTCAAGTTATGCATCATTTGTTGAATAATGCTTTTGAAGCAGTCATCAGTTCCCCTGATCCGGAAGTTCGGGTCACAATGGAAATCAAGAAAAATTATCTTTATGTTTATATAAAAGATAATGGCGGCGGCGTCCCTGAAGAAATACGAAACAGGATATTCATTCCATTTTTTACTTCTAAAGAAATTGGCAAGGGCGCAGGCCTGGGTCTCAGTATTTCCCGAGGAATAATTGAGCAACATGGCGGAATGCTGACTCTTGATGAGGACCAAAAAAATGCACCGGGATGGACAACTTTTGTCTTTAGCCTCCCGATTGCCGAGACCAATAATCATCGTTGACATTTAATTGCCCTGAAGCAATAGTTTTAAAATGAAATCAATTCATTGTCATAGCTGCCCTTCCTGGAAAAAAAGTGCGTTTCATTCAATGACGCAAGAGCAGCTTAATGAGCTTCAATCTGGAAAATCAAGTTTTGAAAATGGCCGGGGAACTTATCTCAATCAAAAGGGACAAGCTGCCGACGGTGCCTATTGCATAGCACAGGGCCACTCCAAAATTATATGGCCAGAGGCCAGTGGAAAAGAAAGTATTGTTAAAATTGTTTCGCCCGGAGATATGGCCGGATACCGCTGCCTTTTTTCAGAAGACACCTTTCGAGCGACAGCTGTTTCGCTGGGAAATGTAAAAGGCTGCTTTATTCCTAAAGAATATTTCCATGAATTACTGAAAAAAAATCATCACTTTAACTCTGAAATACTCGTCAGAATGGGACTCGAAATTAAATTTTCCGAACAAAGACTGCACTCCTTTTGCCAAAAAAATGTCCGAGAAAGAATGGCCGAGGCCTTGCTTGTTTTAAAAGAGCAATGCGGAGTGGAAAAAGATGGAAAATGGATACTGGATATCCAGCTGACCAGAGAAGAATTAAGTTCATGGATAGGAACTGCCAAAGAAACAGTCGTTCGATGTCTGTCTGATATGAAAGAAGAAAAAGTAATAGAACAAGAAAGTTCCAATATTGTTTTATTAAACTTAAAATCTCTTGCATCAATTGCCGGCAAACCGATAACCGACTAATTTACCCGTCTAACAACTTCAAACAACTGCCTTCATTTAATGTTCATCGAATATCTCATCATTTAAGATAATTTATCGCCTGCAAACTTATTTTCAAGGATGAACATAATGAAACGATTGCTACCAATTTGTCTTCTCTTATCTTTCAGTGCTCTGGGAGAAACAACTCCAAACGAGCTAATTGTCAAATTAAAACCCGGACAAGTACTGCCAAAACTTAACAACGTAAAAAGCGTTCAAAATCTTTTCGAAAATGTTTATATTTTAAGAACCAACGACCTTGCCTTAGTTGAGGCATCTCTCAAAAAATATTCGTCGGTAATATACACAGAAAGAAACCACCGTTCGGAAAGAACTTCTCTCCCAACTCCGGTTCCGGGTTCACTTGAAAAAACCATGAATGCTAATTCACAGTTCAATGACCCTCTGGTTGGAAAAATATGGTCATTTAACGATGCCGACAAATTCGGTGTTTCGGTTAATTCAGCCTATAAAACTTATGGCACTTCAAATACAACTCCTGTTATCGTCGCCGTTGTAGACACGGGCGTAGATGTACAGCATGAAGATTTGAAGGATATTATGTGGGTCAACTCAAATGAAATTCCTGCCAATGGTATTGATGACGATAACAATGGGTATGTTGATGATGTCAACGGAATCAATGTTCTGGTCAGAGACTCAGAGGGCAGAGCGACCGGCAATATTAAGGATTCTCATTCACACGGGACTCACGTTTCTGGAACAATAGCGGCCAGACAAAACAATGGAAAAGGCATAGCTGGTATCGCTTCCAACGTAAAAATCATGGGTATCAGAACAGTGCCGAATAACGGCGATGAAACTGATGTCGATGTTGCAGAAGCTTTTATTTACGCTGCAAAAAATGGTGCAAAACTAATCAACTGCTCATTTGGAAAAAGTTCAAATGAGGGCGGGAAATTAATTCCCGACACTTTAAAATACATCGCCGATAACTATGGCGTACTTGTTATAGCAGCAGCGGGAAATGATTCAGATGATATTGATAAGCATCCAACTTATCCGGCAAGTCATCCAAGTGAAAATTTATTGATCATCGCTTCAACTCAAAGTAACGGAAAAATGAGTGGCTTTTCTAATTATGGTGCCGTCAATGTAGACGTTGCAGCTCCTGGCTCAAGTATTTTCTCAACTACACCTGGAAATAGCTACGGATCAATGTCAGGAACATCAATGGCAACACCAACAACTGTAGGAGTGGCAGCTGAAATACTTTCGCACAATCCTGAGTTAACGGTTGTTGAATTAAAAGATGTACTGATGAAATCAGTCACTAAAGTTGGCAGTTTTAAAGGAAAAATGATTTCTGAAGGAAGAATTGATCTGTTAAAAGGTCTTGAGTTCGCAAAAACAATTAAGTAATTATTCATTCGCAGGAGTTGGGTCATCGGACTCAACTCCTTTTTCAGGTCCCTTGTCTTCATCATCTTCATCAAATTTGATATCAAAAAACTCTTTCGTTTCAAGTGCACTGTCTTCGGCCTTCAATTCCGGCTTCGGTGCAACTGCGATCGCCGATCGTCCCAAGATCTTTCTTTGTCTTCGTTGAATATAGGCGGATGGTTTCGAGATTTTAAATTTAATCGGGTTTGGCAGAACGGCAGCCATTAATGCGGCTTCGGCATTGCTAAGCTTGCGGGCCTTCTTGTGAAAATATTTCTGAGCGGCAGCTTCAACTCCATAAACGCCAGGTCCCAGCTCTATAACATTTAAGTAAACTTCAAGTATTCTTTTTTTGTCCCATAAATTTTCAATCAGTACGGTGAAATACACTTCCATTCCTTTTCTAAGCCAGCTGCGGGCAGGCCACAGAAAAACATTCTTGGCCGTTTGCTGAGAAATGGTGCTTGCCCCTTTTTTCTTTTTGTGGGTTTTGTTATATTTCATAGCTTTTTCAATTGCTTCGAAATCAAAACCATTATGGATATAGAATTTGGCATCTTCAGCTTTTATGACTGCATTCTGCATGGGTCTGGCAATTGATTCAAGAGGCACCCATTTTTTTTCTATTCCTACGAAATTACCTTCAAAAATAGAAACCGTACTCTTCCAGAACATTAGCGGCGTATATGGGACTGGTACAAAACGATAGATCACAACGGCACTGACGCTAAAAACGACAAATCCCGCAACCATGATGAAAATTAATTTGATGAATTTAAAAAATCTACGCTTTTTTTTAACTGCAGGAGAATCAGTATTCTGTTCCTGTGACAAATCGCTAATCATTAATGGATATCTCAAGGCGCAGCTGCATTAATTGTTCGCCCAGAACATTTTTTCCAGTTCTATCACCGCAATCGGCCCAATAACAATCGTTTTTAGTGTGCTCGTAAATATGGCTTTTATTTGTAGAACGCAAAAGAGTTCGCAAGACTTCGTACTGAGAAAACTTGGCATGAAGAGCGACAAGCATTACTCCATCCTTTACTTCACTCCAATCTTTTCTCAGGGGAAGATTTGGGTCGCGGCCAATCTGAGCGGCCAGGAACGGAGTTGCCGCTGTACGAACTCTCTCTTTTAATGCGGGATCAAAAAATTTCTGTGCCTGAAAATAATGTTCACTGGAAGGCCACATAATTCCCTCAATGGTTATTGGGAACAAGGCAAAGTTTGAAAATTCCCCGTATGCATTTTTCACAGAGTAAAAATCAAGTACTTCTTCCTGATAGTCGACGACTGGAGTTTTTGGATAAATTTTGTAATGAGGTATCTCTTCATCCAAAGATGCTTTTACGGGCGATACGCCTATAAGTAAATTGAGCACTATAAATAGGCTTATTAAAAATCTCATAGCAAAATTATGATAGGAGCCATGAAATAAGACAAGCCAAAACACCGTGTCATTTGATCAAATTATAAAATTCATACTTATTATCTATTTTTTTTATTACCGGGGAAAGAGCAATCTTCCTTTAGATAACTCCGGTTGTTCCACCTGTTAAAAAAGGAAAATAAAATGATTTCATTTCATCATGGCGAAAGCATCTCTTCCTGGATGGAAACAATTCAATTGCCCGCATTCCCGCCCCTAAATCAGGATATTGATGTTGACGTTTGTATCGTTGGAGGCGGGATTGCCGGACTTACAATTGCCTATCAACTGCTGCATTCTGGAAAAAAAGTCTGTGTGCTTGAAGGTTATGAAATCGGCAGCGGCCAGAGTGGGAGAACCACAGCGCATTTCACTTACGCTCTTGATGAACGCTACCATAAACTGGAAAAAATCCACGGTGAAAAAGGAACTCAGTTTGTAGCCGAGAGTCATCAAGCTGCATTGAAAAAAGTTGATGAAATAATAAGAAGAGAGCACATCGAATGCGATCTCGAAAAAATAAATGGCTATCTCTTTTGCTCTGATGAGTCTTATGTAAATTACTCACTTCAAAGCAAACGTGAGAAATGCCACGAATATTTAAATAAAGAACTTGAAGCGACCTTAAGAGCAGGACTCAGTGATGTCTACATAACGGAAAAAATTCCTTTTGATTCATTTGATCCAGGTCCGGCGCTTTGCTATCCAAATCAACTCCAGCTCAATCCGCTGAAGTATTTGAACGGACTTGCTGATTGCATTCTTAAAAAGGGTGGGAAAATATTTACCAATTCGCATGTCGTTGAAATAAAGGGAGGTGAAGCTGCGTATGTTAGACTGCAGAATAATCACATCGTCACGTGTGAATCTATTGTTGTTGCAACCAATACTCCTGTAAATGATCTGGTCGCAATACATACAAAGCAAGCTTCGTATCGAAGTTATGTTATAGGCCTAGAAATCCCGGAAGGCATAATGATTAAAGGTCTATTCTGGGATAGCGAAGATCCTTATCACTATGTCCGGCTAGAAAAAAAAGACGGGCATCATCACGAAATATTACTCGTCGGCGGTGAAGACCATAAGACTGGTCAGAATGATAACCCTGAATCCAGTTATACCCGCCTGGAAAATTGGACAAGAAAAAGATTTCCCAAGGCAGGAAGAATAATTTACAAGTGGTCCGGGCATGTGCTTGAGCCTGTTGATGGTCTTGCTTACATTGGTCACAATCCATTGGACAAGGAAAATGTTTATGTTGTAACTGGGCATTCCGGCAATGGAATGACTTACTCTGTAATTGCAGCAATGCTGATTACTGATTTAATTCTTGGACGGGAAAATCATTGGAAAAATATATATAGTCCCTCTAGAATAAGCCTGGGATCTGCCGGAAATTACATCAGAGAGAATGCAAATGTTCTTGCTCAATACAAGGACTGGTTTGTTGAACCGCAGTTTGATGAACTTGAAGACGTTCCTCCTGATGAAGGCGTTATTTTCAGAGATGGATTGCAGATCATCGCCGCCTACAAGGATCATCACGGAAATTTTGAATTTAATTCCGCAGTTTGTCCCCACTTGGGAGGAATAGTTCACTGGAACTCTTCAGAAAAATCCTGGGATTGTCCTTGTCATGGATCTAGTTTTAACTGCCATGGAAATGTCATAAAGGGTCCGGCAAATGTTGATCTATCTCCGGTCAACAGGCCTGCGGTAAATCCACCGGATACATTAAAAGTCTGGGAAACTCCCGACGCTACTCCAGTATTATAATTTTTTGCTTAATGCTCAATATTTTTTCCCAAGGGTCGGACTTCCTGTGTTTGATTTTCAACAAGGCCTTTTTTAGCGTGAATTGATCAGCACTTTTTAATCTGGGCAATTCACTCCATTCAACAGGAAGAGCGACTGCACTTATTTCTTTAGCGCGAAGGACATAGGGGGCAACAGAAGTCGAGCCATAGTCATTTCGAAGATAATCTACAAAGATTTTGCCCTTTCTCGCCGACTTATTCATTGTTGCAACCATATCATTCGGATTTCTCGAAACCATTTCCTCCGCAAGTGCTTTGCTAAATGCCTTGATCTGGGCCCACGTGTAAATAGGTTCAATCGGAATATGAATGTGTATCCCCTTGCCACCGGTGACTTTCACAAAACTTTTTAATTTTAACTTATCAAGTATTTTCTTCATTTCAAAACATGCGTTAACAACGCCCTTGAAATCCACTTCGGGGTCAGGATCAAAATCCATCACGATCTGATCTGGATTCATTAAGGATTGATAATGACAATTCCATGTATGAAACTCAAAAGCATTCATCTGTACCAGCTGTCTTAATCCCTGAGCAGAGTCGAGTGCTACGTATAAATTGATTTCAGATTTTTCTCGCACCTTAAAAGTTTTTAAATCCTTTAGAGATGCTTCAACTTTCGGGTGTTTCTGGTAAAAACATTTCCCCCCAGTTCCTTGCGGGCATCTGTACAGCGAAAGCGGACGGTCACGCACATGCGCAAGCATCAAGTCTGCCACCTCGTCGTAATAATCGGCAATGATTTTTTTGGTTATTTTTTCCGATTGAAACAGAATTTTTTCAGGATGAGTCAGCGCGAACTCTTTGCTCGATTTATCATTTCGTAGACCAATATAAACAGGCGTGCGCAGAATTCTATCCGCAGTCCATTCAGTGAAACTTATCTCTGCAAGAAGCTCTGGCTTCACCCAGCGAATGTCTCTGCCTTCTGGTGATTTGATATCAAAAGGTGATTTTTTCTGCTTGATCGCCGAGACTTTTTTTACTAATTCCCTCAGCGTTTTAAAATCAAAACCTGTTCCGACTTTTCCCACATAACGAAATTGCGATTTACCGCGTACATTTTCATAAGTTCCAAGCAGCAGTGCTCCCAGGTCAGCCGAGCGTCCCCCTTTTCCTTTCGTATATCCGCCAATCACAAATTCCTGTTGCTGACGGCATTTGCATTTGCACCACAGTCTTGATCTTCCCGAGGTATAGGGTGCCTCGCTGTCTTTAGAAACAATTCCTTCAAGTCCGTACTGGCAGGATATTTTAAAAAATTGAGCTCCATTAACTTTTACATCTTCGCTGTAATAAACTGGAGGCTTGCACTTTACCAGTAATCTCTTTAATAACTCCTTTCTCTCTTGCAACGGCCTCATCCGCAAATCTTCACCATTAAGATAAAGAAGATCAAACAGATAAATTCTCATTTTAGAATAATCTCTCATGGACAACGCATTCTGAAGACTTCCGAAATGACTTTTGCCTTTTTCATCCATTACAACAGCTTCACCGTCCAAAATAGCGGAGTCAACGTCAAGTTCCAGCAGGGATCTGGAAAGAGTCGGAAATTTTTCACTCCAGTCTTTCGCGCCTCGGGTAAATAGTTTTATTTTTTTATTCCAGATATGCGGCTGAAGACGATAGCCATCAAATTTTATTTCATGAACCCATTTTTCAGATTCAGGTGGGGCATCCACCAAAAATGCCTGCTGAGGGTGTACAAAGCCTGGCCATTTAGACTTTTTTTTTACTGTTTTTTCTTTGGCTATTGGCTTCAGGTGAAAATCACTGTCGGCTTCATCATCCGTTTTCTTCTTTAGAATCCAGTTATTTTTTGAAGTTGATTTCTTCTGCGCCATTCGAAATAGCACAAAATGGCCTTTTAATTTTTTTCCCTTAAGTGTAAATTCCAGCTTGCCATTTTTGAGTCCGCGGTGAGGGTCTCCATCTACATTCCACGTTCCTTTGTCCCAGATATAGACTTCTCCCCCACCATATTGCCCTTTTGGAATTGTTCCTTGAAAGGTGGCGTAGTCCATTGGATGATCTTCAACTTCAACCGCCAGTCTTTTATCTGCAGGATTTAAAGAAGGCCCTTTTGGAATTGCCCAACTTTTCAACACTCCATCCAACTCCAGCCTGAAATCATAATGAAGATGGGAGGCATGATGTTCCTGAACAACAAACAGCAGATTTTTTGATTTACTTCTTTTAACTTTTCCGCCCGGTTCTGCTGTTAATGCGAAATCTCTTTTTTTATTATATGTTTTTAATAATTTTTTCATGCTTTCTTCTTATATTTTTTGGTTTTGGTTTTGCTCTCCAGACTTTTTTTCAATAGCGGCATTAAGTCCAGCACGTTCGTAGCTGCATGGACTTCTGGCAGATGAATCTCCTCAATGAATTTCCCCTTGCCGCCTTTAACTTTTTTATCGATGATTTTTTTGAGATCGTTGAAATAAGTATCCTTGTATTTCTCAGGTTTCCATTTTTCAGTCATCCCTTCAATCAGGTCAACTGCCATAATCAATTCTTTGGGAGAAAATTTTTGTTTTTTAGTGGTGCTGAAATAATCTACTTCGTCTACCTCAAGAACTTCGTGGGCAAACCTCATCATTTCAAGCACCAGATAATCACCACGTATCATGATCATTGCCAGGTGCTGTTTCGCGCGGAGAACAAATTTGGCAATTGCCACTTTCTTACTTTTCTTCATTGCCTGGCTTAGTAAGAAGTATCCTTTTTCCCCGTTTTTTTCAGGCACCAGATAATAGGGTTTTTCCAAAAACATCAGATCAACCTCTTCCTGATCCACAAAATTTTCAATATCTATTGTTCCTGTTGCTTCTACGTTTGCTGCCTTAAAATCTTTATCGGTCATAACAACGAACTCATTTTTTTTATATTCGTATCCTTTAACGATTCTTTCGTAAGGAACAACTTTTCCCGTTCTGGCATTTATTTTTTTGTATTTTATTGGAGCCAGGTCTTTTTCATCCAGCATGGAAAAATGCAGATCTTTTTCCTCATCTGCCTTCATCAGGCGTACAGGAATATTCAACAACCCAAAACTCAGTGCGCCTTTCCAGATATTCGATCGCATAAGGAACTCCTCGATGAAAGCATACTCATTAGTTTTTATATCTCTCTTAAGTGATTCCCTCAATGCCCAACTTACCCTGACATTTTTTCCCTCAGGGTTCAAAAAGCCCCGGCCCAATGCCTTTAATCCAAACTTGATGTTGGCATATTGATTGCTCTTTTTTAGATAAGCATTGGATTCTGAATAACGAAGGGAGTCTGCATGAAAACAGTTTTATATAGCTTTATGGCCTTGTTTGTTATGGGCGATGCATTTGCCCAGACAGTTAGAGATGAATGGTCTGTCATCAGAAATGATAAGCGCATATCAATTGTAATGCCTAAGTTCACCTCTCAATTTGGGTATGGTGGAATTTTTAATATCTGTCACGAAAATGGAGAATTTAAAAGTATTAAACCTGTTATGGTTTGTAATGAACACATTGACATCAGGACCGGAATTCCAAACTCAGACATTGGAGAAACTGTAACCAGGAAATGTATAAGAGCATCTGAAATGACCATTTATCTTCCACGTATAACATCACAGCAGGTGTGCAGTAAGCGCGAAGTACCGACAGAAGATTCTGCTAACAAATGTATTGTGTGGAGAAACGAAACAACGACCATGCCGCTTAATTACATGTTGGATGTTATCTATTCAAAAGGTACGGAAAAATTTGGCGATCTGAAATTCAGAAAAACTTATACAATACCGAATTGCAGTTTTTTATAAGGAGAATTTATGAATATGGAACAGCCTACCCAATTTTTAGCAGAAAGAAGAATAGCCATTCTGGCCACAGATGGTTTTGAGGAATCAGAACTTTTTGAGCCAAAAAAAGCATTGGAAGCAGTTGGAGCTGTCGTAGAAATAGTTTCCATTCATGGCGGAGAAATAAAATCGTGGAAAGGAAATAACTGGGGAAAGAGCATCGGAGTAGATGCTACAGTTGATGAAACTGAAGCTGTAAAATATGACGGCTTATTAATTCCCGGAGGAGTCATGAATCCAGATAAATTAAGAATGAGCAAAAGAGCGATTGAGTTTGTAAAAGAATTCGTCGTTGATCACAAAACCATAGCTTCTATATGCCATGGTGCTCAGGTTTTGATTGAAGCTGGCCTTACAAAAGGTAAACACCTGACTTCATGGCCATCACTTAAAACAGATTTAATCAATTCAGGTGCAGATTGGGTCGATGAAGAAGTTGTTGTCGATGACTTTCTTATAACAAGTAGAAAACCTGATGACCTGCCTGCATTCAATAAAAAAATTATTGAAGGTTTTTCTCACAGCATGCGAAGAATTTAGTACTTAACTAGGCTTGATCTTCTTCTAAAAAATCAAGGTCCTTTCCGTATGTTTCTTTCAATACCAGGAGTGAGGCAAAACCTATTGCAAAAACAACGCTGCCGATAATAAGCACTGTCTGAATAATTGTGAAATGTGGCTTAAGGAAAAGGAATGAAGAAGCTATAACCATGCCTGATCCACGTACAAAATTCGGAACACTGGTTGCAACAGTCGATCTGATTTCTGTTCCAAATTGCTCTGCTGCCGTTGTCACAAGAACTGCCCAGTAGCCGGCACTTGTCCCAAGGATAAAACAAAGGAAATGAATAAAGCCGGGAGTGGCTCCAATTGATCTTGTATAAATAATCATCGTAATTAAAGCGATGGCCAGAAAAATGGCTATAGCAATCTTTCTGCTTTTTAACCATTGTGAAAGGAGTCCGCTCGCAAGGTCACCGACCGCAAGCCCGATTGATCCGTAAATAAGAGCATCAGCAGCTGTCACAATTCCTGTCAGCTTAAGCTCACTTGTTACAACAGGGGCCAGGGTTAATAAAATAGCGGTGATAAAATAAATTGGAATGCCAACAGCAACAGAACTTAAGTAACGAATGGCTTTCTTTGGTTTAAACAATAATTTGATATTTCCGCGGACGACTTTTTTGTGCTGAAGGGCCTTAAACATTTCAGAGTCAAAACTCTTTAATCTCGCAGCCAATAAAAGAAGACCCAAACCACCACCTATCAGGTAAGCGTGGTTCCACGCAAAGAATTTTCCAACAAGGGCAGCACAAAGGCTTCCGATCATTCCAAGTGTCGCGACCAATGTCGTTGCATATCCGCGATCTTCTTTATTCAAAGACTCAGCTACCATAGTCACGGCTGCACCTAACTCTCCTGCCAGACCAACCCCTGCAAGAAAACGCAGGACTTCATACTGAAATGCTGTTGTGACAAAAGCGTTCAGGATATTGGCCAATGAATACATTAAAATTGATGAGTATAATACGACGTGACGACCTTTTTTATCCCCAAGGATTCCCCAGAAAATCCCACCAAGAAGCATACCAGCCATCTGGAAATTATAGAGTTTAACCCCAACCGAAAGAAATTCTTTCATCTCGGTCACTCCAAGAGCCTTTATTGAATCCAGCATGACAACACCAAACAAGGTAAGGTCAAACATATCGACAAAATAACCTAGTGCTGCGATGAGTACAGTTGGAGTCGTAATTCTTTTAAGTCGCGATGAAGATTGAGTCATCATGTCTCCGTAATGAGTATAAAATGGGTATAAATTGATTTTGGGTATAATGCTTTTTTTGGACAGAAGTGACAAGAGCAAACTGAGTGCTAAACTCGGTTAAATTAAAAATCTTTGAAAAAATATACTTATAAACCATAATAAAAGTATGAAAAAAAATAATATTTCCGGTCTGCGCTTTTTTTTATTTATCGTACTTACAATGACACTCGCAAGTTGTGCCTCCAAACCAAAGCTCTACCCGAATGAAACATTAAAATCACGCGGCAAAGAGGTTGCCGATAACGATATTAAGCAATGCATGGATGATGCTGATCTTTATCTAGAATCTTCGGAAGGAAAGAAAATAGCCAAGAGCGCAGGCTTCGGGGCCGTCGTCGGCGGTGCAGTCGGTGCAGTTGCAGGAGCCTTTACTGGAAATATATCTCGAGGAGCAGCTCAAGGTGCGGCCATGGGTGGAGTTGGCGGCGGAACAGCGGGAGCATTGACGCCGGATGAATTAAAACATCGCTATGTAAACCAGTGTCTGAACGATAAAGGCTATCGAGTCCTTGGCTGGGATTAACCCATTCAAAAAAACTATCTGTTAAATAGTCATTATGTATTTTTCATAAAACCTATGGATGTGATTAAAAACATCTTCTTTGGCCATTCTGGCCTGAATACATAGGAAACAAAAATGACACCTTCAAACAAACTTCTGGCAGTTTCTTTATTTATTTCTCTCGTTATTTTTAGCTCGGTGACGAAGGCTTCAGAGGAAGTTCTGGCAACCATCACAACCGATGTTAACAACGACAGCTATCAATTTATTGTGGATTCCAATGATGACGAGCGCGAGCTTAATACTTTTTGTATAGACACATATATTGACGGAAAATTCTCGCATAGAGATTCAATTCCGGTAATGAATTTTATTGATGAAGGCCTGAGCCTGCCTAAAAAAAGCAAAATAAGTTTTGCCAAAATTTATGGAACTAATTTTGATCGGACACTTGGCGGCGTACTTGTCTTTAATATTCTGAGCAATGCAATTTTGGGAAAAAGAAAAAGCTTTGAAATCGAGCTGGCCCAAAACTGGGCTGGATGGAAATTGTTCTATAAAGGAAAAGTGATTTCTAGGGCAATCGCCATTGCCAATAAAGTCCCGGTAGTCGGAGTTATAGGGGTAAAAGATATCCGCTTCTACTAAAAAGCCTGTACTTTCTACACGTTTTGACTTGTAAATCCGGATTTCTGTTATTCTCTAGGCACATTGCCGGTTTAACAGGATTACCAGATGAAACTAACCATTCTTTTTTCTGCCCTTATATGTTCAAGCATCGGCTTTGGAGCTGAGGCAGATAATTTTACGGCAAGAACTCTCAGTTTAGTGGATGTGAGCGGACAGATTAACGATCTTGCCAACAAGTATCTCGCTGATGCCGTAGAGACTGTCAATCTGGAAACCAGCTGCGATCAGGGTGCTAAAAGCGAAGAAAGACTATACATAGAATTAAAAAAATATTTTTCAAATCACAGCAAAGGTGAACTGGTAAAGAACATCCTTTACACAGAAGCAGTTGCTAAAAATTCTCTTCCACTTAAAGAATCAGTCTATGGACAATGGTCTGTACACAACGGCTATTTACTTGGAAGAAAAAAAGCAGCGGCCAGTCCTCTTGCACTAAGCCCTCTGATTCAGATTGGCGAACAGATCGTGGGTGTCGACAAATTAGAACACATGTTTGGAATGGGTTTCACTTATTTCGCGCAACAATCTAAAGGTAAATCAATAAAGCAAATTCTAAAAGGCGGCATCCTGAAGGAAAAAACTTTTCTGGGTGGAAATATGCTGGCGACAGGTGTTTTTTCCTATGCAGATCTTTCAGCTAATTTTAATGGTATGAGATTCTGGAATCACATGCTTTTAAAGCAGGACGATATCCTTGGTGCTGAACATAACCTCGGGCCTTATATCGGCTGTGAGGGTTCAAAATGGAAGATCAAAAATACAATCGATTTTAAAAACTATATAGATTCATCTATGGATGAATCCATCAATTGCAGCAAGTTTGCCAATAAATCCGGCGCACAGAAATTCCAGGAGGCAATTGCTCAATTGGGAAGCGTCTGTCCAATGGATAAAGATAAACTTTTAGAAATGCAGAATAAATACAGGCCTTCAAACATCCAGCACTTTATCATTAACGAAGAAGGTGCCGGTACTGTTTCATATTTCAACGAATTTTAATTTAAATTTTGTCCTCTGGAGGCAATCCGAAACAGCATTTGCCCAATTCGCCTTTTCTGAAATCCAGAAGAATTAGCTTGTGAACCCTATCCATGTCTGGCAGACCCTTTTGTTTTAAGCATCCTCTTAGAATAGCTATCTTCTCGAAAATCTCTTCAACGCTCATATCAAGCCTTTCAAGCTTATAGCGCTCTTTAAATTCCCTGGAATTACTATTTTTCAAAT
Organism: Bacteriovorax sp.; assembly: GCA_041662705.1. Taxonomy (GTDB): domain Bacteria; phylum Bdellovibrionota; class Bacteriovoracia; order Bacteriovoracales; family Bacteriovoracaceae; genus Bacteriovorax. Next base: position 270,745 of record JBAZRY010000002.1, read on the forward strand.
ACTCAACCAGAAATCTCGCAGGCAACTCCTCACCGGCCACATCGTCCGGGATAGCATGAAGAGCGCTTAGCCAAAGTCCGTGTTCAGCTTTTGCAAGAAGAGGTGGCATAACCCCCGGCGTGTCCAGCAGGTCCAGATCTTTATCTATAACAATCCACTGCTGCACCTTGGTTTGTCCGGGGCGGTCTGCTGTTTTGACAGCATTTCTGTTGGCCAGCTGATTGATAATGGTCGATTTGCCGGTATTAGGAAGCCCAATCACCATTAATTTAAGCTTTGTCTTTTGCTCATAGGTTTCTGGGTTGGATTCCTTTCGCTTTTTATCAACAATAGATCTGGCATGAGACATCACCTGCCTCATAGCTCCCTTATCAAAGCAATCAATGAAAAGGTATGGTTCCCCTTTTTTCTTAAACCACTCATCCCAGAGATGAATGATTTTTGGGTCGGCCAGGTTAACCTTATTCAATACAATCAGCCGGCTCTTCTGCCGAAGGGTATCATCCAGTACTGTATTTCCTGAGGCCAATGGGGCCCTTGCATCCCTTATTTCCAGCACAATATCCACCAGCTTGAGTTTCTCTTTGATTTCCCGAATGGCCCGTGCCATATGTCCCGGATACCAGTTGATTCCCGACTTAACGGGCGTGTCGGGGGTCAATACAATATCATCATCAATTTTAAGATTTTTTACTTTTTTATTTTTCATTTATTACCTTTTCGACTACATAATATGTTTATGAAAAAAATATTTTGCGCCTTCACCACAATGTTCATTATGTGCAGTCTTCATCTTGCGTTATTTCCCTCATTTGCGCTAGATAAAGATTGGATACTTGATCCAAAAACCTCTACATTAATCCCTAAATACCTGGGTAAAGTCAAAGTAGTGGATGGCAAGGCAAGCATTGGCGACAGAGAATTAAAAAAAGGTTCCAAAATCTATAATAATGAACTGGTTCAAACATCTGAGAAAAGCCACCTCGTCATTGAAATGATCGACTTAACTCTCATCACTCTGGGTCCTCTTTCAGATTTCAAAGTTGATAACTGGAGTTACCGAACTAAAAATGACAGGGATGCAGAATTCTCCGTCATAAAAGGACAATGGCGGGCCTTTATAAGGTCAAAAGCAAAAGATGAAGATCAGCTCAAAATCAAAACTAATCTGGTCAGCATGGGCATCAGGGGAACTGAACTGATGGTTAACGTAAACAAGATTGAAGACAAAGAAGTCACTCAAGTTGCACTTCTATCGGGTCATATTCACCTTGAAGGAGACCTCCCAAAGAATATGAAAAGGGATATGAAAAACGGAGACTACGCGGTTATTGGAAAAAGCTCAAAAGGACTTGAGCTGCATGAAAGAATCATGTCTCCCCTTGAAATGAAATCGTATAAAGAATTCGTTGCTCCTGAAGTGCCCCGTTTGCTTGAGCCTCTGACCGGCAATTTTGCCTTGAAAGAGAAGGTTCCCCCTGAGCATGCTCAAATAGATGATGATCAGGTCTCAAAGACCAAAATCAATAATAAAGCAGCTCCACCAAAATCACTTGAAGAAAATCTGGAAATTTTGAATACAACAAGAGAAGAAAACTTAAAATCAGATGAAATCAAGAAATAATAAATGAAAAATTTTATCCTCATTGCATTGTTGAGTATTTTTATAACGTCAAACGTTTTTTCCTCGGAAATCAGCCGTGAATTCTCTAATCTAGATCCGGGTAATGTTGTGCCAAAGGGTCGCCTGGCAAAAGCCTTAAAGTTTTATTCTGAAAACCAATCAATAATTAAAAATAAAAATGTTATTGGTGTCATTGACTTCAGTCAGCACAGTTCTAAAGAGCGTTTTTATATAATTGATATGCAGTCTGGACTAGTAGACACTTACCAGACAGCTCACGGTAAAAACTCTGATCCCGATCATGACGGATACGCGACTCAATTTTCCAACGTAGAAGGATCTCTCATGAGTTCACAGGGAATTTATCTGACCGCTGAAACTTATGAAGGTACCTATGGGTACTCCCTCACCCTGGATGGTAAATCAAGCACGAACTCTAATGCCAGAAGCAGATTCATTGTTATCCACCCTGCTCCTTATGTCGTCGCAGGACAAATGGCCGGAAGAAGCTGGGGATGCCCCGCTCTGGATCCGGGCATTAGTGAGCAACTCATTGACCGAATTAAAGAAGGTGCTGTTATTTACGCTGAATAAGAAAATGCCATCAAGGGTTTCTTATCATGGCCCGGTTTAGTGTAACAAATCCATTTTTACAAAATGCCCGGCCTGTTAGCACAGAACGATTTTTCATCTCAATAGAAGGCTGAGACAAAATTGTTCCGGAAAAATTTGCTTCAGATTCTAAAACCACTCTGCCGGCCACCTGCCATAAAATATTTTCCGCCCTGGCCCCTCCGGCGAGAATCAAACGAACCCCCTCGCCTATATTTAAATGTCCCTTGATTTTAAAAATCCAGATATCAGAATCATTTCCCTGCAGAGTAAAATCTTTGTTTATGCTCATACTGCTGTTCCATTCATAAACTCCGGGAAAAAGAGTTTTGTCATCAAGAACTCCATCGTGAATTTCAATTTTATCTTTATCACTGGAGATATTTACAGCTGCAAAATACGCCGTAATCATGTCTGCTTTGGCATTATTTAGCAAATCAGATGAAAATGTTTCATTATCATTACTCATAATAGCATCTGCCCCTCCTGAGACTTCAGAGGGATCCAGGATTATTTGTTCACGAATTCCCGGCGTCAGTCCGACTTTCCCGCTAATTTTAGAATAAGGTACTGAAGAAATACCGGAATAAGCCAGAATAGAAAATGCTCCCGCGTCTCCCAGGTTTATTGCCTTTATTTTACCAACATCAGGAGACTCAATCCGATCTGATTTTTTTAACAAAGAATTTTCTGTTCCAGTTTTTGAACAACCGGTACAAAGCAGACTGATAACAAAAGATAAAATAATAATTCTTATAAAAGGCAATTTTGGAAGTTTCATCTAAAACATCTCCTTTTAAGATTTTTACTCTAACGAGGATGCTGCAATTTCTTATTTTTTAAAAATATCAAATGAAAATATTATACATAAGAAATCGTTAAGACACGAAATACCGCCTTAATTCTATATGACATTGCTATAGTTTTAGCGGGCGAAGCTTATAATTTTTATATATTTTTACTGCAAAATACCTGACGTTAGCATCCTAGAAGGAAGAAATAATGATCAAGGAAGGTAATTATTTATGAAAAACAAGATTGCAACTTCTTTTCTTTTCTTGCTTCTTTTTTGCAGCACTTATCCTCATACAGCACTGAGTGGCCCGATAGGCATACCAAGCTCTGAATATAGAGTTGGTCTTTACCAGGATCTGATTCTTGATATAAACCGGATCACGCATATTATCCTGGTAGGATCTGCCGTGTATGAGGACTCAGATCAGTTTTTTCAATCCGGTCTTACAAGGGCCCAGCGCTATAAAGAATTATATCCTGATCATCAGGTCGTCATCATCAGCAGTCCTGACGTGCTCAATACGCCTGACGAGGAAGTCTTTAGAAAATACAACGTCGTTGTCGCGAAGAAAGTTATGGAAAAAATTAATGCAAAAGCTTTTCTGCGTGAACTGGAAGAATATTCTCAAATTGCCAGCCTTGATTTTTTCGGGCACTCATCTCCATGGGCAATGAAAATAGGTGCGACTAATGCCTCTTTTTCTCCTGACGAACATTTTGAGACGCTAAAAAATTTGCGTTCCAACTTTTTGCCAAACGCCTATGTTACTCTCAATGCCTGCAATACAGGATATTCAATCTCTCCAGATTTGAGTGCCGCCCTCAGACTTCCTGTTTCAGGTGCACTAACCAGTTCAATGTTTGAAAAAATCGGGGCCGATGGGCTTTGGTACAAAGAAGAAGACTGGATCAAAGGGAATTATACGGATATCAATAAATATAGTTTCAATCAACCTTTCATCTGTGCTACCGGCCTGTGCAACCGGATGAAGCCTTCACGCTGGAATTATAATTCAATCTGGGGAAAATTTAAGGAGGGTGGACTAAGCTTCAATAAGTTCTTCTGCAACTTCAACAATTCAGACGACAGATGTGAAAAAGGAATGGCCAATTCATTGTTAGCATTCCCTTCGGTTGTTCCTATAACTGTCAATTCATCTTATAGTGATTTTAAAAAAGTTGTTGATGACTGGCTGTGCTCAACTGCAAACGATAGAAATTTTTTCAAACAGTGTACTGCCGGTATTGAAGAAGCGATATCGCGCTATGATTTGGTTTTCAAAGGTCACCCTATAAATGAATTAATGTGTGATTTTAAATCATGTCATGCAAAAGTTATCTGCGACAACGATCCTGAAGGAACGCCCATTTACGGAACCTGCCATGTCAAAACTCCGCTCAATCCGGAGCCAACCAATTTGGCACGAGAATATTTATCATTCATGAAAGGATATGAAAAACTTCAACAATACCATCGTCAGTATTCTGCGAAGATAAATTCAGGTAAAAAATAAAGTGGTGGCACTCTACTTGCTGCTAAAAACATATTGCTTTAACCAAAGGAGTGTTTATGGCAACGGGAATCATTGGGACAATAATAATTGGTTTTTTTGTCGGTCTAATCGCTCGTTTTCTAAAACCAGGTGACGACAGGATGGGTCTCATCTTTACAACTCTTGTCGGGGTTGTCGGTGCCTTTATCGGTCGTTTTATTGGACAAGCACTGGGCATATATCGCGCTGATGAACCCGCTGGATTCGTCGGTGCAGTCGTTGGTGCAGTTTTAGTTCTTGCGTTGCTAAGCCTGACAAATACAAAGCGAATCACTCATCACTAGTATTGCCCTGAAATGAAAAAAGCCGCGCTAAGCGGCTTCTTCATTATGGTGTATTATCTTCAATTTCTTTAATTTTTCCCTGCTCAAGGGTTTTCAAAATTATACCCAGATATTCATCGTTCCTGGTCTGTGCTTGTGTTCTTTCGAAGATTGAAGCAATATGGGTTGCATAAAATTGCTTACGAGGTCCATCTGCAGTAAAGCCTATAAAAAAACTATATGAAGCATATCCTGATTTCCATCCATCTCTCCCGGATGAAGTCCTGGTTTCTTTAGTAAACGTGACTTCGCCACACCCTTCAGTTTTCACATCCGGACAAAAATCTTTTTCAATCTTTGCCTTAAGTTTCGCCAGGTCAGAATCCTTATCCTTGAGCATTGCATTTATAAACAATCGGTTTTCTTTTCCATCAGTATAGTTGGCAGCATCTATCCCCATCCGGCTTTTTGTATCAATTTTTACAATAGCTTTAGAAGAACTTAATTTGCTAAAAGTGCGTTTATCAGCAGCATGAATATTAACTGCAAACCCAGCAAATACAAATCCAAGTAATACGTATTTCATTAATCCTCCATTCTTAGGGGCAAACGCAACCGTCTGCTGCCCAAGATAATGGATGAAATGGTCTAATAAAAAAAATATTAATTATAGATACAACTAATAATTGCACATTATCAATTGAGATTGATCCACTAATTTTTTAAATTATATTCAGGGCGGTGCTTAGTTTTAAAAATGACTGGTGCTTATCTACTTCTTTTTGACGTGCGATTTTTTTGGCAGCATTTTGTTCTTCGTGCTCGATTCTCGTTCTCGCTCTTTCTTTGAAAACTTTATCCTTAATTTTGTAATCACTTACAACCATTGCAGCATGCCGTTTATCAGCTGCTTTTTTTTCTCTAATATTCGCTGCGTGTTCGAAATATTCTCTCACAATTGCTTTTTTATCAGAAACTTTCATCTTTAATGCTCCTGCTGGAACATTATACGATCATTCTGTTTGGGAGCTAACACCCTTTAGAATGTAAGTGTAATTATTGGAATACTGGTTAGTGTTTAACTAATAGACAGTTTAGAACTGTCCCAAATTAATTGCACAATGGAAATTACTTGTAGATCTCGCCAATGGACTTGAGTGTCTGATCGTAGGTGAGTTTGTTGAATTTCTTTTCCAATTCCAGAAATATATTTTTCAGATGCTCCGAAGTAACCTCTTCCGTAATATCGAGATACCTGGTGACAAATTCTTCGATCGTAAGAAAACTCATTGCAAGCGGAGAAATAATAATGCTTAAAGAATCAGAAAACCCTTTACCAGACTTAATCCCATGATGCTCTTTTATCATTGGAGCGATACCTGCAGGTAACACTTTTATTTTTTCCACAATATTTGCAGCGGCCATGGCGTGCTGAAGAACGATAACCGATTCTTCGGGGGACAGGGTTTTAGATTCCTGAAAATAGTGATGGTGAAGTTTTATCAATTTGTCATTTTGCAAAGTCATATCATGAAGATAAGCAAGGTAATAAACATTATTCTTTATCTCATCCGTTGCCCAATCGAACTTTGGCAATATCTTGTGCAGTAAAATGCTGGTTAAAAAACAATGAGCAAAACCGTAAGAAATTTTCTTAATCCTTACTCCATTGTTAAAAAGGGCAAAAACATTTGGTGATTTTATTATTGGTCCCATTGCTTTAATATTTTCATTAATAAGCTCCACACTGAAATCATCGATACTCAGATCTTTCACAAGTTCAAGAGTTATTTCAAAAACATCTGAAGCCAATTTAACCCTGTCTAGCCCTGCGATATCGGGATTCTTAACTTTATCCAGTAAATTAGACTTAACGAATTTTAATGCCTGCTCGTGTTGTGATTTGTGAATGAATAATTCACCCACTCCTCTCGTAATCATTCGTTCTATTCCTGTAGACTCAATCGGAGACCCGGAAGCAATCTTCACAGTATACTCATAACTGTTATCTTTTTGCTTCGCTCTGGTAAAAGAATCAAACGGAATATTTATGCCATCCAGATTCAGATAATACCTGGTATCCAACCCAATATAATCTTCAACGGGTAATGGATTGGTCATTGTTTTTTGAACTGCGACCGGCGGAGCTTGTGGCTGCGGTTTAATCGGTTGATGAGCTTGTGGCTGAACTTGAGGTTTTGAAGCTGGAACGGGTATAGGCGGAGCGGGGGTTGGTGGTGCCACGACCACTTTTGGCACCTCAGGCTCTTTTGGGAATTCTGCCACACCAAGAAGCACTCCTGCATGAATCACGATCTTCTCTGAAGATGAAGTGGGATCAATCTCAGTGGCCTTAGGGTAGGCATGATTTTTTTTTCCTAAAATCAAAACCGGAATTTCTTTTGCAAAATCCGCCTTATTGACAGTTAAATATTCGCATAACTTGTTAGCCGCCGAATCTTTACCCATTGAATCTCTGGTGATGATCAGCTCAACATCTGAAAGAATCTGAAGCATTGAAATAGCTTCTGAAGAGGTTTCCTTGGCAATAACTTCCCAACCGTATTTTTTAAATAGGTTCGCACGAAGTATCGTTACCAATTGTTTGTCGTTATCGACTAAAATAACCTGAGTCATATATGCTTGGCTTATCGGCTAATGTAAAAAATATATTAACCTGACGATACCCGAGCAAAGTACTATCGCTACTACATGTTCTTTGAATTAAAAAGCTTATACAAACGAAGCCTGTCACTCAGCTGATCTTTACAGACTTCTTTACAGGTTGTGAGTGTAGCTTTAATTAATCCATCTCTAATTGAATCATTAGTATTCATTTTATGGGTCATAGCATACATAAATGAAGATTCAATATCCGCTCCCACAACTTGACCTATATTCCACAAAAGTCCAAACACAAAATCAGTGTTGGCAAATTCTCCCCTCTCAAAAGCCGCACGGTACTGTTGCTTTTTTCTAACTTGTTTTCCATCATACAAGTTATAGTCCTTTATTTTTGTTGCAAGTTTTTTACTGTCAGCAATCTTTCCAGCAAAATAATCTGCAAGTCCTTCATTGACAGGAGTCGAATGTGTGAGCTCGAGATGATCACTGAGTGCAACATGTGAAAATTCATGATAAATTATTTCGGGAACGAGGGCTGCATCTAATCTGTAAATCTTTCTTGAAAAAAACTCCGCGGTGAAGTCACTTGTCTGATAAATTGCTTCTACCAGAACACTGCTTCCCACAAGTCTCATCACACTCCCAATATCACTTGAATCTGAAGATACCATACCAATTAGAAGTGATGAGATGAATTGTTGAAAATTAAGCATATGAGTCTGATTTCTAAAAGATGCAATAGAACCTTTTACGCTTCCATAATCAACCGTACCTTTAAAATCCTTTATGTGAATCTCTTTTGCCGACCGAAACCAAATTTCAATATTCCAAGGCTTGACGTTCTTTGGTTCATAACCTACCCCGGCCGGAATAGTTAAAGCATTGTTGTACTGCGGATCGAGATTATCGTTGGCAAAATGTCCCACCTCATTGAACACATTAATAAGATCAAGCCGGATAACCAGTTGAGGCAGGTTTTGCACATATTCTGAATGAACGACATCAACAAAATATTTTCTTGCCTTGTTTAAATGATAATAAGTTGTTGCAGCTTTCAGCTGTAAGTCCTCAGTCTCGTCAAACCTGACAGCATCATCGTTTTTACCAAGAACAATTTTGAAGTACTTTCCTTCATATGAGTTATCGCTGATTAGATCGGGAAGATTTACTTCTTCAATTTTTGCCTTGAAATCTTCATCTCTGATAACAGCGCGCTTTTTTATAACCCCGGCCATTGAGACAGATGAATGACATACAATAATAAAAATAAGTAAATAATTTTTCATAGGCATTCCTGATTGAGAGTAAAAAGTTTTGTTTTAAAAGATGTTCCCGTCCGGATCGCGGTCCACCGGTGCCTGGCTGATGTACTGGTCAATTAACATAATCGCCATGACAGAGACGAAACCAAACGGAGGCGGCAGCAGAATTGATGCAACACCACCGAAACGTTTTACCCAAAACATGACTTTTTCTTGTGAAGTCTTTTTAGGGTTCCAGATGTCTTCAAGGGCTGCAAGTTGCTCAATTTCTGCTGAGCTTATATAGCCAACTTCGTAGGCGGCGGTGATAATATCGATGTAGCTGGCACTACGGCCGTTAAGAAGACTGCTGTTGTTGATGGTTGATAGTTCTTTTCGCAGCAATTTTAAAATAAACCTGAATTTTTCCATTGGAGAAAGACTGATTATTTCTGTTGGTTGATCTGGGTAATTGATATTGATCGAAATATCTGATGCCTCCAGACGCTTCTTTAAATCGCGGACCATATTTGCAAGAAGAATAATCTGAGTGCTATTGTATTTTTCGTGAAGTGACTGGCGCAACGATTTTTTATTTCTAAACTTCCCTTCACTATTATCTGTAATAAGTTCTGAAGATTCTTTGACACGATCTGGGAATCTTTTTGCAAGAGTGTCAAGAGTTTGAGCATACGATGAAAGAGAAAGCGGCCATTCATACACTTTACCGGCTCTCATTGTTTCAAGTCTTCTAAATTCCGCTTCACTGATCAGATCTCTGTCAAATGCAATCTTGTTAAGATGCTTCAAATGCTTGCCAAATTTAGCTGACTCTTTGACAAGACTGAAATAAATACTGCGATAAGTATCTTCAATGCATAATGACTTATTTTTTATGTCACTTATCTTGGATGAAAAAATAGAAATAGCCTTTGCCTCTTCCTCGTCGGTCAGCTCATTTTTAGCAATTGGATTTGCAAGTGGACGGGAAAGCTTGCTGGCGTGAATCAGGAGACCAGCGGAAACATCATCAATCGAATCATCAAGCCTCAAGCCAAGTATGGCATCTTCGACATCCTTATCACTAACAAGATCCAGCTGACTCTCGATAGCGCTAATAACTTTAGTCGCACACCTGTTAACCGACTTGTCAGTAATAATTTTTCTCAGGACATTAATCGCCTTTGTGCCTCTATACATTCTGGCAATATCGTCTTCCTTAAATCTAGGAATCAATGCGGACTTACCTTCTCTTATATTTTTATAAGAAAATTCAGTCGTCGCCTCAACAGGCAAATCCTGAGCTACAAGGTTAAAAGTTAGAGAGAACAATAATAAATAAGATATTGTGTTTTTCATGCTGGACTATTTATAGAAATAATTTCAATTTTAAAAGTACTTTTAAAAATAATTTTTCCTTAAGAAAATCTATTATCTATTCTTAAGAATATTTCTAATCTCTTTCAATATATATTTTTTTCCTATGCTTTCCAGAAGGGTGTACTGCTCAATGCTATACCCGGCCGATGGAGAAATATTTTTTTCAGGTATTAGTAACTGTGAAGGCTGCTTCCATTTCCTGAACCCAAAAGGAGCTGAATCATAGCTGAATCTGGGATATTTTGTATCTACCTGGAGCTTTCTCACTTTAACAGGAGCATCAGAGGCATAATAAAGAAGCTCTCCATCTTGATCAAATCCTTTAATAATATATGAATGTCTGTTCATTTTACCAAAGAGAGACCATTCTACAACGTAAACAATTCCGGAATTAATTTTTTTAATCTGCACAGGAAACGTGTCCTTCATCAGTTCATTCGTGCCTGATTCTGCCATGACAAACTTCATGAACGCCCGAACTCTTTTTTTCTCATCCGTAATCTTGTCAAACATGGCAGTATCACTGCCAAAGATTTTCACCGTCGGCTTCAGTACGTCAGGAGCATTGATTACAAACGGAAGAGAATTTTCATATGCGAATTGAATTCTTATTGCATAAAGAGCATCCGCACAGTCTGTTGCAAGACCTCCCAAAAGCCCCTCCTCGCTGGTAAAAACATCTGTCCTTAAATTTTTATTCACCCATTGCCGATATTCATTTTCCCAGCTCTCACTCCACTCCTCTTTTGAATGCCATACTTCTGCATGAACGTTTGTAAAACTAATAGTCAAAAACAATACGAGAGATAGCGAGACAATATTCATAAATCCTCCCTGAATAAAATGATCACTTAAATTCACTATCAAAATAAATAACAGACAAAAACAATTGCTACCAAATATTTTTTGTACTAAAAAACTTACCGCGGTTCTTTTATTAATTTTTCCCATGGAGGCCTTATGTTTAAAAAACTCACTGCTCTGCTACTGCTTGCTGCATTCACGAATGTCTATGCAGCCGCACCTATCGAACGGACTCGCGCTGTTCAGGCTGAACTCAACAAAACGTTCGATTCCTTAAACTACAAGCTGAACGTAGAATGGAACCAGAAAGATGCGAAATACTTTGATGAAACCGTTGCCGGTTTTGAAAAAGAAATTGCAGCACTACAAAAGGATGGTCTTACAAAACAAGAATTGATGAAATACACTCTTGAGAAAATCAAAGATCAACAAATCAAAAATGAAGTCAGTGAGCTTGCAAAAGTAATCAGTGAGTCTCAAATGACAGATGCAGAAGCACGTGCATTCACAGTTCAAAAACTGAACAGCACTTACTCTCATGGAGCAAGTTGGTCAGGCAGCAGACTTGGTGTTCACACTGCTCTAATTATTGGTGCCATAATTATTATTCTTGTAGTTGCTCATCACCATGACAATGATGACGATGAAACTACGGTTGAAGAAACACCACCAAAAGACGATTGCGAGCCAACTTACGACCCATGTGAAGAATACGACTTCAGTTACAATAATAACTACTGCGAAGTCTGGTAATACCCAAACACGCCCCGGCCGGATATTCTGCCGGGGTTTTTCCCAATCTATTTATTATGAAAAATAAAATATTTATTTTCACAACAACGTTTCTTCTCACCTTGATTGGATTTATATTTAATTCTCATATGAGCAGTCCAACCAAACAATTGGCAAAGGACAATCTTAAAAAAACAGTCCAGAGCAATTGAACCAGGAGCTACACATGAAGCTAGCGTTAATACTTGCATTGAGCCTAACCAGCATCTTGTCTTACGCTGAAACGATCAAGAGTACTCGTGTTGGTACAAAAGCGGAAATTTCAAGAGTTGTTGAGTCAGTAAAAGTTTATGCCATACCTGATCTGCAGGTTAATGTAACCGTAAAAGATATGGGAGGGAGCACGGATGTTTCGCCAACTCAGGAACTGTTCTTCACTCTATATTCCAAGGGAGAAATGTACAGTACTGATGCAACTTTTAAGCTGGGGGTTATCTATGATTTCAAGTCAGCAAAAAAAATATCAAACGGTGTATTTGAAGTCTTCATAGGCGGAGTTGATTTTGATACGAACATGCCTAAGAACAAATTACTTATTATCGATGCTCAAAAAGCAATTGAGGATATACTCAAAGTCAGATGTACCGATTTTGATTGCCCTGCTTCAAAGCAGTTCAAGACAAGTATTAACATTATCGAGAAGTAAGCAATGATCTTCTATGGCAAGTGTCCACAATTTTTTGCTGTGTCTTCTCGAGCGAGTCAATAGACGATTGCTCATTCAATGACTGCTTCAACTCTTCAATCTGAGTACGGCCAAGAGAAGGACAATATCTTTCTTTAATGACAATTTTTGAACCTTTCTCACGCTTGATAAATGAAGCCGCCACTTTCACAAGGGATGAAACTTTCAAATTTCCTTTCAAAACCTCTAAACCGGCAACTTCAGCTGCTGAAAAGAAATTTCTAATATTGCTCAACTTAGGCAATTCTCTGTCCTGAATAGCTCTTATATAAATAGATTCAACCTTCGATGGAAATTTTTTCGAGATAGTTTCATAAACTTCCGGATCAAATTCTGTATCATCACCGATTAGGATAACTTTATCAGGATTAGTTTTATTAATAAGATTGGTAATTGTTTCAACTTTATAATCGTATGTGTGGGTTTTTAATCCCTGCTTCAGTATCAAATTAGCTTTCTGCGGAAATTTGTTAAATTCTAGAAATTCGCCAACTTTTTCTTCAAGAAATTTTGGTGATCCACTCACGTAATAAAGAGTTGTTTCCGGCAAATTCATCTCTCGATAAAGTTCTGACATGCCAGAAAACTCTGCTTTCGAAAATAGAGCGTTGTAAACCATATTTCTTTTATTTAATACATCAGTGACTTTGACGGTGTCGTCAACATCGCTCACTATCAAAGTTTTCGCGTAAGATGAATTAAGAGACAATAAAAGTGTCAGAAATACAATTTTGATACCCATAGGAAATCTCCAGATTTAATAAGCGTAGAAGATAGTATCCTAAAATTGAAATACTTATGAAAAATATTGAAAGCGTGTAAATTTTATCGACAAGCTCTGTATCACCTTTTATTCTGAATGGATATATGAATAGTTATCATCAAAATCAGCTGATAAAACTGGCAAACTTGCCTATGCCATTTGGTAAACATAAGGGAACTTTGCTTATTGATTTACCTGAACCCTATGTCGTCTGGTTTTATAGCCAGGGCCTTCCTGAAGGGGAAATTGGCCAGCTTCTTGGTCTTTTATATGAGATCAAGCTCAACGGACTAGAGGATCTTGTGCAACCACTTAAAAAATATGTCTAATATCTAACACTGCATGGCTGGCATCTTTAATGCAACTTATTTAGGCGAAGGATGAAAAGGAGGCGTTATGCAATCTCATCTTCAGACACCGCCGAGCGTACATGACCATTATATCGGAACTTTGCACGCACTGGCAGTTATCGTTGAGTATGGAGATTTTGAAAGTCCGCATTGTGGAGTTTTGGCCCAGGTCATGGAGCAGCTCTTGAACGAATTTCATTCAGATTTATGTCTTATTTACCGCCATTTTCCTTTACCCAACAACCATCCCCACGCCATTCTGGCAGCGCTGGCCTCGGAGGCAGGGAATCAGCAGGGCGAATTCTGGAATATGTACAGTCTTATCTATCAAAATTACGATCGGCTCACTCCAGAATTGATAAGTGAATGCGCAGAGGAACTTGGACTCGATATGAACAAATTTACTAAAGACCTGCAAAGACAGGACCTACTGGAAAGGATAAATATTGATATAAACAGCGGTGACAAGAATGGGGTTACAAATACACCTGCTCTTTATATCAACGGTGTTAAATTTGAAGGATCCGCAACTTACCATCCATTAAGAGAAAAAATAGAGCGAATCATAGCCGAGGGGCAGGCAACCTATATCTAAAATTTTACCTACAATAATCTATTAATAGGTAATTTCAATCAGACTGATACAAATTAAGAATTTTATTTTTTAATTTTTTTGTGGTCTCTAACAGCTCGAGTAAATAATTCTATTTACGAAAAAATATGAAGGAGACAGCGATGAAAAAATCACGGATTGTATTTTCTCTATTATTGGGAGTAGGAATGTTGGCCGCAACCAGCTGTGGAAAAAGCTCAAATAGCAGTAGACCATCGCCAGTTGCAGAAAACAAAATTGAAGTCCCTGCTGAAACCAAGACAGACACAACTGCCAATCACAGTGTTAAGCCGATTAATCTGAGACAGGCTGACTCCTTTGCAGTTCTTGCTCACGAATCGATCAGCTCAATTCCAAACTCAGTCATCACTGGTAAAGTCGGACTGAGACCAGGGACACGTGCTATGATTGGACTGGATCCAACAGAAGTTGTAGGTGGATTGCCGGAAATTTTTGCAGGAGATGATCAAGAAACATCGGCTGCGGCATTCATTGCACAAGCGAAGCTGGATATGATCAATGCTTATAACGACGGTGAAGTTGGTCAAGCTGCAGATGCTGACAAAATCAATTTGTTCAACGGGTACCTGGGCGGAAAAGTACTTGCTGCGGGCGTTTACTACTGGAATTCAAGAGTCACAATTCCGCTGGATCTAAGATTGGTGGGAACAGAGAAGGATGTATTTATTTTTAAAGTTGCCGGAGACCTTAGAGTTGGAACCGATGTTAAGGTTACATTGAGCGGTGGAGCTCAGGCTAAAAACGTATTCTGGGTTGTTGGCGATCATGTTCTAATCAAGGCGAATTCGGCAATGGTCGGAACAATCATTTCCCAGGAATCTTTTGAGATGAGAGAATACTCTACACTTGTAGGGCGCGCTTTTGTAAAAAACAGCAAATTGATGCTGGACAAAAATACAATTACCAGACCATAATCTAGCTATAGTAGAAGGCCGTTAATGATAACGGCCTTCATTTATCCAGTTATAAAACATGAATGAAAAAACTTTCTCTTATTGCTTAAAATGTAAAAGTCTCAATAAAATTTCCATAGATAAAATTATGTTGCAGACACCGGTTTGCGGTTCGTGTAAATCCCCCCTTACTATGCATTCCCTTGTGAGTGAAGTGGATTATGAGGGAGTCATGAAAATGATCAATAAGTCCGATCTGCCGGTAGTCATCGATTTCTGGGCGCCATGGTGCGGCCCCTGCAAAATTTTCGGCCCTACATTTGAGAAGGCCTCCAATGAATTCGCCGGCAAAGTAGTGTTCGTAAAGCTCAACACTGAAGCATTTCCTGAGGCTTCGGGGCATTTTAATATTCGGGGAATTCCAACTCTTGCCATCTATAAGAACGGAAAAGAGGCTGCCAGAGAATCAGGGGCATTTCCACTTGATCAGTTTAAAAACTGGCTGCAAAAATTTTCTTAATCAGCTAATACTATGCTTCTAGTCAGCCATTTTTTGGGACGGATGCGCTCTCCCTTTTTGCTATAACCAAGCCGGCCACTGGTATATGAAGAAAGATTTGGATCAAGAGAACATTTTATCTGAAATTCGATCATTGCCTTAAATACATTAATCATCTGGTCTTCCTGGTTATCAGTATGCTCAATCCCGAGCCTGTTGCACTCTTTAATAAAGAATTGGACTGATTCAAGTGTTGAAAGACAATAATCGGCAGGTTGCTCTTTGATTTCAAATATAGACATATGTGTAGCTGTAAAAGACAGTCTTGGAAGCAGTCTTAGATTAGTTGATAATCTCATCATTTTTTTGGCACAGGGCCATGTCCCGTCAATCAGAAAAACAACAAGGCGCTTGCCATCGCTTATTTTTTGTCGAACAGGCCCGATATCATGCTTCGAGACATCGAGTGAATTTTTCCCTGGATAAAGTATGGTACAATAATTATTCGTATCCGAAATAATGGAATTAACGTCTTCATCGTCGCTAAAATCAACACCAGTTATGATTCTGGAGTTGATTAGTGAAAGACTGGTTAACTTACCAGTCCCCATTTTTTCTTTTTTAGCTTCCATTGGATGCATCAAAAAAACAAAAAAAATATTTGTCTCAAATGGCAAAATAAGCGGGCAAAGGCAATTGCATTTCAGTCGAACGCAGGAATAGCAAAACTCCTCGCGCTGAAATTTGACTTCAGAAGCCGTACGCAAAAGCTTTCGCTTCAAGTAAGTTATTTTATCCATAGAATAAAGTTTTATTACTTGTGGAGGTCTTTAGTCAATGGACTTTGAATTGCATGTAAGAATTTAATCATTAGATCCAAGGAGGATTTATGAAAAGAGTTCGAAGCATCATGACCATGAATCCCGCCTGTTGCGTTGTCGAAACAAGATTAGTCGATGTTGCCAGGTTGATGATTGAGCACGATTGTGGCGAAATTCCCGTAGTTAATAATCATGAAGAAAAAAAACTTATCGGCGTAATTACTGACAGAGATATCTGTATCAGAGCTGTCGCACTTGGTTTGAATCCCGCGGCCATGAAGGCCAAAGACTGCATGACCAGTCCAGCAATTACCGTCGAAATCGACACTCCGCTGGATGAATGCATAAAGCTGATGGAGGATAAACAGATCCGCAGGATGCCGGTGGTTGACAGCAAAGGTAGTTGCTGTGGAATGATTTCATTGGCGGATATTGCCAGAAAAACAGAAGAGTGGACAACGGGCGCTATTGTAAAAAATATTTCCAAACCACATGAAGCTTCAATTTAAAACAAATTTTATGATGAAACAATTTATCAAACTAAGTTTAATTTTCATTTCTTTATCCGTAATGGCCGAAGAAAAAGCCGTGATTGATCATGCGATCCGACAGCAAATCAAGATTTTTAATCTTCACTCAATTCCAATTTTGCCAAAAAACCCCAACCGGGCCCAGGTCGAACTCGGAAGGCTGCTGTTTTCTGATACTCGGCTTTCCGGAAATAACCGTGTCAGCTGCCAGACTTGCCATACAGTAGCGGGTGCTACAAGCGATTCTCTGCCAATGTCTCGCTCTGAAGATGGGAAAGGAATTTTACGCAGAAATACTCCCAATCTATTCAATGTGGGCGCAAAGAGTCGATCGTTTATGTTCTGGGATGGAAGAGTTCATTTCGATGCTAAAACAAAAATTTTTAAAACCCCGGAGTCCGCACTCAATGGAGTAAATCCAAAAGCGGCACATATCAGTTCCGTACTGACGAGTGCTCTCTCCGCACAGGCATTATTTCCAATTGTTGCTGAGAATGAAATGAAGGGCAGAAAAGGTGAAAATGATATTGCAGATGCAAAAGACAATCTTGAAGCCTGGGATAGAGTTGTTCGTAGGTTAAAAATACCTCAGTATAATAAATTATTTCAAATGGCCTACCCTAATGTACCCGAATATCAAATAAATATCGGTCACGTCGCTGAAGCAATCGGTGCTTTTGAACGAGAGGAATTTCAGGCAGTGAGTTCACCTTTTCAACGTTATCTTAGAGGAGATAACGATGCCATGACCCACGCCCAGAAAAGGGGATTTTTTCTTTTTATGAGCACAGGTAAATGCATTGTATGTCATAATGGCGGCGATCTTGGCAATAGTACTGCATTCGCCTCAGCAGGAACTCCACAATGGAGCGCTTCGCCTTTTAAAGTCGATCTGGGCAGAGCGGAGGTAACAGGCAATACTATTCAAAAATTTTTCTTCAGAATTCCTTCACTGATCAACGTCGCCAAAACAGCGCCCTACATGCATAACGGAGCTTTCCAGACTTTAAGTGAAGTCATTAAACATTATGATTATGTGAGCAAGTCCATAAACATCTTTGAAATTTCAAATGAAAGGCAGAGAAAAATTCCAGTCGAAATTAAAGTTGGTAAAAATCCCCTGTTACTAGATGACATCTGGCTTTCAACTCAAACTCCAATAACCCCTGAATTAAGGGACAGACTTTTTCTTACAAAAATTGAAATGAACTATATAGAATTATTTTTAAAAGAAGCACTGACAGATTCTAAATGATCAGTGCCCGACAATTTATTTTTCAAGTGAGTAATTAGGCATATTCATCCCGATCATTGTTCCCCAGCAAATCAATCCTTTGTCTCCAACAGCACATGTATGGTACCAGCCAGCTGAGAGCATTCTGGGATTTTTAACGACGGGAGGAGCAAGTCTGGATGGCATAAATTCCGGCCCCCCCCAGCATTTGATTTTGCCGTTATAAATGGCACAGCCATGACTTTGACCGCAGGAAATCTCAGTTGCATCAACAATCTCTTCCGGAACCTCCAGTACTTTATTGGCAGTATCACTATCAAGCCCCTTGTCACTAAGCGGAATCTTTTCTCCCCAGCACTGCACTTTTCCATTTGACAAAATACCGCATGAAAAAGTTCCACCTGCACAGATCGCCTTTGGTCTCATTAATTTTTTAAGAGGGTTTACATTTTTAATCAGTCCTGTTCCGCCCCAACAAGTCACCTGATCGTCAGCAACTGCACAACTGTGAAGCATTCCAGCGGAAACGCTTGAAAAATTTTTAAGTTCTTTTGGTATGTCGAGTGCTCCTCGAATATTATCTCCCCAGCATTTTAGAGACTGTTCATTGCCAGCACAAATATGATTGCCCCCGGATGATACAAATGAAACGTTGCCAAGCTTCGAAGGAGTCGCGTAGTCACTATTAGAATCACCCCAGCAAGAAAGTTGCAGATCTTTAATGGCACAAGTTCTATGCGAGCCTAGCGATAACTGAGTTAACGGTCCAGGAAAATTGGCAGGCACATCAAGAGCGTTGTCAAAATTGCCTCCCCAGCATTTTAATTTTCCTTCATCACCGTATGCACATGTACTCGCGTGACTTGCAGAAATGTGCTCAATTTTTGTAATACTGCCGGATGGAACGAATGACAGCATCCGCTTATAAATACCTTTATTAGAAAGCCTCCAGCAGATGACTCCTGCTGCCTCAGTAACAGCACAACCGACGGTTGAACCGATGCTTAGTTTAAGTGCACCGGCACTTCCCTCAACCAATGCAGTCTTTCCTCTTTCATCCCAGCACTTCACTCCTTCGGCTACCAATGCACAATTGAAGGCTCCACCAGAAGCAAACTCTTTGATATTGGAATCATCCGGCGAGGTATAGTTTTGATAAGGTGATCCCCAGCACTTTATCCCGTTATCGGTCTGAACGCAGTGATGCCACCAGCCTGAAGTGAGATTTCTTGGATTAACTAAATCCAATGGTACATCTCTGGATCCCGTCGAAAATATACCCCAGCAGATAACTTTGCCGTTTGAAATTGCGCAACTATTATTCATTCCCAGAGAAAGTTCACTGATATTTTTTAACCCCTGAGGTGGAAGACTTTCTCCATGATCATTGCGCCCCCAGCATTTTATTTTATCATTGTAAGAGACTGCACATGCATGTTCATAACCGATTGAAAGTAATTTCGGCCGGGGTAGAGTTGCATTGCTTATAAGAATATCGGTTTTTGAATTATTTGGGATTTCTCCCCAACATCTGATTCCCTCATCAACTATTGTGCAGGAGAAGCGGTTGCCTGCTCTAAGAAATTTTGGCATTTTTAAATTTTTAGGAGCATTAGTCGTTACGCTTTCTGCATTTCCAAAGCATTTTACGCCAATGGCGGTAAGGGCACAGACATGACTATGGCCTGCTGATATCTCTAATGTTTCGGTATACTGAGGATTGACCGAAGCACTCGCTCTGAAACAGAATACAATTAATAGAAAGCTCAAAACACGATACATAATCACTCCTTGACTCAATCAGATTCAAGAATAGGACTATATTTTTTTTTACGCGTCTATTTCAAAATATCTATATAAATTTTTGTGCTAAAATGTAAAACTTAACTCTGTGCCGACAATCCGTCTATGATAACGGTAAGCAGAGTCCTTTGAAGAAGTCTGGGAATAATTAAAATTAACAGAGAGTCTTATTCTGTCCGTGAAAGCCTTGGAAATATCAATTGAAGGATTCAGGTTGAATTCGTATCCCCTGCTTTCCTTTTGTTCTTTAGGATCTGTCAATGTTGAGGAAAATATCATTTGCAAAGTGTAAGATGGAAATATTTCAAAAACCAAATAAATAATACGTGCCAGATAAGTATTATAGCTTAGCGTCTGGTACTCATAATAATTCACCTGGCTGAAATCAACTGTGGCAATGACCAAATGCTGTCCTTCTTTTAAGAATAAGTAGTGGTCTGCATTGAAACTCAATGTTTTGGAATTAGCCACTTCGCTTTCATCGTTATAGCTTGCATGTCTCATTCTGAAATATGTATACCCCGTATTTGAAAATGAAACCTGCTCACCGATACTGAATGTAAGAGTTTTCGAAAAATATTCACGCTTATGAACCATTCTCCAGTCTTTATTTAAAGAGGTATACTCCACATCTGCAAGAAAGCTTGCCGGAAGGTCTTTATAGCTGTGTTCAAACTTATTTCTGAGAGCATAACTCATAGTCAGAGAATCGTTCTCGAAAACGTCAGGTGTTTCCTGATCTTTGTATTTTGCATAATTTAACCTTAGTTCCGGAGTGGAAACAATCTTTTTATCAAGAATAAAATCGTATTTCAGAAATGCCTCGGTCTCATTTAATGCGGAAGCATTTTTTGTTAAAGCGACATTGTTATCATATTTAAGCCTTTGGGCAATATTTGCATAAAACTTATCCGGAGAAATTCTGCGGCCATTCACAAGAATATTAGGATCAAGCTTGTATTCCTCAAGAAGGTTGCTGATAAATTTTTCTATTTCTGCCCCGACTTCCGAAGTGCGATCTATATCAAGCGCTTTTCGTAGCAAAGGGAAAATATACCTCGGAATAGTATTTAAAAGATTGATATCGAGCCGAACCAAATTTCTTTCGACTGTTTTACTTGATTCCTCTTCTTTTTGCATCATTCTCAAGAGAATTTTGGCGTACTGAAAAAGAGCAATCTGCATAAATTTTTTATCTGTCCTTCCATCTTTTATCAATTTTCTGTAACTAGCTTTTGCTGCCACATCATCTTCGAGCAATTCTGAAATATAGGCGACGTAATAGACAGAGGGCGTATAGTTAAATTTTTTACCGGCTGATTTAGAAAATTCATAACGGGCCTGTTTTAACTTATTTGCAGCATACAAGGCTTGCCCATGCTCATAATTGAGCTCCGGATTGATTTCATTTTTTTTGGAAGCATTCTTAAAATGAATCGAGGCTTCATCGTATTTTCTTAAACGCGAATAACATTTTCCAAGAAGAAAATCTTTTTGCCCAGGCTCAAATAACTTTTCATCAGCCTTACTAAGAAATTCAATAGCCTCCTGAAATTGGTCAGCTTCAAAAAGTTTTGTGTATTCTGCAGGTATTTGAGCATGAACAGCAAATGATAAAAGCATCATGCATAGGAAAAATATTTTTTTTAATAAATGCCTGATCATTTCTATCCAAAAAAAAGAGCATCCTTCCTGGATGCTCTTAATACTTTTTATGATATGTGAAATTCAAAAATTCTGCATTAAAAAAGCTGCTCTATTTGATAGTAGTACTGTTAGTTGTCGTCGTTGTCGTTCCCCCAGTTGGCGGTGGCGGAGGCGGGGGCAGTATTGTTCCCGGTGGCGGAGGCGGCGGCAATCTTGTTCCCGGCGGTGGAGGTGGAGGCAACAATGTTCCCGGCGGTGGAGGTGGAGGCAACAATGTTCCCGGCGGCGGTGGCGGAGGCAACGTATTTGTTGCATCTTTAGGCGGAGACGGTAGTGGCGAAGTCGTATTTGTAGGAGGAGGCAACACAGTTGTGTTTCCATCCGTAGGTGCTGGTGGCGGCGGTGGCGGAGCTGTTGGGTCCATTGGCGCTTTAAGAGTTGTAGAACCCGCAACACCAGTTCGATTCATTGGCTCTTTCTTCACGGGCTGATACTGCCCTTCATTGGAAATTTCAAAGCCGGTCGGTGCTTTAAATTGACCTGAGCGCTCATCAATCTTTCCAAAATTATCAGTTAGCATAAAAGTTTTAGTAGCCGGGTCAAATTTAGCTTCCGGCGGAGGAGATATAATATTAACTGTCTTCAAATCGATTATTGCACCTGCCGATGGCTTATACTCATGAGTCTTCTCATTAAAAAATCCCTTTGCTTCCGCCATTTCTGTTTTTTGTGCTTCTGGTGAAGCGTTTATAAAGGCAGCACCATCAACTCCAGGTGGAACAATGTCACGGAATTGTTTTTTATTTTTATCACCTTCTTCAAGACCAGTTTCATTTGCCTTTAGAGCGTCCAGCTGTTTTGGTGCCAGTCTGGTAGGAACTAAAGCCCTGTCTGATATATTTAAATTGACGGCTGATATCTGTCCTTGCTTTACAAGCACGGCGGAATTGCTTGATATAAGCATTTCAAGTTTTTGCTGAACAAAAACCTCATCCTGTACGGCACGATCAATATGGGCCATTGCAACTTTTCCCTCAAAAACGATGAGAGAACTATTTTGATTGACCGGGTTGTAATTCACCTGAAAATCTGTTCCTCTGATTCCCATCGCTGAAGTTTTAGTATGGATATAAAGTTTACTTTTTGTCTTATCCTCCATCTCCATATAATTTTTGGTCACTTCGGCTCTTATCTGACCTCTGATTAGCTTTATTATCCCGGCTTCTTTTTTGGGAAAAGCCTGGATCTTCATAGAACTCGATGGTCCGAGATTGATTGTTGATTTATCAACAAAAATCAGCTTCACAAAGCTATTGGCAGAAGTTAAAAGAACAGCTCCTTCCGGCAGTGTTTGTTCAGCCTTAACATCAAATTCTTTTCCGTCCAACAGCTTGGCCTTAACTTTTCCCCTTAACATAATGACAGTAGCGACGCTGATTTCCTCGGCCATCAACTGCCCAGCAATTGTCAGAAGAATCAAAAGTACCGCCAGAAAGCTTTTAAATTTCATACACAGTCTCCATATTAAAGATATTATTAATAACTTAGTCAGATTATAAATTGATTAATCAATTATCCCCTTTTCGGCATTTAAATAAAGATAAATAGATAAATGATAGGGATATGACTTTACAAAAGTGACAATAATCTGAGTCAGTTACTCTGCTATAGCTGCCAGCTACAGGACATTATAACAAAGCACCTATCCAATAAAGAATACACACTCATAACCAAAATAAATGCGTCCATGCTTCTGATAGATTAATTCGATGATACATAAAATTAAAAAAAATGAATCAGCAAAGTTCCTGATAGATTTCCAACGACTCCAAATATTCCTTTTGATTTTAAGAAAAAGTGTCACTAAGATGGGCCAGACTTTTCAACGGGAGTTCTATGAGAATTTTTATTTTTTCAATTTTATTTTCAGTGATCTGCCTTTCAGCAAAATCCGCAGAAAGAAAACCTTATATAGACTTTTCCTTTGATTCATCTGATTTATTTTATCGGGGAGAATTAAGAATAGGCCTCTATCAAGATTACACATTAGATACTGAAAGAATCACACATATCATTGTAGTTGGATCAGCCGTAAAAGAAGACTCAAATGGTTTTTTTCAGTCAGGAATAGCAAGGGCAGTCAGGTACAAAGAAATCTGGCCGGATCATCAGGTCGTCATCATGTCGAGTCCTGAAGTCAAAGACAGAAGGGATGAAGAAGTTTTTAATGATTTTAATATCCCCGTCATAAAAAAAATCAATAAAACTTTTACTGCAGAAATTTTCTTAGGTGAATTATCGCAGTTTTCCCGTATTGCAAGTCTGGATTTCTACGGGCATTCATCTCCCTGGTCACTAAAACTGGGTAAAGCAAATGCATCGATCTCACCGGAAATATATTCAAACCAACTGATCAACTTGAGACCTCATTTTTTACCCGATGCCTATATTACTCTCAATAGCTGCAATAGCGGCTATTACACAGCACCAGACTTAAGCAGAATCCTCGAAATACCTGTTGCTGGATCACTTACCAGTTCATTACTTGAGAGGATTGAATCAGATGGAAAGTGGTATAAGGAAGATGACTGGAGCAAAGAAAACTATGTTACCAGCAATCCTTTCAGCTTTAATGAGAATATCTCCTGTGACTCAGGGGTGTGCTGGAGAATGAAGCCAGGGCACGCAAACTATTCTTCATACTGGGGAACATTTAATGAAGGTGGCTTAAGTTTTTCAAAATTCTTTTGTAATTTTGAACAAAAAAATACTGCAAAATGCGAGAAGGCCATGGCCCTGTCTCTACTAACATTTCCCTCCGTTAAACCACTTTCCAAAAAACCAAGCTTGGCAGATTTTAAAGATGTAGCTTTCGACTGGATTTGCTCCACCTTTAAAAACAGATCCCGGTTCCAGGAATGCGTGAAAGGAATAAATGCTGCCATTCTTCGTGGCGATCTAATTTATCAGTCGCACACTACGACAGAGCTCAATTGCAATTTTAAAACTTGCAATGCCACCGTTGTCTGCAAAGAGAAAAAAATTGGCAAAGGTCCTAAAGGAGGAAGTTGTAAATTAAATGCTGCTGTAGCTGATCAACCAACAAACGCCGCGCGTGAAATGCTGTCATTTTTAAAAGGATTTGAACTTCTATAAGCTGAAATTATTTGCAATTTACAAAATCAATTTCACTCAAGTCTGTCTTTTGATTAATATAGGAATCCATATTCCATACACGCGGCTCTGACCAGTCTGAATCGAGCATAATTAAAAAGGTCTTATTGTTAAACTCAAAAGAAGCTACCGCCACGATACTGTGTCCTCCGCTTTCTCTTTCGCCTATTTTTCTAGGTATCCACAGTCGCTCATCCAGTTTGACATTGCTCTGGTCATACATTTTCAATTTGAATGGCGATTTCACCATATTGGGTCCGGTGCTGAAAGAAACAATGACCGGTGAACCAAGTTGCAAATGTGAAAGAATTTTCTCTTTAATTGTTTCGTATGTGCTGCCTTTCAGATACTGGCATTTAAATCCAAATTTTTTTCCAAACCCGTTTAAAATCCCAGGCGTCGAAAATCTATGATTGAGAGTCAGATAGTACTGGTTAATAGAATCCGCCAGTAAATGAGTCCGCCCCTCTTCCGTTGATAAAACATCTGCAAGAGCGCCGGTTCCGGTAAATCCTGAAAGATGAGTCTGAATCATAAACTGGTCAATGGCATAAGCCGCGCAAGTGCCACCGGCCTGCTCATATGGGTCAAGCACTTTCTGAAGCTTTGAACTTCTATTGAAATTAGATGAATCAATATAAAAAACAGTTCCGGATTTCTGATTAAGATAGATTTGATATGATGATGAACCATCAGGTCTGACGGCGCTTCCTAAAAATATCGCCGGCCCTCTTATTTGATCGTCTTCTGAGTTAATTGATACGCTTGATCCTATACCGACTGACTTGTTCCCTACTGCCACGGCACTATCTACTGAAACAGTGATATTCGCCCCAAAAGAAGTCACAGAATAGATACAAAGAAGTCCTATCAAAACCTTTAACATAACATCTCCTCAATTAGCCTTAGCTTGTAACATAGAGGGCTTTAGAAAATCAATTTTTTGCAAAAATGAATGAAATCAGATTGATAAAACAATCTATTTTTAGGATGTTATCGGCCATATAAGGCCCTTCTGAGTGTCTAAATTTTCGACAGGTTAAAGGGATGCAGTAAAGATTTTACATAAACTCATTTGGACCTCCGATTTGGGAGTAAAATCAGACTTGTTAAAATGCAGACAAATTTTTTTAAGAGGTTTATATGGAAATTCTGATGGTACTTACTCTTACTGTAATGGGAATTTATTTTTTTAAATCGACCGATTTACCAAAAGATCTAAAAGAAAGAAGCGCTCAATTCAGGTCAGAAACCAGCACTAATGAGACTTCAAAAAATTTGAAGTTTACTTTCCCTAAGGATGCCACAAGAGCACCGGTCATCGATTCAAAGATTGATGCTAAGCTGGCCGAGATGAAACTTCAGAAGAAGATAAAAGAGATTGAGATTTTAAACAGCGAAATAGATAAGTTGACCCTGGAAATTACAAGCCTGGAGCAGGAAATTAAAACGAACAACAGCAGAAACACCGAAATACAGAAGACTATCGATTCTCACTTAATCAGTCTTCAGCTATTACAGGAAAAAATCACTTTATTGTCTTAAATATGTTGATACTGG
This sequence comes from Bacteriovorax sp., assembly GCA_041662705.1. Lineage (GTDB taxonomy): Bacteria > Bdellovibrionota > Bacteriovoracia > Bacteriovoracales > Bacteriovoracaceae > Bacteriovorax. Next base: position 297,027 of record JBAZRY010000002.1, read on the forward strand.
TTGAGGGCCAGCTACTTCTCAACCAGTATTCTTACTAACATGGTTAAAAATCTTTTACTCTTCTTTCTTCCGCCAGATCAAAAACTTCAAACATGATACTTACAATATTTTCGATCGTGTCATTGTCTATTGTCATGGCCGGCTGAATCCTGAAACTTGAAGCGTATGCCATGGTTAAAAGTCCCCGGTTTAGAAATTCAGTAAATATCCAGCTGGTTGCTTTTTTCGATAATGACTCTTTCGTTTTTTTATTCTTAACCATCTCAATTCCAAGCATGAGTCCCAGGCCGCGCACTTCGCCCACGAACGAATAGCGATCGACAAAAGGTTTTAACTTCTCTAGAAAAAAATCCCCCATCACTTTTGAATTCAGAACCAGATTTTCCTCGATTATAATTCTTGTAGCCGCGTAGGCTGCCGCAGAGGCTAAAGGATTCCCTCCATAACTGGAAGATGAACCAGATGGATTTCCCCAGGGTTTTACAGATGACAGGCCATCAGAAGTTATAATACCGCTGACAGGAAACCCTCCACCGAATTGTTTTCCTATAGTCATTAAATCTGGAACAACACCTGAATGCTCTGATCCCCAAAAAGTACCGGTTCTGCCAAAGCCAGTAATCATTTCATCGGCGATAAAGAGAGCATCAAACTCTCGGGCCAGCTCATGCACTCCCGGCAAGAATTCTTTTGGAGGAATAATATTTCCGGCAGTACCTTGAACTGGTTCGATAACGAAAGCTGCTACACCACTTGCGACAGAAGCCTTTAATTGTTTTCTTCCCACATCAAGGCATCCAATCCCGCATCCCGGATAAGTCGTATTAAGTGGACATCGGTAACAATTTGCATAGGGAATAATATGAGAGCCTGAAGCGTGGGGTCCGTAGCTAGATTTAAAATCCGACCCCATTAGCGAAAGAGCACCGTGAGTTTTGCCGTGAAAACCTCCATTAAAACTCACCATCTCCCATTTACCTGATGCGTTTTTTGCAAGTCTGAGTGCAGATTCAACGGCCTCGGCTCCGCTGGAATAAAGCTGAATGCGATTTAAGTTTTTCAATTTAACTGAATCAATTAATTTAAAAAATTTTACTCTGGACTCAGTAGTAAAGCTACCGACACTGCCTTTACCAACCTGCTCAGCAACGGCGGTGATAAATTTTGGATGGGCGTGCCCTATTCCATTGACGCCAATTCCACCGATAATATCAAGAAATTCGTTCCCATCCACGTCTTGAATAATATTTCCAAATGATCTCTCTACAGCGATTCCGGACATAAGTGCAAATCCCTGTAGTCCATCAGAAATAAATTGGCTTTCATCGGATCTTAGTTTCTGACTCATTTTTCCGGGAATGGACGTTACAATTTTTGGCTTTTGATTTTTAGGTTGAGAATTTTCCATTGAGCATTTCCTTTATTTTGTTTCAGGATTATGAGATGGTAGGCCAGCTCATACTTAACATTGATGAGTTGTATTTAACAGGAAATCAAGAATGAAAAAAGCAGCGATTCTGGCCGCGGGGGAAGGTTCAAGACTGAGTTCGCTCAAAAGTTTCAAACCTATAATAAAAATCAATGGGACGCCGCTCATTCAGCACACTCTTGAGAATTTACAGTTCAAAGAATTTCAAAAGATATGCATAATATTCAATGAGACCCAGCTGAACATGGATTTTTCACTTGTCCCTCATTTTGCAACCCTTAACGTTGATACTTTTTTCAAAACAACAGCAAGTTCCATGCACTCACTTTATCAGATTAGTCAGCGGCTTAACGTAAAACCTGGAGAGCATTTTTTTGTTTCAATGGTAGACAGCATAGTGGCGAAGGAAGACGCAAAAAGATTTCATCTTTTCTGCCAGACCTTAGATCGTGAAGAATCGGCACTATTGGTCACAAAATATATTGAAGACGAGAAACCCTTGACCTTAAAAAGAGGCAAGGATGGTTTTGTAAAAGAATTTCAATGCGCGCTCGACGATAACCACGGTGAAGATATTTTTATTACCTCGGGCGTTTACTATTTCTCTCATACCGTACTATCGGTGCTCGGTGAAATGATTGAAGGCGGACATTCCAAAATGCGAAACTTTTTATCAGAACTTATAAAGCGCAATCATAAAATTAAAACCTTTTATGTGGAGAAGACATTTGATATCGACCGCCCTGAAGACATCTTGAGCGCCGAACTCTTTTTATCGGAACAAAAGATTGGATAAACTAAAATGGCTATTATTTGATTTTGGAGGCTGTCTTGATTCAGATGGCCTGCACTCACGCACTCTTTTTTATCGCCAGTTTAAAAATGCCGGTCTCTTGAGCGAGAGCATTAGCACCTCTGACTTTCAAGAAGCCTACAGCGTCATTGACCGCCTTATGACAGATCATTCGCTCATACTGAATTCACCACTGAATATTATGAATGAAAAAATGTGCATCTTGATTGCAAGGTACCTGAGCATACCTCCAACAGATAAAATATTGCAGACCGCGACTGCTATCACTGAATTCCAGGAGGTTTACTTAAATCGAAACCATCATATACTTGGGAAACTTCGCGAGTCCTACCAATTGGGTATAATTTCAAACTTTAGCGGCAATTTGGAGATTATTCTTAAGCAGTATTCTCTTTTGCATTTTTTCAATTTTGTAATCGATTCCTATCATGCTGGCTTCAGCAAACCAGATCAAAATATTTTCAGTCTGGCCCTGGCAAAATGCGATACCGCTCCGGAGCACATCTGCTTTATCGGTGACAATATTGACCGGGATATTAAACCTGCTCAAAAAGCAGGAATGAAAACGATTCTGATCAGTTCCGGTAATCAGGAAAACAGCGCTGATTTAACCCTTGGTTCATTAACAGAACTTCTACTGCTAACCCAGAGAGTATACCCTACAGCAATCCAGAATATTTCAACAAAGCGATAAAAGAGAACGACAGTTAGAAATCCCTGTGAATCGATGAGCATAATTTTTTCCATAAAAAAATGCACACCCTCTTCTCTTGAGCCCATCTGGTAAGGAATAAAAAAGAAAAGTGTGTCAATAAATGTGCGCCCGACATCCAGCAAAGATGCACTTAGAAGGCTAATCGGATGATTTATCATTTTAAACCCAAAATAAAAAGTTATTCCCTCGACCAGTCTGGCCACCAAATCGATGGTCAATGACAGCACAAATGCCTTGCTATTCTTATTATAGAAAAAAATCAGCCTTCTCATGCCAATCTGCAGATTAACCATAAAAAGTCTTATTGCTCGTACATGATGGCGTTTAGAATTGGTAACAAATGTTGATTTCATTGCCTTGAATCCGAGAATAAGTATGCACACGAAGAAAAAAGCCAAAAGGCCCGTCGCATAGATAAAAACTGAATTCATGGGATAAAAAACAATCAGCACAATTGAACAAATAATAAAACTTACGGCGGTCGCCAGAAGATGAATAATATTATAATTAATGGTACTGGCAAGTGCATCAGCCTTAGGCATGTGCCGTTTGAGCATCATATATTTAATCGGCTCACCTCCGATTTTCAAAAAGGGTGTCAGGTTGTTCCAGGAAATACTCATTGCTGTATACCTGGAAAAAATAAAAATTTTTCTGACAAAGGAAATCTGATTATTCATTTTATCGTGATTAGTGGCCAGAAGCCATGCGGTGGCATAGCAAAGTAAAGTCGGAATGAAAGTTAACGAGAGCAGCAGAAGTGCAGGACCAGAGCGCCCCGCCTCTTCTATAATATGGTCTATTCCGTAATTTTTAATGATTTGTACCAGACCAAAAAGTCCAACCATGACAAAAAATATTTTGAACCATCTATGTAGATTCTTTTTATCTGTCATGAACGATCGGCTCAAGTGCCAAAAAAAGTTTCTCGTCTGCTTTTCTCTGAACATTCCCCACTGCCAGTATGATGAGGTTAAGAACGATTATATCAAAGGCTACAATATAGATATCAAACCTTCCCAAAAAAATAAAAGCTATTGCTAAGACGGTATGAGCATTGACTCCAATCAACCTCCAGAAAGAAAGAATCCACAAATTATTTTGTCGATAAATCTTCATAAAGATTTCTCTTTTTTCATCAGTTGCATTTAAAAGCGTTCGGCGCATTGCCTGTCTAAGCGAATCACTTCTTGATGTAAGCCCCTGCTGCTTCTTGATCCATGTCAATCGCAGTCCATTCATGATCCTCTCTTTAATTCCCGCAGAATTTTTTACCAAAAGCATTCCATCTTCTATCCCCGGATTCCAATAGGTATCATTTTCAGTTTTGCCATACCCAAAATAAAGATATTCGCGGTGATAAAAATCAAGAATAGCACACTGACAGGAATGTAAATAAAGCCCGGTGCAAACAATCAGAATAAAAAACGGTCCGTATAATTCAACAAACTTCCAGGAGCAGGCAGCGTAGATAAAAATGGTAACAATTGAATCGCAAATGCCGTCAAGTATGAGCCCTAGCTTGGTCGACTGATTCGTTATCCTCGCCAGCTGCCCGTCAGCGCTGTCAAAAATTCCGGAAAGAACAAAGTACAGGCTGCCAAGTATCAAAGAAGATTGATTATGTGAATTGAGATAATAATAGCTGGCAAGTATTCCGCATGCCAATCCCAGCAGGGACAGCATGGTGGGAGTGAGTAAAAACAGACTGGATACTTTTGCAATCAAAAAACCAGCTGGACGATATAGGACCAGATCCAACTTTTCTTCAGTATCGTAACTTTTAATGCTATTTTTAAATTCCTTATATAACACCACCAACAAATGAAACCTCACCTTGTAATTTCTTAAGAACATAAGATGCCATGACAGGTGCAGCCGTCTTGCGACAGGTCCTGAATGATGGCCAGTCATTAAAATCGATGAAATGCATTTTACCTGAATCGGTGACGATGCAGTCTCCTCCAAAAAAATCCAGATCTAAAATAGAAGCCGCTTTATGCACGAGCCCTTCTAGACGCTTGCGATCAAATACGACATCCGGGTTTCCTGCAATAAAACTGTATCGATCTTTTGTTGTTTTACCCATGTAGCGAAGATTAAAAAACTGATCCCGCACTCCATAAAATTTAAACAGTTCTCCCTCACAATTTTCCTGCAGAATAACGCTATTCACCCCCCTGGTTTTGAAATCTAAAAGCACCGTAGAGAGATCTTTGATACTTTCAACATGTGTGACATCTTCATCAACCAATGCATGAAAATCACCACGTTTCACCCAATACCCCTGAGGTGAATCAAAGACCGCAAAATCTCTCTGATCAACGTTTAAGGGAACGTAGCGAGGATAAGAGAATTCCTGGTCACTTAATAATTCAGAAAGTTTCGCCCGATAACAATTCCTTATGCTTTTTCCTGAATTCACAACAACCGTTCCTCTCGTCTCCAATATATCGAGGTGTGCGAGTATTCGTGGATCCTGGGCCATGGAAAATATCAGATCCCAGTCATAATCAAGCAGCCTTAAAACTTTATCTTCGGGCCTGATTCTTGTGATAAAGATTTTATCACCAAACTTCTGGCTGAATTCATTTAAGACTTCATCCAGAATCGCCTTGTCAGCTGCAACGGCACGATTGGAATATATTTCTTCGCGATAAATTCCCAGGACCTGCAATGGCACTCCCATTTTTAACCCTATTCCTCGTCCACACCATAATGGGTCAGACCTAAGTGATTGATTAATTCTTCGTTGGAAAAAAATCTTAATGTATTTTCAAGTTTTAATAACTGCAATGAAAGATCATTCACCGGCTTAATACCAGGTTTAGTAAGTGGTGCTTTTAGATAAAAGCCAAGCCATTCCTGAATGCCTCTCATCCCTGCTCTCTGGCTTAGGTCAATAAAAAGAGCAAGATCAAGAACTATTGGAGCTGCGAGGATTGAATCTTTGCAAAGAAAATCTATTTTTATCTGCATTCTTTCACCCAGCCATCCGACTATATCGATATTGTCCCATCCTTCCTTGTTATCCCCTCTTGGCGGATAATACTCAATTCTTATTTTATGAAACAGGTTTGAGTAGAGATCGGGGTACTCATCTTTTGAAAGAATATCCTCTAGTACACTTCCCTTAGAAACTTCTTTGGACCGAAACGATTCCGGATCGTCAAGTACCTGTCCGTCTCTGTTTCCAAGGATATTTGTGCTGAACCATCCCTCAACTCCCAGCAGCCTATTTTTTAATCCAGGGGCAATAATAGTCTTCATAAGAGTCTGGCCTGTCTTAAAATCAGATCCGCCAATTGATACTGCCATTTCCTGGGCCAGTTCCTGTAGCGCCGGAATTTCAACGCTGATATTTGGAGAACCATTGACGTAAGGAATTCTTTCCTTGATTGCAGCGTAAGCATAGATTTGAGAAGGAGAAATAGAAGGATCATTATTTTGAAGGCCAGCTTCAAAGGCCTTAAGCCCTGAATGAACTTCTCTGATCGGATTATAAGCTTCTGTTGAAGCACACCAGACGATAACGGCGCGATTGCACCCATTCTGCTCCATGAAGGTTCTCATGTCCTGCCTTAGCATGTCTGCTGCTTCCATCAATGTTTTATATTTCTTGGTATTTTCACCTTGAATATTTTTAACAAAACGCCCGTCAAAAACAGCGCTCATCGGCTTGATTGTTTCCATTTCGGATCTCACTTGCTCCAGCAGATAGCGATCCACTACTTTCGCTTTCAATGCGGCTTCATAGGCATTGTCGTGAAAAATATCCCAGCCTCCAAATACAATATTGTCCAGCGTTGCCAATGGGACGAGCTCTTTAATGAGCTTAGATCGGTTTTCACTTCTCTTACCTAATCGAATACGGCCCATCTGAGTGAGGGAACCAATGGGTTTTGCCAGATCTTTTTTTACAGCAAGCACTCCGGCTATTAAGGTTGATGTCACGGCCCCCATTCCAGGTGTTAGAATAGCAAGTTTTCCTTCTGCCGACAGTATGGTCCCAACTTTCATGTTCACAAAATTCTCCTGGTAAGTTTATATTTTTGGAATCGTATTTTCTAAAACTAGTTTTGCAGAATTTCTTGTTATGGATTCGTAAGATTTCATAATGGCCTGAACACAAAAATAGGCATCCATAATTTCATTGTTTTTGAAATCGTTGTTTTCGATTGCGATTTTAAATCTGTCAAACATGGAATTAAACCAGCCAGTATGACTTGAGTCCATCCATTCGGAGCTAATAGAATATTTTTTCAAATTCCATTCCGCCTTATGACTGCTGTCTGCATCTTCTTTCCGGATGATTTCAGTCAGCTGCATTTGATCGTCATCGACGGTAATCGCTCCTTTTTCGCCCTGTAATGTGTATATAACTTTTCGCGCACCAGCGGTCCACGAAAGGTGGACGTTTGCAAAACCGTTCTCAAATTCATAGACTGCGGAAAAATTATCTTCTGTATCGTATTTAGGGAAAGTAAGATTGATTGCTGAAGCTGTAACAGACTTTGGATACCCTTTAAGCCATTCAAAAATTAAATAAAGACTATGGCTGCCATGATCCATGGCGATTCCGCCTCCGCTTAATTCTTTTTGCCGGCGCCAATGTGGATTCCACTCACTGACCCCGACAGCATGGGTATTTCTGAATGTGTGAAGGGTAACCGCATGGACCTTGCCAATTTTTCCGGTGAGAACCAGTTCGCGGATAGCCTTTATTACGGGCGCGTGCTTGTAGTTGTGACAAGGAAAAAGAACCTTTTTGCATTGAACGGCAGTAGTGATTAAATCATGCGCTTCAGCTATAGAAGTTGTCAGTGGCTTCTCACATAGAACATTTATCCCTTTCAGCAGTGCTGCTTTTGAGATTTTATAGTGATCAGCTGCATGTGTAGAGACGTCGATGAAATCAAGATTGCCTGCCTCTTTTTCAAGCATCTCCTGATAGTCAGTGTAAAATTTTATTTCAGGAGGCAATGCTGTTAATCTTGCTGGACAGATATCGCAGACCGCGATGATTTCAACGTCGTTCTGGCCTTTAATTCTTTCCAGGTAAGCAGGCATATGTCCCTTGGATGAAATAAATCCAAAACCAACAATTGCTCCCCTTAATTTTTTCTTATTTATCATCGGACATCCTTAAAGAAAATTCATGACCCTTTTCCTCCAGAAAAGAATATCTGTATAACAAAAAAAAATATTTCGACAGAAATTTATTAATTATTTTTTATCCATACTTTTTGCCTATGGATCGATTAAGAAAAACGGATTGGTTGAAAGATACTTTTAAATGATCTAAACCTATTGCATGGAAAAATTATTATTTTACATGTTTTTATTTTCACTTTTAATTCTTCCTCAAATCTCATTTGCGGAAATCCTGAAAAGTGTGGAAGTTACAGGAAACAAAAGAACTACAAAATCATCCATCATACAGCACGGACATATAGAAATCGGACACGAACTTAGCGAAGAAGACTTAAGAAAAATCAAAGAACATCTCGGTCGGGTTAATCAGATCCATCTTAAAAAAATTGAATTTATGAACGGTGTTTTGTCAATTGATATAGAAGAGAAGTGGACGCTGTTTCCCGTTCCTATGATAACCGAATCAGGCAATTATCATAATCGTGGTTTTCTAATCTATGAAGATAATTTCATGGGAACGCTTGGAACTTTTGCTCCGGGGGTAAGCTGGTCCAATTCCATTTTTAATGCCATTTTGTACTATCAGGATGAGTCCCTGTTTAGTCACGCAACAGGAATGAAAATTCTGCTTATGCGTAAAAGCGACTACGTGGAGTTTAAGCGCGTGGAGAAAACGGTCAATATTCATGAATCACGTTACGACCTGTATATGATTACTCCCAATTATCTTTACGAAAATCAGGTTTTTAAGGCGGGCCCCGTCTATATCGACAAAAAAATATACAGCGAATCAGGCGCACAAATTTTCCAGGATCAATCCAGGGGAATTTTTTTTCGTCACCATTTAAATGCTTATCAGACGATGGAGGTTATGTACGAAGGCTTAGTGACGACTTATGACCTATATACATTGCGTTCAGGAAACCACTGGATTTTTCGGAATGAAGCAGACGCCAGATGGAGCTTTCCACGGGATGGAAATTTTTTTAATTTTGGTGTTCATGGCCATCACGTTAATAACGGCTCATTTTTATTTCCTAAGTATTTGGGAGGAGAAGAAGGCTATCGTGGATATGACAAATCTTCACTCCCCGCCAGCGCCAATGCGGGGGCATACGCGCAGTATCAGCAGCATTTGTTTCATAGAATTTATCTATCTCCCTTTTTTGAATATAACAGCAGCAAGCTGATTAATGATATCCATAGCGGTAGCTCCATAAGCGAAAACACAATCGGCGTCGGACTTCGTTACTATTTTAAAAAAATTTCAATCCCTGCGGTTATTTTTGATTATGCCAAAAACATTAACGACAAAAGCGATCACTTTCACATTAACGTAGGCGTTAACCTATAATTTTCTTCTATAGTATTCAGTCCCTAAATAGTCTTGCTGTTCAAATTTTCCGGCAGAATAATAAGCTGTTGCTTCTAATTGTTTCCCACTTGAATAAGGAGATGCGCAATGAAAAAAATATCGAAGACAATTTTAGCTTTAATCGGCCTGAGCATAATTAACCATTCATACGCTTATGATTTGACAAAAAAATTTGGACTAGGTGCCGGAGTATCTTATCCCATTCCTGTTTGGGGTAATAATTTCAACACTACTGCTGACCCGGAATGGGGTGCTTCTGTACATGGGCGCTATCATTTTGATCCCTCAATTGGTTTAGACCTCAGCATTTCAGAAGCGGGATTTAAAAAAACAGCACAGAAATTTGAAAACCTCAATTTATTGGGGCTATGGAGAATGGCAGGTGCCAATGATTTATCTCCTGTATTTGGACTGGGGGCAGGTCTTACCCGAATCAAAAATTACGCTCCAAAAAGTCTGAAGCTTGCTTTTCTTGCACGCGCAGGCGCAGAGTACGGCATTTCCCCTGCACTTTCATTTGGAGCACTACTCGACTACCAGTATGTCTCAAAAATGATGGGCAAAATGCCTACGAACCCTGCACACGTTTTAGCTCCTCAGCTTGCTCTTACCTGGTATTTTGGGGGCGGGGAAAAAGCAGAAGCTGCTCCTACTCAGGAAAAAGTCACAGATGTTGTTTCAACCGCAAGATCTGCCACTGCACGCGAAGCGGCTAAACCTGATGTTATTGTTGAATTTGATTTTGAAAAGGCAGTCATCTTGCCCAAGTACTTTGACCGAATCAAGAGCGTAGCGAATCGTATGATCAAATCAAATAATCTAACCGGTTATATTGAAGGGCATGCTGACAGCACTGGACCTGCATCTTTTAACGATAAACTTTCTTTAATGCGTGCTGAAGCGGTGAAAAGAAAACTCATTGAATATGGAGTTGATCAAAAGCGTTTACGTGCTGAAGGATTTGGCGAAGACCGTCCAGTTGCAAGTAACACCACATCTGAGGGCAGACAAAGAAACAGACGAGCCGCTGCTTATATTTCTGTTATGACCAGATTGAGTGATGCGATGTAAATTTAGTTCAGATAAGCCAGAACTTCGCCAAGACTGCTGTTGAATTTATAAAAAGAAGTCTTTTGTTCCGGCAAAGCAATAAACTCCTGACTTATAACTTTAGAGAATGTTACTTTGCCGCTTACTTTAAACATATTGTTTAAGAGATCCTGCCAGACGAGCAGAATCTCTGGCTCAATCTCTTTATATTGCGTACCCTGAATTTTTCCGGCCAGCTTTAAAAACGTTTTTAATTTCATCAAAAGCGTTACGTTTAAATTTTCAAACTCTTTAAACATTGAAAAATGCAGACTGATCGTTTCAAAATTCCATTGCTCAAAAGTATCGATATTTTCAGCCTTAATCTGCTCGCCGGTCAGAGTACTCATTTTTTTAGAAAAAGCCTGAAGCCATTTCTCGTTGAGTGCCTGATTATCCACCACGCCACTTTGCTTGACTCCAAGAGTTTTTTTCACAAGATCGAGCAGTGTCGCGCTGTCAAAAGGTTTCGATAAAAAATAAATTTTACTCTCGCGCGCCATTTCAGTAATGATCAATTTATTGATGTGGCCGGAACAAAGTATTATGGGTGTATGGGCATTGAGTTTTGAACTTCTCACAATTGAAATAAACTCTTCGCCGCTGATGACCGGCATTTTAAGATCAGTAATGATTAAATCATACTCTTCTTTATCAATAGCCTGCCAGCCCTTCTGAGGGTGATCACAATAGTTGACTTCTGCGCCCATCTTTCCGAGGAAACTGGTATAGATATCTTTGAGGGCAACTTCATCATCAATGACTAGAATGGATAATTTCTTTTTCATATTTCCATTATCGTCCAGACTTCTGTTTTATTAAACTACCTTTTTCGGAAAACAGGTTAATAAAACGATCTGCGTGCCGTTGACACGTCCTTCAATATGCTCCGGATTTAGTATTCTATTTTTAAGAAATCATAAATTGTAGACCATTTTATCGACATTAATCTCCACGCAATATAGTCGCTCATTCCAAGACTGGCATTAAAATGACCTGAATTATTTAAGGCGGCTAGTTCAACATTGTTATGGCCGGCGAGTTTGGCGGCAGCAGCTAATTTTATTGAGTGAGCTGTATTAACTCTTGTGTCTGTCCTTCCGTTTAGGATTAATATATTAGGCGGGTTCACCACTTTAGTCATCAATTCTAGAGGCGAATATTTTTGCAGAAAAGCAAATTCGCTCTCGATTCTCGAATCACCGTATTCGTAACTCCATCCGAAATCAAATCTCGGGTCCAATTCTTCTTTATCAAGCATATCCAGAACGCCGTTATGAGGAATAGCCAGGCCAATGTATTGAGGGTAAAGAAGAGCAGTCGCGGCCACCGTCAAGCCACCATTAGAGCTTCCAGCTATAATGATTTTTTCTCTGCTTGTAACGGATGATTCAATCAAGGCCTTTGCAACTGAGGCCAGATCCTCAAATGTCTTATATTTATTTTCTTTGATGGCGGCATCATGCCAGGCATCGCCGAATTCATTTCCGCCTCTAAGACCAGGTCCGACATAAACGCCGCCGTGATTAATGAAGTCTTTATTATAAACATTTAAATTATTATCCAGGTATCCAGATATATTAAATCCGCCATAAGCTTCCATATAAACGGGTTTGTTGACAGGCTCCAATCCTTTTTTATAAACAACCCGATAGGGAATCATCGTGCCGTCGAAACTTTTTGCAAACCGTTCTTCAACAACCAGAGAAAGTGCGGTTGACTCCAGCATTGATTGGGCAAAATCAGCGGGGAATGCGGGGTTAGCCACGCTGAGATCCCAGCTAAATTCTTTTGAATTAACAGGACTTTTGAGAGTGAGCGTAATGGATTCAACCTTCACTGAAATGTCTGTCCCCTGTTCATCCAGACCTGCTACCTGGCAACAAAAAGGCACTTCTATTGTTGATATTTTTTTACCATCATCGCTGTAGGCGTATAGTGTTTTTTTAAAGCCCTGTGAAAGTTCAAAAACAATCAGATGAGGCAACATATTGATGGAAGTTGGCATGAAGTTCGTTTCAAAAAGCTTTGTACTCTTTTCTGTTTTAAACGCATAGACAAAGAAACTGGCGACTGTTCCCGATGCATCGGTGACTGAAGTATGAAAATTAATTGAAGCGCTACTCGTAGAAAAGATCTTGAAATTCTGCTGCTTTCCAAGGCCATAAATTTTCTCAGCAGTAATAATAAATATTTCTTCCGCCGGATTCACTGCGAGAAGAAGATCTCCCTGATTTTCATAAATTTCCGCGTTTTCCAAAAGAAGCTTTGGGGCCGAATCATTCACAATCGACCTTGAAATAATTCGATTCGTTGAACCATCATTGTTTTCAGTGATGATTGTAAAGTCATCCTTGAAAAAGACACCTGCTCCCGCCTGACCGAAATAGGCATTGTCAGCACTTTGATAGATGATCTGGTTGGTAGTTAAATCAATAGTTAGAATTTTAAAACCGTCGGTGGAACCTTTGTGACTAAAAAGAAGAACCGCCTTATTTTTAGAAGGGTTCAGACTCATCGAGAGCGCATTATATTTGTTATTTCTGGAAAGTGACAATGAGGTAAAAATGACTTTTGTACTGCCATCAGCTGCTGTTTCCACCAGCTCGTTTGCCTTACCCACTCCCCTGTCATACATGGTGTAGATTTTTCCATCGTTGCCATTGCGGCGAGCAACAACAAACTCTGAGCCATAGCTTAAAACTTTGGCCTTCATTTTTTTAAAATTCAGACTTTGCTTCAATCTGAGATTGAGCCGGGCATGTTGCTCGCTCACGAATAATTGTCTCTCTTTGGAGTCTACATTGAAGGATTTTAATTTTTCGGAGTTGGTATCCTCTGCCAGAAGGTTGCCGGTCATTAATAATGAAATTATTAATACTAATCGTAAGTCTGCGATACGATTTAACATGGCCTGCTCCTTTCAAATAATATAGATATATCACCTACAACTATACGAGTGATTATTCAATCTCTATTGAAAAGCTAAAGCATGTATTTTTTATAGGAGAGACCTATGCTGGAAGAGAGAATTAAAGATCTGGAAATTAAATTTTCCCATCAGGATGAATTTATTCTAGAGCTCAACAAGATCGTGACCGCCCAGCAATTGTTGGTCGAAAAACTGCAGAAAGAAGTGCTCGAACTTAAGCTCAGCCAGTCTGAAAACGCCTCTGCCGCAGGAAGAACACTGGCCGATGATGTGCCTCCTCATTATTAAAGCGAAAACAAAATATGTCGAAGTCAGGTAAGTAAAAAAGATAGGCGGCTAAAAACTAATTGCCAATCGGTCTGACTCAGTTTAAATATTCATTATTATATCAAAGCTCGCTGAGGTTACAAAGATGGACGAAGATCCCAAGACTGCACTATTTACTTAGACGGGATTCCCATTACTCATGTGTTTCCCTAAGACTCCCTTCTTACAGGTAGCTTTTTAGATGGAAACAGCATTCTTAAACGACGATTACTCACTTGAAAACTTACTGGCAAACTGGCAGGTTTTAACTTTCAACCAGCGTGAAGAAGTTTTTGCGATGCTTGGTCGCGAAGATAAAGAAGAACTTTTCACCAATCTTTCATCTGATTACCAGGCTGAACTTTTCACAGAAATGCCCCATGCAGAACGTCGTTCATTCATCAGAATGCTGGCCCCGGATGATATCGCCGATTTAGTGCAAAATCTAGACAAGGAAACGGAATCCATTGCTCTGGAATATCTGGACTACACCACTTTGGTAGAAGTTAAAGCGCTCATGGCCTATGCTGAAGATGAGGCCGGGGGTTTGATGAACTCGCGCTTTGCTCGCCTTCGCCCTGAAATGACCGTGGAAGAGGCAATCCGCTATCTTCGCGCCCAATCGAAATCACATATTGAAACCATTTATTATGCCTATGTTCTCGACCGCTCTCAGGTCCTGCTGGGTGTTGTTTCTTTGCGAGAGCTTTTTCTGGCCACAGCTAAAATGACCATGCAGGAAATTATGAACCGAGACCTGGTGACCGTTTTGGCGGATGAAGATCAGGAAAGCATTTCAAAAACTTTTTCGAATCATAACTTCCTTGCCATTCCCGTTGTCGATGAAAACAATGTCATGAAAGGTATCATTACCGTTGATGACGTGGTTGAGGTTCTGGAAGAAGAGGCCACTGAAGATATCCAGAAACTCGGGGGTATGGAAGCTCTTGGTGAGCCCTATCTCGATATTGGACTTCCTTCCATGATTAAAAAACGCGCCGGCTGGCTAATGGCGCTTTTTATCGGCGAGATGTTTACGGCGACCGCCATGAGCCATTATGAGCATGATATTGCCAAAGCGGTGGTGCTGGCCCTTTTCATTCCGCTGGTCATCAGTTCCGGAGGAAATTCCGGTTCCCAGGCTACGACGCTTATTATCCGTGCCATGGCGCTGGGTGAAGTAAGATTAAAAGACTGGTGGCGCGTTCTTTCAAGAGAACTTGTTTCTGGTTTGAGTCTGGGAATTATTCTTGGTTCAATTGGTTTAATTCGTATTTTGTTATGGCCCGGCAAAGAAACTTTGTACGGTGAACACTATATTCTGGTCGCACTGACCGTGGCCTTCAGTTTAGTGGGCATCGTTTTATGGGGAACGCTTGCCGGCTCCATGCTGCCATTTCTTCTTCGTCGCCTTGGTCTTGACCCCGCAACTTCATCAGCGCCCTTTGTAGCAACGCTCGTCGATGTTACCGGGCTAATGATTTATTTCACTGTTGCGAGTTTCTTCTTAAAAGGCATTCTGCTTTAATTTCATCTTTAACTTAATTCCTCCTTCGCTATTTTAATTATACGAGTGTACAAACTTTTAATGACCGGGCTATGAATAGCATAGGGAGAATTATTAATGCTCAAAAGTGTGCCCATAATTTTTTTATATATAATCCTTATATGCCAGACCTCAATAGCAGGCGTAACGGAAATTCAAAAAAAAGAGCTTGAATGGGGTGCTGGGCTTTTAAATATCTATGCCAATCATTACAGGGGAAGCGATCAGTGGAAACACTGGATATTTCCCATTCCCTATTTCTCATACGCCTCTGAGCACCTTGAAGCGGAACCCTCATTTGTAAGGGGAATCTTTTTTCATAATGAATGGTTTGCTTTTAAATTGAGTTTGATGGCCGGATTAAACGTCGAGAGTAAAGACAACAGGGCCCGTCAGGGTATGCCTTCCCTCGACTACACCTTTGAGGCAGGCCCGATGTTACTTTTTCATCTATGGAAATCACAGAACAAAGAAATGGTGCTTAATTTCGAATGGCCTATTCGAAAAATTTTTGCCACGGACTTAAGCTATCTAAGCCAGGTCGGCGTCTACACTGTTCCCTATTTTAATCTCATTCATACTGCCACACCTGAAGTATGGAACTGGAGTTCGGAGTTTTCGCTTGGCCCCATGTTCGGTGACCGGAAATATCATGAGTATTTTTACAATGTGGACCAACAATATGCGAGCGCCACTCGTCCTGTCTATCGCGCCCGAGGAGGATACAGTGGTTTTCAAACCAACCTTGTTTTAAATAAACGCCTGAAGCATTTCGTGCTTATTCCATTTTTTCGTTGGGATTATTTAGAAAAAGCGGCTTTTGCTGAGAGTCCACTGGTAAAAGTAAAAAATTATGGACTGGCCGGACTGGGATTCTTTTGGGTCTTCTGAATTAACAAAAAAAAAAGAGCCTCGGATGAAGCCCTTTTTTTACTATTGTTGTTTGTCGTGAAAGTCTAAATTTTACTGACAAGTCTGAACTTTTACACCGTACGAACAAGAATACTTGTTAGTAACAGCTTTAAGGGCATTATAACTTGCTTCCGTAACATTTCTTCCTGTACCAGTTTCAATATAAGATTCGTTAACACTTCCGGAAGAATTTTGACATCCGGCCACACAATATGATCTTGAATCTGCAAATTGAATTTCTTCGGTCTGCCCTGTTGTAACACCATATGAGCAAGAATAAATAGTGATTAGCTTTTGCTTGGCTTTTGTTTCTGCTTCAAGCTTTGAAAGACCTTCACTTGAAACGATATAACTCAAGTTAACACTGCCTGAAGAATTTTTACAGCCAGCATAACTGAAAAAGCCCAGATTTCTTCCACGCCCGCCATTTTGCAGATCATCCAACTGACGACGAAGATCAAAGTTTTCATCAAATAATCTTTTATTATCATTTGAGATAACAAAAATTCTGTCATTAAGACGACGATTTTCATCTCTTAGTTCCGCATTTTCTCTTTCAATTCTTCCATCACCACGACCGTTTCCACGACCATCGCCTGTTCTTCTTGCTAGGTCCAGGCAAGAATTTAACTGTGTTTGAAGGTTTATAATATTTCTGTTGGCATTATCCAGGTCTTTTAAACACATTGGAAGTTCAATGCGATCATTGCGTGTTACGACACGTTGAGCGGCGAAAGCTGATTGAAAACTGACGAATGCTAATGCAAGTACGATAGCCTTTTTCATAGTGACTCCTATAAAACAATGGTTTGTTCTTATTTGAGAAAATTATGAATGAAAATTAAGCCGATTTATAGCCCTGCTATATTTAGTATAGGGAGGTGTCTAAAGTTTGGACAGCTGGGGTTTGGAAGGAGATTATTTGGGAGTGACCCTATTCATACTTTCAATGGCCTCTGCCTGAAGGGCGGCTTTATTATTCTGCAGGTACTCTGATCCTATGCCCTTTGCCGATGACATGTAGCCAAGCTTTTCTTCCATTAGCCAGCTAGTCAGGGACGACTCGGCAATTGATTTCCACTTAGCATAATTAGTCAGACAGGTATTGCGGGACTTTAGGGACCATTTATCATTTTTAGGGAGTTGATTTTTGCACTTCATGGCAGGCGCCCGCGACGTCTCCAGGACGATCTCATGTAACCGCTCAAGCACATTTTTTACGGCCTTGACCTGATTATTATAGCTTTCGCTTTTCACTGATTGAGTACTTAGGATTTTTCTGCAGGATTCTTCTTCAGAAGAATAGCTAAAAAGATTATAAAAATTTAAGCCAAATCCGCTTCCCATGCGTGCCGAAAGCTCCTGATTGCTGATATTTTTAGCTTCAACAAGGCATAGTTTAGCCAGTTCATCCGGAGTCGCAGGATTGCGGCCGATCCACCCCGTATTTGAAGTCATAGTACTCACAATTTTATTGTCGACTTCTTCCTTTATACGCTTGATCAATGCTTCCTCATTTTTTGCTTCAGCCAAAACAAAACTTTGCAACGTGGAAGTATAGCTATTGAGGTACATCTCATAAATAAATTTCTTGGTCGATTGAGTGGAAATGCTGATGCTGATTTTTTTCCCGATCGCATCCAGCACATTCATGAGTTCAACTTCAGCTGACTTGTTAAGACAATTAAGCAGTGATTTATGAATAAACTGGGTCCCGCCGCTAAAGGGAGATAAAATGACATCCTCTTCTTCAACGGAAGTTTTAGCATTGAAGCATGCCTTCCATTTTCGTTTGGCTTCTTCCTTGAATTTTAAATCACTCCCGACAAAAATCTGGCTGAAGAGATTTACAATTTTTCCTTTCACTTCACCGTAGCGGTTATCCTGCAGATAAGTGTCCCGGTAAGAATTAACCTGGTTTGGAATTTGAGCTGCGTATTCCGCAGAAATGGCGTTAAAGCTCCCTAGCAGCTTTTCATTATAACAATCCATGGGAACCTGTTCTTTTTGGCAGGCAATAAAAATTTCTCTCGGGTCAATCTCGTCGCCGAGCCTTGCGATCAGCTCGCCCAGAGCTTTTAACTGGATTCCGATTTCAATATTCTGATTTAAATCTTTTTTAATAAATTCTCTTAAATTAGAGAGCACATTTTTTACGATTGCCGATTCATTGGATTTAAAATAATTACACGCCTGCAATTCATTTCCTTTTAAGGAACGTATTCCTTTTCCAATGGATTGGTTAAGTCCGCCAAAAATACATTGAACAAGGGCGGGATCGTAATCTTTAAATTCGCTTAATTCAGCTGCATCCAGTAGAAAAGCATAGCTCGTCGGATTAGAAACACAATTATTAATGACGGAAGGAAGACCATTGATGGCATAATCATTCAAAAAATTTATATACTGAGCATTTATTCCTTCAGAGGTATAGGCCTTGCCGTTAAAAATATTTTTGGTGATCCAGTTAAATTTGCGAGGGGCCACTTTCAGCATATCATCCGGAGTAAATCTGGCAAAGCCGATGGAATCAGCAAAATCTTCAGCAGGACTTGTGCCGGCATAGTTTCGGACAAAGCCGTCATATTTAAGATCACTGCCCGGTTCTCTGATCGCCCACTGACGGCCTGTAACTTTACCGGTTTCCTGATTGATGTTTTCTTTCAGGTACCAACCGCTTAAATCCAGCCATGTTTTACTTTCACTGAAGACTGCATAGTTTTTTAAAATACTATAATCCAGGCGATGAGAAATTTCATGCGTGACTAGCGGAAAAAAATTTCCGCCCAATAGATCATAAGAAGATCGTGTCAGGCAGCTATCCATGAGAACGATATACCCTTTGTTAAACGCACCTCCGGCCAGACCACAGGTGTTTTCACCGTATTTTGGGACAAACGTATTTCGTGGCATGCGGTGAAGACTGCTCAGGGTTGGCAATTTTTGAAAAGTAGAACTCAAGGATTTTGATAAGAGATAAAAACTATTGAGTTCTTCTTTTGAAAATAATGTGTCCTGAAACGTAACACTTTCACCCAGAGCTATTTCAGGAATGCTGTTGACCGTTGAAAGGGCGTATCCCATTTTCAGGGAAAAATAATAACTGAGATAGCCTTCCAGTCCGTTTGAGGCTGGGTAGATTTTATTAAACACGCATTTAATATCACTGCAGCCTGCAAGATCTAAGTTCTTGGTGTAGATCCACTCTTTATTTTTTTCTAAATACAAGGCCTGGGAAGCGGGAAACTTGCTGAGATCAAGGCCATTAATAATTAATTTTGATCCAGTCGCCTTGTTATTTTCCAAAGATCTTATTTCTTCTACAATTCGGCTTTCTCTAAGTTCATCAGAAAGACAAAGCTCTGCGTCCGATTGCGCAAGAATTCTTCCCGGCCCTTGAGGATTTGAAGCAAGAAAACTTTTTTCAATACTTTCAAATTCTCCCGTTTTAGTGAGGATTTTTTTTGAACAAGAGCCAAAAAGAATAAGTATGGCAATTAATAAAATATTATTTTTCATAATACATGACTCTTTTGACCACTCCATTTTCGTTATTATAGATAATGGTTGTATTGTCTTCTTCACATATTAATTGATAATCAAATTGCCCGTGGGCATTGCGGCTTTCCTGGATAGTCTCTTGCTTGGTTCGTTTGTCTTTCCACTTCTGCAGCCAATACTGCAAACTGGACTCTTCTTTTGTCGGATCTCTAAAAAAGCCCTTGGCCACACCCTGATCAAGTTTAAAGGCCCGATTATCTTTATAATTGATAACCGTTGCCTCTCCCATGACCGCATATGTAACGGTTGGCTCACCCATTTCATTTTTAATTTCTTCAGTGGTTGATGTTCCCAATTCCAGGTTGGCCGGAAGACCGGGAGGTTTTGATCTGCTCCCCGTCCGATGGGCCTTGTTGCCACAACCGGAGAGAGTCAAAATTAACAAAATTAAAACTAATTTATTCATTGATCCTATCGTTAGGAAGGTGCTAAGTAATAAGCACCCTCTTAGGATAGGCCCAAGTTTAAAAAAATAAAAATACTAATGGAAAGCGGTAGAATCGTCCAAACTAAAAAAGTCAATTATTGGTTTGCCAAGCCAAAGAATGTATTAGTAAAATTTAATTAACTTAGCTTACAGGGGAACAAATAATGACTTATAAATTTCCATTTCTACTTTCCATCCTTGGCATTATTGGCGGCGTCTTCATTGCACTCATGTTTGGGGCCAACGAAGACTTTTTTAAGAATCGCATTACAGCAGGACTGGAAAAAAACGTAAAAATACAATCCATCATGGATCCCAAAGAAAAGGCAGACAAAATTAAATCTGAGCACGACAAAAACTGGCGCTATTACCAGCGTTATCATTTTCACGCCAATGGTATCGCATCTCTATCGCTGGCCCTCTTGACCCTTCTGGCATTTGTTAAGGCTTCCAAGAAAGAAATTCTCGTTGCAGCTTACATGATTTCAGTCGGAGGATTTCTTTATCCTTTCGTCTGGCTTTTTGCCGCCTTTTACGGACCGGAAATGGGGCGTGACCAGGCCAAGGAAACATTCGCCTTTCTTGGCTATATGGGAGGCGTTCATTTTGTCGGCGTGGCGTTTGCCTTATATCTTTCAGCGGTTAAGCCCTGGAGAGCTCCACTGAATTTTTCAAATGAAACTTGAATAGCTCCTTAAAATTCAACAGCGATGGCAGCTCCAGCAAGAGCTGCCACACCTAAAAACATAATTGGCTTGTGAAGTTTAGCAACGCCCGAAGGATTTTTTCCTTTCTTATAATCATCGTAAGCCTTTAAACCTAAAAGAGGCCCGATAATCATTGCCGGCATGTGAACGAAAGCCAATCTCTTGTGCCAAGTGACCGAGTTAGTGTCCTCCATGGTATCAGCCTTTGGAGCGCTAATCGAAAAATACGCCGTTGTAAAATAACTCGCCAGCGTTAAGCCCGCCGTCATAATGTGCAAATTAAAATTATCCGCGTCAGAAGCAGCGTAACTGCCGCCTCTGGCGGCGCGGTCTTTATCTACATTATGCTTAGCTATGATCGCCGTGAGCGCCGAAGCAGCGGCCAATCCTAAAGTCAAACCGGCAAGGTGATGATGCATTTTCAATTTATGCTCACGCACCTCCTGCATGTCTTTAGTATACTCACTTTCTGGAATCCGTAGATCAAAGAGTGAAAGTTCTTTCTTTGAGACCTCTTCAGCGAATCCATTAAATGAGAGGAGCGAGCCAATTAAAAGTGCGATGAATGTTATTCTCAATTTATTTCCTGTGATGTCGAATTATTTTAAAATACTTTTAAACATGATCAAACCTAGTGTCAAGATGTCCCCAGTGCCAATTCAACCGCTGATGGACAGTTTTTTCTCCACTTTCAAATTCTTTCTTACAATCGGCCCATTTATAACCTCCGACCTCAAAAGAAGATTTTTTTGGGGTCGAAATAAATATATGAATACCTTCTAGCAAAAAATCGAGGGGGATTTCCAATGTTAGTTAAAATTTTATCACTTACTGCTGTCTTACTGTCTGGCCAGGCTTATGCCCAGAGTTTACTTGAAACTTCTGTTGATTGGAGTTCGTCGATTTTAGACTATACCCAGAAGCATTTCTCGGCTTCCTATCATGGCGAGGTTTATGGCGTAAGACGTGACACTGAAAGCGAAAGTGCAAATGATCGCAATGTAAAAGACTTTAAAATAATGCACAATCCTACCCTTATTTATAAACCAGTTGAAAATTGGCAAGCTCTTGCCACCGCTGAATTCAAATACAGTGATCAGGCCGCAGAAAATGCCGGTGCTGATTATCCCAATGGCTTTTATCGTGGACTCCTTACTCTTACCCGCAAAAATATTTTAACCGAAAAAGAAAACGGCTTAAAAATGGATCTCGGGATCGGGAGAAGACAGTTCAGTACAGGGCCCAAGCAACAATCGGGTGGAGACTACGCACTTTCTTCTTATGGAAACAACCGCGTGTTCTCTACTCTTTCTAAAACGCTGGGAAGAGCGGATACTTCGGTATTTTTGCAGTACCTGCATAATGATTATAAAAAAGCGACTGCGAGTACTTGGAAGCATAGTGCGGAAATCATTCCGACAATCAATGTCCCGATTACCACCAACCTGAGTTATTTATTCAATGATGATATTGTTATAAACACGCCGAAGTATGACAACACTGATCGCGCCTTTTCAATTTCTCATGAGATGAATTTAGCCTACGTGACTTATACATGGAGTGATAAGATCAGCACTTATTACCAGTTAAAATTTCTGCACTCAGAAAACTTCACGAATGATTTTCAGTCACAGGATGATTCTTTCGCGCACTACACTGGTATGACCTATGCGTTTACCCCAAAAAATTCTGTGACGGCGGAAGTAGGAAGTGAGCTGGCGCATGCTCGAGATGGAAGAGATGGATTTTCGAAGAAAGTAGCCTATCCTGAACTAGCGTTATATTTAGATTTCGCTATTTAATCAATAATAAAAAAAAAGGCCTATTAAACCAATAGGCCTTCCTTTTATTTTAACTCTTATGCTTCGTAGTTATGCCAAGCAAAGTGATGATCAAAAAACTTCCGTGAAACTTCTAAAATTTGTGATTTACGAGGATGATCTTTCATGACTTCGGTGCCAACAATAACTTTGGCCAGAGTTGAATGATGGTGATCCTCACAATGATGTTTAAACTCATCTTTCGCAGTTCCAGGTCCTACAATGAGTAGTTGGTTAGGAGACCCAATCATTTTTGCCACTTCGTGATAAAAAGATTTTAAGTGCTCCTTATCTAAATTTCCTGAATTTTTAAAAGTTTTTTCCTTTAAGCCATCGGCCTTGAAATCAAAAATGTAAGTATGCTCGTGATCGATCCAAATAGTTGTGTGCCCGCTCATATAATTCTCCTGAATTGAGTATGGAGTTATTCTGGCAGGGTTTTGATCCCAAAAACATGATCCTGATCACAAAACGGATATTTTTTAAATTTTCTCTGTTTTCAGTGTTTCCTTCATTCTCAACACAACAATAATACCAGATAAAAGCGTAATCACTGCAACCAGCCAGATAGCACTTCTAAGACCAAAATAATCAGCTGTTATGCCTGCGATAATAGCCCCCGCTGCATATCCTGAGTCTCTCCACAAACGATAGATTCCGACAGAAGAAGCGCGCCATGATGGGTGAGCAACATCACCGATGGCAGCAAGTAATGTCGGATAAACAAGAGCAGTTCCCAACCCTAAAAATAAGTT
Organism: Bacteriovorax sp.; assembly: GCA_041662705.1. Classification (GTDB taxonomy): domain Bacteria; phylum Bdellovibrionota; class Bacteriovoracia; order Bacteriovoracales; family Bacteriovoracaceae; genus Bacteriovorax. Next base: position 320,569 of record JBAZRY010000002.1, read on the forward strand.
TCCAAGAACGAATAACCAGAAGCTGCTCGTTAGAGCAATCACCCCAATCCCTAGTGCTTGTATCCACATTCCTAAAGCGATGGGCCATTTCCTTCCCACAATATCTGAAGCGTACCCGGTAATAATTTGTAGAATGCCCCACGAAGCTGGATAAACTGCAGCTAAAATCCCTATCGTCTTTAAATCAAAATTCAGAGTGGCGTACAACATAGGAAAAAGTCCCCAGGCCATACCATCGTTAAGATTATTGACGAAGCCAGCTTGAGTAATCGAAGAGAGATTTTTATCCTTAAAAGAAGTTTTAAAAAAAATTTCTTTTTGAGAAAGTGCTACATGCCCGTGTGTAGCGTGCACTTTTATCTCGTGAAGAACGTGATGTTTAGTCTCTTTAACTAAGAAAGCACTTAAAATTAATCCGATAAAGACATATCCAATACCGAGATAGAAAGGCTCAGGTCTGTGACTATAAATATTGGCAATATATCCGGTCAGGAGTGCTGAAACCGCTACAGAAAAATAACCTGCAAATTCATTCAGGCCCATAGCAAGTCCTCTTTGCTTGCTGCCGACTAAATCAATTTTCATAATGACTGTTGTTGACCAGGTTAATCCCTGGCTGATTCCCAGGAATATATTGGCCATAATGATCCAATTCCAATTAGGAGCCTTGATTAATAAAAATGGGACAGGAATGGCAAACAACCATCCAATAACTAAAACAATTTTTCTTCCGTAAATATCAGAAAATTTACCTGCAAAATAATTAGTGATTGCTTTCGATATTCCAAAGACGACAATAAACGAGAGTATCGCTGATTTAGCGATCATCCCAAAATCTTTCACTGCTATTTCCGGAAGGAGTGTTCTTTCAAGACCGACCATTGCGCCAACAAAGGCGTTTACAATGACGAGCAGGGTAAATTGAGAAGCATTTTCTTTTAGGCCTAATTTAATTTTATCGTGCATTTGGAACGCTTTTATTGAGCTAAATATTATTTTTTAATTACTTCTGATGCAAAAGTAGTTAATGGGGTATTTCTTATGCTTTGTAGAAGGTCTTCAATAGCTTTCCAATTTTGAGCAGTCAGCTTTTGAATTGAGGCAATATGAATTCCCTTACTAAACACATCCTGCGTTTCAGGCTTTGAGAGAAGACTTTCTAGCTTATTACTTATTTCTTCCCTCACAATACCAGGGAGAAAACTATTAATAAAAATGACCTTACATGGAACCTTATCGTTTGAGGACGATAGTATTTTAAATTTTGGGTACTCCAGATAGGTTTCGCCCTTAAATACACCAAGAGAACTCCACGGTTCATTGGAGGCAGCTGATTGCGATAGCGTTTTTACCACTAGAGCATCTATCTTATTGGCCTTCAAGTCTGCCAAGCCTGCCTTGCCAATATTATTTTGATAGCTATAAATTTTGCCAAAAGTTATATTTCTCTCTTTTAATTTTTTAAAGGTTAGAATTGAAAGTGGCATTGCCCAAGATATGACGCCAATATTCTTTCCATTTAAATCTTCAATCTTTTCAATGCTTCCATTCGAAACAATTTGGATTTCAGAATAACATTCTCCGGAAGGATTTAACGATGCAGTGAAAATTGGAAGAATCTGTACACCTGATGCTCGCATCTCAACTATACGCGAAGGCTCAATGGCTCCCATATTGATTTTTGCATCTGACTTATTGCCAACGGCGGGGCCAAGTCTGCTCTTTCCACCAAAGTGTAAAAAAAACTGTATATTTTTTGAACTCATTAAATTTTCTATTTGAGATTTAAGACTTTCGTCGACAACTTCTTCATCAACGAGAGGGGAGACAAAATTTATTCTAATGAAACCCTGGGGCTTAACCTCGAGAATACTTGAACTTGAAAGTGTTTCTTGTTTCTGATCTTGCTTTTTTGCATATAGCTTGAGTTCAATGCGATATCCAATGCCAATACCAATGGCAAAAATTAACAAGAGCAATAGTATTCTGTGAATATTCTTCAATCTGCTCACCCTAAAAAACACAATGCTTATTTTAATCTTAACAAATGCCAATGCATAAAGCTATTTAGAATTTTCTTCGAGGTTTCTCTGTGAGGCACTTTTTCATGCTTGCAGACGTCCTTCTTCCGCTACCAGCTGGTTTCAATCCCCAACCAAATCTGACAAGTTTTTCATTACTTGCGCACTCTTTTGAACCAATGTCGATGAATGCATAGTTGAACATTTGCTGATTATCAAATGATCTGACTGCCAACGAAGGAATACCGCTTATTCTGGTTTTCTTGACAAGAAAAGAAGAGAGTTCCGGAATAAAAATTGAGAAATCCATTTTTAAAATTTCTCCATCCAGCAAATTAATGATTTTCGTTTTTTGATTAAGAATAACCTTTATATCCGGATCAATACTCTCAAAACTTACTGTTTTATATTTGAATAATTTCTTCGAAAGTACTTTTGAGTTCTTTATTTCATTAGCGGAATAATGATTACCTAAAACTTTATTATTAGGAACAAGTGTTTCCATTGGAATAGAAAAAACACTTCCCCTGTCTTCGGCTAATCGATGACATGCATAACAGGTTTCAAGTGTTGACTCTGGACTTCCGGAAACGGTGTCACCCTTTTCTGTAAAAATCGCAAAACCCCAGCCATTATATTTCTTGAATCGTTTGTCGTCATGAACCATTATCTGACGAACGATTGGTTGGGCCTCAGGCATCAACGAAGCTTCAAAAAGAGGATCATGCATTGTCAGATAAACGACTTTATAAAAGATTGAACCATCTTTAAATTTATGATCTTTAGACTTTAAACCTTCCATGCCCAGTTGGTTTGCGTAGATCAATCGAATTTCAAATTTATCTTCTCTGAAATGTGATGAAACAAATTTAAAATCCTGATCAAAATTTTTTAAGATTTCATTAAGATTAATTCCATTTTTTTCAAGTTGACCTGAATATTTGTCGTTTGGAATTATTTTGTAAATTTTATTTTCTGATGTGTTCGCAATAGTAATCAAACAAAAAAAAGAATTAAACAAAATGATTAACTTATAAAGCATATAATCCCACAATTCATCTTCAAAGCAGCAAATCTATATGTGAATTCATAATATAGCGTAGTCTCAGACAATAGTAAAAGGATGCAATATTGTACTTTCTGAGTAGGTTTTAGTGTTCTAGTTATATCACCTACATCAGAGGCAAATCTTAGCTATCACTGGTTTTTTAATTTCAACAAGGCAATAAAATTGTCCGGATTGCCGGGTTCCGAATGAACTTGGAATTTAATAATAGTAAACCCTGCTTCATCTATTTCTTTGAGGAGACCTTGCTTTTTCAAAATCGTCCGATGTGGAAAGTAACTTTTGCCCGAAAAAAAGTGAATTTTGTAATATTTACCTACCCCAAGAGGATTCAATATTAAGTCTGTGTAATTGGTGATACAGGCTAAAGTATTATGCAAATTAGTACACGTTTTTTAGAAAATCTAAAAGTTGAAGCTCATTTCGATGACTACACCCTTATTGCCGATCAGCCCATTCGTTATAAAGGCAATGGGACGGCTCCGGGCCCCTTTGATTATTTTTTAGCATCAAGTGCTATGTGTGCTGCCTATTTTGTGAAGGTCTATTGCCTTGCTCGGAATATTCCCACTGAAGACATCAGGTTAACCCAAAATAATATTGTTGATCCGGAAAACAGATACAAGCAATTGTTTCATATCCAGGTAGAATTGCCTGATAGTATTTCAGAACACGACCGCGAAGGGATTCTTAAATCAATTGAGAGATGCACGGTTAAAAAAGTTATTCAGCAAGGACCGGAATTTAAAATTGAAATCATAGATGTACTGGGGAAAGATGCCGGGCTCATGTACAAGCATTCAGCAGATCATAATTCAAAAACCATGATTCTTGGAAAGGATTGCTCTCTCGAAGAAACCATCGAAAACATGACGGCAATAATAGCGGGCCTTGGGATTAAAATCGAAATCGCTTCCTGGCGAAACCCGGTTCCTCATGTGTGGTCAGTGCATATTCGCGATGCCGATTCTCCAATGTGTTTTACTAACGGAAAGGGTGCTACAAAAGATGCTGCGCTTTGCTCAGCGCTTGGTGAGTATTTGGAGCGCATTAGTAATAATTATTTATACAATGATCAGTTCCTGGGTGAAGAAATAGCCGCTGGAGATTTCGTCCATTATCCGAACGAATTATGGTTTAAGGCAGGTCCAAAAGATTCTCTGCCGGAAGGCCTGATGGATGCTCTCCTTTTAGAGCTTTATAACCCAGACAATGAACTGAAAGCTTCGCACTTAGTTGATACCAATTCAGGAAATACCAAGCGCGGAATTTGTGCCATTCCTTACGAGAGACAATCTGATAAAAAAATGGTTTATATTCCGGTCAATCTTATTGGGAATCTATTCGTCAGCAACGGGATGAGTGCTGGAAATACAAAACATGAAGCGCGAGTTCAATGCCTTTCGGAAATTTTTGAACGAGCGGTAAAAAATCAAATTATCACCGAAGAAATCACCCTTCCGGATGTTCCGAAAAACGTTTTGGAAAAATACCCTAATATCCTTGAAGGGATCAAGAAGCTTGAAGCAGAAGGATTTCCGATTGTCGTTAAAGATGCTTCACTGGGGGGAAGATTTCCCGTCATGTGTGTCACGCTGATGAACCCTAAAAATGGCGGTGTCTTTGCTTCTTTTGGAGCTCACCCAAAATTTGAAGTGGCGCTTGAGCGAAGTCTCACGGAACTTCTCCAAGGAAGAAGCTTTGAAGGCTTCAATGTTTTAGCCCCTCCTACTTTCAATCAAAATGCTATTTGCGAACACAATAATATTGTCGACCACTTTGTTGATTCAACGGGAGTTATTTCCTGGAAATTTTTCAGTGAGAAGGCCGATTACGAATTTGCCCACTGGGATTTCTCCGGCACTACACAAGATGAATACAATTATCTGATGGACATTCTTAATCAGCTGGAAAAAGAAGTATATATCGCCGACTTTGAGGAATTGGGAGTTAAGGCCTGCAGGATTCTCGTTCCTGGATATTCTGAAATCTATGAGCCAACTGATCTTATTTGGGATAATCATAACAAAGCTATTCTTTTTAGATCTGACATTCTGAATCTTCACTCATTAGATGACAAAGCACTCTCAATGCTGGTGAAGAAACTAGATGAAAGTGAGCTCGATGATTACACAAAAATTGCCGAGCTCATCGGTATCGCTTTCGATGAAAACACCGCTTGGGGACAACTCAATATCGGTGAATTAAAATGTCTGAGCTTATTGGCGCTAAAGCGTTTTGAAGAAGCAAAAGAGCTTGTCGAAATGTTCATGGCATTTAATGACAATTCAACGGCAAGAAGAACCTATTACCAGGCGCTGAACACCGTTTTAGATATTACGTTGAATGAAGAGCTTGAGCTTAAAGATTATATTCCCAACATGACTCGAATGTTTGGTTCTGAGACCTTAAATAATGCCCTTGGCACCGTTACCGGTGAAGTAAGATTCTTTGGGCTGACCAAAACCAATATGAAGCTTGAAGGGCTGGATAAACATCTGAAGCTGATTGAAAGCTATCAAAAACTTCAAGTGGCAAAAAGAAAATTTAAAACTTAGAAAGATTCTTAAAATCAGGCTTTTATTATCGATCAAAAATCTCAGTTTTTAAATGAGTTGCATTGAAATAGTCTATGTCTGGATTAAAAAATTCTTCGTCTAACGTTGTACTTCTTTTCCATGTACTTCCACCTGAATATCCCGAATCACTGGTTGAATCCATCGGTACCCATTTTCCATCAATAAGTATTTCATTCCATGCATGGTAATAATTAACAGATTTGACGTCCGGAAGGTGATTTATTCTTTTGAGAGTCGGGTAGAGTTTAGCCGAAAAATAATAAAATTTTCCCACAGTAACGGTAGCCGGAATTCCAATAGCGCGATGTAGTGCCGCAATCAGATCAGCATAGCCTTCGCATACAGCAATTTTACTTGTTAAAACATAAAGCGCATCTTGTTTACTATCCTCTTCCTGTCCCCTTATTCTTTTTTCAGCAGCATTTTGATCATAAGAAATATTATTAACGACCCATGCGTGAATTGCGCGACTTTTATTAAGCGCCGTTTTCTCGTTAACTGTAATAGATCTAGCCAGATCTATAATCACTTCATTTTTTGATTGAACCATATCAGATGGCGACAAATAGTCGTTTGCAAAAACACAAGTAGATGAGATCAGACAAAACGCTATTAGGGCCCAGAATTTCATTATTATCTCCAAACAATATTTGATTTTATCAATTATGCCTGAATGGAGAATTATTACCTTAAATCGTGAATTTTTTCTCTAGGTGTATAAGTTTTAAACACATCCAAAAAGTTGGCAGGTGCCCCAACACACTGTTATAGCTTGCCACAAATATTGAAACTGAGCTAGAATAAATCTATAACCATACATGATTGGGTTCCAGCGCACTTAAAGGCAATAAATGAATCAATTATTTTCAAGAGCAGATTTTCTCTCTCGTGAAGTATTATTAGTATTTGGTATAATTTACTTATTAATTGCAGTCCTCACATGCATTTTTTATTCGATCAGGGCAATTAAAGGAAATTCAAATCTAATCAATGAGCTCATAGAACGAACGCGTTCGTGGTGGGTTATGCTGCTCATTTTTACGGTCGTTGTTTTTATAAATAGAGAACTTGCAACCATCGGAATTGCTCTCCTTTCCTTGATTGCTTTTAGAGAGTTGAGTTCAAACCTAAACCTCAGAAATTCTGATCGCAGAACTATTCTTTGGTGCTATATTGCCATCCCCTTTCAATTCATGGCCGCCTACACTCAGTACTACGCCTTTTTTGTTATATTTATTCCTGTCATCATGTATATCTTTTTAACTTTCAGAACTGTCGCAAAAGGTGACGTTGAAAATATCACAAGATCTCTGGGAAGCATCCATTGGGCAATCATGCTTACCATTTTTAGTTTTTCTCATATTGTTTACATTCTCTCTTTTCCATTAAAAGAAAATTTCAGCGCAGGTAATGGTGGAATGGTTCTTTTTCTCGTACTGATCACGGAGTTTAACGATATCTTTCAATTCACTTGCGGAAAATTTTTTGGAAAAAATAAAATCATCCCCTCTGTCAGTCCAAATAAAACAACTGAAGGATTTATTGGTGGAATGATTCTGACAACTTTCATGGGATACTTATTAAAATTTTTGCTGCCAATAAATACAGAGAAAACGGTTATCTTAACCGTCCTTTTATGCATAGTAGGCTTTAGTGGTGATATTACCTTATCAGCAGTTAAACGTGAGCATAAAATTAAGGATATGGGAAATAGCATTCCCGGCCATGGCGGCATGATGGATCGCCTTGATAGCCTGGCCTTTACTTCCATCACATTTTTTTATCTGATACGCTATTGGAGTTATAAATAAATAAACCTTTAAGACTTATTCAGAAGCCGGTTCATTTTTTAATTTATCGAATAATGATGAAGACCTTTTTACGTTTAATTGTGGGAACATCTTATCAAAACAGTGATGCCCTTAAGAACCTCAATCAATTTATTATTGTAGCCAATCACAACAGCCACCTCGATACAGTTTCAATTTTGGCAGCTCTCCCCTCATCCCAACTCACGAAAGTACATCCTGTTGCAGCAGGTGATTATTTTGGGAAAAATAAGTTAACACAATTTCTTTCTGAATTTTTTATTAATACTCTTCTCATCTCCCGCGATAAGTCCCTGGCAAAAAATAATGCCCTGGATGATATGGATCGGATTTTAAAGGATGGTCACTCCATTATTATTTTCCCTGAAGGCTCTCGCGGTGAAGCTGAAGTTATCCAGGATTTTAAACACGGCGTTTCCATTTTATTGAAAAGAAATCCCTCCATTCCCTTTGTTCCTGTTTTTATGAAAGGCATGGGAATAGCTCTTCCCAAAGGTGATCCTTTCCTTATTCCAACAGAATGTAAGGTGAATATTGGAAACCCAGTGTGGATTGAAGATATAGATAAAAATGAAATTCTTGAAATTACCGAGGCCATCAAAAATCATATTTTAGCGCTACAAGAATAATAAACTACTCTACTATGTAGTGTTAGTGTTAACTTAAACAATTTATAATTGTAGCATTTCAATTAGAACAGAAATCTGCCAAATCAGATTTAACAGAATTCACAAAATCTTCATTTCGCTTATAAGAAGCTTCCAGATTATCATAGGTGACTTTGGCATTGGCGATCTCTTCTTCATTCAAGAGATGCTTGCCCATAGTATATGATGATTCTATTCCAAATTTGAAAACTCTAAACGACAACGCTCCTACTGGACCGAAGCCGTATTTCGCAAGTTCTTCTCCCGCTTGTTCAGCAATTCCGCTTTCTACAAGGAGATTATTTAATCTCAGAGCACGTTCTTGAAGCCCTTTTCCTATTGATGGTAAGTCTTCACCAAATTTTACTCCAGCAGTAGCCGCCGTTGGTAATTTATCCAGATGGTCATAAAAAGAATCCGATGCATTTAAAGCATTCATCCACGCCGCACGCTTTGCCTTGCTCATGCCATTTAACTTCATGCTCTTCATTCTGGAACGGATCGCAGATAAAGATTTGGCAATACCTCTCGCTTCATCATAAGCCGTTTTTATAGCAAGAGTTCGGGCATCATCACTGATGGCCGCTCGCTCTTTTTTACTCATGTCAATTTGTTCGCGATATTTTTTGAGCATATCTCGTTGGGCCGGTAATCCATTTGAAAGTTTATCGTGCAACTCTCGCGTGTGCTGGCAATCAACCACTCTTCTTCCTTTAGCGAGATGTTCAGGATCGCCTTCGCCTTTGAGCTTGAGGCTACCAACGGTATCAGTTTTTAGCTGAAGCCCACCTAATGAAGACTCTGTCCCCTTAAGGCCTCCCAAGAGACGCTGCTTTGATAATTCCTTTAAATTGTCATCTTGTCTTTTTTGCTCTTCAAGCTCTCTTTCTAATTCTGCTCTTTTGATATTTTCCAGCCGGTGTTTTTCTGCAGCAGCTTGTGCTTTGCGCGCCTCTTCTTCCTTATCACCCATGATGCCATTGACAATCCCTTGCCCGATCATGGTTCCAATTTGTTTGCCGATTTCTCCAGAAGGTGAAGGAGAAGTCGTTACAGCACCGGAGCTTTTTTTTGAACAAGGTGATCCGTTGGCAACCCACGTATTGTAAGCTGTCGAACTAGAAATTCCACAGGTCGCTTTTTGCTGAGTCCACCAAGCCGGCTCGGCTGAAAATGCCCGGGCAGTCAGCAGTAGTGAAAGAATAATTATTGGACGCACTTATTTACCTGCCTTACGTTCCCACATATAAATTTTATCCTGGGCCGCTCTTGCATCAGGCGCTCTCGGAACAAGAGCGAGATAGCGCTTCATTTCTCGAATAGCCGCTTCATAAAATCTACCTTCTCCCAGCACCAGGGCCCGATTAAAATGCCCTTCCGGCCACCAGAGAGCAAGGTCTAAGGCTTTAGCGTAAAGTTCAGCTGCTTCTTCAAATTTTTTATCATTTACAGCATCTTCTGCCTGCACTTTGTATCTTCGAGCTTCTTCTGAAAGTACTAATTTATTAGGTGTTCTCTGGTATTCTTTTCGGGCTTGTTCAAATTTTCCTTCATCATTCATTGTTGCATTGTCTTCAACTCGCCCCACACCTTCGCTTTTGAGTTTCTGCAACAATGCAATTCCTCTATTATTAATTTCTATTGAATCTCTGGCCCAAGGATAAGTAAGTCCCTCAAGCTTTATATTTGTTTCCTTTAGATACGCAAGGGTTTTGTCGGGATCAGCGCCACGGGCAAGAAGTAGTTTTGCATTGGGAATATTATTGGCCTGAATCGCGTATGCGAGGATCGGAACATCTGATCGATCCAATTGGTTGCTATCAATTCTTTTGGTGCTAAAAAGATTATTAAGCATTGTCATGTCGCCCTTTTGAGCAATCCAGAAAGGGAACGATCCGCAATTTTTCCCGGGGACAAAAATTTCCATGCATCTTGCAGTGAGAATTTTAACGATTTCATGATGACCGTTTAAATTGGCCCATTCGATTCCATCAGCATACCGGGCAGGTCCTTCCGGCTCAACACCTTCGCCTATGAGTTTTTTCACAGTCGCTAAATCGCCCGTTTCAGCAGCGCGGGCAATTTGCTCAGCAGGAGTTTTAGGATTATTCGTAAGGTGAACAGCACAACCTTGAACGATTAATAATATTAAAAATAAAAATGGATGTTTCAATGTTTTGATCTCCTGAATAATATGATTACTCAATAATCTTACTCGAAGACTGGCGGTTGTTGCCACGCAAAATTAGAAAAATGTTTTCCAGATAAAACCTGTAAAATTAGACCGAAATAGATTGAATTAAGAATCTTTTTTTACAACAGAACACTTTAGATACATGGATCCAAATCCATCGACCTTACAAGAAATGTCGTGGCCATCAACAGGATCATCTAATAAACGAATGCTTTTTACTTTTGTTCCGGATTTAAGAGTATCGCCACCCACTTTTAAATCTTTAATCGTACGGACCGTATCGCCGTTTTGCAGTTGAACTCCATTAGAATCTAAAAATTTTGGGCCTGCCACAACTTCTTCTGTTGCCACTTTAGCAACCAGCGTCCACTCATGAGCACACTCCGGGCAAATCCATAAATTTCCATCTGGGTATCCGTAAGGCGAATTGCACTTTGGACAGACTTGGCTTTCATCTGACATATATCTTCCTTTAAAATTTGTTGATTAACTGATTTTAGCGCTTTTCATGCCATTCTAGAAGTACCACTGCGTTACATGATGATATATTAAAAATCCCAATATTTTAAAAACTCGACTTGGATAAAGAATTGAATTAATTTTAGTTTCAACTTAAATAAATTAATTCAATATGAATGAAAACCCATGCCCGAACTACCCGAAGTCGAAACCATTAAGAACCAACTCTCCCCTTTCTTACCATTCAAGATTGATGAAGTTCATTTCTCTTCTCTCACCAAACGCATGGTGAAGCAGCGTGATTTCGATTTAAAAAACCACACCATCAAAAAAATTCGTCGCCACGGCAAATGGCTTATCTTTGATCTCGCTCCCCACGGACATATTTTGTCTCATCTGGGGATGAGTGGTTCCTGGCGAACCAGTCACGAGCAGTTGCACGACAAACACGGTCACATCGAATTTATCGATCACAGTAAAGCTACAAACAAAGTCCTCACTTACGTTGATCCCCGTCGCTTCGGCCATTTCTATATTTTATCAGATGAAAATTTTAAAAAGAAAGAAGACACTCTTGGAATTGATGTCAGTTCTCCCGAATTTGATGAAGATCAGATCGCCGAAATCTTTTTTCGCTTTCCCAATAAAACACTCAAGCCTTTTCTTCTGGATCAAAAAGCCTTCCCTGGCGTAGGAAATTACATGGCCTCGGAAATTTGCGCGCGGGCAGGAATTCTTCCTACACGTTTAACGGGCGATATTACTGCTCCTGAAATTCACAAAATAAAATCCGCCATTCATGTTGTCGTCACAGGCGCAGTTAACGGCTCAGGAACAACTTTCAGCGGCGGTTATAGAGACGCTAATGGCGATAAAGGTTTAGGGGTTCAGCACTTGGTAGTCTTTCACCAAAAGCTCTGCCAGATGTGCAGGAAAACAGCTGTGGTGAAAACAGTTCTCGGCGGACGCGGAACTTACCACTGCCCTCACTGCCAGATTTAGAATAAATACCCAATCGAAGAATAAAGCGTGTCGTTCGCGCGATAATAACTCCAGTACGAATTGTCAGTTGGTGCCTTCAAGACTTCCAACCCCAGCGCCACGTAGATTTTATTTTTGTAATTATAAACCACCTCGCTCTTGATAATATTATCATAGCGGGCAATATCGTATTTTAAATCAAACATGATCTTAAAAGAGTCCTTAATAAAATAAGTTACTCTCCCCCCAAATGCCCTCTTCCACTTCACCGTATCACTGAAAAAATCATCACTCGCGCGAAAATTTTTAGACAGCAAATGAATATAGTGTGCCGACAGAATATAGCTCTTTCGATCCAGGATCGCACTCAGATGAGAATAAGCCTCTTTTTCATACCGCGGATTAATAGTGAAGTAATCTGAGCTAAACGTTTTTCTCGCATTTGATATATCAACCGGAAAATCCTTTCCAAGATGAGCATTCGGGTCCACATAGGAAAGACCGCCTCTGGCCTTCAAGCCACCGAAGGCCTGATAAACCTGAACTCCGTAATACGCGTGGTGATTGACCGTAGGATCAGCATCAACGACAACCTTATTCAAAGTAATGTTATCATAAAAAGCGGAGGCATTGGCGCGCAGCCTGTTCTCCGGCTTGTAGATAGCAAACGAGGAAATTCCCCCCTGCCCCCAATTATAGCGAATATTTCCCCCAAGAGACTTATTGAACATGATCCTTGAAACATTCACTTTAGCAAGCCGGTAATGGATCGGCACTTCAGTACCATTAATAATCGTTCTTCTCGGCGGCAGCCTGACCCAGTCACTCTTGCTCTTTACTTCACCGTTCTCAAAATCAACCGCGGGGTTTAACTGCGGTATAAAGAAATAGGAAAGAAGGAGATCGAATTCAAAGCGGCCGGCAGTTTTCTGAAGCAATAACCCCGTCACACCTTCCTCTTCCGTAGAGAGTAGTGTGAAAGCCTGATTGGCATTCAGGTAGCCAAGGCTCCAATATTTTTCATTTGTATTCCAGTCCAGGATCTTGCGGCCCACGCTCAGGGTATAGCTGTCCCCCTTATAGCGTACATAGGCTTCCTGAAGCGAGTAATTAATGGCGTTGTTGTCCTGGAAATACAGGCGGACGTCGCCCATGATAAACGAATCCAGCTTTTTCGCGGGCCTTATATCATCGCTCTCATAACTCAAATTGATAAGATCCCCGGAATTACTTCGATAGGCAGGCTGATTCAACCTGAAAAATTTCTCATAGGTAATTGAGCCCTCGTGGGCGGCATAGGCATTTCTGATGAAAATTATGGTCAAGAGACAATGTAATAAATACCTGCTTAAAAACACGGATTCTCCGATTAAGATTTCATTGGGGATAAGACTATATCTAAAAGTAAATGATACTTGCCAATTATGAAAGATGCACCCTGTAAATTTACCTCGATCAGAGAGTTTGAGCTTTGACTTTATTTGGTGTGACCTTATAACATTAGTGTATGAAAAAGTTTAATCTACAGCACATGCTTCATTGTATGCTTTTGATTGCGTCAGTGACGCTTTCAAGCTGTGGATACATGTCTGATAAACCTCCGGTTAATTCTGGAGTCTTCAAAACTGATCAGCTTCAATCCTGTAAAATTGATATCAATAAATTAGGTGAAATTTTTAAGGCCGATCAGAAAGAACAAATCAGATGTCTTCAGGAAAACTTCATTCAATTCACTAGGTACGTACGAACAAGTGATCCCGGTTCGATATCAGAAACTGAAATGAGTGCGTTTATCCGCAAATTCTTTGAAGGCCAGAGCGACTCTATTGTCAAAGGGCTGAGCTTGATTTTCCAGTTAAACATGCTCCTCCTTCGCGATGAGGCCACCAAGATTTCACGCACTAATATCTCTCCACTTTTTGAATTGCTGGTAAAAGTAAACCAGGAAGCGATCGTCATCACTCAAGTTCTGAAGGAGATGAATGATGCAAAAAACCAGGGACACTTCTGGGAACTCAGAGAAAAATTCAATGCTTCTGTTACCAGATTCTCTGAAGGGACAATTGCAATTATTGAAAAATCTCCTGGATCAGGACAAAAGCTGAATATTAAGGAATTTATTCTTGAAGCAAGCAAAAAGCTGGGCAGTAAAGAGATCAAAGTGGAAACTGTCGACTCTCTTATCTTTCTGAAGAGTATTCTGGCCGGCGGTGAAAAGGATATTATCACCACTGAAGAACTCACTCGTATCATCGGAAAGCTTCCAAAAATTCTGACTTTGAGTTTTGATCTTTATTATGTAAAGAACACCAATTTTGAAAGTGATGCCGCTCACTCCAGGTTTTATTTATCAAATATCCGCGATCTCTATAGCATTATTGAGTTCGGTCAGTCCGATTTCCAGCTTTTTACTATTGATCAAATCCTGAGCCTCGCCAGTGATGTCATCAAAGATAGAGACGTCAAAAAATTCAGACCAAGTATTATAGCCATCAAAAGCAGACTTATTGGCGGTAAAGCTGATTCATTTTCGCTTCATGACTTGAAAGCCATTCTGGACATCTCACATGATGTATCAGAACGGGCCTATTTCAATCTTGTTACCTATAATGTTTATCGCGGACTTCTTGAAGAAAATCAGCCAATCACAAGACTCAGCCAGCTTGAGCTTCCTGATCAATACAATGTTTTCAGCAAAAGACGCGTAAGTGAACTTCATAAAGATTTCGAAAATATTGCCATCAATGTTCGCTACTTCCGCTCCGAGAAAGAAAAGATTCCTTATTACGGGACTTTGCTCAAGCGAAATAAATACGGTTATCTCGAAGCGACCTTGATGAACTGGATTGCCGGAAAACTTTTAAAAGGCTACGGGCATTTTACCAATGGATTGCCTCAGGTTAATGAAAAAGAATTCAACACTTTCCTGAGTGACATGAAACCTATCCTTGAAGAGTTCAGACTGTGGTCTCCGAATCCCGCGACATTTGCAAGAAACGCAGTCCTCTTGGCCGACCTCTTTCAAAATCAATCCAACGGTGATGCTGAGGTTAATCTGGTCGAAGCAACTGAATATATCGGGATGATACTTTCTGCCGTGGAAATTTCCGGTAAATTCTCTAATAACATGGCCACTACTTCAGTGGAGAGGCCTGGCATACCTACATGTGATGGTGGAATCAATAAAGATGATCCGGTCTTTCAGACAAGATGTTTCAACGAACATTATTTTGATACGCTCTTAAATCAGTTGAACTTCAAAAGGTTTTTCCCGCGTCTGGATAACTACGTCGTTAATAACGCTGCCAGCGATGTTGAGGCTTATCTAAAAGGTGTTGAAGCCTTCGCCCGCGATAATCCTAGTGAATCAGTCCCGGTCAATAAACGCGACAGCGTTCTGATTCTTGGAGCGATGTTAAACGTTGAATCGACTTTCATTCGTTTTGATGCCAACTTTGACAATATCATTGACTACAAAGAGCTGACCGAAGCCTTTAAAGTTTATCAGAAATCAATCATCAAACTTGCTGAACTCACCCCTGAGCAGGAAATTTATGCTAAATCAATCTTCCTTTACATGGTTTCCAGAATGGAAATACCACCTAAGGGGACTTGGCTGGACAATGTAAACTTCTATGCGTTCCACAAATGTGCTTCGGTAGATTTTTGCCGTGAAAGATTCATGGATAAAATCGAAGCGCGACGACTCAATGTAGGGAAACTGCTTGAATATATCGTGGTCGAGAGTTCTAAAGCTGTTGATACAAATAAAAAGCAGCGATAACCAGAGAGTGCGTGATCTCTCCCTTTTTAACTAATTCATTTATATTATTCACATCATCCAGAAATACTTCGATCTCTTCAAAAGGATCCAGATTCTGAACAGTTGTTTTTTTTGCATCCAATGCGAGATAGGTTTCGCACTTATTGGACATGAATGCCGGGTTTACTTCAACACTGCCCAGATGAACCCAGTTCTCTGAAGTATAGCCAGTCTCTTCCTCCAGCTCTCTTTTGGCGCCGACAAATGCGTCTTCATTAAAATTAATTGCGCCTCCGGGAATCTCTACTGTGTAGCTGTCTGTACCGTGACGATACTGTCTTATTAAAACTATTTTCTGCTCAGCCGTAATGGCGATAACATTGACCCAGTTCTGGCACTGAATAATATCAAACTCTCCAACTTCATTCGTCGTCGGAGATTGTCTTTTGACTTGCACATAACGAAAGATATGGCCTTTCAGAATATGCTTACTTTCCAGCGTTGCCCATTTTTTAAAATTCAATCTGAATAGCCTCTGTCTTTTTTCTTCTCATATCTTCATTGAAACGGTCTTTAGCTTCGGTGTAGCTTTTAAATTTTTCCGGACCGATTATTTTAAGAAGATCATTTAAATAGCGCTCATTGATCTGTTTCTCTCTTACACTTTGATCCTCTGAAATATTGTAAGAAAATTTATCACCGTATTTTTGTCTGAGATAATCATGATATTCTTTGTATGCCAGCAACTTCTCTTTTTCACTTGTCTCGCGCATTTCAAGATATCGCGGATACTTTTCAGCACCAATAATCGTCTGAACTTTTTCAAGCCATTCTTTTTCCAGTCTGTCATAAATCTCAAAATTCCGTGCCTCGTTTTCGTCGACTTTTTCTGCATGCTGCTGCGTGGGTACTTTGGCAGGAACATCTGAGACTTTCAAGCTAGGCGGAGTATTTACGTCGAGAGTGTGAACTTTTGGGTTGCTGTCATTGATAACTTCAGTCTCGTTGCGATTAAGTGCACGGTAAACAAACCACCCGAGAATCAGGACGACAGCAAGAATTGCAATAAAGGTCAGTCCTTTTTTATTAATCACGTTTCATATTTTCCATTTGAAGTTCAATGTCCACATCCTTATGAGATCGGAGTTTCATAAAAGCTTCCTGAAGGTCATCTATTTTTTTCCCGGTCAGGCGTATTTTGTCATCCAGAATTGAAGAGGAAACTTTTAATCCTGATTCCTTGATAATTTTAT
Source organism: Bacteriovorax sp. (assembly GCA_041662705.1). Lineage (GTDB taxonomy): Bacteria > Bdellovibrionota > Bacteriovoracia > Bacteriovoracales > Bacteriovoracaceae > Bacteriovorax. Next base: position 337,361 of record JBAZRY010000002.1, read on the forward strand.
TGATGGTACGGGCCTTGTCTTTATCAATGCCGTTCTTAATATTAATGATCTGCTTCAACATCCGGTTTCCCGATGGTTCAACTTTTTGCGGGTCAATGCATCGTTGCCCAATATTGCGCTTGACTAATTGACCTCTGAGAATCTCTAAAGCAGCTTTCATTTTATAATCGTCGTCAGCACGAAGCTCAATGGCGTTCTCCTTTAATTCGTAGGAAGTATCTGAACCCTTAAAATCATAGCGGGAATTGACCTCTTTTTGTGCCATTTGCAGAGCATTTTTCATCTCCATCATGTCTGTTTTTGAAACTAAATCGAAAGATGGCATAGCACGGTTCCTTTTTACTTAATTTTTTTCCAACTTGATGGTACAAAGTCTTAAGTAAAAATACAATGAATGATAAATTTGACGACACCAACATATTTGTAAGGGCCCAATTTCCTGGCGAAATTATCATGATCAATAGCGACGCGGAAATCGGCCCAGCTCTTGCTCATTTGCGCTCAGACCCATTGATCGGTTTTGACACTGAGACCAAGCCTTCGTTTAGAAAAGGTGAAGTTTACCAGGTGTCTCTGCTGCAACTAGCGACTCCAGATCATGCCCTGCTTTTCAGGCTGCATTCCCTGCGAGATTTTTCTCTTTTAAAAGCTTTTTTTGAGGATGAAAATTATAAAAAAATCGGTGTCGCCATCCGCGATGATATCAAGGCCCTGCAAAAAACTTTTCTTTTTGAGCCAAAAGGATTTGTTGAACTTTCTGAAATGGCCAAATCCTATAATTTAAAAAACTTTGGGCTAAAGGGAATGACTGAAGAAGTGCTAAATCTGACTTTATCCAAAAGAGCTAAATTATCAAACTGGGAATCGAGTGTTTTAAAAAACGACCAGAAATTATACGCAGCTACGGACGCATGGATCGGACGGGAAATCTACATTGCTTTAAATGAAGATCGGATTCATTCCAAAAACAAAAACACTTAAAGCGTAAAGTGTTTTCAAGAAAAATGTCTGATAATTGATGGTCGATAAGTTCACATATAAAAAATGATTAAAATTCTCCCATCATACTTTGATATTTGTTTACAAATATCAAATTTCAATTTGAGCTCTAATTTTCGTTAGAAAGAACTGTTTAATTCTCAAATTGGGTTACTGGCCCTAAAGTGTTTTCATAAAATGAATCAGGTCCATTTTTTCGGAAGGTGAAAGTAGTTCTTCGCCTCTTTCTCCAATGATCATTTTAGCATGGCCTCCGTTGTCCTGGCCCGGTCTTCCTGCCACGTAAATGGCATTTGTGTCCTTCTGCCACTCTTTAGGAATTTTATCTCCCACAGGATAACCTACGCACTCTTTGTCAAAATCGGTTTCAGGATTAACTGAAGGTCCCTGAATGAATGTTTTTGGGCGCAACTCAGGCTTTGTTAAAAGCGCGCACAAAGTAGGGATAGAGTTATTATGCATATAAGGGTATCGCGACCAGATTCCTACAAGTGGAGGCGGAACATATCCGCTTTGAGGAGCAACTACCGTTTTCATCCATTTTGAAATTGATAATGAATTAAGAGAGTCAGCAAATGCTTTTATTCCTTCTACCCTTTTATTGTCTGTTCCTACGTCCTTAACTGGTGTTTGTTCATGATAAATCACATTTGTAGTGGCAAGAATTTCAATGTCACTAAGCTTGTCAGCGCCGGGTTCATTCCATGCCTTCTGATACTCTCCGTGGCACTTCTGGCAACGATTGGCAAAAATCTGCTGTCCTCTTTTTGCCCTATCTAAATGAATTGTTTCTGCGGGAAAAAAATCTGTCCAGCGAGGAGCTTCAGTAGCAAAAGCAGCGACAGTTAACTCATCAATAGTTTTTCGGTTGCTCTGCATCCACTTCTCGAGTTCTCTCAAATCAGAACCTCTGCCGATTTCATTCCACAGAATGTTGGTGAGAATCGGGTTCCCGGCCACAATAGAGCCGTCTGCAAGCCAGTGGGTTTTATATTTTAAATTCCACCATGGCAGAGGCTTTGAATCAGCGACGTGATCCTGAAGCTCGTTATAACGAGGGAATTTTTCATAGAATCTATTTTTTGTGGCGTAATCGTCTTCGTTTCTTCTCGCCAGTGACAATGCCACCTGCGGAAGCGACGTATCCAGCCCCAAGGCCTTAGGTTCTTTTGCGCCGACAGATACCAGATTTTTTTTGGCGCGTTCAAACATCAGCACTTCGCCGTCAGTTGCGCTTGATCCCATTTTAAAAATATTGTTTGGAATATAGGGAACCACTTTTCGGGCCATATGAAAAAATTTGTTAGACTGAGGCCGTTTGTTGGTAAGACCCATGACTGTCTTTCCAAATAAATTGTTCGCGTGACAGGCAAAACAGCTGAAGGTCAAACCCTTGCCTTCAGAAGTTTCTATAAGGCCTGCGCCAACCAGGAACTGATCTTTTTTTCCGTTGGGGTAAGGCATTTTATATATGCCTGTTGAGTCCGGAGAATTAAAGGGGCTCAACCCGATCCATTCATACAGTTCAGTCTCATTTTTAAAACCGACAAATTCCTTACTCAGCTCCAGCATAAGTTTCTTCAGGGGATTGTTAAAATCTGTCTTAAAAAAATTCAACATCGGCTGATAGGGAATTAAAAGGCCGGTGACTGTCACCGGGTATTTCATCGCGTGCTTATAACCTTCAATTTTCATTTTCTCCAGCGTCTGGGCATCCAGGTTGTAAATATTTGCGCGGTTGGTCCCCTTGGGAATAATAGCGTTCTCTGACCAGTCTGCGCTGTATTCTGCTTGAGCGGTAAATGAAAACATGCTGAAAATGGCGGCCAATATGAACATTGAGGCACTCCTTCCAATAGAGAAGTTCAAAATCTATCGTTTTTAGCGGGCTTCAGCAATGATGTGTTGGAAGTTGTAAGAAAATGCCTCCCGAGGGAGGCCAGGTACTTATCAGTAGCGATAGCGCTTGGATTTAGACTCATCCTTTCTGCCTTTGACTGCGCCCTTTTTAGTGCTTTCTCTCAGGTCACGTGTGACCACGGATTTTTTTGAGCGGTCGGAATTAAAATAGGCCATATATACCTCCTTGAACTTCCCTAATGGAATCATACCAAATCCGGACCACGAAAAACCTGTGCACCGAAACAAGGAAGCAATTTGATCGAGTATTATTTTATCTCGTAAAATTTAAAAACTAAGATAAAATGGTTTGATAAACAATTTGGCGAGAATTAAATGCAAAAATCTAAAATTGAGCGACTTATAGATCTACTGCGTTCAGCATTGAATGATTCCGGAGCTAAGTTTAACGAAAGGGAACTGGAAAAAGTCGCTATTGTTGTTTATGATTCGATGTCAAATCCCGGTCGTAATTTTCACAATATTCTTCATATTTTTGATGTCGCTAAAGGACTCAATGGAGTTTCTGTTCTCGCTGCAATTTTTCACGACGTTATTTATTATCAGGTCGACCGACATTTCCGCATTTCAATTGAAGAATATGTTTATGAACACGTTGAACAAAAAGGCGAAGAATTTTTTGTTAAGAAACCAAAAAATGATATTTATCACAAAATGCAGGTCATATTCGGTGTAAAGCCAGGCGACTCTCTCGGGGTGTTTACCGGGCTTAATGAATTTCTAAGTGCCGCTATTGCCGTGACAATGCTGGAGCCACTGCTTTCAGAGAACCAGCTCTTAAAAGTTATCGGACTCATTGAATGCACGATCCCTTTCAGACCGGACCCAGTAACTGTCTTGGTTGATCGGATTAAAAAAATTAATTTTCCAGAGTCGGAATTGAGTGATTTTACCAGCAGAGCGGTTGATTTTTCCAACAGCGATGTTTTCAATTTCGCTGAAGATGATCCAAGAGCTTTTTTAAACAATACATGGAATTTGATCAGCGAAACCAATTATTCACTTCGAAGAGATGTTGATAATTACACTATCAATGACTTTAGAGTGGCGCTGCAAAAGACTTATTTGTTTTTCAAAAATCTTAACCCAGCCACTGTATTCACTAATTATAAAGATTATCCCGCAAAGGCTGCTTTTGAAAAACTGAATGCTGCTTCAAAAGAAAATATTGAAATAGGAAGACGCTACCTCGCCATTCAACTCATAACTGTTGCTGCCGTCGAATCCATTGCTGAAATTACCGGCGGTAACTCTCCAATGAGCCTTTTAATGGGCGAAGTCCGTCGACGCGACCAGAAGATCATTCGCATGGAAGATTATATCGGGACTGTGGCAAAGCCTAAAAACGGCCTGAATAAACACCTTGTACAGCTTCTGGAAGAAGGTCGATCTCAGGAATCTAGTTTTGATATGAAAGCGTCGCCGATCGGAGCCTTTATCTATAAAAGCTTAGGCGATGAAGAAAGCGAAAAACTTTTTGGATACGTTCTGAATCATTTTGACAAAAAAATCACGGCGCGCGAACTTATTGGCCACTACCCTAAAGAGATCATCAAAAGCATTATACTTGCCTGCTCAAAAGTCAGTTCAACCAGAAGGGCTGAACTGCTAAAGCTTGCTGCTGAATTATAATTATCTACAAATGAATTCTTTTTGCCAGTATCTCAATCGGTGTCAGCGGAATAATGAATTTCAATTCCGGTCCGTGGGCCTGATGAGTAAGAACTGATCTCATCCCCATAAAAAGCTGTTTCCCTTTTATTTTTAATTCACCTTTTACGTGATTGCTCCAGACGTTCAGGTCTTCTTCTGTCACAAATTTTTTACCGCAAGCTTTTGCTTTATCAATTTCCGCCCCCAGGTATTCGCGGATTCTTGGTGTTGTTTCCCACGATCTTGCTTCCAGGTATTCGGGGTCATTAGAAATATCGAGTGAAAACAGCACTCCGAGATGTTGGGTTATATCCTGGAAGAAATGCAGCTTGTCCTTGAAGACATTGACACAGGCAATTTTCCAGTCGTGATCCATTTTGTGAAAAGCATGCTCGACTGGAATCACTTTCCCTACTTCAATCATGATTGTTTCAAGGGGAAGATGGCGAAGATGTTCACCATTGATGAAATCAAGCTTTTTAATATCGTATATGGCCGGGGCTTTCGTGAATCGCTCAAGATTGAACATTGTGCCCAGAGTATGGATGTCGAAAATATCTTTTTCATCAGGGTGAGACCACCCCAAAAGACAAAGATAATTGAGCAGGGCCTGAGGCAGATAATTCATTTCTTTATATAAATTAACTGAAGTCGCTCCATGGCGCTTGGATAATTTTTGTCTGTCTTCACCAATTAACAATGAGCCATGGGCAAATTCAGGCGGGGTGACACTGAAAGCTTCATAAATCATCAACTGACGAAGGGTATTGGGAAGATGTTCTTCTGCGCGAATGACGTGTGTGATTTTCATAGAAGCATCGTCGACCACAACCGCGAAATTATAAACCGGTACGCCGTTGGCACGCATGATGACGAAATCCCCTACCATTCCTTCCGGAAATTCCACGTGGCCTCGAACATGATCGTTAAAAGCATAGGATTTTCTCGGCGCTTTAAAACGAATGACGGCGACTTCACCGGCGGCTATTTTTTTATCGGCTTCCGCTCGTGTGATGCTCAGGCATTTTCCGTCGTATTGAGGATCGCGTTTCTCAGCGAGCGCAATTTCATTCTTTGCTTTTAATTCTTCTTCACTGCAGAAGCAGTGGTAGGCGTGACCATTTGTTAAAAGCTTATCAGACCACGCTTTGTAAATATGACCGCGTTCAGACTGTCTGTAAGGGCCATAATCGCCTCCGACGTCGGGTCCTTCATCATGATTTAGCCCTAGCCATTTTAAATCTTCTATCTGAAGCTCTTCAAATTTTCTCTCGCTTCTCTCAAGATCAGTATCTTCAATGCGAAGAATATATTTTCCACCCATTGCCTTGGCATAAAGATAATTGTACATGGCCGTTCTCGCACCACCGATATGCAGGTAGCCGGTTGGAGAAGGGGCAAAGCGCACGCGAACTGTCATATGAACTCCAGGAATTTTAAAAAATTAATTTAACAGAAAATATTAACTATTAGTAGACCAATAGACGATGTTCGGTCATTTCCTCGATGGCATAACGGACCCCTTCGCGCCCTAAACCCGAATCCTTGACCCCTCCGTAGGGCATGGAGTCGATTCTGAAGCCTGGGATGCCGTTAATTATCAAAGCGCCGACCTCCAGGTGTTCCTGAGCGTACTTCATCTGGGAGATCTGGTTGGTGAAGAGCCCTGCCTGGAGACCATAACGGGAACGATTTATAACTCTTATCACCTCGTCGAAATATTGCACTTTCTCAATAATGGCGATGGGCCCGAATGCTTCTTCTGCCACACATTTCATCGTTTCATTCGTGTTGGTTATCAGCGTGGGCGCCAGTACATTTTTTTCAAGATCAATAACTGTCGCGCCAAATAATATCTGGGCGCCACCGTGTTTAGCTTCTTCTATCCACTCCATTAATCGGTTCAGATGAAGGCGGTCAATAAGCGGACCGACGCTGACTCCCTCCATACCAGGCGCGCCTATCTGCAACTCGTTTGTTGCACTCGTAAATTTTTCAACAAACTGATCGAAAATCGTTTGATCCACAAAAATTCTTTGCACCGAAATGCAAGTTTGTCCGGCGTAATTATAACTGCCGAACGCAATGGCCTTAGCGGCTTCATCCAGATTGGCAGAGCGATCGACAATAACAGAAGCATTGCCCCCAAGTTCCAGTAAAACTTTTTTCTTGCCGGCCTTTGCTTTAAGCGACCAGCCGACAGCATCGGAACCGGTAAATGAAAGCATTTTTATTCTGTCATCTTTCACCATCAACTCAGCTTCTTCATTTTTGCAGACCACTACATTAAGAACTCCCGGGGGAAGACCAATTCTTTTGCACAACGAAGCCAGTGCCAGAGAAGTGAGCGGTGTGTAGGGAGAAGGCTTGAGTATTATAGAGCATCCGGCGGCCAGTGCTGGCCCGACTTTATGGAGCACAAGATTAAGCGGAAAATTAAACGGTGAAATTCCCAGCACCGGACCGATTGGCACTCGTTTTGTGAAAGCGGATTTGCCGACTCCCGCACCGAAATCCATAGGGACAGTGTCGCCGTGAATTCTGAGCGCTTCATCGGCAGAAAGCTGCAGCACCATCAAACTGCGTTCAATTTCTGCCCGGGCGTAATCAACAGGTTTGCCTGCCTCTGAAACAATTAAATTGATAAATTTTTCTTTTTCCAGCAGCAATCCGTCTCTGATTTTTAAAATCAGGTCTCGCCTCTCCTCTGCACTAAACTTTGAATATGTCTGAAATGCCTGGACAGAATTGGTTATGGCAAACTGCACTTCCGAAGCATCAGCATAAGGAATAGTAGCAATGATATTCTGTTCGAATTTATTGGTGACACTTAAAATACTGGTGGTGGAGTGTCCTACCCATTCATTGTTGATAAAACTTCTGGCCTGCAAAATATCGCGATTTAGTTCCATGCTCTTTCCTTCAGTAAAAAGATGATGAACTAAATTCTAACCATAAATTTGATTAAAGGCCAAAAGGAGAATCTTCAGCACTTGTCTGTGATTTGCTACGAGAAGCTAAACCTCTTGCAAAAAAGAGGTGCTCTTTTAAAAATCTGCGCTCCCCTAAGTGGAAGAGTTCAATACTGTGTATATGGCACAATTTAATGGGTGCAACTGCGTTTTTAAACACTTTGTATAAATTGTTGGTGGACAGAATTTTTTTGGGACCATTTTTAAAAAGAAAATCTTCGCCCTCTGCCCTGCAAACTTCACACATAGCTGTTGTTCCTAATACTTAAAAAACTATTGATACTTGATTAATTATATCGGTTTCCAGAGGAGAAACTTTACATAAAATTGGTAGAAATCTGAACCCCCGAAGACCTATGGATATTTTGGCTTTTTTGACTATTTTATAGACAGTGGTGCTTTTGGACTTGATTCCTCAAAATGCCCACTAGTGGTGGTATCAGCTCCATAAAGCCCGTTTTTCCAGAGATAACTGGCCTTTTGATAATAACCGATGGCCTGGTCCCGGACTTCGCTATTTTCCTTGTCAGCTTTTTTAAAACTAAGCGTTTTAGGATCATACAGACTGTAACTTACAGATTTATTCAGACCTAAAGTGACGAATGTTCCCTTAGAATAAAATCCCAGACTCGAATAGGTTCCCAGAATGGCACGCTCTTCTGCCTCGGACATTTCAAGAATATTTTTGCCAAAAAATTTAGAGTCGTAACTAAAATTCAAAAGTGCCAACAGAGTCGGGGCCACATCAATTTGAGAGGCAAGCCTTTCAATGATTTTTGGTTTTATGAACGAAGGTGAATAAATGAAAAAGGGAATGTGGTATTGATCCATAGGTATTTCAGTAGTTCCCCGTCCGCCAATTCCATGATCGGCCACTACGACAAAAATGGTGTTATGAAACCATGGTTTTTTTTGGGCATCACTTAAAAATTTATTGATGGCATAGTCAGTGTATTTTACAGCCCCCTCCCGGCTGGTATGTGAAGGAATATCAATACGTCCTTCCGGATAAGTGTACGGTCTGTGATTGGAAGTGGTCATGATGAAATTAAAAAATTTTTTTCCTGCACGATAAGATTTATCAGCTTCCTTTAGGGTTTTATTAAAGAGGGATTCATCGTCAACTCCCCAAATATTTGCAGTGTAATACTCCTCTTTTTCAAAACTGGTGCGGTCGACAATTTCAAAGCCATTGCTTGCAAAAAAATTGTTCATATTATCAAAGGCCCCATAGCCGCCATAAATAAATCTGGTGTCATATTTTCTATCTCTGAATATTTTTCCAATAGAAAAAAGATTTTCATTATTGTGCCTTCTTACGATTGAGGCCCCGGGCGTCGGTGGTATTGACAACGTAAGCGCCTCAAGGCCCCTCACCGTCCGAGTTCCTGTGGCATAAATATTGGAGAAGAAAAGCGAGTTTTCTGCCAGCCTGTCCAGATGTGGTGTGATTTCTGGCGGGCCTCCAAAACGTTTCATAAATTTTGCAGCAAGAGATTCCACTGATACTAGCATTACATTGTAGTGCAATTCCCTTCCGGTTCCCTTAATTTTTCTGATAAACATGTCGTCCCGTCCGTAGGGCGAGGACGTTTGTGAGCTGAACTCCCGCTTCATCAGTTCGGTGACTTTGCCTTCATCAATCGTTTGAAAAAAAGAATTGTAATCCAGCTCATTATGCCTAAAAGCATGAAAAAGCTGCCACAGTCCGTTTTCCGCGAGCTGGTTGACCATGACGTTATCTGAAACTTTTCTAAATGCGCTTTCAAAAATAAAAAAAGAAAAAACAGGAATCAGTAAAACCAGAAAGCCTGATTTTAAGCGATGAAGGAATCTGGGGTCGTGTTGCCTGAAAGGTATTTTTTTTATCAATCTGAAAAAAAGTGCATAAATAATCGCAGAGAATCCAAAAACAGAAGCGTAAACCAGGTGCATGGGATAACTCTCGCGGATATTTCCAAGGACCTCTTTGGTATAGACTAAATAATCGACCGCTATAAAATTGAATCTGGAAGTGAATTCATTCCAGAAAAACCATTCCGCATGTGCCTGAAAGGAAAAAAGGGAGATTGCAGTAAACGCCGTGACATGATTGAGCACCTGCTGAAATTTTGACTTATAAATTTTTTCCGGGACAATAATCAAGTACATAACGAAGGGAATTAAAACATAGCTAAAATTTAACGTGTCGTTGTAAAAACCTGCGAGGAAGATTTTGGGCAGGTCAATATAAACTGCTCCGAGCGAAGGAAATTCTTTAAAAATCAAGATTGCGCGTATTATAAAATTTTCGGTGAGACAAAATAAATAAAAAATCAAAATGAAACTCATGCGATTGGTATCGTTGAAGTCCCTAATTTTTTTTAAAAGATCTTTTTTCAATGGTGAATCCCTAACATTTTCCGTATAGTTTCCAAGAACAAATTTTTATATTGCAAATGGATTGCATTAGGCTAGCACGGAGTAAGAACTTGGGCAAAAAAACTTTATGGTTCAGCCTGTTGGCGTTAATTCTGGTTTTTGCCTTTTTTGAATTAACCAACACTGATGTTCTGATACAACAAAAGCTTTATTACCCTGCAAATAATAGCTGGTTTCTGAAAGATCCCCATCTCATTTACCGTAAGATTTTTTACACCGGCGCAAAAATTCTTATTTATATTATCGGTGTCAGTGCCATTGTAACCGCCGTCATCTCATGGAAAAAAAATATCTGGAACGACTACCGCAAAGGTTTGATAGTGGTTGCTTTGTCATTGATCATTCTTCCGACTGGAATTGCGCTTGTTGGAAAAAGCGTAACGAACGTCCAATGCCCGGATGATCTTAAACTCTTTGGAGGAAAAGTTCCTTACGTAAAGCATTTTGAACCTTACCCGCCAAATCCCGATTCGCCGGACGGCAAATGGTCCAAAGGCAGATGCTGGCCTGCCGGACATGCTTCAGGCGGTTTTGCTTTATTGGGGCTGGTCTGTTTATTCAAAAGCAGAAAAAATAAAATTGCCGCCTTTATTTTTGCCATGTCAATGGGCTGGGTAATGGGAATGTATCAGCTGCTTCGCGGAGTTCATTTTTTCAGCCATCACATAACAACTATGTTTTTAGCTTTTATAATCGTTTCAACTTTAAACATTTTAATCAAGGATTTCACCCATGAAAGCTCTCCAGTTAAAAATTAAACTTGCTCCAACTCCTAAGACCGAGCCAAAGTATGCTTTGACTGTAAAGGACATGAAAAACAAGGATGTTTCAGTCGGCGATCCAAGGGCCACCAGGGCCATGCTTGCATTGATGAATCAGCATGCAACGATTGGTGGAGCTGCTGCACACTGGGGAGGTCCCGCAGCTTTTGCTGAAATGATGTCTGCGGTTCACGCCATTATGTTTAAAGATAAAAATAAAAACTGGTTTGAGCGTTTTAATTTCGTCAACGATGCCGGACACGCAGAAAACGGAATTTACGCCCTGAGAGCAAATTATGGTTTTGATAATTTAACAATGAAGGACCTGAGACTCTTCAGATCGATCGAAAGTAAACTCACCGGTCATGGAGAAGCTCATTTAAATCCGGAGGGAGTATTCATTTCCAACGGACCTTTGGGTTCCGGCCTTCCTCAGGCTCAAGGACTCGCTATGGCCGATAAAATTCTGGGCAACAAAAGAACAACTCTTTGTGTCCTTTCTGACGGTGGGGCCATGGAAGGTGAAGCGAAAGAATCCTTTGCGGCCATTCCCGGTCTTGCTCATAAAAATAAAATGAATTCTTTCGTTCTTTTAATCTCTGATAACAACACTAAGCTCGGCGGAAGAATTGATGACGACAGTTTTTCAATGGCACCGACTTTTAATTCACTCGAAACTCTTGGGTGGAATTTAATTCGCGAGAGCGAAGGACACAATCTGCAAAAAGTTTTCACCACCGTGGAGAAAGCCATTGAGATGGCAGAACTTGATCCGACTAAACCTGTAGCCGTTATTTTCAAAACAATCAAAGGCTACGGCGTTAGATCAACCATGGACAGTGCCAGCGGCGGACACGGTTACCCGCTTGGTTCACACGATGAAAAATTAATCGATTTCGTTAAAGAAATTTATCATGGAGATGCTCCTGCTGAATTTATCGACTGGGCCCGGGAAATTATGGCGACCAAACCTGCTCCCAAAGAAGCCGGCGCAGCTCCCGCAGCTAAAACAGAAAAAGTTCAGGACGGATTTGCAAGAGCTGTGATCAGGGCCGCTAAAGAAGGCTTCCCGGTTTTTTCATTGTCTTCAGATCTTCAAAGCTCCACTGGTATAAAAGCTTTTCATAAAGAATTTCCGGATCGCTATATTGATGTAGGCATTGCTGAATCCAATATGGTTTCCAGCGCGATTGGATTTTCTAAACAAGGACTCATTCCTATCGTCGACACCTTCGCGCAGTTTGGAATCACAAAAGGAAATCTTCCATTCATCATGGCAGGGCTTTCTGAAGGACCGGTCATTGCCATGTTCTCTCACACTGGTTTTCAGGACGCAGCCGATGGAGCAAGTCATCAGGCAACAACTTATTTTGCCGCTCTTTCCAGCATCCCGCATATCACAGTTGTAAACTGTGCCTGTTCAAGTGAAGCAGAAAGTTTAATGTATGAAGCGATCACTAATTTCGCCAAAGTTAGAGAAACAGGAAAAACTCCAAACTCAGTTGTCTTCTTTTTAGGAAGAGAAAATCATCCAGTGAGTTATGTTGAAGGAATGAAGTATACCTGGAATAAGGCCAATATTTTGAGCAGCGGATCGGATGTAACAATAGTTGCTGCAGGTCCGATGGTAGGCAAAGCACTTGCCGCTTCAAAATTATTAAAAGAAAAAAACATCAGCGCTACAGTTATCAATCATTCATTTATTAATCATGTAGACGTGGAAACATTGAAGACTTCTCTCGCTGCCACAAAAGGCAAACTCATCACCATCGAAGACCATCAGATTCTGGGTGGAATGGGTTCCATGATCGTCCATGCACTTCATACCAGCGGAGTTAATTTCAAGGCAAAAACGCTGGGTATTCAAGGTGAGTTCGGACAAAGTGCTTATAAGGCAGACCAGCTGTATGCACGCTTTGATTTATCAGCTGATGGAATTGTGAGAGCATTTGAGAGCATGAACTAAAGAAAGACTGATCTTACGAAAGTCTCTTTATGTGTTGTGAATTCGACATTGTTACAACGGATAAAGAGGCTGCGTTCTTTTTCTGCCCCCAGATCTCTAGGATTCGTGACCTGTGATAATTCAGTGAAGATGGTAATCAATTGAACATCCTGTTGATTATAACCACCTACATTGTTGGCAATTTTTGTATTAATCTGCACAGTCGCGATTCCAGCGTCGTCACTGAACTTTGTAAAATAAAGTTTATTGCCTAAAGCGCGGTTGTTTTTAATTTTTTTGGTCCCGTCTGTATCAAGAGCAATCTGGTCACAGATTTCTTCAAGCGCCACAGACTTGTTGGTAATAACATCTGTAAAATTCTTTTTTGTATCAGCACTGTTGTATTCAAAAGGAGTATTCGTATCATTTTTAGATACGATTTCAGATTGAATATTAAGTTTTTCAGTTGTTTTATTTTTGCAGTCTTTGGTTTCAAAGACAAAATTACCGGCGATACGATTGGTGGTAGTTCCTGCAATAATGTCTTTTAGGGCCTGAACTCTTTTAGAAAGAGAGAGACAGACATTTTTTGCGACTATCTTTTCTTTGGCAGTTAAATCGGAAGCGAGCGGCTCTTCGAGTCCAGCTGTATTACCGCTAAAAATTGTCTTCCTAATTCTTTGATCATTGAGTTTGCCGCACCCAATCTGGGTAGACATAAGAGCTATCATAAAAATGGCAGTGTAAGATTTCATGAAAGTAGCTTAGCTCAATTTCAGACCTGGCGATTATAACCTGTAAAATTTACTGGCTTAAAAATTGGTTACGGCCTCAACCCAGATCTGTCGGACAGTAGAATACTTTTTACCTTCGCAGGCAGTGTAGCGTACTCGGTCCTTTTCAACCCCCAGGAATTTCAATGAAGCCTGGGTTGAATTGCTGATCAACTTGACGGATTCTGAACTCAAAATGCCGTATGAGCCGTCAGCATTTTTACGGGCCTTAACAACCTGGTAAGTATCAAAACCGCCATCGATCATAAGATTGATCGTATATTTGTAATTTCCGGAAATAATATTATTTGCGACAACATCAGACTGAATCAGGAGATCACATTGACTCTTCATGATCCCGCTCTGGTCAGTCGTTACGTCTTTGAAGTAAGTATCGCGGAGAGCGATATATTCAGGTTCAGTTGAATTGGCATTTGAGATGGTCGCGAGAAATAGTTCTGCATTATATAAAGTATTATTGCAGTCGCGAAGCTCAGCTCTGAACTTGAATTGTTCTTTTTCGTTTGAGAGACCTTCAAAAAATTCGCGTTTCTTTTTAAGATTTGAACAGATTCTTTTTCCGATCTCGAGTTCGTTCACCGTATAATTTCGTGGAGCAGGAGCTGTGATCCCTCCCAGGCCTTCCGGAGGAATTTTTTCGTCTATATTTTGTTTTATTTTACACCCATAAGAAAAAGCAGAAACCGAAAACACCAGAAGCGAATTAAGGATCAGATTTTTTTTCACAGGCTCTCCAAAACTAAAACTCCAGAAACAAAGTCTCTTTTGCAATTAATGTATACAATGATTGTCTCTCAGATTTAAAAAAAGAGAAGACCCAATTTGAAATTAATTTTTTGAAACTTAACATTTCCAGTGAATATAGAGGCCAGTTTGGAATTTCCACGTTCATAAAATCCTTTTATGATGAAGTTGATGTCGGGAATTTCTACCACGGGGTATTTAGGCGAGTAAATTAAAGAAATCAAAAATTTCCTGAAGCACATTGTAGACAAATCAGGTCAAGTTCTCGCCAGCGATCAACAACGCTGCGTCGATCATCGACGACGAACAATACCTGATAGCATTGCTCGATCATGTTTACATAAATACTTTCTTTTACATCTGAGTCAGGGCGATTATCCACAAGTTCACGCATATAAAGATGATCATAACGAACATTGTGGCGACCAAGCCAGCCTTCGGTCTGACTTCTCCATGCTTCCCCCCGCCCTGTGACGAATATTACTTTGTAGCCGCGATCGAGCATGGCCTCCATCAACTCAAAGCACCAGTGGTTCATTTCGTCGTGAACCATGAGTTCATTAAACTGCTCCCAGTTTTTATTTTTTCCGTGGACATGGTGAACTCTGTGTTCAACATCGCACAAGGTTCCGTCCAGATCGACAATGATTGCTTTTTGTTTTGAAGTCATTTCTAAAATCTCCAGAATTTATTAAATTCCCGGCGGTAATAAAAAATCAAGGCAACGCTCATCAATACATTCAAAAAACCTATGATTCCAAAAATGATTGAAAGAGAGAGCTTCTGCTGATGAAGTGTCATAAGAATCAGTGATACGGAAACCATTCCCAGCGCATTCAGAATATTATTGCCGGCGATGATTCTGGAAAGTTCAGCGCTCGAAGAAATTCTCATCAGCTCGGCGAATTGGGGCACGGTAAAAAATCCACCGAACATTGCCAGAAAAAAGAGATCCAGAATCACCCGAAGACTCCGGTTCAGCTTGAAGAAATCGCCAATGCCAACCGAGTCCTGAAAGGAACTTAAAACACCAAGCAGAGAACTTTGTTTTGAAAGATTATTGATCACAAAAGCTATATCAAAAATAAAAAAAGACATGGCGATCAGACTCAGAGGAATTAAAGCGCGTACAACTTTTCCACGGGTCATTTTCTCCAGAATAAAAGGACCTATACCCATCCCAAGGGTAAAAGTGAAGAGCATCATTGTGGCAACCTGTTCATTGCCATGAAAAATGTTTTTTGCCAGAAGCGGAAGAAGGGACAAAAGCCCTGCCCCTAAGAACCAGAACCAGGAAATGCCAACGATAAGTATCCCCACCATGGAATTTTTAAATACCATTTTTAAAATATCCCGGGATGAGCTCCAGAAATTCCAGTCGATTTTAGCAGGCATATGAGAATGAATTTCAGCATGAGCGTGCTCATCCGGAATTGCCGTATGAGGAGAAAGCCTTGTTGCAAAAAAGTATCCGAGCGCTGCAAACAATAACAAAAGAAATTTTAGCCCCCAGAGATTGGAGTGATCGGCGGCACCGACACCTCCCAGAATCGTTCCGAGCAAAATGGCAATAAAAGTTCCGGAGCTGATTAGCGCGTTGGAAAAAACCAGATTGTCTTTAGATGAATAATGAGGAATCAATGAATACTTGAGCGGTCCAAAAAAAGTGGAGTGCAAACCGAATAAAAAAAGCACAAATAAAAGCAGAGGATAATTATTCTGAAAAAGCCCCCAGATGGCGAGAAGGCAAATCCCTATTTCACATTGCTTTATGATTTTTACCAGGCGAGTTTTTTCAAAATGATCGGCAATCTGGCCGGAAGTGGCCGAAAGAAAGAAGAAAGGAAGAATAAAAACCCCGCCCGAGAGAGCGACAAGCGCATTGGCATTGATTCCCATCATGCTTACGCCCTGATAGGTGATGAGAATAACCAGGGAATTTTTAAAAACATTATCATTCAGGGCACCAAAAAACTGTGTCCAGAACAGCGAACTGAGATCTTTTGATATTTTCTTCATAAAAATATGATAAGTATATATGATCCTAAAGTCTAATCAAGCTGGAGAAAATTGATGAAACTCTATCACTACGTTCATTGCCCGTTTTGCGTAAGAGTCCGGATGGGACTGGGTTTTTTGAACAAGGATTATGAATCAGTAGTCCTGCCTTACAACGATGAGGCCACGCCGGTTGCCAAAACCTCCGTAAAGATGCTTCCCATTTTAGAAGTAAACCAAAAGGCACAGAATGAAAGCCTTGATATTTTAAAATCTCTGGATACAAAAAATTTATTAAAATGGCAGATGCTGGAAGTAAAAAAAGCTGAAATAGATGATCTTATAAAAAGAGTCGGTGACCCGGTCCACTCGCTTTGCACGCCTTACTGGGCATGGACACCGGAGTTTGATTCTGCAGCACGCGCCTATTATCAGGCAAAGAGAGAAAAAAAACGCGGTCCTTTTAAAGAACTGATTAAAAATAAAGATTCGTTTCAAAAAGAACTCAACCTGATTTTAAATAATGATATAGAACCAAACCTGCAGCCATTTTATAAAAGTCAGGAATTCTCCATCGTAGACATTATGATTGCTTCACATTTATGGGGAATGTATATTTTTCCGGAGTTCCAGTTCGGCCCTAAGATGCATCACTATCTGCAGACAGTGAAAACTCTGACTAAATTTGATTATCACCAGGACTTCTGGAAATAAAAAGCAAACTAAATTCTCATCAGATGATTTTTGACCAGCATGGCAGCTTCCTCGAAATCGAACGGCTTAAATATAATAGAGCGCGGTTTGAAGATATTTAAATTTTCATCCGGGAAATCGAGATAACCTGTGATGAAAAAAAAGGGGGTAAAATCCTGGCGCTCCTGCAGCTTCTTGATAAATTCCACACCATTCATTTGCGGCATGGAAACATCGGTGACAATGCAATCGACCTTATTGCAGTTCATGAACTGGAGTGCCTCAAGACCATTTGTTGCTGTGAACACATTAAACGACAAATCCTCTAAACTTTCTTTGAGAAGATCAATAATATCTGCATCATCATCAACGATAAGTACTGAATGCTGATTTTTGTGTTTTAACACCATGAAATTATAGTAACAGCTCCCGGAGAGATCACAAGGGAAATAAAGTTGGTTGACTACTCAAACTTTTGTAGTAAAACATATACAAATCAACAAAACTGCAAGATATGGGCGTACTTATGCTTAAACTACTTTCTTTAATAACTCTTCTTTTTTCAATCAATTTATATGCTCAACAAGATGGCAATAGTGAGAAGACTCCCCGCTTTGCCATTCACCTGCTCGATTACCTGGCCCATGATTACGGCGGAGCCGTTCTCCATGGAAAAGTTATTTCGGCCGGCGAATATGAAGAGCAGCAGGAATTTGCTAAAAAGATTTTTGACCTGGCACAGACATTGCCGGAAATACAAAATGAAAAAGCGACGCTGGCGAAGATTGCAAAATTAAAATCACTGATTGATTCAAAAGGTGAAGCGGTTGATGTCGCCTTAGTGGCAAGAGATATTCAAAAAGATCTGATTGCCATTACAAAGATCACGCTCTCCCCGACTGAAACACCATCTCTGTCTCATGGAAAAAAATTATTTCAACAACACTGCATCAGCTGTCATGGTGATAATGGTTTCGGTGACGGAGCAGCAGGAAAGGAGATGGAGCCTCTGCCTGCCAATTTTCATGAGCCGGTAAGAATGAGCGCAATTTCTGCTTTTCATAATTACAATACAATCAGGCTTGGAGTTCCGGGAACCGGCATGGCCTCGTGGACTCAGTTTACTGATAAAGAAGTATGGGACCTCTCCTTTTATTTAATGGCACTAAGACATTATGATGTCCTCAAAAACACTAAAGCAAACACTGTGGTGACAACAGACAATATCAACCTCACTGATCTGGCGAGTCTCTCTGATGCAGAATTGAAAGCAAAAATGAGCGTGGGCGATGATAATGATAAAAATATTGCACTGGCATTGCTTCGAACAAAAGACAGCAATACTTCCGGTGGAGATTACATCGGCAAAGCAAAAGATTATTTGAATGAAGCGCTGACTGCATATAAGAATAATTCCAGGGAGGATGCAAAACGTCTCGCCATTCAGGCTTATCTTGAAGGAATAGAGCCAATTGAGCCGATGATTAAGGCCAACAATCCGATGCTTGTAACAAAAATCGAAGCAGAGATGAGTAAGATCAGACAAATTATTGCTGACCCGAAATCTAACGAGCTTCAATTGTCAGCTCAAATTCATATTACAACTGAAGTTTTTGAAGAAGTTGAAGAAACAATTAAGTCCCGCGAACTCACTTTCGGCGTGGCGTTCTCGGGCGCTTTCGCGATTATTTTGCGCGAAGGTTTTGAAGCAGTTCTTATTGTCCTTACTCTTCTCTCCGTCATAAAGGCCTTCGGAAGCAGACGTGCGGCCATGTGGGTTCATGCTGGCTGGAGCTCGGCACTTCTTTTGGGTTTTGTAGCGTGGTTTTTATCAGGCGCGCTTATGAAAATGAGTGGAGCAAGCCGAGAAGTTCTTGAAGGTGTAACTTCCGCTACAGCTGTCGTGATTCTTCTTTATTTTGGATTCTGGCTTCATCGCCAGACAGAAATCGGAAGATGGAAAAAATTTATTCATGAGAAGGTTCAGGGTGCCATTGATAATAAAAATCTCTGGGCGCTTTTTTCAATCTCATTTATTTCAGTATTCAGAGAAGCCTTTGAAACAGTTCTCTTCATCCGGGCACTCTGGTTTCAGACCAATGGTGAGGGAAAGAACGCGATTGCTCTTGGGTTAATTTCTGCGCTTGGATTGATCTTTGCGTTTTCAATGATAGCAATTCGTTACTCTAAAAAAATTCCTGTACGGGAACTCTTTAAAGTATCTTCTATTCTAACCAGCGTGCTGGCCTTTATTCTTGCCGGCAAGGCTGCCCATTCAATGCAGGAAGCTGGCATTTTAAATTCTACAATGCTTCCCTGGAATATTCGCTTTGACACTATAGGATTATTCCCTACATGGCAGTCAATTGCAGCCCAGGTGTTTACCTTTCTACTGGCAATGGTGCTGATCAATTACAATTCGAAAAATCAGCAGATGAACAAGACGGCTTAAAAGTTAGTATTTAATCAGCGGATGGCATTTATTGTTGGCAGCAACTTCTGACTTTCCGGTCATCGCGTGCCGGGAATTTTTGCCAGCAATTCTTGATTAATCCACGAAAGCCCGCTTTCGTAAAACTTTAAATGCGATTAGAAATTGTTTTAGGACTTAACCTGTTGCTATAATTTATAAAGTATTCAAGAAATATTAGGATTATTAAGTATGAAAAAATTGATCGTTTTGGTGCTCTTGGCTGTCGGTGCTTTCTTCTTTGCACAACCTTACATGCCCAAAAAACAAGATAAAGAAAATAATAAAACCGTTGCTTTAACTTTCCTGAAAGTCGTCGGCAAGGTCTCCGTAAGCAGCAACGGGAAAACTCAGGATGCAATCCAGGGTCTGGCCCTAGATAGTAACTTCACGGTAAAAACTGAAAATAAATCTTATGCCATTCTTGGTTTTGGGAAAGACTTTTCTTCAAAAATAAAAATTGGATCAAACGGCCATTTTAATTTAACCAGATTCAATCTAAATCAGAATGACGTAGAACCAAGACTTGATTTTAATTTAAAATCCGGCGAGCTATTAATGAAGATCTTTAATCCAAGTAAAAAAGAAATATTAAAGGTCTATACCAATTTAATATCCATGGGAATCCGGGGAACGACTTTTTTGGTAAAATCAGACCAAGACAGATCATTGCTGGTTGTTCAGGAAGGCGCCGTCGCGTTTGAAAATGAAAGCAATAAAAGCGGCCTGGCAGAATCCAATACTGCCTATTTAGTCAGCTCCTCAGGGACTATTCAGAAAGTCCCTGTTTCTAATTATAATATTAACTGGGATCTTGAAGGCGAAAGCGATAATCTAATAACTCAAAACATTAGTGCCTTTGGCGAGCGATTGGAAAATGCCGCCATCGAGATGAAGAATCAGGTTATTAAAATAAACTCCGAGGTCGATTCCGTTAAGGCTGAAATAGCAGAACTCAATAAAGAGTTTCTAGCTATCGACAATGATCTTAAATGCGTGAAGCCCGGCGCCGGTGAATGCTATTTCTCATCGAAACCGCTCAAAGAAGAAGTTTATGGAAGAGGCAAATCTGAGGATGAACGGAACCGCTTTAAAGAAAAGCTTGAGAAGTACAGTGAAGAGTTAAAACAGGAAAAAACAAAGTTGGAACAATCCAAAGATGCCCAAACCCAAAACCTCGTATTCCTTGAAACCAAATACAAGAAAACTCTGGCGGGCATAGAAAAAATGAATTCAAATGAAGAAATACTTAGCAACAGCGAAAAAAGAATCGCTGCCTATAAAGAAATTGTAGACATTATAGATGATGAAAACTTGCGATTAGATTTTGAAGACCTCTAATTTTCTCACAACATTCTTGCAACGATCCGCTTATTTTTTAGTGATCGGCTTCAACTATTTATTGTTTTATTTTTATCTAGATCTAGGGCTCAGCTTAGAAATCGCGACTTCGTCAGCCGTTTTCGGAGGAGTGATTTTAATTTATTTTTTTGAAAAATTCTTGCCTTTTAAAAGAGAGTGGGGAGGATTTGATTCGCACGTTAAGCTGGATGCCCATTATTATTTCTTTATTCATATCGTCTTTGGAAACCTGCTGGTTTTTCTGACTAAAAATAGTTTCACTGACATGGTGACGATTTTAAAATTTAATGGCCACCCAGAATATTTCCTCCAAAATTTTTCGGAGTTCAATAAATTACTAATTGTCATTCTCATAAGCGATTTGGGCAGATATTGGCTGCATCGTTTGTCGCATGAATGGAAGCCCTTCTGGAAGGTTCATGCTATCCACCATAGTGTTGAAAGACTTTATTTTTGGAACACCGGACGATTTCATTTAATTGATAAGATGGTTGTTCTTATTTTTGAGTCATTCTTATTTCTTTATTTAGGTGCAACTCCTGTGACAATTGCCCTTTATTATATTTTCTATTCAGCTAATGGATTTTTACAACATGCCAATATTGATATCAGGCTTGGAATTTTCAATAAAATAATTTCCGGTCCCGAACAGCACCGCTTTCATCATTCAATACTGCCTCTTGAAGCTAATAATAATTATGGCAATAAGGTAAGCATTTACGATCAGCTTTTTGGGACTTACTATTTACCCAATCTGGATGGACCTCAACGAATGGGACTACAAAATAAAAAATTTCCTATGAGTTTTTTTGGACAAATGAAAGCTCCTTTTTATAAAGGAGATTAATTCTTCCGTACGTTAAAGAGCTGCGGAACATCTGAAGATGTGACGGTGATTTCCCCAAGACTTAATTTTTCAGCAGGGCCCGAAGCTACATCCAGTTTGTAATTGCCCGGCACTAAATCCAGATCAATCAACCGAATTTCATTGGGCAAGGTGGACCAGTTTCTTGTATCTGCCTTTTCCGATTCCTCAATCGCTTTGGCCGCACCGATATACTGGATCATGGCCGCATTCCTGGCGAGGAAATCATTCTGACCATTGTTGCCCCCTCCAAGAGCTTTATAGGTCGCAAACGAAGCGGCAATCGCGGTTGCATGTTTAGCCGCCAGTCTGAATCCCACGCGGGAATAAGTCCACGCTGAGCCCTCGTAAACCGCTTCTTCAGCGATATCCCCCAGCGGATTAATAAGTGCGATATCAACAGTCTTAATTTCTTTTCCTTCTTTGTCAGAAATAATCAACATTTGCTTTTTTGGCGGATCAATATTCAAAATTTTTGGCAATTCAAAACCAACGCCAATGCTATTGAGCGCAAGACTGGCAACTCCGATTCCTAAAAAAGCACCACCTGGATTGTAGGCATTTCTGGTGGGCATCAGTCCCAGGACGTCTGCTACGAATAAGGCAACAAGTGGTTCTTTGGCGAGAAAATCCAGGCTGTAAAAACTTTTATCTGCCACTTTTTCGGCAATGATCCCTTTTTCAAAAACAAGAGTTACGGAAGATGTCAGATCCGTCAGGTTTTTCTTTTTCGGATTAGAAAGCCTGGCCACATTTTTTTCTATATAATCCAACAGCAGTTTCTGGTGATCCGATTCCTGGATATAATTTTTCTTAACCTCGTTAACATGCATATTGGCAAGTTTGGCGAAATCGCTTTTAAATTCTTTGTATTTTATATTGAAAGACGGATAGGTATTGTAATTTTTGAACAAGACATCTTTAGCGTCCTTATATAACTGCAGCGCAATCTGTTTGTCCTCACGAGTCCCGATGACTTCGTGAATTTTTGCACCATAGAGTTTCAATAGTAAATCTGCTTTATATATACTTTTTCCCAGACGATCTTCTTTGATCGAACTCAGGAAACTGTCCCATGCAAGTACTTCGGCGCGTGCTTTAAACAGATCATCGCGCTTGCCAGTTTTTTGAAAATTTAAAAATGCGTTTAGTGAAAGGTAGAAATGCAATAACGAGCGCTCGTAAATCTCTCCATAGAACACATCGAAATTATCATTGAGCAAAGCCTTCTCGGCTTTTTTAGAAACACTCACCGTATAAAGCTGAGCCGATAAGCCTCTCGCCTCATCCAGCGTTCTGCTTGAACTCTCCCAGTCACCCTTGGCATGCATTAACATTCCCTTTTCCAGCAGCGTGAGAAGTTTTTCATCCTTGTTCTGATAGAATTTTGATTTTTCAATGTATTCCAGCCCCTGATCGTAGGCGCCTGTCACAAAAAAATGCTTAAGCTCCTTTCTATCCTCCCGTCCGCCGCTTGAGCAAGACTGGAGGAAGAAAGTAACTGAGAGTAATGCAATAGAGAGAAAAGTATTCAAATTACCAACCCATTTTCTTTTGTTCAGAGTACTTTGAAAGCTTAGTACGTGAGCGGAAAATTTCAGTTCCTTTTTCAATGTCCGTAATACGTAAATTGACTGAATACTGCTTAATTGTTTTTCCATCTCTCGTTTCAGGTTTCATATATACGTTTCCGAAAATAATCAGGTCTGCACCTGTCTGCTTCCCTACTTTTTTCGCCGTTTTTGGATCAACCATTCCGTCGTTTTGGTAAGTGATTTCTTTCAACAGGGCTTCGCGCGCCTGATTATCAACTAAAACAAAATTCCCTTCTTTGGAAATTTCATTGAGCAACTCATCGTTAAGATCGTTGATCGGATAATACGCTTCTGCAGTGAGGTTTTGAACTTCTCCGACGAAAAGTTTTACCTGCTTTCCGTTTTCCATCAAATAACGTTTTAATCCTTTGTGCTCGCTCATTTCCTTCATTACGTCTGCGATGATTTTTTCAGTATCGGCCTGGACCCACTGATCTGTAATAGTGAGCGCTTTTTCGTCCGATTCTTTACTGTCAACACGCTGAGCTTTAAAGGACGAACAGCTTGCTAAACTTAACAATAAAACTGAACCTGCAAGGTATTTAGTTATGTTTTTCATCTTAGATCTCTCCACGACGAGCTTTTTCGAAGTCTGTGGAAACGTTTTGTAGGGCCTTCTTCACGTTTTCTTTAGCTTCTGGATCGTCTACTTGTTTAACGACAAAATTTGCGGCTGCATCAACTGATTTTTTTAATCGCTCGCCCTCCATGCGGATAAGTACTGCGCAAGTAAAAGCTTTGAAATCTTCTTTTGCACCAAGGCTCTTTTTATATTCTCTTTGCTCCCAGTAAGTTTTTACCACTGATGCTCCGTGAATCATTGACTGAATTTTTTCAGCAAGCGTGTTTTCCATATACTCTTTAAGCGGAGCAAGTTTCGGATTGTTCATATCAACCGAAGCATTTCCTTCCTGTGATGTTCCCAGAGTCTTCTGGATAAAAGTTGAAATTTCGCTTCCAATATCAACGCGTGCATTGGCCTTGGCGATATCGCAGGCAACTCCGCGGGTTACTTTTGGCTCAGTTTCAAAAGAAAAGAATCTATTTTTATCAAGATCTTTTTCATTTTGTTTTGCCCACACTTCTGCATCTTCAATCCAACCCGGACGAAAATTAGAGCTGGCGTCTTTTACTTCATACTCCTTTTTAATTTCAGTGTGCTTCACTTCTTCTACCGGACGCTCGAGCACCGGCTCTTTTTTTGTGCTTGAGCAGGCCGTGAGGCTTAATAGAACAATACTTGTCAGAATCTTTTTCATAAAAAAACATCTCCTGTTTATTTGCTGGATAATTGATCCAAATTATTTTTTAAGGCTTCTGTAATTTCCGGTAAGGCTTTTTCTAATGCGTGATCTATGTTTCTTGCTACCTGCTCGCTCATGGTGCTCATCTTTCCAATCACCACGTTTTGGGAATTCAATAATTCAAGCTTATAAACCACATTGAGCTTTTTAAACCCATCCACCTTGAAGTACTGCTCTTCGGCCACGATCTCGCCCCTTAGAGTGTAAGGGGGCGCATGTTTTTTAGCGACGATGACCACTTTTAGCGGAGAAAGCATTGCGATCAGTTCATGGCTTAATTTGGCCGGAAGTTTTTTTCCTTTAGTCACAAGGGCCATTTTCATGGGAGTCAGTTTATTTATTTTTTGCTGAATGGTTTCTTTTTTTACTTTCAAGCTGATAGCAGTCCGTGCAAGTAATGTATAGCGGTCGTTGTAGGGCTCAATCATTGCCAGATTTTTTAGAATTTTAGGATAGGCAAAACGGGAATTCAATTCCAAGAGCTGCGAATTCTCAGTATCGAGTTCCAGTATTTTTTCTTTTAAGAGCCCGGCGGTTTTCTGGCGCTCAAGAGTCATGAGCACATAATAGCGTCCGTCTGCCTGTTCCTGTTTTCTGATTTCCAGACCGCTGATCAGTTCACTTGTTTCAACAGAACTTGTCTTATTGGTCCATTCATCAACTGATGCATCCGCTACATTGGTTCCTTTTTGTTCTGAGGAGACGGAGACCTGGGATTTTGATTGAATTTTAGCCTGAAAAAATTTTGCCACTTCCCCCCGGGCTTCACTTAAGGCATCTGCCAGTGTTTCCCCTTCACCCACCGAACACAATAACTCTGTATCGCAGCCAGGAAACTTTTTGACGTAGTCCGAAAACCACTCAGGGGCATTGGCGTAGCTGGCTTGGGCCAGGGTGACCAAAATCAATGCAGATAAAAATTTCATACCAGAAATGCTAGCTGAAAGAGCGCCATCACACAATGAACATTAAAAGGGAAAACACCTGCCCGCTTGCCTATAAAGATTATACGAAAACCACCGCCATAGTAGATAAAAATACGCGGTCATTATACACTCTTGAAATAAGCTAAAACCAATGAGGATTTTATGAAGAAGACCATCGCTGCGGCCCTGATTCTGACAACGACCACCGCCACGGCATCAGATATTATGCTTTCTAAAAGCATTAAACCTGCTCTCAGACATAATATCGAAAAAGACCTTAACCTGATTGAAAATTTTAGATTTAGCCAAAATGCTTCTGCCGAAACCTTAAAAGTCATGGGCCTTTCTTCTCTCAATGCGGAATCTGCAACTGACTGGCTCAACGATCGGGTCAGCTATATTGTTTCAGAAAAGGCACTTTCTCTCTATAGCTTACTGGTAAAGAGAGTCATTTTTGTCGATCAAAAAGATGTAGAATTTCCCAACCAGAACATCATTCCTTATTCGATTGATAAACTACAGGCCAAGGAAGAAAGCTTCACGGTTATGTCCAATATCGGAGCGGCATTATACATTGGCGGTAAAAAGGAGAAACAGGTTTATGGCATGAGAGTCTCAAGGGGACTACTGCGAAAAGCCGAAAAAGTAGCAGTCAAATCTCCAAGGGCCGGAATCATCCAGATCGGCGAAGGCCTCTTTGCACCCGAGCTAACAGTAAACAACAGCAATCCCGAATCAATGGCCAACAGTATATTTAGACTTGGAACTTTTTTTCATGAAGCACGCCACAGTGATGGCAACGGCAAGAGCTTGTCTTTTCTGCACATCAGCTGTCCTACCGGACATGATTATGAAGGTCAGCCTGCATGCGATGAAAACCTCAATGGCCCTTATACTATCGGTACAGTCATGATGGCCGAAATGTCCAAGGCCTGTGATGAGACATGCTCAGAAAAAGATAAAGAGACTCTAAAAATCCTGGTGCTCGACAGCGCCAATCGTATCCTGACCAAAACTCATAAGGGCGAAAAATCAACAGTTTGGGACGCAAATCCAGAAGGAATTTAAAAACCGACCGATCTTTTTACTAAAGTATTAACTCTCCTCTTCCGATGAGCATTTAAACAACAAATCTCAATAGAAGGAAGATTTATGAAAATTTTGCTCGTGTCAATGGTCGCCCTAATGGCATTCCCTTTAATGGCCCGTGATCTCGTACCATTTGATGACGCCTATTATTCAGTTAAATCCGAAATTAATGAAGAAGTGAGCACGGGTGATTACAGTCAGGATATGAAAGTTACCTATTTAACTAAATTGCTGGATCAGCAGCAAAAATTGTATGACGAAAAAATCACATTTCTGGAAACAGAACTTAGAAAAACAAAAGATCGACTGATTGAGAAATCAATGAATCAGGAAAAGCTTGAAGAAGCGATGAAAGATAAGTACAGCGCTGAAGCTGTGCATTTAAAAAGAGAGCTGGCATACACTACAAAATCTCTGATGGAATACCAGAGACAGATCGAAAAAATGAAGCCGGACGAAGACTTGAAAAATATGATTAAACTCAATACCGAACTAGCTTCTGAACTCAGAAGAAGTGAAGACCAGATTGCCATTATCCAGTTAAAAGGAATTGAGGCCATGCCTGGCATGCGTCCTGCCGGCGGATCGAGAATGCCTGCAAGTGTGGCTCCTGCTAAATAAACATTTCAAAGAAAACCAACCCAAAGGCAAGGTTAGCCAACCCTTGCCTTTTTTTATTGCCATATTTACAGCTTTTTTAGGTCTTTAGAAAATCCCTGAAAATCGCCTTTAAGATCCTGGAAATGATCAGCTTTCTCCAAAATACTTAAGAGTGGCGTTGAAGCGATCATTTAATTCTTTAGAATAGAGACAAATCAACTGAGGTTTTGTCTGCAGCACGTCCGTCGTATAGAACAAAATCGCTCACAAATTTAAAAGAAAAAATTATGAGAACACTCTCCATTATGGCCTTTGCCAGTTTCGTCATTCTCTGGGGCGTCTATACGTTTATGAAAGACGATCGCTCTGAGATTGCAAACAATCAAACTGAACAGATGATCAAGCGCTCATCAACAGCTTCACCTGATGAAGAGGAGACTCTTCTCACACAGAGAAAGCGCCGGGAACTCGACAAAATCGGGACTGTCATTAATGAGGACAATGCCGACATTGATCATGAAACTAAAAATGAAATTAAAATCGCAAAGAAAGATTTCGATGCAAAAAGAGATTTAAAAGAAAAGCAGGTTTTACTTGAGCAGAGCTATATGGACAGAAACAGCTCTGTTAAAGATATTAAAAAACTGCAAAGCGATATTGTCGAAGCTAAAAATAAAATGAAAGTAGAACTTGCAAACACAGAAAAATGGGACCCTAAATTTGTTTATTATCTGATGCTGCAGGAAAATTACACTTATGCTGAAATCAATATGATCAAATCCTTGTCTGAAAATGGTCTGAACCCTGATGAAATAAGTTATATCACCGAACTGATCAAGGAAGATTCATTCAAGGAAAGAATCCAGGCATTCAAGGCAAACGGTGAAACCGGCAGATCGGTCGCTTCAGCTAAAAAGAAACCAAAAGAAAAAGATGATTTCATCGAGGACCCTCTTGCTGATGCGGGAAGCGTTGAATCTAAATTAATTGAAATGAATTACAACCAGGACGAAAGAGAGGAAATGGTCTATGGAAGCGCTCAGCAACAACAAAACTAATAAAGACGAAATGATAGCTAAACGAAACAATAAATATGAGGGGCCTATGTCAACGACCAAAAAGAAATTACCGATAGTCAGTCTGTTTCTTGGAGAGAAGAAATTTTTAATCAACACGGATTTCCAGGTGCAGTTCATCGCCTCGCTGCTCTTGATCTCCATTGTCTCAATGTCGATCATATACCTGGCCAATGATTATTTCTTTCACTCTTATATGCAAAAAGGACAGGCCCTGAACCTACCTCCTGACCATCCGTTCTTTTTGATGATTCACGAGCAGAAACAATTTATGACCAGAGTATTTATAGCTGTTGCCGGAAGTATTTCAACTGTGGCCATTTTATGGGGACTATTCTACTCACACAAGATTGCAGGACCTTTATACCGTCTGCAAAGATACTTCATAGATGCAGCTACAGAGAATGCTCAGCTTAAAAATAAAATCTATTTTCGTGATGATGACTTTTTCCAGGAAGTTCCGGCTTCAATCAATCGATATATTGACAGCGTTAATCCGGAAACAAAACACGATGACTTAGAAGATGCAGCTTAAAGATTAATCTATTCGCTGAACTCTTGGAAGTTTGATTTGATATTTTCCAGTTCGTATTGCTCGAAGTGATCTCGAGGCACTGATCCCCACAAAGCCTGGGGCCAGGCGCGATCCGATTCATAACGGGCAATAATATGAACATGAAGCTGACGGACAATATTTCCAAGAGATCCTATATTGATTTTGAATGGCTGATAGTATTTTTTTAAGAACTCCGAAACGATGCTCACCTCTTCCATCAACATGCATTGCTCTTCGTGAGTCAGATCGACAAGTTCTTCTGCCCTGATCTTCCGGGGCACCAGCACAAACCATGGATTCTCCTTATCATTTTTGATAAAGAGACTGGAGAGCGCCAGATCGGCTATAAAAAGAGAATTTTTTTTTAACTCAGGGTCAATATTAAAATGATTCATTTATCACCCTGGATGAATTATGGCTGGAGCCGTGAGATTTTCCAAATGTTATTAATATTTTCATAGAGAAAGCGGTCATTCAAACGGTTTGCTCCATAGAGAAAAAATTCGTACTCATAAGGCTCGACTAAAAATCCGCCCCATTTCTCAGGGAGAGGAATATCTATTCCTTCAAATTTCGTTTTAGCAACTTCGAACTTATCGATCAGGCTTTGCTTATCCGCAATGGGTGAGCTCTGAGAGGAGATATAAGAAGCGAGCTGGCTGTCCCTGTCCCGGGAGTGAAAATAGCGACCTGAAGCTGTTCGGTCCATCTTGGTGACCTTGCCGTGAATGCGCACTTGTTTTTTGGATTCATGCCAGTAAAATGCAAGAGCAATTTCCGGATTTTTTTCGAGTTCTTTAGATTTGGGACTTCCATAATTCGTGTAAAAAACAATTTTATTATTCTCAATGCCTTTAAATAAAAGGTAGCGGGTATTGGGCCTTTTCTTATCTTCATCATAAGTGCTGACGGCCATGGCCTCGGCATTGACTTCAATTTTTAAAGCAGCATCAAACCACTCTTTAAATGTGGTTAATGGATTATCTTTAAGTGAATAGTTATGTAATTCGTCCATATGTATCCCTTTCCGGGTTAATTTTGTTGCTCTTTATTATAATTCTCTTGTACCCCTTCTTGAAAGAAGAAAATGAATACAATATTTTTATCTGTTCGCCGTCAGATTGATTAAATTCAGCTTTAGTAGAAGCTACAGAGTGCGTTAGTACTAAAAAACTTGTCTAGCATTTTTGGTCAGGTCAATATTAATTTATTTCTAATGAAAATGATGGTCTAATTTAAGCATTAGTCCTAAATGATGAGAGGTTATATGAAATATATTCTTTTGCTCTTTCCGCTTTTACTTAGTTGCCAGCAATTGAGTCCTTCGATATCAAAAAGAAATCCATCTGACCTCGGATCTGCTTCAAATGCTCCATTTAAAACCAGTGAAGTTTGGACAGAAGAAGAGTCAGTTTGGGGGTTTGATTTTATAACTGAGCATGAACTCATCATTACTTTAAGAAGCGGACAAATTAAATTAATAAATCTGCAAAACAAGACATCCGTCAGTATAAAAAACCTTCCGCCCGTGGACTATACCGGCCAGGGAGGCATGTTAGATATTATGCTGGATCGTGAGTTTCCCAAAAATCATTTAGTCTTCTGGAGCTTTTCAAAAAAAATGGGTTCTAAAAATATTACCGCTCTCGCCTCCGCGACTCTCTTAAACGGCGAATTTCAGAATATCAAAATTCTAAAGGAAGCAGAGAACAAAGAAAATTCAGCTCTCCATTTTGGTTCTCGAATCGCGCAAGACAAAAATAACTATATCTACTGGACCGTGGGTGAAAGATTTTCCGCTCGTCAGAAAGCGCAAGACTTGCGAACTCACCACGGGAAGATTTTAAGACTTGACAGAGATGGAAGTGTGCCGAGTGATAATCCTTTTGTTGGGAAGCCTAATGCTCTTCCCGAAATCTGGAGTTATGGCCATCGCAACCCACAGGGTTTGGTTTTTGATTTTAAAAATAATATTTTATATGAAAACGAACATGGGCCTCAAGGTGGAGATGAAATTAATGTCATTTATCCAGGCCGCAATTATGGCTGGCCAGTTATCACTTACGGCGAAGAATACGGGGGAGGAACTATTGGTTCCACATCAAAAAAAGGAATGGAGCAGCCAATAAAATATTATATCCCATCAATTGCCCCATCAGGGATGGCCATTTATTACGGTGATGCTTTTCCTGAATGGAATGGTGATTTGTTTTTAGGGGCCTTGGCCGGCCTGCACCTCAATCACGTCAGTATGAAAAATGGAATCCCTGTCGCTGAAACGCGATATTTTGAAGGAACAGATAGATACCGCGCCGTAAGAGTTTCCCCAAAAGGATTCATTTACGTATCTACAGATTCCGGCAAAATAATTGAACTCTCCCCTCTGTAAGAAAGGCACATCAACGTTTCAAAATGGCTTGTGAAAGGAAACATATCGAATATCTGCATACTTTTTATTTCATAATGCTCTCTAAGCTCTGAAAAATCCCGGGCAAGAGTCTCGGCGTTGCAGCTGGAATAATAAATAACCCCCGGAGACATTTCCAGCATGCTGGCAATGATCGAGGAATTGAGTCCTCTTCTGGGAGGATTAACTATGACCGCATCAAATTTTTTAGACTGCCCGGATAAACTAGTTAAATAGGCTTCGGCATCCTCAGCAAAAAATTGGATATTGCTCATATTGAGTTTAGCAGACGTTTTCGCGCAGTCGATAGCCTCTTTGGAAATCTCCACCCCTGTCACATCTTCACACCATCTGGAAGCATAGAAAGAAAAAGCACCCACGCCACAATAGAGGTCGATTAAAGATTTTGGCTGATCAACTTCTACCTGATCAGCCACCGCGCCATAAAGGCGTTTAGAGATCTCAGGAGTTACCTGAAAAAAACTGCGGGCGCCCAGTGCCAGCTGGAATTCATCGAACTGATGAATGATCATTTTCTCTTCGGTGAGAATGATTTCGTCATCCCCTTCCATGACCGCCTGATGCACCGGTTGAATATTGGCCGTGATCACTTTTATGTTAAAAGGCAGTGCCATCAAATCTGTCGCCGCTTTTTTTAATCGATCAAGAGATTCTTTAGAGCGCAGAACAAAGCGCAGAAGAAATTCATTGCCTGAACTTTCCATGTTTTTAGAAATCAGCAGAAATTTAAGTTCGCCTTTTTTGGTTTTTAAATCGTAAGGGATAATTTGATAGTAGTTCAGGATTTTTTTTACAGCAGGAAGAAGTTCATTGATTCCTTCGGCGTGCAAAACGCAGGCCTCAAGTTCTTTATGCGTTCCATCGCTTCCGGTAAAACCGAAAGTAATTTCCTTATTTTGGGTAAAGACAGAAAATTTGGCTTTGCTTCTGGATCCCGATCTTTTCTCAAGTC
Organism: Bacteriovorax sp.; assembly: GCA_041662705.1. Lineage (GTDB taxonomy): Bacteria > Bdellovibrionota > Bacteriovoracia > Bacteriovoracales > Bacteriovoracaceae > Bacteriovorax. Next base: position 369,484 of record JBAZRY010000002.1, read on the forward strand.
CCACCGTCGGTTTTAGATTTAAATTTACGCCATGAAAAAGATTTTTCAAAAGATCTTCTTTTAAAAGCAGCGTGTCTTCGTAATTTTTATCCAAAAGATTACAAGAGTTGCATTGAGTTTGTAGAAAGTATGAACATTTCATGATAGCTTTGACTCTATCACAAACTTTCAGGATTTTATATGAATACCATTTTAATCGGCTCTCTAACTTCACCTTATGTCAGAAAACTTAGACTTCTTTTGAACGGGCTTGAACCCTACGAATTAAAATGCGTTAATTACCTGGAAAAAAATGACAATGAATACCTGAAATCCGTCAATCCCATCAATAAACTTCCTGTTTATATCGATAATGGCGTAAAAATTTATGATTCAAGAGTCATTTATAATTATCTGGCCAATAAACATAATCTTAAAAAATTTAGTTTACACGAAGAAAACATTCTCTCCGCCATCGATGCAGCTATGGACTCATCTATAAGTTTATTTTCTTATCGCAGAGGCGGTCTTAATTTAAATGGCGGCAATGCTTATGTTGAAAGGCAGATGGAACGCATTCCAACCATTCTTAATTATATATCCCATTGGGCGAGCGAGCAGGACGAAAAAAATCCAGCACACTGGAATTTTTTAACCATGAGTCTGTATTCATATCTTTATTGGGGACAGTTCCGGGAAATACTGGATCTAAACAAACATCCAGTATTGAAAAAATTTCTGGAACGATTTAAAAATGCTCCGGGCGTTGCGGTTACAAATCCTTCTTAGTAATTAGCCGACCAGTTTTAGTTTATTCTCTTTTTTATTTTTATCCTGTTCCTGCATGATATCTTCGAGCTTCATGCGGTTAAGGAAATTAGAGAAGGCCATCCAGATAGCAAGACCGTTGAGGTCCTTGATTTGGGGGGGAAGATATTTAGGAAGAGTGATGACACCCTCTTTGTGATAATCAAAAAGTACCGGAAGATCTTCCAGCGTCGCTTTTCCTGCAAATAAAAAAGGAATAAGGTCCGCTCTGCCTTCCTTAATCGTTGTTCTCATAAAATTATAAATCAAGACAAAACCTTTCAGATAGGCGATGTCTTTGGTGAAAGGTGTTCCGCCTTCTAAGTTTGCGCCTCTAAAGATGCGTCCGGCGTTTGCTATGGCCTGCCTGTCGACTTGTCCTTTTTCTCGGAAGAATTCAATCAACTCCAGAAGATTGGCCCCTTCTTCGGCCATCTGACAGGCAAGAAGGCGGTCATTCAATCGCTTTGCTCTTCTTGGAAATAAGGCAAAATTAAACAGCTCCATGGTGACCGCCAGCCCCTCCTGAGTAACAGTGGAACAAGGCGGACCTTTCGATAGCCATTTGGCATAAGGTTGATTGACCCCATTTAAGGTAGTGCCCAGATGAACCCATCCTTCATGAACTTCGAAAATATCCAGGTCGCGGCGTGAGAACATCATGCCCTTTTTAATTTTAATATAATCTGCACCTGCAGAAGCGTCGGAAACAATTCCGTCAGAGAGTTTGATTTTTATATTCTCACCTGAAAAATATTTCCCGAGACGATCTGATAGCTGGTCAACAACCATTTCGGCAGACATATTTTTTTCATAGATTTCTCCCAGCTGGGATTCCTGGAGAGAATTAAGAAGCGTATTCATTACGCTGGCGAGATCAGAGAGCCTTGTCTTACCGTCATTCATTAATTCTGTAGGACTGCCATAAAGTTTTTTGGAGTAATCATAGAATGCGGGCTTTCCGCGATTCATAAGCATTCTCACAACGTCTTCATACTGCAGGCAATTTCTGATTAAGATAGCACCAAGAGGATCACCGCCGCCTAGTTCTCTGGTAATTTTCAACCGTAGCTCTTTAAATTCCTGAAGTTTTTTTTCGGCATCATACTTAAGAGGCCGGTCGCGAAAATCTATTTTAGGCATTTCTTTAAACTTATTTTTTATGATCTGATCTTCGATGCCCTCACTCCATTTGATGGCATCAAGAATTTGTATTGGCTTCTGCGCCTGATTAAGCATCAGGGACAAATCGAGAATGGTGTTTTTATATTTTAAATCGCTCACTCTGGACTTATCGGTCATTATAGCGATAAACTTGAGCAAACCACTTGGTTTCTAACCCCTTGGACAAGCAGCCTAAACATTGAAAAACAGGAACGGATCTTATAAGAAAATCCTCATTGATGCCAAGACTCTCAAGTCTCACGGGGACTATTTGCGAACAAACCTCAAAGCTTTGAAAGAACTCCCCCTATCGTCCTTTGAATTCGCCACTCTTTATTTACTGCTTTTTCTTAGAATCAAGCACCCTAAAAACTGGTTGCAAAAAAAAACCAAATCAGAGCATTCAACAGGACCTGACCAACTCCTCTGCCTTATTCCTCCGAGCTTTAATCTTAATGCCTGGGAAAAAGAAAAATTAAAAGGACTGGCAACTGCAGAGCTTTTTGAATTTTTTAATTTAAAGGCTGTCCCCGAATCCATCAACCGCACGATGATCAATTGGTTTACCGGCGTCTGGAATATTGAAATGCTCGAACACATTCCAACTCCGCGTGAACTTTTGCGTCTTCAAGTTAAAAACGCAAGATGCATGACTCTTATCACTGATCCGGAACAAATCGATTCAATGGTCATGAACAACCGTGATCCTCTGAGTTTCATGTTGCATGATCTTATGCATGCAGATCAGTTTTTTAGTCAGGATGAGTCTCTTAAAGGTCAGCTTGGGTTTTATAAATTGATCAACGATATTTATGATCAGCCGGCGCTAAAATACTGCCTGGTTCAGGATGCAAATTTTAGAAAAGAATTTGAATACGTAGCCTCTGATATGAATGCCTATGTCATTCATTTATTCAAATGCCTTAAGTCCGCGATCTACAGAATAAATGCGACTGAATCGCACGCAGAATTTTTCAATCAGTTGCTTTTCTGGTGGAATATGAATGAAGAGCAAATGGCCGCTTCTCATTTGTTAAACACGCCTCAATTTAATCTTGAAAACGAATTAATACTTAAAAACTTTTTTGAATATCAGAAGGCCGGTATCTCATGAATATTTTAATCATCAATGGAAGTCTCGGCGGAGCTTCCGGCAATACTTCAGTCATCATTGAAGCGGCTTCTAAGTTTATTACAGCTCATGCTGCTCATTTTGAAATTATTCATCTGGAAAATGCAAAGAAAGAAGATATGAAATCAAAACTATCATGGGCGCACGGATTTATTTTTACCTCAGGGACCTATTGGGACAGCTGGGGAAGCCCGATGCAAAAATTTCTGGAAGACTCAACCCAGTTTGAAAACAGTGATCTGTTTTTTGGAAAGCCTGCAGGCGTTGTGATCACAATGCATTCTGTTGGAGGCAAAGGTGTGCTGTCTCGTTTGCAGGGCGTATTAAATACCATGGGAGTGCTTATTCCTCCAATGAGCGGCATGGTCTATTCCCTAACAGGACATATCGCTCTAAAAAATGAAGAACATGATTTTGGTGAAGACTTCTGGAGTCTTGATGATTTGGAAATTATCGTTCACAATCTGATGACTGCTGTTAATAAGAAAACTAATTACAAAGCCTGGCCTGTGGATAAAAAAGATCCCAAGCGCCGTTGGCTCTAATTTTACGGAGATAAAAATGGTTTCAAAAATATTTAACCCCGATTTATGGAACGAAGTCCCGGGATTTAAATTTACTGATATTACTTATCATAGAGCTAAAGATCAGGGCACAGTAAGAATTGCCATCAATCGCCCGGAAGTCAGAAATGCTTTCAGGCCAAAAACAGTTGATGAACTCTACCTGGCACTAGACCATGCCAGAGTGACTGCAGATGTAGGAGTCGTACTCCTAACCGGCAACGGACCATCGCTAAAAGATTCCGGCTGGGCCTTTTGCTCCGGTGGAGATCAGCGCATTCGTGGAAAAGACGGTTACAAATATGAAGGCATGGATAACCATACGACGAATGCTAAAATTGATTCTGCAAGGCTTGGTCGTCTGCATATTCTTGAAGTTCAAAGACTCATTCGCTTCATGCCTAAGATTGTCGTGGCCGTTGTTCCGGGATGGGCAGTGGGCGGCGGGCACTCACTCCATGTGGTCTGCGATTTAACTCTCGCTTCAAAAGAATACGCCGTCTTTAAACAAACTGATCCTGATGTCGCCAGTTTCGATTCCGGCTACGGCTCGGCCTATTTAGCCCGAATGGTTGGACAAAAACGCGCGCGCGAAATTTTCTTTCTGGGAAGAAATTATACCGCTCAGGAAGCATTCGATATGGGAATGGTTAATGCCGTAGTCCCCCACGAAAAATTAGAAGATGTCGCCCTTGAGTGGGCCCATGAAATGAATTCAAAATCACCTACGGCGATGAGAATGCTTAAATTCGGATTCAACATGATCGATGACGGTTTAGTAGGCCAGCAGATTTTTGCCGGCGAAGCAACTCGCTTAGCCTACGGAACGGAAGAAGCGGTGGAAGGACGAAATTCATTCGTAGAAAAAAGAGCGAAAGATTTTTCTAAATACCCCTGGCATTACTAGCTTAATGCCATCTATCGTCTATTGAGCAATTAAAGAGCTCTTCTCACCAATACATTTAGTCCCTAGAGCTAAAGATAGATTTTGCTGGAATAGCTCCATCGAGAGAGCTTCGTCACCAACAAAAACATCAAGAATTCTATTAGATTTTTTCGAAAGACCTGGAAGACCTGGGAAAGACCCCGAAGAGAGTGATACATTCCAACTATGACGACCGAGCTTATCAACCGCTCCTGTCGCCGATAAAATAATCTCTTTCCCGTCAATGATGGCCTTAACGTTGGATCGACTTTTCAATCCCCAGCCTCTCTTTGGATCAGCATCTGCAGTTTTAGCATAAGCGATTAGATCTTCGATCGAAGAGAAGCTTATACTTTTTAATCCAATGATGAGTTCGTAAGTTTGGTAGGCCCGATCTAGAATTTCCAGTTCGACCTTAAGACTCTTATTTATTGGAGTCACTCCTCCTTTCTTTAATAAACACTCATATTTCGTTGAATTGAATTGATAATTTCCGACAGCAGGAGCAACAATCGCATCTACCCTTTTAAGATATTCAATGGAATCTGGATGAATCGTCAGTTCGGCGTGAGCAAGTGAGTACGTCGAAAGAAGGCCGATCATTAGTGTATTGCGAATAGTTGATAGAATTGTCATTTTTGATCCTTGATTGCATTTAAAGATTATATTGATCCTTCATAACAGATCTAAAAAGAATCTCAAGGGGGCATGTCGAAATTACACGACATACACCCCGCAAAACTAATCAAACTTTGTACACTCTGAAAATAGATTAGTTATAAGTGCACATTTTTGAGGCGAGTAAAATTGATTTGAAAAAATTACATAATTAAACATCATTTTTAAAAATATGTTATTATTTATTTTTTACAATGAAATGGAGAGATTCATGAAAATTATAGCATTATTCGCATTGCTTTTATTATCATACACAAGCCTTGCTGGAGAAAACTGTTCACAAACAAGCGACGTAGATGGATGGCAAATTATCTCATCTTCAAATTTTACTCTTCTCGATGGTGAAATTGTCGCAAATGCTTATCGTACTGAAGCATTAAATAGATCTCTTCAGTCTGCAATTCATGATGCTCAAGCAAGCTGTGAAGGTTGGATTTATCAAGGCAAAGTTCAGAGTCAGGATTATGAACTGATTGAACAAGAATGTAATTGGAAAGGATCAGCAAAAAATCCCGTTAGTGGTTATTGGAGCTGTCGTTCAAAAGTTTCCATTTCTTGTTGTATCTAAGCTAACAAAATCGAATCGTCCAAGTTTTGGTTATTTTCCTCCTTAGGTTTTCTCTAAATTCATTTTAATTTAGTAAAAGAAAGGTCTCCATGAAAAACAGTTCGTTAGAAGAAGTTCACGCATGGATTTAATGCTTTCATTAGCCTTCACCTGTCCCAAATTTAATTAGAAAAGGTCATTGACTCTTTAATAAGTGCTCAATTTTGGGCAATTACCCCAAAACTGATCAAATCTTGTCCACCCTGCACATAGTATAGGGTTCCATTGTTTATTTTTTTAGACCTGCTATCTTATCTTTATTAAATATATATATAAACTGAGCACAACGGAGACTTATCATGAAAAAAGCAATTTCAATCCTTGCATTATCATTGACCTTTTCAGCTGCAGCTTCTGCAGATTCTAGTAACATACACAGCTGTAAACTGAAGGTGTTTTCTACAGCTGTAGAACTTAGAATCACAGAAATCTCAACATATAAAATCCGTGGCGAAGTTTTTCAAAATAATCAGTTAACTTTGAGTTCACATGTTGTCATAAAAGAGACGGCAAAGAATTTGAAAGATCTATACCAGACTGATGCACGAATGGCAGTAGACCTTGCTCAAAACTTACTTGAGCGTCATGAAGCTTCTGACATTGCATCTCTTACTTCTTTTGAAATAGACAGCGCAGGCAATGAAGATGATGCTAACGGAGCTACACTCCTGGAAGTAACCCTCAAATCATCCGGAGAAAAAATTTCTCTCGCACAGATTGGAATGGCACAAGGACGTTGCGAATAAGATTCGCAACGCACCACTTTCCTTAAATCTTCACAAGGCGAAGGCTGGGAAGCTCCTTACGTGTTTCCATTTAAAATTAAATAATCTTCCGTTGAATGAATAATAAAAAAGACTTCATCACCCATATCGGGCCGATAAGAAGAAAAAAAATGTCCTTGAGGAATGAAGGTTTTTTGCCTTCTATTTTGTGGCCGATAAATTGAAATATCCAGGCAATTACAAAAATCAATAAACAAAGAAGGAAAAATCTTGGACGCAAAAATTCCAGGAGTAAAACCTGAGGAAGAATAAAAAGGACCATTCCTGATAAAAGCTTTAAATTTTTAAAACTGGCATAAAATATCATGGCACCCACAATTAAGAAAAAACTCCAGTCCAGCCACAAAGGCCAGCTCTCAGGCACAGGCATGGCCTTTAAAATACCAAGAACACTGAACATGATGGCGGGCACGCAGAATTTGTGAATAATAATATTGGTTCTATTTTGGTGAGATTCAGAATATTCCAAAAGGTATTTTTCAAGTCTTTCCATGCAGCACCTATTCTAAAAGCTTATCGATTTTGACATCAGAAATCTGCTCAAAACGGTTGGAGATTTTTTCAGTCGTCGTATGTATGTCTTTAACGTCCTGGCTGACATTATCAATATGTTTGGATAATTTATCCCAACGGTCTTTGTATCTGACGAATTCCAATCCAAGCTTTTTAAGTTCTTCGTGAATCACGCTGGTGTATTTACTTCGCTCAACATTCTGAATAACGACCTGAATGGTTGTCAGCGTTGCCATAAATGTTGTCGGGCTCACAAGCCATACGCGCTTGTTCTGGGCATGAGAAATAATATCGTGGTGATAGGCATTGATCTCAGCGAAGATGGCCTCGGCTGGTAAAAATAGAATCGCTTGGTCCGCTGTCTCGCCTTCTATAATATATTTCTTGGCAATATCATCAATATGCTTTTTAACATTGTTCCTGAAATCTCTGGTAAATTCCGCTCTTTCAGCAACAGTGAAATTAAGATCAATCATGCGGCGGTAGTTTTCCAATGGAAACTTTGAATCCACTGCAATATTGCCCATCGATCCCGGCATAAAAATAAAAGAATCGCACACAAGGCCGTTGGAGAGCTTGTATTGAAGCTGGTAGACATTGTCATTTTTTTCACCGAACACAGAGCTTAAGATCTGATGAAGCTGAACTTCTCCGAAAACTCCGCGGCTCTTTTTATCAGTTAATACATCCTGAAGTGAGACGACGTTTGTCGAAAGAGATTCGATTTTCTTCTGAGCTTCATCGATTTTAGCAAGTCTTTCGATGACGCTGGTAAAAGTTTCATTGGTTTTTTTAAACCCTTGATCAAGATTTTCACGAACTCGATCAGAAATCTCATTGAGTTTTTCCTGCATGCTCTTTGTGAGTTTTTCATTCATGACCGTCAGGTCCTGAGTCATCTTTTCCTTCATGACGACCAGTTCCTGAGTCATTTTTTCATTCATACTTACGAGCTGACTTGTAATTGCCTGCTGAAAATTAGAGAAATGCAGAATAATATCCTGAGTGCTCTTATTTTGTTCCATCGCAATGTTTTTAAATTTGTCTTCGATAATTTCAGAAACCTGAAGTTTGGTAATTTCCTTTTGGGATTCAAATCGCTGAACCATGATTGTTTCAATCTGAATCAGTTTATCAGAAAGGGGTTTTATAGCGTTGGATATTTCTGAGTTGAGAAAACTGAAATCCTGTTTGTTGATTTTCAGTAAAATAAAAACAACAAGTGCAATGTTCACTGCAATTAATACCAGCATCAGTGTAGTCATGAAATCCCCTTAAAAGATGTCAGAATGCTAACATTTTACTCGAACAAGCGCAAAAGTTTAAAGGCCATTCTGGAGATCCAGGTTGTGTAAGGAGGGAAATACAAACTGATTAGACTTACTTTGCTTTGTATCAAAATAGATCTTTCATGCGAGAAGGTCTTGAAACCAAAATGACCATGATAGCTTCCCTGGCCGGAATGGCCGACGCCGCCAAATGGTAAATAAGGATTGGCGAGATGAAGAATAACCTGATTGATGCCTACTCCCCCCGAGGTCGTTCTGGAAAGAACATATTCAATCATTTGTTTTTGCCTGGAAAAAATGTACAGGGCCAGTGGTTTTTGACCTCCTTGAATATGAGTGATGACCTCTTCAAGTTTGTTATAAGTTATAATTGGAAGTATTGGTCCGAAAATTTCGTCTTCCATGATCGGGCTTGATAGATTTGTTTCGAGCAATACAGGTGAAAGATAATGTTCTCCGGAATCAAATTCATCGCCAATGAAATCTTTTTCATTTTGAATTTTGCCGCTTAGACGCCTAAAACTTTCCTGATCAATAAGGCGGGCAAAATCCGGGCTTTGTTTCCTTTCGATGCTATTTTTTCCGAAATTATTTTTTACCTGATCAGTGAAGAGTTCAATAAACTGATCTTTCAAATCCTCCGGAACGAAAAGATAATCCGGGGCAACACAGGTCTGCCCGCCATTCATGTACTTTCCCCAGGCCAGCTTTTTAGCTGCATCCGAAAGATCGACATCGCGGTCGATGATAGCAGGAGATTTTCCTCCTAACTCAAGTGTGACAGTCGCCAGATTCGTTGCAGCGGCTGCCATGACTTTTTTCCCGACATTAGTACTGCCGGTAAAAAAGATATGATCGAACGCAAGCAGAAGCAGCTTTTCAGCAACATCCACATCGCCGATCACCAGTGCAACTTCGTCCGCTTTAAAAACCGCTTCAATAATTTCTTTGAGAATGCGGGCGGTATTGGGAGTTTTTTCAGAAGGCCTGCAAATCGCGCAGTTGCCGGCAGAAACGGCTGCAGTTAGTGGATTTAGAAGTAAAGAAAAAGGGTAATTCCAGGGAGAGAGAATGAGCACGACACCACGAGCTTCATACTGGATTTTTGATCTCGACCCAAAAAGGACAACGGGCGTTTTTACAGACTTAGGTTTCATCCATTTTTTTAGATGCCTGATTGTAAAATTTATTTCATCAATGACCGGATGGATTTCAGTAAGCTCGCTTTCTGCAAATGGTTTTTTAAAATCTTTATTTAGAGCAAGTGCTATGTCGCCGCGACGTCTGATCACTTCAGCCTTTAGTTTTTTTAATTTTAGAATTCGTTCAGCGCAAGCTGTCTGGCTGATGCGCCAGCGGTTATTCGTCTGCTGCTGAAAAAGGTTCTGTAACTCATTCATTTTGGATCTCGCAATATGTGGCACATGTACCCGTCCGGATTTTTAATCAGATAATCCTGATGATAATCTTCCGCAGAATAAAATTCCTTTGCCGGCACAACCTGAGTGACAATTGGTTTATTGAATGCTTTTGAATCATTTAATTTCTTTATGACTTGTTCTGCAATGTTTTTTTGTTCGTCGTTATAGGTAAATATAACTGAACGGTACTGCGTTCCGATATCATTATGCTGACGGTTTAAAGTTGTCGGGTCATGCAATCTAAAAAAGACATCCAGTACTTTTTCATAGCTGATAATTTCAGGGTTGAATTCCACCAGGACAACTTCCGCATGCCCGGTCGTTCCTGAACAGACCATCGGGTAATTCGGGTTCTCAACAACTCCTCCGGAATAGCCGACAGTGGTCGAAAGTATTCCGTCAATTTTTTTCAGGATGTGTTCAACACCCCAAAAACAACCCGCTCCAAAAAGTGCTTTTTCCGTCATCATATTTTTTCCTGATCAGGTGAGTGCATAAATAATTGAGCCCATAAGAAGAAAGCTGGCCAAATCCCCCCCATAGTCTATCCAGAAACTCTTTTTTGACCAGCCATGAAGAGCATAATGTTTAGCAGAAGTCGCAGCAGCAATATAAATCCAGCACCCCAGACTGACTTGCATCATCTGGTTAAATGTCGTCACATCCACCATTCGCTGAAGCACGTCCATCCCCCAACAATTTAATATTGCACCGAAGAAAATCAGACCCAATGTCTTTATGCCCTGGATTTGCTTATGACCAATTTTCTTTTGCCAGATAAAGGTGAAAACACTGCTGACTGAAGCCGCAATCGGAATATAATACCATTCGCTAAAGGTCATTCTCGCTCCGTTTTTTTATTGATTCTTTAGCTATTTTAGATAATAAAAAGCAAATGATCAAAAATTCTCACTACACATTTGATTATTTTCAGCCTGAAGAGTACCACTTCTCGCTCGATTCCGTGTTTCTGGCCCAAAAAGTGGCTGGGTTACTCCAGGATCGCTCCGATAAGCTGCGGGTTCTGGATCTTTGTGCAGGTTGCGGCATTATCGGACTGGAATTATCTCTGCACTCCAATCTCAAATTTAAAATGGATTTTCTGGAAGTCCAGGAAGTATACAAGCCTTTTTTTCAAAAGAATCTGGAGATGATTTATCCGGAAGAAACAAATGCCGGGAACTTTCGATTCCTCAATCTCAACTACACTGAACTTCTTTCATCGTCGTTTGAAAATCACTATGACTTAATAGTCTGCAACCCTCCATATTTTTTTAAAGGCGAAGGTCTTCTCTCTCCAAATGACTTCAAAAACCGTTGCAGATTTTTTCTGGATAGTGATTTTAAAACGCTTGTTGAAGCAACTCTCCATGCCTTAATTCCAGGCGGCGGCGCTTATCTTCTTGTACGCACCGGCACTCATCACGGCAGAAGTCCTCTGGAAGAAATGAATATGTGGCTTGGAAATTCAGGTGAAGCGAAGATTATTGATCAAGTCCGCAGTACTGATATTGTCGAGATCAGAAAAAAGCTCCACTAAATTGCTATAAAATTTTCCTTCAAGAGCAGTTTGATTCTGCCCTGATATTAGGGCCGCTCTCTGATAAATGTCTTCAATGCTGTACTCATGCTGATCACCTGTCTCTAAAAAGATTTTCTCTATTGGAAGTGAAGCAAAAACTGAAGCGGCCTTTGATTTACCGTCAAAGAGCCTCTTGCCAAAAGAAAAATAACAATCGTAGCTTAAAAAATGTTCTGCCTCGATTAGGTTACCGGCATAATCGTGAAGGATTATTTTTCCGTCATAATTCCTGCTTTTTAAAACCTTGAGAAGATCAGACTGCGCTCTTACACAATGGATGATAATGGGACTTTTCACAGCCTGGGCCCAGTCCAGATGCCACTCAAGGACCTTTTCCTGCAGTTCAATAGCAGCAATACCCTCTCTTCTCCTATCGAGTCCGCATTCACCAATGGCCAGCACCTGTGAATTATAACATCCCTGAATCTTCCTGAATTTTTGACGGTATAAATTTAATTCAAAAGGTGCGGTCAATTCCCAGGGGTGAAGACCGAGGGCATGCCGTCCAATTAAGAGACTTAGATTGCTTTCGTGTTTTTTAGGCTCATTATGAGTATGGATATCGATAAACATATAACTATTCTTCAATATTACATTCTGGGTTGGCAAGTATTCACAAATGAGCGCTTTTCTGTCATAGTACGCCATGGAATCAATCTACGGATTAACAAAAAATGACCTGTCTCTTTTTCTGGCCAGTCATGGTCGGTCAAAGAATCTAGCCGTTATAATTTATGAAACTCTCTACAAAAAAAAATCCAAACAAATACTTTCAACAGAGACCTGGAATCTTCTCCGTAATAATTATTCATTTGACCTTCCTGTCATCTCTGTGAGTTCTAAAGCAAATGACGGTACTTATAAATTTCTAATAGAGTTTGTTGACGGCAAGAAAGTTGAAACCGTCTTAATACCTTTTCATAAGCGCTATACTATTTGTCTTTCCTCTCAGGTCGGATGTGCAATGAAGTGCAGCTTCTGCTATACAGGAACGATGGGACTTACTCGCCACCTCAAGACCAGTGAAATCATCGGGCAGTATATGGTAGTGAAAAAATTTCTTGAAACTGAAATTGCAACTGCCGCCTTAATTCCTAATATTGTTTTTATGGGACAGGGTGAACCTCTTCACAATTTCGATGAAGTTCAAAAAGCGCTGGAAATTCTTCTTGATTCTGAAGGTGCAGCTCTAGGTCCGAGACAGATTACATTATCGACAGCAGGCTATCTGCCCGGGTTAAAAAAATTTAACCTTATGCCCAATATCAATCTGGCACTCTCGCTTCACTCGCCTTTCAATCAAACGAGAAAAGATCTGATTCCGATAACCGGGCAGTACCCGATTGAGGAAATCTTCAGTGCACTCGACAAAGTGAAATTAATGAAACGCCAGTTTATCACTTACGAATATTTATTGATCGCTGAAGTAAATGACGGCTTAAAAGATGCGGATGAACTTCAAAATCTGCTCGGGAAAAGAAAATCGATCATCAACATTATTCCTTTTAACCCATTTCCAGGCAGTACATACAAACGTCCAACAGAAGAAAGCGTAGAAAATTTTAAGGCGATGCTGGTTGAAAGAAAACTCCGTACAATGGTTCGCTTAACTAAAGGAACCGAGATACTGGCCGCATGCGGACAGCTCATCAGCTGACCATCGGAAGCTCAATGACGAAGCTGGTGTTAACTGCTTTTCGGTCCAAATAAAAGCGCCCGTTATGAGCTACAATGATACCGCGTGAAATACTTAGCCCAAGACCGGTTCCCTTACCAATAGGTTTTGTAGTGAAAAAAGGCTGCATAATTTTATCTGCAATGGCGTCAGTTGGCTTTACACCACTATCCGTGATTCTGATGCTGACCATGCCATTTGCACTCTCTACTGAAATTGATATCCATTTTTTATCTGAGCCCTCAATCGCATCCATTGAATTGCATAAAAGGTTCATGACAACTTGAGAGATCTGTACATCTCTGGCGAGAACAAGTTGATCGTTAAAAGGCATGATTTTTAATTCTACGTCATTATGCTTTATCCGCTCTTTGCATAAATCCAGTGTGTTCATAAGAATGGATTGCACTGAAGTTGGAACGGCCGGGTCTGCATACGAGTCTCTTGAGAAAGTTCGAAGCCCCCTGATAATTTTTGCAATCCTTTCAACTGTATTGACTATTCTATCAAGGGAATCATTTAATTTAACATCGTTTTCATTTTCAGCTTTCGGGCGCTTCTGTGAGAGCGCAAGTGCACTTATAATTGTCAATGGATTATTGATTTCATGAGCAATCCCACTGGCCATTTCTCCCAGTGAAGATAATTTAGCGGATTGAATGGCCTGTTTTCTCTGCTCTTCTATCTGATCAAGTGATTTTAAAAAATTGAGCAGAAAAAAAGCAAAGGCCAGGAACAAAATAACGACAATAACAAAACTTATTATGGTCCGCGCTTTCCAGCTGACCAGAAAATCATCCAATGCCAATCCTGTCACAACCAGAAATGGATACCCGGACATTTTCCGTGCATTGACAATTCTTTCTGTTCCATCGACCTTCGAAACAAGCATTTCAGTTGCAACAGTCCGGTCTGAATGTATCAGAGAGACAAGCTTTTCCGACATTTCAACTCGTTTGCCAAAATACTTCTCTAACCAGGGTTTTCGGGCATAGAAATACTGATCAAAACTTGAAAATGTAATGATTCCATTTCTGCCTACGTTCAGCGAATCAAACAATGTCATAATGTGATCCAAACGAATGGAGGCTTGAACCAAACCTTTGAATTTTCCATTTTTATCTAATATCGGGCGGGCGAGAACAATAATCCATACCTGATAAATTTTCCCTAAAATAGGTTTTGAAATGAAAAGTTCATTTTTATTGCCCTGTTTGAAATATTGAAAATACTCGCGGTCCCGACTGTTGACAGTAGGAACTGTGCCGGATTCATCACCTATATATTCCCCATTTTCATCCGCCGCCTTAAACGAAAAGGCACCGGGTATCCTGTCTTTTATGGTGCGAAGCCATTGATTATAAATCTTGCTCCTGCTTCTATTTAAATTATTTTCTTTTAAAAATAAGTCCTGAAGCTCAAGGAGTCCAATGTCTATCATTCTAAATGAGGCGGATATCTGCTCTTCAAGAACGCGACTTAAGTTGGCGGACTGAATTTCTGCACTCTTTATTTCACTTCTATAAGAATAGTATGACTCGGCAATTAAAAGCCCCAAAATCACCAGACCAAGCAGCATAGAAACCACGAAAACGCGGGCATTTTTAAAGCGTGAAAGCTGTACAAGGTACCTAATTTTCATAGCCTTATGATTATAGGTCCATTGTAAATCATCTTCCATAAAAATGGCTGTCATGATTGAAATATTTACACGTCACAACCTTTTTTTGAGCCATTTGATATAATCCGAATACTTATTTATCAGGAGACTTTTATGATTAACAAATTGCTGGTTTTGGCGACTACGGCATTTCTAATGCTGGATGCACAGGCCATTGCTCCAAAGGGAAAAGAAAGAAAATTATATGTGGGCAGCAACTCAACGGAAGCCACACTTGAATTCAGTGCAACTGTTCAGATAGAAACGGCCCGCAATCCTCAGGAAAAAACGCTCAGAAATGCCATTGAAGCTCAGCTTGAACACATCATCGGGCCAATGTCATTTACCCCGATCACGGCGGTTCCTAAAGGTGATCACGTCGTATCAGATGTCAAAATCATTTCGAAAGAAGACGATGTTATAACTGTTGGCTATAAATATAAAGGAACAGTTGTTCTTGAAAATGGTCCAAAAGAGACTTACGAAATCTATCTTCCGATCAATCCCGATAAAATTTATGATGCGGCAATGGTGGGAGACCACAATCCTTGTACAGATGAGCACTATCAATCTGTTGGAGATTTCTGGTATTTCTGGTACCCGCTTCAGAGCGGTTGCAAGCTTAAAGAAGGAAAAGATTATGTTGTCGTAGAAGCAAAAATCAAGCGTTTTACTAATACAAAACTGACTTATCCGGAATATCAAAATCTTCCGGATGCAAAAGGAAATATTACCATTCATGTTCTTTTCGGAATGGATGAAACGACAGAAAACAGAAATCCATTAAAGAGCAAGGACATTAATGCTGATAACTACCGTCAATTCAGAAACTATCTAATCAAGAAAGGATATAAAGCAACTCAGTGGACTGAAAAACAAGTTGCTGCTATTGCAAAATCATTGGATGGGGATGCTCCATTTGTTGAAACAATTCAAAAAGGCAAACTAATCTACAGATTTTTTTACGGACCTACGGGAATCGATGAAGATGCTCTGGGATTTCATTGGTTCTACAAAGATGCATTGGAGAATGCTTCAATCATGATGTACGAAGGCCACTCAGGTCTTGGTGGACATCTTGATCTGGACTCGATTGAAGAAAATCTTGGCGAAACAATAAAATTCAGCAAAAGATACCAGATCTATTTCTTCGACAGCTGTACTTCATATAAGTATTACAACACCGCTTATTTCGACAGAAAAGTCACAGCTAAAGATGCTAAAGGTACAAAGAAACTGGATATTTTCACCAATGGCCTTTCAACAACTTTTGATTCAATGACTGCTTCAAGCACGGCGATTGCCGTCGCTCTTGAAAAATCTTTGAATTACGCGGAAGCCGGAACGAATTTTGTAAGTTACCAGACCCTTGCCAAGCAAATTGATTCCGATAACCTTTTCGGTATAAACGGTGATGAAGACAATGTTGCTCCTTCAAAAATTAAATAAACTATTTGTCATCCTTTTCCTTCTGGTTTCAGCAAGCGTATACGCTTCTGAAACCAAATGGGAAGTGGCCATCGTCTTCCGGGGTGAAGCCGAAGACGAACAGTTCCAGAAAGATATTGATGAAAATATTCTTGAACTTGCACGTATAACCCCGACGGATTCCCTCAAAATTGGAATCTATCGCGAAATGGAAGGCAGAAGTTATACTTATCTTCCATCTGGTACTGCTAAAAAAGAAATCAATTTTGGCGAAATACTTTACCGCCAGGACTTAAACCAGATCCTTCTGCCGGGCAAGCTAAAGAAAAATTCCTCTGCTAATTTAGATGGTTTTTTAAAATCTTTTTATAAAGATAAAACTTCTAAGAAGGCCCTTATTATTTACTCTCACGGAAAAGGTTCTCTTGGACTTAGTCAATTATCAACTAGCGACTTAAAGGATACGCTTTCAGCCATTCCTCATCTGGATCTTCTTTGGTTTGATGCCTGCTTTATGGCGAACATGGAATTCCTTTATGAGATGCGCGCCTTCAGTGAATATATAATTTCATCTGAAGAAGCAGAATTTTCGTCAGGACTTCCCTTCCAGACATTGACAATGCTTCCTGGCTTTCAATCTGCAAAAGAGGCCGCTATATCGCTTTCTAAAAATTTCATTGAATCCTATTCCTATATAAAAAACGGCAGTCAAAGAAATTACGTGAGCATCAGTTCTGCTACAATTTCAGTTGTGGAATCCAATAAACTTGAAACTTTGGCGCGGTCGCTAAAGATGGTGTCATCAGTCTTTAAAAACCTGAGCGAAGGGCAAAAGAACATTTTAAACAGCACTCTTCACAGCAAAGCTACAATGGATGAAAAATCCATGATTGATCTGGGAATACTTTTGATCGAAATGAGAAAAATAACAAGTAGTCCCCTGACCGCTGTGAAGCTTACTGCGCTTATCAGATTGCTGAATATAGAAGCTGTAAAAAAATTAAAAACCAATCCACGGATTCATATCTTTAATCCTGGAATTGAAAGCAGGCTCGTATACGGTTTCAACAACTGGCAGGACGGAGTAATTTCTGACGTGAAAGAAAATACAGTCTTTGACAGCATTATCAAGCATGACGGTTTTATCAGCGGTCCAAACCAAAATGAATGGCCTTATAAGCTGACAAAATCCCGCCACATGAGCCTGACTCCCTTTGCTCCGGGTATCAATGTATTCAATTATTATTTCCTGAATTCAAAAAATAACAAGCTTCTGTCAAAAGCCTTGAGCGTTGCACGCACACATGATGTTGTCGAGTCTTATGCAGACTCTGAGGCGACACCTCTTGCCTATACCGCCTATACTCAGCAGGTGGGCTTTAAGGCCGAGCGATACACTGGATTAAATATAACTTTTCCTGGCTCAGTGCCATCGCTGGATTATTTTGAAATGGAATTTAATCAACTCGCAGACTGGCTCAGTTTATAGTAAGATTGCTCCATGCAATTACAGATCTTACTGCCCATAGATGAAATTAAAGATAAAATTCTTCAGGCTTTTCGGACCCACGCGAATATTATTATTAAGGCATCACCCGGCTCGGGAAAGACAACGAGAGTGCCTCTTTATCTATTGAAGGAAACGCCAAAGAAAATTTATATTCTTGAACCGCGCAGACTTGCGGCAAAGCTAGCGGCGCAACAAGTTGCAAATGAACTCGGTGAAAAGGTTGGCGAGTCGGTCGGTTATATCTTCCGTTATGAGAGAAAGATCAGTGAGCAGACTCGAATCCTCTTTTTAACGGAAGGGACTTTCTTAAAAATTTTATCTCAAAATAAAAACCTGGAAGATGTCGGTTTGATCATTCTGGATGAATTTCATGAACGACATTTAAGCACTGATGCTGCTTTAAGTTTTGTGACCAGACTTCAAAAAGAAAATCGCCCTGATCTAAAAATACTGGTTATGTCAGCGACGATTGAAACTAAAAGCTTGCAGAATTTTTTAGAAATGACTGCATCTGCCTGCACTCTGGAACTGGTTTCACACCGCTTCCCTCTCGTATTATCTTATCTGTCCAACACGACAGGAATTATTCAGGCACCGCTTTCTAAAAAAATAAGAAATTGTGTTGAAGAAATTTTATCCAAGGATATGTCGGGCGATATTTTGGTTTTTCTCCCGGGCATGCGTGAAATCCGCGAGGCGGAGGAGGCCCTTGCAACTCTTTGTGCCTCATTTGACGTTCAATGCCTGGTCCTGCATGGAGATCTGGACGCCAACGATCAGGATCTGGTTTTAAAAGCTTCAAAGCTAAGAAAAATAATTCTTTCAACCAATATTGCCGAGAGTTCCGTCACTATTGCCGGGATCCGCATTGTTGTAGATTCAGGTCTGCAAAGAGAAAGTTCATACAATTTTTTTTCAGGCTTGCCCGAATTGAAAATAACTAAAATTTCCCGCGCTTCTGCCACCCAAAGGGCAGGACGTGCTAATCGCCAGGGTCCGGGACAGTGCTTCAGGCTTTATTCAGAACTGGATTTTGACCAGCGGCCTTATTTGCAAAAACCAGAAATTTTAAAAAGCGATTTAAGTGAGCTCTATCTACAGGCACTTTCGCTTTTTAATGTTCCGCTGGAAAATCTTTCATGGATAGAAGTACCGCCTGAATCTGCAATAAATAACAGCCGGGAACTTCTGATTTCACTAAATGCAATTGATGACTTAGCTTGTATTACCCAGACCGGGCAAAAAATACTGAAATACCCGCTTCATCCCCGTATTGGAAAAATTCTATGCGAAACGGAAAAATGCACTTCAAATTCTCAAAATGAAATTCTTTCTTTCCTGGCTGAATTCCTGGGAGAAAAGAACAAAGAGCGATTTAGAAAACTTATACATCTTCCCGCTCAGCCAGGTTTGTCGAAGAAAGATCTGGAGGAGTTACTTTTAAGCGGCTTTCCGGATCGTGTTGCAAGAGCAAGAGGAGAAAAATATTTTGACGTGATTACTCAAAATGGCGATACATTAAAAATCGCCAGAGAAATCAGTCACGAATTTGATCCCAATCATCCACTGTGGATTGTTCTGGATTTAAATAACAAAGGCGAAGTATCCCGATGCCTGGCCATTGACGAGTCATGGCTTTATGACCTGGTCCCTTTTCCCGTCACCGAAGAAATTAAATATGCATGGGATGAAAAAAAATCTCAGGTTGTGCAGAGTGAAAGAACGATGCTGGGAAAAATTATTCTTTCTGAATCAAGAATAGTCCCTAAAATTTCTACCGAAGGTATCAGGGCCATTCTGGTTGAAAAGGCCGGGGAGTTTTTAAAATCCCTTCATGAGACCCAGGAGTACGAGCGTCTTCTCACTCTCAACAAACTTCTTAAAAAAATTGACCTGCATGTCTCTGAAGTTAATTTGCTCAAGGATTTTTTTAGCAACCAGGTTCATTTCGACCAGGAAGATAAAAAAGAACTTTCAGTTTTTTACTTTATTACCTTAAAAGAAATGATCGATCCCGAAGGCATCTATAATTTAGACCTGGATTTTCCCATGACCATTCAGCTGACCGACAGAAGAAAAATTCCCATTATCTACGATAGAACACAGGATCCTTTTATTGAATCCCTTATTCAGGATTTTTATGGACTCTCCCGGACGCCCATCCTTGCCAAAGGAAAAATTCCCCTCACGCTAAAACTTCTGGGCCCCCATAAACTGGCCATTCAGGTCACGCAGGATCTTGCCAGTTTCTGGAATAAAACCTATCCCAAAATTGTCAAAGAACTCTCCAGAGATTATCCACGGCATTACTGGCCTGAAGATCCGCAGAATGCGAAACCTTTCCTGCTTAAAAGGCAGGTTCCTGTTTAAGGAAAGAAGAGATTAAGTGCCGACAGTTTCCCAATGCTTTCGGCCTGGCTGCCCTTTTAATAGTTAGCATTTTTAAAGAATACTCATTCCACTCTGATGATACAAAATTGAGCTGCTGCTCCTGGTTTTTCATGGCCTCTCTAAAAGTCAGTCCATTACTATTTGCATCCTTAAGCCCCTGTTCAAAAGCGCCGTTTAAGACCATTAGTTTTTTTCTGGCGAGACTCCATTCTCCGACTGTGCGGGGGACGTATTCGCCGGAAGCCATTTTTGCATCTTCAAAATTTTCAAAATGATTAAATGTTTTTCCCAGCCACAAAACATTATTTTCCTGATCTGCATTCAATACAAAATGTTCCGTGTCTTCAATCATAATCAGCTGGCTTAAATCTTCACTTATTTTGCTCAGGTCTTTTTTATAGCGCTTTGAAAACTTATCGGTTGGAAGTGCTCCGCTGACCGATGTGAGATCTTCAAATCCTAAAATTTTATAAGCTATGTCTTCCAGCGTTCTGCCATCTTTTAATTTGATCTGCTTTAACCACGCGCGATTGCGAAGCCTGCTGCCACCGCTGAAAAATGAAATTCTTGTATTTTCTTTTTGAAGTAAATTTTCGATCAACTCTTCCAGTCCATCATGAATAAAATATTTTTTGCCTTCCACTTCAATAATTCTCTGACCGATTTGAAATTTATCCACTTCAGATGAAATGGTCCAGTCGATATCGAAGACAACGTGCCTTTCCCCATCCGTCAGCGATGCAGGCATGCGTACCCCGTGGCTGCAGGAAATAAAGCTGAATATTAGTAAAATGAGTAGTGGCCATTTCATTCGTAACTTATCGGGACAAATTAAATTTTCTGTTAACGCAAAGTCTGACCAGTCAGCTCGGCTAAGCGCTCCAAGTAACGGTTATGTAGTTGGTCGGGGAATTTTTCTAAATTGCCCTCGGCAATTACGTTAAAGTCTGATAGATAATAAGCCTGATTTAAATAAAAGGTGATTAGTAAAATGAATGAAATAGCAGCAAAAGAAAAGATACTCTTGTTTTGGAGCGGCGGCAAAGATAGCGCTCTCGCACTTCATTATTTAAAGAAGAATCCGGCCGTTGAAATAGTCGGCCTGGTGACAATTTTTGACCGAGAAAAAAATACGGTGGCCTTCCATGGCATTCCCGACAGTCTGGTTATTGATCAGGCAAAAATGCTGAAACTACCACTGCAAAGAATTTTTCTGCCGAGCGATTGCACCGATGCTGAATACGTTGAAAATGTCAGAAAAATTCTGGCGATGTTTGCTAAAAAAGGAATCAGATCAGTGGCCTTTGGTGATACCAACCAGCAGGAAATCAGAAAATTTCGTGAAGAAATGCTGGTGCCGCTTGAAATGAAAGCTCTCTTTCCTTTATGGGGAAAAAACAGCATTGATATCAGTCGCGAATTTTTAAACACAGGTCACAAGGCGCTGGTCACATCAATCAACGAGAAAAAATTAGACCATTCTTTTCTGGCGGTTGAGTTTGATCAGTCATGGCTTGAGCGGCTTCCAAAAAACATAGATCCTGCCGGCGAAGACGGCGCCTTTCATACTTTCGTAACGTATGGACCAAATTTTAAAATGAGAGTGGCATTTTCAAAGGCCATTGCCAGAAACGAAGGACCTTATCTGGTTAGTTTAGTTAAAGAGCCTTAATTTTTGATGGACGCTCATATCAGTTGAATCGCCAAGGGTATTGCTGAGCATCTCTCTTTGTTTTACGAGATGAGAAACGCCGTAGACCACTAAAACTTTTTTATACTTATTCAGCCTTTTCTCCATCTGATTCACCAGAAAATTTTCTCTGACGACATCAACGGCGTGGGCCATTTTATTGATCCAGGTTGGGTTCTTGTCGATCTGAGGGCTGATAGTCGCATCAGTTATATTGATAAAATTAAAATCAGCTCCCATTTTAGCTTTATAAATTTTTTT
The DNA here is from genome assembly GCA_041662705.1 of Bacteriovorax sp. Lineage (GTDB taxonomy): Bacteria > Bdellovibrionota > Bacteriovoracia > Bacteriovoracales > Bacteriovoracaceae > Bacteriovorax. The sequence continues at coordinate 391,544 of JBAZRY010000002.1, forward strand.
GAAATTCTCAGCGTTCATGACGGGGGAAGCGCCGAATTTCTTGGAATACTTCGTGAGCGTTTCATTAAGCTTTCTGTTCCAGAGAGTTTTCAGGTCTTCACGAGTATCAAGTGCGGTTCGTCTCCACTGAGGGATATTTTTGAGGGTATAAAATACAATCATTTCTTCAGCCGCTATGGCGTTCTTTTTTAAAACTTCAAAAACAGAAGCATCACCTGGCTCCCCATAGCTGAAAGGAATTTTTGCTTTCAGGGCCTGAGATATAGCATAGGCATCTTCGCCGCAATATTTAAACTTTCTTTTTACGCAGGCTTTTGAGTAAGCTATGTCGTCCGGGTCGGAGATAATTGTAAAAGCACTGCCTTCCACAATTAAAAAATCCGGTTTGAATTCATTGAAAGCTTTTTCAATTGACTTGTGAGTCGTATTACCTGCTCCGCTAGTGTGTAAAGTGGCTACAAAAACAAGATTCTTTTCACCATAAGTATAACTGGCAATAAAAGGGGCCTTATACTTTTCCTCAGCCTCAAGCTCTGTAGTATAATCTCTCAGCTGCTTTGGGTTGAACTCGATATCTCCATCCGGTGTTTTAAATTTATCCAACACGGCACAGCCACTTAGACTTAAGTTAAGCAGCATCAATACGCACAATGTATAAATATTAAAACCCATTAAAACTCCTGACCAAACTTTTATCATACTAGGATAGAAGTTTATTAAGCGAATTGGCAAATTGCTGGACGTCTTTTGGACCAAAAACGGCCGGTCCTCCGGTTATAGAACCACTGTCTCTGAGATCTTTCATGAAATCTCGCATCGAGAGAATCTCACCGATATTCTCTTCTGTGTATATTTCGCCCCGAGGATTGATGGCGATTGCATTTTTTTCAACAACCTTCGCGGCAAGCGGAATGTCGGCAGTTATAACCAGGTCGTCGGATGAGACATGATCGACGATATATTGGTCGGCCACGTCGGCGCCTTTGTCCACGATTATAAGACGTATAAGCTCCGTGTGCGGTATGGTCTGATAAGAATTTGCAACGAGCATAAGACTAATATTGAGGCGATGAGCGGCCTTAAAAGCGATTTCCTTTACCGCCTTTGGGCAGGCATCTGCATCGATCCATATTGTACTGGCTTTATTTCTTTTCATACCCCGTATTCTCTCATAAAACCCCCCCATCTTGCATGTAAAAACTATAGTCTTCAACATATAAGCTTTACCCCTATGCCCGTTTGGGAGTAGAAAATGTGAAAACTCAATATCCGGGATCAACTCATGAAAAATTTATTTCTTGCAAGCCTATTGCTTATGTCGGGAAACGTATTCGCTTCAAAGCTGGCAAATATTAAAACATTGACCAACCCCGTGCTGGAAGAATCATCTAAAGAACTGGCCGGCATGGACATGATTACCCATAGCGGCTCAAAAAAAGTCCTGGAACTAAAGGGTAAAGGAAATAGTGCTCAGGAAATAAGAAGCGGAGCTGTCGCTCAGGCGATGCACACTCTCTGTCCATTTTTTGATGACGGTGTCGCCGTAGGCATCAATACAAAAGACGAAAACGGAACATTGAATGCCGTTGCCGATTTAACGGATTCAACAAATACGACAGAAGGCGATGCCGACTATAAGGCCCTTGTCAGATCAATAGGCGCCGCCAATAAGCAGAACAACGTGGAAGTTTATAGCGGGAGCGCCAGCGGAAACAACACTGTCGGAACCGTGCTGGGATTTTATGATATTAAAAATAATGAAATTGCAGTATTTGCCAGTACTAACTGCGGAAGCGACGATTAATCAATATTAAAAACCTGGACGCCTTTTGGGCGTCCAACTAATTTCTTAGTTTTCCCATTCATTATGGAATTGGTTATAAGTTTTAGATTGCGATGGATTTCTATCAACACTCATCTCTGGCTTATGAGGATCACTTGGTGTTGAAGAACAAGCAGTAATGAAACTAAACATTAATACTATTATTCCACCCGTTAATTTTTTCATATGCTACCTCTCATTTTAGAGACAAAGTCTCGAGTTGAGTGCCTGGCAAAATTGTACGCCCGGCCCAAATCAGGGTCAAGAATCAGCGAGCCCCTTGAATTGCATCATGACAAAAATAGATTAGTATTTATCCGAATAGTTCTTTAGACAGATCAAAAAGCTTCTGTTTAGCAAGATAGTTTTTAATGACGTTTCTGTTTTCAGGTTTATACCAGAAGAAAAAAGTTCTCTGCTTTGTTTTGTCATCAAGACTAATGGCGGTCTTCACTTCTTTGAGTGTGTACGGATGATAACCGGAATAATAAATTTCAGTGGCCACGGTCATCGGAGTTGGTGTGAAGTCCTGAATCTGCTCGAGCCTGTAACCCAATTTTTTGGTTTTAATGGCGAGTCGGGCCATATCTTCAGGGGTGCACCCCGGATGTGAAGAAATAAAATAAGGAATGATTTCCTGACGGATACCTTTCTTTCTGCTGATTTCTTCAAACTTCCGTTTAAAAGTTTCAAAATAATGAAAGGCCGGTTTTCTCATTGCCTTCAGCACATGATCTTCCGTATGTTCAGGCGCCACTTTTAATCTTCCCGAAACGTGATGAGTGATCAGCTGATCGACATATTCCTCGTCTTTCTTCGGGTCCTGAGATCTTTCATTGAACATCAGATCATATCGGAGACCTGAGCTGACAAAGGCTTTTTTAACGCTCGGATGAGCGGCGACGTCGCGATATAGCTCGGTCATTTTATCCGGTCTTGCATCAAGATTTTTACAAATAACCGGATGAACGCATGAAGGAGCTGCACATTTATCGCACAAGTCCTGATCGATCCCTTTCATCTGGTACATATTGGCGGAAGGCCCGCCCATGTCGCTGATATAGCCTTTGAAATCTTTCATTTTAGCAATTACTTCCAACTCTTTCATGATGGAATCTTTCGAGCGGCTGGCAATCATTTTTCCCTGGTGAGCGGAGATTGTGCAAAATGAACAGCCACCGAAACAACCACGGTGAGTGTTGAGAGAAAATTTTATCATCTCATAGGCTGCAATCGGCCCTCTGTCCTTATATTTAGGGTGAGGAAGTCTGGTGTAAGGCAGATCAAAAGAAGCATCTATTTCACTTTCTTTCATCGTCTGAAAGGGAGGATTGATAACCAGTACTTTATTATCTACTTTCTGGATCAGCCTGTTGGCAAACTGCTTATTGGATTCAACTTCGACATACATGAAATTTCGGGAGTAGGCTTTTTTATCAACAAGGCATTCTTCATGGCTGGTAAGATGTTGGTCTTGCCACAAAATATTTGAAACAGGAAGACCTGCACTCTGATCTACCAGAAAAGCAGTCTGCGGAATATTTTTCATTTCATTAAAAGGCACGCCTTCTTTCATGAGCCTTACCACTTCTTTAAGCGGCTGCTCTCCCATTCCATAAACCAGAAGATCGGCTTTCGAAGTAGTAAGAATATTCGGCATTAATTTATTTTCCCAAAAATCATAATGGGTCACCCGGCGCAAAGACGCTTCAATTCCTCCGATCATAACCGGAGTATCGGGGTAAAGATCTTTTAAAATTCTGGTATAAACTGTGGTGGCATAATCAGGACGCTTGTCCGTCTCCCCACCGGGAGTATAGGCATCTTCAGAGCGCTTTCTTTTTCCGGCGGTATATTTGTTTACCATCGTATCCATATTTCCGGAGGTCACACCGAAGAAATATTTAGGGGCCCCAAATTTTTTGAAATCCCTGAGATCGTCCTGCCAGTTCGGCTGAGCGATGATGGCCACTTTCAGCCCCATTGATTCAAGCAATCGCCCCATGACCGCAGCCCCGAATGCCGGGTGATCAACGTATGCGTCCCCGGTGATTAAAATCACATCGAGCTCGTCCCAGCCCTTTTTTTTAGCTTCTTTTACCGTGGTGGGAAGCCAGGCCGTAATAGGAATTTGAATTTCTGTGGTCATAGCGGTCTTTATAGATTTAAGGGAATGCTTTGGATATAAACAAGGTGTTTTTTACAGGGGAAACAGTCTCTTCCACCAGGATCTCTTAGGCAGGACTCTGATCCAGCCGGTTTCTTTGTCGATCTTCACCCGTTTGATGAGCTTCTTCTTCTCCAGGCTACTTAGCATTTCCTGGAGTTTTACATTGTCAAAATCAGGGAAATTTTTAATCTCTTCACTGTCAAAATCAAGAATGATTTTTGAAAATGTCATAGGTTCAAAATATGAAAGAGTAATAAGCACTAGATTTTCTAATTCACTAGTCATTCATTTTATTTTGAAACTCGCCCGTCAGCTTCAAAACGCCGTTTCCAGCCTGATTGATAAGCCATTTTGATAGCGGCCCGTACTTATTCAGAAGAGGAGCAATAGCTTCAGGCCGTATTGGACAGCTGAACCCCATACCATTAATTCTTGAAGTGAATTTAGCCAAAGCTTTTGGATTAGTGAATTTTGAACAGTTGATTCCTTCATCGAAGGCATTATCGATATAGTTGGTGAAATCAATGTCCTTACCTTTTACCCATTGATTATTTTTACAATAAATATAAGGACCGACATTGTATTGGGCCCCAAGAATATCGTCATGCTTCTGAAGCATGTGGTTCCAGAATCTCATGCCGTTGAAGTTCGCGCTCAGATCCCCATAACTAAATACGCCCGTCTCAAACTTCAATCCGCCCAGAATAAATTTCTCGCCAAAGATGCCAAATTTAACAGCATTCATAATGCCTTTGGATTCAATATAATTTTTTACGAAATACTTGTAGCCTCTGCCGAACATATGCTCAAACTTATCTGTTCCAACTACAATATTTCCAACACGGACTAAAGGAGAAATGGACACTCCAAGCCTTTGCATCACTTGAAGTCCAAGCGAAGCACCGTCAAAAAATCCCCAGTCCTGATAAACTGAATCCGAAACAAAGATCTCACGCTTAATAAACAGATCGTTTGCAATAACATCTTTTGTGAATGCGCCTGACATTGCATTGGCAAAATAATATCTCAACTCAGGGTAAAGCGCTTCTGGCTTACAGCCGGGACTGACATGGTTAAGTTTGTCGATGACTAAAGAAACAGCTTCATTGGCCTTTTGATTCAAGAGTGCGCTTGAATCAGAAAGCTCCTCATTTCTTCTGGTGAAATGGTCAACTTCAGCAGCTGATAGTAAAGTAATAGAGCAAAGAGATGCTAGACAAAGGATAAGATTTTTCATATTGGCTGCACTATAATGAACGATTGACGCTTCCGCAAATAAATTTTTAGCTTTTTTTTAGAGGATTCCGGGTTGATCGTTTGGGGCTTCGGGACCTTCCTTTTGGAAAAATTCATCAATGATAATCGGCAAGGCCCCATAAGTAAGGGAAGCCAGTAACGGTCCCAAAAAAAGGCCCGGAAGCCCAATGACAATTACCCCTCCGATGATAGAAAGGAATGACACATAAACAGGGACTTTTACCTCGCCTCTGCTGGTCAGATAAGGTCTGATGAGATTGTCCACGATCCCAGCAATCACGCCGACGACTGACATGGCAATACCGGCCCCAACTCGCCCGTCGATAAAGGCCAGAGCGGCAACGGCAAAGGCCACCGGCCCTGCTCCGATGACAGGAATGAAGGAAAGAAAAAAGGTGCAAAAGAACACAATAAAAACATCGCCTGTGTGACTAAAAAAAGCTCCTGTTGCCACCACAGAGGCCTGAATGAATCCGGTGAGCACATTGGAAAAGAAGATCTCATTGCAGCTGGCCTTAATCAAAGAGATGAACCTGTCTCCGTTGCCATTTGTAAAATTAAAATAGCGGTCAAACCACTTCCGGATACGAACTTCGTCTATGAGAAAAAAATAAAAGGAAAGGATCGTAATGAAACTGAGCATGGCCACATTGGGAATCTGGCTTAGAAAATTGCTGAAAAGATCCAGTCCCCATTTTCCAATAGTGCCGACAAGACTATCAAATTTATCGTGGGCATCGCTCAGGTCGATATCATAGATATCAGCAAAATTGGCCAGCAGAGCATCTACTTTGTCCTGAATTTTATGTTTGATGATCAAGAGGGACTCCTCATTTAGAAAATGAGTCACGATCTTTGTTCCTCTCATCAAGATAATCGTTACGGGAGTCATCCCCAGTATAAAAATTCCAAGTGACAGTACGATGACAGATAATCTTCGGCTCCATCCTCTATTCATAAAAAAAGCGACAAACGGGCTAAAGGCCATCGCCAGAATTCCGCCCAGCAGCAATGGAATGAGAAAAGGTGTAAGGATAAAAGCAAATGCCAGGATTATGCTGATTGCAGTAACTATTTTAAAAATGTTTTTAAAGATAAAATCTGCATTCAATTCACTCATTACAGATCTCCGTGGGATCGTGTTCGTGCCCATTTAATCTTAAATCAATAAGTACGGTACGTCTAAAATTAGTATCATCATTTTTTCGCATGTAACCTTTTTCACGGGCCCATTCGCGACTACACTTTCAAAATGAAGTTTTTAAAGCTTTTCATTTTCTTATTCATAACTTTATCCGCACAAATGTCACTCGCAGAGTACTCGCTGAAACCTTTCGTCAGTGATGGATGCACGATGTTTGCTGACGGACCCATGGGACAACCTGGTCTTTGGACCCGTTGTTGTGAAGAACATGATTTGCGCTACTGGTTTGGCGGAAATCAGGCAGATATGGATAAAACTGATTTAGTGATAAAGGCCTGCGTAAAAAATATCGCCGGGGCAACGTGGGCAGAAATCATTTATGCCGGAATAAGGGCCGGGCATTCGTCGCCCATTAAAAATAAATTTCACTGGAGCTGGGGATGGACAATCGAGCGTCCCAATATTTCTTTAAATGCCGCCGAAAAATCTTATGTTCAAGAAGAACTCAGACGTCTTCCCTATGACCGGGATTATATAGAAAGATTTATCGAACAGAATTTATAATATGCATAAGTTCAAAATCCCTACCTCAGAATTACACTTTACTTATTCCCGAAGCGGCGGTCCGGGCGGACAGAACGTTAATAAAGTTAATACTAAAGTAACTCTCCATTGGAACGCTCTCACCAGTACATCACTCCCCCATGAAGTCCTTGAACGATTTCTCAAAAAATATGCCAAACGCCTGAGCGTTGACGGCGTTCTCACGCTGATCAGCCAGAAGCACCGCTCGCAAAGCCAGAACGCCACGGACGCCATCGAAAAACTGCATGAAATGATCAGCTCCGTGGCCATTGCCCCCAAAACACGAAAAGCAACTAAACCTTCACGATCAGCAGTTAACAAACGTCTCAACGAAAAAAAAGTTCACGGCGATAAAAAGAAAAACCGCCAGGAAAAATTCTAGACTCCTCTAAAATTAATCAATAATCTTTAAGGACCATTTCAATTCAATACTTTGAATTGGTGTGAATATCTGCCGTATTTGCATTGTCAGAACTCATAAGGAGTTCATAATGAGAAAAATCCGAAAGAATACGCAGCTGACAATCACAAACCCAAAAGGCGCAGGAAGGCCTGCCAAAATAGACAAAGGAATACGCCACACCAAAAGAGAACGAATCCAGAAACCTAATCCCCTACACCTCACCATCAAGGTCAGAAAGAATAAGGCAGATATCAAATCCAAGCTTTTATTGAAAGCACTTCATCATGCCATTAAAAGAGCAAGGCTAAAGAGTCTGCATATCATTCATTATTCTCTGGAGTATGATCATCTCCATTTATTAGTTGAAGCGAAGAATAATAAGGTTCTGCATGCAGGAATGCAGGCGCTTGGAATATCACTTTCAAAAGCAATCAACAGAATTAAGCACAAAAAAGGAACTGTCTACAAGCATCGCTATCATTTGAGAACTTTAAGCTCAGCCCGTGAGCTCAGAAATGTTCTTCATTATATTTTCAACAACGGTATCAAACATGGCAGAACAAAATCTCAACTGGATCCTTATAATTCAAAAGTGGTAGATCACCGGAATTCGGCAGATATCAAAAAGATCATCAGGAAAAGTGTTTTCCTTTCAAGATTAAAAGACGAGTTGAAAGTAATTCTTGACCCAGGCGCTGTTACGACAAAGCTTTTAACACGCGCTCAATATCTTCATCCGTATTGAAGGCATGAGGAGATAAACGAATGCCAGGGCCTCTCAGCGCAAAGTTGCAAGGGATGGCAGAAAGTTTTTGAGCGCTGTCGGAGCGTGGAATAAAATTAACGATAGAGCTATTATTGTAATGAACTTGATAGCCTTTATCGAGAAGCCCCTTGTGAAGTTTAGAAGAAAGCCGGAGCACTTCTTCTTCAATGACAGCAACGGACGTTTTAAGCAGAAGATCAACTGAAGCACCGAGTGCGGTGATCTCTAAAACCTGCTTGGAGCCGGCCTCAAATTTCAGGGCATCTTTTTTGGGAGTACACTGAAGATCAGTGGGATCATCGCAAGTGCCAAAAGTATAGGCCCCGACATTGTGAGGCTTAATGCGGGAAATATGTTTTGTGTCCAGGGCAAGAAAACCGACTCCTACCGGAGTTGTGAGCCATTTATGGCTTCCCCCCGCAACAGCATCGACGCCAAGTTCTTTCATATTAAAAGGGTGAAGACCAAGTCCCTGCATAATATCTACAAACAGAAAAATATTTTTTTCACGGGTGACGTTAGATAAGCTCAATAGATCTGTTCTTGCCCCTGTCAAAAACTGCACCCATGAAATAGCGATGACCTTTGTCCGGGAAGTAATTCTGGAAAGAATATTTTCAACCGGTGTTGTTAAATGTTCTCCGGATGGAGCGATGACCAGACTGGCGCCCGATCTTTTACAAGCTTCCTGCCAAGGATAAAGGTTGGAAGCATACTCTTGATCCCAGGTAATGACTTCATCTCCGGAGTTTAGAGGGAAATGAAAACACAGCTGACTGATCGCGCTTGCGGTACTTTGGAAAAAAGCTATTTCCTCTGCCTGGCAGCCAATTAATTGCGATAAAGATATACGGCCGTGATGAACATCATTCATGTAATCTCTATCAGTGTAGAAGCCTTCCTGATAAAAGCGATCGGCCCAATAATGAATTTTGTCGCGGGCCGTTCGCGAGATAGGTGCAAGTCCCGCATTATTCAGATGCAGGCGCTTGCCATCGTTGATGAATTCAGACTTAAAGTTTTTTAGCATTCACGCGCCATCAATTTAATTTCTGCCACAGCCTTCTGCAGCCTCTCGTAATGAAGTCTGAAATTCAAAAGACAAACTCTTATCGCCAGACGCCCTTCGAGCGTGCAGGAAGATAAAAAGAGTGTTCCCTTGGTATTTATTTTACTCATCAATTCTCTGGTTGCAACGTCACCTTTTTTATGGGCGAAGGTGAGAATGGTGAGTTCAGGAGAAGAAACAATTTCAAGCTCTGCAATAGTTCGCAACTCCTCAGTAAGCCATGTACTCAACTGTAGTTTTTCTTCAAGGTTTAAAACAAAAGGAGCTATCCCCAGCGTTTTAACCGGAAGCCAGACTCTGAGCCCGCGATAATCGCGGGACAGTTCAGGAGAAATGTCGGCGTAGTCATGATCCCCGATGGTCGGCTTCGGAGGCATATAAGAGTCATCTGAAATATAATCAAAGCTCATATTATTTGCATCTTTTATCAGGAGGCACCCTGTGCCGTAAGGAATGGCGAGGGCCTTATGAGGATCGAGAGCAATTGAATCAGCCCGCTCAATTCCTGTAAGTAGATCTCGCCCCTTTTGAGTCAACATAAATAGCGCTCCATAAGCACCATCGGCATGAAGCCATAAATTTTCTCTGGCCGTAATATCTGCCAGAATTGAAATTTCGTCTACGCTTCCGGTTTTTGTCGTTCCAACTGTACCGACCAGGAAGAATGGTTTCATTCCCTGATTTTTATCCTGCTCAATCTGTTTGGTTAAAGCGACCGGATCAATTTTAAAATTTAGGGCCTTAACAAGGCGAAGATTTTCTTTTTTAAATCCCAGCATCACCCATGCTTTGGCCACACAATGATGAGCCTCATTTGACATATAGCCTGTGACTTTTGAATAGTCGAACCCCTGCAGCTTATTAAGCCGTGCCATTATGAGAGCATTCATAGTGGCACTGCTTCCGCCGGTTGTCAGATAACCCAGGGCAGTTTTATCATTGTAGCCCATAAGATGGATAAACCATTTTATAACTTCCTGCTCGAGCGCAACTAATCCCGGCGCCATCATATAATGCCCGGTAAAAGGATTCAGTGTCTGGGCAATCAACTGGGCGGTGTTGGAGATAATATTTCCTCCTCCCGCGACATAGGCGGCAAAACCTGGATGCCCGGGCAGCTGAGACAAGGGCGCCATTTCAGAAAATATCATTTTTATAAGCGCATGATAATTTTCCGGACGTTCAGGAAAATTTTTAGTCATCTGGTAAGGAAGAATGAAATCTTTTTTCAGACCATTGCTTTTTGGATCATGAGCAGAGCCCATTGGATTCATGCCTTCGAATTTTTTCATGTAATCCAGAACTTCCGTCTGAGTCTGATCAAATAAAGTTTTTATTTCCTCTTCATCCATATCAAGCGGCTGCTGAACTTTTTTCCACCACGACGGAGTTGTCTGCATTTGATCTAGTACATGTTCGCGACGGGGATGAATATATTCATCCGACTGCAACAGCTTCATGGCTCCGTTATCCACACTGCCGTCCAAAGTCGCGGCCATGCGAAATCCGCTGTGCTGATAAAAATGCGGTCTGAAATGAAAGCGTGCCCAGTGGCTTGCTTCATGACCACAGCTAATAAAAGATCCCCCCATGATCATGTGGTGTTTGCCATCAAAACAAGGAGTAGAAAAATCATCGTACAAAAAATTAATCTCGAACTGTGGAAGCGGATTAAATTGATCCTGGAGCCAGTGCCATGTATTGCCGTAGAATTCATCATTGACATTTTCAGGCGACGACCATTTAAAATTAAAATTGGGTTTGAAGTCGTTAAACTTTTTATAGTTTTTGTAAGCCTGAGTCTGAACGACAATATCCAATTCATTATTTCGAAGTGAAATAAATTCCGCTTCAGTCAAGAGCCTGAAATGAAGACTGGATTTATCCAATTCATTTTTCCAGGCACAATACGCCTGAGCTTCGTGAAAATTAACTTCTACCGGCCAGTTCCATGGCATAGGAATAATTTCAAAGAGAGTGCGAAGTTCATATTCGTGAGAACCTTCGGGACCTACGCCCACCCAGAACGTCGGGCGCTTGGTATTGCGAAATTTTCGCCATTCTTTTCCTTCCGGCATCCAGTACGTGTCGTTGATGTAAGCGCCGCTCTTCACAAATTCAAAATATTCCCGGTTGGTGATCTGGTATTTTGTATGCTGAAAATCTTTTATTTCCTGAGTGCGGGATCCGTATTCATTATCCCATCCGAAAGTTGGCGTCGACTTTGGTTTGCCGATCTGAACCTTTCCACCGGATTTTTTTATCCAGGAATTCGGGAGCGGCGAATTGTCTTTGGCCGATGGATGAACAGGCGCCCAGAACTTTGGGGTTTCAACGAACTCTATTGGCAGCTCGCGAATGAGAACGCTGGAAGTTTCAAAATGAATTTTTTCGTGTTCCATTCCCATCCACAATGACCACCACGGTGAGTTTTGAAGAAATTTTTTATCGTGAGATTCGAAATCAGGATGGGTGCTGATTAAATCAGTCACCATTTTATAAACGGTTTTGCGGTAATCATGAACAGCTTTTACACCAGGCCACTCCATGACATTTTTGCCCATGTCATCCCAGGACATTTCGTCGACACCAGTCTCTAAAACTTTTTCCAGATAGAGATTGACCGGTTCAAAAAAAAGTCCTGCCAGTCGCATTTTATTCAAATACAAAACGGCCGGGTGGCCATAATAAAAAATAAGAGGATGGCGAAGATCATGGTAAGGAGGTCTTTTATAAACCTCTTCCACTTTCAAGCTTTGAAATAATAATTCAGTAAGAGTCCATGAGTTGTTGAAATAATCCAGAACATCCTGACGACTGCAGATATCAAGGTTCAGCAGTGGCAGCCCCACAAGGCATTGTCTTTCGTGATCAAAACCCGGACAATTTATTGGCGCAAGACCAGTCCACCAGTCATCGCCGAATTGTTTATTTATTTCATGAGTATAAATATTTTGCTGTCTAGCCTTTGTAAGGTTAGGGTTTCGCGAAATTGTCACTGACATAATTTTCTCCAAAGTGGTTCAGTAATTATGTGAGAAAGCGTGTGCTTTGTCATGACAAGACACCTTTAGTCGGATATTCTGCATACCGCTAAGCCAAAGAGCCTTCCAATGTGTCTGCGAGTCGTTTAAAATGATGTTCTTATGAAAACCTTCCAAGAGCTGCTAAATTCCCTTAATAATAAACATAATTTACAGACTCCCCGGGAGCGAAGAAGCCTGCTGATTAATGAGATGAACGGGCTTAGCGACAAAAAAATTCACTGCTTCAATTGCAGCGGCACCTGCTGCACTTTCAGCGCTAATTCGATGCAGATCACCCCGATAGAAGCCTTTGAAATTCTTCTGTCTCTGGATGCGGGCCCGGATGATGTATTTGATTTAAAAGCAAAACTTTTAAAAAACATACAGGACTATCGCCTTGATCATGAATTATTTATTGGAAGAAAAAAAAATTCTCATCTTAGAAAAACTTATACCTGTCCATTTTTTGTCGCCGGCCCCCAAGGCTGCACAATTAAAAAAGACCTGAAGCCCTATGGGTGTCTGGGCTTTAATCCGCGCATTGAAAATGATAACGGCGGCCAGTGCACTTCGAATATTGATCTGCTGGAGAAAAGAGAGATGGCCCATAGAGATAGTGAAAGTGAAATAAATAATTTTTTAAAGGAAGAGCTCAAGCTGGATTGGGAAAAACTGGAAATACCCAGAGCAGTTCTGGCATTACTTAATAAATTTTATCCTTAGATTATAGTTCCCAAATTCTCAGCCCCAAGGGCCAGCTTATTTTTCTTAAATTTTGGCGCCCCCATGCAATTTCCAATTTCCGGGCAGTCTCCTCCAGAGGATTATGTTCATTTTTTTTTATATAACTCTGCAATGCTGACCATGTGCTGAGATAGCCTATAAAATGTTCCAAACTCCACTCTGCATTCATCTCAAAATCGGGATGGCTGATTTCCTTAAAAGGCATAATAATGTTTTTGTATCCAGATTCTACATGCGCTCTTTCCGGTTCCCAGTACCCTTTCAAAATCCCATTATAAAGTTCATCAACAACGGCATCAACTTCCGGGGTAATATTTGCGACAGCATAGGTCCAGACTGCCAGATGCCCACCAGACCTTGCCACTCTCCCGACAACTTCCGCAAATGACTTGTGATTAAACCAGTGAAACGCTTGCGCCACGGTAATCAGATCTATTTTCTCATTACATTCAAAATTTTCTGCAGTAGATACTTTATATAATATTTTAGAATGTTTTTTGGCTTCCAGTATTTGTTTTTCACTCAGGTCAGTTGCAATGACTTTATTAAAATAGCCGGCGAGTTCTACTGCCGCCTGTCCATTGCCTGTTCCACAATCCCAGGCCACATCCCGGTGCTGTGAAAGCCCTGCCAGATAACTAAAAAGCTCAGGGGGATATGTAGGGCGATATTTTGCATAATCGCCGGACTGTACCGAAAATAAATCTTTGAATTTTATCTCATTCATTTTTTCTATCTCACAAATTTAGGCCCGTATTGTATTGAAGTATTTCTGCAATCATTCTATTTTTTCCCGTGGCCTTTATCAACAACAGGAGTCCTATTATGAAAATTATAATCGCTACCGTACTGGCCCTGGCAACGACCACTACATTTGCAAGCTGGACCAATGAGTCTGAACTGGGAATCCTTGTTGCCAACGGTAACTCCGATTCAGAGAGCTATACAGCTAAAGAAACTGCGGGTATGAAATGGGATGAGGACAATACCTTAAAATTTAGTGGTCGTTATCTTCAGACAAAAACGAGAAGTATAGAAAACGCCCGGTTCTGGTCGCTTGGCCTCAGGTACGATCGTTCCCTGAACGACAGACTGGGAATTTTTATCGGTCAGATGATTGAGAGCGACAAATATGCCGGGTACAATCAAAAATATAACACCGATATTGGTGCGCGATATTCGTTGATCAAAGAGCCCAAATTTACCTGGGATCTTGAAGGAGGTTACCGCTACACACTTGAAAAACTTCTAAGTAGCGCCGAGAAAAAACTGCATTATGGAAGAGGATACACTGAGGCGAATAAATTATGGACTGAAACTTTTTCAAGTAAATTGTGGTTCGAATACCTGCCGAATTTTACGGTCGGTACTGATTACCAGATGAACAGTGAACTTTCAGTAACGGCTGCCCTTAACAATGTTTTCGCGGTTAAAACCGGTTATCTCCTTCGTTACGACAACCTCCCCAATCCAGGAGCGGTTGCAAAAACAGACACACTTCTCACCACGTCCCTGGTCGCAAAATTTTAACCGGAGTATTTATGAAGAAAAAATCGTCTGAGGAAGCCAAAAAAATTGCACGGGATAAACTGCAGCTGGCACTGGATAATTTACTAGAAGCTGAAGTCGAAGGTGCTGAAGCGCTGGCGCCTGAAACACTTATCTGGGCCAAACAAAAAATCTATGATGATAGAAAGACAATACTAAAAAACTTTGACGATGAAGACATCATTGAAGAAGCTTCGGATGATGCCGCTGCCGCAGCCGCCAAATTGTTGAGTATCGTGAGAGAGCAAAAGGAAGCGAAAAACAAACCCAAAAAGATACCGGATCAAGTTATGGAGCAAGAGGCAATAAAAAATCTGATCAATGAAGGTAGCCCCGTCAGCTAAAACATTGCTATATGCTATAATTGAGGCAATGAAAAAAAATATTCAGGAACATCTCAACGATTTGTCCGGATGGACGAAGTATAAAAAAGGTCTATGCGATACCTGCGCAGGACTTTGCTGTTATATGCCTGTCGAAGTTAAGATCAGCGATCTGATCCGCCTTCGCATTCTCGATGAATTTCATCTTGAGCTTGATTCCAGAGAACAAATAAAAGATGCGCTCAAGCACCCAGCTGTATTAAGGTATACGCCGAGTTCAGAAAAATTTACATTGAAACAAAAGCCTGATGGTTCATGTTTTTTTCTAGATGCTAATAAACGATGCACTCATTATAATGAAAGGCCTGATACCTGTCGCAATCATCCTCAGATCGGACCTCGTCCTGGCTTCTGCGCTTATTATAAAAAATGATTTAAGTGGCCCAGACGTCTTTGTTGAATTTGCAAACTCCGATCTGCAACTCACACGGTGTGAAGCCGACACTCTCATAAATTTTAGCTGCGTGGTATTCAGGATCAGCAACCATGATCAATTCTTCGGCGTTCATTTTATCCATGGCAAATTTGCATGTTTCATAGACGAGCGTAGAACACACTCCTCTTCTCCTGAAATCAGGACGAGTCACCACCGTCTGAAACCTGGCAAGTCCGTGTTCTGAAAAAATGCCCAAATCACCGACCAGCTGCTCTCCCAAAAAAGCGCCCAACCAATAACCTAATTTATTATTAACCATAAGCCGGTAATTTGAAATTTGTCTGGATGCAAATTTTCTAAATGGCACTTCCTGAAAATTGTCGCCGCGGGCGAGAACGTGATTTTCTACGATCAACAGCCATTCATCTTCTGTTTCAATCGGACGAACAACAATGTCTCTATTGTATTTTATAGGCAATACAATGTTGCGGGCACTCATCACGACAGATTTTTCCAGATCAAAACCATCGTTGATAAAGGGAGCGACCAGGCCCTCGGTTCCCTCTGGCGAATCCCAGGCAAAAGTCATGTGCTCTACATTCATGGAATGAAAATGTTCTCTAAATAAAATTTTCCATTTCTCCAGCGATCCTTCGGCGGGAGGAGCGGAAAAATAGATCAGATTGCCCCAGAAAAATGTTGGATTAGTCGGAGTTTTGACCACCAGAAAATCTTCATACTCCAGCACAACACCGGTAAAGTGATGAAAAAATAAATCTGTCCGGAAACCCCGGGATTTGATTTTCATAAAATCCTCATACACTTATTTTATGAGTAATTTAAATTTTATGCAAATCGCAAATAGTTAATGTTTTTTGGCTTGATCAAATATCAAAGTTTGATGGGAGCTGTTTAAAAGGTATTGAAAAATGAACCGATCGACCATCATTTATTAGTTCAATTTTAAAAAAGTGCCCAGAACGTGTTCAGTGACAACAATTTGATAATAAAAATGTTCAACTGCCAAAGATAATAGATCAAATTGTACTTTGATATTTGATCCCACTAACACCATTGTGGTAGGGCCGTTTTTAATGTTTTCTCTTGTTATTTTTGGGGTTGCACTTCATCACACCGTCGATGAGGCGACATTTTCTATTTTCAGTTTTTTTCGCTGTATTAATCAGATCCACATCGTGCCTCTTTGCCTTGGCTGGAGGGTCTTTCACTTTCCCCGGCACAACATCAGTACTTTCGATTTCAGGTCGAGGAACGGCTTCAACCTTTGGCCGAGGAACGGCACCGACTAAAAGAGTAAGATGCAGGAAAAGTGATATAAGAAAATACTTATCCATATTAAGTCATGCTTGGGGCGAAATCGGAGAAATCGGTTCTGCCGGCTGGATCGGCTCAATTTCAGGCTTAGTAGGCTCATCTGGCTTTTTCGGTTTTCCGTTGTTGTTCATAAATTCTCCGATTGAACAGGATGCTATTGAACGATATTTTCAACTTTGTTTTTAATTTTTTTGCCCACGCACTGGATTTTGCCATCTACTTCATGACATTCTTGCTCTTCAATTTCATGCTTTGCTTTCAGTTCAACTTTTTCTTTATTCTTGGCTTTTTTTCTGGCCGCTTTTGCAGCCTGGCGTCTTTCAGTGTCTGCCCTGTCGGCCTCAGCAGCTTTCTGATGCTCTATTCGTTCTTTCTCGCACTCTTCTTTACTCTTGGTTAGCTCACAGGTCGTGTCCATTGATTTACGGCCGACCTTTCTCAGAACTTTTTTAGTGCTTGAGCTTATATCACTTTCCGGTTTTGTTTCAGGATTATTTCCCTCCTGAGCTTTCGCCGTTTTTCCACAGTAACTGACCAACAACATTAGACAAAGAAAAAGCTTCATGACCCACCTCCGGTAAACTAAAATTGAGTCTGCATTCACTCTTCATCAAATAAAAGAAAATAATTAGAATGGCTTTGATAATTAAAAACTATACTTCGCTTTAGCCTCAGCAGCTTCACTGTAAAGACTAATTCCATAATAGAGTAATGTGACGATAAACAAGGCGATGTATCGTGAATAAAGGTACTGATGGTATCTTAAAAAGATATGCAGGAATGCAATGGCAAACGCATAAACAATCTGTTGTTTGTGCTCTCGAGGTGCAGTTTTAGGATCAGTTATCATCAACCAAAGATAAATCAATCCAATGGAACCGAATTCCGGCCCCAGCGCATAGATCAAAGAAGTTAAGTCATTGATGGGAAAAAACAAATAACAAAAAAAGATAACTCCTACGATATAGGCAAGCGACACAGTCATTGTTCTTCCCAACCACACGGCAATGACCCCAAAAAGAGTTATGTGAAGCATGGGGTACCAGTCTCTCATAAACTCATCTGGCCAGGCACCAAACCAGTGTAATGGCAAAAAAGTCAGCGACATCATGATCGCAAAATTGGTTGGATTAAAAATATGAGTTTTCCCGGTCTTTCTCAAAAGATATTTGGCAGCAACTGTCAGTGCACCAGTCATCCCGTAAAACCACCAGATATGAGATTTTAATAAAACCAAAAGCCCGGCCACTTCAGTAAAGGCTGAAAATAAACGATCCCAGACCTGATGTTCCCCGTACTTGTCTGTTAATTTATAAAAAATGAATTCTGTAAGGAGTCCACACAGAAGACCGAAGCCAATCTGAAGCGCAGTTCTTTGAAGATTAAAAAAAAGTATACTGATTATTACCAGTGTAATATGGCTTCCTCCAAGAAACCATCTCCCGTTTATCTCGCGTTTTATAATTTTATTAAAAATATTCACTCTCTATTTTTCCGTTACCAGATTGTACTGATCTGGCTGTACATTTTTTATTATTTGAGTGACCCGGGAAAATGGCCAGAAGACTTCAATGGGCCCGCTGATCTGAGCCTTTCCTAATCCAATATGCAGTCTCGGATCGTTAAACCCTTTATATCCATTTGCAGGATAAAGTTCGCGGACAATCTTCTTTCCATTTGAAAGCAAGAATTTAATTTTTAATCCATGATGAACTGAATTCCCGCGTTTATCCTTAAACGAAAATCCAATCCAGTGAAAATCACTTTCCGTTTTTGTCGTGTTGTGAAGAACTTTTAATTTTGAAATAGGTCCGGCTGAAATAGCGTCCATTAATCCGTCATTGTCGTAATCTATCAAGGCAAGCGTCCTGTTTTCTTCCCTGTCGTCAAACCCTGCATCTTCAGCAATATCAAAAAACTTACCATCCTTCTGAATAAAAAGACATTTGCGCTCAAAGGCTGAAATATAACGTCCCTTGATCGTGTCATGGGGCTTGTATAACTTTCGTATAAAACGGGGGATTTGCGAAACTTCATTTCGCTCATACCACATAGACTTCCCTTCACCATATTTAACCAGATTGTTTGAACGGGAACGTCCATTCATAACAAACAAATCAGCTTCTCCGTCATTGTTGATATCGGCAAACTTGGCGCCCCATGAAAATCCACATTTCGCCACCCCCAGATCGTTGGATACATTTTTGTAAGTGTTATCTTCAGATTTTTTCCATAGCAGGTTAAAATGCCGGTTGAATGGCGGTTTAAAAATATTTGTAACATAAAGGTCTATCATCCCATCGCTGTCATAATCAAAAAATTCCGTATTCATGCCGGAAAGACCATGTAAAACTTTAGGAATGTATTGATCGGTTAAATCACTGAAGCGGCCTTCGCCGTTATTTAAAAACATTTCATCGTGAGCATAATCATTTGAAAAAAAAATGTCTGGAAGTCCGTCCATGTTTATATCTGCAATACCTGCATTGTGCGAGTATGAGCGGGTAAGAAAATGTGCTCTTTTCTCAACCGAAAATCCGCTGCCTTCGTTTTTTAATAAATGATTTTTCCCGCCACTTTTGTTGTCATAGCGGGTATTGGTCATCCAAAGGTCATTAGATGAATCACTCTCGCCGGGAGCTGCAAGGAAATTGGCAAAAATCAAATCAAGTTTACCACGCTTATAAAAATCGGCGGCATTTAAACCGTTGGGGTTGGAGCAATAACCGTTGAACCATTCACTGTGATCTGCCAGTTTATTATTTTTGGTGCCTGTAAAAAATCCGTGACAACCATAACGTGCATACACGAGATCCAATAATCCGTCGTCATTAAAATCCCCCCAGAAAGCGTAAGAAGGATCATCTTTTTGATTGAGATCTGAGAGTCCGTATTGAGCGGCTTCTTCAGTGAAGGAAGTGCCCTTGTGATTGATAAATAAAAGATTTGATCGCGAGCGCGCGGTGGTTACAAAAATATCCATATAACCATCATTGTTTATATCAATGACTGAAACAGAGGGAGAAAAAGCAATGACCAACAGATCTCCGTCATGTGCACGCAAGGGGCCTGTGGTTTTTATTTGCTGAAAATCTATTCCAAGCTCCGCTGAAACATCCTTGAAGTGGACGTTGCCAAACTGCTTGTGATTAAATTCTTTGGTTTCATAAACATTGTCCCTGCGGTCCCTCGGCGGATTCATGAGAAACAGATAGGCCATTGAAGCGAATCCACAGATCAGCACAGCTAAACGATAGTATAAATTTTTAGTATAATCTTTCATGAAGACCAGAATTTTTCATAGTGAAAGTATAGAAATTTACTTGTGCATATGCAAGTCGTATAGGTCGTCGATAATTTTTCTGTCTGAAATGACGTAAGCAGTAAAAGTTTTGTTCTGATTGCTCGTAATCCACGGAAAAAATGGAGCAGATTTATGAGTTCCGATGTAGACGTCTATGTGATTATCCCTGATGGCCCCGCCTTTATCTCCAGCAAAGAAATACCCGTCATGAATAATAACTCTCCCGCTGGAAAGCTGAATTTTTGAACCGCGCGCCTCCGGTATGTAGATAACTGTTCCGGGAGCTACAATTGCTTTGTCTGTCGCAAGAGTTCTGTAGGGTGCCAGGATATAATCATCCAGCCCGTCACCATAGGGGCCACGGGCCTCGCGGAATTTAGTTTTACTGACATCTATTCTGAAGATACTTGAGCAGTCAACGGTTGAATCCGGTGTGATACCGGCATAGTTGAATGTTTTAGCGTCCCCATTTTTAAACAATATCCGGACTGAACCTTCCATGGCGGAGTCACACCATTCCCGCAATGTTACCTTAGGTCCGAGTTCCTGGCTAAACATATCCCGAAGAGGATAACTTCCTGATCCATCAGCAAGCTGTGGCAGATAATAATAAGTTCCCCATAATGTTAATTTGGAAGTGAGGTCATTGGCAGCAGGTTCTCTGAAAGAAAAGGTGTCCCGCTCAAGCGGGTCATTATCTGTGGGGCGGGTGTTCCCATTGTCTTCAGGGACACACGAGATGAGCATCAATAAACTGCATATTGCAAATGTTCTTCTCAGCATGTGAACTCCCGATGGCAGAATAGATAATTTAAGTATACTTCGAAGGCCCAAAACTTAGGTCTGCTTTCCAAAAAGGCAATTTCTTCCAATGAGAACCACTGAATGAATCATGCGAAAATATGATAATGTTTATTTAGATAACTGGTCGGTTAAAGAGGATGTAGTATGAAAACGGGCAGCGACAAATACTCTCGGGCATTGTTTAAGATTCTCGTTCTTCTTGCCCTTTTTAGCTCATGCTCGAGCAGCAAGCTCGGAAGTTATAGTACTCCTATAAGACAAGTAGCTTCGACAGAGAGTTCATCCTCTCCTGGTCCGAAAGAGTTTCCCTTGTTAACCACTGATAAAGGCGAACTCAATCTAGCTTTGAAAACTGCACTGAAAAAATCTGCTAAAGGAATGCCTGAAGCAGAATTCAATGCTGCTGTTGAGAGACTCCGCCGCTATCTGATGTTTCTTGGCCTGACCGCCAAAGATTTTAAGAAAGCAGAAAAGGCCATTGCGACTGTAACTCCTGAAGGAAAAGTGCAAATCAGTACTCCCGCCAGAAAATCGGCACCCGTTGAAGCGGAAGAATCCGGTGCAGATGATGAAGATGCAGACACGCCTTCAAACTTAAAGGCCATTCAGCGGCTTTTTATTGCCAGCACACAGTTTCTTGAATGCCAGAATTTAACTGATTGGACATGTCTCGAGAAAACTCCGAAATTTAAACCGCGGGCCGATTTCAGACTGGAATCTAAACCCGGATTGGGTGATCCTGTGCCCGCAGGAGAAAGTCTTGATATGGAAGTCTTTTTCACGGAGGGTTGGGATGGAAGTCCCCGCTCCGGACTGTCGGATCGTTTTGCGGAAAAATTAGAGCAGGACGTAGGAAAAAGTCTTTCGCTCGCCATGTATGGGATCGACGATATCAATGGAAGCATGAACC
Source organism: Bacteriovorax sp. (assembly GCA_041662705.1). Lineage (GTDB taxonomy): Bacteria > Bdellovibrionota > Bacteriovoracia > Bacteriovoracales > Bacteriovoracaceae > Bacteriovorax. Next base: position 413,190 of record JBAZRY010000002.1, read on the forward strand.
GTGTCTACAATGCCGTCGCCAAGCATGCGAGAACATCTTTCGTTGATGTCAGGGCGGTCATAGACGTTTCTGGTTTTGAAAAAGGCAAATCTCCCTGGGTATTTGATTATGTACGCCCCGAAATAACGAATCCCAATTACAGCAGCTGGCTTTTTGGCGAATCGATCACCAATCCTGGAGGCATGCATGCCACGTTCCAGTACGACGGTACTCCCAGATTTATCAATGAAATGAATAACGGAATTAAATCGCAGCTTGATTCTCGCGTGAGAATAGAATGGTCCACATCTCATATCATGCACAACAAATTTGCAGTACTTGAAGATAATGACGGCATAAAATCTGTCTGGACAGGCACTGCCAATATTTCAAAAAACTGCATGGGTCTCGAAGCCAATTCAAACATGTCGGTGTATATCAAAAATGATTTCATCGCTAATGCCTTTCTTGATCAGTTTAACTTAATGTTTAATTTCGATCCCACTCTGCCGGTAAAAAGTAAATTGGTAAGAAACAGCGACGATAAAAATCCTGTTCAGGCAGGACGCTTTCACCGCAACAAATACCCCGCGACTAATCGTTTTTTTACTTTCGATGACGGAACAAATTTACGAGTGCATTTTGCACCAACTGACGATGCCGAACATCGTGTGATTTTACCAATGTTGCTCTCGGCAAAAGAAGGCGATGAAATTCGGATCGCAATGTTTGGCGGTACCGGGTACGAGATTGTAAGAGCTATGCAGTACGCTGCAGCCAAAGGCGCCAATGTCCGCATTGCCTATGATTCAAAATTAGGTCACGGACTGACATCATGGACCAGAGACCGTGTTCTCAATGTATTCATGAACAATCCTTATATTGGAAAAATCAGCTCTCCTCCCGTTAAACCCGGGAATATCTCTGTGAGAATAAGCACCTGGAAAGGTAAAAACCATTATAAGGCGGGAACACTGACAAGAAGACTTCCCGATGGTGAAATGCACGCGGAACAAATTATTGTCGGTTCACAAAACTGGAGCGGTGGCGGCAACGATGCCAATGATGAAAACCTGATATCAATTCAGAATCTGGCCAGTGATGTTCCGGCTGCTAAAATGTTCAATCAGGAATTTGATACACGCTTATGGGCCAAATCAAGAGAAGAAAGGGCAAAACCGGTTTATCGTATTATAAAACCAATGAATTTATAGATTCAAAAGAATGGCCTCTACACCCTGGAAGAAAATTTCGTGGTCAACGGCCGCGGGAATATGAATAAATGTTCCGGGGACATTTCGGTATCGGGCCAAATAAGAATAAATGACGTGATTGCAGACGTACTCACCTGCCGTAGTAGAAACTTTCACAGGACAACCCACAGATCTCGCTGCCTCGAGCATGGCATCTATGGGCAGAGTGGTGAACAGCCCATCCTCGCCTTTCTCCAGAATTTTTTTTGATTTTAGGCTAAGGCCGTCGTTGTCCGGAATTCTGGCATCAACCCAGTTGATTCCAATACGCTCGATAGTCAGGTCAATCCGGTTTTTTGCAAGCCCGGTCAGTACGACATGTGTTGGTTTAAATTTTTCAATTTCATTTTGAAGCACGGGAAAAGTATAAGTGAAGCTGACGGGCAAGAGCGCAGTGTGAAGCTCGAAATTAAATTCTTTGGTTTTGAGCCAATCGAGCAAAACGGCTGATGGATTTACAGCGTCTCCGTCAAAAGGTTCGAAGCCGGAAATTAAAACCCGCTTATTCATTCCTTAAAATCGTCCCTTCTGCCGCGATTTTTTATAATAAGACCGTTTAAAAAATTTCTTAAAACCTGATCACCGCACTCCTGATAATTGGGGTGATCAACACTTCGAAAAAGTGCAGAAAGCTCTGCCTTGCTTATTTTAAAATTCACCAGCTCAAGGCATTCCATAATATCAGAGTCTTTAAAAGACAAGGCCACTCTTAATTTTTTCAGGATATCGTTATTGGTCAGCATCTAATTCCCTTTTATATGAAATATACAGATTTTCAACCTTTGTCCGGGCCCAGGGTGTTCTTCTGAGAAAGGTTAAGCTTGATTTTATACTTGGATCATTTTTAAAACAATTGATATCAATCAGATTGGCCATTTCGGGAAAGCCATAAAATTCCACCAGCTCAGTGAGAATTTTTTCCAGAGTGATGCCATGTAGGGGATTATTGCTATTTTTATTCATATGTATTTTCTAATATTATAGGTTGTATAACTTTACAGCGTTTTGGTCAACAATTCCCCCGTAACAAAATAATATTTCACTAAATTTATGGGCGCACTTCAAGTATCATAATAGTAATGACTCTTTCAGAAGGAAAACTATATGTTGAATGACCCAAAAACTTTAAGACCTGTCGCTATCATCGGAGGCTCACGAACGCCTTTTACCCGATCATTCACTCATTACGCAAAAACAACCAATGTTGAATTAATGTCTGCGACCTTAAAAGATCTTGTTCACAAGTTTAATCTTCAGGGCAAGCTGCTCGGGGATGTGTCTTTGGGTGCGGTAATGAAAAATGCGGAAGACTGGAATTTAAGCAGAGAAAGCGTTTTAAAATCCGGCCTGCATCCCAATACTCCGGGATATGATGTCCAGAGAGCGTGCGGCACGGGACTTGAAACAGCGGCGCAAATAGCACTTAAAATTGCGAGCTCACAAATTGAAAGTGGAATTGCAGGCGGTACAGATACCAACAGTGATGTCACCGGAGTTTTCTCGCATGAATTTTCCTGGATCATGATGGATGCACAAAAAGCACCTTCCCTGCTTGGAAAAATAAGACAATTTTCGGCATTAAAACCAAAACATCTTATGCCGCGCTTTCCTGTTGTACGAGAGCCACAGACAGGACTTTCAATGGGAGAGCATTGCGAATTGATGGTGCAGGAATGGAAAGTCGGTCGATCAGAGCAGGACCAGCTGGCCTATGACAGTCACTTGAAAGCAACAATGGCCTATGAAAAAGATTTTTTCAAAGACCTGGTATTCGAATTTAAAGGTGTAAAAAAAGACACCATTTTAAGACCTGATACCACTATGGAAAAACTTGGCAAATTAAAACCTGCATTTGCCGGTAAAGAAAAGGGCACGCTCACTGCAGGCAACAGCACCGCTCTTACCGACGGAGCTTCAGCCGTTTTATTAGCGAGTGAAGATTTCGCCGATGCAAACAAACTGCCCATTCTCGCCTATTTTGTGGACGCTGCCTATTCAGCTGTCGATTATGTTCATGGCGAAGGATTGTTAATGGGACCTACTATTGCCATTGCAGATCTTTTAAGAAGAAATAAATTAACTTTGCAGGACTTTGATTTTTACGAAATTCACGAAGCATTCGCCGGACAGGTACTTTGCACGCTAAAAGCATTTGAATCTGAAGACTACTGCAAAAAAAAATTAAATCTTGATAAAGCTCTTGGCAGCATTGATATGAATAAATTAAATGTAAGCGGCGGCTCGCTCGCATTGGGGCATCCATTTGCAGCAACAGGCGGAAGAATCATTGCCACTCTTGCTAAAATGCTTGCCGAGAAAGGTTCCGGTCGCGGATTGATTTCCATCTGCACAGCGGGCGGAATGGGTGTAGCGGCGATTATTGAACGTCCGGAATAAAGTAATGGGCATAGGTAAACACGTTCAGCGCTAATCCCATAGTGTAAGACTGAGAACGCCATGCTGAATTGTTTCTGAGTGGAAGGAAACCTGAGTAAAACATTCCCTCAGGCATTGATAAACTTCCATCTTCCTCATTCTTAATATTTTTAAGAACAAACTTGAGTCCCTTCTTGAATGATTCTCTTACTTCATCAGTCATTTCCAGATTCCCGGATTTATATAAATTAATATAAGTAACTAAAGCATAAAGAGTTGTCTGAAAATAATCCGGTCTGCGAAGGGCGATTTCTAAATTAGCATCATTTTTCCACGAACCATCTCTTCTCTGAAGTTTAAGCATATCTTCAACCATTCTGGAGGCTGAACTTTCAAGGCATTTCGTTCCGTCGACAATCGCAAAGCTTGCATTTAAATGAAGATACAGTGTATTGGGATAATACATTCCGCAAGATTTTGTTTCACCATTCTGGATTGTTGAGTTTACCCACTTACATGCGTTTTCATAACCTGGAGTTTCTTTTCTGTCTGTCAAAGACAAGGCCCGTAACAAGTTAGTATTAACCACGCAATCAACATCGTTTTTTGAAAGAGGCAGACGATAATCTTTTTCTCTTGACGAAAAACTAGCATCAATAAAATTTTTCGCTCTTTTTATTAAATTAGGTTCATCGAATTTTGGCTCAGGCAAAAGCCATGTTAAATAAGCACCGGTGTCTTTATATCCGTTTAATCTATTTAACAAATGCGGGGTCCGGTTAAAATCACGGTATGTTTCTATTTTCTTTATAAAATTATCGCTGAGATCCGTTTTATTGACTTTAAAAAGAGTTGTCTGAATAACAGCAGTAGAATCAATATCAGGAGGCGCAACACCAGCATTATGAAATTCACGATCTGTACCAAAACTTCCTTTTAAACGTAACAATTTTTGGTGATGGACTACTTTGTTAACCATTATCCCATCGCGCAGAACCTGCATCTCAATTTTTGGGAAAAAATGATAAGCTCCGCCTGCATCGTCTAGATAATCATCAAAAGAACCAATTGCAGAGAGAATAGACTCTTGAACTTCTGCAGGCGCAGAAGAAAACCCATTGGGGTAAGCAGAGATCACTAAGTTGGCAATAGCTGCTGTATTGAAGGCTGAAGGATCTTCAGTACGCTCTTTTGGAAAAACTCCTGATCCTACAACTCTTCCGCTAAACTGGACATTTTGAGGCCATTCACCTTTAAGATAGACATCGTTTTTCTCACTAACCTGATCATTCAGAATTGATTCTAAGGATTTATTCGCCAAAAGCTCAAGCGAATCCTGGGTTATTTCTTGATCATCACTTGCAAATGTAGACAAGGCCGGAAGAATTAAAATAAAAAATAAAGTTAAGGCCCTTAATTGCAATTTCATTACGTCCTCACATCACACGTATTTGTCCTGTGTTAGGTATATAATGCCAGCATTGGAAATAATTACATGATTTAGTATAAAAATTTCGAGGTGTTATTTTTTAGACAGTATAAAGCCCTGAAAATGCATCTTTTAACCCTCTGAAAATGGCCGTCTAATTGACCATATCGTCGTAAAAAAGCCCTGAAATTCCCTTCATAGCATTGTAAAGAATAGAGTCGCCAAGTTCGTCTACGTCTCTCTCATTTCTAATAGCAATGGACTGATCAATTCTTTTTTTTATGTCTTCTTTAACTTTTGCAAGAAAAGCTTCAGGCGCTCCCGAGCACTCAATTAAAGATTCGTCATTGTATTTTGCCGAGATAAAATCAAAGTTATGAGTTCCAATCAAAATATCTTTATCGTCAAAAATAAAAGTCTTAGCATGCAAGGCCGTAGTCGCATCCTCTGGAAAAATATCTGAAAGTTCATAATCAGCCAGTTTCTCACCGTTATAGAGGTAGAAATTCACCCCTTTTTGAAACCATTTTCTCAATACTTTATCAATTGCTGCCGCTGCTATTTTAACATCCGTTGAGTTCGCGCCATTACTTAAAATAGAAACATCTACGTCCCTATTTAAGGCATCATCCAAAATCACTTCGGTTTGATTGTTAAGAGTAAAATAAGGTGATTCAATGACCACGCTTTTTTGGGCATTTTGAATCTTGTTAATAAGATAATTGTTAATTACACGTTCCTGTTCTACGCTATCGTCAGCAACGGGCCTCTCAGTGATAAAACTAATATTTTCACAGCTAGTAATAACACTCTTTATTCTTTCTTTTTCTCCGACAGTTTCTAAAGCTCGCAAATAATTTAAGCCAACTGTCATATTAAGAAAATTATCAGCAGCTCTTTCTAATTTTTTGTAAGACACGTATGCTGGATTTGGCTCGTTTCTTCCTATCGTCGCGGCTGGTTTCACTGGACCTGCCGGCGCTAGTGTCCATTCGGAATCCCACAATTCATTAAAACTTAATTCTATATCTGTTACAATCTCACCGTTTACAACAAGATCACGATCAAAAAAGCTAAATTTCTTACCCATATCGAAATATTCGTTCCCAACATTTCGTCCACCTACGAGGGCCATTTCTCCATCAATGATCAAGGATTTGCGGTGATTTCTGAATTTATTATTAAAACCTTTAACTAAGGCCATATCATTAAAATATCTGACCTCTACTCCCTGGTCTTTCAAATGTTTAATTATATGGGTGTTTATTTGCCTCTTTCCGAACATTGAGTCGAGGACCAACCTGACCCGAACTCCAACTTTACTCTTTTTTATCATGGCATCTATTATTAATTTTCCGGATTCATCGGCATTAAAGATAAAATATTCGGCATCAACTGATTTTTTGGCAGATTCAATCATCATCAGGCGCTCCTTTAAAGAGGCAAGCCCATGGGTTAGAATTTTAATTTCATGGCGGGAGCGACTACTAAAGATGGTAGAAGAATGAGATTCTGCAAAAACTTTTCCATTTGAAAAAGTCGTCATTAAGACAATGACGGCTATGATAATGTTTCTTAGTAATTTCATAATCTCTTCTTAGTTAGAAAATGGCTATTGAAGTACAATTCACCTATCATAAGGATAGTCAGCGTTTATACGAAGTCCCCCGTGTAATAAATACTGCGGTGTCAACTATTTGTGCATTATTCTCAAGTGGTCCTAACACTTACTTTTTTACACAACTTGAACCAATTCATTGCTTATCAGGCGCTTTTCACTATATGTATGTCCAATAAAATAAATTGGAGTCATCTATGAAAGCCCTTCTACTTACCTCAGTAATGATTGTATCAAGCACACTTAGTTTTGCAGAAGCCTGTGACGAAGGCATTGATAGATTTTTTGGCACTATCGCTCCAACAAGCAAAGAAATTAAGGTCGTTGGTCATTATACTAAAAAAAGCCGCGAGACCGGTGAGTACAAGGCCTGTGAATTAACAATAAAAAAAGAAGACGGAAGTCTTACTCCTCGTTGGGATAATAGTAAATTAGACCAAAACAACGGAGACGGGGGGGCCTTGTGGCCATTTAGCACCTTCCCTACAATTGAGCCTAAATCCGATGACTACCGGATTGTTACATACTTCAACTGCTCGGCATCAGAAGATGGATTTACTACGGCGTTTTCTTATAGACATAAAAGTAACGTATTCGTTAACAAAAAAAGTGGTTTATCCATTTCAAAAAATAGTTCTGGCACTTACGATGTGTTGCTTACAACTGGTAAACGCGAATCGGTCGTTTGCAGAGGCGAGCTTTCAGAAAAATAAGCATTCAAGGCCCTCCAGCGTTGATAATTGAAGATCATTATGATATTCAGCATTATATGAAAATTACGGTCGATAATATTATTGAATGCCTCAATACGCTTGAGCACCTTGTGGAAAACACCCACTTGCTGGCAGAGCTGTCTGAAGAACAAAGAGTCGCGCTTTTTAAAGCGACCGGAACCATTTCACGACCTGACAAAAAAGAAATTAAAAAAAGACAAAAAGAAGTGAAGTTTTTTCGCCAAAAACAATTGGTCGAACAAAATAGATTAAAGCGCGCCCAAACCGGAATCAGAAGTGCCCGTGAGAACGCCGTTTTCATGGCACCAGAGCAATTAAAAATTGAAAGCGATAAAGCATTCGCAGAGGCCCCTGAACTCGATAGCGCAAGAAATTGCTATGTCTGCAAAGCTGAGTTTACTAAACTGCATTTTTTTTACGATACAATGTGCAAGTCCTGTGGTGATTTTAATTATCACAAGCGTTTTCAGACAACGGACCTCACCGGACAAGTGGCACTTATCACCGGCTCACGTTTAAAAATCGGCTACCACGCCGTTCTCATGATGCTCAGAAGTGGCGCCACTGTAATTGCGACAACAAGATTCCCGGTTGATTCAGCACTTCGATACGCAAAAGAAAAAGATTATCCAGAATGGAAAGATCGTCTGCATATTCACGGTCTCGACCTTCGCCATACACCATCTGTTGAAATTTTTGCCAGCTATATAGAACATAAATTTGACCGGCTTGATATTTTGATCAACAACGCCGCTCAGACAGTCAGACGTCCGCCGGGATTCTATGCGCACCTCATGGAAAATGAATTATTGAATTTTCATGATATCGCGATGCTCTCTCCTGGGGCACAAATACTTTTGAAAAATCATCATGACTTTAAAGTTGAACTCAATCAACTTACTCATGGAGATATATCCACGGAAAAAGCCCTGCCAGTAACCTGGCACGGAGAAGGTCCGGGTATTGGCATCAGAGCTTCAGCAGAACTCTCCCAGATCCCTTACAGCTACGACAATTCTCTTGTGGCTGAAGTTGTATTTCCAGTCGGTAAACTGGATGCTGATCTACAACAAGTTGATCTTCGAAAGTCTAATTCATGGCGCCTGCGCCTGGGTGAAATTCAGACTCCGGAAATGCTGGAAGTCCAGCTGGTGAATGCGGTTGCGCCGTTTGTTCTTTGCAATCGTTTAGTCGGCATGATGAGACGCGATTACACCGGTAAAAAACATATAGTGAATGTCACTGCGATGGAAGGAAAATTTTATCGCTTTAAAAAAGAAGACCGCCACCCGCATACCAATATGGCAAAGGCCGCGCTCAATATGATGACTCATACGTCGGCCAGTGATTTTGCCAAAGACGGTATTTTCATGAACGCCGTCGACACAGGTTGGGTGACAGACGAAGACCCGGCAGAATTATCAAATTACAAACAAGCTGTTCACGATTTTCAACCGCCGCTCGATATTGTCGATGGCGCGGCCAGAATTTGCGATCCATTCATCGACGGAATCAATTCAGGCAAGCACTGGTGCGGTCAATTTCTCAAAGATTATATGCCAATAGATTGGTAGTCTAAGATTCAAACATCAAAGTTCAATTTGATCTAGGATCTCATTCAGTAGATATTTTTATTATCAAATTGGATATCTGAAATATTTCTTTACAGCATTTCAAAAGCTAACTGATATATGATGGTCGACTCGTTCATATCTTAAAAACACTTAAAAGCTCCCATCAGACTTTGATGTTTGAATCTTAGAGTAATTTTAATTATTTTTTCGAAAAAAGACTTTCAAACTCCGCATACCCGCTTTCTTTTAATTTTTCTTTTGGAATAAATTTCAGTGCTGCTGAATTCATGCAATAGCGAAGCCCTGTTGGCGCCGGTCCGTCATTGAATACGTGACCTAAATGTGAGTTTGCATGCTTGCTTCTGATTTCAGTCACAGTTCCCAGAATTCTTCTTTCTTCTTTTTCAACAATATTCTCTTTTACCAGTGGTTTTGAAAAACTAGGCCATCCGGTACCTGAATCATATTTGTCTTTGGAACTAAATAGCGGTTCACCTGAAACGATGTCGACATAGAGTCCCTCTTTTTTGTTGTCGTTGTATTCATTTTGAAAAGGTCTCTCTGTCCCGTTTTTTTGAGTAACATCATATTGAATTGTCGTCAGTTTTTTCTTCAATTCGTCACTTGATTTTTTCTTATATAATTGTGCATCCCAGGCCCCCGAAGTAAGCGATCCAAAACAAAGAACAAAAATAAAGAGAAATTTTAAGCGCATATCGCCCCCTTAGAGATTATATCTAAAATACAGCTATGGACTCGAAACTTCAAATTTGATAATAATTATCAGTAAACATCAACAAGGAAAAACTATGATTACTCTTTACGGAAGCCCAAGATCAAGTGCCGGCAGATGCATTTGGACACTGGAAGAAGCAGGTGCGCAGTACACAATGAAAGAAGTCGATATGCGCAATAAAGAACATAAGTCGCCTGAGTTTCTAAAAATCAATCCTAACGGAAAGGTTCCGGCGATGGTCGACGGAGATCTTACATTGTTTGAGTCAATGGCCATTAATTTTTATATTGCTGAAGCCTATAAAAAGGATTTGCTTGGTTCAACTGCTGCTGAAAAGGGATTAGTACACCAGTGGAGCTTCTGGGCGAGTTCGGAATTACAGGGACCGATTATTGAAGTCTTTATTCAAAAAGTATTTATGCCTGATGATAAACGTGACAACAATGTCATCGAAGAAAATATGAAAAAACTTCCGGAGCTCTTCACTGTTTTGAATAATTCGCTTGAAGGAAAAAAATATCTAACTGGAAACCAGTTCACGCTTGCCGATATAAACACCGCCAGTGTTGCGGGCATTGCGATGATGATCGGACTGGATATGAAACCATTTACAAATGTTATGGCCTGGCTGGGTTCCATGAATGAAAGACCTGCTTATCAAAAATATATGGGAATGAGAAAAAACTAAGATACTTTCCGGCCGGCTTTGCACCGGCCGTTTTTTTATTCTAACTGAGCATCATTTCAACAATAAGATCATCTTCATCGTTATCAGCTGTAAATGCAGAGTTATCAATTTCATTTTGTTTAACATTTTTCACAAGAACCGGACGCTTGACGTCTGTTGCGAGTCCTAAAAACTCCAGAGCTTTTATCATTTGCCAGGTAAGATCAAACTCCCACCACATCCGCCCGTGAGCAGCGCAGTTGGACTGAGCATGATGGTTATTATGCCATCCTTCTCCGGCCCCCAATAAAGCTACCCACCAGACATTAGTTGAATCGTCTTTTGTTTCAAAATTTCTGTAACCCCAGCGGTGGGTGGCAGAATTCACAAACCAGGTCACATTCAGCATCAGAGCAACTCGCATAGGCACTCCCCACATGACAAAAGACCATCCGCCCATCATATACAGAATTGGTACAATCGAAAGTGCGACCACAAAATTATATTTGCTTAAAAAATGATAATATTTATGCCCGACCAAATCCGGAATATAGCGACTCCACTCTTTCACGTTGTCTTCAAATTCCTTGTGAAAAAAAAGATGAGTCACATGCGACCACCAGAAACCGCCGTGACGGGCGCTGTGCGGATCTTTAATAGTATCAGAAAAGCGATGATGCAATCTGTGTTCTGCCACCCAGATTAGAACAGGCCCCTGTCCAGAGAGCGCTCCAAAGGTTGCAAGAATATACTCCAGCCATTGAGGAACTTTAAATGAACGGTGACTTAATAAGCGGTGATATGTGAGCGTCACGCCAATTGGACTGATGACAAAAAATAGAAAAAGGCAGACGGCTAAAGCGCTCCAGCTAAAAAATGGAATCGCCGCAAGTGCCAGAAGATGAATGACAGTTATGCCAATTATATTTCCCCAGTGGAAACGAAGTTTCGAAGTATCAATTGAAGTTTTTTTCATCCTGCAAGCTTCCCAGAGGAATACTCACAAGGGAAACTTTATTTTGCATCCAGAGTTAGTTGATTCAATATAAGCCCCGAAGCCGGTGCAATCATTGAAGGAAAATTATCTGTCGGTTTTTCAAGTGAAGTAATAAGCTCGGTGATGTTGAATTGATCCATTCCGATTCTAAACAAAATACCCATCATCAAGCGCACCTGGTGCCGCATAAATGATTCTGCCTGAACACGGAAGATATAAGTATGTTCCGGGAAAAAGTTAGCGCTCAAGACATTATTAACACAAATTTCACTGAGAAAAATCTCACGCTCAAAATCCTGGCCCTCTGAAGGGCGATAGCAGTAGTTTTTAAAATTATGAACGCCGATAAATTTTGCAGCGGCTTCTTTCATCATTTCGATATTCAACTCTTCATTCATATGAGTTATAAACGGAGCAGAAAAGGGATGGCCTTTTTCACCACAGGAAAAAAAATAAAGATATTCTTTATGTTTCGCAGAGGTGATCATTCTGAACTTTCGGTCAACAGACTCACATTTTAAAATTCTAATATCCGGAGGAAGAAGTTTATCCAGTACACGGGAAAAATGAACCGGGTCCAATTGAGTTTCAGTTATCAGCTCAAAACACGAATGCATTGCCGAAACCATTGAGTCTGTCCTGCTGGCGCCAATTGTTTTATATTGGTCTCCTAAAATTTTCGTGACACTTTCTTCGACAGTGCCTTGAATCGTTTTGTACTTAGTCTGCTTCTGCCAGCCGTGGTAGCGAAAGCCTAAAAACTGAAAATGAATCAGATAGTAAAATTTCATAATATTAGTATAATAAATAAATGATCACTTTGTTAAAAAAACAAGGCTACTTCGAAACTCTCTGGAAAAATGGCGGCGGAAAAACTCAGCAGATTGCCATCTATCCACCAGAGGCCGAGTTGGCGAAGAATAATTTTTTATGGAGAATCAGCTCCGCAACTGTTTCACAGGAGTCCCCTTTTTCTCAATTCCCCGGTTATGAAAGGCTGCTGACCGTATGGAAGGGTGCCGGGCTTCTCTTAAACCAGACAGAACTTCTGCCATTCAAATTCTTGAGATTTTCAGGCGACAGCGATATTTACTGTAAGCTGATTGGCCCGGATGCTGTCACGGACCTGGGCGTGATCTATAACAAAGACAAAATCAAGGCCAGATTGAGCACAGAAACAATTTTGCCTGATTCAACCGTTGATCTCGGACCCGGACTTCATTTTCTTTTTCTGGCCGAAGGGGGCACTTGCCAGGTCAACAATTTTCCCATGGAAGTTGGTGATACGTTAAAAATCGAGCAAACTGAGCTTATTCATGTATTTAGCTCTGATCATTCAAAACAGCATTTCTTCCTGATAACTCTGAAGGATCTGTAAAGATTTCAAACTCCTTATAAAAAATTAAAGATTGTATTAGGATCTCTTAATTAAATATTCGGAGGAACTATGAAATTAACAAGTATCCTGTTTCTTACTCTACTTATGTCTTCATCAAGCTTTGCTTTGACGATAGACACTCTTGGACTTCAGGCCACGGTAACAGAAACTGTTAGTATCGCAGTAACGGCTTTGCCAGGAGCTTCGGCTCTTGATCTTGAAACGACCGCTTCTGATCTTATCATCGCCAGTGTAAATGAAAAATCTAACTCAAATACAGGTTATAAAGTGAACGTAAAATCAACTAACCTGGGCGCCTTAAAAAGATCAGGTGGAACAGAAACTTTTGGTTATTCGTTGAAGTTAGGATCGACTGCTATCGATTTATCAACTGTAGCCGGCCAGACTATCAATCACCCAAGTGCTGCTCTGGCAGACGTTACAAACGATGTAAAAATATCTTATACAGGTGTTAGTAATGCGACGATGGTAGAAGGTACTTACGTTGATACTGTGACTTATACAATTTCTGTTATTTAATTACAAAAAAAAGGGAACCTTTGGTTCCCTTTTTTTTATCTAATTCTCTTAATCAGATGATATCCGAACTGAGTTCTGACAAGTCCCGAAACTTCTCCTGGCATTAACTGAAATGCTGCCTTTTCAAAGCCAGGCACCATCATCCCTTTACCAAACTCTCCAAGATTACCCCCATCTTTACCGGAAGGACACTCCGAAAAATCGCGCGCCAGCTCTTCAAATGAAGCGCCCTCATTTAACTTTTTTTGCAGATCGAGGGCTTCGTGTTCATGATTAACCAATATGTGTTGAGCCGTAATTTTCATAAAAATATTCTCCTCTAAAATTATTTTTTATAAGGCATTTCCCCCAGATAATCTTTTTTACCTACATCGACGCCATTATGTCTCAGGATTGAGTAAGCAGTCGTGATATGGAAATAGATATTGGGTAAAGCGTGTTGAGCAACATACTCAGCACCTGTTAAATACTTCCCTTCCCAGCGTGGCTGAGAAATTTTTCTCTCCGATGCACCTTGAAAATCATTCGGAGAAAAAGCTCCAAGATATTTAACGACATCATTGATACGTGCCTGAAGCTCCGGAAGCGTTTTCTCTTTATCTTCATGCACGGGCGCATCTTTACCCGCCAGGCGCGCAGCTCCAAGTTTAGCAGTGTCACAGGCAATCTGAACTTGTCTAATTAGATTAAATTGATCTGGTGCAAGTCTGGCGTTTAGAAGCACTTCCATATCGATTTTTTTTGAATCAGCAAATTGAGCGCCTTTATCCAATATTGCACTTAGATTCTTGAGCATTTTAGTGAATTGAGGAACGGTTACATCGTAAAGCATAAACTCTCCTTATAAATGAAAAAATTTAATTTAGCATACCTTTTGCCTAAACCTCAATTAACAATTTAATATTTTTTTTGCCCCTTCTTACCCGATAAAGTTGAGTCAATTGATAGACCAGAGTTTTTCATGGAGATTCATATGTATAAAAACAAAATACTTTTTCTGGTGATCTTTTCGTTAGCATCTTATGGCGCCCATTTGGCCATTCCTGAAGCCAGCAGCAGCGTTGAACGAGAGAAGGTCGTTGCTGCAGAAGCGCAGGCAAAAGGCACGATAACGGATGTTGAAGTGACCCGCAAACTTCGCGAGCGCCTTATGGCCGATGATCAGCTCTCAACAAATGCACAAAATATAAAAATAGTAACAGTAAAAGACGCGATAACACTTCAGGGGCCTGTGGCCAGCAGAGCAGAGAAGGTAAAAATTGAAAATTTTGCACGGGCAATGGCAGGCAAGAAAAAAGTCTACAATAGACTAACGTATTAACCAGGGAGGTTTTATGCATTTAAAGAAAGGAAGAAATTCGGTATTCGGAATATTTCACGACCAACAGTCACTTGATCACGCTGTAGATATATTGAAATCTCAAAATTTTAGAAATTCAGATATCTCTGTATTGATGCCGTCGAAACAAGGGACAAAAGATTTTGCGGTGGAGAAAAAAACCAAAGCGCCTGAAGGAGCAACAACAGGTGCAGCTGCTGGTGCAGTCGGAGGTGGTGTTCTTGGATGGCTGGTCGGTGCCGGAGCACTTGCGATTCCCGGCCTCGGACCGTTTATCGCTGCCGGACCAATTATGGCGGCTATCGCTGGGGCCGGCGTGGGCGGAACTGTTGGCGGAATAGCGGGCGGGCTGATTGGACTTGGCATTCCGGAATTCGAAGCGCAAAGATACGCCGGCTATGTTAAAGATGGCGGACTCTTAATTGCTATTCATGTTGACGATGCTAAATGGGAAGATAAGGCGAAAGAAATTCTTGCAGAAAACGGGGCCGGAAATATTGCAACGACATCTGAGAAAAAAGGTAATAAGAAAGCCGAAGTTGAAGAAGAAGACAAATTTTATCGCTCAAGAGCCGACATTGATTTTGACGACACAAGAGACACTCATATCTAGTACGATCTATTGCTGTTAATGATTGAGCAATTATCCGCCAGAGGAAATTGTCTGCACCAGTTAAGCGCCTCGGCTCCACACAATTGTCCGCGGCCCGAAACGGTTACACAATCATTGGGATTATACGTCGGAATTTCAAGCCCAGGTCTATATCCCTGTTCACGCGAGAGCTGCTCCGGAGTCGGTGGCACGATAGTTGTAGCGCCAATTGTGCCGCCAGTTGCTGTTGGATTACTGGGAACTTTAAGATTCGTATCTGTTCCTGTGACCGGGATAGTTACGCTTGTGCCCGATGTTGCCCCCATTGGGGTTCCCGCAGAAGTTGTCGGGGTAGCGCCAATTGTCCCGCCTGTAGCAGTTGTACCGGTGGTAGGGTATGCGCTCTGAGCTTCCAGACGTTTGATAGACATGGAGATGAAAAGCGAAAGTGCCAATGCCGTCAATAAAACGTCGGGACTGATTTTCTTTCTCATACCTCTCCTAGTGAATCAGAAAATTAAAAAAGGGAAAGAAGCAGGCTTCCTTCCCTTCCTGTTTCTTTGGCCATGCTACTGTAGGTTCTGCCTGAGCAACTACAGGTGCAGTATGACCAAGGAGACATTGCAAGAACTGCAGATGAATTCCGCTTTTGAGTGTGATGGAAAAATTTGATTATAAAAAATATAAAATAAAAATAAAGAGTATAAAAAAAAATTATTACTTGAGAAATTTCTGAAAGGACGGACTCACGCTAAGAGTTCGGGCAAGCTCTGCCCGTTTGTGACTTCTCTCGATTCCAATCGCAGATAACCCCATTGCGTTAGCGACGGCGATCATGCTCCCCTGTCCGCAGAATGGATGCACCAGGGTTTTGGTAGGCGTCTGTTCAGCGACAAACTTGCCGATCATAACACAAGCTTCAAGCCCCATTCCGCGCTCCCAGGTTTTCTCGCCAATTTCCGGAATGACATCCGGACTCGACTGGCTTAAATCTTTGATCCGCAATTTTTTACTGAAGCAAAGCACGTGGGAGTAAGCAGGGCGGCCAAAAGCTGTTTTCCCCGGCCGGATTCTGCAGACAATTTTATGCCATAACAATTCGTGCCCGAGAGCTTCGGCAGCCTTCTGGCATAGATAACCTTTATCCACCCAGGCCCCCTCAACTTTGATATCTGACTGATAAAAAATGGTGACCCCGTAATCGGGCGTTCGGGAGAGAACCAGGCCCGCGGTATTGGTAAACCAATCTTTCCATTTTTCCAGGGAAAATCCGTGAAATTCTGAAATGTCCGGCATGGATGCAATCAAGGAGCATCCTTCCAGGACCGGGCTGTTTTCAAGCCAGACGAGGGCATCCTCGCAATGGACGATTCGGGTTGGGTCTGTTGGTGAATTCATGGAAAAAATATAACACGCATGGGTTATTTTGCCACGCTCTAAAACCAATTATGCCTCATGCATTAATCCCTAAAAGATCGCCGGACTTGATAGATGCTCATTTTTTTATATATTTCCGTCGTAATGGTTGTTGGCATCAATCCTGCTAAGCAGAGCTTGTTTCAATTAACAACGGAGGATTAATTATGCCAACACCAAAAAGAAGCACGGAAGAGATGAACAAAATGGAAAGAAAAGGATCGGCCAGAGAAGAAGTATCGAAAGCACCTGCGGCCGGTAAAGCTTCACAAAAAAAACAACCAGAATCTTCAAGCTCTAGAAAATCGCGATAATCATCCGCATTTTTTTTAGCTCAAAGTGCGTAGCGTGATGTTGCGCACTTTTCTTATTTTCCCACACCCGTCACTAGTCCTTAAATGGAATTCACAAAACTTCTCAACAAACATTCAATAATCCAATCAACAATTACAACTTACGGTGTGGGAATATTTAATAATATTGTTTTGGTTTGCGCCAAATTTGCCCCCTTTGTACCGAAACACCTCCATAAATAAATATATTCTCTCCCTTAAATCAATAGCTTTTAAAAAAAATGCGAATGGCATTTCCTCTGCATGATAAAGAACAGGAAGTAAAACAATGGAGGAAATTGTAAACTCCATGCGTGCAGAATTTTCTAGCGAAAAGACGACGTGGACTATGAGAGGTTAAGAGGAAGCTCGCGACCGCAGTAGACATCGAGTTGTAATGACCGTGCGATACCGATCATTTAAATTTTCGTACTTATTAAGATTTTGTTTCCGATTAGCGATATGAAGCCACTTTTTAACAAGTGGCTTTATTTTTATTTTTATTTTTTGAATGATTTCTTCAAACGGTTCGAGGCCATGCTCTGAGCGGAGCGTGCGTCTCTTAAAACCGGGGCCATCCCAAAAAATTCATGGGTAACACCTTCATAATTTTTGTAGCGAACGGCTACTCCCTGCTTTTTCATTTTTTTAGCAAGCTCCTCACCTTCACTTCTTAGTGGATCGACCTGAGCAGTAATAATAGTAGCGGGTTTGAGGCCCTGAAAATTAGCAGCGATGAGATTTATTCTCGGGTCAGATTTTTCAGCGGGAGTATTGAGATAGTTATCCAGAAACCAGTTCATCATTGGTTTATTTAAAGGTTTGGCATCGCTGTATTTGCGGTAGGATGCCGTGTTCATATCCGTTCCGGCCATAGGATAAATAAGCAGTTCATGGGTCGGAAGCTGGAATTTTTCATCTCGCGCACGGATCGCCACATTCAAGGCAAGATTTCCTCCGGCACTTTCTCCGGCGACTGCCACTTTTTTCGGATCACCGCCAAGAGAGGCAACATTATTCACCACCCATTTATAAGCAGCGTAGGCATCATCGTGGGCAGCTGGAAATTTAGCCTCAGGAGCACGTCTATATTCAATAGAAATAAATATCACCTTCGTTTTGTTGGCAAGAGATCTGGGAGTGGCATCGTAGACATCATTGTCAGCAATCACAAATCCTCCGCCGTGATAATAGACCACGACGGGAAGCGGTCCTTTGATTTTTGTGTATGGCCTGTACAATCTGGCGGAGATCAGGCCGGCTGCTCCATCGACGGTGATGTCCTTGACTTCGGAAAGTTCCAGCAAATCGGTGTTCGCGTCTTTGGAATTGGCCATGACGGTGCGAACAGCATCCATTGGTGTTGGCTGAAGTCGCGCTTCATCAACGCTTAATCCCTCGATGGGTTTGCCGCCTTTTTTATCAAGCTCCTTTAGTATCTTGTTCATTTCTTCATTGGGCAGCATTGATCGGGAAGCAATTACTTGAGTGGTATAAATTACAAAAATGAATAGTAAAATTTTTTTGTTCATAAAATCTCCTTAAGACAAGACCGATAAAAGGACCTGCAAAGATCAAGCCTTAGCAAAATGCCTCACCCATTCTGACTCAAGCAAAAAAGGCAACTATAACGGATGAATTAAAATCCAATAAGTTCCAATAGACAAAATCCGGCACTGTCTATGCTTCTTAAAGTGCAAGGACCTTAGACAGAGATGAAGTCTTATCGTAATAATCTTTGTGTGTAGTGAAAAACTCATGTCCTAACAGACGGTAAAATTGGGAGGCGATGAATTGTCTCAGATTTGTAACTGAGCCTTTCACAATCAGTTGAGTTTAAATGCTTAACACTAATTGTTCCCAAAAAGCAAAAAGCCACCTCCGGGTGGCTTTTTTATTTCGTAAAAACACCTTCGATAAAAATGAACTCAAGATTGCATTTAATGAAATATTCTCTTTTGCGATTTAATGTCAGACTTGTTAGTGAGAATAGAAATGAAAATCTGCAGGAGATTTTTATGAGAAGTTCAAAGGATAAATTAAAGAATAAACAGTTTGATTATCCACGTAGCAACAAACATACTCAGGCTTTCCGAGGCCACATCGACGGTAAGCACCGTCGGTCTGACAGAGAAGATGCTTATGGAGGCAAACTCCAGCAAAGAGAAAGTGACGTTAGCTATATTGTGGATAATCAAGTCGCGGGTATACCCGATGACCTTGAGGAAAGACGAAAGTCTTCCCAGGGTCCGGGTGTGGCCCGTAAAAAATAGTTCTCTAGACCTCAGGGGAGTTTTATACTCCCCTTTTATATATTTTTTTTCAATAGACTGGTCAGTCTTGATCTCATGTCCGATGGTCGATAATTTAACAAAAGATATTTCATTGAATTATTGAACAGGAGACTAAAATGAAAAAAATATTACTTATCACCACTACTGCAGCAACATTAATATTTAGCGGCTGTGCGGGCAGCGAGAAAAAAAATACAATGAGAGGCGCTGGAATTGGGGCAGCGGCAGGAGGCGTGATTGGTGCGGTTGCAGGCAAAGGAAAAGGCGCGGTCATCGGTGCGGTCATTGGAGGCGGTTTAGGAGCTCTGGCCGGAAGCCGCATGGACAAGCAGGCTAAGGAGTTGGAGAAAGTCGCGGAAACAAAACGCACAGAACAAGGTCTGGTAACAAAACTTAAAAGCGATATTCTCTTTGATACGGGCAAGGCAGAACTGAAACCTGAAGCAAAAAGCAATCTGGAACAGATGGCAGAGATCATGAAAAAATATCCTGAAAATGTTCTGACTGTTAAAGGTTATACCGACAGTACGGGGTCGGAGGAAATAAACGAAATCCTATCTGAAAAACGCGCAAGGGCCGTGAAAAATACATTAGTGGCCTCAGGACTTCCTGAACCGGTTATTGGTACCGCAGGACTCGGACCGACTAATCCCATTGCCGACAATTCAAGTGCAGCAGGAAGAAGACAGAATCGACGTGTTGAAATTGAAGTGACGGTGGATGAATCGAAAATTCCGAAGACCCAGAAAAAATAAAACCAATCCTAATACCTCTTTTTCATTTCGATGAGACTGAAGACAGAAAATGAGGCCAGGATGTGCTTCAGGCTGTGCCCGCTGTATCCCAACAAATTATAGATGAATAAGTCATTGTGCTCAGTCGCCTTGGCGAGAAGATAAAACAGGACGGCCACACCAAGGTACTTTGGCCTTAAGCTTGGAGTCGGAAGAAAAATGGCCATATATAAATAGACAAGGATGGGGGTCAATTGCACCCAACCATAAATTCTTAAATCGTTAAATATAATCCAATGAAAAATGCTATAAAAACCTATAGCGAGAAAAAGCAGCAGAACCGGCCATTCTCTTTTTAACTGAAAAACTTCGGTGAAAGCAAAGGCCGTAAGTCCCATGAAGGCCATAGTCATTGGGATTCTATCCCAGATTAAAGTCTGATTGGTTGGATTGTAGTGATAGTAGGCGGAGCCGGGAGCAACCAAAAAAACTCCGATGAGAAATACCAACCAGGAAATCCCTCTTCCCTTTTTATCATGTAAATAATGACGGAATCCCAAAAACGAAAAGACAGTGAATAAAATATTTGAGAACACATTGTGAAAATTAAAAATGCCCATATGGGCGCATGTATCAGCAAACTCATGATAGTGGGGATCTTGTTTCATAGGTGACAAAAAGACTAGGATGATAGCGAGGGAAAGACCCATTAAAAAGAAAAGAATATAATGTTTTTTGTGCAATTTCATATGAGCTCACTCCTAAGGAATGCTTTTATCCAGCGACTCAAGCACGTCTTTCATTTCTTCATCACTCACGGGTACTTTATAAAAAGTTTCGCCGTTATTTTTCATTTTTTCAAGGTCAAGAACCGTGCCGGAAGAAATTTCTTCGCCTTTACTTAATTTTCCAGAAACGGCGTAAAGAACCCAGCGAGGGCCTTCGAGCGAAAGAACCATATAAGTTGCGTCGGTTACGGCAAGAATACTTTGTGCCCCCAAATGCGTAAGTGTTCCATAACCGAGAACAACACCTGAACCAAGTACGTAGCTAGGAGGTACAACCGCTGCCGTACCAACTTCATAAAGAAGAACTGCTGCTCCACTTGCAAGTGATGCCCCTGTACCAACGACGGCAGTCGTAGCTGCAGCAGTTTTACCTGCAACATAAGTCCCCGCATGCAAGGCTTCTCCTCCGAGAAATGTCGCTCCTCCTGCGATAGCACCACCCGCCCCCACTGCAATTCCGCTTACCGCTCCAATAGTGTTTACTCCAACAACTGCAACTGGAACACCGATATATTCAACAGCAAAAGAGGCAGCTTGCCCTCCTCCCTTAAGTGCGACAGTGGAAACATACTTCGCTCCAAGAGCTGCTCCACTAAAAGCCGCCCCTGCGCCTTCTACACCGTAAACGGCAAGTTTACCTCCGCCACGAGCGAGCAAACTAAAAGTTCCTGCGCATGCACCGGCAACAGTAGGTGCTGTGATATCAAAAGCTGATTTTCCTGCCATAAATACAACTTCGATTGCGAGCTCCGCTATATTTTTTCCCTCGCGCACTACCAACAAAGTTGGATAAGCAACAGTATTGATCGAAAGATATCCAAGCGCCGCTCCCGAAATTTTTCCCGCCGGAACAATCAGAGCATCTAAAAAAGCGGCTTGCAGATAATAACGAAATGCCCGGAGTGTTGCGAAGGTATAACCATACTCGGAGGAATTTTCTTTGATCTCTTTATGCCCTTTTGAAACTGTCTCGCTAATATTTTGCCCATATTCCTCAATCGTTTTTCCAATGACGTAAGTCATTTTAGAAGAGTACTTATCTCTCATTTCGGCTGTATCATTAAAATCTTTTGAAAAATCTTCAAGGTTTTTTGATTCCTTAACGGTGTTGATATTTTCTTTAAGCGACTTCGGTATGGCCAGATTTCCCTGGACAAAAGACTGCATTGAAAATTTTTTGGCATCACTGGAAAGTTGTTTGAAACTTTCATCAACAGTCTTGGAAAATTCTTTTTTAAATTGATGAGATTTTTCACTTTCATGGTCATATTCAGCTGCTAAATCCTTTGCACTTTTTGAACCAGATTCTTTTATTGCTACTGCAAGCTTTTTTAAATCTCTGCGAGCATCAATCGAAGCTTCCCAGCCAATTCCTACGATCCCAACAGAAAGTGCCGCGCTTTTTTCAATAATTAAGCGAGTTCCTGGACGGGAATTTTCTTTAATATACTTTACGGCCTGATCAGTTTTCTGACTTACCTGTCCTGCCGTCTTAAAACTAAATTTAGTCCCCTCGCTCACAATATATACTGACTCTTTAGCCCTTTTTACCGACAATGAAAATGATTGCGTTGCCCTATTACCGACCAAATCTTTAGCAATCTCATAAGGAGTCGGCCCGGGAGGAATTAAAGTCAATGTAGTCATAGGCACTTTAAAAGCACCATTATTATAAAGGGAGAGGTGACCTTCTTTAATAAGTTTTTTAGTGTTATGTAGGGGGTCGTCATGATGAACAGGACTGCTGCATGCTGAAATGAAAAAAAATAAAAGTATAAATTTAGACCTAGTCATGATTTTTCCCTCTGATGTCCTGAGGCATTTTGGAGAGAACATCTTGAATCACTTTAGGGTCTTCTGAAATCTTTTCGACTTTAAATGTTTTACTCTCCTCTAGTTTTTTCCGATTAAGTACTAGTCCTGCAGGAAATTTATTTGAAAAAGCAACATCACCTTTCAAACTATATAATGCCAGACGAGGGCCATCCCAGGAAAGAAAGATAAGCGCATTCCCCGCGGCCATAGCTGTCTGGGTAGGAATCGCAGTCAATGCATTATAGCCAAGAACGACTGCTGCTTTTCCTTGATTTAAAACGACTTCAGAAGTTCCCTTCAATGTATCGTAAGTTAAAAGAGCTGCTTGGGTGGCAGTATCTTCGATGCTGGCCAGAACAAACTTGCCAGTGCCAACAAGAGGGGCAGTAGAAGTTACTGCAACCTGAGTGACGACTCCAAAAGTTTCTCCTGCGACATAGGTAACAGGAACAGAAGCTGCACTCAAGAGAGCAGCTGACGCTAAAAAGCCTCCCTCATAGGTTGGAGAAAAAACCAAGATTGCGGCCTTTCCAATATAGAAAAAATTAGCTCCGAGAGAATAAACCGTTCTCCCGCTTACAATCGCCACACTTCCTAAAGTATAAGCAATACCTTTTGCAAGAGTTTTTCCCACTGTTGTCACAGCGGCTTCTGTTGAATCAGCGGTTGGTTTAACTACAGAATAATAAGCCGCTTTCATGTATCCCCAAATGAGATGAGGCAGTGCTAAAAGAGAATTTGATTCTTTTCCCGATTTTTCATATTCACGATTGAATTCATCTTGTCCCTTTGAAAAAGATTTTTTCCAAGAAAATTCGGCCTTCGAAGAAAGCGCGAGTCCCTGAGAAGACAGCCAATCGTCAAAATTGCTGAAATCATTTTTTAATGAAGAAAAATACCCTCCATTAAGTTTTTGCAGTTCTTCCCGGTCAGCTTTGGTTCTTTCACCTAAATGAATATAACCAAGAGTGAACCTATCCCATGCCTTGATAAACAATTCTTTTGATTTCGCCATTTCAGCACGAGTTATATCATGAGCATCTTCTCTCATATCTTTGCTGGATTTTTTACCCTCTTGGTAATACGACTTTCCGGTTTTTATACTTGATTTTGTATTCTCGTTGATAGATTTTTTAAATTCAGAAATCCGATTTCCAAGATGCGCTTTCATTTTACTTATATCTTCACCTGAAGATGTGATGGATTGATCGTAAGCATAAGCTAAGGCCTTTTTTGAAGATGTGACGACATACCAGCCTTCATTGTAAAGAATCTTATGACCTCGCAAATTCCCCATCGTCACAGGAATAATATCTTCAACAGGCAATTTATCAGATGCCTGGATTGGCAAACATGTTGCCAGCAGCAAAAGGAGGATGGGCTGAAGCAGTCTCATCAATTTCTCTCTGGGAAAATTTATAATAATATTATGATACCCGCTTACGCCAAAAAATTTAAAGGCTAAAATACTGGTTCGATCGTTGAGGTATGCATTATTTCAAATTTGGATGTAAAGAAAATGACAATATTCACTTAAAGTCGCCACATTAAGACAATTCTGATTGAAGTTAACCCCATTCATCAGTTAAGCTAAGTATTCATTAAAATTTGAATACTGGAGGTAACCTTGAAGAAGTTTTTGTGTTTTCAATTAATTTTGTTCGCACTCGGCGTTCATGCAGAAGAAAGAGCTAAGAACAAGGGCCTGATAGGCGAAAATGTTGATAGCCCAACAGCGGACTACTATGGAATGGCCGGCTGTGGTCTTGGATCGGTACTTTTTGGTGAATCAGAAAGTCGCGGTGTACAGTTATTATCGTCAACCACAAACGGAACTTATTCTAACAATACTTTCGGCATGTCTTCAGGTACTTCAAATTGCAACGCTGCCAAGCCTGATAAAACCACTGACATCAAAAAGAATATAGATGTTTTCGTAGCCGCTAACCGCGAGGCCCTGGCAACAGACTTAGCGAAAAATAATGGTGAAACGATTGTGGCCCTTGCCCAGATTGTTGGTTGTCCTAATTCTCAAACAATGGGATCAGAGTTAAAGAAAAATTACGAAACAATTTTTTCAACAACTAATGAGTTTGTCGTTTCGAATAACCTTTACAACAGTGTGATCTCAAGTGACTACATTGTTAAAAACTGTCAAATTTAAGGGAGACGTATGAAAAAAATTATTTCACTTATATTTTTGTTATCAATTGCTTCTGTTAATGCCATTGAGAAGCCTTATGGGATGGCCGGTTGCGGGCTTGGTTCCGTCATCATCGGAAAAAATGACGCCCAAATTATTGCAGCTACGACTAATAATCTTTCTACACAAACTTTCTCTATTTCATCTGGAACTTCAAACTGTTCCAATATTAATCAAAAAACGGCACAGATAAAGAATTTCATTGAAGCTAATTATGAAAGCCTGGTTACTGAAATGGCCAAAGGAAATGGAGACACGCTATTAACACTTTCGTCTCTTTATGGATGTCACACCGAATCTTTCACAAAAGAACTTAAGAAAAATTATTCCCAAGTTATACCCGAAAATGAAAATACCACTTCTATAATGAAAGGAATTAGTTCAATTATTAAAACTAATGATGAGCTGAGAAAAACCTGCCTCTATGCTATTTAATTTCTCCTTGAAGTTAAGGGCCTCAATATTAATTGGGGCCTTTTTTTTTCTTTCATTTCCCCTTTATGCTAATCAAGTGGGCACGCTTTACAATGATAAGGAATGGCTTCGTCTCCTCCACACCTATCCTACTTTATTCGGGAAATTTAAATCTGAAGCAACTTCTCCTAAATTCTTTTTATCCTCTAATGGGCAAGAGTCTCCCGAAGATGAATTAAAGGCACTCATAAATCAAGTTGGGGATGAATCAATTTCTGAAGAAGATCACCCTGTCTGCCGTTTTCCTGCCAGAATCGATTGGCTTCGCAGACATTACCCTAAAATAAAAATAGCCAATATAACTTGTACGCGCCTTAACGAATTTAAGAAAAGGGTCTCAGCAAAATCAGCATCCGTTGTCTTCTCTTCTTATTATTTGAATAACCCCTCTTCAAGTTTTGGACATACATTTGTCAGAATTGGCAAGAATGAAGAAATTTTAGATAATGGAAAACATAATCTTGAACTTCTTGACACTGGCATCAATTATGGAGCTGCTACAGGTGAAGCGGGACCTTTGCTCTATTTCTTTGGCGGATTAAATGGCTATTTTTCAGGAACTTTCACCGCAGTCCCCTACTACTATAAAGTCAGGGAGTACAATGATTTTGAAACAAGAGATCTTTGGACCTATCATTTAAATCTCAGTAAAACAGAAATCGAACAACTCATTAATCATGTTTGGGAATTGGGACACAATACATTTGATTATTATTTTCTATCGAAGAATTGTTCTTATCACGTACTGACTATTTTAGAGGCGATAAGACCAGATCTCAATCTATTAGATAAAATCCCAAAGCTCTACACAATCCCTTCTGAAACTCTCAAAGTTTTAGTAAGTGCGGGCCTGGTAAAAAAAATAACATTTAGACCTTCAGCGCGCACCAGTTTTCAAAAATCAGCTTCCAGTTTATCAGCTTCAGAAAGGAAAATTGTAAAACAATTAGCTCGTGGTGAAGACATCGACTTAGAAAATTTTGCTACTTCAAATAAAGCTAAAATTCTCGATTCCGCCATTGGACTAGTTGATTATAAATATGCAAAAGAAGTTTTAAAAAAAGAAGAGGCTGCTCAGGGATTTAAAAGGCCTCTTTTACTAAGGCGAGCTTCGATTCCTGTCAATAGTGAAGATGAAGAATACAGTTCATTAGAGAGAAATCCTCCGCACACAGGACACGCTTCCAATCGACTGCTTATTTCCACTGGACATACGTCTGAAAATATCGTTTCAAAAAATTTTCTGGAAATAGACTGGAGATTTGCGGCCCAGGATTTACTTGATAATGACGATACGTACCCGTCATTTAATAAACTAGAAATTGGAAGATTAGCTTTCCGTTATAATTTAAAAAATAAAATTTTATTTAAAGAGTTTACTCTACTGGACAGCTATTCGCTTGGGACATGGAATGAATTTATTTTCTCCCCTGCCTGGAATGTCAGAGCGGGAGGATGGCTTAGTGAAAAGGGTCTTAATAAATACCAGACGGCTGGTTTTCAGGGTGGTTATGGTGCAGGAAAAGAAACCTTAGGTTATACGCTTTTCCTCGTGCCTCATCTTGAAGGATCTTATGTCTATCAAAAATTAAATCGTTTTAAATTCGCTTACGGTTTCGATTTAGGGCTGGCCTCCAGACTTATGCAAGACCTAAAATTCGTCTCCATCCTTGAATGGCGTGATAAAAAATGGGACGAAAAAAAATGGAAAAATGAAATTCGCTGGGCAAACAGAGTCTATGGTGTCGGGCTTGCTTGGACGAGTAGTATTGAGCAGAAAACGGATGAGTTCAGTTTGAAAGTTTTACAATACTTTTAAGAGTAATAGCATAACCTCACTGGTTAGTTCAGTTCAGGTTCCAACACACCTTGCTTGTTGCTACATTCCCAGATAAGTCTGCTGGCTGGATTCTCGTTGCCAGTGCAACTCCGGTAATTGAAAAAAGGACACCCACGTCCTATGCTTAAATTACCACATTTTAGTAAAGGAGTTGCACTTTGGAAAAGTACAAAAGGGTGTCTTATGAAGTAAGATGCCAAATCAGCGCTTATTTGAAAACAGAAATCTCTATTCCAACAATGGCAAAACGCCTGGGATTTAATAAAAGCACCATTTATCGAGAGATTAAAAGAAATCATTATTGGAATACCTACTTACCATCCTTCGCCGATCAACGTGCTAAAAAGCGCTATAAATCCTGTAGACGAAGAGCCAAAATTCAAGGGCCGATAGAAAAAATTGTTCAATCAGGTTTAAAGGAAGGTTGGAGCCCAGAGCAAGTGGCAGGACGAATTCGTCTAGAGAAAATTGAAAAAATAAGTCACGAAACGGTTTATCGTTACACAAGAAACAATCCAAAATTTAAGCAGTTTTTAAGATGGCACAAGCGTCCTGGATACGGAAGATATAAACAGAGAATGGCAAAGCCTGCTTGGATGAAAAGTATAAAGCACAGACCTAAAATAGTTGAACAGCGTTCAAGAATTGGCGACTGGGAACGAGACACAATGTACATTAAAGATCGAAAAACCATACTTGTTTTAACAGAAAGAAAGACACGCTATACACTTCTTTCCAAATTAGAAAGTCATCAGGCAAAAGAAGTAGCAGCTAAAACAACAAGTCTGCTTTTGAGTGCCGGTCGAAAAGTTTTTACTGTTACGAACGACAATGGCGGGGAATTTAGATTTAAAGAAAAAGAACCATATGATGTTTTTTGGTGCGAACCTCATAAACCACAACAAAGAGGAACTGTAGAAAACACGATTGGAACATTAAGAAGATATATTAAAAGAGATACAGATGCCTCTGAGATAAACATTGATAGAATGATAAAAATTATAAACCTGAAGCCTCGAAAGGTACTTGACTACCAAACACCTTATGAGGTCTTCTATAATACAAAAGTTGCACTGGCAGTTTGAAGACGGCCTGGAACCTATCTTAATTCAAATTCACCACCAGCATAATAATCTTCATTTCGGTTAATTCCTGGATTTTTAAGTACCAAATACAAATACGGTCTATTTTCAATGTCAAAATGATCATTTTGCATTTTCATACTGCTACTTGCGGTACAAGCTTGCCATAATATACCTACAAAAATAATAACTTGAACCACCAACGCTGCAATCTCTAAATTTTCGAGCGTTTTTTCTTTATTCATACTCTTCCAGGTAACGCCTCGAGCTTTTGTTTTTTATTTTCAAAAACTACTAGTAAGCATTCATTATCTGTTTACACCATTCAATAAATTTTTCAAATTTTATCAAATAATTTTATCTTTTTTTAAATCTATAACTAGTCGTTTGGTAACATTGATAACCATCTTTTCTGTGGCTGCATCATTTTGATAAAAAAGGGCCAATGGAAGCAAAAGGAGATGCTTAACATCTGTAGCTTCTTCAACATAGCTGTATTTTTTATTTACTACTCCCATAGAATCAAATAACTCCGCTACAAGTGTCACATTTCGTTGTTGCCAAAAAGGTACTAATCCGACAGTAATTGCGGTTAACCACTGCCAAGAATAGTGAGCATCGTCATATTCTCCATCGTAAATATAGTGCAACCTTAAATTTACGCTTGCCTTTTTTTCCTTTCCAATTAAAACGCTATTACAATCTCCATCATGTTCAAAAATATTAATAATTTGTTTTATCCCATCGTCTAGTTTTTTATAGTCAAATGCTTCATCTTTTCGACTTTGGTAGGCTTCACTAATATTTGCGGTAGAAGTTTTTTGTTGATAACCTCTTATGGTTAATAAAATATCTAAAGCAACATTGGAATTGCCATGAGCAGCTTCAGATTGTTCGTTTTTACTTTTAGATGCATAGAACGTTGCACACCCACCTAAAAAAGTAGAGATCATAAATAAAAATAAAATATCTTGAATTGTCCGCCTTTTCATAGCAATACCCTTGTCTGTTAATTGGGAGCCAAAGTTCCAAGAGTTAATAAAAATAGCCCAACTCCTCTTCGTTCTGATCGCTCTTCGCTTGATAGGCCACCTTGAAATGAACTTAAGCCTACTGTAAGTCCAACACTATTTACAAATGTTCTATTTGCCGTAGTAAAAAAACCTTCATTCGCCTGTTTACCAAAGAATGTATCATTTCCTCCAGGAAATAATTTGGAGGCTCCATAAGTTATGGCAAAGGATAAAGCAAACTCACCTGCAAAATGAAGATTATCAAAAGGATTTCCCTTATCTTTTCTTGAATACGCAGTGCCGGCTAAGACACCAAATGCGATGCCAGGAGAAAGATAAAAGGCTGCAGTAACTACAACTAATGTAATATAAGCATTTGTCAAACGACGCGTATCTTTTTCACTAAATACATCAGTAGTATTTATATAAGCGACTGCAAGTGCTGGGCATACAAAAGCTAAACTTATTGCAAACGCTTTTTTGAAACTAAATAGCCCGTTCGGGTCGATACTATTTATGGGATCATTTAATGTATAGATGTATTTGCTATTAAATGATGCTGGCAAATTCTTTGCACCTTGATGTGGATCCGCTTGTATAAATCTTCCCGTGTCACTATCTAAGTAGCGAGCCCTAAAATAATACAGCCCACTTTCCTTATCAAATTCACGCCCTGTGAAGGTATAAAAATTATCTACCAATGGTGCGTCCGTCACATCACCACCATTTTTGTTCTCAATTCTAATGATTTTGCCAAATGCTGAGTAGACATAGTGTTGCACTAGAGATCCAGCTGAAGAAATAATGTCATTAACAGTTCCCAGATGGTCTTTGAGATAGAAATAACTTGTTCCCGACTTATCCACCGCCAGGACATCATCAGTTCTTAGACCTGAATGCGTGAAGGTTGAAAGAAGAGTATCGTTTCCATCGAGTTCAAAGAGGATTTCTTGGTTGTCGTATCTAAAATTTCGCTCAAAGGAATTTGCTGCATTTGAATGATCAACATGTTCTTTTCTAATTCTTCTTCCAACGGCATCGTAAAAATAGCTGGTTTCTTTTATTATTGTTGAGCCATTATATTCACGGATGGAAACAAGCTGATTTTCTGAGTTATGACTATACCCTGTTACTTTAGTATTATCTGCCTTTAAAATTTTGGAACTAAGGTTTCCGTTATTGTCGTAAGAATAAATATACTTCCAGTCTTCTAATAAGCGCTGCTTTTTCAAATCGTAGTTGAAATTCCCGAATTGGTCCGTCACTCGATTTCCAAGCGAATCGTAGGTAAATGAAGACGCGATGTCTTCCGGGTGAGTTGAATTAATCAGCTGGTTGTTATTATCGTAGACGAAGGCGAACTCTCCTCTCGTTGAGGTCATTTTAGTAATATTCCCAATGCTATCTCTAGTATAATCCAGATTCGAAATTGATGAAAGATCACTTCTCTTTTGGTGATTAATCTGAGTGAGGAAGTTAACTGTGTCATAAGAGAAATTTGTCACACTCGCAGGGCTTCTTCTCTTAGACAGGCGCGATCCTGTATCGAAAGTATTATCAAAAATCTCTCCCTTGTGGTTGACAACTTTCGTCGGGCGATTGAGCTTGTCGTAGGTATATAGAAAACTTCCTTCCGTTGTGGCCATCTCAATTCTATTTCCTGAGACGTCGTAATCGTAATCGATAACCCCATCAATGGTTGTTTCTCTCGTAACTAGATCCCCACCTTCTCTGTGAAGATAGGCATAAGTAATCTGTGAACTTGAGTTTCTAATACTCTCTAAATTATTTCTTGGGTCATAAGTAAATTCATAAACATTATCCGGTAAGACTTTTTTCACCAATCGATCAAGGTTATCGTAGGTGAAAGTTTTCACGTTTCCGCTCGGGTCTGTCTCACTTGCGACGTTGCCATTTAAATCGTAAGTGAGTTCTGTTTTTAGTCCTAGCGGATCTGTTTTTCTAATCAATCGTCCAATAAGGTTGTACTCATAGATCGTCTGGTTATTTTCCGGATCAATAATTTTTGAAAGCTCCCCGCTTGGCAGATATTCATAGCTGGTGATTTCCCCTTTTGGAGATTTTACTGAGAGCAATCTATTAAAGTCGTCATAGGTATTTTCTGTGACTTGTCCTTTGGCATTTGTCACTGAGAGAACGTTACCTGAAAGATCACGAACAATTTGAGTCGACTGATTTGCATTGTCTGTCAACGTCACCACGTTACCATTACTTCCATACACAAAACTGCTTCTCTGCCCTAATGGATTTATTTTTGTTTTTAACAATCCGTTTGCATAGTATTCAAAATTTTCCACTGTGTTTAGAGGTAGAGTCTTTGAGAGAAGGAGACCTGTATTATCGTCATAGTCGTACGTGACAACTTCCCCATTAGGCAAACTTTGAGTAAGAAGATTTCCAAAAGCATCGTAATCATAATTAATGGTCACATTAGTTGCTGAATCAAATTTTGTAATGAGATCAGCATTAAGTGGGTCATAGGTAAAAACGGAATACGAATCATCAGGTCTGGTGATTTTTGTAGGACGCCCGTCCAAATCTCGCTCTATCGAATATACATTCCCTCTGGCATCGGTAATTTTACTGACAAAGCCATTTTCGTCTTTATTGAGCGTGGTGGTTTGCCCTTTGCTGTCTTTAATCCCGTCGACAATTTCATTTTTGTCGATAGATTTTAAACTTCCCACTTGTCCACTGACAAAATTATTTCCAATGGTAGCAGAAGTTCCGTCTTGAATGACAGAGGTTGAATTATCCGCAAGAGTTACACTTTGAAGTCTATGCCAGATGTTATAGGCATAATTCGTCTTACTTCCTCTTTTGTCGGTCTCAGCTGTCATTAAACCATTGGCATCGTATTCAAAAAATCTCGAGCTGCCATCTGGGAATCTCACTTCTGAAAGAGTATTTCCATCGTAATAAAAATCTGTATTGCGGCCTTGCGGATCAGTAATTCGCTCTAACTTATTTCCTGAATATTGGTAATTAGTTGCTCTACTCGTTGGATCGATAATGCTCGCAAGCGAACCATCAGCATTATATTGAAAGCTGAATTTATTTCCAATTCGGTCTTCTGAAATTGTCTGTCTTCCCAGATTGTCATATTTAAGAACTGATCCATTCCTAAATTCTCTCAGAAATGTTCCATCGGCTAATCTTGTTAATTTTGAATTATCTTTAGCAATAGAATCATAAGAAAGAACACCGTTAGTTGAATTATTTAAAAGGACTCTTCTGATGCGATTATGTCCTTGATCAAAAATAAGAAGATTGTTTTGATCATCTAGACCTAGTGTCGTTGGACTGCAAAGTGATGAAGTAATAGCAGCTCCGCGGTCACCTATATTTCCACTCTGACAAGCTCCCGAACCTGCAACTGTTGTTGCTATTCGCGAGTCCAGATCAATTTTCACAACTCGGTGATGACCAGTATCGGCCACAAAAAGAAGATTGTTCTGTATATCGACAACCATTGCATTCGGTTTATTCAGGCGCATGTCCTGGGCCTGTGTCACGTCAGATAAAATTCCATTTGCTTTACCAGCGAACGTAGAAATAAATCCGTTGGGATCTAGTTTTCTGATAAAGCCGTTTTCGGTTGAAATATAAATATTTCCCTGAGCATCGCTTGCAACCCCTTTAGGGTGAAAAAGTGAAGCTGCAGTTCCAACTAGCCCATCTCCGAGATCCAATGTCTGTCCGTTTCCTGCAATCGTTCTTGATGTATTCGTTACAATATTAACCGCTCGAACTCTATTATTTCCAAAGTCAGCAACAATGATTTCATCACCTAAACCATTCGTTGCGCTTGATAAACTATTATAAAGAGGATCTACCCCATCAGCGAATCCAAGCCCTGCCGGAATCTCACCAGTACTTTGGGCAGTAATTCCTTGACTCTTACAATAGTTAATAATCACATTAAAAGTGGAAGCGGCAGCTTGGCAGTTATTGAGAATAAATCCTTTATCTATAAAATTCGTACAGCTGCTTCTTAAGGCATCAGCACAATATGGACCGGTGTAAGTAAAAAATCCCTGACTAATAGGTCTCGTGTAGTCAGATGGAATTGTATATCTGCCAGATATTTTTTGAAGCGCATTGGCCTCTACTGACTTAACATTCCCTTCACCAGTTAAGATAAAGAGCTTAGAATTGAGAGTGATTAATGAATTAACAATACTATCAAACTGATAATTGCGAGACTCTGTCCGACAATTAAAACTGCAAGCGGCGGGATTGAGATCGTCGATAGTCATCCCTCGGATTCGACCCTCATAAGGTGAAATATGAACTAATTTAGGTTCAGTTTTATCAATCGTATTGTATTTTGTAAGCGAGCCACCCGGTTCATAGATATTAATATTTGGCCATGCTCCTAAATCAACAGCTCGTAGCGTTTTCGAGGAATTAAAATAAACAGTCTCGATGTTTGTATTTAGTGCGTATGAAGTTGTTCCACCGTTACTTTCTTCAACTAAAATTCGCGGACTATTTAAATTATAAATTTTCCCCGCACCATTGATCCTCCATCCCTGACCGGCCTTAGAAGCTTGATAATTTTGCAGGTACAAAGCTCCACCCAAATCTTGAGGAAAGGCTTCTTCAATCTTTCTTGTTTCTGTAAATGATTCCTGATAGGTTCTGGTTCTTCCAAATCTTTTCTTTATTCTCGTGGTTCTCGTTCCCACTACCATTTGTTTTAAATGAAGCTCATAGTGAGAATTGTAAGTTTGCATCCCGGTAGGAAGACTTGATAAATCCATGGCGTAAGAAACGACGGCTTTTTGCGGAATTCCGGTAAATCTTAATTTATCTGAAATGATATTTTCCGTATAAAATTCAGCATCAATGAAGTCCGGCGCTATCCAGCTCGAGCCGTTCACAGTAACACTAGCCTTAGCAAATAATCCCCTGACTCCTCCAGAAGATCTAAACTCAAACTCATTTTTTGGAACATCGATCACATTTGAAACGACCACATATGGATTGGCCCAATTGGAGTGATATGAAAGATTGGCAGCAAAATCTTTCCCAAATAATTTATAGCTTGGAAGATCAATTGAATTTTGCAACGATCCATTAAAAACATCGGCGCCAATATGTCCTGTTCCGCCGTATTCGCTAATTCTAGGCCCCACCGGGGCTGCGTAGACTTCAGAAAAATGGGTAATACCTCCGTTAGGTTCTGTGACAATTTCGCTTCCATCATCTGAGACACGGGCAAGACCATCAATTTCCCAAACTCCTTTCTCGGAGTTTTTAGACATGATGACCATTTGGACACCAGCTGGAATTTCATTCACGTTTGGTAAAGTAAGTTTTACTGGAGTTGTAAAATGAAGACCAGAAGGCTCAAACGCATAAACTGTATTAGGCTTAGCAAAATCAAAGGCTGGTATTGAAGTATACTCAGCTGCGATTTCAGCAACGTTGATAATTCCCGTTTTCTTATCGTCAGGAAAGACGGCTGTGCTTGTGGGGATTTCCAAACTCACACCCGGTGCCTGTGGAGACTCAACCACGACTGAAGTATTAATATCCGGAATATTGGTTTCAGATCCATCAAACATAAGGGCAGCTAAATGAATCGGCCGATCAATAACGTTTGATTGTCTTGTACCAATACTTACAGATATATTTGTCTTGAAGAATTTTTTCGTCGATCCTCTTACTTCGACCGGTATAGTTGTCCCATCAATGGATAAAATCTGATCTCCTGTCGCAGGTTTCGGAATTCTAAAACTACCCGCTTGATCCGTTATAGTTTTTTGCCCGCTCGCTGCAATAGTGACCGTAACACCAGCTAGAGGCAAATCATTTGTATCCCGGACAATACCAGCTAAGGTTGTATCGACATTATACTTAAGAGTCGCGCTTTCCGTGCGATTCAAGACTAGATCAGTAGCGGTAATATCAAGAGAATCAAAGAAATCTAAATCCGCCTCAAAGCCTCCATCAGAGTTTGCAATAATTGTTTTTTTATTAAAAAAACCTGCATAGAGTTTTACTTCGGCCCCTGGTCGAGCAGCTCCCGGCGCTCCTGAGATAATTAATTTATCTACATTGTCGAGGTTGGGAATTATCGCAATCAAATCGCTGTTTAAGACTTTTAAAATGATGTGATAATTTACATTTATTGTGGTCGAGTTTTGGGCCAGATCAGTTGCTGTAACTTGAACTGGAAATTCACCTTCAAGGAAAGCCTTCATTGGAACAGAAAAAGCTTTTTTATCCCCGCCAATTATATAATCTTTTCCATTAACCTTTAAATTTAAAAGCTGCTCGTTACTTTTTCCTGTTAGATTAAAATCCAAATTATAAATATTAGATCCATTTATTGGCGCAATATCGGCCAGCGTTGGAGCAATTGTATCAAGTGAAATATTGTAAAGGTGTTTCGAAATAGCAACATTGCCAGCAGCATCTATAGACTGAATCTCAAAAGTATTAATCCCTTCGGCCAGCGTAGCATCGTAATCAATTGCAGTTTCAGTTGAACTATAAACTTCCATCCCATTTTGGATCACTTTAGTTTGTGTTGGACTGGCGTCAGCTATTGTCAGAGCAATTTTATAAGTTGGATTATTTGTTAGGACATTGTCTGTAGCAAAAAGAAAGATTAATGGAGCTGTTTTATCGAAATGTATGGTCTTTAAATTGACAGTTGCACTATTGCCGGCAAAATCGCTGCCTGAATAAGTTATTTCATGATCCCCTTCGCTCAAATCAGCAATATTTCCAACAAAAGTATATGTGGCACCTGCATTTTCTGTGGCAATGGAAAAGGTACTTGTTACATCCCTTG
Source organism: Bacteriovorax sp. (assembly GCA_041662705.1). Taxonomy (GTDB): domain Bacteria; phylum Bdellovibrionota; class Bacteriovoracia; order Bacteriovoracales; family Bacteriovoracaceae; genus Bacteriovorax. The sequence goes on from JBAZRY010000002.1 coordinate 449,222, forward strand.
TTCCATCAAGAACTACCTTTAGTGTCTGGGAATCAATTCGCCCCAAGCCGTCAATAAATGTTGCTTCAAACTGGGGATTAATTTTGTGGTAAGTGTCTGCAAGTGGTTTTAAATTGGAAAAGACAGGTGCTACTGTATCTTCGATAACTGGAAGATCATAACTTAGATTTCCAAGACTTCTTTTGTAAAACTTGTAGTCTTCAAACTTTCCGCTTGTTGAACGTTCCAGATTAACTTTAATTTTATTGTATGCATTTGGATTTAATTTTCCACTCCGGACTGAAATCGTTTTTGTCTCTCCAAAGGCCAAGTCAAAAGGAATAGTTGATGCCAAGGAATGACCATCTATTTCGATGTTCAGGCGATAAATCTGTTTTCCTTCCGGACTTGCATCCTTCTCATCATCTTTTTCATCGTCATTATCAATTTCATATTCAGGAAAATAAAAGCTCTTATCAGACAAATTAGTTAAACTTGCCTCAACATCTGCCTTCTCCCCGTCAAATGGAACTCCAACGGGAATTTTTAATGTAAGCTTATGGCCTGAAAAATTCGATGAATAATAAAATGGTGCAGATAGCTTATTTTCTACCTGCAAGGGCTGGCGAATTTGGGCCAGAATTTCAGGGTTACTTTGAAGGGCCACATCAATCTTTGCCACTAAGTTTTCTAAATAAGTGATGAGCTTATTAATGTAATTTAAATTTTCCTTGTATTCATCCTTATAGGATCGCTTATAAGAGTGTTTTCCCGCGTAGCCATCTTTAAATCCGCTAAGGATCAGAATTCTTTTTTCTAATTTTGCTTTAATAGAGAGAAGTTCGTTGGATTTCTTATCCCCTGTTCCCACTGTCAACGTTAGTTGATTTAAATCATTGCTATTAAGTGCACCTGTTTTGAGTGAATACTTCCAGGATTTTTTATCATTAGACTGAGTAATCACAAGCTTGTCGCTGACATCATGGAGTGAATCTGGAAAAGTAGCTTTAAAAATAAGCTTATGAGCTGGAACTTTTTGACATTTTTGATGATGACTCTCACCTCCCCACTTCACTACGCAAATATCACCTTCAAAGGTAAAGTCTTCTCCATTTTTCAGGATAAGCTGGTTTTGCGGAATTGATTTTGGCGTGATCCAAAATCCTTTTTTATCGTCTGAGAAAAAATCTGAGGCAATACTATTTATGGAGATAAAAAGAATTACCAAACCAAATAATGATTTCATGTTAATCCTCTCTATTATTGTATTGCTTGAAGTTGAGTTTTATCTGCTTCGGTGATAATTCCTTCATTTTGAAGAAGGCTTATCTCTGAGTCCTCTATCTTATAGATGGGATCGGTTTTTATTGCATCTTGAAGCTTAGACGTTTCAACTTGTGCTGCTGAGATAACTGCACTTGATGTGGAAGCGCTGCCCGAGCCTCCCCCTGCTCCTCCACTGCAACCCGATAACATGACTAAGCTAAGAATGCATAGGCTGGTTCGGAGGAAGTACATTGAAGTCTCCTTAATAATAATTTTAGGTAAAATTTATTACGGTATATACTAAACCATACTTGAGCGATATTATTTGAAATCGTCACTAACTAGGACCGTACCTAAAAACCATTGGTACTTAGCCGCCAAAAATTAACTCAATTTTGGCCCTTTTCAAAAAATTTTTCACTTAAGAGCGACGAGAAAAGAAGGCACTGAATATCAAGAAAACTTGACATAAGAAAATCGACCAAAGATTCCGATGACATTCTTATTTTGGTTTAGAATTTTAAAAGGTGCAAATAATAACTATCTCAGTGTCGAGACTATTCTTCTAAGCTACACTCGATTGGGAGCAAACTGTCATCTTCGCTATCAATAAGATACCTGCTCGCTAATTTGCACCTGCGCTACCATAGGGTAGGTGGCACCTTTACTTCATCGCAACGATTTGCGATTTTTCAAGCTTCTTCATACGGCGCTCAAGCTTGCTTAAATAACCATGCTTATGCTTTGTCGTTTTTGAATGGTAACGAGCGTACCAACGACGATCTTTTTTCTCATAACGTTTTTTCAGGATATTCAGAATCTGGGCCATGACTTCAAGGGAATACTCTTCATCGGCCTTCAGTTTATCTTTCTCGATCAGCTCCATATTCATTCGCTCGAATTCTTTGTTCCACACTTCCGCATTAATCTGAGCAAGGGACACATCCCCTGTAGAGGACACGAGGCTGTGGTTAAAATCACTCTCCGTATCAATGATAGCAACTACGATTTGCGGCTCAATTTTATACTTCCCGAAAACCTGGCTGATTTTTACGGCCACATCATTGACCTGGCCCTGGTTGAATTCAGGCTTTAAGGTCGAGATCATCTTGGCGATAACCGACGGCTTAGTCGAAATATGGACCTTGTCAAAATCCCCAAAATTGTCCTTATAGATCTGAGTAAGCTTTATCGCCTCATCTTTTTCAGAATGCATCTTCAAACTAGCGCTCGCGAAGATACAGAAAGATGCAACTACTGCACTCTTAATGATGTATTCCCGATCAAGTTTCAATATGAATTTTGTTGTTGTATTCATACTTTAATTATAATCGCCTTCAGCTCTCAAAAAAGCCCCTAAAAACCCGTTTTGAGCTATACCAGATAGATAAGAATTTCCAGTGATTTTTAAGTGCTTGAACTTTGAAGTAGGTTACATTTATTTACAAAAAAGAAGTGGCAAACAACGTTGCCACCCCCTGCATATCTGCTTATTTGCCTATAGGTCTTTTACTCGTTCTCAGCTTTTTCCTGTTCTGTTCTGTTTCTCAACTTCTCTTTTTTCCTCTCCTGCTTTTCTTTAATTGTCAGTTTCTTCTTCTCTCGTTGGTGTTCCTTCGGCATAAACATCTCCTGTTAAAATGTATGTTTCGCGCACCCATTAATCGTAGCAAATCCAGTGCACCCTCATAAAATTCATAAAATTTATCGCCCTGAATGATTTAAGCTATAGGTGGAAATAATTACATATCTATCGACACTATGATCCGCGGATGGCACACTCAGGCTAAATCATTACCCGGGGCCTTCTATGACGACTACGACAACTGAAGCAGACATTGAAAAAAGCTATATACCGGCAAGACCGCCTAAATCGGCCAGAATTATATTAAATCTAAACTATCCTGAAAGCCGCATAGACAACGTTCTTTTGAACGCCTGCAGAGAACAGGAAGACAATGCCAATTTAAAAATTATCTCTCGTGGAGCGCTTAAAAACCTTTTCACAGAAGGAAAAGTGTTGATTAAAGGCCAGAGAGCAAAGTCATCATCTGCTCTGGCCAAAGGCACTACTTACGTCGATATCATGGGCTATTAATCAGCTTGTCAGGGCCAGGGCAATTTTAACGGCTTCTTTGTGACTAAACGGACCGACTTCTATCTGGTCTTCCAAATTTGAGTCGCGCACTTTAAACGCAAAAAACTTTCCGTTTACTTCAAAAGTAATTTTTTTCCTCGCTTCTACTTTCTTCAGTATCTCCAGTTTATCAATTCCTGTCTGGGTAAGATTTAATCTCAAAACAGAAGATCCGTGCCGGTTGATTTTTTCTGCATGAGTAAAATCAGTGCTTCTCAAAACAGGATCGACTTCAGAGGCCATAATCCCGCTGGAACTTCCGGACGTAGATAATAATGTAGCAACGATCAGTGATTTTAAATTCATTGATTGATTCCTTTGTAAAAAATTAATGTCTGGTTAATGCGATTGAGAATTAAACCGGCGGGGAGAGCCCTGAGCCTATTCTCAATGTGCTCGGCAGGTGAATGGAGATATCGTGAACTTCAAATGAAGCGGAACTCAGGTGATATGAAGATAATGTGAGGGGTGATGATCCTTGTGAATAAACAAAAATCTTTTCAAAGCTTTTTGATGGCCCTTTACCCTCTTTTATTTTTGAATTCTTCTCGAAGCATTCTGCAGAAGTACAACGCTCAAGGCAATTGGCCTTAAGGGAACCCGCCGCCGCTTGAGAGCCGGCAAAAACGATAGCAAGAATAGTTAATGAAATGGTTGCGATAAAACTCATATTTATATAATGAGATCATCTGAATGAGTGTCAAGACTTCACGAAATATTAATCGATTTTATTGACTGCATCTTTTGTTGAATCTTTTATAGTTTCAGAGCTTTCTTTCATTTTAGGCAGACGTTTAATTGTCAGGCATTTTACTTTGCCTTTCAGACAGACTTCTTCCTTTACTCTCCTTTTAACAGACCGTTTGATTTTTTTGCTTTTGTTATCGTCCTCGGCATGAAGGAAATTAAACGAGCCAAGGATAAAGATAATGGGAATAATAAATTTCATAAACTCTCCTTTGGTACCTCTCTAACTTAATCACTGCCATTCAAAATTGTCACAATTAAAAAATCAAGTACTGCCTAAGCCTCTAATAGTTCAAAAGATGGCGTTTGACACAGTAGCCAGATACACTCCAATTACTCTATGGGGAGACATCATGTTCATTAAAGTTCTGCAAATTTTCATTCTCACAATATGCATGTCTTCCTGCTTGAAACAGACAGAGTCCATAAAGCCTATCGCGAAAGCTCAGACTCTGGCAGAACTTCAAAGAGAGGCGCTGATGGAAACGGCCAACCAGGCGGGGAATTCAGAACTCTCCAATGCCGCCCGATCAAATCTTGAAACCGCCAATGAGCCCGGCATTTTTTATCTCAACATAAAATATAATATTAAAAATATCGACGTATTCGAGGCAGCCGATATGCCCAACACCTTCGAGCAGCTGGGGCATTCATTTTTGCAGACACTGGCCCGGGTGGTGCTTGCGGTGGGAGGTGCCCGCAATATTGATATCAACGATATCAATCTCAATATCCCTGACATGAATCTCGATCGCAATGTCGTCAAATCAATCAAGATCAAGAAAATATTTCTTCAATACAACAAAGAACTTGATGAACAAAATGATTTTGCCGCGGATTTCTCATTTATCAATGCACTTGAACTCTCCCGGGAAGTAACTGTGCCAAAAGTTGGAGTCATGAGCACGCTTTTTCTAAGTTACAGAAAGGTCCGCAACTTCTGCATGTACAAATGCATTCAGTTCGATATCCTGGAAGACAATATCATCGATATCCTGAAGCCAAACACCAATGTAAAATTGAAACCGGCACTCTCCATTGGCGCTCTACCGGCAATTAATGAATTGAGACTGGATGGACAGATTGAAATGCAGATCGGCCTTGCTCTGCCTTTTTAGTTAAAAGAAAAAACTCATTTCAAAATCGGCGCGTTCATATTTAGGGACATTCTTACCGGCAAATACGGATTGCACGGCGAGATTGAAATTCATAGGCATGAAAAACTTTTTCTTTTTGTAAAGATTAACCGTTGAATACCCCAGATTGACTCTGCCTACATGTGATATTTTTTCGGAATTTTCCTCCAGGATTCTATCGGCGTTCGCACTTGAACTTTTATAATTTGATGGTTCGACATACTCCAGAGAATAAATCAGCGATGAGGACCATTGCTCAGAGAGACGATAATTGCCCTGGAGATTTGTCTGGTATTTATTGCCAAGCTTGATATCGGCGCTCCCCTTTGTCGCTGTGACCGGAAATACATTTGATTCCGGCAGGCGGACTGTATCGGTATAGGGAAACTGATAAGTAAATCTGTAAGAATTGTCGATACTCCAATCTTCGGATAACGTGACTCCGCCACCGAACTCAAAAAAAGCATCCCACTGTCCGTCACCAAAAGCAATGTCCTGGAGAATATCGGGATTGTCCGTTCTTCCCGAAGGAACAATCGCTCCGAAATTGATCAAGGTTCCGGAGTTTTTATATTTTGAAACCTGATACATCATGCCCAGTTCCGCGTCACCAAAATCAGTCGCCTGCCATTTTCCCAATGGCTGATACTTATAATAATTAACAAAAAGCGATTGAATCAAGCGCACATCAACATCAGGAAGATTCTCCAGCTGGATGGCCCCGCCCACGTTGTTTCTCCCTTTACTTGTCCTTGCGATCTGCAAATCGACAACAGCGGAATAAAAGGGAATAAATCCATACATTGTCAGCTGATCGGTCAATCCATAACCGCCGCCAATGACCTGTGCCGTAACTTTGGAGCTGGCACTTCCCTGAAAAGTCCCGAAACTAAAATTGGCATAGTCCGCAGCACTCAAGGAATCCAGGTATAAATCAACTGCGGCGTTTACCCCTCTGATAGAGTCAGCATTAATATTTGCATTGACGTTATAACCTTTTAAATTGCCTGAACTGCCGTAACTGCCGGTTATATTGCTGGTCTGGATAATTCGAAAAGTAAGATTTCGCACACCTTGAGGAAGTGTATCGTAGTAGGCACCAAAGGCATGGCATGCAAAAAGAGAAGAGAATATTAAGAGTAAAATAAGCCTCATAAAAAAAGCTTATAGCATATAAAACCACCTAAAAACATCATTACATTTATTTGGACAGGGGCATCATGGTATCCGGCTTGCAGTTTTACAAGCGACAAACTTTAAACCGAAGGAGAGCACATGGAAGCAGTAACCCCTAATAAACCACTGGCCGTTGTAACCGGCGCATCTAGCGGGATTGGCTATGAAATGGCAAAACAATTTGCTCAGCATGGATATGATTTAATTATAGTATCTGAAAATCCTGCCATCGTCGAGGCCGCACAGACCTGCAGAATGCTTGGAGCAGAAGTAGAAAGTTATGTCATTGATCTCGCAGAATACGAAGGTGTCGATGAACTAAAAAATAAAATTGATGAAACCGACAGGCCGGTGGAGGCAATCGCTATAAATGGCGGGATTAACTTAACCGGCGAATCCAGAATCGATGCCGACTGGGACGATGAACTCAACGTCATTAATCTTAATGTTATCTCGACGGTTCATCTCGCAAAACATATGATTAATGACATGATAAAAAGAAAAAGAGGGAAAATCCTTTTTACCAGCTCTGTCGTGGGGCCCATGCCGGATCAACTCGGGCCTGTCTACAGTGCTGCAAAATCCTTTATCCAAACTTATGCTGAATCTCTGAGAGAGCAGCTTAAGGGCTCTGGAATTACAATCACTGAACTTGTGCCGGAATCGCCTGAAAATAATTTTCTGCAACCGGCTGCTGAAGTTGCCGAATATGGATTTCAGTATATGATGTCAGGAGAGGGACATGTCGAAGTGGGCCTGGCTAAAAATAAATCCGGGCAGGGCAAGGTAAACGCGCCGAGGGCCTTCGGTGAAGCCTCCAAATTAAAACACTAGAAAATGATAATAAAAATTCTTTCTTACAACATTCATAAAGGTTTCGACTGGAAAAATAAAAACTATTTCCTTAAAGAGGTTAAAGATTTTATTACCTACTCAAAAGCTGATGTTGTATGCCTTCAGGAAGTTGTCGGCAAGAATGAAAAATACAAAGACATAGGCCTGATTGATGCACAGTTTGAATATCTGGCGGATGAATTGTGGCCCCACTATTCGTATGGGCACAATGCTGTTTATGATCATGGGCATCATGGAAATCTTATCTTAAGCAAATTTCCCATTGAAGGTTTTGAGAATATCGATCTCTCCACCAACCGCTTTGAAAAAAGAGGCCTGCTTGTCTGCAAAATCATCCTTCCTGAAATAAAAAAAACACATCATAATTTTTTCTATGTCGCCTGCTCGCACCTCAATCTACTGCACACAGGAAGACTCCTGCAGTATAAAACAATCAAAGAGCACATCCAGATGATCAATAAGGATGAAGCCCCTGTTGTTATTGCAGGTGATTTCAATGACTGGAATCAAAAGTGCGCTCAGGTTTTTGAACACGAACTCAAAATGCAGGAAGTGCACAAGGCTACACATGGCTTTTTCGCCAAAACTTTTCCAGCGGCCTGGCCGATGCTTTGTCTTGACAGGATTTATGTTAAAAATTTAAAAATCAACGACGTTCATATTCTTGAGCCAACGACCCATACTTTATTGGAAAATCTCTCTGATCACCTGGCCCTTTTCTGTGAGGTCGAATTCTATGGACCGTAATTTTTTTCATCGCTCAAAAGAAAACAGTATAGAATTTTTTGAAGACGGCCCTCTCTATCAACAGCGATTTCTCGAGCTGATAAAAAATTCGGCTAAAATTATTCACCTTCAGACTTATATTTTTGAACTCGATATCTTTGGAATAAAGGTTTTTAACGAACTGATAAGAGCATCTCAGAGGGGAGTGCAGATCTATCTCTTAGTAGATATGGTGGGATCGACAAAGCTCACTGTCAACGATGAAGATGAACTGCGTTCAGCAGGGATTCATTTTTCCAGGTTCAACGGCATTCAGATCAAATGGCTCTACAGCTGGGGACGACGTCTTCACCACAAAGTTTTGCTGGTTGATGACGAGGTAAGTTTTATCGGCGGCATGAATATCAATTGCATCATCGATCCGAACACAGGTATTCCCCAGCTGGATTTTGCTGTTCTGCTTCGAGGTCCGGTCATCCAAAGACTGGCCAAATATCTGCAGATCACTTATCAAAACACTGCCGGTATAAAGAAAATTCCTTTCCCGCAGCTTGCCCCTTCGAAAAATTATCCCGAGGGCATTGACGTAAAAATTTTAGTCAACGACTGGGTCTATCGCCGCTGGCAGATCACCAGACACTATGTGCACATCACTAAAAAAGCCAAGCATGAAATAACCATTATTAATTCTTATTTTTTTCCAAGAAGAAGTTTTATGATTCAGCTGGTGGACGCCGCCAAACGCGGAGTCCGCGTCCGGCTGATTCTGCCAAAACTATCCGACTGGCCAAGTTATATTTTAGCTTCTGAATATCTCTATACATATTTTTTGAAAAATGGCGTCGAAATTTATCAATGGAAAAAATCCATCCTGCACGGAAAACTGGCTACCATTGACAATCACTGGGCCACCATTGGATCGTTTAATTTAAACTACACCAGCTATCAGCAAAATCTTGAAATGAATGTAAATGTTTATTCCGAACAATTTACCGGAGAGCTTAAGGAGTATATTGAAAACTTGATTCACACCGGTTGTGAAAGAATAGACGCAAAAAACTTTATGGAACATTGCCCTCCGCTAAAGAGAATCAAACGCTTTTTTTATTACGTCATTGTCGCTTTAGTGGCCAATTTTTCTATCGGTATGATTTATCAGGAAGACGACAATAAAGGCAACCGTGTCTACAATCTCATCCGCATCATCGGCGCCATCTTCTTTCTGATTCTGGGCCTTCTCGGGCTGGTTCTGCCAGTCATTCCGGGTGTTCCCTTTTTGGTTGTTAGTTTTCTATTGGTCTACAAGCAGATCCTTTTAAATAAAAAGAAGGAATCACTCTGAAATAAAAAAGGCGCTTAAAAAAGCGCCTTCTCATTATTGATTTACACACTATTTAGAACCAATATTTAAGTGCTACTGCGGAAGCAAATTCCCGTGGCGCATCTGCCTCATCGGTTGTAAAAATATATTTAGCATTCAACCCAAGCGAAAGAAAATCACTTGTTCTAGTTGTCAACGGAACATCAAATCCCGCCATCGGAGCTCCTGCCCATCTTACTTTGTCATTGATGAAAATTGGTCCTACACCGGCACCAATATAAGTTGTGTTAATGACCGGGATATCGCCACCGAGATGGTAGGTACCTTTAAACAATCCGGTTGTTCTCTGAAAACTATTTGCATCATCCTGCTCGGCCGTGAATGCTTCAAGACCTGCACCGAAATGCTCAACGGGTTGATAGCCAACATCGATACCAAAGGCTGGTGAGCTGTCGACCTGGTCACTTGACGGGGCATTTACACCGGTAAGAACACCGGCGTGCCATTTCTGTGCGGTGAGCCCTTCACGTGACAGATCAGGCATTGTGCCGGTGACCCGACTATCCATCCCCGGTTGCTCAACATTCTCTTCTCTCATGGTCGATGAATTATATGTCGAGGCAGTATCCTCATAGTACTCACGGCTTGAATTATCTACAGCGGTAGAATCATCATTATACATATCTGCATAACTAGCGAACGATCCGCTCACAAGTGCTAACGCAAACAAATATTTATACATAACTTTCTCCTATGTTTGCCCTTTATTTAAAAGGGATCCTAATACTAGAAGAATTGCAAACTATGTACCGTCCTCAGCACCACAATCACATATATTAAATCGGTGAATGTACATTTTTGTCCTTCCTGGAATTAATGATTGGGGCACATCAGATGAACGCCTGTGCAAACAAGAGCTTTAATTAAATATCATTTTTGGCACGGACCATGCTTTTAGTCCTGATAAAAAACCATGGAGAGTTATATGGTACAAGAAAGATGCATGAACTGCGGCGTGAATATAGAAAAAGATTATATTCTTTTTATCAATGGGACAGAGTTCACCTTTGACAGCTTTGAATGCGCCATCAATTTTGTAGCCCCTCGCTGTGCCAACTGCAACACAATCGTCATGAGTCGCGGCTTGCGAAGTGGCGAAGAAGTTTTTTGCAGTGATTCCTGTCTGAATTCTGAACAACACCCTCCGATTATCCCCTGAGGTTTAATTATGAATTACCCCGACGTTCTCGAATTCTGGTTTCTCCAGCTCAACCCAACGGACTGGTTCAAAAAAGATGAGATTCTCGATTTAAGAATGGTTGAAAAATTTATCGCCATTCATGCCCAGGCCGTTTCCGGCGAGCTGTTTCGCTGGAGGGACGATCCATTGGGACGTTTGGCAGAAATTATTCTCATCGATCAGTTCTCCCGCAATATCTACCGTGATGACCCGAAAGCCTTTATTTCGGACCCGATGGCGCTGGTTCTTTCTCAGGAAGCCATTTACGGAAACCACCATAAGAGTTTTGATAATAACCACAAAATTTTCCTCTATCTGCCCTTTATGCATAGTGAATCAAAAAGTATTCACCAGATTGCCGTTAAACTTTTTTCAGAGCCAGGGCTTGAAGAAAGTCTTGCCTATGAAAATGAACATAAAAAAATTATTGACCGCTTTGGAAGATATCCGGAAAGAAATAAAATACTGGGAAGAACAAATACCCCCGAAGAGGAATACTATCTTCTGAACAAGCCGGCTGAAAAAAGGCCACCACCTATAACTCCGGCAGAAGGACAGCCATTGCATTGAAAATATTGAGGCCGAAGTCTATGGCCGTTCTGCAGGTGTTGCCGTACTATGCAAGTAATAGACTTTTGAAGGAATTTCCAAATGGCCACTAATACAGATGACACTAATATCGCATTGTTCTGCGATTTTGAAAACATTGCTCTCGGTGTACGAGATGCTAAATACGCAACTTTTGACATAGATAAAGTTCTTGAACGCCTTTTACTAAAAGGCAGCATCGTTGTGAAAAAAGCTTATTGCGACTGGGATCGCTACAAAGATTTTAAGCGACCGATGCATGAGGCGAACTTCGAGCTGATAGAAATTCCCCACGTGCGACAGTCGGGAAAAAATTCTGCAGATATAAGAATGGTGGTCGACGCTCTCGATCTCTGCTACACAAAATCTCATGTAGATACTTTTGTCATCATAAGCGGTGATTCTGATTTTTCCCCTCTGGTTTCAAAGCTAAGAGAAAACAATAAAGAGGTTATCGGGATCGGCGTTAAAGATTCGACATCCAATTTGCTCAGCGCCAACTGCGATGAATTTATTTTTTATGACGATCTGGTGCGCGAACAAAAAAAACCTACACGAAAAACTGCTGCGAAAAAAGCGGCGACCACTAAAGAATTAAAGGACGCAAAAGAAAGTAAAGAAGCAAAAGAAGCCAAGCCCCTTGGCAAACGCCAGGAAGCGCTTGATTTCATCGTCGAGACACTCGAAGGTCTTGTTGAAGAACGCGGCGATGAAGATAAATTGTGGGGCTCCATGGTGAAGCAAACCATGAAACGAAGACGCCCGGGATTTAATGAAACATATTACGGTTATTCATCATTCAGAGACCTGGTAGAGGATGCCCAGAAGCAAGGGCTGCTTCATATCAACCGGGACGAAAAAACGGGCCAGTACACTCTGCTTCTTCCTTCCCTGCATACCGAGCATTCCGATTTTGGAGAACACGAAGAATAATTCTATGGTACGGGCATTGCATGAATACCTTGTTAGGAAATGTTAACTTCATAAACAAGGAGAATTCATATGGGCCCCTATTTAACTGAAAGTGGCAGAGCAAAACCGGCCAAAGAAGGCCGAGTCACCAAAGTAAACGAAAAACAAAAAGCTACGTTATCATCTGGTTTTTTTATTTCAGCTGCTGCCGGTGCCGTCGCCTTATCGCTTGGACTGGCCTTAGCGAAGAAAAAGAACATGGCAAGTTTTGTGGGACAATGGGTTCCAACGATATTGTTGCTGGGTATTTACGATAATGCACTTAAGACTCAATCTTCCGGTCGGGAATCAGATAAGTCATCTTTTCTGCACTAATACATCCATCATTAAAAACTATGAGGAAAAAAGTCCGTCAAGCGGACTTTTTCCTTCTTATCCTGGTTATCCTGAAACATTTTTTTCATCTCTTGCGATCTTTCACTTATAATCACAATCAAATGATTCCTCTGCTTGGGCTCAAGCTTGTTTAAAACGGATGCAATCAGCTCAAAATATTTTTTCAGGTCAAACTCCGCCGCTCTTCTATAGGCAGGCTCAAGCATTGATTCGTAATTGGTAAATAGGGTATTGATAAATTTTCTTTGATCTGCACTACTCTTGAAACTGTCTAAAAACTCTTTTGAAAGCTTCTCTCTGTTGTGAATTAATTCTTTTAGAGGCAATACATTCACTTTGGTAAAGTTTTGAACCAGCAGTCTCTGTTCTATTGTAAGAGAACCAATCCAGATCTCAATCTGGTTTCTGATTACATCAAATCGCTTCTCTATGGCCCCGTCGGGATTTTCAAGATCCACCGCAAGTTCCAATGATTTCTTCTTGAATTCTTTCTTAAAAGTCTCTATCTGATCATTACTTAGCTTTTGGACAAATTTCTGGGCGCTTGGTTCAAAAATTTTCAAACCTTCATAAAAGATCTTTTTAAATTCTGTATGAGAGCGGGAAATCTGTTCCGAGGAAACAGCAGTCTTGCTTTTGATCAGTAGTTCTATCCGGTCGAGTTCTGCGGCCACTCCTGGAAAAATTTCCGTTTTAATTTTATCAATGTCCTCTTTCACAGCTTTCTTAACAAAGAGAGACTGCATGCTGTTCATATCAAAATATTGATCTATATGATCTGCAATATACATATTGGCCCAGGCTTCGGCGAGGTCTATCCTTGAACAGGCAGGAATGAAGAAAAAAGATAAATTTAAAAACAAAGATAGCTTTTTCATGGCTCCATCATTGCCGGACTGGCATTGTCACTCAAGGGGCGAAGCAAATAATAAGACTTTTTTTTGGTCATAAAATTGCATTGCAAATGCAATCAAGGGGATCGCCATGAAATCAATACTATTCATTTTTTCGCTATTTTCTATCTTTGTGATAGCTGCCGACTATCCAAGCGATGAACAGATAGCCAAAATAATCATGACTGCAGACAAGGGCGAAGTGGATATGGCAAAAATGGCAAAAGAAAAAGCTCAGAGCAAAGATGTTAAAAAATTTGCTGCCCACATGATTAAAGACCATTCAAAGAGCAATAAAAAAACAGTGCTGCTTTCTAAAAAATTAAAAATAAAACCGGTAGAAAATGAATTAAGCACTGAAAAAAAAGCTGAAAGTGACGCCGGGATGGCAAAATTAGAAAAAATATCAGGATCTGAATTTGATAAAGAATACATGATGACACAAATTGCCATGCATGAGAAAACGCTTAATGAACTCGATGGAACTATCCTTCCCGCCGTAAAAAACAAAAAACTAAAGAAAATGCTCGAAAAAACTCGTTCAACAGTGGCCAAGCATCTTTATGATGCTCAAAGGATTCAATTGCGTCTGAAATAATCTCTTGGCTTGTTCAAATATCAAAGTTTGATGGGAGCTGTCTAAAAGGTATTGGAAAATGAGCCTATCGACCATCACTTATCAGTTCAATTTTTAAAAAAGTGCTCAGAACGCGTTCAGTGCAACAATTTGATAACAAAAATGTTCAACTGCCAAAGATTATGGATCAAATTGTACTTTGATATTTGATCCCGCCAACACCATCGTAGTAGGGCAGTTTATAATCTCTCTTAACGATTTCCGTTGACCGGGCCTTTGGGCGCGGAGGACGTCTGAGTCTTAAATTCCGCCGGGCTACGTGTGGCGCCATATTCTCTACGGAAGAGTTTTTTAATGGAAGTATCGCTCTGAGCAGTTTTTCTGAACGTATCGGCAATCTGCAGCTGATCGGCACATCGTACACAAATCCATTCTGCTTCGGTCGTAGGATTTCTGTGTTTATATAATTCCACGTCAGGGCGAATCTGGTCGCAGGCTTCGCAGAAGTTCCTTTGTTCCTGGTGAACGACAACTTCAGTGACTTGTTTCTTCTTTAATTTTTCTCTTTCGTTGGGCGCTACCGGTTTTGGCGCTTCTTTAATACCAATCTTAGCTAGTGCGTCTTTTAAACTACTTCCCATACTGATCCTTCCAGTTCCAAAATTTAATTCTACTGATGCTAGCAGACTTCCTGCAATTTAAAAAGGTTCTTTGGTGTATTCCCAGAGATGATCAGTGACAAAATGAGGCGCAAAAAAGGCCAGAAACAAGGCAAATCTTCTGATCCGGGCAAAACTTTTCATTCCCCAGGGAAAATGACTCAATAAAAGATTTTGATCAAGAATTCCAAACAAATAATCACCTATCAATCCAATCAGAAAAAGGACGTCCAGAATCCCAAAATAGGGAATCCAGTCCGGGATAAACAGGAGCCTAAGCGCCAGAATAATCAAAATGCCGATAATGATTTTTTTATCCTTCTCCGGTATGCGTTGATCCTGATAAGTATCATTAACAAAAGTTTTGAGTTTTTTAAACATTTCCATACATGAAATCCTATCCTTTCATGCTTAAAAATCAATGATTCGTTTTGAAAATTTAGCGGTAATGTCTGAAATAATCGAGGTCAAGAATAACCAGGAAAAAGACATGAATTCAAAAAGATATACTCAGGAAATAATTAAACGGGCAAACCCTCTACGTGGCATTGACGATCTGGATCGCCTTATTAATTCAATTAAGGACAAAAAAATTGTCATGCTTGGTGAGTCCAGCCACGGCACCAAAGAATTTTATGAATGGCGAACTGCCATAACAAAAGAACTTATTGCCAATCATGGATTTAATTTCATCGCAGTGGAAGGCGACTGGCCGCCTTGTCAGGAAATCACCAAATTTATCCAGAACAAAACCCAAAGCCGCGTAGAAGAGACACTCTCCCATTTTTCCCGATGGCCGACCTGGATGTGGTCCAACAAACAAGTTGCCCAACTTTCTGAATGGCTTAAAAATAATTTTAGCCCGGCCGAAAAGCCCGTAGGTTTTTACGGTCTGGATGTTTATTCACTATATGAATCGATGGATAAAACAGTCGAACTGCTATCCAAAATTGATAAAACACTCTCAATGCAGGCGATCTCCTATTATTCCTGTTTTGAATCTTATCGCCATGACGAAAAAGCCTACGCACGTTCTTTGTTTGATCTGCCCGAAGGATGTAAAAAACACGTACTCAAAGTTTTAAATGAAATACTCAATTACAGACTTAGTCATCCGGAAAATAAAGATGAACTATTATTTAATGCCATTCAAAATGCAAAAATTGTCTGCAATGCTGAAAATTATTATCGCGCCATGGTTCTGGGAGAAGAAGATTCCTGGAACGTCCGGGATAATCACATGATGGATACACTTTCCATGCTGACTGAGCATTACGGAGCGGATTCAAAAGGTATTGTCTGGGAACACAACACTCACATTGGAGATTACCGCGCTACTGATATGGCCATCCTGGGACAGGTCAATATTGGCGGCCTTGCCCGTGACGAATATGGAGCGGAAAATGTAGCTCTGGTTGGCTTTACAACTTACACAGGAACAGTTATCGCCTCCTCTGCATGGGACGGTCCCATCAAGGTTATGCCGGTTCCGAAGGCACGCGAAAATAGTGTTGAAGCAGAACTCCATAATGCCATACCTGAAATCGGTTGCCCTGATTATTATTTAATGTTTAACGATAAGGATGCGGACCAGGCCCTCGCGGAAACACGCGGTCATCGCGCCATAGGCGTCGTGTATCACCCGCCTTCTGAACACAGAGGCAATTATGTGCCTACGTCGTTGTCGAGGCGCTATGATGCGCTTGTATTTATCGACGAGACCCATGCCCTTGAACCATTACTTACACTGGTTGATAAAGATAAAATTCCTGAAACTTATCCCTATGGTACTCATATTTAAAAGAATATATTAGGAGGAGTTGTTATGGTCTTCGTCAATAGAAAACAGGCGGGAATGTTATTAGCAGAAAAATTATCTGCAATTGCTCTTGATAGAAAAAATACAGTGGTGATCGCTGTCCCTAGAGGAGGAGTGCCTCTCGGGTATGAGATTGCTAAATCTTTAAGTATCCCGCTGGATATTATTCTGGTGAAAAAAATCGGGGCCCCTCACTACCCTGAACTCGCCGTCGGTTCAGTGAGCGAAGACAACGAAATCTTTTACAACCATGAACTGCTGGACGAACTTGGATTGTCCGCAAAAAGTGTAGAGAGTATAAAAATTCTTGCGGTAAAAAAACTTCAGGAGATCGGCGCTGAACTTCGGGAAGGAAATCCGCCGCTTCCTCTTACAGGCAAAGACATCATTCTGGTCGACGACGGAATTGCTACCGGAGCTACAATAGAAGTCGTCCTGCAGGTCTTAAAAAAACGAAAAGTGAGAAGCATAACTATTGCAACGCCTGTTGCTTCAGCTGAGACAGTAGAAAAACTTTATAAGCAGGTTGACCGCGTCGTCGTTCTCAGCACTCCACACCCACTCTATTCAGTCGGGGAATGGTACCTTGATTTCACACAGGTTGAAACAGATGAGGCCATAGAATTATTAAAAGAAATTTCTCTGAAAAAAACTATTGACAGAAATCTCTATAGCAATAATGAGGAATTAAGATAGCTTTTGCCGGGCATTTTTCCCCAACGAAATTGCGCTGATTTTTTCTGCCTACTTGAAAATTCTGCGGACTCAATTAAGATTTCCCAATATGATTAAATTTTTGAAAACATTGCTCATAGCTTCTATGGTTATACTAAATATTTCCTGTCTGAAGCAAAGTGAATCAATCACTCCGATTGCCAAGGCCCAGACTCTGGCCGAGCTTCAGCGTGAATCAATGATGAACACTGCTTTAATCGCGGCCGGCAACACTGAACTTTCCAAGTCCGCGCAGACATCGCTGGAAACAAACACCGGTGATCCTTCCATTTTTTATCTCAATTTGAAATACAATATCGTCAACATGGACGTTTATGATACCGCAAACATTCCCAACAGCTTCGAGCAGATTGGAAATTCGTTTTTAAAAGCCTTTGCAAAAATTTTCTTAAAACTCACCGGCGATCGAACAGTTGATATCGGAAACATAGATCTTTTGTTGCCTGATTTAAACCTGGACTTTAATATTGTAAAATCCTTAAAGGTAAAACGGATTTACATTGAATACAATAAAGAGTTCAACCAGTCTGTCGGCAATAAGGCCAGTTTTTCTTTTATCAATTCACTGGATATTTCCAAAGTCAGCGGATTTAATCCCCTTCTTTTCAGTTATCGAAAAAGCAAGAATAACTGCGATATGAAATGCCTGGACTTCACCATTGTCGACGGAAATATTTTCAACCTTATAAAAAATTCCAAAACCATACCAGTTAAGCCAACGCTGACAATATCAGCTATTCCTTCCGTGACAGAACTCAAAATCGACGGTCAGATTGAAATGCAGATAGGCCTGAAGCTTCCTTTTTAATCATTTGCCGCACCTGAACTATAAAAAAAATGGTTCATTCTTATTCTAATTATGAATTATTATTTGCCTGTGAAGACCTGGAATCTCCTGCTAGGTTTAAGACTAGAAGCTTAGTAGCGAGCTTAATTTTACAGGGAGGTTTTTATGAAAAGAAAAAGTTCTAAAAGTTCAAGTCGCAGCAAAAGCAGCAAACGCAGTTCAAAAAGAGACTAATTCACTGGAGGGGATATTCCCCTCCGTTTTATGTTTAAGGAAGCTATGACTACTATGAAATGGAATATTTTAAAACACAAAGTTAAATCAATTTTTATAAAAGACAAACGGTATATTATGACTGATGACGAACTCATCGACGAGGCGCTGGAAGAAACTTTTCCTGCAAGTGACCCTCCCGGGTATCGTTCAAAAACTCACCGGGACAAGGAGTTGCATCAACCGCCATCCAGTCGCCGAATTTATGAAACTTCCATGGGGAAGTCGTAAGTCGGCATAGAAATGTCGTGAATCATTGATGCCGCGACCAGATCTTCTGACTTTCTAGCTATATCAGCTATTGAAATCATCCCACAGCAAAATTCATCGGTGTCAACAACCGGTACTCTGCGAATTTTCTCCTCTTTCATCAATGTGCAACAATCCTCCAGAGACATGTCCATCGTGACCACCAATGCAGGTGTCGTCATGATGTCTTCAGCAATCATTTCAAGTGGATTCAGGCCATGGGCAACAGACCTGCAGGTTATGTCCCGGTCAGTGATTACACCAACGACTTTGGGCCGTTCAATGCTGTAGACAACAGGTATTTCACCGCAGTCATACTGAACCATTAGTTTCGCTACAACTTTTAGATTTGTTGTCGGCAGGCAGCAGACAGGATCTTCAGTCATAAAATCTCTTACTCTATTCATCATTCCTCCGGCGTTTTGCCTCTCATTTGTTGTTTTGCGAGACAAAAATTAACAATGCAATCATCGGACCAAAACACTCGGACAATTTCTAATTAAAGATTACATCGCTCCACTTATAAGCTCTTTTCTGATAAAACTTATTATCTTTAACTCAGGGTTCCCCATGAAATTAAGCGCAATAATTTTTTGTCTTCTCTTTTCCTTCGCTGCACTGTCAGAAACAAAACTCAGCGTCGATCTCGCCATAGATAAACTTCAGTATCAGAAACCACCCAAGGGTGTTGGTAAGGCCGGCTCGCTTATTTTTAAATCGGCCAACGTCAACAACAACGGCATCGTTTTGAACGTCAACAATGTTAATAAAATTTTTGATTCACAAATTTTTGTAAGGCCGACCTTCCTCGGATTCACAACTCAGTTTGGGGATTATGGTTTTTCTCTTGAACCAAACAGCGTTATCAATTCCGTTAATCAGACAGAACTTCTGAATTCAAAATTAATTCTTGATGACAATCAACTGAACGTTTCCGGCGAATTCCTGAGTTTTATCAATATTGATTCAAGCATAAAGCTGCGCACCTTTCGCCTCTACTG
The DNA here is from genome assembly GCA_041662705.1 of Bacteriovorax sp. Lineage (GTDB taxonomy): Bacteria > Bdellovibrionota > Bacteriovoracia > Bacteriovoracales > Bacteriovoracaceae > Bacteriovorax. The sequence continues at coordinate 468,694 of JBAZRY010000002.1, forward strand.
CCAGAACCTAAGTGATCAGAACTCTCCCCTTCCCAGCGATTCCCCTGCCAACGATATGGTCAGCAATTGCTTCAGATTTTTAACTCTCAATGGAAACTATGCTCCCAACAACGAAGCGGCGATTCTGGAATTTGAAAATAAAGATAAAGATACAGGAGATAAATTATTCCTGAATGCCGAAGTGAGAAGCTTTGACGTGCGCAAGAATCAGGTCAGTGCAAACTTTAAAGCAGCCAGATCGGTCAGCAATGATTCCTATTTTATCAGTGCAGATAATTTAAATCTCAGCTGCGCAAAAGATGAAGACTTGAAAGAAATGGATCTGAACAAAATTAAAAAAGCCTGTCTTAATGAGCTAAAGATAGCTCCACTAAAGGCCAGCATTGTAGACAAAGCCGCAAAAACAAACTTTAATCTCGATATAAAAGACCTGACAGTCCTGGATAAAATAGCCTATTTCACGCTGAACAGCGGCTCTTTTTCAGACACCGTTTCAACCACCACTATTTCAAATCTAATGCTCAACTTTCAAAAAGAGACGGAAACAGACCTGCTCGATTTAATACAGGTTTTAAAAGACTGCATTAGCTACACAAGACTTTCAATCGCAGAAATTAAAAACACAAAGCCCGATGAAAAGGACAGCGCTGTAAAAAATATTCTGGTCAATTCTTCCAACGGTGCATTGCTGGTGCATGCAGAAGCGAAATATCTTGGCATCAAGGCCAAGGTGACAATAACCGGGAGGATCGCGCTGGATGAGGCCCAAAGGCAGTTAAACATTACGGTAACAGACGCTCGTCTTCCAATGGGAATAAATTCAGTAAAACTTCTGATGTATTTCCTGAAAAAGACCATCGTTTCAAAAAATATTTCAATCAACAGCAATATAATTACAGTTTCTTTATAGGAGTCTTTATGAAAAAAACTTTACTGGCATTCACACTATTGCTTCCAGCCTTGTCCATTGCAGGAGTTTATAATTGCAGTGGTTCCGGTTTCATCATAGATATCGCCGGAATGCCGCTGGAAATGAAAATAGTCGGGAACGGGTTTAATACAATGGTAACCAATGTTCGTGCGACTTCAAATTTCGACACAATCATCACTGGAAGCACTCTTAATCCTCCTTCTTCCCTGAAAGTAACCATAAAAGATTCAAGCTTTGGAAACCCAGGAGATAGTTTTAAAGGAAATTTACAGGTATCTACTCCAGAGGAAGTAAAAGAATATAGAGGGCTTAACTGTATCAGAGGTAATGATTAGGAATTTCCACAGCATTTCTTAAATTTTTTCTGGCTACCGCAAGGACATGGATCGTTTCTTCCTACTTTCGGGGCTGCTCTCATAATTGGTTTTAATGTTTCATGATGGTGATGATGATTGCAATTTGGACCGTGCACATGCTCATGATGTCCATTATTTTCAGTTTCAATTTCAGTTTCTTTATTTTTATTTTGATTGCTCATATGTTCTCCGGACCAGATCTTACCAGAAAACAGGAAGCATCTCAATTTAAACTTCTGCCGCCCCAAGGGAGATAAAAGATTGAATGTCGATCATATCTTTGGGTCTTAAGTTCTCTAAATCATTTTTGACTTCTTCACAAAACTCCAAAAAATCTTCATAAACCTTCCAGGATGGTTTAGTTGTTAAGTTAATTTTATAACCGTAGTTAGCAGCCGCATTCAACGTTTCTTCCGGAATAAGTACGGCATGCACTTCCGGCTGGGCCAAAAATCCAAAGACGGTCAGCATTGGCCAGGAGATAATGCCTTTTTTATTTCGTGGTACAGATTCTATGGCCTTCACTCCAGGCAGTTCGTCAAAGGCTTCGCACCAGACAGAAAATCTTTGTTTCAAAGTCGTAGTGCCAAAAAGCAGTTGATAAAGCGCCTTAGCGAAAACTTTTGCTCCATCTGTATTTTTAATGGCGGCGTTCAAGGCCTTCGTTTCATTGTCAGTCAACAAATGGGTTTTGGAAACGACGCTTAAGGCTTTAAGTGCTACATCCAAATACTCCTTATTAGTCATGAGTCTTTTAAATTCACCTTGATTTAAAGCCTCCTGCCACTGTTCATGGGCGTTCCATTTAAATTCTCTTTGGTCCTTATTATATTTCTTGTCAGCAAATCCTCTGGGGAAAGTGCTCAGAAATCTCTGTACACATTGGTTTTTAAAAATCTTTTCTTCTCTTGTTGCTCTTCTCAATTCCATATACTCTCCCTTTTGGATTATTTAATGTGTTGAATATCAGAGCGAGTTATGACGCCGCAATAATGCCCGTCCGAATCCACTACCGGCATTCTGCTTATGTGACTGCTCTCCATTAGCCTGAGACAGTCCTCCACCTGTGAATCAGGATTAACAGCAATCGGAAGCGTATTCATACATTGTTCAGCGTTTAAATGTGATAATTCGACGCCTTCAATGCGCGCTCTGCTTTCTATATCACTGTCAGTGACAATGCCGACCAATCTTTTTTCGTAAAGTGAGTCAAGAACGGAAATTTCGCTACATTTTTGTTCATGCATCAACCGTTCTATTTCTTCAAGTCTCGTCAAAGGAGTACAAGGCACCGGATCTGTGATCATAAATTCTCTTACCAAACTCATAAGGAACTCCTCGTTTGTTTCCATTGTTATTAACTGCAGAAAGAATGCCACCGGGCATTCCGTGGCGTGCAATGGCTTTTTGACTGATTGTTATAGAATACAAATATACGAGGAGGCATTTATGAAAAAACAAAAATATAAAGATGTCCTTTCAGGAAGTGAATTTACAAAAATTAGTATTCCCGATAAAAAGCACCATTACAATCTTCCCAGTGAAGCTATTCCTGAGGATGAAAATACAGATCAATTAAAAGAAACATTGGTTGGCCTGGAGTACGATATTGAGGCTAAAGAGGCTGATACTTCGGAGACAGATTTTGAAAACGAAGTCCCTGATGAAGATCTCGAATATCTGCTAGCAAACGAGAATGTCTTTGAAGAAAATTATGATGAAGAAGATGAAGACTATGTCGTTCCCGAAGAAGAAGATGCAGCCTTAAATATGGAAGCAACCCCTTAGCAGAAAAGTTCACAGACCTCTTCAAGTTTTCTGGCAAGTGTGTTTCTGAATTGAATATCGTCGTCAAAATTCAGTGTGCTTAATTTTTCAACATAAGTGTCAGCTTTGAAATCGTGTTCTGGATGGCCAAAACTTATGCGCGCGCTGATCTCGTAAATGCCTCCACGGCTTGCTTCATGCAAGCGTTTGGTGACTTTTATTTCCCGGAGAATGGTCGGGCCCTGCTCTTTACTGACTCTCTTAACTAAATCAGCGATCCCCGCTCTCAATTCCGGTATTTTTAATTTGATAGCCTCTTTAATTCCATTTTCAATGGCGCAAACTCTCGTTACGCCGCCAGAAATCTGCTCCGCTTTTTTGGGATTGTCAAAATAGCGATAAGCAAAATTATCAAGAGTCTCTAAAATATAATGACTGAAAAAATCCTGATGTTTCAGTTTTTCTTCAACTTCGTGCAATTTATGCTTGATTATTTCTTCATTAGTTTTTACAGACATGAAGCTATTTAATAATAAATATGACTCAGTGGCAAGTACCGTTAAAAACTGCCATACAATAGTGGTGATGGGGTTTAAGTAAATACTTATCAATGTTTAACTTTGCGTTGTCTTTTTCATAACCAATTCAAACACTTAAACTTTCTGGGTCAATCATCTAATTGCACTGTTCACTCTCATGCAACAAGGCTGCCCAAATAATTTATGCAAAGCTTATCACCAAAGCATCTTCCAGGTAAAAGATGGCTCTTTTCATCGTCGAGATGACTCTCGAAAAATCCAGCGTTTCAAATGTAAGATTTGCAAAATAAGATATTCAAAATCGACTGAGACATTAGAGTTCGCCCAAAAAAAACGACGGTTAAATAAAATAATCAGATCCAATCTCGCATCTGGGATGTCGATTCGATCCTGCGCTTATAACTTGAGAGTGGCGCGAAAAACAATTGAAAGAAAATTTGTCTATCTGGCAAAAAAGGCGCGGATGAATCAAAAAACATTACTTAAATTCTGGCAGAATAATCCTATAAACGAAGTGCAGTTTGATGATCTTATTTCAAGTGTTCATACAAAATTAAAGCCGATTTCAATTTCAGTTGTGATTGATCCGGCGACATTTAAAATTTTAGGAGCGAATGTCGCAGAGATCCCGGCGTTTGGGAAAATCGCAGAAATCTCGAGGAGAAAGTACGGTCGTCGCCTTAATCAGCACCCGCAAGCGCTATCAAGATTGCTCGGTGATTTGAGTGTTTGCATTTCAAAAGAGGCGACATTTAAAACCGACGAGCACAAACGTTACCCAGACATAATTGCGAGACATTTTCCGAGAGCACGCCATCAGACTTATAAAGGACTGCCTGCTTCGATTGTCGGAATGGGCGAGCTAAAAATCAGGAGTTTCGATCCACTTTTTGCCATAAATCACACGCTGGCATGTTTTCGGGGCGGGATGAATCGCTTTATTCGAAGGACCTGGTGCACGAGTAAGACGCTCCATCATACGCAAGATCACATCGATATTTTTATTGATTATTATAACGAGAAGAAAGAATTTATGAGTAAAAAGAAGTAAGAAATTAATTCTCACAATTCGTTTGGAAAAAATACAAATTGAAAAACAGATAATAAATCATCACTTTTAAATTTTGTCACCATTATTGTATGGCAGTTTAGCAAAATTATGGATAGCAGACTGACTCTTCCACCGGGCGCGAGACGTCCCGGGGCAAAGGAATGCATTCATCCTCGTTTATTACTTTTCCAAATTGATCATTTTCCCATCGCATTTTCGCAATTTCGATTTTAGCAGCACTCGATGAGACAAAATTCCACCAGATGAATCTTTTTTCAGGAAATATTTCGCCGCCAAGAATGATGACCTGGGAACCCGATAAAGCCATGAAATTAATTGAGGTGCCTTTCTTAAAACAGATTAAACTGCCCGACTCATAAATTTTGTGATCGCAATTTAATTTTCCGTTAACAATATAAACTGCACCTTCGATGTCTTCAGCAAGATCCATGGCAAAAATCTCTTCAGCTTCCATCTTCCCTTCCATGCAGAAGAGCTGTGAATAGACTGGCACTGGAGAACTTTTCCCGAAGGCCTTACCCGCCACAAGATTAAATTTATTTTTTCCTGATTGTATGACCGGAATTCGGGATGAATTTATATGCACAAAATTAGGCTCAATATCTTCGATTTCTCTCGGCAGTGCAATCCAAATTTGCAGACCTTCAAGCACCTGGTCAGTGCCGCTCACCTGTGATCTTTCACTATGAGCAATCCCTTTTCCGGCCGTCATCCAGTTCACCTCTCTTGGCCTGATTAGCTGCTCATTTCCAAGCGTATCTCTGTGCATGATTTCGCCTTCAAAAAGATAGGTCAAAGTACTCATGCCAATATGAGGATGCGCACGCACTTTTAAGCCGTGATCAATATTTACTTTGGCAGGTCCTAAATGATCAAAAAAAATAAATGGCCCGACCATTTTCTTTTTGGCAAACGGCAAGGACCTTCTGACGATGAAGCCATCGCCTAAATCTGTTTCTTTCGGGGTAATGGCAATCTCAATCATAGTCACCCACTCTTTAGTTCAAGAAGCAAGTAATGATATGACAAAAACTTTAACAGTACACGAGTGTTTGAAAATATAAGTTTAACATCTGTTTATACTTTTGAATTAACAGAACTATTCAATAATGCTATCAGTGGTTAAAAATTTTTTCCCTGATTTCCCAGTAATACTTCTGTTTTCTGGCTATGATAAACATTGGCATTCTGAATTGATTTCGATTTTTGACCGCTTCCTCTGCGCTTCCAATAGTGAGTTTTTTTTCAGGAAGGCGGTTATGCATGCGAATAAAATTAAAATAGAACGCTTTCAAATCTTCCGGAGAATTCAGGTAAAATATTTCCTTTATACTTTCGGCATCAGCATCGAAATATTTAATTTCCAGTTTTTCTCTTCCATCCTTGTCAAAGTTTTTTTCAAAAAGCATCGTTTCGACACGCATGACATGTGCATCTTTCAGCGACATAGCTTCTTTTAATTTTTTGTCATTGTCCACCAGAAGATGACGGCAGCTGGAACAGATCCTCGCTGCGATATCCTGCTCCTCGCCGCAAGAATCGCATCTTTTGAAACGAAAGCGATAACCGCATTCAATCAGTTTGCGTGTTTCACTATCTTCAATTGCTCCTCTGCATTTTCTGCCAAAGTGTTCAACCAGCGATCCGTCTTCATCAAGCTTTCCCCAGAAATCATTGATAAGTCCACAGGAAGGGCAGGTAACTTCAACAATTACTGAATCAGAGGCGGGCCTGTCTTCACCGATTTCCGGAGAAAAAATATTATGCCCCTGACCTGTATAATCCAGGATGAGGCAGTCAGATTTCCCTGGACTAAGACGCAATCCTCTTCCCACGATCTGCTGGTAAAGGCTCACGGATTCTGTCGGCCGCAAAATCGCAATGACATCGACATGAGGGGCATCAAAGCCGGTGGTCAAAACAGAAACATTAACAAGAAACTTTATTTTTTTGTCTTTAAAGGATTCGATCGCCTCGTCCCTTTCGCCCGATTCGGTATCACCGATAACCATGGCCGATACAAATGGCGGAAGCGATTTCAAAATTTCTTCAGCGTGAGCGACAGAGCTGGTAAAAATCATGACACCTAATCTATCTTCGGACATGTTCAGAATATTGCTGATAATGACCGGAGTAATTCTTTTTTGGTCTTTCAGAATTCCCTCAATTTCACTCATTACGAATTTTTGTCCGCATAATTTAAGACTGGAAAAATCATAACAGGCAACAGGTGAATCAATTTTCACCGGAGGGGTTAAGAATTTATTTTTGATCATGTAACCAAGAGACAGTTCATAAATGCATTTGATAAAAAAGCGATCTTCATTTGTACGCAATACGTTTTTGTGGGAATTATATTGATATATCCAACCCAGTCCCAGGCGATAGGGCGTTGCTGTCAGCCCAAGGACACAAAGTTCGGGAGTGTATTCCTTGAGTTTTTTGATGACTTGAAAATACTGCGTCTCTCCTTCCATTGAAACGCGGTGACATTCATCTATAATAAGCAGTGAAAAATGAGCGAAGAATTCTTCCGGAGCTCTGGCAATAGACTGGATACTTCCGAAGATGACTTTTTCGCTCGTGTCTTTTCTGTTGAGGCCCGCCGAATAGATGCCGGCTTCCAGTCCAAAACTTAAATATTTAGCATGATTTTGTTCAACCAGTTCCTTTACATGGGCAAGGACCAGAACGCGCCCCTGGGCGATACGAGCAAGTTCTGCAATGACCAGACTCTTGCCGGCCCCGGTGGGAAGGACGATAACCGCCGGCGATTTTTCTGCGCGAAAATGCGCAATGGTCGCATTGATTGATTCCTGCTGATATGCGCGAAGTTTATACATCATTTTAATTAATGTATTATTAATGCCGGAATATGTCCGCTTTTTTTATTATCCCGATATAGTGCCCCTGCTCATCGACGACTGGAATTGTTGTCATATGATTGGACTCCATAATTTTAAGTGCATCTTCCAGCGATGTTTCTTTTTTGACAGAAACACTTATAGGCTTCATTCTTTCTACCGCTTTTAAATCAAACGGGTGAACATATTCTTCCAGTTTTTCATCAGAAACAGCATCCTCGGTGATTATGCCCACCGGAACGTGCTCATAATTAACCACGGCCATTTCTTTGTAATTATATTTTTTCATCAGATATTTTATATCAGGCACACGAGTTTCCAGAGTGCAAAACTCAGGGTTTTCATGCATCACTTCACCGACTCTGCTCATACACTTCTCCTTGTGATTATTTGTTCCGCTCTCTTCTTGAGTAACAAGCAATCCCGGGGCCAAGAGCTATAAGTTTGGCATCTTCTATGCAGCTTTAATTACGTGACATATTCGAATGGAGGTACTTATGGAATCAGGTAAAAAAACTAGTCATGGCTTATCAAAAATTAAAATCAAGGAAAAAATCAAAAACTTCTTTGACAAAACACTGGCCAATAAAAAGGATGCAACGTTCGATTCTAAGGTAAAAGGCAGTAACGAAAAAATGTATTAGTCAGATTAACATGTCCGTCAAATGAAGGCCGGTGGCGGACATATTGCCCCTGCAATAAATTGATAAAATTGATTTCTTGTAGTCCTTCGTGTAAATTAATGGCATGAAAAACCTTTTTATTCTGCTTTTAGTGTGCGCCTCCTGCACGCTGTATTCTGCTGCTGATGCGTTGGGAGCGGAAATTAAAATTGCCACTTCCAACGTCGCTCCTTTTGCCTCCCTCGATAATGGTGAACTTAAAGGAATTTACATCGATTTGTTCAGACACCTCGAAAAAGAGTCCGGATTGAAGTTTAAAATTGATCTGTACCCTCATGCACGCCTTGTTCTGGCCCTGGAAGAAGAAAGTCCGGATCTATTGATTATTTTCAAACCTATATGCAATAAATATCAGGAATATGAAGTACAGGGAAAAGCACTTCATTCCTTAAGGCCCTCCATCTATCTGAAAAAGAGCGTCGATCAATCAAGACAGAATTTTCGGATCGGAAAACTTACCGGTACCTGTACAGAGCTCATTAAGAACTATGTTAAAAAAGAATTTGCTTTTGATGTTTCAACTATGGACCAGGCGATTGAAATGCTCAAATCGGACCGGATCGACGGCATTTGCGGTCTTTCCCTTGTCGTCAATCACAGCATCAGTAAAAATAAAGCATTCAAAGAAAAACTCGTTGTTTACAAGACCGTGCCTGAAGGCAACAAATATGATGCTGTACTTTGCCGCAAAAAAAATCTCAGCCCGAGGACTAAACGGAAGCTGGAGGATGGCCTTAAAAAAATTAAATATCCGGACATTCATTAATGCGGAAAGTTCTCGTTTTCCAACATGTGGCACATAAAATTCTGGGAACACTTAATCCAATATTAAAAGAGCATGGTCTTCGCATGCGCTATGTGAACTTTGAGCGCAATCCTGAGGAGGAACCTACCCTCGAAAAATATAACGGGCTGATAATCCTCGGCGGTCATATGGGGGTTTACGAAGCTGAAAAATACACACATATAAAGACCGAGATCAAGCTTATCGAAGAAGCCTTAAAAAAAAATATTCCAATCCTGGGTATTTGTCTTGGCTCTCAAATGCTGGCACACGTTCTCGGGGCCGAAGTTAGAAAAAGCGAAGAAAAAGAAATCGGCTGGTACGATATCTCTCTTACAAAAGAAGGAATGGTTGATCCGCTCTTCAATCACTTCAATCCAGAGCAAAAAGTGTTTCAGCTTCATGGTGATACATTTGACGTCCCGAAATCCGCTGTGCATCTTGCGAGTTCAGAACTCTGTGCAGGACAGGCTTTTCGCTACGGTGATAAAGTTTACGGCATACAGTTTCATCTCGAAGTTGATCAGCCTATGATTCATCGCTGGCTGGAAAATCACCGCAATCAGCATGAGATTGAAACTTCAAATGGTAAATTTAGTATGGAGCAGATCAGGCTCGATACACAAAAGCATATATTGCAGTCCATGCAGTTAAGCCACGATACATTTAGTAGATTTATAGAACTTTTCGCACTAAAGGCCAGACCTCTGCTTTTAGGCACTGATCACGCCAAGGTTCCAAAAAAGCGCACGTGATTCATATCATAATAAAAAAATTGAAACTTAAATAAAATTAATCTAGAATCAAGATTATGAAAAACATTATTCTATTTTTGGTATGCTTGGTATTCCAGAAAACTGCAATCGCTGCAGATGAAATTAAGCTTTGCTATGAAGATACAGTTGTTTTTCCCTGGATCACCGGCGACGAAACCGGCCTGGTTTTTACCGAGCTCAATCACATTGAAAAAAAATTAAACATCAAATTTAAATACATTCGCATGCCATGGAAAAGATGCCAGTTCGAAGCACTGTCAGGAAATATGGACGGCCTAATTGCAGCAAGCTTCACGAAAGAGCGTACTGCGTGGGGAGTTTACCCAACTGACAGCAGCGGTAATATTGATGGCGAATTGAGACTGCACACTGATAGTTTCTATGTCTTTGTCAGAAAGGATAGTGTTATCACGTTTAAGAACGGCAAATTTGAAAACCTAAAAAATAATCCTATTGGTGTTCAGCTCGGTTATAGCGTTGGTTCCGATTTAAAAGATCAAGGCTATGCCATCCACTCTGCGTTCTCTACTGCTGCGGATCTGCTCAATGAACTTGAATTCCAATCTTTGCAAGTGGCAGTCCTCCAAAATCATGAATCAACAAGAATCATCAATGCCAATCCTAAGTATAAAAAAAATATCCGCCGATTAGTTCCGCCATTCAAGATTGCCAACCAGTTTTTACTTTTTACCAAATTATTTTTCCAAAAGAATGAAAAATTAGCCAAAACTATCTGGCAGGCAATGCCCGAAGCAAGAAATAATACCAACTACAAAAAGCAGGAATTAATCCTGCTGAAAACTCTTTAATTCTGATTCAAAATTATTTACTTTGTCTGCTACTTTTCTTTTTGTTCGTGTTTCTTAATATCTGATCCTTTTTGGTATCGAGATGAGTACGTCTTGGTATTGCTTTGGCCATAATTTAACTCCTGGTTTTAGGTCTATGCCAGCTTACCATCCATTTTTTAGAGTGGCACTCAGGTTGCACTTATATAATGTGGAGCTAACAACGGAGGTTATATGCAAGAAATAAATATCCAACATAACCCATATGATAGAGTAAGAAATCTTAGCCCTGAAAAACTTAATAAAAAAATAGATAAGAAAACAAATCAACTACTGCATGGAATTGTGTCCCAGGGAGCTGATGCTGTACGCGCTCGCATTAAAAAACTTGATAAGGAGTGGGACATTGACAGGGCCGTCATGCTTATCTCTTCCACCGTCATTTTTTCGCAACTCATATCCGCCTACAAAAGACGTAACAAAAATATGTTATGGGGTCCACTCATCCATTCTCCTTTACTCTTCATGCACGCCACACTTGGCTGGTGCCCAGCTGTTCCGGTTCTTCGCCAGCTAGGCTTCAGAACGCGATTTGAAATTGAGGAAGAAAAAGATGAGCTAATCAGAGTTCTTGCTCACGAAGACCCGCTTTCTGAATGGCAGGTTTATGGGAAAGGATAAAGCAAAAGGGCAAAGACATTAATTAAAAATTTTAATGACCGTTAGTCCTGGCGACAAACGTTCAGCAACTATATTTGAAAAAGGGCAGCTCAGTCTGGCCATAATTTCAAGCTGTTTTCCGGAGTACATCCTTCTTGCAGAAATCAGTGAGTCATGAAAATAAATAAGGCTAAAACTCATCAGACTTTTCATGGCGCCGGAGAAAACCATAAAAAAAATATTTCCTATCCCACGATAGCCGTCGATACCGATAAATGCCCTTGTTGCAACACTCCTGGCCCCGGACATAATCATAGATAATTGTTCGGGGCTAAAATGATGCATACTATGTAGCGTGAAAACAATGTCGTAAGAATTGGCTTCAAGCCCATTTAAGTGATAGGCATCAATAACCTTAAAATTAATATCGTATTGCAGATGATCCGCCTCTAAATTTGCAGCTTCTACATATTCAGCTACAATATCAGAGCCCGTCATTTCTACCCGCAATGAAGATTTCTGAAACTGCTCATAAACTGACATGGTAAGTTTACCAATGCCGCTGCCGATTTCAAGTAACCGGGCAGGCCTATTTTCAGTTTTATTTATCTCTTCAATCAGCTTCTGTAGGACGGAAATAGTCTTGGTGTAGGTGCCGCAGACAATGTTTTTTAAATGGAGTCCTTCTACAATTTTCTTTTTCAATTCCACATTGAATAAAGGATCATCAAGATGTTCCATCTTTTTGGTCCAGGTTGCATGATCTATAAAGTGGAAAACATTATATCTTGATTTCTCGAAGCGCTTCCTGTCTATTTCCATGAACAGGTCAGTGCAAAGTGATCGAATTTTATCCAGATCTTTTTCATCGCCAAAGAGATGAAGGTTGCCATGATAAAAATCCTCAAAGCATTGCTCATAAAATTTTGTTAGCTGAAACATGCTGTTTATTTTTGCTGACTGTTGATTTCCGCATCAATCCTGGCCAGATTTCTTTTTTCTACCTGATATAAGCTATAAAGCACATCTCTGTTTTTTTCATCTACAGCGTCTTCATCTGGATCTTTACTTAAGGGGACCTTCAAATCCCTTTCAAGTCTTTTTATCCGGTCTTCCAAATTTTTACGTTGTTCTTTTAGAGCTTCCAATCTTTCCATATCTCCTCCTTGCATTATAAAAAATCATAGGATTTTTACACGAATTCTGAAATGAATAAAGGGATTATGGTGATCTTAAGTAAAAATTAAACCTTAAGTATCAGAGTGAGAAGCGATGATTCGCGCATAATATTTCTGGATACACTCCCGCCTAAAAAAGCGGCCAGATTTCCTGACTTAGCGGCGACAATAATTACTTCAGCATTGAGCTTTTTAGCCTTTTTAATAATGACATTCGCAGGACTTTCCTGTGACGGCTCGAGATGAATGTTGCATTTTATACCTTCAGCCTCTATGGACTTTTCCACTTTATTGGCAAATTTTAGTATTTTAGTGCAATAAGCCTCTGCCTCTGAATTATTCTGGATGGGGGTGAATTCAGCATTGGTTACATGAATGACATGCAATATAGAGTTCCATTTTTTTGCATAGACCATGGCGCGTTCAAGTCCTGCCGATCCTTTTGCAGAAAAATCGTGAGCGTATAAAATATTTTTTGGAAGGCGCTCATGCACTTTTGTCTTTTGGTGATAGATAAGAACATCAGTCTTCGACAAATGAACGAGTGATTCAGCAAAACTGCCAAACACCAGTCGCGGTAGAAATTTCTTGCTGTTCGTTGCAATTACAATGAAGTCGGTTTGGGTTTTTTGAGCGTATTGAGACAGCAATTTAACGGAAGCACTTATAGACATACTTATTGTCGGCAGAACTTCAACTGCATATTTCTTTAACCCAAGAGCGTTCAAATCATTTTTAATCAATTTTCTAGGAAAATCTGTATATCTTTTTTCTTTATCAATATTATAAGCCGTAGCCAGATTGACTTCAGCATTGGAAGCAACATATACAACTTTAACCTGGTCCCCGCTTCCGGCGAGAAACTTTAAAACATTTTTTCCCATCGTTTGAAGTTTCTTATTTTCACCAAACGGGTCAAAACCCCATAATACTTTCATTTTTGTCTCCAGCCCTAAAAGTTTAGCAAAATCTTCGCGAATAAACACATTATTTCAATAATATATCTTTTTGTAAAAATTATCTCATTTTTCCAGGCAATTTTACGATAGAGAGACCACTTTTAGGGATGGGTAATGGGCATAGAAAACCTGATTAGTATTATTTTTAAAGCTATATTAAGCGTTCTCGCGATGTTTTGTATAAAAATTCTAATGTTTTCCTAGTTTAAGACGACACTAGTCTCGCGAACAGAAGGAGGAGGAATATTCATGGCAAAATATTTTTTTAAGTCCTCCTCATTGAGTGTTTCTTTTTGCAACAATTCCTTTGCCGCCATATCCATAGATAATTGATTTCGTCTGACGATCGAAATCGCCTTTTCAAAGGCATCATCAACCATCTCTTTTATTTTCCTATCTATATTTTCGGCGACTTTTTCGCTGTAGTTTTTATGGCCGCCGTAAATGGCATTTGTTTCAAGATATTTTTCTGTAGGATCTTCGTAGGAGATATGACCGAGCTCTTCCACCATCCCGTATTTCAAAGCAATACCTCTCGCTATCTGGGTGACTTTGGCGATGTCATCAGACGAGCCGGTTGAAATATTGCCAAAGAAAACTTTTTCCGCGGCCCTGCCTCCGAGCAGAACAATTATTTTATTCTCCAGCTCTTCCCGAGTCATCAGATAGCGATCTTCAAGCGGGCTCTGCAAAGTGTACCCCAGTGCCCCGATTCCTCTGGGAATGATTGATACCTTGCGGACTTTGTCACTACCGGGCAGAGCGATTGCGATAAAAGCATGACCGACTTCATGATATGCAACAATTTTTTTCTCTTTATCGCTGAGGACTCTGCTTTTCTTTTCCAGCCCCGCCACAATTCTCTCTATGGCAATTGTAAAATCCTCTGCCAGGACCATTTCCCGTTTACTTCTGGTTGCGCTCAATGCCGCTTCATTGACCAGATTGGCAAGATCTGCGCCGGTAAAACCTGAAGTTAATGCTGCCACTTCATCCAGCTTTACATCTTCTGCCATTTTTATTTTTTTAACATGCACATTTAAGATTTCAATGCGACCAATTTTATCCGGACGATCTATAAGAATTTGTCTGTCAAAACGTCCGGCGCGCAAAAGAGCTGGGTCCAGAATTTCCGGCCGGTTAGTTGCGGCCAACAGAATAACCCCGGTTGTAGAATCAAAACCATCGAGTTCGGAAAGAAGCTGGTTGAGAGTTTGTTCTTTCTCATCATGCCCGCCAGAGATGGGACTTATGCCTCTTGCTTTTCCCAGGGCATCCAGTTCATCAATAAAGATAATACAGGGAGACTGCTTTCTCGCCTGTTCAAATAAATCTCTGACTCTGGCAGCACCAACACCGACAAACATTTCGACAAATTCAGATCCGCTGATTGAAAAAAAAGGGACATTCGCTTCGCCTGCAATTGCCTTGGCAAGCAGCGTTTTCCCCGTTCCCGGAGGACCGACAAGAAGTATACCCTTGGGCATTTTGGCGCCCAATCTCCCATAGGTCGCTGGCTCTTTTAAGAATGAAACAATCTCTTGTAGTTCCTCTTTGGCCTCGTCCACACCTGCGACATCAGTAAATCTGAATTTAACATCGCGTTCGACAAATACTTTTGCCTTGCTCTTTCCAATATTCATAAAACTATTGCCTGCCGAGCCCATAAATCTTTTTGAGAGATAAATCCACAAAGCGAAGAAAATAAAAGTTGGCAGCACCCACGAAAAAATTCCCTTCAGAAATGTCGATTCATGCACCTTGGAATATTTAACGCCATACTGATCCAGTTCTCTGGACATTTCCGGCTCAACCATCGTTGCAACCACCAGATCTTTTTTATCCGGGCCGGGGACTTTAAGCTGACCACGCACTTCGTTTTCGGACATAACTACTTCTTTTAATTTTCCATCTGCCAGCAATGTTTTAAATTCACTGTATGGAAGCACATTAATAGATGAGCTCTTTTTATAAAATTCCTGTGCCAGAAAGATGACAAAGAAAATTATCAAATAATAGGAAATATTAAATTTCGGCTTTTGGTCTTCAGGAATTTTGGCAGCAGGTATTTTAGCCATTTTACCTCAACTTTAATCTTCGTCGAAAGACATTGATTCTTCTTCAAACTCTATATGATCCTTAAAGCCAAATATTCCCGAATGATTAGCGCAGTTTGCGCAGCAAAAAATCATCCCGGAGCTCTCGAGTCCGTGGCCGATAATTTTTATTTTGCAATGGCTGCATTCCGGGGCGAGTTTACTGATTGCACACTCAAAGCTGTCAAAAAAGTATTCCTTCCCGTTCATAGATACTTTAAATGCATTGTCGTATTCGTTTCCACATCGTTCACATTTTTCCATGTTTTTTTCTCCAGGATAAACAACTGCAAAACAAAATATACCTGTAAAGAATGTAGATAAAAAAGATGATTAAAATTATGGGATTTATTCAAATATTGAATTAACGAGGCACAAGATAATACAGGCGACCGTTCTGCTTCATCACGCCTGCTTTTTGAGCAGCGGCAGCACCCTGACCGAAATAAAGATCAACTCTTCCCCCCCCCTTAATGGCACCACCTGTGTCCTGATCAAAGACTAATCTTGGTTTTTTTTCCCAGGCAACAGGCTCTTCATCTTCAGGAGTAGCGAAGACTGGTTCCTCAATATCAAGGAAGGCCAATGCTCCTTTAGGAAATAAATGAACATCTGTGGCGATGGTCCGCCCATCACTCACTTCCATTCCTGCATAAGTAAGCGCATCAGATTCAAGTTTTTTAAAGAAAATATAACTTGGATTTTTATTCAGTACTGCCTGCTTTTCTTTTTTCGGCAGAGTATTCAGGTGCGCGCGGATTCTTTGCAGACTCATTTTCTCAATAGGTATAAAATCTGTGAGATATTTTCCAATGGCTTCATAAGGGTAACCATTCTGAGCATCATAGCCGATCCTGAAGCGCTCTCCTTTTTCAAGTTCGATGACACCTGAGCCCTGGATCTGGATGAAAAAGGAATCCAGTGGATCAACCCAGGCAATTTCCAGGCTTTTCCCTTTAAGTTTTTGATCGACATCAATCTGCTTTCGATCGTAATAAGGATAAATATTTCTGTTTTCAACACGACCAACTATCTGGCCCTGATTGGGAAGACTGGGAACGACCGAAACGAAATTTTTTAGATTAACAGTGACAAGATCCGGCGGTGTAGAATAAATCGCCTGAGAAAATTCTGAGCTCTTCTTCATAGAACCAAATACTTTTGGTTCATAATATCCTGTGCTCATCACTTCGCCCCATTTCTCACGTCCATAGACCTCGTAGAAATCAAAATTTTCTTCTATATAATCGGTCCAGTCATTTTCATGTTCGAAAATTTTTTCCAGAGCTGCAATGTAACGGCTTTTTTCTATTTTTCGCTCACCAAAAGTCATCACGTTCATAACCTGACGGGATGTCTTCATGACCGCAACGTGCTTTTTGAGCGTGACAAAAAAACTTTCACGGGAAAGACTGTCGACTAATTTCGGCGCATCTGCCGCTGGTCTCAACGCATCTTCAATCCGCTTGAGAGGCGCCCGGGCACACGAAGAAAGAAGTATCATTAACAGCAATAAATATTTTTTCATCTCTCAATAATCGCCAACTGTTTATTACCTGTCAAAAGGGAATATATAATTCTAAATTATGAAATTTTTCGGGGGGCAGCTTTACTCTCCTGAAGGGTAAATATACCCCCGAAGTTTTCCTTTATCCCTAACTCCTTTTTTTTCCATTCGATAAATGTTGGCAAGCAATATGCTCCTGCATTTACAGGCATTGTATTAATCCGAAAAAAACAGGAGTCAAAATGAACCGCAAACAAAATCCAAATGAAAGCTATGCAGATTATTCTGGCTATGAATCAAGTACACTTAGGCCGGAAAGAATGGACTCTCGCGAGCGCTATAGACATGACCGCGATCAAAACTTGTTGCACAATAGACATGGAAGAGAAAGCAGTTACCGCGCGCATGCAGAATTTGATACAACTGCTTCAAGAAAACCTTCTATGGGCTGGGAGAATTTACCAAGCGGAGAATTATCTTACGAGGAGCAATACCGCACTGATGGAGAAGCACACAATTTCAGAAAGCCACTGGATGAAGACCGCTTCGGCGAATACCCGCGCTACGGGAAAAGCTTGAATCGCACCGCTCACTCGAGAAAAAATTATGCTGGGATAGGACCGAAGGGATATAAAAGAGCAGACACTCGTATCGAGGAAGAAGTCTGCGAAGTATTGGCAAGAGATAATGATATCGATGCAAGTGATATGGTCGTCAAAGTAATGGATGGAGTCGTCACGCTCGCAGGAACAGTCAGGGACCGTGAAGACAGATTTGCAGCTGAGCGGCTGGTTGAAGGCATATTGGGCGTTGAAGATATTCAGAACGATCTCAAAGTCAGCAGAAAGAATTCTCAGGAGCAGAGTTCACTCAGAACGAGCACAACTCCACCGTCCAGACATTAAAGGCACATGGTCTCACCTGGAAAAATAGCCAGCTTTTCAGTAAGAGGAGCTGGCAAATTCTGCATGTGCACCGATTTTTTGATAATGGCATGATTGACTGCGGGATCAAAAGGTTTAAACAATGCATTGACGTGCCCCTGATAGTCGCTGTCAAGATCAAAATACAAAACCGGTTCCTTACAGCTGTAATCAAATGCACCTACTTCTATAATTCTCTTAAGATTTATTTTGGCAGTGGTACGAAAGGATATTGTTCTTTTATCCTGGTTATAAATAATTTGCCACCGGTTATTCCTTGAGCCGACATCGCTCAAGAACGAAAACACAGCATTGGCCGGATCTTCATATTGATCGATATACTTGGTGGTATAGCTCGCTCTTACAAAACGATCCAGCGAATCTTTGGAATCGATGATTATCGGCTTGGTCCCTCCGAAAGTAACGAATTGTCTGGCGTAATTCATGTGCTCCTCATATGAATTATTGGCAAAACTTGAGACGGGAAGTTCAGCTCCCATATGAGTCACAAGCAAACCATTGAGATATTCAATCGTCATGCACTTCTTAATATCGCAAACAAAATAATGAAGTTTAGATCCTACGGGAGACAGACGAATACTTCTTAATTCTTCGGAAACATTTTTTACGCTGGAAAAATTATCCAGCAGAAATTGGATAAACTGCAGCTCATTTAGTGAAGGACGACCGTCGGCCGGGGGGAAAACTGCTGACTTGAGTTCAAGTGCTTCTACCACCAGTCCCTTTTCATTCATCCCGCCCGTAGGGAACTCTCTGCCAAATTGATTAAAAGTCACGCTTCCATATTGAGAAACCCAGCTTGCCGATATGTCTGTTGGTAAGAGCCTTAACCCATTTTTTAAAACATTCCGTTTATTGGTGAAGATAAGCCCCTGTCCATAATCCCAGTCAAAAGTTCTTCCGATCCAGTGCTCATTATTGGGATATAGAGAAAAAATGGTACAAGTCGAAGCGGTTTGAATGGAAAAAAATAAGATAACACTTATTGCAGCAATTATTTTTTTAATTAACCATTTTTTCATTCATTGCCTCTTTATTTTAAAATTGAACAACTTTAGCTATGTCATAAATGAGAGAGAGGCTTTTTGTAAAGGTCAAAACTATTTCATAAGAATCAGATGGCATTGGGATTGCAATCCAATTAATGTTTCAACCTTTCTCATCGCAAAACAAGATGAGATCAATAGAAAAAAACTATGGAGTTTTAAAATGACATTTACTGCTTGGTCCGGGCAATTAAAGCCAGGAAAAAAAGTTCCGGAAAGTTATGTATTTAACGGTATGGGTTGTGAGGGAAAAAACATTTCTCCTCCTATTGAATGGAAAGAAGCACCATCTAATACCAAAAGTTTTGCTGTCACTGTTCACGATCCGGACGCTCCCAAAATGGGAGGATGGTGGCACTGGACTGTCGTCAATATTCCTGCAAATGTTTCAAAACTTGAAGAGGGAGCTTCCAATGAAAATAGTCTTCCTAAAGAAGCACTGGAGATAAAGACAGATTTTGGAAATGTTCATTACGGTGGTCCGTGTCCTCCCAAGGGAGATGCCCCTCACCATTATGTCTTCACAGTTTATGCTCTAAAAAATCCTGCAGTCCGTGTTACGCCGAATTCAACACCTGCAAGTATTAAAAAAAGTCTGGAACTGGATAGTCTGGCAAAATCGAGCTTTACGGTTGAGTACGGGCGCTGAGCAAGACTCCGCATTCCATATGTCCGGTGTAAGGAAACTGGTCAAATAAGGCCAGCCTTACAATCTGGTGAGTTGATTTGAGAACCTGCAGGTTTTCAATCAATGTGTTCGGATTACAGGAAATATAAAGAATATTTTCATACCTGGAAACCATCGCTTGGGTATTTGAATCAAGGCCTGATCTCGGTGGATCGACAAAGATCGTTTTGCAGTCATAACTGCCAAGGTCAATTCCTTTTAGCCGGTTGTATTCCCTCTTTCCTTTGATGGCATCACTGAAATCTTCAGCAGACATCCTGATGATCTGCAGATTTTTTATTTCATTGGCCTCAATATTAAACTGTGCCGCCTCAACTGAGGGACCCGCAAGTTCAGTAGCGAGAATTTTTCTAAAATTATCAGCAAGTGCAATCGAAAAATTTCCGTTCCCGCAATAGAGCTCCAAAAGATCGCTATCCCTTCGTCCCTTGCTCGCATCAATTGCCCACTCAAGCATTTTGATCGAAACATTTGCATTGGGCTGGGTAAAACAATTTTCAATCTGCTTGTAAGTCAGCGTGCGCCCATTGACAGATAATTTTTCAATAACAAAATCCTGATCGAGCACAAATTTCTGTTTACGTGCCCTGCCGATGATATTTACATTAAATTTTCTTGAAAGTTTTTGCTTCAGCACCCCCGCCTCAAGAAGCCAGTCATCCTGCAGCTGACGGTGATAAAGAAGCGTCACTAGAATCTCCCCGCTCAGAGTGGAAAGAAAATCGACTTGAAAAAGTTTATGCCGCAATATTTTATTAGGCCGGAGTTCTTCCATCAGAACGCTCATCATTTGATTAATCAAAAGGCTTGCGGGCCCATACTGCTCGGTGCGGACTTTCTGATCCTGCCCTTTGTCGAACATATAATAATAAAGATCCTCACCCTCATGCCATACTCTAAACTCAGCCCGCATTCTGTAGTGCTCAGGCAGCGATTCAAAAACTTCAATTTCAGGGTGTTCAATATCGGAAAATAAGGCATTGAGCTTCAGGCGCTTTTCTTCGAGCTGACTGGCATAATTGGCTTGTGTTGTGGATTCAGCATTCATTGGTATTTCCGGTTGGTCATTTGATCATAAAATTGTTGATAAGTACAAATAAAAGCCCCTTTACTTCACTCCTCTGGTCTTTCATTATTTTCACGGTTTAGCTCTAGTGTAATTTTTTCAAGGGAATCTCCTGCAAGTATTTTTATTGACCATTTTGCCCCATTCATACTAGAGTTTCAAAAAAAACAGGGTCAAAATCTATGTGTAAAATTCTACTTTTTATTTCTTTGCTGACTGTCGGTTTTGCCTGGGGAACTGAACCCGGAATGCCCAAAGAAATTCCCTTCACACAGCAAATCGGTCAGTATTCCTGGACAGACACATACCACTGGATGACGACCATTCCCGGAGAAACACCAGCTCCTGCTTTAATTGATTATATAAACGAAGAGAATGCCTATTCCAGAAATTGGTTAAAAGATCATGATAAGCTTCGTGCTGTCCTGTTAGCAGAATTCAAAAAAAATGAACCGAAATCTTTTTACTCTGATCTCGGAATACAAGTGCAGGGCCATTATGAATACAGAATCAGCAAAAACAATAACATTATACGCATTAACCCACTGACAAAAAAGTCCACTGTTTTTTTTAGTGCAAAAAAATTCTTTGCTGATGCCGGCACTGAAGAAAAGATTATCAACAATTTCCGCATAAGCCCCGACCATAAATATGCTGTCGTTTTTGCCGACGAGGACGACCAGACTGGATATTATCTTTATGACTCTACTGCAGACAGCATCAGAAAAATCCCGACAGCAGATGAGCCTGATGAATTTGCCTGTGAGTGGACAAGTGACAGTTCAGGATTTCTTTTCGCAATGAACTCAAGAACAACAACGTTATCAGAGCTTTTTTTTCAAGGCGTCGGGAGTAAAAAAGGACCTGTCTCACTGATCAGATTAACTGACGTCAGGGACGAAATTGAACTTAGTGTAAGCACTGACCAAAAGTATTTGTTTGTCGCTGTTTTATCTTATGCACACCGTGATGTGTATACGCTGCCTGCAGATGCTCCTTTCTCGCCACTTGTTCCGCTGATAGAAGCAAAACACCTTCGTTTCACTTTCGCTGATCACGATGAAAATGGCTTTATCATCCAAACCAATCTCGGGCCGGACTATTATGACCTCTACACCAAGAAATCGCCAATGCTGGATGCACCTTTGACAAAAATGGTGAAAGGCTCAATTGCTGCAGACATAGAAACATTTGATGTCTATAAAGATTTTTACATCACCATAAGAAAAAACGCAGCCGGCCTTCAGGATCTTGAAATTTACAACAAGAGCTTTAAATTCATGAAGCGATTTTCGTTTGATGACGGTTATTACTATTTAACCGTACAGGGGCACCGTGGACTTTCCACAGGGCACGATAAGGCCGTCATAATTAAAAACAGCGTATTGGTTCCTGAAGAGGTTTTATCATTTGATTTATTAGGCGGGCTAAAGGCCAGTACGACAATCAAAGGCAACAGCAACTTTACCAAAAACTATATTGCAAAGAGAATTGAATTCAAATCCTACGATGGCACACTTGTTCCCCTGACTCTCATCTATAAAAAAGGACTGGACCTCTCGGTGCCGCACAAAGTTCACTACTCGGCTTATGGCTGTTACGGCTCCCTTTATGATCTAAACTATGCCCATGGCCATGCTGTCTACAATGCTGTCAGTTTAATGGATCGTGGATTGATTGTAGCGATTGCTCACGTACGCGGCGGCGGCGATAAAGGCCTTCACTGGTTTCTCGAAGGAAGGTACCAAAATCGAATGAACACTTTGAATGATTTTATTGCCGGTGCAGAATTTATGATTGAAAAAGGGATCACCAGGAAAAGAGCAATTGGTATCAGTAGTTACAGCGCCGGTGGTTTTATTATCGGCAATGTTATAACAAAAAGGCCTGATCTTTGGGGGGCAGCTATTAACTATATGGGTTTCACTGATTATATCGGCACAATGCTTAACGACGAAATTAACGGAACATCAAAAGAGTGGAATCTGGTGGGCGATCCACGGGATCCTGAGACTTTTAAATGGATGTTGCCTATGTCTCCGCAGGATAATTTGCGGCCGACTGATTATCCGCCAGTCTACACCTGGTCGGCCCGCGACGATTCGGAAGTTTTATTTCACGAAGGTGTTAAATTCACGGCAAAACTCAGAAAGACAAGAACCAATCAGGAAACGACATTGCTCACGGTAATCCCCGAAGGCAAGGGAGATCATGGCGGATCGACTAAAGAATATCTCAACGACGTCGCTCAATCGATGACTTTTATCCTTGAGCATTTAAAGCTCAATTAAGTTGGATCTTAGTTGGTCATCAGTTTGCAATACATATTTATGAACCTTGCATGTGCATGCAAAATGGTAAGGAGTAAATATGAAGGAAAGTCAAAAAGGGAGTACCGGGGATCATCGCCACATCAGCGATCCTATTGAAGAAAGAAAGGATTTCATAAAGCATTTAAAAGAGAATGCTGCCAAAGAAGAAAAAAGCTCTGGAAATAATAAGAAATAATTATGAATCGAAATACATCGATTCATGAGCAAAATTATGGTCAGGATGAATTCCTTGATGCTCTAAACATCCGCTCCGATGACCGTATAGAAGAAGATGTTTGCAATATTTTACTGAAGGATAAGGATGTCGATGCCAGCAAAATCGAAGTCAGTGTCAAAGATGGTGTTGTAACTCTTGCAGGAACCGTGGATTCGCGCGAAACGCGTTTTGCTGCCGAGAGGGCCGTCGTCGGAGTTATGGGCCTCAAAGATATTCAGAACAAACTTAAAACCAAAAAAATCCCAAAAACATTTTCAAAAAGACTGGAAGTCAATTTTTCAGGAAGTGAACATCCAGATCAAGAGTAAAAAAAAGCCCCGCATCTGCGGGGCCTTGTGTTTTATTTACATTTTGGAATGATCACATCGTTCACATCGTTGCCATCATCGGTATAGGCGATAACCATAAGAACTGCTTCGCCCTGGCCTCTCCATTCTTTCCATGGTTTAGATTCTTTGTTTAAAAAACGAGCCATTTCACCTGGCTCTTCTTCATTTTCCAGTGCCCGCTCATCAATTTTAGTTGTTGATTTGTACTTGAATCCCCAAAGATTCATTTGCTCAGTGTAAAAGCTTCCGGCAAGTGCAAAGACAAGATCAACAACCGGCTCCCCACCTGTACCTGTATAGCAAGTTCCTTTCATGTCTGAATTAGGAATAACTTCAGAGGCCATACTTTGCTCTTCACCAATAGCAGCGGTCGCTTTACTAAATCTTCCCGCCATTGCTTCATATTTCTTATAAGCATCTTTATCTTTAGAAGTAATTTCAAAATACGCAGGCAAAGTCTTTAGACCTTTTGCTGCCAATTTTTTATTGATTTTTTCAACCGATACGCCCTCTTCACTCATCAAAGGTATTCTAAGCGTTGTAAGGGCAAAAGAGTTCGCGCTAAATATTAAGGCAGAAGCAAGAATTAAAGCTTTCATTTAAGTCTCCAGAAGGTTAAGGGAAATTTGGCGAAAAATAGCACTCTTTTTTGAATTCTCAACTAAAGATCATGAACTCATGTATTTTTTACCGGGACGTCAAGGCAATCATGGCCCTGCCCGCAGGATTGAACTAACCATCTGACATCGCAGGTAAAAAAACAAACAGGTCGGGTTTTAACTGAAGCTTTTTTAATTTAAGGCAGTCGCTTATTTTGTCGATAAGTGATTGATGAAACATACCCTTTTAAATTCATTCATTCTATTGGTCTTAATTTCCTGCTCAACGCAAAGTGTGCATGAAGAGCGAACTCCTGCAAGTGCTAAAGAAAAAGCACAGGACCTCAGCATACTTTTTTTAAATAAAAGTTCTTATGGTGAAAACAAAACATTCATTCGATCCTTAATTGATAAAGTCATTGTACTCTCCAACGGAAAGATCTTAGCAAAAGATTCACAGCAATTTCGCCAGAGAAGCCACCGGGCGCTCTTCGATTATTTTTTTCCCAAAGCTGCTCTTCCTGCTGCAATTTCCGAAAGCGCAGTTAACCAATTTAACAGTAAACTTTTTGAACAAATTTCCAAAAATGATTCCGTTGCCAAGCTTCATCTCGTGCTTGAAGATTTGAGTTTTCTTGTCACTCATGCGTCTTATAATTTAAAATTCGAGAATGAGGGCAATGTCGAACAGCTTTTAAAAAAGGACCAGAAAAAAATTATTCAATTTTTAAACAAGGTGAATAAGAACTCATTTGCCGACTTATCGGAAACTGAAAAAACTGATTTTTTTAATTTGCTTAAAGGCTCTGAGCTTCAATGCAGAAGATCCATGTATTTTAAAATCCAGGCCCTGTATATGAGCTCCATCTACGACTCTCCAATAGGAGAAAAGATTGCAGGAGTAAAGCTTCCGCAAAAAGTTCGTCCGGATATAGATGATTTCATGAAATCTCATCCTCTCAACATTCCCCAGGTCAAGGCCGCTGAAAAATACGATGTGATCGTGGTTGGATCCGGCCCGGCAGGATCAGTGATTGCACACGAGATTATTAAAAAAGGAAAATCAGTACTCCTGCTCGAAGGTGGATCATTTTTTCATCCCGGTACAATTGACAGTAGAAAATTTTCCGAATTCAAAGAGAGCGCTGGAAATCGCACGACAGATGACGACAGTATTATTTTTCGCGCAGGAACGGTATCCGGAGGCGGGACTTCCATTAATATTGACCTGGCTTTTTCGCCGGAACTTCCTGAGGTAAATAAGCAAATTGAATACTGGAGAAGTCAGGGACATATTGATCACGATCAATTTACTCCTGAAAAAATCCAAAAAGCTTATCAATTTATCTCTGAGAAGGTTGGGACAAGAACTCCCTCTTTTGACGAGATAAATACAAATAATTCTATTTTGTTTGAGGGTGCAAAAAGAAGTGGATATGTACCTCAATTATATGATCTCAATACCTATTCCCCTGCACAGAGAAGGGAAAAAATCACGGACAAGAAAAGCTCCGTAGATGCATTTATTCTACCTGCAATGTTAAACCGGAAAAACCCACTCCACTTCAGACCTGATGCCTATGTTGAAAAAATCTTGTTCGCAGAAGATGGCAAAACGGTCAGAGGACTACAGGCTAAAATACGTAAAGCACTAAATGTTCCGGGAGTTATTGCAAATCCTATGGGCCTGAATTTTCCGGAGGAGCAATCTTTTGAAATAGCGGCAGAGAAAATAATTATCTGTGCCGGATCAATGGGAACACCAAAAATTTTATTGGATTCAGGCATTAAAAATGAAAATATTGGCAGACACATTGTCGCTCACCCCTCTATGCCCATTATAGGGAAATTTTCACAAAACATAAATATCCTCGATGGAACACCTTCGACGGTCTATGTTCCAAGAGTTGGATATATTTTAGAATCAACCAGCGCCAGCCCGGGCTACGCTGCCGTCATGATGCCAGGAACTCCTTCCGAGGTCAGAGATCGTTTGAGCTCCTTCAACCAATATGCCGGCTTTGGAGTCATGGTTGTAGATGAATCCACCATGAAAAATAAAGTTTATGTCGATCAGAATAAATCGCTTCAAATTCATTACGAACTTACTGAAGTTGACAAGGATAAATTTATTGAAGGAATCGCTGATGCTGCCCAAATAATGTTCAGGGCCGGTGCATCTGAAGTATTGATTCCTTCCAGCGAAAATTTTTTAAATGATAGCGGAATCGGCATCATGCATTCTCTAAAAGATGTAGAGCTACTTCGGAAAAATCTTAAGCTGGTCAAAAGTAAAAATATCATTACCTCTGCCCATATCCAGGGTACTGCAAGAATGGGAACTGATCCTTCAAACAGCGTGGTGGACAGCAGACAGGAGGTATGGGGAACAAAAAATTTATATGTTGCAGACAGCTCCATACATCCCTATTCCGTCGGGGCAAACCCGATGCAAACGATTTATACGCTTGCAAAAATTTTTGCGGATGAACTTTATGAAGACTAAAAATTTCATCCCATTCTTTTGCCTTTTCAGCCTTGCAGCCAATGCTATAGCCGCTGCACCAAAACCAGATAATATTCAGTCTTCATTTAAAGCATGTCAGGATAAAAACATCCTTTTAACGGCTAAAGGCAACCATCTGGGCCTCTGCGCTCAGGGCTCATCTGACTCCTTCTCGTCTCTCTCAAATATTCTTAATATTGCCACGGTTATGAGTTTTCAGAAAAAAATTAAAGATGCGGTCCACACAAAAATCGAATTTAAAATTTTTGAAACGGAAATGTTTGAAGCCTGCGCCAACAATGACGTGGGCTGGTTTATAAGTAAAAAAATGGACTGGAAGAGCGCAAAGACTGTTTGTGACCATCAGCTTGGCCAGATTAGAAATTCAATCCGAACACGTTTTCCGGAAATGAGAAAACAGCTCGCCCTTTCTTCGGCCCCTCTGCGGCATAGTTCATTGCTAAATGAACAAAGTGGCTGGTTTAAAACGAACATTGGCCATGGAATGTTTTCAGATTTCTCCAAGCTAAAACCTCTAAACAGTGCTGAAAACGCTTTGGTTAAAAAAGAATTTATAAATGACATTGCTTCCAGGGCGCTGGCGTCTTATGAAAAAAACAAGAACGGCATAAGAGTTTCGTCTCTTGGAACGCCCATAACAAATATTGGTGATATTCTTACCGAAGGAAAAAAATCTTCCCCCAATAAATCCAATCATGACATTTTGACGGAATTCATGAGCAACACCAAGCGTTCATATTCATTTTCATCAATGAGATGGCATCAGGACGATATTCAAAAATCGCATAAGAACGAATATTTTAAAATCATGAATCAAATGCCTCTCATGGGTTATATTGATGATGTCGATCCGTCGAACGCCGACAGCCCTACAGACAAGCAACTTGCTTTCGCTTTAAAGAAAACAAAAGATAAACTGAAAAAGTATCTGGGAAAATTAAAAGCAAATGATAAGAATGGAAAAGATATAAAATGGGCGGAGTATGCTCAGTTCACTCCGGATATCGAAAAAATCCTTGAGGGGAATCCTGAATTTTGCGGAAGCGCGGAAACTTTATTAAAAGTTAAATCTAAAGAAGAACGTTATGAACTATATGAGGATCTTGCCATTGCAGGAGTTGCTGCCGTCCCTTGTTTTTTTGGCGGCCCTATAACCGGAACAATTTGTATTGGTGCGGGACTTGGAGTCGGCGCCAAAGGCGTAGCAAGTGCGCTCGTGGCAAAAGACAAGGCTGAATCAAGAAACCTGACTGATTTTTTAGGCGAAGATGGAATGGCCGATTTTCAGGCAATGAATGAAAAGGAACGTGAAATTGTCATTCAATCAGTCTTATTGCCGATGGGTGCTTTTGGTAAAACAAGTATTAAAGGCAGAATGACTACCAATGCGATACTTAAGACCTATCACGCTTACGACAACGTAGGAGCTTTCCTTTCAAAAAGCGAAGGGCTTGAGATGGCCAACCAGGCTATGCGAAAATTAGTATCCGCCAAAAATTTTGAAAAATTAAGTGCAGCTGAGAAAGCAGCGGCCTTTGACAAAATACTTGCGGATCAGGTTCTTCCCAAACATTTGCTTTCTGCGCTTGAAAATAAAGCAGGCGGCTTTAAGCTTATTGATACTAACTATGACTTTGACAGCTTTCCTCCTGATCTGCTGGAATCGCTGGCCGCAAAACTAGGAAGCAAAGAGGCTGCTCTCAAATTTGTGAAGGAAACTTATCATCGACATGTTCTGGATCACCACGGAAGTCTTGGAAATGTGCAGAATGCCACTCAACAGGTTCTTTCTGAATTTTCAAAGAAGGCTGATACAATCATGTTGTCAACGAATCCCATCAGCAGAAAAATTGCAACGGAAACGGCATTAAGAGATATGAAAAAAGCTTATTTCAGAGTGAGTACAGACAATCTCGGCGATGGTCAGCTTGCAACTTTCCTGATAAAAAATCATTCAAAGCAAATGCTGACTGATCCAAAATTTGTAAAATTCATGAACCGTGTCGCTAATATCGAAGATTTCGAAGCATTTGGTCCCGGCATTTATCAGAAGTTTGGTGATTATCAGGCGAAAGTAGCAAAAGGAATAAAGCTCAATGCAGATGAACTTCTGGAGTTTGATGCAATCAATGTTGCCATGGCAAGACAGAAAGCAATTAATGATACACTTTTAAAATATGGGACTGACCAGAGTTTAGGAGAAAGCAGAAAGGCCCTGCTCTTTGCCGACAGGTTCAATGGCCTTCCACCGGAAATTCAAAAAAAGATGATGGCCGAAGTCGATGAACTGACAAAAACTATTTTAGATAATAAAAATGTAAGAGACGCGATGGCACGGGACTATGTCTCTAAAGCAAATACGCTGGCCGGAACGCTGGAAAAACCAGGACTCATCAGACGGGCAGAAGTCATGGCGCAAAATTCCTATGCGAACGTAGATCCCAAAGCTGTGGCGCAGGCAAAGGACGAGATTTTTGCTTTCAATGCAACCAAACTGCGGACTGAATATGAAAAGATCAGCGGTGGGAAAGCACTGGGTGCCTTCGAGGTCTTTCAAGCCCCTGCGGTTGTTTTAGGGGGTAAAAAGAAAGTGCTCGTTTCCATCACGGAATTGGGTGATAAACGAAGTTTTGTCATTGCCTTTGGCAATGGATTGAGAAAAAACGACGATACCCTAAAAAGTATGGCCAAAGAAATTCATCTGGTCGAAAAAAGAACTCTGGAAAAACTCCTCAAAGAAACGGCTGATCCCGAAAAAGTAAAAGTCTTTCAAAAAGAACTCGATGCGGTCAAAGGCGCCCTTAATGGGAGCGATATGGAAAAATTCGGAGGACCTGCTTCGATGATGAGATCGGCTGCCGATGATGCAAATGTAAAAGACCTGGTTTTTAACTTCAACGGAATCAGAAGCTCTGAAGCCGACATTATGGAAGCTGTGGTTAAAGGAAGAGCGAGCCAAGCACAAATTGCGTTGGCAGGACAAAATAAAAGCATAAGACAAGAACTGTTCAATAAGACCAAATAACAAACAAAAGCTGTCGGGTAATTAATTTTTCACCTTATTGTTTTTTAAAATCCCGAAATTCATTTAGAATAGAATGTAAACAAGGTTGAAAAGATGAAAAATAAAGGATTCTCGCTGGTCGAGATAATGGTCATTTTAGGGGCTCTGGGCGGTATCGCCCTCCTGGTAACTAAGCTCGGAAAAAATACCATGAACATTAAAAACGAGACCATGATATCCAACGACTACAACGATATGGTTCGTGAAGCGCATTTTCTTTTAGCGAATTCAAAATCCTGCAAAGTAAGCCTGGCGGGAACTACGTTCAGAACTTCAGAAGCTACTACTCCATTAAAAAATTTAGAATTTTGGACATCAGATTCTAAAGGTCAGAAGCGGGTTAAAAAGAAGCTGGCAAAGGATGAAAAATTCGCCAGCATACAAATTGAAGATGTCACTTTACAGCTTGATCCGATTACTTCGACAGACGGTGGGAAAATCCAAAACACAACGGGACTTGTAAAAATCAGCCTTGTAAAATCCAAAAACAAAACTCCCCTTGCCGACATAGAGCACTCTATTAATCTGAATATATCGACTAACAAAGAAGATGGCAAAAGCACAATCGTAGATTGTGAAGAAGATTTCTCTGCACAAGAAAAAACCAAAGTCTGGTGCGGAATTGTACAAAATCCTTGTGGATCAGAAACTTTTCAGGCAGTGGCCGTTGGCAGATACGAAGATGGAAAATTCACAGGTATACTGCAGCCAACAACCGTCGTAGAAGGAAAGATCTGCTCAGGAGCCGTTAACTTTACAGCTACTCTCACCCCCTGCGGAATGAATCCATGAAAAGCATAAAGCTCTTTTTATATTATTTCAGCGAATCCTTTAAAGAAATAAGAGGAAACGTTAAGCTATACATGGTTTATATTCTTGGCCTCTGTCTGGTCTCTCTTGTTCAAAATACATTTGACCTGGTTATAGCAAAAGATGAAATGGTTCTTAGACTTGTATCTAAAATACTTTTTTCAATGGTACCGCTTTTAATTTTAAGCAAAATTCTTTACGTCATAAAAATCCGTAATTTTGGCATGGCCGAATACGGTAAAGTCCTCTGGCGCTTTATTTTGTATAATTTTTATTATTTTTCACTTATCTTCCTGGCTGTTGCTGTTTATTTTTTAGCGGCTACATTTGCCGGAACACTCGTGAGCGTCAGATCGGGATTCATAATAACTTCTTTTTTGCTTTCGCCGCTTATCTATATTGTCATTTTTTACTCTCTATCACCTTACGTAGCAGTTTTTAACGATGAGGATGAATCGGTATTTGCAATAAGCCGCTCCCTCTCCAGTAAAGATATTCCACTGGTGGTATTCAACCACCTTTTCTCATTGACTATTCCTCTACTGGCGTCTTCTGTACTTTTAATTAATAATCCCGTCTGGAAATTTTCCGCTGCACTTGTGTTTTCAATACCTGAGGCAATATTCTCGATTTTAGTGGTGTTAACCACTGCGAAAATTTATATGTATTTAACAGAGCGAGGTTAACGGTGGTAGCCAACGTCAGCCAAAACTCCGATTATTTTAGCCCGGTTCCTCTTGCAAAAATTACATGCAACGAAAAACTTGCTGCTGATGTATTTATAAAAATTGGCGACAAATATATAAAATTTAAGGAAGTCGGCGATTCTATTCCTGAAGAAAAATATAATTATTTTATTTCTATGAATGTCAGAGAACTTTTTGTCCTCCATAGTTTTAAAGACGCCTTCGAAGCAAACATCGAAGAAGTTAAGCTCGAAAAAATAGAAAGCCTGGTCAAAGAAGTCGGCGAAGAAAATCGCACAATCGTCGAGCAGCAGGCTGAGCTTAAAGAAACCGTCTATGAAACATTTCTCGATGAAAAATTATCAAATGAAACTGTAGACATCCTGAAAGAACAAGTCGCCAATTTTATTGAAATAGTCAAAGACAAAAATCCTTCGTCCGATATCTTCTTAAAAATTTCCAGCATGAATAATACCGTTGCCGAGCATTCCATGAACGTCGCCAACCTCTCGCTGCTTTTTGGGATGGCCACCGGACAAAACAATCCGATTGTGCTTGAAAACCTTTATATGGGCGCCCTCTTTCATGATTATGGCAAGGCCAAGATTCCTGCCGCCGTACTTGAAAAACCTGCGAGCGTCGCCTATGACAAAGCAATGAAAAACCACCCTGAAGCGGGTGTTGAGATGCTTAAGAAAAATCCAAACATCCCCCAGCCGGTTCTCACTATCGTGGCCGAACATCATGAGCAATTTGGCGGTGTCGGTTTTCCAAAGGGCCTCACTGGCGAAGCTATTTATGGACTGGCCAGAATCGTCGCCATTGCCAATGTCTTTGATAATATCGTAACGGAAAATCGCCGCAATAAGGCGAGCATGTATAAAACGGCAATCAAGGTTCTTGAACTTGATAAAGGTAAACAATTCGATCCCGGTTTTCTGCCGAGAATAATTGATGCCCTGAAACTTTCAGTAGGAAATTTCACCAGAGAACGCGACAAAAAAGAATAAAATTTCAATTTTTATTCGCGGCATTCAGCCGGAAGTAATGTACTGACAAATTGATCGATCGTACCTGTAATCTTTTGCGAGTAATCTGCACTCACCCATCTCACCACATCAAGCGTTGGATCAACATTTATTTTCAGCGAAAAAATTCTGTAGGGATTGTGTGCAGGATCCATTCTGGAAAACCATAGCGTGATATGCGGTAGAGGAATGCTCATTACAAGCAATTCTGTAACTTCAATTAAATATTCAACATAACCATCACGAGAGCGAACTTCTCCAATTTTGGCATCATAGGGATCTCCCGTTTCAGGATTGCTTATTTTAAAACCGGCACGTCGTGTAGCTGTTCTGATTATTACCTTTGCTCTTTTTTGCCAGGCATAGCGGTCATTCTGGTTCTCAGGAGTATCATGGGGAATGGAATTGAAGAGCTCTGAGAGAGTGAAAAGTTCTTCTCTTTCGGAAGCGGTCAGTGAACCTGTAACTTTATCAGAAACTGATCTGTAATAATTAAAATTATATTTGTTATAAAGTGACTGTTTGAGCGAAGCTCGCTGCGATTCACATGTTGCCGCAAAAGCATTGGCGGATAAAAAAATGGTAAAAACAATAAATATTTTTTTCACGGTTTGCTCCAAAAGTAGATCGCACTCAATATTTGTATGACTGACATCTAAAGTAAAGCAATTTGGAATTTATGCGTAGTGTTTCACTATTTTTTAAGCAGATAAGCCAGCAATGAAAGGATAATGCTTACAAGAATTGAAGTAGTTATAGGAAAATAGAATTTTGTATTTTCCGTTTCAATCCGGATATCGCCTGGCAATTTACCAATGGGAATTTTACCTCCGGTCACATACCAGACGAAACCGGAGATAATAAAAAGTACACCAACAGCAATTAAAAATTTGGAAGTATTATCCATAATATTTTATGAACGAATATGCCAGCCGCGAGGCTTGGTAAAAGCTAGTATCCCCAGGTAGGAAAGTGTCGATCCCATGCCGGAATTTTTTCTTCCTGACCATGGCAGATACGGGCTTACTCTGTCACAGCAGTTTATGTAAGAAGTCCCGGAATCAATCTGTCCTGCAATCTTTTTAGCGCGTTCAATGTTTTTTGAGTAGACAGAGGCCGTCAAACCGTATTCGCAGTCATTCATCAGCTTCACAGCTTCTTCATCGGATTTTACTTTCATCACGCCTATAAGCGGCCCAAAAGTCTCTTCCATCATGATTTTCATCTTGTGATTGACGTCTACAAGAACTGTGGGCTCAAAATAATTTCCATCTGATTTAATTTTCTTTCCGCCGCAAAGAACTTTTGCACCTTTTTGTACGGCATCCTGAATTTGTGAATCAAGAAATTCAAGGTGCAAAGGTCTGGTAATGGCGCCGGTCGTGAAATTTTTAATCTCAGTTATAAAATGAGTCATAAATTCTTCATAAACTTTTTCATTGACGTAGACGCGCTCGACTGCGCAACAGCTCTGGCCATTATTATAGAGGACGCCTTCAGCGACAGCACCCGCAACCTGGCGGATGTCACTCACATCATCTGTGACATAAAGCGGGTCTTTTCCCCCGAGTTCAAGACCGACTGGCACGAGTTTGTGGGCGACTTTTTCTGCGATGTATTTTCCGGTTTTAAAACTTCCGGTGAAAAAATAACCATCGAGAGGAAGATCGAGCATTGCTTCCCCTGCTTTATAATCTCCTACGACTGCAGTGAAAATATCTTTAGGGACACCAGCTTCGTGCATAAGTCTGGCGATATTTAATCCTGTCAGCGTGGCAAATTCAGAGGGCTTATAAAGAACGGCATTGCCGGCAATTAAGGCGGGAATAAAAACATTTACACCGACAAGGAAAGGATAATTCCATGCAGAGATATTGCCAATAACTCCAAGAGCATCAAAGCTCAGTACTTCTTTTGTATTGCCGTCAGTATTAACATTATTTTCACAAAGCCATTTTTTTGAATTCTCCATGAAAAAGCTAATGCGTTTCATGGCGCCGTTTATTTCATTAAGAGATTCTTGCAATGGCTTTCCCATCTCACTTGTTAAATCTTTAGCGAGATTTTCTTTGTCAGCTTCCAATAGTTCTGAAAATTTGCCGATGATTTTAAGACGATCATCTAAGGATTTAGTTGCCCAGACTTTCTGAGCGTTTTTTGACAGTTCAAATTTTTCAGTGACAGAGTTTTTAGAATCCTCTGCAACGTCTTTAATTACAGCATTGGTTGCCGGGTTTAAAATTTTCATACTAGCCTCTTTAAAAATGTGTTGAGTAATGGTTCTGGATCGATCACTTTGTCTTTGATGGTATGAGAAAATTCCGGATGCCACTGAACTGCAAGGACGAAATTCTTATCCATGTCTTTATAGTGAAAGGCTTCAATGATATTGTCTTCAGGGCAGATTGCATCGACCACCAGGTCTTTGCCCAGCGTTTTAATTCCCTGGTGATGAACAGAATTAACCGTCAGGGTTTTCTTTTTGTAAATCTGCTCCAGAAGGCTTCCTGAAGTGCATTCAACATCGTGAAAAATTTTGTCATAGAGTTCGGCATTTCTGTGTTCGGTTTTAGTATTCGTCTGCAAATTCAGATCCTGATACAAAGACCCGCCGAAATAAACATTGGCCAGCTGAAAACCGCGGCAGATTGCGAGTATAGGTTTTTTATTTTTAAAGGCCCAGTCCATAATTTTTAATTCATATTGATCGCGGTGATAGTCCCCTGGCCAGCGGCCGTTTTCAATCAGGTCTTCCTTATATGATTTTGGCGAGACGTCCGCTCCGCCTTGAAAAACAAATCCGTCCATCTCGACCAGGTACTGCTCCAGTTCATTCCAGGGAACATCGGGAAGAAGTATGGGCATGACTCCCGGACGCGAGAGGAATTTACTCATGTCATGTTCAAAATAAGTCAGAGTTTTATGACCAAACACCACACGATTCGGATCAGGATACATAAAGCAGGATGTGACTCCTAACTTATAAACTTTTTGCATAAATTTCCATGAAATCTTTTTTCGTCACTGGTTTTTCATTTGAAGGCCAGCAAGGATCATTGATGGCAAGCTCCGCCAGTTTTTCAAGATGCGATGTATTTACATTCTGAGTTCCCAGCTTCGAAGGAATATTGAGTCTTTTATTCAGGTCATTGATCCAGGCAATGAATCCTTCCGGCGATGTATCTTTCAGGCCGATCGAAGTTGCAATTGTTGTCATTCGCGGACCCGAGACTGATTTGTTAAATTCCATTCCGTAGGGAAGCATGATGGCGTTGGCTAAACCATGGTGCATATCCACCAGAGTTGAAAGCGGATGGGCCAGCGAGTGCACAACTCCCAGACCTTTTTGAAAAGCGGTCGCTCCCATAAGAGAACCCATCATCATTTTTGCACGTGATTCAAAATCAGGGTTATGAGTAGCGCGCTCTATGCTTTCTGCGATCAATTTAATTCCTTCCAGCGCGATACCATCGCACATTGGAGAAAATCCTTTGGCAAGATAAGCTTCAATATTATGGGTAAGAGCATCCATTCCTGTTGCAGCTGTTACAAACGAAGGAAGGGCCATGGAAAGTGTGGGGTCTGCAAAAACTTTTCGGGCCATCAGTTTTGGTGAGAAAAGAATCTTCTTTTCGTGAGTAACATCGTCAGAGATAACAGTCGAGCGGCCCACTTCAGAACCTGTCCCGGATGTTGTAGGCACTGTTACAAAATAAGGAATTTCACCTGTGACATATTTATCTCCGCCTTTGGCGTCATCATAATCAAAAAGATCGCGGTGGTGATTAATTTTCAGAGCAATGGCGCGGGCCACGTCCATACTCGCTCCTCCTCCGAAACCGACAATGCAATCACAATTATTTTTTGAATAAATGGCAGCACCGTTTAGTACATTGGACTTCACCGGGTTCTTATCGATTTCTGAAAAGACTGCGACCTGCAGTCCCGCATTTTTTAACATTTCTGTAACTTCGGAAAAGACCGTTAATTTAGCAAGCCCCGGGTCAGATACGACTAAAACTTTTTTTAGTCCCTGTTCTTTAAGATGAGGACCGAGCTCCTGTATGACGTCTTTTCCAAAACGAACCAATGTGGGGAAATTGTAATTGTATTTTGCATTCCAGTCGTGAGTCATAAATTTTTCCTTTTATAATTTTTTAAGTAATACTTTAATTAAACTATTTCAAAATAACGTTTAAATTCCCAGTCAGTGACAGACTTCGCGTGCTGTCTCCACTCCCACTCGCGGGTTTTTGTGAAATGATTGACGAATGTTTCACCAAACAATTCTGTGGCCACAGTTGATTTCTTCATTGCCTGAGTGGCTTCCCAAAGATTTCCTGGGAGGATGCCGTTTTTTAAATCCTGATACCCATTTCCCTGAGTTGCGGCCACATTCAGTCTCATTTTATTTTTAATTCCATAAAGTCCTGAAGCAAGTGCTGCTGCATGGGCAAGATATGGATTGGCGTCACTTCCCACTACACGCAATTCAATTCTGGTTGAATTCGGCCCTGCCGGCAGGGCCCTGATACACGTCGTGCGGTTATCAATTCCCCACGTAACAGTTGTCGGTGCCCAGGCTCCTTCAACCAGACGTTTGAAAGAATTGATGGTCGGTGCATACATCGGCAGGACAAATGGCATGCAGTGAAGAAGTCCCGCAATATAACTTTCCATTATCGGACTCATTTTTGTTTTTGATTTCTCATCATAAAAAATATTATTTTTATCATCTCTTAAACTCTGATGAATATGTCCCGAACAACCGGGAAGCTTTTCATTAATTTTTGCCATAAAAGTCGGCATAATTCCGTAGCGCAGCCCTATTTCCTTTACTCCCGATTTAAAAAGAACCGCCCGGTCAGCTGACTCCAGAACATCACCGTAAAGAATGGCAGCTTCCAGCACACCCGGACCCGTTTCTGTATGAAGCCCTTCGATCGGAACATTGAACTTATACATCAGATCGTAAATATCATTTAAAAATTCTTTGTTCTTTGCCATTCGGAGAATTGAATAACCGAACATTCCATCGGTAAGGTGTTTTGGATTATTAAAGTTTTTTTCATGCAAATTTTCTGAAGTTTCTTTAAAATTAAACCATTCGAATTCCTGACCAAAATACGGGTTAAAACCGAGTTTAATTGTTTCATCTTTTATTTTCTTGAGTAAGTTTCGCGGGCAGATATCCATATTAAAATCGCCCAGGAAAAAAGGAACATCATTATCCCAGGGAACTTTTCTAAAAGTATTTAAATCAAGTGTGGCGTTAGCGTCCGGATAACCTGTGTGCCATCCGGTAAAATCCATTCCATCTAATGCAAGATCGTTGATGTCCCAGCCAAAAACGACATCACAAAAACCAAATCCTCCTTCCACTGCTGAAAGAAATTTATTCTTATGAAGATATTTTCCGCGAAGCACTCCATCCAGATCGGTAATGGCAACCTTTACTTTTGGATTAGACGAGTTTTTAACTTCGTTAATGATCTGATCTTTAGTTAATTTCATTCTTCACCTTTGATTTAAAATTTGATCTTCCTATTCTAATATCTTCACCAAAAAATGAAACGGGTAAAGACTGCTAGCAATGTTTTATTTATCATTTTTTTCTAATTTCCGATTAGAATGGTTCAAAGGGAGAATCAGATGAAAGAAATTAACAACGGTGAAGGTCTAGAGCGAACACTTGGTCCACTTATGCTATGGGGGCTTGGAGTCGGTTATGTTATTTCCGGAATGTATTTCGGCTGGAATCTTGGACTCCCCGAAGGCGGAACTCTGGGACTTGCGATTTCCACAATATTTATAACTTTGATGTATATCTTTTTTACTTTTGCTTATACTGAATTAGCATGCGCCATTCCAAAGGCCGGCGGTGCGTTTGATTATGCCTCACGCGCTTTAGGTGCAGACATCGGCTTTATTGCGGGCATGGCACAGTTGATCGAATTTGTTTTTGCTCCTCCTGCAATTGCCTTTGCCATCGGGGCCTATTTCAATGCTTTTTATCCTGCCATTCCTATAAACATCGTCGCAGTGGCGGCATTTATAATTTTTACACTGCTCAATATTTCCGGAGTCAGGGCCGCTGCACGTTTTGAACTTTTTATTACAGTTTTTGCTGTCATTGAATTGTTAATATTTGCAGGAGTGACTCTTCCTCATTTTCAGGCTTCCAATCTTGCACTGAACTCACTCCCCAATGGAGTTGCAGGGATATTTATGTCCATCCCTTTTGCCATTTGGTTTTATCTGGGAATTGAAGGAATAGCGAATGTGGCCGAAGAAACAATTAATCCGCAAAAAAATGTCGTAAAAGGTTTTGGAACGGCAATTCTTACTTTAGTTATTCTTTGCTTTTTAACTTTCGTTGCTTCAGTTGGTGTCGGTGGCTGGGAAGCTATCGTCTATCCGACGGTTGGATCAATGACAACGACGGATTCACCTCTGCCGCTTGCGCTTTTTCATATTGTTGGTAACAACTCAGTGATGTATCACATGCTCCTTACCATAGGCCTATTCGGCTTGATTGCTTCTTTTCACGGAATTATTTTAGCGGCAGGTCGAGTGACTTTTGAATTTGGCCGCGTTGGCTATTTCCCTTCCATCCTTGGCAAAACACATAAAAAATTTCATACACCGGCCGTTGCACTGGTTGCCAATATGCTGGTAGGAATTGCAGCTTTATACACGGGTAAGACAGCAGAAATTATTACGATTGCTGTTTTTGGTGCCATCACTCTTTATATTTTATCTTTGATCACATTTTTTAAACTGAGAATCAACGAGCCGGATCTGCACCGTCCATTCCGCGCGCACTTTTACCCTTACGCTCAGGGTTTTGCACTGATCATTGCGATCGTAAGTCTTGTGTCTATGTTGTATTTCAACAAAATGCTGGGTACTATTTTTATTGCAATATTAATTGGCTCATACGCCTGGTTCAGATGGTTTGTTACAGATGAAGAAAGAAAAAAAGTTGTTGCTTAAATTTAAGCTGTTCCTGTTCTTGTTGATATTTTCACACTCTCTCATGGCAGAAGTGGGAATAATTACGAAAGTTATTGGCGGCGATGCTGTGATTTTCAGAGACGATAAAACAATACTTGTCTACCAAAACACAGAACTTGAAGAAGGCGACCGCATTGAAACCAATAATAGTGTCGTCCTACTGCAAGTTTATCCCGGTACACAAATAAATCTTTCAGCGAAATCAGATTTTACAATAATTGAACATGATGTTGAGTTCGAAGGCGTCAATGAAGATTCGGCCATTACATTTGGCTTCTTAAGAGGGAAATTGAAGATATTAGTCGACAAGCTTCTTGATAGCGACAGCACATCACAGACTATAAAAACAAAAACGGTGGCATTGGCTGTTCGTGGAACTGAATTTGAGGTTGAAGAGAACGACGAAGGCACAAGTGTTGATGTGACCGAGGGAAAAGTCGCCGCCATGACTGACGAAGATACCGTAGAGTTGAAAAAAGATGAGTCAATTCAGGTTCTGCAAAACGGCGCGGGTCGCCTTGCCGGAAAAATCAAAAGAAACAACAAATTGATCAAGCATAAATGGCAGGTATCATTCCAGGACAAGGAAAAAATAAAAGGCCATTGGCGAGAGAGACGAAAAGAGCAACGTGATAAAGTGTTCAGAACTGATCCTGCAACCCGAAGCAGACTAAAAGAAGAAAAACTAAAGAGGAGAGAAGCTCGTCTTGAAAAATGGAAATCAGCGAAAGGTCAGCGCCAGCAAGCTCAGCACGGTCAGAAGGTTCAGAATCTACAGCAGAGGAAAATTGAAAAAATCAAAGAATTAAAACAGCATGCTGTCGAAAGACGCCGGGACAGAAAAAATTAAATGGTGCCATCTCTCAGGAGTTGGCACCTGAAATTTTAAAATATTATTTATTCCGTCCGAAAAAATACCAAAAACCGGCCAGAGTCACGCCGTCATAATCACAATTCATCATTTTTTTGGCATCTGACAGTGAGATCATTTTTTTATTAGTGTTATCATAAACGTTTCCGGCCTTTGAGTAAGCCACTTTAAAATGAGATGCTGAATAAATCTCCTCGCCTTTTACATAACCCATAAGTTTATTGGCTGGATTAAAAAATTCGTGCGCCTTAACCGTTCCAACTGGTTTAGCGACCGCTTTTGGTGTTTCTTCTTGCTTTAATTTTAATGCTGCTCCCATGAGTCCTCCATTGTTTTACAGTGAGGAAATTATCGGATCAAATTTTTAAAACTTAGCTTAATAAAAAAATAATTTTAATTATCATCTGATTATCAAAACTTAGTCACTTATGAGTAAAAGAAGCCACGCGCCATGCAATTGTGCATTTCATTATTTACCATTTCCATGTATATTGTTTAAGTAGAGTATATCCACTGATTTTTGGAGTTTATTGTGAAAATAATTATGCTGATCTTATCAATGGTAATTGCGACTCAATTGTTTGCCGTTGATCTACCCGATAGACTCGTTGGACAATACCAGACAGATCCCGGCACTTGTGGCGTAAATCACCCGGATGTATTCATCGCCAACGATGGCACAAAACTCACCATTGCCTCGAGCACTCAAGAAGGAACGTGGGTAATTAATGAAGAAATCAGACTAGGCACTCAGGGAAAAAAATACGATTGCTCACCTACAGGAAAATGGAGTAACCCAATTGAATGCATGGTGGAGGAAACAGAAAATTCTATCACGTTGAACGAACGCTCATGTGTGCTGATTTGCGGCCAGTGGGGCGTGGCAATCGGCTTGACTGAACTGGATGAGGGGCACGTGGCCATTGAGACTGCTCTCACTCAGGGACGCTCTTGTCTTCTGACAAAAATTGTAAAATAAAAGACTTAGACCCTCATCTTTCAAGATGGTTGCAGAGTCCTGTTAATCATTCTTAACATACACACTTAATTTCGTGGCACTTTCAGAGCAAATAAAGCATGAGAAGCGTTTAGGGCGAAGTCTTTAAGCGAATTGAATCATTGTACGACGTCCCTCCGGGGCCATACCCTTGTATAATAGAAGCAATGATCAAAGTATTGCAGAATTTGGAAAAGCTGTTTTCATCTCTGTTCATGAAATCGAGGCATGAGCAACATCTTTATTTTCAAAATTTAGCTGACACTTTTGAGACCCCGACATTCATATGCTCTAAAGATGGCGACGTTCTATTTGTTAATAAAATATTTAAGACATTTTATGGTGCCGATTTAAATTCAATTAAAGAGCTGATGAATATAAATGAACTCAATAACAATATACTGGGAAAAGATCTCGAAATATACATTAACGGCAGGCAGACAAGTTATATTATTTTAAAATTAATGAACCGTTCCGAACTATATCAGGATGATATTTTCATCGTCACATTTAAAAATCCTTTCTTCAAAGTATAAAATAACCGGAGCATGCCAAAGATAAAAAAAATCCCGCCGTAAAGGCGGGACTTAAATGAAAAATTTATTTTAAGACTATCTGCAAGTCTGGCGTCCTCTAAGTTCACGACGACAATTCATCATGGCCTGCTGACATGCCTGTTCTCTTAAATTTGTATTGAAAGCGCCTGTAGCCGTGCCAGTATAATTAAGGATCAACATTCCGGCCGGGTCATAGCGAGTGACCGTGCATTCCTCTGTTACAATTCTTGGAGGAAGTGGCGTTGGAGGAGCTGGTGGCGGATTTGGACGATCCGGCCATGGCTGAACCGGACCTGGATAATTTGGTCCATCATTCATTGACCTTGGAGACACAGAAACTTTTAAGCCAACCATGTCTGTCTGCATTCCTTCAGCTGTTATTCTTAGATTGTCTATTCTGCCGTAGCCAGGAAGCATCACTTCCACAGGCATACCAGGCATTAAACGCGCACCGTACGCTCCAGGAAGCTGTATCGACTGATTTCCTGCCATAACATTG
Source organism: Bacteriovorax sp. (assembly GCA_041662705.1). Lineage (GTDB taxonomy): Bacteria > Bdellovibrionota > Bacteriovoracia > Bacteriovoracales > Bacteriovoracaceae > Bacteriovorax. The sequence goes on from JBAZRY010000002.1 coordinate 510,932, forward strand.
TAAACAACTACCGGTGCATTTACTGCTTCAAGCACTAAATAGCGGGCCTCTATAGATGGTGGAATAAAAACATCGTAACTACGTCCTCCTCTATTTCTAGCGATCCGCTCTAATAGCTGGGTAAAGCTGTCGTTGCCTGGACGGTTTTCCCAGGGACGGTCTTCGTTTACTAAAACTGTAACACTTCTTACGCTCACTTCTCTTGGATTGTATCTCAGCTGAAGTTGTCTGACTTCATCACGGATTTCCATGTCGATATCAGTATAAAGATGCTGTCTTCCTGCTCTTACCTGAATGTCATGTGTTTCAACAGTGCGACCGTTTAGAGTAACGTCTACGCGAGTTCTGTTTGCATAACCATTGAACGGAAGAACTTCGATAATGAGCCCTTTCAGGTTGCGGCCTGAATAATTTCTCACTAGTTCAAATTCGCGCAAAACGCCAATTTGTCCATCGTCGTTACGGATTTCTTTTGTAATGTACGTGCCTTCATTTGAACCGTAGCTTGCTACGTTTCGTACCGGATCCATGACCGGTGTTTTGGAAGGAGTCGAACAACTGCTGAAAAGGGCCAGCATGGCCGCCATAATAAAAATCTGCTTGATCATTAATTTTCTCCTGAAAATTATGCTTTATTCTAATAGATATTAATTTAGTTTGAGTTTAGTTCAACCGGAAAAAGTGCGAAGTATAAAAAGAATAGCAATCCCCAGTACTATCAAAGAGCTAAAGCTATCAGCGAATTATCCGAGCAGAACGATCTGATTATATTTGCCTATGCCGAAGTGATACTCCGGAGACATTTTGTCATTGCATAATTTTTTCAATCTCACCTGACTTGGACATCTTAGGGCCTCCTGGCTTTGGTATGGCAAATGCATTTATCAAAACCAGACCGCAGAACAGCGGAACACCAAGGAGACTTAAGATGAGCTCTTCAATCAAAGCAATCATTCTGGCCCTCGTTTTCAGCATTGCCCAGGTCCTTCCGGCCATGGGTTATGAACTGAGTGTTTTATCGCGAAAAGAGTTTCAGCGAAAAATCCACTCGCCAAAAGCGGAACGGGCAGATTTAAGCAAGTTTGAAATTAACAATGATGAACTTGTTACGCTTTATAGATTGTCTGGGAAAAAAAGAATGCTTGCAAAGAAAAAATCTCAAGACATTCTTATCGCTTCAATAAAGTAAAAACGGCTTATGGATCTCTTCTGTTGCAGGTGGCATCTGTTACACCGCCCAGTTCGAGTTCCGCCTTGTCCTCAAGACAGGTTTTATAGCTGCCACGATTGAGATATGCGATAAGAGCGTGCTGATTTTTTAAGTTGGTAAAAAGCAGATGATCCAGAATTACGTCCTTGTATTTTGCAAAAGAAGAAGCTTTGTTGCTTTCACAGGAAAACATCTCTTCGTCATTAAGACCGTTACATTTCCAGCCTTCTCTGGTATATTGCTCCGCCTTGTTTTTTCCCACCGTTTTACATTTACTTTCACTTGCATTCTCAATGGCAACAATCACAGCCTGGATGGCTTCATTTTTTTCCACAAGACTGCTTTTGGGGATAGTCAGCTGACGCTGGCAAAATGAATACGCAGTCGTCTTTTTGATTTTAACAACTTTATTTTTTTTGTGCTTCGTACGTTTTTTGACCTTGTTTGATTTTGCCATCGACAAGTCTGAAAACAGTACAAGCGAAAAAATTAAAAAATATTTAAACATATCTAATTCCGCCCGTGACCAGAATTTTCATTGAAAATAGTGTTTCATAAAAATTGTGACTTAAACAGCCAATCTATGCCATAATATTTATAATTACTTTAAAAAACATGGATGCTTATGAAGTCAATTCTCAACGTATTTACAAGTTTCAGAATGTTTACCGTCTTGATCCTGGGCTTTGCCTCAGGTCTTCCATTGGGTCTAACCGGTGGAACTTTACAGGCGTGGATGAAAACCGAGAATATTAGCCTGGGCACCATCGGCTTATTTTCTTTAGTGGGACTACCTTATACTTTAAAATTTATCTGGTCGCCTCTTATGGATCGATATATTCCGCCAATGCTCGGGCGTCGTCGGGGCTGGATTTTTTTAACTCAAGTCGGATTGATCATTTCCATTGTTGTACTAGGACTCTCTAAACCAACAGAGTCTTTGGAGAATATGGCAATCTTCGCTCTCTTTGTAGCCTTCTTCAGCGCCAGCCAGGATATTGCGATTGATGCTTACCGAACAGAAGCACTTCCAGAAGATGAATTGGGTGCAGGCGCCAGCGTTTATATTATGGGTTATAGAATTGCAATGCTTGTCTCGGGTGGTCTTGCTTTAATTCTCGCCGATCATCTTGCGTGGACTCATGTTTATATGATCATGGCTGGCTGTATGGCAGTGGGATTAATCGCCAGCTTCTTTGGTCCGGAACCGGTATCAAACGTAGCCCCGCCAAAAACTCTTGGTGAAGCAGTCTTACTTCCCTTCATAGAATTTTTTAAACGAGCGGGCGCCATTGAAATGCTCATCTTCATTTTGATCTACAAACTAGATGTTGCTTTTGCCATGGCCTTCACCACCCCTTTCATGATGGAACTTGGCTTCACTAAAACAGAAATTGGAGCCGTCTTAAAAGGTGCGGGATTAGTTGCCACAATTGTGGGAACACTTACCGGTGGCGCATTAATGACTAAATGGAGCATTAAAAAATCATTATGGGTTTTTGGTATTTTACAGGCAGTTTCCGGATTGACCTTCTTCGCTCTTGCGCATGCCGGGCACAATTACCCGCTGATGTGGAGTGCAATTATTGTTGAAAACATCTGTAGTGGACTTGGGACTGCCGCTTTTGCAGCTTTCATGATGAGCATTTGTGACAAACGCTATACGGCCACTCAATACGCTTTACTTACCAGCTTCATGGCATTGACACGTATTCTCGTACAGGCACCTTCGGGCTTTCTCGCGGAAAAAGTGGGTTGGGAAATGTACTTTATTATTTCCGTGCTCATCTCAATTCCGGGACTCTTGTTGCTGACCCGCTATGATAAATGGCAGAGCCGCGCTAGCAGCTAGAACTCAGTGTTGCACTATTCCCAGATGCAGGATACTGCTACTGCAAATTTATCGGCCATATAAAATTTTAAGAATTGTTCTTTGCCCGATGATAAATCGACAAAAGAAAACATTCCCGCCTGCCCTTCTTCTCTTTCTTCACGCACCCAGAGTGACATAACTTTGTCATTTCCCACGCTGGTCGTGATTAGAGTTGGAACGCTTGCGCCCTCAAGAGTGCCCATAAACAGGTCTTCCTGCCATTCTGCTTCTGAAACTAATGTGTTGTATTCATCAAATAATTGAGCATGACAAACTGGAAGGTTTTCACCTGCAAACGCAGTCGAAGATAATAATAACGCAGTTAATATGAAGAATTTTTTCATAAGCACCTCTTGATAATCAGTCTAATAAACGGATTATGGAGAGGCAATAAAAAACGGGGGCAAGCTTCAAACCTAAAGACTTGATTTTAATCGTTCAGAAAAATCTTCATTCAGATTGAGATAATAATCTGCTTTCAAACGGTTACTATCACTTTTCATTTTATCAAATTTTAAATGACGAATTGAACGGGCGATTCTTCCGCCGACTACTCCGCCGGTTGAATTGATAAAATCTTCCTGTTTCTCGTCCTCAAATTTGCCAAGGATATGACTGCCGATTGTTTCAACCGTACCGATTGTTTTCGCGCTTAGTGAACCTTCTGCATATCCGTATAAAATCATTCCGAATAAATGGTACCAGGACCCAAACGTATCTCCGTTTGAACCAAAGCTGTTAATAATAGGTCTTAATCTTCTTGTGATTGGAAGATTTTCTCTGTTGCCGATTCTCCAGTAACGGTTAAGCACATTTTCAATAGTAAGAAGCGTAAGATACATGTCGCCATCGTTAATCTGGTAACTGGCGCTCAGCATGTCGTGCAGATAAATAGAATTCAGCTCTTTCTGCAAGATCCATTCTTCCAGTTTCTTCTCGGTACCTGAAAGCAAATATTGCGAAGTCTCTCCACGGGCAAGGGCCACAAGAAGTTTTGACATCTTTGAAAACATCGTGCTCTTTGCAAGATCTGAATTTTTAAATTCATCACTCCAGTCATGAATAGTTCCGCGTTTCGGTGAGATGCCCTTTTCAAATCCATCAAGAATGATTTGATTTACCATAAGGACAAAGTTTTCTTTCTTAATAGGATTTACATGACCTTCAAAATAAATCTTGCCTGCCTTTAATCTGGAAACAAGACTATTTTTTTGATCTTCATTCGCGCCCATTTTTTCAATCTGTAAAAGATCATTTTCTCTGATATCAGTAGATGGAGCAAGAAAGCTCTGCTTTTCTTCGCCGTAAATTTTGGGGAACAATTCATGCGCGCAGGCTTTTCCGGATGAAATCTTTTCAGCGAATGATACCGCTTTAGAGGAATCACCTTTCACGGACCAAAAAATTTTCTTTGGTGTCGACATTCCTTTTTTTAGCAGCGAAAAATCCCCGACCAGGTCTTTTTCCATCGGGACCGTCTGCTGATAATGAGAAAGTATTTCCTCGGGGATATTTTCAACAATAAAAACATTCTCAAGCTGGTCTTTACTTATATTGAACTTTTCACAATCACCTGCCAAAAGCGCGTGAGAGAAAAACAGAGTAAAAAGGAAAATCAGCTTATTCGAATTCATAAATTTATCTCAGTGCCTGAATTTCTTCATTAAGTGCTTTCAGCAAAGGGCCCACCTGAGCTTCAATCATTCCTCTGGCGACAGGTCCAAACACGTTTGAATAATCTTTTCCTTTAAAGATTATGCCTTTTGCTATTCCTGTTAGCTGATTTGATTGCACTTGTGTCGTACATAATATTGCTTCAAGACGGTCGATATTATCAATGACAAGTCCGTCCGATCCATCAAGGACTAAAGTCAACTTGTACCCTTTCTGATTTTTATCGCAGTTTCGGTTGTCTTCGTCTGTATCGAGAATTCCATTAACATTGACTGTATGTGAAACAAATAAAACAGTCTTGGTCGCCTGAAAGCTGATGACGTTATGTGAAACTTTTTTATTGGCAATCTTGGCACCTTCCGGCTTAAATCGCTTCAATAGCCCTTCCGGGTTTTTCAAAACTTCTTCCAATTTTTCTGCTACACCATTTTTAAGGATCTGAAAATTAATTGGTTTCATGGCAAAAAAATCTTCTGCAAATACATTGGTTGAAATGGCCAACAACAAAATGACTAATGTTTTCACTTCTTCTCTCCCTAATACAAGTCACATTATTTTAGGTCAGAAATGAGTGTTGTTGCTTAAATTTGTAAAAAGGTTAGGCCCTGTCAATTTTTTAGACAGCGCTTAAAGCGCTGCCATTGCGTCCTTTATCCAGCTGTTAAAAAAGGACACGTTGGTGAAAAAAGCCTTGTTTCGGCAGTCGGCTCGCTTCGAATCATTGCCCTTCAGATAAACGAAGCTGGTCACGCCCAGTTGAACCAATTCGCCGTTGATCAAAACAAAGGCCCCTCCACCGGAATCCCCCTGGCAGATCCCTTTATTTTCAGATTGATCCAGAATCAAAAGATCCTCATTTGGACTGTAGTGCTCCATCTTAACTTCTGCCGCCCGAAGCGTGCCGAGTCCCATTTTCATAAAATCAATTCGGGAAAATCCAAAGCCGGCAACCAAAACCGTCCTGCCAGGATTAAATTCAAGATTTAAAGAGCTATCTATATCAAGAACTTTATAGCCTTCAAGAATTTTCCCCTGAATCTTAAGCAAGGCTAGATCATTTCTAATGATTGAAGAATGAACAAAATTTTTGTGAGCGATCATTGACTCAATCTGAACAGTTTTAGCTCTCGTAGAATAAAGACTCTGCCCAAAGAGCACTGTCATATCACTGGCTTCTGCTTTCTCAATACAATGAGCAGCTGTCAATATAATATTCTCAGCAATAATTGTCCCCGTGCAAACTGCGTTCAATTTTTTATTGGAGATGCCCACCGTCACTTGTGCCAGCGGATTGCTGAGATCAATTTTATGACCGCCAAATACTTTGGAAGAAATAAACTTATTGTTCAGAGCTTCGTTTGTTTTTCCACAGGACACCATAACAGAAAAGAGAAACACAAAAGCGATTGATTTCATAAAACACCTGTTTTGTTAAAGGAGACAGAATAAATTTAGAAGAGAAATAAATAGAGGCAGACATGCAGTGAACACATGAAAGCGGTGAGTTTTATATATGAAATAATCAGGAATGGAATTTAAGAAAACTTTAAAATTGCGGGACTCTGCAGAGAACTATAGTTTATTTCTATAATTTTATATTGAGTACTTTATTTAGACAGACATCGTATCGGAGAATTATTGCGCATGTATTCTTCCATTAGCGGCCAGAAAAATTTTCCCGTCTTTGCCAGTGCGGGCATAATATTCTGTACCTTTTTTGGAAATAAAGTATTTACGGCATAAGAAACTTCAGTGGGAATTGCAACTGTATAAAGTTTTTCGTCATCCATTTTCTCGCCATTGACTTTGATGCCCCAGCTAAGAACTCTTCCACCTGCATAAGGGATGGATTTGGGAAGGGTAAGACTATCATAAGTGAGTCCATAGAAATTCACGCCGACATGACCATCAAGTTGAATGATGGCCTTAAGAATAGTTTTGATAATTTTACCTTTTGCAGAGAAAGTTGAAATTTCCCAACCCGGGTCATTAAAGTTCCTCACGTGAGGAAAATTATCAACCAGGTCGCCAAACTTGACCGTACCTGCTGCCATAGACACACCTTCAAAGAACGCAAGATGAAGGCCTATATCAGCCTTTACAGCTTCTTTATTCATTTTTGCAAGATTCTCACCCCAACAGGATTTTTTAATCACAGGGTGTCCATTAACATAACCGGCCAGGGGAACTTCCGATTCACCGACGACATCATTGAAATGTCCTCCGAAATACTGATCTCTGCTTTCTACAACCCGATCAACAAATTCTTTCATTTCTTGATTTTCTGAAATAGCAGCATTCACATCATGCAATTTGTAGCTCACAACTTTTACATCGCCGCGCCCTCTTACATCTAAAAGCAGACTCCCCACCACTAAGCCATGAGACCCTGCCTGAACCACCGGAACATCTTTTTTATTTTTATTCTTAATCAAAAGAACTTCATCCATTCTGGTATGGGAGTGTCCGCCAACAATCACATCAATGTCTTTTGAATATTTTGCCAGATACTTATCCTGAAACTGTCCTAAATGAGTCAGCGCGATTATCAGGTCTTTTCCTTCAGCTTTTGCCTGTGCGGATAATGCAAGTCCTGTTGGGATTGCCGGAAGAATAAATCCGGGAATCAGTGTGTATTGAAATTCCGGCTCCTCTGTCGATAGACCGATAACGCGGATTTTAATACCATTTTTTTCAATATCAAAAACAGGCTTAACCAGTCCGCCTAATTCCATTTCTTTGGTCTGAACCAGATTGGCCGAAAGAAATTTCATAGAAGCATTAGCACTTTTTATTTGCTGTCCTAAAACTTTTCCACCTAATAGATGATCATGATTTCCGACAAGAGTCACTTCAGTTCCGAACATATCCAGTGCGCGGATTGAATTAGCCCCCTGGTCAGTGAAGAAAAAAGAAGTTCCCTCTCCCCAATCGCCTGCATCGAGCTGAAGTACTTCAATGTCTTTTTCTTTTGCTTCTTTTTTGAGATTATCAATTACAGTTTTTACCCGAGCGTAGCCGCCTCTGCCGTCTCTGTAGCCTTCAAAATAGGAATGCAAATCGTTGGTATGGATAATCTGAATGAGCTTGGCTTCAGATAGTGCAGAACTTAGCATAATGGCTAAGACAATGATCAAAAATGCAGAGGACTTTGCTTTCATATAATCCTTACTTAATACATTTCTCAGGATAAAGAACACCATCTAATTTATCTGGTCTATTTTGATAAAAGCAAAATTCATTTCCATTGTGGATTCTCAATGAAATCACTCTCTGAGTGCGCTCAATTGCTCGTTTACCAATTCCGCATCCGGTAATTCCACAAGAAAGGTATCGCTCAGTTTTCGGTGATTTTATTTTTTCAAATATTGTCTCGACTTCAATATCTTCAATGATTCTGATACGCACCCGCTCTTTGTCTTTAAGCTCTTTCACGTTTATATCAACTTCACCAATCCTGATTGCTTGCTGGCTTTTTAATTGCAGGTAAAGATCATTATTAATAATTTTAAAACTCTGCAATCCGCTGAAATCTTCAATCCTGAAATCAATATTGCTTTTGCTGAAATAAAAATTAGTTGATGCATAAACAAGATCTTCATGGCGGCTGACAAAACCTTCAATAGTTGTAAGCTCCGAAGCCATCAAGCCGGATTGGATGCCAACAAATAACGAGATTCCTAATAAAAACATTTTCATAAGAGATCCATGAGTTTGGTGTTTACGTAAGTCTAGAGTATTCAAGAAAATGAACAACAAAGTATGTAAAAATGACAGGATTTCCAACCAGAAGTGATTCCCGCAGGCCCAATAAAATCAGCGGATCAACAGTTTTGTGCCAACATATATTCTTCTTGAGCTGGCAATAGAGTTAGATTTTCGCAATCTTTGAACGCTGGTTTTGTGCTTGCGGGCAATGCTGTATAAGGACTCCCCTTTTTTGACTGTATGAATGCCCAAAGATTTTTTTGTGCGCTTGCTCTTTTTACGTTTTGGAGTTTCAAAAAGATCCGTATAAAAGCGGTTGGAGGCCGAGACAACTTCTCTTGAACGAAATGGAAGTTTAATTTTTTCTCCCTTTCTGAAACTGGCCTTAAGGTTAACAGAATTGAGCTGGGAGAGAACATAAGAATTTTTAATTTTAAATTTTCTGGAAATCTGAGCAAGACTCATTTTCTTTTTGTTCACCGTAAATTCCTGAAAGTCCTTCGCAATTAAATCCATATTCTGGCAGCATATCTTGAACTCTTCTGCCGTTTTAGGTGGCAATCTTAATTGATATGAATCAACATTCAGTGGAGTAAACCATCTTAACAGTTCCGGATTTAATCGCTGAATGTCTCCAGCATCAACTTTTAAAGCCTCAGAGAGCCTAAATAAATCAGTCTGTGGCTTAACTGAAACAACATCAAAATCCAGCGGTTCATGGAAATCAATATTGTGAAATCCAAACGTCTTTAAATTTTTTCCTATGATCGCTAGTGCCATGATTTTTGGAACGTAATTTTTTGTTTCACTTTTTAAATAACGACCTTTGGCTAATTGCCAGAAGTCTGTCGATTTATATTTTTTGATCGCCCTTCCAAGCTTCCCCTCTCCAGCATTGTAAGCAGCCGTCGCAATTTCCCAGTCTCCAAAATCATTGTACAGTTTTGCCAGATACTGAGCCGCTGCTACCGTGGCCTTGATCGGGTCTCTTCTTTCATCAACATACCAGTTCTGGGTAAGACTATAATTCTTGCCGGTTGCTGGCATGAATTGCCAGGTCCCCACGGCTTTAGCTGAAGATTTTGCAGAATTATTAAAACCGCTTTCGGCCATTGCCAGAAAAATCAGGTCACGTGGAAGTCCGTTCTCGGCAAGAATAGAGCCGATTACAGGCGCATAGCGGCCTGCTCTTTCAGCGTGAAGCTCAAAATATTCACGACCTCTTCCCCTGTAGTAATCAATCCATTTTCTCACCTGCTTGTTGTAAACTACAGGTATGTCAAAATAATTGAATTCAAGATTTAAATCCTCTGCGCCGCTCAGATAATATGCATTTCCTGGCTTTAATTTATTTGCTTCAGGTACGGCTACACCGCCTAATTGATATTTCTGACTAACCTCTTTAACTTCATCAGCCGTTTCCTTCGCTACTTCTACAGGTTTTAATTGAGATTGTGGTTCGACTTTTGGTTCAGCATGGATCGCCAGTTCAACCGCCACCGGTTCACTATCGGCCACCGCGCGATCCATAAGATCTTTTTTTAAAGGACGAGTTGCACAGCCGGAAACTAACATGAAAATTGACATGAAAAAAATATTTTTTTTAATTTCAGTTTTCACATCAAATATCACCGCGTTTTTCTTTATACTGTTTTCTGGTGAATACTGCACCATCATCAGTAAATACAAAGAAAGGGGCTTTATACTCCTTTTCAAGATTTTCAGGGAAAATTAAATTTGCAGTTAAGCTTTTACTTTTATTTTTTATTACTACCTCCACCGAATCGCGAAGTATCCTTAGCGCTTTATAATTGCCGATAAGAAGTCTTATTTTCTGTCCTTTAAACTTTAGATTTCTTCCTTTTTGCAAAGTAAACTTAACAATAGGCTGCTCATCAATTTTGTAAGCCATCCAGGAGGCTCCCCCCACTGCGACTATAGAGATGTTGATCATTGCAAGTTTAGCAGGTTTAGAAGATTCTAATTTGATTGGTTCAATTCTGGTAATTTCTTTTGCAGATTGCTGATTCAGCTTCGACTTTACGACTGCAAGTTCCTTTCGTTTTTCCCCGTTCGCCTTGAATGCCAGGTAAAAAATTAAGGCAATAACGGGCAATGCCACTAATAACAACGCTGATTTTTTTAAAAATAAAGATTTCTGTTCAAAACTTAATTTGGGAATAGATTGCTTGATGAATTCCTCTTTCAAAGGATACTCCTGCCTGTCTATATGCTGCTGCAGTATTTCCAGCGGAACTTTGGAATCAATTCCTAAGACAGCGCAAATGGATTTTACAAACCCCATGACGTATGTGATGGAAGGAAGTTTTGCAAATTCATCATTTTCCAAATCTATAATCTGTGCAATACGAATTTTAGTTCTCGAGGACATTTCTCTAACAGAGATTTTTGCGTTCTCCCTGTTACTTTTAAGAAACTGTCCCACTGAATGAATATTGTCTTTTCTCATAAATTCTCAATTTTTTAAGAAAAGAGGAATCGCATTTATCATTTGATTCCTCTTAACTAAGGAGAATGGCAGCCGGAAAATTCGCGTAAAACAAAAGCCCCCGGCTCGGGTACTACTTCTCAAATGACTACTTCATCATAACAGAACAAAAAAAATTGAATAATATAAATTGGAATTGCATCTATTCATAAATCGTATAGATGGATAAACCTCTTGGAATTATTCTAAAAATAAACTACTATTATCAACACATGCAAAACTTTAATCATCTTTACTATTTTTACATAGTGGCTTCGTTGAAAAGTGTCACGTCAGCAGCAAAATACCTCCATACAAGCCAACCCTCGCTAAGTACACAGATAAAAACACTTGAGATGAGTCTCAAGAAATCTTTATTCACAAAAAATGGAAAATTTCTGGAACTGACATCTGAAGGAGCTAAAATTTTTGAAATATGTTCCAGAATGTTTGCCGTCTATGATGAACTGGAAAGATACATCAAACCTCCTGTTGCAGGAAGAGAGCAAATCAATATCGGAGTAAACAGCGAGATATCTAGAGCATTTTCAACTAATGTCATTGGCCAGGTTCTCAAGAAATACCAAGTGAAAAACCGGCCTAAAATTAAACTTGATTCGGGCTCCCATGAAAGTCTCATCTATCGACTTAAAATCAGGAAGCTGGATTTTATAATCACCAACAGTATCGTGCATGAAATAGACCTTAAAACACTTAAATCTTTTTCAATGCCTGTTGTACTCGCAGGAACGAATGATTTTTTTAGCAAGTTGAAGCTGAGCAAATTAAAAAAATCTGAAGTTATTTTAAAAAAAGCTGCACATTACCTAGCACTTCCAACTGAACAGCTAAAACTAAGAGCAGAAACTAACGCCTATTTATATAAAAACAAAATTAAATATGACGTATTGTTTGAAAGCGATATTATGAATTCCATCATAAGATCTGCAATGGACGGTATTTCCTTCTGTCTTGTTCCGCTTCCATACATTCAAAAAGAAATTCAACAAGGCTTGCTGCGAATCATTCCACAGAGCGGTGGTTTATGGAAGCATCACCTTTTAATTATCGGAAGAAATGATCTGGATAACAATATGTTTATTAAAAAATTAATACATGAACTTGAAGCGAATATTTAATTTTAGTTCTTATATCTTCTTTTCATTTCTTTTTTCATCTGATCAATCATTTTCACGCAATCTGCCTTGAGCATTCTTTCTTCGCATTGTTTTTTAACAATTTCGTAGCATTTTATTTTGTCCCTATACTCTCTCAGACATTCTTTATTCATTGTTTTTATAGAGGCCATGTCACCTGGATCCTGAGCATGAGCAGGCGCCATGCTCAGCGTGCTTATTAACGCCATTGAGCTTATTAGTATGCAAATCACTTTTTTCATCTATGCCTCCAAAAGATGCTTCTTCACAAAGGCTAGCTATGCAATATAAAGATAGTAAAGGTCGGGTGCCAAAGATCCTTTGGTCTTTGTTTTGCAACTTTTTTGAAGTGAAGAGCTGTATACAAAACCAGGAGGCTTCAGATGTTAGTAAAAGAATGCATGACAAGTCACGTAGAGTTGGGAGATCCCGAAATGACTCTGTTGAAAGCTGCGCAAAAAATGCGAGATGGCGATTTTGGAATTCTTCCTATACAAGAAAATGATCGTTTGGTGGGTATGCTCACGGATAGAGATCTCGTTATTCGGGGAATGGCAGAGGGCAAAGATCCTCAGAAAGCAAAGGTGAGAGACGTCATGACTGAAAGCGTACTCTATTGCTTTGAAGATCAGACGCTGGAAGAGGTTGCAGAAAATTTAGCAGAGAACCAGATCAGAAGACTTCCTGTCTTAAATCGCAAAAAACGTCTGGTGGGAATTTTATCGTTGGGAGATCTGGCAGAGTCCCTTGAAAAACCGGACAACATAGAAGAGACATTAACTCAAATATGCAAACCAACATGTGCTCCTGAATCAGTCGTTCAATAGTCGTTGCACACTCTTAAATAAGATAAGAGTGTGCATTTTTTATTTCTGAAACTAACCGGAGACTGCAATGTTGGTTTTACTCATTTTAATAATTTTAAATCAGCCTAAATAAAAGGCATTCTTAAGGATGATTCAGCTCAACCAGGATATCTTCTGCTGAATTTAAATGCGCTTTTAAGAGCGGAAGCATTTTTACAGCATACCTGCGCACGTCCTCATCGCACCCAAGCAAAACTTCTCTATTAGTTTCTGAAAAAATATGCTCATGATTTTCTGCTGCAAATTTCATGTAGTCGTAACCCCAGTCTGCTGAATGGGAGTTTTCAAAATAATTCAAAAATATTTTCTGTTCTGCATTTGGCTCATAAGGAAAATTTATACCTTTCGCCTGCGCAAGCTCCAGCAGTTCATTGAGGTTTCTGGAGAGGTCAGCAATGATTGTTGTCCCATAAGTGCGCACTGAAGTCTCTTTTGCTTTTGTCTGAGCAAAATTTCCCAAATTCATCTCCACCATATCAGTCCGGGCCATTTTATCCAGCCAATAAATATCCTGCGGACAATTGATTGGCTTAGGTTCGGCATGTGCAAGCCTCAGGCAAGACAGGATAACAGCTATGGCCGAAGCAGCAGTTCTCATCTTCATAAATACTCCTTTCACATTGGACTCATAGTTTTTTTATAACTAAGAAAAGTTAAAGATCAGATCCATGAGAAAGCGAGCAAAAAACATGCCTGAACTAAAAAAGGCCCCAATTATTGGAGCCTTTTTTTTAGGTGAATGTTGGAAGTTGAACAGTGGCAACATCTTTCATCAGTTACTAGCTTTGCTTTTTATAAGCGCGAAAGTGTTATTTGCAATACCTGATCAACTTCCATGTGTCACTCGGGGGGAATAACACCGAAGTCTCGAGAAACTGAATTTAATTCTATTTCTCATTTTACCTCCTTCTTCCTTCTACACAGTTATCATTACCCTATAGGACTGATTCGACCCTGATATGGGTCACTGACGGACGTGATTTTGATCATCAAATTTAGTTGAAGCATTGCAAGCAATTTTGTATATTCAAAAGCACTTACGCGGGAGACTTCTATGAAATTCATTATCAGCTTGATAACACTCATTTCTTTCACCTGTTTTGCGCAGGCGACAACCTGGGACGGCCGGATTTTTAATGCTAAATCGCGCCTCGAAATTTTTCAGGACGAGTACATCAGAGAACTCTCAAAATATAAAGTCATTGTTCTAGGTGAAAAACACTATACTCCTGCTGTTCAATACGCTCAGGAGCAAACCATCCGCAATGTAGTCGCCTTCACAAATAAATCTGGTGCCTTTACAACCGCCTGGGAATTTTTAAATGTCACAGCTCAAAATGAAACTGATCGATTATTCAATCAGGTAAAGTCAAAAGAAATCACCGCAGAAAATTTTATTGAAAGCACTCAAGGCAAAAAAGATAGCGGCTACGCTTCAGTGATTGAAGCGACTGCTGATCTGAAAGGAAATCTTTTAGGGACAAATCTTTCTAGAGAAGAGAAGAAGCCTGTAACAGAAAATGGGATCGGTGCACTTGATCCGAAATTGCTTCCGCCAGATTTTGATTACGGCACAAGAGGATATTACGAACGTTTTGAGCTTGTAATGTCAGGCCATGCAACTCCTGAGCAGATTAAAAATTATTACGACAGCCAATGCCTGGTAGACGACACAATTGCTTACCATTTGTTGAAAGATTCAACTAACACGCTAAATTTTCTGATCGCCGGAAGTTTTCACACTGATTTCTACGATGGTGCCGTTCACAGAATGAAATCCCGGCAGCCTGGCATAAAAATTGTAACAGTTAAAATTATCGATGCTTCTGATTTTGAAGAATCCGAACTGCTCGGCGAAATGCATAGCGAACAATACGGCGACGTAGCTGATTATGTTTATTTTGTTAATAATCCAATATCTAAATAGAAAAAACTAGTAAGGCTGATTTGGATTTCGAGGAGCGCGAACATCTGCATTGACGAATTTTTCGTTGAGTTCAGCACTCACCATATAATGAGACATCAGTTTTTCGTTGTTTTTGCAAATTTCTTCTGTGTACTTCATGTTCATCATTGCTCGAAGGCAAACAATAGTGAATTTCACTTTATCGCCGTCCATTTCTCTTGTCAGTGTGTAGCCAATTGTCCCGCCATCTGGTGCTGCTGATGGATCATATGTCTCTACACGATTCTCATCAGACGCCTTAATCTTCATAACAGTGAAGCGCTCAATAAATGTTTTGCCACGGACCCAGGCTTCATCGGCAGCAGCCTTCTCAATAGTCAGAATTGGCGTAGCCTTGCCGATTCTATTCATATAAGCAAGCTCATCGGGCGTCAGCTTATCGGTTGTGTAAACGGTGGCACATCCGGTTAAAAGGAACAGTCCAAGAGACAGCGACATTATTGAGTTTTTCATGGTTAAAGATTCACCTACAATTCGTACTAAATCAAGTAAAAGCACCTGCTAAGTCATCTGTTTTAAGCAGGTTATGAGTGAAAATAAAGTTTTATCATTTGCATGCCGATACTGATACCAGAGCAATTCTATCGGAATTAGTCATTGGAGCACTTATGAAAATTTTTCTGGCAGTCCTTTCAGTTATCGTTTTCTCACAAGGGGCCTTTGCCTCGGTATTGTGTGAGAAAAGATTAGTCGACCATTTTCAAAAGTTAGAAATCAAACCCAATGAACAACGGGACACACACGATTATTTAAATCCCGAATTCGAATACCTTGGAAAAAAAGCATATTCCAAAATTTCTATGGAAGAGTTTCAGAAGACTATTGATGAAGCAAAGAAATTTGAAATTAAAGATACGCGTGCCAACGAGGCCATCAGAGTATGTTCTTCAATTAAAGCTTTTGCCAAAATGGGACTCTCTAAAAAAGAAATATGGTTGAAAACCTTAAGTTTTCAGGATGGCTGGTCTGAGGGAATGAGAGAGCCTTTGGATGAAATGATTCAGGCTGAATTAGATGCTGCCAAAAAACTTCCTGCTGAAATTGGTCTGAATGAAAAAAAGGAAATTGGATTTTGTGCTCCAAGTGCAGATCAAAATGAATGTGTCACTCCAGATGGAAGAGTTTATAAATTAGTAAACTCTGTTAACCAATTGGGACGTCATGTTGCAAAGGAGCAAGAAGCTGCTCCTAGTGCAAATGCAAAAGAAATTGCAGACGATTTAGCGACACTCAATATTGCCAAATAAGTGCCACAATCCAAGGGATAAAAATGAAAATTTTGATGTTTGGTATCTCTGCTCTACTTTCCGTCAATGCCATGGCCGCTGATATTTGCGCAGTTTACAGCCCGGAATACAATCGCCTTAAAGTTTCAGATAAAAAAGAAAGAGAGAAAGCTGGAATTATCGCCGAGGGATTTAAAAATAAGCAGTATCATTTTGTTTTAGAAAAATCAGAAGCAAGTTATATAGTGACAACAATGTTTCTCACAGATGACAAAACGTTTATTGTGGGTCCCAAAGGTGATTATCCTTTTTTCGTCAATAGTATTTCAGAGGCTTTCGTTGATATGAAAAAAATTTCCGACGATAGCACTTATCGCGGACAAGGAACAGACAAAGGGCATCTTTTTCATTCGAGCAACGAAGATGCTTTTGCAAGCGCCATTAATAAAATTCCTGCATGTGATAAAACTGTTGTCCCCAATGTCGCCAATGATTCAAACAGGGGCGCAAAAGAAATTAAAGCGGATGCAAGAACTCCTGGCCCTGCTTCCGACAACCATTCCAAATAGGTGCCACCCACCCTACGGTGGCGCAGATGCAAATAATTTAGAAAAACGTTCCTGCATCGAAAAAATTATCGACACCATCAGATTTTAACGATCCAAAAATTCAAATTACTTATTCGTAGAAAAAATGCGCGGTTGCGCCACCGTAGGGTGGGTGGCACCTTTCGCACCTTTCGCAATTGAATTATTCCCTGAACCTGCTAGAATTGAAATCCTAAATAGCTTTGAAAGGAATATTCTATGAAAAAACTCCCCCTCTTAATATTGGCTGTCCTTCTGGCAAGCTGCTCGTCTATGAAAATACCTGGAACAAAAGAACCGACCGATGCCGAAATAAATGAACAGGCGGCTAAAGCTTATTTAGACGTTAAATCGAAATCAAAAATGTCTACCAACAAAGAATGGAACGAATTGGTTCAGCGAGTGGCCAAGAGAATTGCGATGGCTTCGGGAGAAAAATTTCAATGGGAAACTGTTCTCATCGATAGTCCGGAAGTGAATGCCTGGTGTATGCCTGGCGGAAAAATGGCGGTGTATACAGGAATAATGCCCGTTCTGAAAACAGAAGCTGCACTAGCTGCCGTTATGGGCCATGAAGTTGCTCACGCGACTCTTCGTCACGGAAAGCAGCGCTACTCACGTGCGATGACGGGAAATATGATTGGCATGGCTATCGGCGGAGCTGCGATTGCCGGTGGGCAGTTATTATGTAAAACAGCAACCTGTAAAGCAGCCAGCGCTCTCGGTGGAGTTGCCGCAGGTTTTGCTGTGACCTTTTTTGATCGAAAATTTTCACGCGGTGATGAATCTGACGCCGATAAAGAAGGGCAAATGTATATGGCCCGCGCAGGTTATGACCCGAGTGAAGCGCCACGACTTTGGGATCGCATGAGTGCCAGTCACGGAGGAAAAGCACCACCTGAATTTATGTCCACTCACCCTTCAGATGAAACCAGAAAAACGGGACTCAATACCTGGATGAGTGATGCTCAGAAAGCATACGCTCAATCACCTCATAAATATGGCCTCGGCGAAACTATCAAATAGGCAAATAGGTGCCACCTACCCTACGGTGTTGCAAGTGCAAATTTATTTATTGAGAACACTGAACTTCACCACAATGGAAACCATTTGCGGATTTAGGAGATGCTTTACATTTCTCAAGCACGGCATCTGCTGCAACGGCACGTGATCCACCAACCGCAGAAAATTTCTCTCCCAACCCTTCCATCTTACAAAGCCATGTGGCAGCGGCGGAGCCACTATTACCCGTTTGCATTTCAAAAACTTTTTGTTGAAGTTGAAAGACGGCTCGCTCCAGTTCCCAAACACGGCGCTTTAGATCGCTGTCTGAATAGCTAGTATAGTCCTTGCCAATTTCGATTTTGAAAACTTCTCCGGAAAAAGATGTTTGACATAGAATGAGTGATACAAAAAGCAAGACAAACTTTTTCATGAAGCCCCTCAGGATGATGTTTGAAAAATTTGAGTTTATATTCTAATAGAAATATTGGTTAATCAACTTAATTTGCACATGCGAAACCAAAGGGGTGATGGCACCTATCGACCTATCGAGGAGCGGGAACATACATAATTCCGCCGAGCGGGGATTTTTTCTCAGTAACATAGGCGTGAGGTCCATAAACGATGCAGCCTAATTGCAATCCAAGATTGCTCCATCTGGCCTTATCAAGCTTTACATAAATATATGCCAGGTCAACAAGTTCTCCATTGATCCACAGGTCTGAAGGCATTTCACGAACTCCAGAGGCGCCAATTGCGGTATCTCTAATCGGTTTGAACGACATTGTTTTCTCACTACAGTACTGACATAATTCCAGGACGCCGCCTGCATTATCCTGACTCTTTTGAATAAGCTCTTCAGCCTTCGTAGCCGCGCTTTGCGATATGAATTGGCATTGAGTGCTAAACGCATTACAGGAAAAAATAAATGAAACTAAAAGTATAAAAGTTTTCATACTTCATAATAGGCATAAAGCGTGCCAGTTAATAAAGGTAGATGTCTTCGAGTTTTTTGACTTTAATGCCTTCGCCATAATACTCATCCTTGAGCATTACGTTACGAGCAATTTTCCCCTTAACAACAAGCATTCGTTTGGGAGTGTGTTTTAATAGTTCTAAAATTTTTTTGATATGTTCGACTGAACCAAAATCATAGATAAAATAAATATCACCCTCTGGCAGCTCTGAGATTGCGCTGAGATCAAGTGCTATCATTTCTTTATTGAAAGCATTAAGCGTTCTAAAAACACGATTGGCTTCCTTCACTCTCTCCTCTACCAACTCGATTCCTAAAAACTGAGCTATCGGATAATAGCGATGCAAGAAAATTCCCAGGCGGCCGTAGCCCGCTCCGAGATCAATAATTCTTTCCAAAGGCCGTGGTTTGATCAATTCAAAGAGAGCTTTCAAATCGTGATAAGAAGTTTGAAGAATCTGGAAATCAAGCCCGATCCAAGTCTGCGCTCCACTATGCAAAATTGGTCCCCATTGATCGAAATTTGTTTCAGGCGCAATTTGCAATGCTTTTACTTTCAATATTTCTTCAATTTGCTTAATTTTAAATCCCAGATCGAGATCAATTTTCGATGAAATATGACGTTTTGTCAGGTCGTGGTCAATTGAAGATAGCAAAGGACGGAAAATATCATCAATATTTTTAGCAGGTCTGGCTCTATCTTCAAGTTGATAATGAAGGCCCATACATAAATAATAAAGCATCTGGAAAAATTTGCAAGTCTCTGCCTATTCGAGGCGGTAGGTTGCATGACAGGCTATGCACTTGTTGGTGATTGCACCTAATTCAGTGATGGCTTCTTTTTCAGTCATTCCTTTATCCAAGTCTGCAGAAAACTTATCGAAATCTTCATGCATGCTGATTCCCAATTGTTTAAACTCGAGCGGAAGTTTTGCCATTAATACAGGATTAATATCTGCGGCCATTGCCTTTCCTGCTTTTTTTACTTCAATTGATGCTTCCTTAAAATTGCTCTGTCCTAAATTTCTAAGAGCGCCATTCACCGCTTTCAGAACAATCCGCATTTCCCCCAACACAATATCTTTTTCTGAAGGTGCTAAATGAATAGATAATCGCTGATCAGTACTTTTACTTGTGGCACCAGAAATAAAAAACTTGGCAAAGACCGCTACTGTAATGACCCAAAGAACTAATAGTGAATAAAATAATTTTTTATACATTTGCCCCTCCTCTAATTAAAGGTGCCACTAACTCTTCGGTGTCGCAAGTGCAAAAAAAACTTTCTACTCAGTGAAATTATAACCCCGAGGAGACGGGACGGGTTCATTTTAATTTCCCCTTTGCTACCGTTTCCCAGCAATATTGTTTGCGTCGGGCGAAAATTTCAATCGCTTACCTCCTCATCTTTGGCATGCCACTATTGCATTATGAACTGATTGAAATCCACAGAGAGATTTCAGGTATTAAATAAAAAACTTCAAAAAAGGAGCTTCAGGATGAAGCAATTACATAACTCAGGGATGAGTGCTTTTTTTCTACCCACTATTCTATTTACGCTTATGCTGATAAGCATTTTTGCCACTTCCGCGGCGCACGCCTCGGGTGCTCAACTGCCTTCAGTATCAGATGGAACTGAAATAACAGACACAACCGGTACAGCTGCGGACACGGGCAATTCTACGACAACACCACCACCGATAAGTGACGATTATTCTCACCTCGACCCGGATAATATTGTTCCGAAATCAAGACTGGCGAAAGCCTTAAAGTATTTCGACGACAACAAATCAAAAATTAAAAATCAGGAAGTCATCGGTGTCATCGACTTCAGTCAGCACAGCTCTAAAGAGCGGTTTTATGTTATCGACATGCGCTCGGGACGCGTGGAAACTTTTCAAACGGCCCATGGAAAAGGTTCTGATGAAGATCACGATGGATATGCGACCAGATTTTCCAATGAATCGGGATCGAATGCGAGTTCGCGGGGAATTTATATTGCGGCTGAAACATATGAAGGCGCTCACGGCTATTCGCTGAAACTCGACGGCAAATCCAGCACCAATTCCAATGCCAGAAGCAGGGCCATCGTTATTCACCCCGCCGATTATGTAGTCGCTGGTCAAAAGTCCGGAAGAAGCTGGGGCTGCCCGGCACTGGATCCGCGGGAAAGCGTGTACGTAATCAATTTACTTAAAAATGGAGCCGTTATCTATGCTGAATAAAAGTATGTAAATTTCACAACGGCCCGTAAAATTCCCCAAATGCATGGTATAAAGTACACTCTTTAGATCACACATTTGGGGACATTATGAAATTCTATACAACTCTTCTTGCTTTGATCATATCTACTTCATCATTCGCCACCTCATTAACAATGAAGGAAGGTACTGTTAATTTAACGTTTAACAATACCTTAAGCGGCGCCAAAGTTTCAATTAACAATATTTCTATTTTAACTGAATGCCTCACTTCATATCGGGGATTTGAAGGAATTCGCATTAAAAACAAAGCAATGAAAGACTCAAGAATTACTAAACCTGCCTACGCCGACAACACTGAAATATCAAGCAACGATCAAAAAACAATTTCTTTGAATGTAAACGATGTCTTCACTCTGACCTCGCCCGAAAGAAAATTCTTTAAAGATAAATCATGCACTCTTGTTATCTCTGGAAATATCGATTTAAAAAATATTGAAACAAAAAAAGTTATTTCAACAACAAGATTCAATCTTGTTTACATAGAAACCAAAGAGAACGTTACTGATGCACTTTCAGTGGTTAACTCCAAAGCAAGAGACCTGACTATCGGTGCAAAAGTGGATGGGAAACGAGCAGGAACAGGCGAGCCGGTTTGTGCGGTCACACTTGAAACACCGGCAGGAAAATCGCTGAATCTTGGCGACTGGACAGAAAAAATCTGCCCTCTTATTTAACTGATCGCCAGCATTAGAAAAACTAAAATAGCGATCTCCCCCACAGCATCCAGCACATAAACCTTGCTGATTTTTTTCTTAAAAACAAAAATCACGTCTATCGAAATTAAGGACAGGCAGTTTGAGACCGCTAAAATAATTGTTTCTGCCGGGACAGGTTCAGATCTCGCTCCTGAATAAAGAAAGACCAACGAAGAACTGACCAGCAAAGATGCAACGGTGTATACCAACCATCGATCTGATTTAGGACCGGTTACTTTCTCAAATGATCTAATGTGAATCATGGCCCACAAAGCGGTCGGCAGATAATAGACTGCCTGAATTAATAATATTGTTTGTAGCGACATCATCCGGACTTCCTGCACTTTATTTATATATTTTAAAGCTATGGCTTTTCGCCACATTCAAAAATTTAATTGCAAATACAAGTCCGCATTGAAACACAAATCCTCCTGGGCACCATTCTTGCCTTTTAATTAAGTATGAATTCTCGAGGAGGAAATTATGCCATCAAGAAATCAACCGAAAAGATCAACGCGTTTAAATTCGCAAAGATCTTCAAGATCAGTTTCCCGTAGTCAATCGGTGCGTCCGGAAAGAGTATCTACAAGTCAGTACCAGAGAAGTAATAATAGAAGGAGTCAGGGTCACTATTACGGCGTAGGACAAGATCTTTATGATAATGACCAAAGACGCTATCGGGATCAGGTCCGCTCAATGCGTAGCGAGGCTCTTCAAGTCAATAGAAGATTACCTGATGATTGGGAAAATTCGCCTGAGAGTCTCTATGGGTATGAGGGAGATTTTGATGTTGAAGAAAAAGCCTATAAGGGCCACTCGCAGGACGAAGATCCGGATTTCTACGACGAAGATGATTATGAAGGTGAAAACACTTATTACAGCGGACCGCAGGGAAATCAAGACTGGGAAACAGGTTACCTGGAAGAAAAATATTAAATCAGCCGATTTTCTTTTTATAAACAACCGCTCTCATTTTCCATTGCTGACTTTCATAGAATTTTTTACCGCTTTCATTTTCAACTCCGGTACAAAGTCTAAGTCCTGAGCAATTGTGGTCTTTAGCGATTTTTTCTGCGTGTTTTAAAAACAGGGCGCCGATACCCCGTGAGCGAAATTTTTCCGTTGTTACTAAATCGTCAATATAGATATGTTTGCCATGAACAAAATCGTAGAGAATACGATAGCCCATCACCGCGATAATTTTATTCTCAGCCTCAACTCCCAGGATTTCATATCCGTCATGAAGATGTGCCTTTTCATAAGTGTTTAAAAAATTATCAAAGCTCAGATTAGTTCTAAGCTCTTTCATCACCGGAAAAAACCTTTCCAGATCACCGGCGTTTTCAGCTTTTATAAATTTGTATTGATCCATTTGAATGCTCATTATTTCTTAAATCGTCGGTAAGCAAAAAATCCAGCAATGCTGACAATGATAATAAATGGCCACAGACCAAAAAGAAAAAGTAATGTTTCTCTCAAAGCATTTACACCTGACTTAATCTGATAACTAAGTTCAGAGAGAAAACTTTTTGGATTTTGTTCAGTTGGTGCAAGCCTCTGAACTATGTAGAGATCTACTGTGCTTAAGGCAATCTGATTATTGAGATATTTCATCTGCCCTTCCAGGGCTTCATATTCAGCAGTGGTTGATTCAAGCTGACGATTAATCTCCAGTGTATCCGCAATCTTCTGTGACTTGCTAAGCAAAGCAGTATATTTTTCAATTAATATTTTTTTGTTTTTAAGACGAACTTCAACGTCGATATACTGCTCTGTCACGTCACTCATTTGAGTTGATTTGTTGTCAATAATAAAACCACTGGAAATAATTTTGGAAACTAAGGCATCAAACTGGTCAGCGGGAACCCGAATGGTCATACTAAGGTGCAGGCTCGATAAATCTTTACCTTCTTCCTCATTGATAGTGTAGGCTTTAAATTCGGGCAGAATTTGAGCAATAATCTTTTTGCCTTCATCAAGTTTGTCAGTAGATAAATTGATCCGGGCTGTTTTAATTATTTTTGCTTTTACAACAGGTTCACCGGCCTCGGCGGAAGACATCAGTCCACCACCGTCACCACCTTCAGCACCCCCACTGCTTCCTTTCATTGCAGCTGGTGCAGCCTCTGCATAATTTGCGTCTGCAACTGGACTGAACGAAGGCAGATTACTGCTGTTTTTTATGTACCAGAAGAAACCGGCAATAAAAACGAGCTGAACAATCAAAGGCAGGATGTTAAATAATGTTTGGAATGATTTTTTCATGATTCATTATTTATTTAATTGGGAAAGATTGTCAAATTGAATACTTTTGATGGCCCTTCTCATTCTTGTCATCACAAGCTTCAAGTTTATATTTAATGAACTGATCAATCAGTGATCATTTCCAATTGACATCATTGAGTGTGGTGAAACCAAAACCCCGATCCTGAAGTTCGGGAATAAGTTTTTCCAGCATTTCTGCTGATTGATGTCGCAAATCATGCATAAGGACAACTCCCCCTCTTCTCCTTACGGCCTCATTGACATAACCGCTCATGCAATCTTTTATAGATATTTTTTTCGACCAGCATTCCCAATCAGCAGCCTGAAGATATTTTCCATTTTTATATTCTATTTCTCCGCCCAGATCCCAGAGTATCGGGCCTTTGTATTCTCTTCCCGTTTCAGTTTCATTGAGAAATTCAGCATAGTGCTGAGCCCACGCTGCGTAGGGAGCGCGAAAAAAATAGTGTCGATTATTTACCATGTAAGGAGAAATAATATTATGGGCCTCCATGACTTCTCGCTGGACTGTCTCTTTCCATGTCAGTGGATCGAGGTTTTTTAGGGCCATATGGCTCATGGAATGATTTCCAACGGTGTGACCTTCCTCTACCATTCTTCTCATTAAATGAGGATATGCTAGCGCATTTTTACCAATGACGAAGAAGGTAGCCTTAATATTATAATCCGCCAGGATATCGAGTACCCGGTTGGTGACACCTGGAATAGGCCCGTCGTCAAAGGTGAGAATAATTTCGCTGTGCCCCTGATGAATTTCACCAACATTTTTTGGCGAAAAATCCATAAGATCGTAAT
Organism: Bacteriovorax sp.; assembly: GCA_041662705.1. Classification (GTDB taxonomy): domain Bacteria; phylum Bdellovibrionota; class Bacteriovoracia; order Bacteriovoracales; family Bacteriovoracaceae; genus Bacteriovorax. The sequence continues at coordinate 535,702 of JBAZRY010000002.1, forward strand.
CAATTTCTATTGCTCCAAAGGCTAAAGAAATCATTAGATAGGAAATACCAATAATTACAAATCTCATACACGCCCCTCTCAAGGTTCATTTTTGCCCGGAGAGACATTAACTGGAATACGGCATAATTTTAAGTATAATAAAATTATATAATTCATAGTTAAAAGGTAATAATGAAGTACACAACAATTTGGGTTATCTGGAATTTGATCTTTGCAAACTTTCTGCCAGACGTATTGCCCCCGAATATTTTCAGGTTTTTCATTACGATGTGGATGCCGGCCATTTCAGCAATTATTTTTTTAAGAGCGGAAAAAGTGCCGCTAAAAGAAGGAATCAACTGGGGCATTGGTTCAAAGAAAACTTATCTCCTGGCGATCCTGGTTCCATTTTTATCTGCTGGACTTACTGTTCTCATAGGACTGATTTCCCGTAAACTTTCGTTCAATTCAAGTCACTCCGTTAATATTGTCAGCGTCACCTTAACTTTGATTATTTGGATTTTTTCTTCTCTGGGAGAAGAAATAGGTTGGCGAGGTTATCTTCATAACCATCTTCGAAAATATAAACATGCTCCGCTTTACATAGGAATCATCTGGGGGTTGTGGCATATGCAAGGTTTGATTCAAAGTCATGCTGAAATACAATCTATCGCAGTTTTTATCATCTTAACAATTTTGGTGAGCTATTTTCTCAGTTGGCTCATTAACAGCGGCGGTAACATGTTAGCCTGTGGACTGTTCCATGGAGTCTGGAATTTTTTAAGATTAAAAATTCTTTTTGGGAATCCTGAGCATGCAAATGATGGATACTTTATAAGCTCATCACCTTCATTGACTGAAATGGAAGGATTGTATGGAACTATTTCCTTTACGTTGCTGGCAATTCCTTTTATCTACCTATGGTACAAAAAAGGGCCTTCCAAACCGGAAAGCCCTTCTGAAAAATCAGCCCAATAATTTAAGTGCGCCCTGCCCCTGAGCATTGGCCTGGGTCAAGACTGAAGTACCGGCAGAAGTTAAGATATTCATCTTCGTATTTCTTGCAGATTCTGCAGCGAAATCAGTATCTCTGATGCGTGAGTTCGCTGCGTTCAGGTTCTCACTTGATGACTGCAGATTGTTAATAGTGGAAGTGAGACGGTTTTGGATAGCACCGAGTTCAGCTCTCTGTCCGGAAACGTTCTGGATTGCCTGGTCGATTTTGGTCAGAGAAGCCTGCGAGCCTTCCTTTGTACTGACAGTCAGATCTTCAATACCCATTGCGGTCAGAGTTGAATTCTGTCTGCCGGCATCGTATTTAATTCTGTCCTGAAAATCGTCGTTATTTACGCCGATCTGGAAATCATATTTGTCACCGGAGCCATCAAGAAGTTTTTTTCCATTGAACTCTGTCACTTGTGCAATTCTCTGCATCTCTTGTTTTAAATTCTGATACTCGAGATTAGTAAATTGTCTTTCAGCGTCTCCTACCGTATCTGAAGAAGATTGAACTGCCAGTTCGCGAAGACGAACCAGAATGTTTGAACTTTCATTCAGACCGCCTTCTGCTGTCTGAATTAACGAAATACCGTCGTTGGCGTTTCTTTCCGCCTGAGTTGTACCCCGGATTTGTGCTTTTAATTTTTCAGAAATCGCCAGTCCCGCAGCATCGTCTGCTGCTCTGACAATTCTTGAACCAGATGACAGCTTACCTAATGTAGATGCCTGTTCGATGTTGTTTTGTCCCAGCGTGCGTTGAGCCGCTAAAGACGTAACGTTGGTGTTGATCCGCATTCCCATGAAATCCTCCGTGAAAATCGGTATCCATCCATAGTCTTGATCGCTTTAGATCGCGCTCAACAAGCATCCATGCTTAACTGCAATTTTTTGTTTAAAGCTTCATCACCGTGATTCAGCTAATACAGATTTCGGTTTAAAATGCTGTAGCATTAGGAAAATTAAAATATAAAGTATTAAGAATTGTTAATACTATTTCCCCAATGAGACGCATCTTTACATTAAATTTACATATAAGACGCAAGGCGATTGCAATAGCATCTATCGCTGTTATCATCAAAATTCATTAAAATTAAATGGGTTCGAGATCTCTCGAAGTTTAAACAAGTAGGGTCGCTTGTTCATACTCAAAGGGGATTGCTATGCCTATAAAAATTGGTCTGCTGGGATTTGGTCGAACTGGTTCTATTGTTGCAAAAGAAATTGTTTCTGATCCATTACTGTCGCTTGAGTGGGTTTGTCGGAAAAACATCAGTAAGGACTTCTTATTTGCGAGCCATGCTTTAGGCTATGACAAAAAATTCTCTCCATTCATAGCTTTTGACAAAATGAACGGGACATTTCTTAGGAAAAACCCGGTTGATATTGTCATTGATTTTTCATCCAGTTCAGCTGCCAAAATATATCGCTTCATTTCAGAAGAAGGCATCAGGATTGTTTCTGCAATATCTAATTACGATGAAGAAAGTTATAAACTTATAAAATTAGCTTCTAAAAAGACAGCCGTTCTGCACTCTCCAAACATCACAGTGGGCATTAACTGGTTGATTCTGGCATCTAAACTTCTTCAAAAAATAATACCTAATGCGGATATCGAAATTATTGAGCAGCATTTTAGGGATAAAAAAGATGCTTCAGGCACAGCTCTAAGACTGGCCGGACATTTAAATCTTGATCCAAATAAGAACGTTAACTCTATCCGGGTCGGAGGCATTGTCGGAAAACACGAAGTCATCTTTGGATTGCCTAATCAGACGATTCACTTAAAACATGAAAGTATCAACAGAGCTGCGTTTGGTACAGGGGCTATTTTTGCCAGCAAATGGCTGGCAGATAAAAAAACCGGACTCTACAGCATGGAACAGGTATTTCACGATAAATTCCTCAAAAAAATTAAAGAGCTCGAATTATAATTTTTTCCTATGAAATAATTTTGGCCTCTCTCTTGCTTTTGTTAAAATCATTGCATCTTTTTGTTGCAAAAAGTCCCAGCGATGCCATTTCCTTCTCCAATGGATATAATTAAACCCTTTTTAGAAAGAAAAACTTATGAAAGATCAATGTAATATAAAAAAAATTGTCTGGGCACTAGATGCTTTTGAAGAGGAAGAAACTCAATTAAAGATTATTTCTTTTCTGAAGCCTTTAATTAATGCGATAAATGCTGAAATAGAACCAGTGTTTATTTTAAGTATGTCTGGTATCCCTGGCACATTTGACCGACAAGGAATACTCGTCTATCTGCCGCAGGCAAAGGAAAAACTTCATGGCTTATTTGGAAAATGTGATCTGCCAAGACTTAAACCAGAAAAAATTATTGTTCAAGGAAAGTCTAGATCTATTAGAAACGATATTAAAACGTTGCTTGATTATGCACATTCAACTGGTGCACAAGTCATAGTTACAGGTACTCATGCAAGAAAAGGTGTGTCGCGCTTTTTTATGGGAAGTTTTGCAGAGACTTTACTTCTAACCTCAGACATTCCGATTATTGCATGTAATCCATCTGTACATTTAAGCAACAATATCCGCTCACTTTTATACGTCACTGATTTTTCTTCCGGCTCAGAACTGGCCTTTAGATCTGTTCTGATTTTTGCCAAACAGTTAAATTCTGAAATCACTTTATTTTATCAGCATGAAGGTGAGAATATTGAAATCGACAGTGATGTATTAATTTCTGAAAACGGAAAGTGGAGCCCTGCGGAGGCAAAACTTCTGAATAAAAATTTACTTGAAGCGAGAAGAAAAGCAGCTGATTGGCAAAATATTGCCAATCAGGAAAAGGTTTCAAGTGCTGTTCATTTTGGTTACGGTATTAAAAATGTAGCTGAAGCTGCATTGGAAATGGCTCAAGTAAAAAAAACTGACATGATCGCCATTGCTTCAATAAAAAACCCTGCCGCTACTTTATTTGCTGGCAGTACTTCGAGATGGATCGTTCGCGGAGCTACGTGCCCTGTGTGGGTGCTTCATGTTTCCGATTGAGTTTTTTTCGAGCAAGAAGTTTTCGCAATTCTTCTGCCCACAGGACAAAGCTTGCCATTACTCCTATTTTCAGGAGATGCTCAAAGTCTATAGGTACTGTGTGGAAAAACTGGCTTAATGGTGGCCAGTAAATAACTGCAAATTGAAGCGCATTTCCTAAAATTAATCCTCCGAGCAACCAGGAATTTTTTAGCAGGTCAAGAGAAAATGCCGAATGAATAGCCGATCTGCAATTCAAAACATTGAACCACTGACAAACAGCCAGCATGGTAAAAGTTTCAGATTGCACCAAGATCGGAGAAACTCCGGTTGCAGTACGATAAACAAACCAGCCAAATGTTGAAGCTACTGATGTTAAAACCAATAAAGGGATTCTAGAAAGCAAAGCACGATCAAGGAGAGGCTCCTTCGTTGAAATTGGTGGATGTTTCATTTCATCACCTTCTGGTGGTTCCATGATTAAATTAATTGTAAGCGCCCCTTCAGTAATTAAATTGATCCATAGAATTTGCACAGCTGCCAATGGTGGCGGAAAACCCATGATGAGCGCTAAAAATAAAACAAACAACTCATCAATTGAAGTTACAAAAAGAAAAAGTATAAGTTTTTTAATATTTTGATATATCAGTCTTCCCTCGGAAATTGCCGAAACAATTGTTGCAAAATTGTCATCTGCGATAACAATTTTTGCCGCTTCTTTTGCGACTTCTGTTCCAGTTATTCCCATAGCGACTCCCACGTCTGCTCGCATAAGTGCAGGGGCATCGTTGACACCATCTCCGGTCATTGCAACTATTTCACCTTTTTTCTGAAAGGCTTCAACAATTCGTAATTTTTGAGCAGGATGTACTCTTGCAAAAACGGTTACCATGTCAATCTTCTCTGCCAGCTCTTTATCTGAAAGATGATCTATCTCGCTGCCATCCAATGCTAGATCGTTATTTTGGCTAATACCAAGCGATTTTGCTATGGCAAGGCCCGTTGCTTTATGGTCTCCCGTAACCATCACGGGCTTTATTCCGGCCACCTGACAGTTGCCGACAGCAATAGCAACTTCATCTCTTGGTGGATCTAACTCTCCTATAAGTCCGAGAAAGGTAATCTTTTTTATAAATGGATCAAAGCCTCTTGATCCATCAATGTAAGCATCATTGATAAAGCCGAAAGCGAGGACTCTCAAGGTAGAATCTGCCATCCTTTGAGCTTCCTGCTGAATTTCGAGCCGAGTATTTTCATCGCATTCACATAATGCAAGAACGGATTCAGGCGCACCTTTGATAAAAACAATATTCTTATCAGGTGACTTATGCTGAGTGGCCATCATTTTAATATCAGAATTAAAAGGAAGCTCTGCTTTTCTGGGATAATTATTTCTGACGGTCAATGGGTCTAACCCACCTTTAGCCGCAAAGGTAAGAAGAGCGCCTTCTGTCGGATCACCTAAAACCCGCCAATTCTTACCATTTTCAGGTTCCAATAGTTGAGCGTCATTACAAAGGATGCATGAAAGAAATAATTGTTGCAACGATTCCTCTTCATTGGGCACTAGTATTTTTTCATTTTCGATAAATTGCCCTTCCGGTGTGTATCCTGTGCCGGTGATAATAATTCTCCGTTTTCCTTCCGGTAAATAGACTGTAGTAACCACCATTTCATTTCTGGTTAACGTTCCTGTTTTATCACTGCAAATAACGGTGATAGATCCCAACGTTTCAACAGCACTTAGTCTTCGAACGATTGTGTTTTTACGGGCCATTCTCTGAACCCCAACTGCAAGAGCAACCGTCATAGCAACCGGCAACCCCTCCGGGACCATTGAGACCATCTGACTGATGGCTATCATGAATATCTGGGCGAATGAAATTCCTTGAAAAGAGCCAATTCCTATCACAAGAAAAAAAAGAACAATGGCAGCCACAACTAAATAATTACCAAATTGTCGGATACGTTGCTCTAGTTGTGTCTTTGGCTGTTCTGTATTTGTAGTAAGTTTGGCAATTTTACCTATTTCATTAGACAGGCCAGTGGAGACAACAATCGCCTTGGCACGACCAAAAGTTATATGAGTTCCGGCATAGACCATGTTCAGGCGATCTGCTAATTGTGTAATTTCTGAAAGGGAAACAATATTCTTCGCAACAGGTAAGGATTCACCCGTCAGAGATGCTTCTGAAACGGAAAGTGAGGAAGATTCTATAAGTCTTGCATCTGCAGGAACCGCATCACCAGAATTCAACAAAATCATATCACCGGGAACAATATTTGCCGCTTCAATTTCCAGCTCATTTCCCTCCCTCAATACACGTGCCATAAGTTTTGATAAACTACGTAGTGAGCGTAACGATTGTTCAGCACGCCCCTCTTGAATTGAACCCACAACCGCATTCAGTAGTACAACGATTATGATCACGACAGCATCTTTTACATCACCGATAAAGAATGCAATTCCAGCTGCTGCTAATAAGAGATAGATCAAAGGGCTTAAGAATTGATGAAGAAAAATAGATATTAGTGTGCGTTTTTTTGGTTCAGGTAAAGTGTTAGTTCCGAAGCGAGTCAAGCGCTCCACTGCATCTTTCTGACTTAGGCCCTTTGTCGTATGAGAATTTAATTTTCTGACAACTTCTTCATTTTGAAGAGAATGCCATGACAATTGACTGTCCATCCTATACCCTTTTTAGACATCCAAAATCCCTGAGTGAGATTATAGACGATGTTTTTAGTACTACTCAAGTTTATTATTGCCGCACTTTTCATTGTTCTAGCTGGAACATTTCTGACAAAATTTTCTGACAAAATCGCAGAGCATACGGGATGGGGCCGCATGTTTGTCGGAGGTATTCTTTTAGCAGGTGCAACTTCACTTCCAGAGTTAATGGTTGATGTTAAATCCATCCAGCTTAATCTTCCGGATCTTGCTGCCGGAGATCTTTTAGGAAGCAGTCTCTTTAACCTCCTTATCCTGGCGACGCTTGATTTTGCTTTCCCTTCTGACTTCAGACGCACAGCTTTTTCGCCTATTTTTTTACACCATTCTCTCGCCGCCGTACTAAGTATTTTACTAACCGCAATTGTCGGTATTGGAATAATATCCAATTTCAGCTATTCAATTTTGGGGGCAAGTATTTTTTGCTGGGCAGTCTTGGGTGCTTATTTATTTGGTCTGAGGCTTATTTATTTGGAAAGCAACAGCAGTGACCATTCGATTGATAAACCAACAATTAATCGCCGGCCATTGATAAAGGCGATTTCAGGCTACACTGCTTCTGCTGTCGTGATTCTCTTATCAGCTCCTCATCTAGTTCATGCGGCCGATGAGCTTTCAAAGGTATCCGGCATTGGTCACACTTTTATCGGCACAGTTCTGATTGCATTGACCACCTCATTACCAGAGCTTGTTGCTACATTCACCGCATTTAAAGTAGGAAAGCCTGATCTTGCTCTGGGTAACATCTTTGGCAGCAATGCTTTTAATATGATTTTATTTTTACCTCTCGACTTTTTTTATCCTCAAATACTCTTTTCTTCTATTCGCAGTGTCCATGCCGTAAGTGCATTTGCAATTGTCGCTGTAACAAGTGTGGCGGTTATGGGCCAGCTCTATCGAAAAAAAGAACGTTCCCGTTTTTCAGAGCCAAGTTCAGAGGTTGTACTGATCCTGATTATTATTTTGCTCTTTCTCCTCTATAAACTCATGTAGATGGCGTTGAAGTCAAAAGTTTTTTTACAATCCAAATAAATCCACCTGTCAAAACCAGATTTAAAGCAAGCGACAAATAGGCAACTGTCACAAAAGGTCCTTCGATTCCATAACCAAGTGTGATCGCAAGAACACCTGCTCCAACTTCTCCCCTGGGAAACATTGAAATTGAGACGGCTAAACGCTCTTTAAAACTGGCTTCCTTTTTGTAAAAAAAGCAGGCAAGCATTTTTCCCAAATTAGAAAGAAAGGTAACAGCAATAACATGATATATAATCATAGGTGCACTTATCCCCATTGTAATATTTTTTGATCCTGAAAATACTGCAGGCATTGAAAATCCAACCAGAAACATAAAGACACAGGATACTGTAAGTCCAGCTCGTTCTTCAGCATGCATTCCTGCTTCGTCTTCACCTGGCACTGTTACCTCTTCACCTTTGTGGCTTCTCAGAGAATAGCCTAATAAAAAAGCAGGCAACAGCACTTCAATATGAAGACCGATATGAGCGACCGGATCATACGAGACTGCATAGAGAAGCTCACTTATTCCGGTTATAATAAATGAATAGGCAAGAATCCACTTCCACGAAGTCGGCCAGTGTAATTTCCGATAGTATTTGTATGCAAGAATCAACATGAAAACGATGGCAAACAAAACGCCTGCCAGCTGCCAGACCAGTCCTACCATCATCATCTGTAATGGTATCATTAAAAGAATCGTGTCCAGATCGTCAAAAATAGCGAGAATTCTTGTTTTTTTATAGGTCCAGGTGTTTGATAAGCCTGCTGAAGCGAGCATGGAAAATAAAACTCCGGCCGAGGTTGGAGCAGCAAATCTTCCGGCAAGCAAAGCTTCCATCCAGAGAGACTTACCTGTGGAAGAGAATTCCGGCATAAGAAATAGAAAAAAATAGATTGTCACAAAAATCCAGGGAAATGCAGCTGCTGTAGCAGCAATAAGATAATCGAGAATATATTTACGTTTATTTTCCAGATCAATAACAAACTCTCTCCCGACCTCAATCATAATATAAGCAAGCAGATTCATCGTAAGATATGCTCTCAGCCATTGAAACAATGATGGAATTGATTCAATTAGAAGGGGAATGACCTGGGATAAAATCAATCCAAAAACTAATATAATGGTCAGTAGTAAAGTTCTTCTCATTGTGCCTTTTCTCAGTGTTTTTCCGGTGGTGTTTTATCCGGGTAAGATTTAGGAATTTTTTTATCGATCTTAGAAGGATCAATTTTTTCAGGTCGATTGGTGGCGGTGTCTGGTCTGGAAGGATTTATATTTTGCATTTAAAAATCTCCTTGGTGAGAATTGTCGTTATTATTTCCGTGTAACATCAACACTTCAAGAGCAAAGGGTTTATATAAGTTTTAACTATGAGTTAAGAAAATATGATTGGCACAAAACCTGCTAGTTTTATCCCCCGCAAGCAACAGGGAGAAAAAATGCTTTCCACCAGCTTCGTTCCAAAAATAATTGCAGTCAATGTCGTTGTATTTCTTCTGTGGAACTTCTATGGAATAGGCAATCCGAATTTTTTGATTAATAATTTCTTAGTCAGCTGGACGGCATTGAGTCACGGAAGAATCTGGACGCTCATAACTTCAGTCTTTTCGCACAACATGCTCTGGCATATTTTTATAAATATGTTCGTCTTTTTAAATTTTGGTTTGGTTGTAGAAAAATATCTGGGACCAGTTCGCTTTATTCTGTTTTATCTTGTAGCAGGCATGACCGGTTCTTTGATTCATTCAATAGTCTCAAACTTTATTTTGCATCAGCCTGAACTCCGGGCACTTGGCGCCTCCGGTGCTATTTCAGGCGTGGTGCTCTTCTTTGCGCTTCTTTATCCCCGTGAAAAATTATTTTTATTCGGAATCGTTCCGATTCCTGCTCTGTGGGCAGCAATACTGTTTGTGGGAATGGATGCATTCGGATTGATCAATCAAACCCGAGGATCGGTTTCCGCCATTGGATACGGGGCCCATCTGGGAGGAGCCCTCGTCGGTTTAGCTTATTTTTTTATTCATACTCGCCGATAGCGTTCTCAGTTTAACCGAGCGAGATAGTCGGAGAAAAAGGGGAGACAATATTTCTTACCCTAGCAAAAAATTCAGAGGCGGATTATTATTAGAGGGTGTTCATAATTAAAAATTGGGCGGGAAATCGTATGAAAAAACATTTATTATTAGCGGTTACTATTTCACTTGTTTCAATATCTCAGGGATACGCACAAAATTTCTTGCCCTATAAACCTAAGGCGCTGGAACTTTCAAAATATCAACCGGTAAGCGGTAAAATGGAATTGAGACATATTACGGACAACCCGAAAGTTAATTTACCAATAAATTTCAGCACAGCTGAATTAAAAAATTTAAGTTCAAAAGTTCTTGAATCTGATCTAAGTAAAATTTCATGTGACGGGGATTTCGCGCTTCTTTATGATGTTCGCGGCTATCCATTTATTCAGGTAAACACAATCAAGACCTGCATCAATGAACAGGGTCTGGTTATCGCCCATTCTATTGGAATGCCGGTTCTTTCTAAAGAAAAAATTTCAGCAAGCGTTCGATTGATTGAAGAAAGCCATGTAGCAGCTAAACCGAATCCTGCAGTTAATCAGACTTCAGCTCCCAAAGAAAAAGCTAATCCTAATGCTGGAGTTATCTTAATTCCTGGCAGTACCGGTACTAGTAAATAAGCCAGGGTAATCAGTATAGCCGGTGGCACCCTCAGCATAAATTGTTTCAAAATTGACCTGATTCAATGGAGCGTTCTCGGCAAACCGTCTCGGAAGATCGGGATTTGCAATAAATAAAAGACCAAACGACACTGCGTCCGCATCTCTGCCTTCAATAATTTTTTCAGCGCTTTCTTTAGTGAATTTTTCATTGGCAATTAGGACTCCGCCAAATAATTTTTTCAATAGCGGGCTGATTGAATCTGCTCCCTGATATTCGCGGGTAAAAATAAAAGCAATTTTTCTTTTTCCCAGTTCAGCCGCTACATAACCAAATGTAGAAGTTCTGCTTGAATCACTTATATCATGTGAATCGCCTCGAGGAGCAAGATGCACTCCCACTCTGTCTGCTCCCCATACGCTTATCACTGCATCGGTCACTTCCAGCAATAGCCGTGCACGGTTTTCAATCGATCCGCCGTATTTATCATTTCGCTTATTGGTTCCATCCTGAAGAAATTGATCGAGAAGATAGCCATTGGCCCCGTGAATTTCAACGCCATCGAAACCGGAAAGCATAGCGTTCTGCGCACCCGTTTTATAAGCTTCCACAATGCCTGGTAGTTCGCTTATATCAAGAGCTCTGGGGGTCACAAATTCCCTCTTTGGCCTGAGCAATGAAACAAAGCCAGAAGGTTTTATGGCAGATGGAGCGACTGGTGTTGCGCCATTTAAAAAAATGGGATCAGAAATTCTTCCGACATGCCAGAGCTGAAGAAAGATCCGTCCACCTTTCGCATGAACGGCCTTGGTAATTTTTCTCCAACCTTCCACCTGCTCTTCGGACCAGATCCCCGGAGTATCTGCATAACCTACTCCCATTGGATGAACGCATGTTGCTTCTGAAATGATCAGACCTGCAGAAGCCCGCTGCTCGTAATATTCCACCATCAAATCATTTGGAACCCGACCAGTATTATTGGCACGAGATCTGGTGAGTGGGGCCATGATGATTCGGTTGGGTAAAGTTAAAGCACCAAGTTTTATCGGCGTGAAAAGGATAGACATATTAATCTCAAATGTTAATTGGATAAGTGTTTATTAAAATAACGCCGGGAATATATTTAGTCAACGAGCAGTAGCGATGGTTTAAAATTTAGTATAGAATTTAATAATGGCAATAGATTCCATTTTACATATTTTCATTGGCGGATTTTTAACAATCTTTCTGCGCTACTGCAAAGTCAGCGGGACCGCCATTTTTATCATGATTGTCGCTCTCTCATTGGGAAAAGAAATATACGATCATTTTTTAGTATTGGGGCACTGTTATCCTGCATGCATGGATGAACATCTTTCAGACTTTTTTTTCAGCCTGATCTTTTTTGCATTTTATATCCCGATAACTGCAATCATTCATGAGATTAAAAAGCCAACTCTTCAATATCAGCGTCTCGCCATTGCATGGCTTACTATTGGCCTAGTTCACTTGTCATCGTTTAATCTCTATAAGTCTTATCAAACAGATCATCATGTTCCGGCCTTGTCGAGTACAACAGTATGTAGTGCGAATTAACTGTCTAGATCTTCAGCATCTGAAAAGCCAAAATTCCCAGAACTATTGACCCGACAAGATTCATTATCGGCCCGAATTTTTTGGAAAGTCTTTTAGCTAAATGAAGTCCCGTCAAGGTTGTTACGAAGGCCCAGAGCCCAATTGAAAGAATATAGGGCAAAATGGGTTTTTGGGCCACCCCCAAACCTACTCCTACGCCAAAGGCGTCCAGGCTTGTTGCAAAAGAGACAATAAGGATTTTAGTGAAGCTGTGAAAATCCACTGACTCCACTTTCTCTTCCTTGTTTTTTAAATCCATGACGCCTTCCCATGCCATATGAGCGGCAACTCCACCCAATAGGAAAAAGGCAATCCAATGATCGATCGCCGCAAATCTGGAAATAACATAACTTCCTGCAAGGGCGCCGATTAAAGTTGACAAGGCTTCGGCTCCGCCGGAGGCTCCCGCAAATTTAAAGGCATCTTTCTCTGAAAACGGACGGCTCCCCATTGCAACGGCTGCAGAGAATGAATCCGCACTTAAAATCAATCCAACAATCAAAACTTCAATTATCAAGCCCATAGAGTTATGGTATAATAGAAAATATCAAAGGAGAAGAAATGGCAGCAACAAAAACGAGTGATAAATTTCCAGTTGGGATCAAGTATTTAATCATCGAAGATGTGGCCATTGTTCGAACACAGTTAGTTAATGACATTAAATCGCTCGACAATACGGCCATCACACATGAAGCTGCCAATCTGGCCGAAGCGAGTACTCTCGTCAAGGCCAATGTTTTTGATATGGTTATATGCGACTGGAACTTGCCTGATGGAACAGGTTTTGATTTTCTAAAGAGCTTCCGTAAAGTGGCGCGCTTTTCTAAAATTCCATTCATAATATGCACGACCAGGGACGATGTTAATAATCTTCTGGATGCCATGGGTGCCGGTGCCAACGATTATGTTATCAAACCATGGAATCTCGATGAACTGGAAAATAAAATAGCTTCTACCTGGGGACGGAAAAAATAAGTCGTCAACTAAATTGTCTGGCTGAATTTCACCGACGAGCTCTTTTCTCTTAAATGATAATCAAAAATCATGGCTATATTACGCACAAATATTTTTCCGGTTTCAGTAAGAGCAATTTTATTTTTTTCCCTGACAATAAGCCCATCGTCTGCAAAGGCATTCAATTCTTTGGAAATTTCATTCCAGTAAGGCATTTCATCAGTCTCACTGAGCTCAAACTCTCCCTGGCACATCATTTCCAGAATAGTTTTCTGGATGAGCAGATCGCACTTATTTTGGGTATGACCTGATTCAATCGGAAGTTGATTACTCATAACTTTCTGCTGATAATTTTTTACATCTTTGCAGTTCTGAACAAAGCTTATTGATGAATCAGAAATGGAAGACGGCCCCAGACCAATTAACAGAGATGATTTCTTATCAACAAACCCCATGAAGTTTCGGTGCAGTTTTTTTTCTTTCATGGCCCTATAAAGAAAATTTGAAGGTAATGAAAAATGATCCATTCCTATATCTACATAACCATTTTCAATTAAAAGCTTCTTGCCAAGTTCATACAGCTCCCGCTTCAGGGAGGGGGCGGGTAAATCATTTTCAACAATCAGTCGCTGGTTTTTAATTCTCTCAGGCAAATGAGCGTAGCTGTAAAATGCAATGAGATCCGGCTTGAGTCTGGCGACTATTTCAATCGTTTTTAAAATTGATGCCGAAGACTGCTTTGGCAATCCATAGATAAGATCAAAATTCAAAGAGATAATGCCGCTCTTTCTCAACTTCACCACGTGCTCCTCAACCATCTGGGGAGTCTGATCCCGGTTGATTGCTTTCTGAACGTCCGGATCAAAATCCTGAATGCCAAGTGAAACGCGGACAATTCCGTGATTGGCTAGAACCTGAATATGTTCGTCCCTGCATGTACGCGGATCGATTTCAATTGAACCGATAAATGCATCCGATTTGTTCTCCAGCAAAACACTCATAAGCTGATCCAAATTCTGCGGAGATAAAAAAGTCGGTGTCCCACCGCCAAAATGAAGTGAATTGACCCGGGGGATGAAGCCCAGTTTTTCTATATAAAGATTCCACTCTTTCAGGAGAGAGGCCATATAGTGGCTTTCGACTTCATGATTTTTCGTGATGGTGCGATTGCATCCGCAATAGTAACAGAGGCTTTCACAAAACGGGACATGAACATACAAATCGACGCCCACATCATCTTTGTAATTAGTCTTGAGATTACAAATCCATTCACTCTCCGAAGGCCGATTGCTCCAGAAGGGCACAGGCGGGTAACTTGTATAGCGTGGCCCCGGACGGTTGTATTTCTGAATCAGTTCACTCATCTTTTTCATATTCAGAAATATACAACAATTTGAGTATCAAAAACCTGATCGCAATCAGCCTTAAAAACTTAGGTCTGCATCAAATATTCTAAACTAATGATTTGAATCATTGCGGTTCTTCTTAAGAAAAATTATGATTGAGCCCAAGAGGCTTGCATGAACACTAAAGAAAGAAACTTCATTGCCATTATTTTGATAAGCATTATTATCATGGCTGCTTTGGATTTAGTTAACGATTTCATGGAAGGCGTTGCCTGGTGGCATATCGTCTCTGAAGGACTCGTTATTCTTATTGCTCTAGTCGGAATATTTTCCCTAATGCGTGGATCATTTAGTTTAAAACACTCACTTGAAGAAGAAAAGCAAAGTTCAAAACTCTTGCGATTCGAGGCAGAGAAATGGCGAGTACAATCTAAAAAATATTTAGAGGGATTGAGTCACGCAATTGATGCGCAATTAACAAATTGGGAACTCACAGCGTCTGAAAGAGAAGTCGCTTTTTTATTACTAAAGGGTTTAAGTTTGAAAGAAATTGCCGACATCAGAAAGACCACTGAGAAAACAGCGCGTTCGCAGTCGATCGCGATCTACTCAAAATCGGGCCTCAATGGCAGGTCTGAATTAGCTGCCTTCTTTCTAGAGGATCTATTGCCGGCACAAGTAAAAGAAAATATTGAAGTAATATAGGCCGTGGGGCAAATGCCCTAAGCATAATAGGTCCATACCCGGCATTAGGACGATGTCCTTTTTGCTTGCAAGTCCTATCCTCCAGATATGGAGATTCAAAAAAAATACATTTACGATTTACTCACAAGAATTTCACACGCCGGAATTGGCGGGATCTCTCTTTTGTTATTTCTTAGTGCTCAACTAGCAAATCTTTTTTTTGAATCTGGAAATATCAGGCATTTCATATGGCTGGTTCATATTTATCTTGGATATCTGCTTGTTAGTTTTTTTGTAACAAGAATTATTTGGTTATTCAAAGGACCAAAATACTCCAGGCTTTCAAATCTTATCCAAATAAAAGAATGGAAAAACATTTTGCTTTCCAAGGGCAAGGGAGCAGTAAAATGGGGCTGGGGGCATCATCCCCTTGCCTCGCTCGCTTATCTGGGCCTTTATTTAATAATTGCTGTCTTAATTTTTTCAGGTTTCATTTTGGCACGAATCCAGTTTGATCTTGGACCAGTGCCGGAAAAATATTATGACGATGTTAGATTCCTTTCATCTTATAAGGACGGCCATTATATTGCCTCAGTTGGTTTGTTATTTTTTACAGTGGTGCATATTTGGGCCCTATTTCACCACCAGAAAAAAGACAAAGTTCCTGCTTTTGAAAGTATGAAGACCGGTTATCAATACAAACTTTCCACGCCAGGAGATTTAGAAAATGAAAATGATTAAATGGCTTAGTCTTATTTTAGTTATCCCCTCCATGAGTTTTGCCAGCGAAGAAGTCCTGAAGTCATTTGAGAATCAGGCTAAAAAAGAGAATTCAACTTTTAAAGAATTTTCCGTTAACGATGGAGAAAAATTATTTCGTCTTGAACGGGCAAATTCTAAAAATGAAAAGATCGGCTGTACGACTTGCCATACCGCAAACCCCAAAGCTCCGGGTTTGAGTAGAGCAAACAAAATCATTGATCCTCTCGCTCCTATTGCCAGCAAAGAAAGATTTACTGATATGGCAAAAGTTGAAAAATGGTTTAAACGAAATTGCAAAGATGTACTCGAACGCGAATGCACTGTTTTAGAGAAAGGAAATTTTACTAAATTTATGATGTCGGTCAAATAAGGAGACCAAAATGAAATGGAATTTAATTTTAATTGCATCTATGCTAAGTCTGGCATTTGGATTCAAAGTCTGGTCCGATGATGACGATGATGAACATGGAAAACATAATATATCAGAAGGCAGTGTTCAGTTTCTCTCGAGGAAGAAGATTAATCAGCCGACTACCATGAATACCAAATTTAAAACTGAATGTACGAGCTGTCATATGGCCTATCTTCCAGGTCTTCTACCAGAGCGCTCATGGACCAAAATGATGAATACGCTGGATAAACATTTTGGAGAAGATGCAAGCCTGGATGAATTGACAAAAAAAGAAATTCTCAATTACCTTGTCCAGAACAGTTCTGATCATGCTTATTCAAGAAGAGGCCGAAAAATACTGGCCACGATCGCCCGCACTGACACCCCAATGCGCATAAGTCAGACAGACTATTTTATAAGAAAGCATGATGAAATCGCCGACAGTGTGTTTAAAAGAAAGGCCATCGGAAGCAAAGCAAATTGCCTTGCTTGCCATTCGGGCGCAGAAGCAGGAAATTTTGATGATGACGACGTAAGAATACCTCGTGCAAATGAAGTCCCGCAAAAACGCTGATTACAAATTTGTACAGGTGTATTCAGTCTCTACAACGTTTGAGCCGGAGTAGGTCGTTTCTTCTTTTTGACAAGAAATTATAGCATCATGCTTTACAGTGATACGGTATTCCAACAAGGCAGTCAAAGCACCTGAACTATACGTGTACCCTTTCAACTGATCATAAATCGTTTTAGCTTCCTCGCCTTGTACTGTTATTTTTTCGCTTGAATCCGTTGCCAGGATATTTCCCGATACTAAAAACAGACCTAAAAGAATAAATGCAGTTTTCATAGTGTGACTCCTGGTTTCGGCTAATGCGATATTTGCTCTATTGTTTCATGTTCAGTGAATAAGCAGGGATTGCTTGTAAAAAAGTAAACCCCAGAGTAAATAGTGTCGAAACTTTAGACAGAACTGGGCACTGAAAGCCGGTAGTTTCAGAGGTCCATTTTTATAAGTGTTTTTATTTACAAATGTTAATATTAAATAAAGTTGCAATAAAAAACTGATTAAAATCGCTAATAAATGCATATTTTCTAAAGAAAAATTAAAAATTCACCTATAATAATTCTATGAACAATAATACTGATAACCTGATGCCGATTAAAATCGAGCTCGCCATTAAATACTGCAGCTTTTTTACTTTCTCTTTTTATGTCAAAAAGCCGAATGATGAATTTGTAGAAATTTCTCACAAACCGGCCGGACTCAAAAGCATTTTTCGCGGTTATAAAGAGAGGGGCCTGGATATCATTTATTTAAGGCCTACACATTATGAAGAGATCATTTCTAAACTAAAGAATGTTCTGAGCCATGCAAACAACTTCAAAATTGTCTTTAACGATCTGGATGATCTATTTGCTTCTGTACAGATGCAGATTAAAAGACATGGTTTCAGCGATTACTCTCTTAACCAGTGTAAAGAAATAACAACGATTGTCGTTCAAAACTTAATGACGATACCGAACCTTGCTGATCTTATATCTGAAACTAAAATCAACAACTCAAATATTTTTTACCAGTCCATGGTAAAAGCATTTATTTCAATTTGCATGCTGGAGACATTTGACTGGCAGTCAGACATACTAAAAAATAAAATCGCCCAGGCCTGTCTTTTAATGGATCTCAATCTGACAAATGACGATTTGGTTATAATGCATAAAGAGCCAAGAAATATGTGGCCACAGTATATTTTTAATCACCCGCACTTAAACGCCAAGACCGTTAAAGATGCCAGTGATCAGGTATCCATTCAAGTATTGCAGATTATCGAATTACACCATGAATTGCCGAACGCTGCCGGCTATCCGCGAGGAGTGGATTCAAGCAATATTCCACTTCTGGCTGCCTTGGTTATTGTCGCCGAGGAATACACATCGAGAGTACTGCGTGATGACTATTCACCGGAACAGAGCGAACAAATGATGCATACTCTGTGTGAGCTGTTCTCTAAAGGTATTTTTCTTACTGCCAGAGAATCATTATTCGCAGCTATTAATAAAAAATAGTCAGAGCAAGTGTTGCAGCATATGACTTGGGATTTTCATAAGATAATAGAGCCCTTTTTTTAGATTTCCTACACCTTTAAATAAATCGGTACAATCATCATGCTGGCCGTCTGTATTGAGACGGTTACTGCCAGACATTCTCTGTTTTATACTCTTTTGAATGTCGTTTGTAAGGTCCTTGCTTCCGCTGCAAAAAACGGCTAACTCTGCATTGTACTGGCTCGATCGATTGTCCATGTTAAAAGTTCCGATCATAAATGAATCGTCATTGAACACCATAGTTTTGGAATGCGTTCCCCATGTGGAGTTTTTGATTTCGTCGCTATAGAGTTTTCCTTCGCCGGAAAATTTTCCTTTAAAAGTATAAGCCTTAAAATTGGCATGCTTAGTAAATCTATTAACAGTATCATTAAACACGCTTGAAACATGAATGGCATCTGTTGAAGCCAGGCTATTGGTTATGACATTGATTTTAATATTCTGCTTGAGTCCTTTTGCAATATCTTCGAAAATATTATTTTCCAAAAAATAAGGCGTATCAATGGTGAGCTCCGTTTTGAGTTTTTTCTTCATCCATCTTCCAATCTCATTTTTGAGCAGACGGTATCGTCGGTTGAACTTATCAGAAGTACTCTCCAGAAATCCCGCCCCTTCTTTATCAGTGGTAAAAGAAATTTCAGGGCATTGCCGTTTTTGATTTTCTAAAAAAGATTCTTTGCCTGTCTCCATTATAAACTTCAATTTTTTTTCTTCTTCGTCACTGAGATTTTCCAATGGCTGTGTTCTCAGGTTGTATTTGTTATAATGCCTTATTGCAATGGCATTTTTTGATGCGGCATTTGTCATAGTCGGTGGAACGAGTTTAGGGAAATTCATTGTCAACGGCACCTCAGTCATTTCAGAGTTCCAGTATTTATCAAAACTTTCACGGATGGTTGTCGAGATTTCACCCGCGATGATTGTATCGCGGTCCAGGAAGTTAAACTTGTCCGACATATCAAAATATTCGTCGGCGATGTTTCTGCCGCCAGTGATAACTTCTTTGTCATCGGCGATCAAAAGCTTCCGATGGTTTCTGTACTGGACAGTAGAAACATTGAGCACGGAGGCATTATTGTAAAAGCGCAGTTCAACTCCTGCTCTTTTTAATTCCTGGGCGTCGAAGTTGTTCAGTTTAATATTATTAATGGCCTTATCCACCAGGACCCGGACTTTCACTCCTCTTTTGGCGGCATCCATTAGTTCTTTTAAGATAATCTTTCCCGAGGCATCTTTGTTAAAAATAAATGTCTCAAGTTCAATTGTTTTTTTTGCCCTTCTGATCAAGTCAATTCTGGCGTAGAGGGCAGCGGAACCAGAGTTGATGATTCTCATATCGTGGGCGGCATTTGATTTTTTTCTATACGGAGGATTGTCGGCTTCGTCTTCTTCACCGAAGGCAGATATTGTGGTGAACAATAGCAAAAAAAGAATCAATAATTTAATAGGGCCCATGAGGAAGTCTCCAGTGCCCTATTATTGTCTCACAAATAAAAAACCTTGGAATGGGAGATCGTTTTTACCTGACTAAACCAGTGCATCTTCTTAGTAACAGAAATGCCAGCAGCGATCCTAAAATTTGAGCGGCGATAAACGCTAATACGCCGTTAGGGGCAATTCCACAGAAGGTATCCGTCAACATTCTTGCAACAGTCACGGCAGGGTTGGAAAACGATGTTGATGAAGTAAACCAATAAGCAGCTGCGACATAGGATGCAACTGTAAGCGGAGCAAACTCTACGTGCTTTTTCCCGGCCAGAGCAATCGTGCAGATGAGTCCGAAAGTTGCTATAGTTTCAGAAATCCAAAGATGACTTCCAAATCTATTTTTATCCGAAATTTGAAATATTGTTTGATTGAAAATTAAATGAGCGAGCCATACTCCAAGAATCGCTCCAGAGAACTGTGCAAGCCAATACATGGCCAGATTTTTCCGATCAAGCCTTCCCCAAAACATTTCAACAAGACTGACTACAGGATTAAAATGAGCGCCGGAAAGTGGTCCAATATTTTGAATAAGAACAAATAATCCCGCCCCTGTTGCAACTGAGTTCACAAGAAGAGCAATAGCTTCGTTACCTGGAGAAAGTGTCTCTCCTGTTATCCCGGAGCCCACAATAACTAAAAGTAAAAAGGCCGTGCCAAAAAACTCTGCAATGATTTTTTGATTCATAGCTTTTACCTTTTTTAGATTCAAAAAGCCCGGTGATCAATTAATTTTCACACCGGGCTACTTCAAGGAGTTGAAGTTCTCTGAGAGATTTTATTTGATAGTTTTAGCCAGATCTGCCGCCATTTTTTTAGGAAGTGGTGCATAGTGAAGTTCAGAAGCAAACTTCTGTCCATCTTTTAGTGCCCACCCCAAGAACGCTCTTACTTCTTTAAGTGGAGCAGAGGCAGCGTTTTCTGGAAGTAGAATCCATGTGAAAGAAGAAATCGGGTAAACACCTTTTCCGTCAGCATTAATCACAGAAATTCTTAAATCGCCACTAACATCTTTTACCGAAGCAGCAGATTTTGAAATTGAATCTACAGAAGCGGAGACAAATTCACCGCTTTTATTTTTAATTGCCGCAGTTGATAATTGAGCATTGAGTGCGTAAGCTAGTTCAACATAACCGACAGCACCGTCAGTTTGAGCGACCATAGCCGTAACACCTTCGTTACCTTTGGCGCCAATTCCTGCCGGCCAGTTGATATTTTTGCCAGCTCCCACTTTTTCTTTCCACTCTGGTGATACCGAAGCCATGAATTCAGTAAAGACTGCCGTTGTCCCTGACCCGTCTGATCTTCTTACGATCAGTACATCAGTTGCGGGAAGTTTAGCTTTTGGATTCAATTTTGCGATAGCAGCATCGTTCCACTTCGTGATTTTACCAAGAAAAACGTTGGCCAGTGTTTCTCCGTCCAGCTTTAATCCAGCAGGCAAACCTTTTACGTTGTAAGCAACAGTCACTGCGCCTAGCACAGTTGGAATGTGGCGAATTGGTGTTTTAGCCGACTTTAGTTCGCCATCAGTCATCGGAGCATCAGTTGCTCCGAAATCTACGGTTTGTGCGAGAACTTGTTTAATTCCGCCACCGCTTCCGATAGATTGATAGTTAAATTCGACATCTTTGTGAGTCTTTTGGTATTCCGAGAACCACTTTGAATAAATTGGATAAGGAAATGTAGCGCCTGCACCGTTAATCTTCTGAGCAGCAAATAGGCTAAGAGACATAGACAAAAGAAAAAACATTATTATTTTTTTTAACACTAAGCACCTCACTGTGTGTAGAACTATTATTACTTTAAGTTATATTTGATCCATAGGCATATGTATCGTTAGGTTATTGTCAGGATCTCATTAACAAAAAGGGGCCTCTTTATAGGCCCCTTCAAGAAATACTATTTACTTTTTATTTTAGAACTTAGCAACTAAATCCAGGAAAACTCTTTGGTATTTCCTGTCTGTCAGAGCAGTAGAGTATAGGGCTTTTCCGTTAAAATAAGCAGCTTGAAAATTAAGCGCTTTGTTAATTTGATATCCGCCAACCATGTGGTGACCTTTCCCGTCCGTACCACCGTTGATAAATGAATCACTGTCGGTAAATGCATCGACAACTGAATTTTTTTCTACATTACGGTAGTCATATGAGGCAAACCATGACCCCGGCTCTTTCATTGTGTTTAACTTCAAACCAGCAAGATAAGCAATATCTTTTCCTTGAGTTTTTCCGCCTGTGTTTTTTGCGAAATCAAAAAATAATGAAACAGGAAGAGTTGTAGGAACGTCAAATTGAAAACCTGCATTCAAAACTTGAAAATCACTTCTGCCCGCAGCAACTGTCGTATTTGTTCCAACTGCAGTGGCACTACCATTACTTGGTGATACCTGACGGGTATTTCCAAAATCATAAAAGGCTGCGTGTACAAGCAGCTTTGTCTCGCCCAGTGCTTGCTTAGCTGCAACCTGGTAAGCGAGAAGATTTGATTCTTTTCCTGTAGCGGTTTTCGTCTGAAGAATCTGGTAGCTCCCCAGGTTTAGCATTAAATCTGTTGAACTCAATGTAGTCTTGTAGCCGGCAGTTAGTCCGTCTAGGTTTTCATCGCCATCCCAAACCATATCAGATCCACCAACAACTACAAATGGCACGGCCATACGACCACCGGAGAGAACAACAGAGTTGATGCCAGTGTAATAAACGACAGCGCGGTCCAAGTTAAACTCGTAGTTTCCATTTTTATTTGCAGAGTCAGCAAGTGTTTGATTGGTAGAAGTTCCACCTTTACTGGTAGCAAGTCGTGCTTCAAATTTTACGTCTTCTGTGGGCGTAGCGATGGCCCCTAATCGGGCTCTCAATCGCAAAGTATTAGATTTTAATTTTTCTCCAGAAACAACTGGAGTTTCTTTTTGATTAATATAATCATCTCTTAATCTAAAATCCCCTGACCATATTAGGCCTTCGGCCATTGCTGTACTGGCAGTCGCAGCGGCAAAACATGAAACGATAAGCAATTTCTTCATAATCCATCCTTTTAAATATCAATTAACCATTAAGCCCAAATAATTGAGCATTAAAAGTCATTTATCAAGTTTAGATTTGTTAAGATTAGGTTTGAGTTTTGTTAGATGACCGGTCATGTAAAAATATTTTTAAAGAAGAAATTGCAGAAAATGACTCGGGATTTTTATCAGATAGTAGAGCGCTTTTTTGAGCTGACCGACATCTTTAAATGGATCGCTGCAGTCGTCTGGAAGCCCCTCATTATTGAGGCGGTTGCTGCCGGACATTCTCAGCTTGATATTTTTTTGAATGTCTTCAGTCAGCTCTTTGCTTCCACTGCAGAATACCGCGAGTTCTGCGTTATACTGGGTTGAGCGGTTGTCCATATTAAAAGTTCCGACCATAAATGAATCGTCATTGAACACCATTGTTTTGGAATGAGTCCCCCATGTAGAGTTTTTTATTTCATCGTCTAGGACCTTTCCTTCTTCGGAAAATTTTCCTTTGTAAGTATAGGCCTTGAAATACTCACTTTGAGTAAAGCGGTTAACTGTATCGTTAAACACGCTGGAAACATGTATAGCATCGGTAGAGGCCAGGCTGTTAGTCATGACATTGACCTTTACTTTTTCAGCGAGTCCATTTTCAAGATATTCGGTCAGGTCATTGTCTAAAAAATAAGGCGTATCGATTGTGATTTCAGTTTTAACTTTCTTCTTCATCCATTTGCTGATTTCAGATCTGAGGTGACGAAAACGTTTGCGATACTTATCTGAAAAACTTTCCAGGAAACCAGCTCCCTCTTTATCAGAGGCAAAAGAAACTTCCGGACACATTCGCCTTTCATTCTGAAGAAATGACTCCTTCCCTGCTTCCATAATAAATTTTAATTTTCTTTCATCATCAGCATTAAGCTCACCAAGTTTTTTAGCCCGCTCGGTGTATTTTTTATAATAGTACATATCCGCTTCATATTTTTGCCGACCACCTTCTTCATCCGATGGAAGCGGCGGGGTCGGTTTTTCAACAGGCGCCGGTGTTTCAGTCATACCGGAGTCCCAGAATTTATCGAAGCTTTCTCTGATGGTAGCCGCAATCTCCCCTTCTATCGTGGCATCGCGGTCGAGGAAGTTAAATCTTTTAGAGAGATCGAAATACTCATCAGCGATATTTCTTCCACCGGTAATAACCTCTTTATCATCAACGATTAAAAGCTTGCGGTGATTTCGGTACTGGACGGTTGAAACATTGAGCAAAGAGGCGTTGTTATAAAAACGCAGCTCGACTCCGTTTTGCTTTAATTGTTGAGCATCATACTCGTCTAATTTAATATTATTGAAGGCTTTGTCGACCAGGATTCTGACCTTAACCCCTCTTTTGGCGGCTTCCAGTAATTCCTTCATGACAATTTTTCCCGAGCTGTCCTTGTTGAAGATAAAGGTCTCCAGCTCAATGCTTTTCGTAGCCCTTCTGATCATATCTATTCTGGCATAGAGCGCGGCAGAACCTGAATTAACGATTCTCATGTCATGCGGCTCTGTAGAGGTCTTTCTATAAGGTTCTTTGTCAACTGACTCTTCATCTTCTGCAAAGGCTGCAGAAGAAAAGAGCGTCGAAAACAATATTGCCAAAATGAATACGAATTTAGGTGCCATCAACCCTATGGTATCGCAAGTGCAAAAAATTTTCTACATGAGCAATTTTGGCTTAACGTCTTTAAGTATTGAATTAATTGATTCTATAATGAAATCCTGATTGATGGAATCCCCATAAATGGTGTATTGCTTGGAAGAAAAATTTTGTTCAAATTGCTTTGTCTTTTTTTCCGCTGTCATGGTTCCACCCGCCATATCAAGAACCCGCAAATTGAAAAGATATTCAATATTGAGAGTTTTATCGACCTCTTTTATTCTTAGAATGAGAGAGTCGACATGGCTTAATTCACGGGAAGTCGGCGGAGATAATTTTACCTCTACCATTCCCTTTGAATATTTAGTCTGTGAAATTTTAAATCGAATAAAATTTTCTAAAATTTGCAAAATTTGCTCGAGCACTAGCTTTGGCAGAATGATTAATTCAATATGGCCGGCAGGCCAGGAATCAGCCTTATTCACATTGTCCACAAAGACCAGATAGAGACTGCCATCCTTGTCGGTAGTACGGCAATCTTCGGGAAGCGTGAATTCGAAAGAAAATTCCACTTCACAAGAAGCATCTACTGTTATGCTCTCGCCAAGAGTTTTCTCGAAGACTATCTCCCATGTTTTTTTATCTTTCGCTTTGATCTTTTTGTAATTTCCGGAACTCAGAGAGACTTTTAAAAAAGGTAGTACCATTTTATCAGGGCCGTGATTTTTTACTTTTAGCGTACCTTTAATTTTGTCGCCTTGTCGCCATTTCTCACCCAAGGCTTCGATATTATATTCAAGAGGTTTTAGAAAAACGGTTCCTTTCATGGCCGACCTTTTTGTTTAAAGTAATAGTTTCCTGTCTTAATGTTTAAATAAAATTATGCTATACTGAAAATAAGTCAGAAAACATAAGTGTAACCGTAAGTGCGTTTTATGAAAATTCTTATCACAATATTTTTTATCTTAGCTGCAAGCTCAACGCGAGCCTCCCACAATCAACTCTGGGTGGGATTTAAGAAAAAAGATGTATCTACCGTAAAATTTATAAACGGACTTAACAACTCTTTTTTCAAAGAAACTATTGGCATAGGAAAAGGAAAAGGCCTCCTTGCTTACCAGCCTTATATCACTAATATGAATGGTGAGGTGCCTGATGGGGTTGTCTTGATCACCTATGAAAATGAAGAAAGGTATAACGCCATCAAAAGCTCACCCGAGGGTGAGCGCTATGGAAAATCGCATTGGGATTATTTTGACAAAGAGACTTCAATAAGAATAGCTGCTCAACTTTATCAAGGTGCCCTGACTGAAGACGCTGCCTTTGAACTTGCTCCTGCTTTCCATGACTGGCAAAAGGGAACTACCCATGTTGCCATCTATGCCCGCAATCCTGATTTTGAATTTATTAAAACAGCAGAAGCATTCAATGATTTGAAAAAAAGAAAAGAAGTTAACAACTCGGTTCTGCTTATAACAAAAAAATGGATTATCGAGTACCGCTCCCTCAAAAAGAAACATTCAAAATTTATCAGTCTCCCTCTGAAACTTCTGGAGCTAAAGCGCCTTCCCTCTTCATCTCTGGAAAATATGAAGGAACCGGTCGGCTTCGCTGACGGGATAAACGTCCTGTTCTAAAGATATAACAACTAGCGCTTTATTTCCAAAATTTGATCGAAGCTAAAATTAGGCTTTTCAACTCTCGATGCAGGCGCTGAAGGAAGAGTATTCACATCATAATCAGTTTTAAGTGTAGTATCTCTATCGATTCTGTTTCTAAGACCTTGTTCAGCCTCATACCATTTCATTTTATTGCGAGAAGTTGAGCAGCTGGCAGAGTTCACAATTCCCCAGCGAAGTTCTGCACAATGATAGGGATCAAAAGAAAGTGCAAATAAATTTATTAGAACAGAGTCTAAATTCATTTGTAAACTTGATGTTGGTCTCACTTTGCAAGAGCCGGTTTTAGAAAAATAGATTTCCCGCAAATCCCGGACCAGGTCATCACCCGAGTATTCAATATTCACTTCATGATTCATATAGGCTGAGATCATTTTTTGCAAAAATTCCTTCATTTGTTTTACCGAAGTTTTAATTCTTGAATCGCGTGCCGGGGAAGCATAGTCTTCCCATTCGCCATCTGTTCCATAAATATTTTCCGGCAATACAAATGGATGCACCTTATTGTGAACATTTGATTTAATGGCGGAATTGACTGCTTCTTCACGATTTTTTACGTCCTGGCAAAGTTCATCCAGTAAATCCCGAAACTCAGCGATAGGATTATAGATAACGTCGCCATCTGCAAGTTTATTCCGAACATATTCATGAAAAGTCATCGTCTTACCTTTAAAGATAAATGGACCACTTTGAAACTGAATTAAGGAGTAATTGGAAATTTCAGAATTTCTCGCGGCGGAAACTTTATTTCCATTCATTGTAAACGGACGAAAATTCGAAAAGCCTCCGCCGATTTTCATACCGGTGCGGGCAAATTTTTCACCATAAGTTATAACACTAATTGAGTTGTCCGGGTGGGCATCCATAAGCAGAATTTTACCATTGGAAGTTACTTCATAAACGACCGCAACATGTCCATTTGGATCATAAAGAACGGTTCCGGGAACAATCGCCGATCGGTCAATATCGACCGGATAAGTGTCACGAAACAAATTTCCAGAGTCATTAAGCGAAGCATTGGTTCTAAAAGAAGCGGTGGAAATGGTATCTGAAATTGTTTGAAGAACATTATTAATATTTTCGCCGCTGGAGATGTGATGTTTTGAGATAACAATATTGCCGTATTTGCTATAGCGGATGTCTTTTCCGCGTCTGCTTAATCTCTTTGCTTCAACCAGATCTGTCGGATAGGAGAACGGAAGATTATTCATCCAGCTAAAATAGGCCCTTAAGATAAACGGCAGGTCTGCGCAGTCTGAAAAGATGTTCAATAAACCGGGAGGATTTTGATTGAAGTATTGTGGATTGGCGAACGGATGCTTGAGACAGTCATTGGTTGTTTTGCAATATCCTTTTTTTCTGGCAACGCCCAGTTTATGAATAAACTCCTGATAGAGCTGCTCATGTCTAACGCTCCAGCTTTGACTTTGAACTTTCCAGCGAAGTTCCTTTTTTTGCTCGGCAAGTGCTGTGTATGAAAATAAAATCAGGGATATGAGTACTGTTATTTTGAATCGCATGCCTTTACTCCTCGGTTAGGATATCTTGAGAAGTTTCTCCAGATCCGGCTTAAAGAACTAATACTTTTTCAGAATAAAAATGGGTTATATATTTTAATACTTTCGTTAAAATGACTTCCCGAAATGATTTAAAATTTGTAATCTCTACACCAATGCGAATTATAGGAGTTCAAAATGAAAAATATATTAATATCGGCCTTAATCTATGCATCAGCAACTCTTCCCCAAGTACGCGCTGACGTGCAAAGCGAACAAAAAGAAAATATCTTTTTAAGTTACTGTAGCCATTTTGGAGAGGGAGTGAGCTTCTCTTTTTCAAGTTGCGTGAATTCCAATTTTTCAACTATTGGGCGCAGCATAGGTGGATTTTATTCATACTGCAGCAATTTCGGAAAAGAAGTTGATTATGGTTTTACAAGCTGTGTGAACTCAGGATTTAGAGAAGCAGAAAGACAATTAAACAATCAGGTCTGGCTTCAGAACTGCATGAACTTCGATCGCACAACACTCGATTTTTCATTTATCAGTTGTGTGAATTCTAATTTCAACTCCATCAAAAGAGCAATCGAGCAAAATTAATTCGCACAATATATAATGGTGCCACTAGAAGCTAGCGGCACCGTGTTCCTTTTATTACTCTTTTTTAGATTCCATTTTTTTCTTTTGCTCTTCAAGTTTTTTGATCTGACTGTCTATTCTTTCAGCTTGATCTTTCTTTCTTTCTGACTGCATTTTCGTTCTTTCTGCTTTAGCCAATTCATGACATTTCTTGATATCCTCTCGAGCGTTTGCACTATCAACACAAGTCTTAGTTGCCTGCAACGCTGAAATCTGTTTACCAAGCTCTTCCTGCATTCTTTGTTTTTGCTCAGAAAAACTGGGCTCAGCTTGTGCAAAAGCACTGAAAGACATTGCTATAAATGAAAATACGAGAATTAATTTCATGAAACCTCCATGGTTATTTATTGTGAAATATTATACTCCGATTTCGCTACAGCTCAAAGGATTGATTTCACCAACTCGCTTGGTCTGGCAATAACCGCCTTGTCCTTGTGTATGAAAATGGGACGCTCCAGAAGAACTCATCGTTGACTCCTTGTTTGCACCTTATTTAAAAAAGACCTCAAGCCTTACCTGAACAAACTTCTCGTTCTTAAAACCATTTGCTTTGGGAAAATCCACTCCCAGTGTCAGAGAACCATAGAGCCATTTATCGTAGAGCAGTTGACGGTAACTGGCGGAAGCATCGTAACTGTCGTAATAAAATGTTGGCGAGAATTTGGCGTTCGCACCTGCTGAATAGGAAAACCCCTTCTCATCACCGACACGCTGATAAAGAATAAAGCTATTACGAAGAACGAACTCATCTGATTCATCCGTCCAGACAAGAGAATTGAGCAAGTCTGTCTGAAAAGTTTCATTCCATTTTCTACTGACCAGGAACTGCGAGATTTCCTGAAAACCTTCTTGCCTATAGAGAATAAATTTTTGAAACAAGCCGATATCAAAATACTCTGCATTGATGTCTTTTTGCAAATTAAGTTTGGTAGAAGGGTTCAGCGGCATATCGATTCTGAGACCAAAATGCACCAAGCTTCGGAAGTATTTCGATTTGGTAAGCAGGTAATTTGCCCCGGCGGTATATTTTGAAATGGTTGTGGGCTTAACAGCACCGGTTTTTGTAATGGTTTTAGATTTTGTTATGTTCTCATCAGTCGTGGCCTTTACTGTTTCATCCTGTTCTTTTTCAATAACAATTTTTAATTTTTTGGTCGTCCGGGGTAAATCGATTTTTACCCTCAAATCATACTGTGGCTCTATGGAGTTGCCCTCTTTTTTATAAAAGCTGGCGTCCGCGGAGATAGTGCTTTTGTTTTCAGCGGCCAGATACTGCTGGTTGGAAAAAAAGACATCTACGTTGCGATTGAATAAGCGCCATCCGGAGGCGATGTAATTGCTTCCGGCACTGCTTTCACTATCGGTGCCTTGTGAAAAAGCAGAAGTCGAAAAAATAATAAATTGGATAATTATTAAAAATTTAATAATTCACCCCTATCGCAAAAAATGTGTTGCGGCTGAAATAATGAACATTGCTTACTTGATAAGTAAGGCTAAAGAACAAGCGATCAATTCGATAGAGAGTTCCGGCTTCTAAAAAAAACATATCCTTTCTGGAGACGCTTTGATCAGTTCGGCCAAAGACGGGACTCTTATGTAAAACGGTCTTGGCAAAGCCCGTGCCCAGCTTAAAAAAAAGAGGCCAGGAAGAAACTACAGGGGCAACCACTCCCCCTTTAAACCCCAATCCACCGGCCCGAAGACCATCTGTACGATATTCCCAGTCTTCAAAGAGTGCTGCAGTGACATAGGCGTTGTATTCGTACTTCCATGGCTTAAATTTTTTCTGAACGACAAATCCAAATTCGAGCAAATAATAGTCTTTGTTCATGATGGGAGGGGCGACAACAATAATATGGCCTTCCCTCAACAGTTTTTCATTTGTTTCGGCAAAACAATGAGCGCTTAAAAAAGCAAGCAGGGCTAAAAGAAGCAATTTCATTATTAAATGGTGCCACTAGACTTATGGTGTCGCAAGCGCAAATGAATGGCACAAAAATTCACTAATTCAGTGGCGGACTCGGTAGGAATCGAACCTACGACCGATCCCTTAGGAAGGGATTGCTCTATCCATCTGAGCTACGAATCCGTATGGTAAAAAATAAAAAGATCCAAACGATCCTATCACTCAGGTGTTTTCCCGTCTCTGGAAAAAGCACCGGTCGGGACAAAGTTTATTGCCACCTTGCAAAGATTCGATTTTCGAAGCTCGCATAGTGAGGACAGTGGCACCCGTGATAGCCAAAATCATGTAATTTACTGAGCTAAATCAGTGCCCGTTTTTGCATTAAGAGAGATCATATGCATGTAGAGATAACAAGGAGGTGCGAATGAAAAAAAGATCTACGTATCGTTTTTCGAGGACTAGGTGTAGCTCCCCCTCGATAATGAACATCAAAAGCTATTAGGTTTGCAATTAACACCCTGATGCTTTTACAAAAGCCACGAGCAGTGCTCACAACAGGGTTGTTGCCACTAATAGATTTTAAACATTCAGCTATCAAAAAAAGGCCTCATTCTTATGGGGCTTTTTTTAAATGATCTGGAGTCTCATATTTGCTATTGCGAAAACGATAACCTTTTATATAGGCTGCCATAATTTTAACAGAAGTCTGCGCCGGCACTTGGCTTGCCTAGCCTGAAAAATGTGGCATTTTAAGGATAAAAATAATGACAATCTAATAATAATTTAAGAGTTTATGTTCTGATATGAACTTTTATTATACTAGGTTCTATGTTTTATAAATTGAATTCATCACTAATCTTGGCCCTTATACTTTTTTCCATTACCGGTTGCGGAAGGGGAAATTCCAGCTTCAATCCCCGCAATCCCGTGGGCGCAGGTCCTGCATTGGTTGATTTGCACTCCTCAGGTAATTATGTCGTTCTCGCCAAAAGCAGCATTTCAAATTTTGCCGGCTCAAACATTATCGGGGACGTGGGACTTAGCCCCGCAACGGGTGCATCGATCACCGGTCTTGCACTCACTCTTGATGCAACTAATGTTTTTTCAACATCAGCAATTGTAACAGGAAATGTTTATGCTGCCGATTACGCTGCCCCGACTCCCGCCAATCTTGCGACTGCAGTGCTCGGTGCTGAGACTGCCTACACGATGGCAGAAGCACGAAATCCAGCCGACTTTAGTGAAATTGGAGCAGGAAATATTGGCGGATTCACGCTGCCTCCTGGTCTTTATAAGTGGACTACGGCAGTGACCATTCCAAGCAACTTGAATTTAGCGGGCAATCCTGCAGATGTCTGGATTTTTCAGGTCAATGGAAATTTAAGTTTGTCCTCCGGTATAACAATTAATCTTTTAGGCGGAGCTCTGCCTGAAAATATTTTCTGGCAAGTCTCTGGAGCAGTAACACTTAATTCAAATTCTCATTTTGAAGGAATCATCCTGGGAAGAACAGGAGTAACTCTGCAATCACAGGCTGCGATGAATGGACGAATTCTCGCTCAAGGCGCAATCGCTCTCAACGATAATGTCATCACCGAACCATAGCGCCACTATTGTTTCACTTCCCGATTGCTGGCACTTTTCCTGCAAATTATTTAGAGAGGGATACAAGGGAGGCGACCTATGGATTTTTTAGATGTCATTCATAAGCGTCATAGCATCAGACAATTTGAGCCAAAAGAAATCGAAGCCGAAAAACTTGAATCGTTGTTAAAGATTATCAACAATGCACCCAGTGCCGGCGATCTTCAGTCTTTCGAGTTAGTGGTTGTCAAGGACAGGGCCCATCGAAAAGCCCTGGCCCACGCGGCACTCGGGCAAGAGTTTATTCAGGAAGCACCGGTCGTTCTCGTTTTTTGCGCGAATCCTGGAAGAGCTCGCAAGCAATATGGCCGTCGCGGCGAAAGTCTCTACAGCATTCAGGACGCAACGATCGCAGCCACGTATGCGCAGCTTGCAGCAGTCGAACTTGAACTCTCCACTGTCTGGGTCGGAGCGTTTGATGAAGATGCCGTTAAAGATGTCGTGGGAGCTTTAAAACCCGTTTGCATTATGCCGATAGGCTATCCGGCAGAGACACCAATCATCACGCCTCGCCGGCCCATTGAAGACATCGTTCACGATGAGCATCTTTGAAATAAAATCACGAAAGGAGTTATGCATGAAAACAACTAATCACAATGACAACAACAAGCAACCTATTGGCGATAAAAACGAAAAGTCTCAGAACTTAAATCGCGGTGACAGTGAAAAATCAAAAAAAACTATGAGATAAAAATTAAAAAATATTAGACAGGAGCCTCAATGAATACACCTACCCCTTATATTTTCTTTAATGGAAATTGCCGCGAAGCCATGCAGTATTATAGACAATGTATCGACGGTGGGGATGTTTTTGTGATGACCTATGGAGAGGCCCGGGGTGAGAAGACTCCACCCGCATTGAAGGAGCGCGCCCTACACGCCTCATTAAGGAAAGATAATTTTTTCCTCATGGCCTCCGACACTCCCGACTACGCACCAACTGTCGGCAATAACGTGCATATGTATTATTCCTGCAGAAGCCGCGAGGAAGTCGATCATGTCTTCAGCAAATTAAGCGCTGGAGGAATTGTGAAGGAAGCCCTGAACGATACATTCTGGGGTGCGTACTTCGGCATGCTCACCGACAAATATGGATTCAACTGGATGATCGGTTTCGAAAAACCGAGAGCAACAGCGACACCATAGGTAGGTGGCACAAAAAAAGCCACCCGAAGGTGGCTCCTTACTGTTTTTAAGGAAATGAACTTTCGCTCACACAAAGATCTGGACAATACAAATCAATCTTTGTCTCACGTTCCTTAACAGTCTATAAAGCAGAAACAATGCCAAAAATTTATTTTGTCTAAACAGGTTTAAATATTCATTTCTAATTTTTTTCAATGAGACATATCTGGTATCGACGGGACATTTTAGGTAAAATTTTCGCCCCATCGATTATCGCACAACGAAGTCAATGTTTCATCAGCATAATTTATATTATTCTCTCAATGAAAATAATGAAAAAATTGAATAGTTACTACTCTATAAAGTAGGACATTAATATAACAGCAATCATCAGGAGGTTACTATGAATTTAACACCGTGGAAATCATCAGGCATGGCCCCGTCCTCTCGAAATAGAATTGAAGATGAATTTGCATCTTTCCAAAGAGAGATGAACGGCCTTATGAATAGTTTTTTTAATAGAGGTGAATTAACTGCTCCGCAATGGGCCGATACAAGCTTTTACCCTTCAGTCGATCTTAAAGAGGTAGACAATAAGTATATTCTTGATGCTGACGTTCCTGGGATGAATGAAGCAGACATTGATGTCGACCTCCATGACAATATTCTCACAATTAAGGGTGAGAAAAAAAGTGAAAGGGAAACAAAAGACAGAGACTATGTCTGCTTAGAGAGAAGTAGTGGATCATTCCGAAGAGATATTTACTTAGATCAAGAAGTCGACCAGGCCAATATTAAGGCGGATCTCAAGGATGGCGTTCTTCATGTGGAAATGCTGAAAAAAAGCGGTGCTAAATCAACACATAAGAAAATTCCGATAAAACATTAAGAACAACTTAGTGGCAAAGGGGGTTCACGGACCCTCTTTGCCTATCAGCAGGGAGAAACTTATTTTAAAAACCCACTAATATATTAAGATTTCTTGATATACAAAAATTAGATTCTCTCTATATTTTTTTATTTATAGTGATAGGATATATATTGAATGAATAAAAATAAGAAAAAGATTCTTCTCATTGAAGATGATCTGGACACCACAAAAATAATCATCGATTTTCTTAGTGCAAATAATTATGAAGTTCTTCAGGCAGTTGATGGACGAGAAGGAATCGATATTTTTCACAATGATGCACAAATAAGTTGCATCCTCTGTAGCCTGGACACCCCGAATATTTCCGGAGCGCTGTTTGCACAAATTATACGCCATGAAGGAAATAAAACGCCGCTGATATTTATTACCGATAATGCTGATTTTAGTTTTCAAGATGCAGCCAATCTGGGGGCCCAGGGTATTCTTTGTAAACCGATTGATAACGAAGAGCTCTTGAAAAAATTAACGGAAGTGGAGACGTTTTCAAAGATGGTTAACCGTTCCGGCTCTGAAGTAAAACTAGACGATTTTTATTGCAAAATAAATATTGATGAATTCGTCTCCGGAAAAAAGATTGTATTCCCTGTATATTTAAAAGTTTCCAGCTCCAAGTTTTTAAAACTGGCCCACACCGGTGAAGACCTGGAACCTCAGAAGATTGAGCTTTTGAAAAAAAATGGTGTGAAATATTTTTATCTTGAAAACGGCGACTTCAAAAACTACATGAAAAGAAACATTAATATTGCAAAAAGCTTATTGCAGTTTAAAGGGATAAAGGACCCGCAGAAACGAACTTTCTTTTTAAAGATAACAAAAAATCTGATGGAGTACGAGTTTACCAGAGAAATAAATTCCGAAACTCTCGCCATGTCTGTATTTACTATTCACAATACTCTCCGACTGGTTTCCAATAAAAAAAGTTTCATGAAGGCACTTGAAGACTTAAATTCATTTTCACCTTCTATTGTTGAGCACTCTATGCTTGTAAGTCTTCTTGGTTCAGCCATTGCACTTGAATCAAAAAGCTTCGATAACAAGACGGTTTCGCTGGTATCGCTTGTAGGTCTCTACCATGATTTAGGTCTTAAAGAGTTACCAGAGCGATTGTCGTCTCATGACACGCAAGCGTTGCCCGAAGATCAAACTTTATATGAAGGTCACTCACAGATTGGCTCTCAATTGTTAGTCAGTATTCGAGGAATTCCTGAAACAGTTTACCAGGCCGTTTTACATCATCATGAACTCTGTGATGGTTCTGGATACCCCTTTGGAATCGGTCGGGTGAAAATTAATCCTGTCGCCAGAATTATTGCGCTGGCCGATCATATCGCCATGACCTGGTCGAGAGAGTGTAAAAATAAAGATTTAAAAACAGTAATCACTGAGCTCAAACAAAAAACTGAAATATACGACAAAGATTTTGTTAAAGCTGCTATTAGTTTAGTGAGTTCAAACGAACCTGTCATGAAAGTTCTATTTTAGGTAGAAGTCAGGAAAAAGGCCCCAGGTTTACCCCGGGACCTGCAATTCATTACTGAAATTTATTGGACCTTAGTATTTACATTAACTGAGGTTGCAAATTCTTTCTCGTTTATAAGGCTGTCGCCAAGGTCACTGTAGTCGAGTTTCAATTTCATATTAACATTATGTTCTCGATTGAAAACACCACCCAATTTAGGTGAATTTATTTTTTTCAAATCTATAGTGATCAAAGTTTTTTCACCGTCAAACTCAGCAGCCATTTGAGATCCGGTAACCAATACGTCTAATTTGATTTTACTTTTTTTCTCAATTTTTATAGCGAGGCTGGCCCGTTTCAGTTCTATTTTTCCGTCTACACTAAAGCTTAGAGATTTAGACTCCAGTAAAATATTTTGGATTCCACTTTTCATGAACTGGAAATACTCTGCCTTGTCTATCAACACGATATTGTAAATGGCATTAATAGAATTGATGTCTGCCTGCTCTTCGGCTTTTATATCTTTTTTAGCGAAGATCAACTGGTCTGGAGCTTGTGCATCTTTCTGAGCACTCAACGCTAATTTACCATTGGTACTTAGTACAACTTTAAACAGGGCGTGAGAGTCGGA
Organism: Bacteriovorax sp.; assembly: GCA_041662705.1. Classification (GTDB taxonomy): domain Bacteria; phylum Bdellovibrionota; class Bacteriovoracia; order Bacteriovoracales; family Bacteriovoracaceae; genus Bacteriovorax. The sequence goes on from JBAZRY010000002.1 coordinate 571,569, forward strand.
AGATTTCGTATTAAAATTCATCTGGACGCGGGCCTTATGAGTTTTTAAGAGAACTTCGTGAGGAACTTCAACTTTCTTAGTACATTCATACGGCTCATCTTTATAACGGGTTTCCATTTTGCAGACTTGTTCTTTATAAGGAACATTTTTACAAACTTCTCTGGCCGGAATATTTTCACAGACTCTTTCCATGTGATCAACACAGACTTGTTCCTGGTGAGGAACATTACGGCAGATTTCGTCGCCCGGAACATCTTCGCACACTTGTTCGCTGCGGTTTTCACAAACCTGTTCTTCACGAGGAACTTGTCTGCATTGCTGTGACCCTGGAATAGTTGTACATTCCTGGCGCGAATGATTTTCGCACACTTGTTCTTGTCTAGGAATTTGTTGGCATTCCTGACGAGTTGGCCCCGTAGAACATTCTCTTTCTTCGTAAGGAGCTTGACGACACTCTCTCCTGTCTGGAGCATCAGTGCACTCTTCGTGGCCTGGTATTTTTTCACATTTATTTTCACCATTGATTATGCGGCACTGAATATCCGGAGGAATCTGGCGGCACTGGCGACCTCCTGGAACATTATTGCATTCTTCGTGATAGCGAATAACAATTCGACATTGCTGCTCGCCGGGGACGGTTCTGCAGCTATTCTCATAGCGGGTTTCATTGTGGCAAACAGGTTCATTGACTGTACGGCATTGCTGCTCAGACGGAGTGTCAGTGCACTGGGTTTCATACCGGGTTTCATTATGACAAACCCGTCTGGTTTCGTTGTGGCATTCGCGATGAGTAGGTGTATGGCATTCACGACGAGTTGTCGTTTCAGTATGACAGATGGGCTTGTTTACATCTTTACATTCTTCATGAGCAGGAATTGTTTTACATTCTTTTTTATATTTTGTGACATCTTTACAGACTTTTTCTTCATACGGAACTTTTTTATGACAGGTATCTTTTACTTCTTCGGTTTTGTATTGAATTTCTTTCAACCAATTTTCAAGATCAAAAATTTCTTCTCTTTGATTATTATAGTTAATTGTTTTTTGAGTTATTGCGTGAGCAAAACTCATCTGCACGAGCAGGCACAGTACCGGTAGCACTTTAGTTAGTTTTTTCATCGTTCTCCCCCGAATGAATTTTAATAGGCATGCTAGAGCAATCTTGTTGCCAATAAAATTTCATACGAGAGATGCGTTAAGCGTTGAGAAAATTATTATAACGCAAAAATTCGGGGCCGCTATGGCACCGACGAAAATGGTCGGATCTCCACCGCGTTATTTCTCTCTCCCTCATACATGGCATATTACTGGCATGTTTGTCCCACGGCAAACGCCTAAGAGATTATCTAAGAGATGAATTGATGAATGATAATTTTTTTACAGCAAAACATAATTTAAAACTTCATTTTAGGATGTGGGCGATACTTCTTTTTGTAATCTGGCATTCCTCACTCTATGCCGCGACTATTAATAAAGTAAAAATCAGGGGAAAGAATTTTCTCAATGAAGAAGAATTTTCAAGAAGACTGAAGTCGGAGTACGACATTATCCAGAGGCGCTGGACTTTTATAGATGATAAAACTATTGATTTGGATGCTTATCACCTCAATGACCACCCCTCTCCTATGCCCGCACTCTTTGAATTTGAAGGAGAGCACTCGAAACACCATTATCTTACCAGCGAGAATGTAAAATACATCAACTTTGGCGTTCCTCTGGCCTTTGCTGCCTACGGTGCATTTTTTTGGGATTGGGGAAAAATCAGCGGCTTTAATTTTCGCGATGAGGGTTGGTTTGCTAAAAGTACTTATGCCGGCGGCACTGACAAGATAGCGCACTTCTACTCTCATTATACACTCGATCGCTTCAGTTATTATATGTACCGCCAAAGTGGTCTCTCACGGGAAGATGCCCTCAAGCATTCTTTTATTCTTGCCACCTCCGTAGGTCTGCTTATCGAAATTGGCGATGGAATAAGCCATTACGGTTTTGCGATTAATGATCTGATCAGCGATATGGCCGGTATCGGCCTTGGCCATCTACTTAATCAGAATGCTTATCTGGATGAACTGCTTGGTGTTCAACTCTGGTGGTGGAGTGACGATACGGCGACTGGTGAGCACAAGAAAGGCGGAAAATTAAAAGATCCCATTGATGATTACAATAATCAAAAATATGTCCTGAACCTGAGACTGGCCGCCATTCCAGTGCTGCGGGATTTTACTCCTACTCGATACCTGAATTTGGATTTGGGTTATTACACCCGCGGTTTTAAAGATTCACCGGAGGGTACAAAAACTTTAAAGCAAGTTTACACCGGAGTTTCAATAAACGTGAGTCAGGTGCTCCGGGATTTCTTCCCAAAAAGTGATGCCGCTTATGCAGTCTCTACATTCAGCAGATTTTACCAATTTCCCTATACCTCTCTCGATATAAAAAAATGGAAAGAAAAATGAGCCAATTATTAATCCCTCTTATATTTCTACTCTCATTTTATAGCTCGCTGATTTATGCCAATAATGAGAAACCTGAAATTATTTCTCTTGATCGAACCTATCTGGCACTCGGCGACCGCAGCACTCCAATCAAATTGGAATTTAATTTCAAGCATCGTTTTTTCGAAGAGGGCAAACTCGCCTTTGGGTATCATCAAAAATCTTTTTGGGACATCAACAACAGATCATCTCCTGTTCTCGATACAAATTTTAATCCCCATCTTTATTATGATCTCGGCGAGTATAAAGATATTTATTTCAACCTGGGAATTTTTGAGCACCTCTCTAACGGAGGGCTTGATGACCGCTCCAGAGGGACAAATATGAGCTATCTGCACGCCCTTAAAAATTTTTCATTTTTTCATGTTAAGGTAAATATTGCGGCAAAAGTTTTTGTCTCTTATAAAATAGATAATGACAGTCCCGACATAAATGAATACATGGGAATCTGGTCGGCAAAGTTGCGTTTAAACGAGCTTTTTCCTTTTGAAAATCATCATGCACTGGAGTATCGAATCAATTCAGGCGGAAAATACGGAACAAAGTTTAACAAGGGAAACAATGAATTTAGTTTTTATTATCAACCTGTAAAAAAATCTCTTTTTAATATTTACGCTCAATTATTTTTTGGCAGAAATGAGCACTTACTGGATTATAAAATCTATCACCGTGCCGCCCGGATCGGCATCTCCTTTTAGGTCCTTTTAGGTGCCACCTACCCTACGGTTTCGCACATGCATATATTTGGCACTTGCGACACTATTGGGTTGGTGGCATGTTCCGGAAATTAAGTAAATGTTCTTAGATGAGAAGGTCACTGCACCCCCAGTTTTTAGATGCCCGAAGGCACCTACGAGCAGACTCCGCTTCCGCAGATAAGGTGTTCAAGCGAAATGTCTTCGAGATCTTCTTCAGCGTTTGGATTTAATTTTTGAATCTCACTCACGATTTGCTGGTAGCTCGCTTTCGTCATCGCTTCTTCCGGCTGGTACTCATAAGCTGATGAATCAGTCTGGGGCATGACTGAGCAACAGCGTATTTCTGATTGCCCAACAATGAGTGTTTCAACAAATTCTTCGTATGACACTTTTTTGGGATTGTATTTCAAGGTGTAGCTCACCTGGTTGCCGCTTTCAGAAAGAGGTGTAACTCCGTCAACATCGACTCCGCGAATCCAGTATTTTTCGAGCAATCGCAAATACTGATACTGCGCTTGTGGCGTAGCCTCTGCTGCCGTCACCAGTTTGTCTCCCATTCCCAGGGTGCAAATGATGGGTTTGGTGGGAAAGCCCACAATCGTTGTCCCGGCATATGACTTGAGCACTTTTACCGGATAACCTTTTTTAATATACTCCTGAATAACCGGATCATCATTTCTATATTGAACCCAACGTAAATACTCCCGCATCGAAGGAAGGTGCGCGCCTTCTGTAAGACCAAAAAGTTTTGAGGTTGTTCCGGCGGGCTTTATAGTTGTGTCGGTATGAGGAATTGCTGTTCCCAATACTTTTGCGTATTTCACCGCTGTGTTCTTCACGACTCTCTTAAAACGCGAAAGAAGAAGCCACATTTCCAGAGATTTTTTCTCATCGATAATGTCGTGCCAGGAAAATCCAAATCGAGTCCACGCCCATTCATGAAATCCGGTGATGCCCACTCCAATACGATTGGTGCGTAGAACTTCTTTTTTATAAACGCTATCCATTAAGTTTACGCGCATAAGCGCCTTGGTCGCAGTTGCAAAAGCATCGCAGGCTTCTTCGTCATTTTCAGCGTGAAATGGAACTACGTCGCCAATCACACAATATCCCCCCAATAGATTGAGGGAAATCTCTCCGCAAGGATTGGTGATCTGGTGATACTGCATATTTTTAGAGACACTCGCAAGAATTTTGGTGAGCTCAAGTGTTTGCGAATCTAATTTAAATTTTTTACTCTCCGCAAACTCTCCATCGAGAAAATGCTCCAGTCCTGTTTCATTATGAGTTAATTTATCCTGATTAATGATTCCCGGCTCACCTGTGCCGTCATGATAGGACGCATCCGTAATGGCCTCGAAAACTTTGCGAGCATGTTTAGCGATGTGGGTATCAATGGAAGGATTTTTTATATAATTCCAGAACTCAGCATCCACTGTCACTGAATTATTTGAGCTCCAGAGAAATCCTCCGCGCTTTATATCGATAAAATCAAAAACCGTTGAGTCTCGCCAGGCTTTAGTGGCCATCCGGGCCGCTCGCCTTGTTCCTCCCACTAAAACACATTCGGCCAGATAGTGATCGGCAAACATTGTACTTCGCCAGGGCTCCATCCCCGCTTCGCGAAGTCTCGCCATTTTTTCGATGGCCACCATTAATGGCCCGGGACCTGAGGCCGGGCGATTTTGCATTCCTTTAATCGGTGCTCCTCTTTGGCGAACATTTGAGAAATCAAGAATCAAAATATCATTGTGGTGAATTTTCAAGAAGGCCATGACTTCCATTTTTTCCACGGCCTTTGCCCATCCTTCCCGCGAATCCGGAATAAGGAATTCATGAATGGTTTTATTTTTATAGGTATGAAGTGCAAAACGAAGATCAATGCGTCCGGAAATTTCTCCAGATATGACATCCGGGTGATCGCTGTTTATAACGGGTATGACGATGGGAAGATTTTTATAATCCACCAGCATAAGTTCATCATCCATCGCTCGACCTACTCCGCTGCCATTTAAAAGCAGATAGAATTTGAGAAAACTCATGGCCGCTGTGGCACAATTGGTGAACACTTCCATGTTTCGCCGGGGCTGAGTCTCATCGCCGTGCTGGAGATGTCTTCCGGACAATAGCAGCGTGGCCTTTCTTAAATGGTGATGCATTTTTAAAAATTCACTCTCTGAGTCCTCGAGGTGAAGAAGAGCATTTCCGCGCGATACTCGTAGGGCAACATCTTTCCAATGCTCCATTTTTTCTTTGGCGATAATGTGCAAAGTGATTTCATATTTATTTTTTTTCAAAGATTCAAAATGCGAAATAATATAACCATTTTTACGGCAATAAATATCTACTGATTCATTCAAGGAATAATTTTCATGGCGCTCTAGTGAAACGGTCAGTATTTCAGGATGTCTAAGTTTATGAGAGATTTTGCGATTAATAGTCCGGTCAGCAACTGCCTGGCCAATTCCTTTGACGTATTTTCGGGGCTTTGTTTCTACAATATTTGAGTCATCCATCGTGTTCCTCTATCAGGGCATTCATAGAAAATTCTTAAGTTCCTTCCAGGATAGAGTATTGATCACGTTCTTTTTTTCGATCCATCCCCGTCTTGCCTGATCGGTCCCCAAATTTAAAAACTCCAACTCCGAAGTTGAGTGAGCATCTGTTGAAATAGAAAACTTTGCTCCCAGTTCATGGGCCATCTGGCAATGTTCTGCATTTAAGTCCAGTCGCACAGGCTGAGAATTGATTTCAAAAAACTTTCCTCTTTCCACCGCTGCTTTGATAATTTTTTCCAGATCCAATTCGTAAGGTTCTCGTTTAAAAATCAACCGGCCGGTAGGGTGCCCCAAAATATTAAAATACTTATTGTCCATTGCCCGAATAATTCTTTCTGTCATATCATCTTTGCTCATTTTAAAATGGTAATGAATACTGCAGACACGTATGTCCAGTTCTTTTAAAATGGAATCAGGAAGATCCAAAGATCCGTCTTCCAGTATATCAACTTCAATTCCCTTTAAAAGCTTTATTCCGGAAATTTTGTCATTTGCTTTATTGATCTCATCAATATGCTTTCTCAGCCTTTTAACATCAAGTCCTCGGGCCATACTAACTTTTTGGGAGTGATCAGTGATGGCGAGGTACTCATGCCCTAAAATTTTCGCCTGCTTTGCCATTTCCAGAATGGTGTTTCTTCCATCAGTCGCGGTCGTATGAGCGTGCAAATCTCCCCGCAAATCCGATACTTTAATTAAATGGGGAAGGCGATGCTCACCGGCCGCCTGGATTTCTCCGCGATTTTCTCTGAGCTCCGGAGGGATATAATCCAATTTAAGCGTCTTAAAAACTTCTTCTTCAGTAGCTCCGGCAATTCGTTTATTTCCTTTAAAAACTCCGTACTCATTGAGCTTCAGTCCCATTTTTCTGGCGATCTTTCTCACTTCAATATTGTGGGACTTTGAGCCGGTAAAATAATGAAGACCTGAACCAAAGCTTTCCGCTTTTAAAACTCGGAGATCAATATGAAGGCCATCGCGCAAAACGACAGATGATCTGGTTGCTCCTTTGGAAAGTATGTTTTTTATTTTTTCATAGGCGACAAAATGATCAATGAGATTTTTTGCATTCACGCAGGTGACCAGAATGTCCAGATCGCCAACGGTTTCTTTTCTTCGGCGATAGCTTCCTGCTAACTCGACTTGAGTCACTTCTTTGGATTTTTTTAAATACGCGACTAATTGCCTGGCGATTTGATCAACATTAAAGAGTAAAACGCGGCCTTCACCATGAGTTTTTGTGAGTTTTTGTATCTCTTCTAAAATTTTTTTTTCTGTTTTTTCACCAAAACCTTTTACTTCTCTGATCTGCCCTGCGATAGCCGCCTTTTTCAAATCCTTCAAAGAAGAGATGCCTAATTTATCATGCAGGATTTGAATGCGCTTGGGACCGAGATTTTCAATGCGCGATAATTCGATAAGTCCTTTGGGATGGCGTTTGCTCAGTTGATCCAGGAGAGGAATATGGCCTGTTTCCACGAAGCCCTGAATCTTCTGGGCCAGATCTTTTCCGATTCCCCTGTATTCAGAAAGATCACTTTCTTTTGCAAGAAGATCAGTGACAGGTTGAGGCAACCCATTAATCACCCGGGCAGCATTGTAATAGGCGCGTATGCGAAAAGGGTTAGCATTTTCTAGCTCTAAACAAATCGCGATTTTTTCAAAGGCCTGAGCTATTTCCGCATTAGAGACGTCCATTTGAGGATCATAAAGCTTTGTAAAATTTATGAACAATACAAAATCTCTATAGGTGCCACGTACCCTATGGTGTCGCAAGTGCAAAAGTTTGCAGAAGATGGTCAAGTTTTTTGAAATCCATAGGCTTTTTTAAGAAGTAAGTATTGGCCATGGACGGAGGTGATGTTTCTATGTCTGGCAGAGCGCCCGACGCCATGATGATCGAAGTTGTTTCGTTTAAGCCCCCACTTCTGATGGCGGTCAATAAATCGAGACCGTTCATTCGGGGCAATTTATAATCAAGCAGGATAACATCAAACTTTTCAAGGGAGCATTTCATAAAGGCTTCAATGCCGTCTTTGGTTATGGTGATCGTGTTTTCACGGGTATGAAGTTCAAGAAAATCTTTATATAATTCCTGCATCTTTTGTTCGTCTTCCACAATCAATATATTCATAGCGCCCCTGGTGTTAGCACAATTTTACTACGGCTTTAGCTACCCTAAGAAATCCCCCTACTTGGGCAGTCTTTGTTAAAATGTATATCTGGAAATATGCCTTTGAAAGGAGCCATCCATTGTGGTACTTTCGCCCGAATTAACCCCTTTCATTGGAGCCTCTTCATGAATCATTTACTCATTCTTTTGCTCGCTCTGGTCGCTTGCCAGGTGCAGGCCATGGACCTGAAGGATTATTTAGCACTTCCGGCTAATCCAATGAAAATTGGCGTAACTCTGGACACTGAAAAGGTCACAAAAAAAATCGTCGCCAAAACAGGCGGCACTCTTACTCTGACAGCAACAAACGGTGATACATTTGAACTTACCATTCCACCAAAATCACTTCAGGCAGACACCGAAATTACTTTGCAAAAAGTGAAGAGCGTCAAGCATCCAAAATTATCAGCGGCAGCTCATTATTCAAGTGTCGAAATTTCTCCTGATGGGATCAAATTGCAAGTTCCGGCTACACTAATTTTTAAACCCAAATCTGCTTACCCTATTCATTCACTGACTCCATTTTCAGCTCAGGCAGATGGCGATGAAACTCATCTCGCCATGCTTGTTGGAAAACAAGCTCCTAACGAAATTAAATTAGCTCTCCTGCATTTTTCAAATTACACCATTTCAGATGAAGCGACTGCTGAAGAAATTATCGATCAGGGTCTCTCTCAAATGGAAGGAACCAGAATCAGCAATTGGTTAAGCCGAAAAATTCTCCATAGCAATCGAACGATGGGCGATATTGCAAAGGACATGGAGCAGTTTTTTCGCGAGACCTTCAATAATGTCGTTCTGCCTTCGATTCTGAGAGTTAATACATGTGCGTCCGGAAGAAATGCTCTGGAAAATTTTTTGGCATGGCATCGTCAGGCAGAGCTTCTTGGCGCTGATCCGGAAAGCTATTACCCGACAGGGTTCAAAGTTGATTTAGGTACGATGATGACTGATACATCAGAGCAGTGCTATGAGATCGCTAAAAAAGCTTGCTATACTGATCACCGGCCGGTCGAGGTCTTTGACTATGCTTTGCAATTTATGCGAATGGGTGAACTACTAGGTGCTCCGCTGATAGTCGAGCGCTTCCGCAATCTTGCAACGAAGTGTTCAAAGTTTAAATTTTTTATGGAATCCGAAATCTGGGCCGGTGAGACTAGAGATAATAGTTCTGGCGTCACAGCAAAAGCAGAGTTCGATTTTTCACTCAATCCGTTAACGACAGAACCTGTTGAGGGAAGCATTGATATTGAAGATACATCTTTAAATTTTACCGATCTGAACTGCGATCGAACTTCACTGCATACTAAGCCTTCAAAAGTTTTGATCAAGAATTTTCTCTGGCCAGTTGTTTCAGATGAAAATAAATTTATTGTAGGCATCGGTGGGTTAACTCCGTATAGCCAGGCAAAATATCATTGTGTGGATAAGACGGATCCTGAAATGGTGATAGATATGGATCTTCCTCCTACTCCCATGGGTTCATTCTGGGGTGGCATGTTTATTGGGACTCACGGTCCAACTGGATTGAATGAGTTGGATACAAACACTGGTTTCTTCAACATCTTAGGCTGGCAAGTTCGTCATGATACGAAATATGCAACCAGAGAATACACCCAGACCGTTGAGGGTTTATTGAATGAAACAACGACCATGATTATTTACCACACACCAGAAAAACTATGAGAAAAAAAAGTAGTGAAAGCAAATAGCGGCATTGAAGAAAAGCAATTCTTAGAAGGAAGGCACACACGAGGATTTGAGCTGGTGCGGGCGTTTAAGATATTCCTCGAGTATATAAAAGGCTTTCGCTCGCTTCATTTTGTCGGTCCGTGCATTACTGTTTTCGGTTCTGCCCGTTTTAATGAAGATCATCCCTATTATATTCTTGGAAAACAAATTGGCGCCAATATCGCCAATAAAGGCTTTACGGTCATCACAGGTGGCGGCCCGGGATTAATGGAGGCTGCCAATCGCGGGGCCCGCGAAGTTGGCGGAAGATCTATTGGCTGCAATATTATTTTACCTAAAGAACAAAGGCCTAATCCCTATTTAGATCTGTGGGTTGAATTCCGCTATTTTTTCGTTCGCAAAGTTATGCTGGCAAAATACTCCTACGCTTTCATCGTGATGCCCGGAGGATTTGGAACTCTGGATGAGTTTTTTGAAATCGCCACGCTCATACAAACCGGCAAGATGCAGGGATTTCCTATTGTGCTGGTTGGAAAAGATTATTGGAAAGGCTTGATGACTTTTCTTGAGGGTCCTGTCTTCACCACAGGAAGTATCGCGCTTCCTGATCTGCAATTAATAAAGCTCACTGACGACCCCGATGAAGCCATAGAATGGATCAGCGAAGCCGTCATTGAGAAGTACGGATTAAAATACGCGCAGGTAAAAAAACCATTCTGGATTTTTGGCGAGAAGTCCCTGAAGTAGTCAAATAGGTGCCACCTACCCTATGGTGTCGCAAGTGCAAATTAGTGTTTCATTTCCTTCATGCGCTTTTCCATTTCCTGTGGCGATACATCTTCCACATGCGTTCCAATAAACCAGGTGTGCCCAAAAGGATCTCTGAGAGTGCCCATGCGATCGCCGTAAAATTCATTTTTCACTTCGCGAACAACCGTTGCGCCCGCGCTCACCGCCCGTTTAAAAATTTCATCCACATTTTCTACATAAAGCAGTACGCTGACAGGACTGCCTCCTAAAACCTCCGGCCCCTTGTGATTCATTTCAATACTTTCATCTGACATCATGAGAATGGAATCGCCGATTTTAATTTCAGCATGCATGATCTTGTTATTGTCTCCGTTCATGCGAACAGTCTCGACGGCGCCAAAGGCTAATTTATAAAACTCAATGGCCTTGGCACAGTTTTTTATCGTCAGATAGGGTGTTGCTGTATGATAGCCTGCGGGAATTGGTAGAACTTGTGGCATAAATTTTCTCCTCTAATATTTGTTGAACAGTCTTTAGAGAATGGCACATCATGAGCAAGTTTGAATATTTGGGAAAAATTATATGAATGATTGAAGAATTAAATCGTTAGCAACTGAGACGCCATTGACTCCCCTTCTCTTCTAATGCTAAAAATGATCAACTTCTTCCTGGAGACCACCATGACTAAAATGAAAATTTTATCCTTAGTAATGATAACTCTTACTTCCCTAATCACTCTAACTTCTGCAAATGCGTCATCGTATTGCTCTGAGTGGACTCAGCAGGATAGAATCACCTGTATTTTTGCAGGCGAAAGCGCAAATTTTTATAGAAGACAGTGCGAAAATCCATGCGGACGCTATGACTCAGGCGCTTGCCAGAAAGAAGAAGCATGTTACTTCGACAACCCACAAACTTTTGAAAGCCCATGCAGCGAGTGGACTCCCGTTCGTGGTGTTACTTGCTATGATCCAAATTCACAATCATGGGAGCAGTCGTGGGTAAGAGCATGCACCATAGGCTTAAGAGAAACCTGGTGCTCACGCGAAAAACCATTCAATTAATTTGGATGGCACCTTATGGCCTTATGGTTTCGCAGCTGCAAATATGCGAGACTTGGCAAATCATAAAATGCAGTTAGAATTAAATGATGAAAAAAATATTTCTACTTTTCTTTCTTATAGGCTGCACCCATCAAAAAAGCGTTTCTGAAAAAGAGATCGATTTGTATTGCCAGGATTTGAATGTTTTATACCAAAAAGTTGGAATTATCGCTTCAAATATCGTTAATATAAATACCACCAGAACTGTTGAAGGTGGCCCGTATGTAAGAAAGATCGCCGGAAATTGCAAAAATGGCTTTTGCGAAATTGTGAATGATTCGACTCCTCCCCTGCTAAAATATGAGCCCAAACATCCTGATGCCAATAAGAACGGATATGTTGCCTACCCCAACATAAATCTTCAATTAGAAGAAGCCGATAAAGTTCTTTGGCAGCATGTTTATGAAACCGTTTATAAATATTCACCGGTGCCTAATAATTTCTTTTTTAACGACCCAAGGGCCACAACTTGCTTTAACAAATACCCAAATTTAAAAGCGGCGCTCGATTATCGCGAATACTTGGGTAGAGATATTTAGATTAATTTGCACTTGCGACACCATTGGGTAGGTGGCACCTTAAGAAACTCGAGGATGAAGCCAGCTAATTATAACTTCCACTCCAGATCCGAAGACTACCCATAGGGGGTAAAAATCAAGTCGGATAAGACCATTTATGTGAAGCCCTTGTTTGTATTCCCATGGACATGTTCCGGTAAAGTGGCGCAAAAGTGCGCCTGAAATATATTCGACTACCAGTATGCCGAGTCCGAATACTACCCCCCTGCCCCACCATTTGAAGGCGTCCAGAAATTTAATCAGGGGAGGAAAAGTGAGAGCTGTTAATCCATAGAGAGGAAACATCCAGATATAAGAATGACCTTCTAGTGAGAGCCCGCGATTGGTATGCAAGGCGAGATCGTATATGGCCGTAAAAAATATTTCTACGGTAATCCCTATACAGCCCATGATCAGAAAAAGGGCAAAATAATTTTTCACAAATTTTTTAAACATTGTATAAAGGTGCCACAAAATAGGAGCTTAACCAAGTGTAATTTTTTCAACTCATCTAGCGCCCCTGCACCCCCAATGATAAAAGCTCCAGGTTCTCAAATTAAATGGAGTCTTTTATGAAAGCTTTTTTGTTTCTAGCAGTTTTGATGTCACAAGTGGCCCTTGCGGATACTTTCTCTTACCAGCTTTATTACGACAATGATCAAACTGAGGCGCTGGATATCAGAGTGGATGTTAAACTTACAGGTCAATTTAATAAAAAAAGCAAAGTAGTAGCAGTAAAGATCTGGGGAATTGAAAAGAAAAGAACAATTCTTCTTTTTGATATTCCAGGTAATGAAATTAAAGCTAAATGGAAAGCGAACAATACTCTTGAGCTCGGGACTAAAATGACCGTCAATCCGCTTATCAAAAAAGAGTATATCGCTATTCACAGCGACACTAATATCAATCCAGGCGAAGAATACGATTTCGAAAACCTGGTAATCAATAAAAATGGAACGCTTGAAAGTGATGAAGAAGGCTTCTTCCTTGCCAATCAGACTGTGGAAGAAATGGCGCTAAACGGATACTTGAAAGCGCTTTAATTCAAATAAAAATAAATTTACTCGAGAACACTAAGCTTTTACAAAGAAAGGACAAACGGTTAAACTCGGGTCATGAATGATTCCACTACGCCCTCCCATAATCTCAATGAGAAATTGATTATTACTGTGCTCTTTTTCGTGCAGTTTACTCACATGGTGGATTTTGTGGTGATGATGCCGCTTGGACCAAAACTGGTGCGCGCTTTTTCTCTGACACCCACTCAGTTTTCTTATGTGATTTCATCATATGCTTTTGCCGCTGCACTCTCGGGATTGATCTCCTCTTTTTTTGTAGACAACTACGATCGCAAAAGAGTTCTGCTCTTTTTTTATTCCGGGTTTCTTTTTGCCAATATGTTCTGCGCTCTCTCGGTCAATTACCCCATGCTGGTTATCTCGCGCATTCTGGCGGGCGGATTTGGCGGAGTATTGGCGGGACTTACGTTTTCCATTATTGGCGACGTGGTTCCGGAATTTCGTCGCGGAAAGGCCACTGGCATCGTCATGTCCGCTTTTGGAACAGCTTCTGTCGTTGGAATTCCTCTGGGACTTTATCTCGCCGATCACTACGACTGGCACTCTCCTTTTTGGTTTATTTCCGCGCTCAGCATGCTGGTTATTGTAGTCACAGCGATGAAAATGCCAAAAATTACCGGTCATATAAAATTGCAGCGATTTAAAAAGAGCGAAGAGCTCACAAAAATTATGAACCTCTTTAGAGACGCCAATTGCCGCGGCTCATTTATGCTTTCCTGCTCATATATTATTTCCGGATTTTTGGTGATTCCATTCATCAGCCAATACCTGGTAAGGAATGTGAAGCTTTTAGAAAACCAACTCTCACTCACGTATTTTTTTGGCGGTCTCTTTACTCTTTTCACTTCAAGAATCATCGGCACAATGTCGGATAAATACGGCAAGCATCGCATGCTCTATATTTTAGCTCCGCTCTCTCTCGTTCCCATTTATATGATGACCAACTTGAGTGCGGTACCACTTGCGGTTGTGCTCACTGTTTCAACATCGTTCTTTATTTTGATTTCCGGCCGCTTCGTCCCGGTTATGGCCATCGTCACTTCGAGTGTCGCAAAAGCGAATCGCGGCGCCTTTATGGGAATTAATTCCAGCTTGCAACAAATGTCTATGGGACTCGCCAGCGTGGTTGCCGGCTTCGTTATTAAATACGATGTCTCGGGCGAAATCCTTCATTTCAACTTTGTCGGCTATCTTTCGATGTTCATGACTCTCGTCTTTATCTATCTCGCCAGCAAAGTCAAAATAATCGATTAGCTTTCGGTAGATTACTTATTGTTTCGACATAAAACGGCGGTGGTCGCTAGTAAGAAAACGTATTTTGCTTTCACCTTCTATTTGAACGACATATGTGAATTTTCCGTATTTATTATCTTCTTTTTTCTTAAAGATTCCAAGAATTTCGCCTTCCTTGTTATTTCCTGAAATGGTAAGTGAATAAAGAAACTTATCACCTGAGCAAAACGTTGTAATGCCTCTGTCACATTCTTGAAGCTTTGGCGCTAATTCCGCTGCATAGTAATCGCTATAGATCTTCAATGCCCCATTTGTATCTAATTTAACTTCAACGCTGCCGTTATCCAGCTGTTGAATGACCACGCCAGTTCGAAAAGATCGCGTATCAAAGACTTCATCGCCTGTATTAAAACGCTCCCCTGAGGCCTGAGCGATTGAAGAAAAAAGGCATAAAAGAATGAATGAAAAACGCATGGTGACCTCGATAAAAAGATTAATCTTATCTAAGTTAGCACAATTAAATTTGGTTTAAGTAGTTTTGTAATTATTATATCTGGGTGTAAAAAGATCAGACATTAAAGGCGCCAAAGGGCCATATTCTGGCCGACGGCATTTCCCTTTTTTGTGGTCAACAATCGCACAGGGCGATTATCAAATTCCATTTGAACTTCATTAAGGCCTGGGAGTTTCCAAAAATCTTCGAGGGCGATAAATTCGGCGACAATAAATTTTCCGGTCAGATCGCTCTCCGCGATTTCTACGTCCAGAGAAATCATTTCAGGAGAGAGTATGGCGATCACTTTATTTTGAATTCTGATTTGCAGCCATTTATCCGAAAGAGTTGCCGGTTTTTCGATGTGCAGAATCGTCGAAGAAGATGAAACGGTATCGCTGGTCTCTTCCGAATTCAAATCGCTCTGATCTTCCTGTTGTTCACTCGTTAAGAACTGACGGGAAAATTCAATCGTCTTTTTCAGGCCGTTACCCATTTTCTTAAAAAGAATACTGTTACGGGCCTCTACAATTTCTGAAAAGCCAAACACTTCTGTTTTCTTTGGATAGAAATCTCTCTTGAAATTTTCGATGATGGTTTTTCCTTTGCAGCCGATGAGCCCAAAAAAGGCAAGATTGGGGTGAACCGTTTTTAAGACATCATTGAGTTTTAAATGATCGCTGTCAATAATAATTGCCTTGGTAAGTCCGGAATCATTAGACTCGCTTCCGC
This sequence comes from Bacteriovorax sp., assembly GCA_041662705.1. Classification (GTDB taxonomy): domain Bacteria; phylum Bdellovibrionota; class Bacteriovoracia; order Bacteriovoracales; family Bacteriovoracaceae; genus Bacteriovorax. The sequence continues at coordinate 587,132 of JBAZRY010000002.1, forward strand.
TGTGGGCGACGAGATAGACGGCAAGGTTTTCAGGATTAAGTAATTCTTTTTGAATTTGTAAAATATTAGCTTTTTTAATGATGTTCAGTTGATGAGTTGAATCTTGAAATTCTTCGCGGAAAGTTTTCTCTAAACTTTGGTAGTACTCAACTTTCTCATTAACGGCGATCAATAAAGTTATAGTAGAAGCTTCTGCCACAATATTCATAATGAAAATTGTGGCAATGATCACCGAGTAAAGAAAATTGTGAAGCGTTTTTCTACTGTGCATTTTGGCTTAAAATCTTTTTAGTGGCCGATAATGTTTCTTCTGAAAGCAATTCTTTTGAATCAGTCCAGACTTTATTTGAAGCGGCAATTTGCTCGTCTTCACTTGCAAATTTTAAAGCCTCCGCTGTTGCGCTTTCCTGGATGGCGTTTAAAATATCGACTGAATTGTTATAACTAATTAACTCAGAAGCGTTGATATCGAGTTTGGCGGCATCAGCATCACTTAAGGTTTTAAATTGAACAGTCCCGCCCTCTTCGTTTTCAAGTGCCATAAAACCCAAAATCAAGGCAATGCCACCGACAGCGAACAAAGGAAATCCGAATAACGGTCCCTTCTTTTTAACTACTTTTCCTGTGGCATAAAGGCTGCCGGCACCAAAAAGCGTAAGGGCCAGACCTTTTAGAGCAACAGTTGAGACCGAAGCCGTAACGATCATCGCTGGGGCAAAAATAGCTGTTGAAGCGGGGCTTACCGATGAAAACATCAGACTTGATACGGTGGCTAAAATAACGATGTGTGATTTTAATTTCATAAATAGCTCCTGCCCCATTTTTTGGGCCCTTAAATTGTTTTCACGATTGTATCTCTATAATAGGCAATCTATAGGGGAGGAGAATTAATTACAGATAGCCGTCTAAACATTAGACACTTTAAACAAGTGTAAACTTGTGATAACATTAAATGAAACCACCATTTATCAAGGAAGAATGAATGTTTTCAAAAATTGCTACGGCTTCACGCTATATTTTGGGATTGATGTTCACAATTTTCGGGCTCAATGGTGTCATGATGTTTACGCTAGGCCAGGGTTTTATCCCAATGCCACCGCCTCCTGCTGTCATGATGACAATCATGGAAGGTTTCATGGCCACGGGTTATCTCATGATGCTAGTGGTGTGGCTTGAGTTGCTGGCAGGCCTTATTCTTTTGAGTGGTTTTTACATCAATGCTGCTATTGTCTTGCTTGGACCGCTCGTGGTTAATATTCTGCTCATTCATGTATTCGCTGAACGTAGCGGTTTGCCGATGGGGATTTTTGTAACAATTCTGTATATTATTCTGGTTAAGTCGAGATGGTCGGACTTTAAAGTTTTGCTGAAAAAATAAAAAAATTATTTGCTTCTGCGACACCAAAGGGTAGGTGGAACTTTCACCTTGTAAATATGATGATCCTTATTTATATTTAAGTAATGAATATTTTTATGCGTACTATGTTTTATTCTTGTTGTCTGATTATTATTTCGGGATGTTCATCCGTTGCCAACTTCTCTGGCGCGCAAGAGTCCGCGGATATTTGGGATAAAATGCGTGAATGTGCCGAGCGAGCTCAGCAAAATGTACTCAAGGCAGATTGCAGCAGACATTTCCAAAATGTTCGTCTCGATTTACAGCTAGATAGTGTCTCATCGATAAACGACGCTAGTATTATGGTTATAGCTAATTTTGGAAATCCTCTAAAAACATTTTCGTGCGCTCTTGGCAAAAAATACAAAAATAAAGCGAGCACTTTATCTCCTGGTGATGTAATTGCAGTGCGGGGGACACTTTCTTCAGTTACTAACTTCTCTAAAAATTCTCAAGATTTTCATTTAGATCCATGTGAACTTATAAGATAATTTAAGCTTAAAGGTGCCATCACATCTCGGAGCAGCCGTAGCACATGCCTTGTTTTGAATTGATACAGACGGCGTTGTCTTTATAGCATAGGCAACTCCAGCCTTGCTTATCGGCTGCATCTGTTCCACAGATATCCCCCATCGCCGCCATGCCTGCAGGAGCTGCGAGATAACTATAGCCCTTAGGGCAACAACCACTGAAGCCGCGGGTTGAATAACAACTTAATTGCTTCATCTGCCCGCAAACTTTTTCAGCATTTTTATTGGGCAATTGATGAGGTTTTACTGATTCATCGGCAGGATCGGCAGGCACAGAAGCAATGAAACCGAATTGATCCTTATCGCGATCAAGAGCATCGGGCTTCTTGCCGCCAAAATCCTGGAAATTATTTTGCCCGGCAATATTGTGTCCTGTTTGAGTAGGTGAAAAAATGTTTTTTATAATCGCTGTACCCAAATGAGCGGCAGCATTTGCGGTTGTGGGAGCTGAAACTGATGGAGCGCTCGGGTCAGAAGTCGAACTCATCAACACACAGGTATAATTAGTCCGCATATAACTATTCTTCTGATCCCCCAAGGCCTGATCTATTCCTTTTTCACAATCAGCTTTTGAAGTAAAAATTGTATCGGCATATTGAGGCGTACCCGGTGCTTGTTTTCTTAGAATCGCTGAATGCTCCACCTTCCAGACCTCAGCGCAAAATGCTTGAGAGAAGAAGAGGATGGAGACAATAGCTAAAAATGTTTTCATTTTTTGTATTTTTTAATCAAGGCCGCATATCGTTTATCGGCACGAACAAAATCTAAATCTTTATCAGCTTCCATTTCACTCCACGCTTTAAAACCAAACTCAAATGTTTTCTCTAAAAACTTGAGTGCCATATCCGCATTTTTAGCAAGAGAGTGAACGCAGGCGACGTTGTAGCAGGAATCAGTCAGATCTTTTGAGCATGAAGACATGAAATGCGGCAGTGCCTGATCCATTTTTCCTTCGTTGTAGTAGAGCATTCCAATTTCATAGCAGGAAGGTTTATTTCCCTTACCGCAACTGTATTCAAAAACCTTCATCGCTTCTGCATTTTTATTTTCTTCAGTTAAGTAAAGACCGATCTGGTAGCAGCCAAGAATGCTTTTGCCGTCGCATGCTTTAGCAAAATACGGTCTTCCGGCGGGAAGATCTTTTTGCTTCCAGCGCTTGATCCAACCGGCCTCAGAACAAGCGTCGTAGTTACCGGCCTCGCAGCTCTTCACATAAAACGGAAAGGCCTCTGCGTATTTTTCATCTTCGACATTGATCCCGCCCATGTTCATGCACGAAAGCTGAAAACCTAAATTGCAACCTTTGGTATAGTGAGTAATGGCCTCTGCTCGATTTTTTTCTTTAAGTGAAACAACTCCCAGGTTATTGCAGGCAGGAGCATAATCTTTTTGGCACATGCTTGCATAATTAAGACGGGCATTTTTTAAATCATTTCTCTCTTCGTACTCAATGCCTAAGTTATAGCAGCCTTTATCACTGCCGCCGGCGCAGGCTTTTTTGAAAAGCTCAAAAGATTGAGCGGCTGATAATTTTTTTCCCGTGCGATCATTTAGCATAGCAATGTTGTTGCATGATCCGCCGTAACCCAGGTCACAGCCTTTTTGAAACCTGGCAATGGCCTGATCGAATTTCGCCTGGTCACCGTAGATGACTCCTAATTCATGACAACTGATTTTTCGCCCGTGATCGCATCCCAAAGAAAAGTATTTCTCTGCAGTATTTATATTGCCGGCGTTGTTGGCATTTATCCCCGCCACTTCGCAAGCTTCCTGATGTCCACCATCGCATGCGGTGGCAAAATATTTCATGGCCTCGGCGTAGTTCTTGCTGGCGTTGTTCTCATTTCCCAGCTCGATACAGCGATTGACGTTGTCCATGCGGCAATTGCCCTTCTCCACTGCTTTGGTAGCAGCTTCGAAAATTCCCTGAATGAATCCATCCCGAATGGCACGCTCAAGTTCACCGGCATGCAAATTTAGAGTGATAAATAGTAGCACTATTGATGTAATAATTTTTTTCATGAGTTATTCTAGAAATAATTTTGATTTATTGCAAATAGGAAATAGATTCCAGCTAATCTGAAAAAGGTCGAGAATCTACGGGAAGTTTAACAGTGAATATTGTTCCGGTTTCGACTTCGCTACTTACTTTAACCGATCCACCATGGGCCAGAGCTACACCTCGAACCAATGTTAAGCCGATTCCCCAACCTTTAACAATTGTCTCTCGTCCGCGGTGAAATTGCTGAAATAAGTATTTTTGATTCTCATGAGTTATGACATTTCCAAAATTCTTCACTTCTATGACGACATTCTTAGCTTTCATTTCTACGACAATTGAAATCTTGTGGTCGAGAGATCCATACTTAATTGCATTATTACATAAATTCTCTAAAATTCTACGAATTCCCTTCGGGTCCCAATATCCCTGAATTAATTTGTCTGCTTTTAATGTAAAGCGGTCACCGTGAGCAATGGTTAATTCATTCAGCGTTTTTTTCACTAATTCAGTTAATTCAATATATTCAATTTTCAGAGGGAGTTTTTCGCCACTTCGTATTCGATTTGCGTCCAAAAGATCGCTGATCATCCGGTCTGCCCGGTCGACACTGTTATTGATACGTTGAGCGTACAATTCTACCGCCTTTGAATCTTCATTATGTTTTTGGATGAGTTGGGCGCTCATTTTTATTGCAGTCAATGGAGTCCTGAGATCATGAGTTAAGAGGGAAACAAACTTTTCTCTTAAGTCTCGTTCTGTTTCAAGGTCAAGCACATGTTTTTGAGAACGTGAAAGTTTTGATGAGCTGGCACGAGCTTCTTTTTTACGTAAATTCTGTTCAAATTTTGTCTTATGATAGCGATCCACAGAAATGGCGATGAGATCAGCTAATGCTCCTATAAATTCAAGGTCATTTTCTTCAAGGCGAATTGATCCTTCCAGTTGCAGTATGCCAAACGCCGGCAATTGATCTATTACCAAAGGTATTACACAGTAATTCTCTTTTATTATGGACTCCGTTTTCTCTCCAATATAAATTCCATCAAGTTGTTCGGATTGAATGTCGGCCATTCTAAGATCATGTGATCTGGAGGCAGAGGCATTGGTCAAAAAAATAAAGGATTCTTTTGCATTATTAATTGCTGAATTAATTTGCTCGTCCGTAGAATTTTCAGAATTCCATACTATTGAATTTAGTTTTTCGCCACGCCCCTCCATTAGTATGGCCGTTAAAAAAGGAAATGTGCGAGCACATAAAGAGAGCGTTTCAGGAAATGTTTTTTCAATATTATCATTGGATGTGAGAATTTTACCGATTCCATAAAGAACTTTTAATCGCTCATAGGCATGTTCCTGCCATGTAAATGAAATCTGACCGTCTCTTTGACGGTTGTCTTTAGTGAGATTAAATGAATCTTCATTGCCTTTTTGATTTTGACTCATTTTTTCTTTTTAACCAAATTTTTCGTAATCATAATTCCACCTTTTTTTATCTGAATTTTATGTTTGCCATCAACATGAGATGTGTTTCTTAATTTATATATCTCAATAAAACGTTCACGCTTTACACCTGACTCAGTTGAACTTAAAAGGATAACTCCATCAACAACTGTTTCCTCGACTCCAAAACGGCTGATGGTATTGCTTCCATAGGAAATATCGGTAGCAAACATTCCGATAGCCTGGGCATTTTGAACAATAGTTCCTAGCTGAAAAATTTTCTCTCGAACTATTTGCGGGTCACTTACTTTGTGAACAAAAATTGAGGCTGAATCAATGGCAATACGTTTAGCGCCTAACTTCTCTATTCTATCCTTCATCATTAATAAGTGCTTTTCAACAAGGATATCAGTTTGGGCAATAAATAGGATTTCGATATTTCCTTTTTCGATCTCGCTTTCGATTTCCCATCCCATGCCTTTGGCGTTTGCTACAAGACGCTCCACTGTTTCTTCAAATGAAAAGAGAATTCCTTTTTCGCCAAATTTTTTTGCTCCATAATAAATAAACTCCAAGAGCAAAAGTGTTTTTCCAGTTCCGGCCGCTCCTGAAACCAGGATGCTCGAGCCATAAGGAATTCCCTCTCCAAGTAAACTATCCAGATGAGAAATACCCATTTTTGCCCGAACCGGGCCATTGTCCTTAATATGTCGATCCATTAACGGTAAACGACGAATTGTTACTCGTGGTGCATAGATCTCCAGGCCAGTGGAAGTAATTAAAAAAGTATGCTCGTCTCGGCTGTGATTCGTTCCTCGCATTTTTATAACCTGGATAAATCTCTGTTCTTCACCCGATTCCGCATGATGCTTTAGTGAAATAATTCCGTCTGAGATGGAAAACAATGGATTTGTTTCAAGATCCTGCGAGTTGAATTCTCCCAGAAGCAAAGTTGTGCACTCCCACCCCATTAGGTTAATCGCAACTTCATAGGAAAACTTACGAAGTTCTTCATTAGATTTCGCTAGATCAGCAAATACTTTAAAACTGTCAATAATGACGATTGAGGGTTTCACTCTTTTTACATGACTCATGAGAAGTTCGATCGCATCACCAATCCCAACGGTTCTTAGAATTTCACCCAAGTCGATATATTCAATGCTCCCGTCCTCAAGTTTCTTTGGATTATAAAAGCTAAATTGCTTGAGATAGCGCAATGTTTTTGCAGTAGGTTCAGAAAGTGTTTGAAAAAAGATCACTCGATTTTCAGGAGTTGCATTTCTAAAAGCTATTTGTTGAGACAAAATTGTTTTACCAGAGCCGGGAGTGCCGGCGATAACAGTAATATTGCCGGCCGGAAGACCTCCCGAAAGGACTTCATCTAAATTCCGCACTCCCGTTTGAACTCGCTCATCTTGACTAGTATTTTTCATCTTTCGCCTCGTTTCTTCGCTAGAGAAATTTTTGGATCATTCACCTCACGCAAGTTCTGAACTTCTTTCACATTAAGTGCATTTTCACGGTTTATTTGCATGATTGCTTTGTGAAGTGAATCGGTCAATACATCAGAGGTAATACTGCCAATGACTGTTAGAACTTCGACCAGAAGATAAGAAAGTCCTTCTTTAAGTTCATCAATTTTAATAGTTGTATTTTTTTGAATTAAGGCCTTTAGACTTAATCCCCTTGGTTCCAGAGTGATCTGTGAAAAAAATGGATATTCTGCAGAACCTTCATGAAGAACTCGGTCTAATACTACTTTGACAGTGATACTACTTAAAGTGGGTAAGCTACGATTTATTAGAGCATCAAACGCATTTGTGTAAAGTTGAATTAGTTGCTCAACCCTTAAGTCTTTTGTATTTTGCTCTTCCCAAAGAGAGATTAGCTCTTTATGAATTTTGTTTCGATCACCTTTCACTCATTCCGCTCCGGCTGCGGCCCAATCTTAGGCTGTCTGATTATACTGCTTAAATGTTAACACAATATCTTCAACTCTATTCCCCTAATGGTGAAATGTTTTCATTTATCATTTTAAAAAGCTTATCTAGGGCAAAAGGTTTTCCGATCCACCCGGCGGCACCTATATCTTTTGCTCGTTGTTCGGCATCCGCAGCCGCCGTCATAACAATAATGGGGCATTGGTGGTCATACATGGCGTTAAACTCAAGGGCGAATTGCCATCCAGTCATCACGGGCATTATCATGTCCAGAAGAATTAACTGTGGAAGACCAGACTTTTTTAACAATTCCAGAGCGACCAATCCATTCTCGGCTGTTTGAACGGTGTAGCCTTCGTCTTCCAGGAGGCTCGATAGGGCGAATAAAATATCTTGATCGTCTTCAACAATAAGAATTTTCTTGCTCATACTTTCTCATTCATTATCGGAAGCTCAAAATAAAAAGTGCTTCCTTTGCCTGCTTCGCTCTCAACTCCAATTGATCCATTATGCAAATCGATAATACCTTTACAGATAGAAAGTCCAAGACCCAAACCACCATCATGATCAGTAGAATCTAAATTGCCTCGGGAAAAAATGGTAAAAAGCGATTGCTTCTTCTCCTCAGGTATCCCCGGCCCACGATCCGTGACGGACACTCGAACCGCAGAAGGCATGACCGCAAGAGAAATATCGATAGCGCCTTCGATGGAATATTTTACGGCATTATCAAGAAAATTTGCGAGAACCTGATGAATCCTTAAAGGGTCAACATCCATTTCTATCGGCAGATCTGGTTTAAAAATAACGAAGTTGCGATTTGGAGCCTGCATCCGAAAATCTTCTACACATTGAGAGATTAAGCTCCCCATGTCGGTTTTGACGGGAACGAGAGAGAGTTGCCCTCGCTCCAGCTTAGACATATCGAGCAGATCGACGACGAGCCTGACGAGGCGATCTACAGGTAAACGGAGTCGCGCTAAAATATCAGCATCGAGAGTTTCAGCCTTTTCAATTTGTTTTTCGGCAACCCGAAGTAAAAGTGAGATAGATGCAATAGGATTGCGCAATTCATGGGCAGCAATATCCAGAAACTTTATTTTGCTTGCGGCTACACTCTCGGCTTCTTCTTTGAGGATGATTATGGCATTTTTTGTGGCATCGTTAAGCAAAAAGGTCATCTTTTCCACTGAATCTCTGGGAAGAAGTGCTGCTTTTTCCGCAGCATCTCGAAGCAAGATCGCTGCTTTTTTTGCTGCATCTAAGGGAAGGATCGCTGCTTTATCTGCGGCAACTTTGAGCAAAACTGCTGCTTTTTCCGCTGCATCTTTGAGCAATACTTCTGATTTATTTTTCTCTTCATCTGTACTCATCAAACACTCATTTGCTAAAATTTTTAATATGCTTATTTGTATTAAATCCAAAAATTATTTTAGTTCTAATAAACCCAATGAAAAGCCTATCTGAGTCATCCAATTAAGAACTATAGTTTTTAGATATCAATTATTTTATGAAAATAAAATGTTTACAACATGATGCCACTTTAACTTCTGCCAAGAAGCTCGCTCTATCAAGATAAATTGATACTACTCCAATAGGTGCCACCTACCCTGCGGTAGAGCAGGTGCAAATTTAAGACACGCTATTTTGCGTTTTCCAGCGATTTATTATGTTTGTCGTAGGGAGTTGGTCCAAAATCACCAATCGGTGTTTTGAGCGATTTGCTACTTAAAATATTAAAAACGATGAACGCAAAAACTAAAACAAACAGAATAATCTCTGTTGATGAAGGTTTTCTGAAAAATCTTTCTCTCAATATTTTAAATAAGTTCAGCTTCATTCGTTATACAGATCCTCACAAATTTTAAGTCTTCAAATCAAAAAGGTTAAGACTAATCCCCCAATCAAGAAAAAATATCCCAAACGATAGAGAAGAATGTCTCGCCTATCCTCCGAACTAACTCCAAATTTAAAAAATTCTTTTTTTCGAAGCTGGTGTCTTTTTGAGTATACGAGAAAGATAAATCCCATCTCTGCAATAATTAAGGCTTTAGTCCATTCAACATAACAACTTCCTATAGTGGAACCTTTCTTTATTTAAAGAATTCCACATAAAACTCCACAGGTCCAAGGGCCCTAACATGGTGAAGAATTTGGGGCTCAACAACCCCAAACTTTTTATCATCCAAACTAACAATTTCTATAGGCTCTGATTGAATAACATACTCCAGCCTTCCCTTTAGAATAACAATTTTTCCCCAAACTTCAGGTAGAGTCTGATGATTTTTTAAAAGACCATCTGGAATTATTTCTTCCGTAAAAATTTTTGTCTTTTTGTATGCAATAACATTCGGTGGCAGTTGCTTCATCTTTAACCTCTAATAAATGGTGCCATCCCCCCCAGGGTGTCGCACATGCGAAACCTTTGGGTTGATGGCACCTAACTTAATAAACGCCTCGACAGCGTAATGATCAGAAAGCGGACAAACTGATGGGCCAAGACGCCCAATGATGGGAACAATATTTTTTGAATGAATTTCTGTTTCACTTCCATTTGAATTTAACCAAATATGATCTAACCATTCACCTTTATTTTGTCCACCGGGGGTTTCAAAACAGCCAACAGTAGAAAAACCATTCGTTGACCCCAGTCGTCCTACCAATGGAGAAGAAGTCATATTCATCAGAACCAAAGAATCAGCAAATTCAGATTTAGTATTACCATCAATATTTAAATCCCCAATTAAAACTTGAGCTATACCTGGCTTGGCATTGGACTTCATCAAATACTTAATTTGAATAAGTTGTTTTTTTCTGATGTTAACATTATCCCATCCCTGAAGATGAGTATCGATCATCTGTATTTTCTTATTTTTAGAAAGAGTAATTTCAACAATAATGGCGCTTTTAGATGCAAAGCAATCGGTACCGGAACAATCCTCAAATACAACCTGATCCAGAACCTTCATGGGAAATTTACTAACGATAAAAAGTCCTGCGCCCAAAAATTGAAACAGTCCTCCTCCTTTTTTAGGGACGGCAATATAAGGATACCAAGGTTTGAGTTCTTTTATAATGAGATCGCGTTTTGTTTCAATGAAGGCTTCCTGAAAAAAAATAATATCGCGATCTAGGGCCCGCAATTTTTGCGCCATACGATCAACACGTTCAACTTGTCTCGTAGAATTAAATGGAGGAGGAACTAGAAATGTATTCCAGGTAAGAACACTTATATCTTTAGCTTGTGCTTCGATCGAAAGTGGCAGAGCGAGGCAAAGCAAAATATAAATCTTCATTAAAAATTCCTGGAGATTGATTGTCGAATCTAAAAATTATAGAGGAATTCCCAGGAAACGGAAGCAGAAGCAGATTTTTATTATGAGGTGACAAAATATCACCGACCTATTTATTTTTTATTTGCTAAATGGTGCCACCTACCCAATGGTAGCGCAAGTGCAAAATATCTGTCTCAAATAATGAAAGTTAGAACCAATCCCCAAATCAAGAAAAAGTATCCTGCTCGATAAAAGGCCGAGTCTTTGTCCGTTTAGCATTATTTTTACCTATTGTTCAGATTTATCCTGAGACGTCTGATACTTTTCATACGGGGTTGATCCAAAATCGCCGACCGGAGCTTTCTGAAAAACATCACATAAAAGCCATAAAAATTGCGTTGGGAGCCTAAAGGAATATCTGCTTAATTGACTAGCACTCTAAAGCTGGTTGATTTATTTGCACCTGCGCTACCACAAGGTAGATGGCACCTATACAACAAAGCGTCTATACAAATAAAAATGCAAACCAAACAATAAAGAAAACACGACGAAGACAATTGCATCGCTAAAGAAACTTGATTTTTCTTTGTGAAGTACTTCAGCGATGGCCATCTCCCTGTGCAAATTCCAACGACTCTTCCAATCCGAATCCGAAAGGCCGGCAAGATAGTTCAAATTCTTTTTGTCGGCATTGAACTCCTGCTCTTGTTGTTTATAGTATTCAAAGTTTAAGTATTTTTTATATTCATATCCCGAGAGATTGCTCTCTGGATCAGCGTAGGTCTTCACTGATCCGATAAACGTAATCAAAGTGATGGCTAACGCAAATACACTGATAACCATGATAGAAACACTGTATGGCCTCATCTTTTTCTCCCGAAATCCTTCAATTTATATATGTAGTAATTCAATTGCTTATCGGAGCGAATTGGATTTTGCTTAGACTTTTATTATCAAGATTTCTTGATATTTGCACCTGCGCTACCATTGGGTGGGCATGCTCTCGGCTCCTGCCTCCGCATGCATTTGCTACATCCTGTAGGTCGTGGCACCTTTTATGAAGCAATTTTAATCTTGAGTTCAATTGTCCTGCCGAGAGCAAATAGAATTCTGATCAAGCGATCTATGGTTACTTTTTGGAGGCTACCGCTCACAATACCTGTAACAGCTGACCGAGGTACCCCAGACATTTCTGCTAACTCTTGATGAGTCAGACCTTCTTTCTCAATCACTTTTATTATTTCTTTCGTTATCTTTGCCTTCACTTCTGCTAATTCCCCATATTCAGGGGGAAGCCCAAAGTCTGCTGCAAATTCTCTCATGTTTGTATATTTTTTCATCAAATGCTCCTTATACGATTTTTTATGATACTTATATTTCGAAGTGGTATCTTTTCCGTTTTCTTTTGATAAGCATGAATTATGTAAATACCGTTGCCTTTTCTTATAAAATAGAAAGCCCGATAGACTCCACTCCCATCCCTGAATCTTAGCTCATGTAAAGATTTTATGGACGCTAGAAAGTGATTTAGATAAAGGCATGGTTAAAGTTATACCATCTTTTAATAAGGCGATAGCATCAGTAAGTTCTTTTATAACATCTTCTGGAAATTCTCTTAATTCCTTATCACATTGGGAAAGTACGAAAACTTCAACCTGCATAACAATGTCTCACATTTAAGACCTTATGTAAAGGTCAAATTTAAAATAAACAGACCTTGCAAACTGAAAAGAGATTGAATAATTTTTAATCAAGCGAAATAAGGAATGAAAACGGCTTCAGCTTAATAAAATTTGATTATTTGTACTTGCGAAACCACAAGTCAGCTGGCACCTTTTAAGAATGATGATCATTAGAAGTGCGACTGCAGCTGATTCACAAGGGATTCTCGAAGCTCACCAGGACTCGATCCGCAAGGTAGCTTCGAAGGATTACAACGCTCTCCAGGTTGCGGGCTGGTCAGATCACCTGACTCCGGAGGGCTATGTTCGTGCGATGGAAAAAGGCGAAGTCATGTTCGTCGCCATCCTCGACGGCAAGATCGTCGGCTTCAGCGCCATCAAGGCCGGCAACGTGAGGGCCTTGTACGTGGCCTCTCATGGAATCGGAAAAGGAATCGCGAAGAAACTCTATGCTGAACTCGAAAATGTCGCGAAAAAAGATAGAATCACAAAACTCACTCTTTCTTCTTCGCTTACCGCTGAAGGATTTTATACCCACATGGGATTTAAAAAAATTGAAATGAGTGCCCATCGATTGGGTTCTGGCGTGGAAATTCCGTGTGTGAAGATGGAGAAGTTCGTTTTTCTTTAATTTGTGATTGATTTCTTTTTATATTTCAAACTTCATTAAAATAATTATTTCTTAAAGGTTGTCGATTTAACTCATCCCTATATTGTCTCCAATTTACCATATATTGATCCATTAATTGAATAAAACGTGCCCCATGATTTGGCTCAATCAAATGTACCATTTCATGTAAAACAACATATTCCATATATTCTGGCGATTTCCTAGCCAAATCTGTATTTAAACGAATATTTCCTTTCGAAATATTGCAACTACCCCATTGGGTTTTCATATCTTGCACAAAAAGACGATCTATGCTGACCTTAAGACGACCAGAGAATTTCGCAACTAACTCAGGGACGGCATCTTTAATCTGCTCACGATACCATTCTTCAAGTAAGGCCCTCATCTTACTTTTATCTGTACCTGTTCGAACTTTCAAGACTAGCGTTGAATGCTTCAACTCAACACTCGGAGCTTCGTTAACTTCGACAATTTCTAAAAGATAACGCTTCCCCCAGACATAGTGACTTTCTCGGTTTAAAAACTCACGAGCAGGTTCACGTTCCTGTGCTGAAAATTTTTTCCTTTCAGATTTAATCCAAGCAAGTTTATCAATGGCAAATGCACGAATGGCATCATGGCTCATGCTCATTGGAGCAGAGATACGAACATCACCCATAGGTGGATTAACACTCAAATGAACATTCTTAATATCTTTTTTAATTACATCAACTGTGATGTCTCCAAGCTGAAACTGCATTAATATTCCCTCTGGTTCACAATGATCTGAAAAATTCTTTCAACTTCAGCATCATCATTTAAAATTTCCCAAAGAGCTTGTTTAATGACATTTTCACGAGTTTGCACGCCTCTCCAATCGGCTGGGCGCACATCTTTCACTTTTGAATCAATCTGCAAAGCAAGTGCTTCATTATTCTTTAAGTTATTATACAAAGCTCGCTGACCATTGGTTTTTAGACTAGAAGGTGTTGATCCAGATTTTCCTGTTTGTACTTTCTTCGCAAGTTCTTCGATTTTCTTTAAATACTTTTCATAGTTTTCAGCTTTTTCTTTTCTAAACTTGATGACCTCATCAAGTAGTTTAGACATCTGATCATAATAAGCTGGATCGTTCAGACGTTCTTGAATTATTTTTCTACGAACGTTATTTTCAATGATCTCTGCTGAAGTTTCTTTGCCCGTTTTTTTATTTCCCATCTTTTTAACAATGGCATCGGCAATTCCTGATTTTACGATCAGCTCTAAGAGGGAGATGTCATCAAAATTTGAAATCTTTTCAGGATCGTCGGCTTGTATGTAGTTATCAATTAAATGCCTCATGTCGGCTTCATATGCTTTCAGATCAAGTTCTTCACCACTAGCTCTGCGGATGAGATCACGCAGATCAACAGCTAATCCTAGCTGACCTTTGATGCGAGCAATATCAATGTTAGTGTAGCCAGCGGAGTCCATATCATCAGCAAGGTTTGCGTAAGACCTCACAAACTCAGCAGTGGTTTTGTAGAGGGAAGCGCGCAGTGGTTCTTTGTCTTTAAGATCAGATTCAATTTCTGAATTTCCACAAAAATATTGAATACTTTGAAGTTCACCTTTGGGCGCAGGAATAGGTTCCAGAACTAGAACCATCGCTTCTATTGCCTGATCGAGCTTTTCTTTGGCCTTATCAATACGATTCTTCATCATTACCGCAGGATCAGAGCCCGAAGCCTCTTGATCAAGTTCTGAGCTATAAACTGCAATGGCCTTTTCAACTTTTTTAAACAAATCTTTGTAATCAACAATGTAACCGAAATCCTTATCGTCGCCATCTAAGCGATTTGTTCGACAAATTGCCTGAAACAATCCGTGATCTTCCATATGCTTATCGATGTAAAGATAAGTACATGATGGAGCGTCAAAGCCAGTCAGAAGTTTGCTCACAACAATTAAAAGCTTCATATTAGCTGGCTCTTTAATAAAAAGAGCTTTGGTTTTCTTTTCGTAGGTTTCAGCTTTTGTTAGGCCAGACTCAGGTTGAATATTTTTAACAATTTCTTCATAAGTTTCAAAAATGATCTCTTCATCAGTCTTTGTATTTGTACCAGTATTCTTAGTCGTAATGTCCTGGGTTTTTGGCTCATAAGACGTAATGATCCCACATCGGCGGCCAAACTCAGTTTTTTGAAAAAGATTATAGTATTTACACGCATCTAAAATACTTGAAGCCACTAAGATCGCATTACCTCGGTCGTTACTAAGTCTCGGTTTCGTTCCAAAATCAAAAATAATATCGGTAACAACTTTTTCCATGCGTGATTTTGCGCTGACCAATTTCTGCATGGTCGCCCATTTCTTTTTCAGAGCGTCTTTTTGCCAAGAATTTAATCCCTTGGTCTTGGCTTCAAACCATTGGTCTATTTTACCTTCAGAAGTCAGCTTCTGATCAATGTCGCGTGCTTCATATAAAAGATCGAGAACTACTTTATCTTCAACTGCATCGCTAAATTTGTACGGAGTACCGATATATCCACCAAAAACTTTTACGCTGGTTTCTTTATCTTTTTTAAGTAACGGTGTTCCAGTAAAACCAATGAAGGCTGCATTAGGCATTATGGCAGTCATGGCATCGTGGAGTCTTCCACTTTGAGTACGATGGCATTCATCTACAAATACAAAGAAATCACCGACGGCTTTGCCACCTTGTTCTTTTAATTCTTTGATAAAGGCATCCCAATTAGCGTCTTCAACATCACGTTGACCAAACTTATGAACAAGAGAGCACAGAAGTCGTGGCGTAGCCTTGCCAAGTTGTTTTACCAAATCTTTACCGCTGCTAGTTCGATAAATATCTTTTTCGCCAGCATCTCTAAAAACTCGTTCAATCTGTTCATCTAATTCATCACGGTCGGTAATAATGGCAATTCTTGCGTTTGGCTTGTTCTCCAATATCCACTTGGCAAGCAAGACCATTACTATACTTTTTCCAGAGCCTTGAGTGTGCCAAATGATCCCACCTTTACGGTCTTCAACATGATCTTGGGCGGCTTTAATTCCAAAATACTGGTGAACTCGTGGAAGTTTTTTTACGCCTCCATCAAATAGCACAAAGTCGTGCATGATTTCGAGAATGCGTTTTTTATTGCACATTTTTAAAAGATACTTATCGAGTTTTAGGCGATCATTTTCTTCTTCGTCTTCTTTCCAACTTAGATAGTATTTTTCTGGAGTGAGAATTGTTCCGTACCGCAAGCCCTCGGAGTCATTTCCAGCAAAAAGGATTTGAGATGTTGTAAAAAACCAATCGTTAAATTCGGGCTGTTGATTTGAAATAAGTTGGCGAATACCATCGCCAATAGTGACACGACTGTTTTTCAATTCAAGCACGCCAAAAGCTATACCATTCACATATAAAACTAAATCAGGACGACGTTCCTTTGGCCCCTTAAGAGTGACTTCTTCCGCGATGGCAAAGTCATTTTTAAGTGGTTCAGCCCAGTTGATAAATTTAATCGTCTCACTTGGTTTACTTGTATCAGTTTTTACCGAAACTCCATAACGAAGGAGTGAGTAAACTTCTTTGTTGTTTTGATAAAGTGATCGGTCGTGTTTATTAGCTTCAGTTTGAAGCTGGTAAATGGCGCGGTTGATCTGCTCATTTTTGTAACCTGCTTTTTCCAAATATGTGTTGAGTAGGTCTACTTCGAGATTCGAATTATTTTCTCGATCTTCCCAGTTGCCAAGATAGGTGTAGTCCAATTCCTCTTTGAAAAGTTTAACAACACGATTTTGAGTTGCTCTTTCAGGTTTTCCTATTACATCACTCATACTAAACGAATCCTCCCTGTAAGTAACTCTTGCATCATGCCTTGTTTAAGGAGACGAACTTTTGAAAGTTTTTCCTCTGATTTCACTAAATCTAAAACTATACCAGAGATAATTTCTGTAATTAAGTTGCGCTCATCTTTGTCAGAAGGATAATCAATCAAGAAGTTTTTTACCTCCAATGAATTTACAGAATCGAACGTTGATCCTTTTGATAAAGAAGACCATTCGGACTCCTTTGCAATTAGTGCATGGTATAAAAAATCTTCTGAGTTTCTTATTGCGCATACACCACGACCAAGACAACATTCAAAAGTGGCTTTTGCAACAGCTCCAACAGGAGCACGAACAGTTAATAAAATATCTCCAGCAAAACCTTTTTTTGTAATGTTGGTCGTATAGACTCTCTGAATGGTTTTTCTGTCTACAATATCCGCATTTCCTTGAATGAGAGGGACGCCTGCACCGTAGGTATTGTAAAAAGAAGATAAAGGCGATTGTCCCATTATAACATCAGCAATTTCTCCTAATGGTTTTTTTGACCAACCTTTCTTGAATCCATGAAGGCGCCGTTTGCCTGTAAGCAACTCTTGCATTACCCCTTTTTTAATAAGGCGTTTTTTTGCGATAAGTGTTTCAAGTGACTCAATATAGACATCAGCATCCGAAAGAGCGTTGGCTATTGCTTCTTGTTCCATTTTTGTTTTAGGAATAGGAACATGTATTTCTAAAAGTTTGTTTGGAGAAGTGTGTTTTACTTTTGTTCCTGCTGCTGTTTCTCTAACTTTGCTTCGATAATATTTTGAATTAAAAACCCAGTATAGATATTGAAGGCTGATTTCTTTGGAGATCGGTTTGAGACGACCAAGTCGTTGGTTATGAAGATATTTACCATTTTCAGGAATGATCGCTGTGCTACCGAGCAAGCCATCTGCCTGCTCTGTCATTGCAACAATAACATCGTCCTTTTCCAAGACATAGCCTTTTGGAATTGGGCCAGAATAGTATTTTTGCTTGTCTCCAATATCCCTAAAACCACCAGACTCATAAAAATGTCCCGGGGTTGTTAATAGAAAATCACCGTCAGGTGTAAAATACTCCCCCTGAAAGGCAAATCCATGTGCAATATGTATTTTGCCTACAAGAGGACTACAGTCCCAGTCTTGTGGCAAAACTCCAGCTTCAGTTTGCTTAAAATCTTTGCTTAATTCCACGCAAACCCCATCTTTTCCAGATGCTTGTTCACCTTGGATTCAAACGCAGAAACTTCTTTTACAAGCTCAGGCAATGCAGAATCATATCTATTTGCTAATTCTTTAATTCGAGTCGCAAGCGATTGACTGACTCGATCAATTTCTCCATGAATTTCTTTATCGATTGTAGCCAACCATTTATCTACAACGGCTAAATCTTTAACGTCTGCTTCTTTGAGTTTTAGATATTGCTTTAAGGCTTTGTCATCGAGGAGAGCTTCTAAATCTTTAACTTTTTTCTTTAGATCACTTTCTTGTTCACAAAGTGCGATGTATTTTTTGAGAACGTCTGCTTCGTCTTTTGAATCTTTATCTTTTGCTATTTCTTTGAGTCTTGAAACGGCACTGGCCTTATTTACTTTCTCAAGTTCGCTAAATGCACCTTCGTCGCCACCATGTTCTTCCTCCATTTCGGCAATTTGAGAAGAGGTAGATTCAAGAAGTGAAATAGCCGTAGAAAGTTCAGCTTGTTCTTCAGCGAAGTATCTAGCAACGATTAACTCTTTAGGGATAAGGTCACAAGTCCAGCCCTTGTCCTTTTCTTTACCTTTTTTATCTTTCTCGATGATTCGATAAGTAGTTGCCTTCCAATCATCAGTAGAGATCAGATAAAAATCATCGGACATTGTAGCCGACCAATAATTCATCAAGTGTTGATAAATATCGTAAGCATCTATAAGGGGCTTCTTCTCATAGTGATGAAGCAAATCTTCTGCTAGGTTTTTGATTTCTTCTTTTGGATGGATTTCTGTTTCTAATTTTTTGAGCGATTTAGCCGTTTTATTTTTCCAAACTTCAAAATGAGTATTCATCGAAGCAATAAAAGACTTAAATTCCTCATGCTCAAAGATAGCTGACTTGATCGCTGACTTTTCAACCGTCAGATTGAAGTAGCCTGATCTTGTTTCTTTAAAGAGAGACTTTTTAAGTTTTGGGCAAATTTCCCAATACTTTGAAAGAGCATCAATGTCTGCTCTCGGGATTCCACCTTGAAGATGACCAGCGATGTCCTGATGATCTTCAATAATTTGAGAATCAATGTAGCGCGGAAGATTTAAGTTATATTCATTCTTTTGAATTTCATCGAGTGGAACCATTCTTGAGAATTTTGCAACTTCAATCTCATTATTAAAAACATCAACGATCTTATGGATATCTTGTTCACGCAAACGGTTCTTTGGCCCATCTTTGATAAATCTCTGACTCGCATCAATCATAAAGATACCTTTTCGAGTTGAGGCTTCTTTTTTGTCGATCAAAATAATGCAGGCTGGGATTCCTGTTCCGTAAAATAAGTTCGCAGGAAGTCCTATAATGCCTTTGATGTAACAGCCATTTTTTGTGATGAGATTTTTACGGATATCACCCTCTGCATTTCCTCTAAAGAGAACACCGTGTGGAAGAATACAAGCTCCTTTACCAGTGCTTTTTAGAGAGCGAACAATGTGAAGAAGATAGGCGTAGTCACCTTGCTTTGCTGGAGGGACACCGAATGTTTTAAATCGATCGTAAGGATCATTGGCCGGATCAATGCCTGTGCTCCAGCGTTTATCAGAGAAGGGTGGATTCGCGACAACATAATCAAATTGTTTAAGATTGTTTCCATCTTTAAATTTGGGATCAGCAATCGTGTTTCCCTGATTGATAAGAGCTGTTGGGTTGTTGTGCAAAATCATGTTCATTCGAGCGAGGCCACTTGTTGCGGAATCTTTCTCTTGTCCGAATAATGTCGGATTTACTTTTGCTTCATCAGTAACTTTTAAAAGAAGTGAGCCAGAGCCGCAAGTTGGGTCATAAACAGTAGTATCAGCAGTTACTTTAGCTTTTGCAATACCCAAAATTTGCGCCATGATTCGACTGACTTCGGCAGGAGTATAGAACTGGCCTTTACTTTTTCCGCTTTCAGTAGCGAAGTGGCGCATGAGATATTCGTAGGCATCACCCAGAATGTCGTCACCATCTGCATGGTTTTTTGAAAAATCCAATGCTGGGTTTTCAAAAATGGCGATAAGATTGGTAAGACGATCTACTTTCTCTTTGCCAGTACCGAGTTTATTCGCATCGTCAAAGTCTGGCATATCGGAAAGTTTATTTTCTTTTGCTAAAGGCCCTATGATTTTTTTGTTGATTTGATCGCCAATGTCAGTTTTACCTTTAAGGTTAACCATATCTGCAAAACTAGCACCTTTAGGAATTGTTATTGGTGCATATTTTTGTCCAGTGTATTTGTCACTAATGTATTTAATGAAGAGGAGTACAAGAACGTAGTCTTTGTATTGGCTGGCATCCATACCACCACGAAGTTCGTCGCAGCTTGCCCATAAAGATGAGTATAATTCTGATTTTTTAATAGCCATGTAGTTCCTTTTTAATTACTAATTGCTGCTTTCCAGACTTGATCCACGACTCAACCTCTGAAAGTTGAAACTTCCAAAGTTTTCCTATTCGATGTGCGGGAATTTTTTTCTTTTCGAGCCAGCGATAAAGTGTTTCTTTAGATATACCTAAATATTGTGCGACCTCATCCACTGAGAGCCATCGGTCAGACAAATCCATGTCATTCTCCAATAATGTATTTTCAGTAAATTATGGTGAACCTGGCGGTAAATGACAACCAAATACAATAAAAAACTAAATCAAAACTGATCAAGTTTGTCGGAATAATGGTCTTGAAAAATTTAAACTGAAGATAAAGGAAATATCTAATTTATGCAGCCCACGTCTATTTCTAAAACAGAATTACCATTTCTCAACACTGAATCTCTGAACACAAAAGGTTTTTCAGGGTTGTAGCTCTTTAGTGAAACAATTATGTCCAAATGCTCAACACCAAATAATTGAAAAGCAAAAAACTGCTGAGCTTCTTTGATAAATTCTTGCTTTATCTTGTTTTGACTCAAATAGTTTTTATAATTCCTTATCTCAATCCTATATTCAGAAAAATAAACATCGCTCATTGCTAAGTTACAAATTTTAAAAAAACTAAAAACTTGATTGAAAGTAAAATCAAGTTCCGATAAAAAATGATTTTCTCCAAATTGGATTTCCTTCCTTTTGCCATAATCTGACGTATATCTTGATCGATATACTTTTCCTAACCAAATTAGAAAATTTACATTGAAATCAAAATAATTTTCAAAAATTACTTTATTGTTTTTGAAGAGTTTTGAAGGGTCATGGTCAAACTTGATCTTAAAGTCACTTTGAAGATAAAGAAATGATTTCAACAATTTTTCTATCGCTGTACAAGCTAATTGAATAGAATTTAATACAAACTGCTCTTTAATTAATAAACGAGCAGCAGTGTAGTCATTCATTGAATCAACAGCTAGCCGATGAGCTATATCTATATTCATTTTCATTTATCTAAAATTTTTTTAATCACTGCTTCCATTCCTTCAGGTCTGTAATTACTTATGGCCATTTGTGAAATAACAGTATTTCTAAGAACTTCATATGTAACTCCTAATTTTAACTCACTTACAACTTGTTTTAAAACATCTCTCCCTCGAACTTGTGATTTCCAAGTGCCATTCCCTAAAGAGGTTTCAAAAATTTCTCTTTTTTCATTTTCTGCAACTCGTAGGGTTTCGAGATAACTATCATCTGAAAACTTAGAGATTCTTTCAATGTTTCGCTTAACTGCTTCGAAAACTTCTTCGCTGATTTTAGATTCTGTAGGCTTGAATCCTAGATCAATACCTGCGAAGGTGTTATTCCATGCCAAGCTTCTCATCCTATGTGCAACTAAGCTGCCTATTGATTCTCTAGCACATTTTTTAAGTAATTCTAAAATTTGATCAGTTGTATAATGTTTATTTTCAATCATAAATTGATTTATTGATTTCGCAATATAGTCCTCTTCAAGTAAATAATTCTCAATATGATAGACGTCCCAAGTAAAAGCTGTTGCGGGGTGAGATGAATTGAATTCATCTGAATCCTTATCGACAATAGAGAAGAAGTTTGTTTTTAATTCACCTCGAGTATTCGCTTTTTCAAGTAACTCATGCAACTTACTTACTTTATGTTTTGAACCAACAGAAATTAAGTTAACCGCTTCATTAAATTCAGGAAATAGCTTCCCAATCATTTTCGCATCAAACTCAGAGTTTTCACCTTCCAACAACACCATCTTCTTATGTGGCGCATAGGTAGCTAAATCGCCAACTAAATCAATTACTGCCATTTCTAATTTATCATCAGCATTAATCATTTTTATTTGATTATCTTGATATGAAAGTGTTCCTGATGCCTGTAAGTGATAAACTTGAAAATCTTTCTCATTTACTGATTGTCTCAAAAATTCATCCGAATGAGTAACAAGCCAAAGCTGATTTCCTAGTTTTTCACCAAGATTTTTCTTATAAAATCTCGGGAGCCCTGTTATCAATCTAGGATTAAGATGAAGCTCAGGCTCATCTAACATTATTATTGAATTTCTTCGGGCAGAGTACCTCAGTCTAAGATAACCATATAAAACTTCTTTTTCACCGGAACTTAAATCATTAATGTCATGTTCTTTTCCATTAGGTAATCGAACTGGGAAATCGATCCCTCCTTCTGAATTGGGAGTTGGACCCAGAAATTGCTTGCCTGGAAAAAATTCTTCAAAAAGCTCTTTTAAGGTATCAATCAAATCATTTGACTCGTCTTTTGATCCTCCATCTGCTTTTTCCATTAAAAGCTTTCTGATATAATGCCCCGCCATTTCTTGTTTAACATTTTTATATTTATTTGAATAATTATACAATGAATGTTGCTGCATTGATTGTTTGCTGGTTTGTATGTTTAAGTTGATATTGGCCAATTCCTCTCTCTGGTAATCCCGATGGGGTCCATGATAATCTACAACTCCAAGCTCATCCTCACCATAAACACTGAAAACTAACTGCAATGCTGTGGAAGCTGAAGTTTTTAAATTCCCCATCCTATCTGCTTCAAACTTGGCATTAAAAATGTCTGATAAAAGCTCATTCTTTAATATTAGAAATGGGGCTTCCGCCGCATCTGAAATTTGTTTCGATAAATTTCGATACTCTGCACCTAAGGGTCTATCCTTGTAATGTCGATTTGCCAATCCAGGAACTTCGCGCTTCCATAACCTAAACTCAAGCATGCTTTTTCCTTCCTTAAGCAGAAAACTTTTTTCCTCTTTACTCAATTCGAATGTAGCCTCTATCTTCAAATCTCTAGATTCTGTTTGAAATAATTTCGTGATTTGTTGCTGAATATTCTGAGGCTTAATTTGAAATTCATTAAACCACATATGCCATTCGTTGTCCTGGTAGCCACCTATAATTGATTTAAGAAGACGAATAGAATGAAAGATACATGATTTCCCACAACCATTTGGTCCTGCAATTAACACAGTGTCTCCTAGATCCTTCAGTTCGATATTCTTTATTGCTTTAAAATTTTTAATTTTTAATTCTTTTACCTTCATATCCCTTTATTCTCCTGTCATAAATATTTCAGCACAATTTTGGTACTACAGGCACCTAGAACATTCCGTGTGAACTTATCCCTTTCGGTTAAGTAAACTTCCGAGGTAAGACAAGAATTCTTGATATAAAGATTAAAGGAACAGCTCCAAACCTATCGATTTACCGCAAGTTACAACTTATACCAAAAGGTGCCACGACCAACAGGATGTTGCAAATGCATGCGGAGGCAGGAGCCGAGAGCATGCCTACCCAATGGTGTCGCAAACGCAAATGACTTTCGTGCCCCCCTGATATTATCTTGGCGTTTGGTTATAAATTTCGTAGAAAATCTTACCTAATCTATACAGATTCAAATCACAAAAGTAATAAGTTAAAAACAATCCTGTTATTATTAAATTCAGCGAAAGGAATAATCCCATTATTGCGAGAGTGTTTTGAATGATAAATAAAAATATTTCAATTGAACGTGATAATTTCTTTCTTCTAACGTATTTCTTTGATAACTTGAAAACAAAATAGCCGACAATGCTTAGGACAAGAAAAAGTAAATAAAGAGGAGGATTAAATTCTTTCTCCATCTCACCAGTAGTAACATCGATACTGATTTTTCTGAAACAAGCTGTGAAATCAATTTTTTTTGTATCGTTGCTAAAATGAAAATCTGAAACCCACTCAAAATGACTAGTTGAATATCCATAGGCAAGATAATTATTGCAAATATCTTTTATTCTATATTTCTTTAGTAAATGGCCATCCTTGTAAAAAGCATACGCAAGATCTTCATTGTCACTGGCCCAAGGACCATGCACAATAGCGTAGTGACCATCATTAAGAGGCTGACAATCATTTTCTTCTACCTTTAAAACCCACAATAACTTCCTGTTACTTAATTCATAAACACCGCTTTCCGGATAGTTTTTTCGCGAAAATTCATCTTTAGGTAAGTTGATAGTCTCTTGATAGAAACCAATTGGATCTTTGTCCTCATGCAACCAATTTACGCACGCAATTTTTTTATTTTCACTAAAGCTGACTGATGAACTTGGCGGGAGAACACTATCGGCAAACACCTTTAGCGAAAAACAGAAAAAAAGAAAAATCGCAATTTTAATTACAAATCTCATTCCAACTCTAATGGTATCAAGAGAATTTTATTCTTCCTACCGCTTTCCCATGAAATTTGCACTACTCACTCCTCTTCCTTGTAAATACCCTTCGACAACTTTTGGATGAGTAATGCTCGTGCAACTTTCATAAAACTGATCGTTATAGGAAAGACATTGGTTTGGATCGTCTTCTGAGACTACCACTTGCACTCCATTTATTTTATTCATTAAGCTTAGATAAAGGGGATCAAAAACGGATGCAAAGCTAGTGCTTAAAAGAAGGAACATTAAAAAAGAAGCAGCTTTCAAAAGCCCACTTCTTCGATAGACAAACCCCAGATCGGCAAGACCGAGTGGACAATCTTTTGTTATGACCGTGCCATCTTCGCGCTTAAACATGCCCACGCATAATTTTTCATTATTTTGATTTAATAGATCTGCAATCTCAGCATTGGTTAAACTTGAAAAATGATAAACATTCAATTTGCACTCATGACAGTGAAAGCAATTCCCACGATCTTCCATTTTTTCAATGGAAACATGGCAAGGAGAAGCGATTTTTATTTCCTGCAAAGAGGCATGTACATTTTCGGCAGTCCATTTTTTTGTCATGGAATGATTCTACCACTAGTTAAAAACTTCATCATATGAGGTCTTTGAAGGTTAAGATAATGACAAGATTTATCTGATTTTAATTAGTTGAGTAAAGTTCCTTTTATTGGAAAGCGCCCATCAAACAAGGCAAAACGTTCAGGTACACTTATAAAGGTTATAGGTAAAGTTGCCACCTACCCTGTGGTAGCATGTGCGAAACTTAGAAGAAGCAATAACTATAAAAACAAATTTAATATTTTCTCAACAGCTTTTGGTTCAATTGCGAAGACAATGACCATCAAATAACCAAAGACCAGGCTGTAGCAGCCAAATTTTATGACAAATTTTAATTTCTTACCTTGTGCAACTTCCCTCTTAAGCAATCTTTTCTTCACGAAGCGATAAAGAAGTAATGGAAGTATTAAATGAGACATTAAAAAAATGAAAATAAATAAATACGATACAGGAATTAAGAGTACTAAAAAAGCCTGGATAAGCCCATTTTTGGAGATTGAACTTTGCATTTTTCCATTTTCAACATTGATGTGCTTCTTTAAAAAGCAAGCGTCAAAACTTATTTCTTTCTTTAAATTATCTAACTCATAATTACTATGCCAGAAAAAATGAGAAGTTGAATAGCTATAAGAAAAATCAAGATTACAAATTTCTTGTATCTGATACTTCTTGATGAGCTGACCGTCTTTGTAAAATGCATACGCAAGATTCTCTTTGGAGGAAGCCCACGGCCCACGAACAACGACATGATGCCCATCATCCAAGGGCTCGCAGTCATTATCTTCTTCAAGCTGAAATTTCCATAATAGTTTTCTACCAGAAACTTCATAAACACCACTCTCGGGATAATTTTGTCTCGAGAATTCATCTTCTGATAAACCCAAATCATTTTGATTAAAATAGATTTGCGCCGTACTATTGGGTAGCCAATTAACACATACAATCTTTTTATTTTCACTGAAATTTGCACTTGATCGTGGAAGAGCAATTGAATCTGAAAATGCGCTTTCCGAATAACACACCAACAAGATGCTAAAAATATATAAAAACTTCATTTTCATCTCCTTAAATGGTGCCACCTACCTTTTGGTAGCGCTGCTCCAAAACGTGCCACCTACCCAATCGTAGCGCAGTTGCGCAATTTTGATTTTTCAACTTCCCAAAGGTGGCACTTACCCAAATATATCGCAGGCCAGATGCACAAACAATGTAATCAAGAGTTACTTTATTTATTCAAAGGGCGCCTTGTCCAAACAATGGAAGTCTCCTTGCCCTAACCTCATTTATATATTTATCCTTTTCGGATTCTGAAAAATTTTTAAATTTTTGATAATCTATTGCCTCTAGTTGGACTTTTCCCAAATGTGAAATCTTATCACTTTCAAAATCTTCTGGATCAAATAATTCATCACTACCTTTGAAATAGAGATAATAAGCATAAAGCGCCTGCAATGACTTTATTTTAAGCTTGGCACACGAATGATAAAAGCCCCTTTTAGTGTTGTAGCCCGCTTTGGTTATTTCAATGTCATTTAAAAGATCAAGCGAGGAAAAAGCTTCAAGCATGACTAATTCTTTTATGAGTAAAGTGTGAGGATGAAAGCTCTCACAGGTAACATATTCAAGAAAACTCTTTTCTTTTAACACTGAAACTTGTGTCATCATCGGATAATTAGCATGATCAAACTGTTTCTCATTTGCGTTTAATACATCAAGGCGAAATTCAATTTCAGTCATTTCACTAATGTTTTTATATTCGTCTTCTATAATTACATATGGAGTATCGCTGAAGCTCCAAGGCGTCCAAATAGCACCGTGATAACGATTAAATGACTTCGTAACTTTAATTTTTGTTCCAGATGGAATTAACTCTAAATATGGCTTTAAATCTTTCTTATAGCATGAATTACAATTAATTGGGACTAGGAGATTTGGTGCAACAAAGACTCCTGCTGAATAATCATCCGGTATCCCTTTAGGTAAATTTTTAATTAAAAACATAGGAGCTTTTAATATATAATTCTTACCCTTATACTCACTTTCATAAGGCTTTATTATAGAAAATAGATGGTAATATCTCGCTTTTCTTTCAAAAAAAGTTTGAAGGTCTGGGTTTTCTTTATCAGAATAGCGGATAAGGTTTGTTATTGAGCATCCCATTAAAAACATTATTAAAATGATAGGGATAATATGTCGAAATATACTTTGTCTACGGCTTCGATTTTCAAAAAAGACTGCCATTCGCTTTAATCCTTAAGTAAGTAATTCCTATTTTTCACAAGACTAATTAGACCATTTATTTTATGAAATGCAAGTCACCAATCCCAATCAATAGGTGCCTCCTACCCTTTGGTAGCGCAAGTGCGCAATTTACATTCCTCTAGATCCTGTATTAATATTCCCTGATGAATGAAATCCTCAACAAACTCTCCCGCTTCAATATCTCCACCACCGCCCACGGAGACACGACTCTCCTCGCTCACTTGACCGGCACATACGACATCCTAAAAAAATGGGAGTGCGAGGAATACCTCTGCCTGGCCGGACTCTGCCACAGCATTTACGGGACCGAATCTTTTTCCCAAACACCCGCCACGCTTGAAAATCGCGAATATCTTCAAAGTGTCATCGGCCCTGAAGCAGAAAAATTAGCGTATTATTTCGGCGCCCACAAGAAAGGGCCCTTCTGGCATAATTTAGATCGCGAAAGCGATTACGTTCTCGATGACCGCTTTACTAACGAGAAAGTAAGTCTTTCTAGAAAAGAATTTTCGGATCTCGTCACCATGACACTCGCCAACTGGCTGGAGCAGCGTCCCCGTGAAGATGTGAAATATCATTTCATTCGCCAGAAAGAATTCATCGATTCAAAACCCTATCTTTCGGCCGCCGCCTATCAGGATTTTCTACTGGCCTACGGACTTTAAGCCCGCTCCTCACAAATCGATGCTCTCCCAAAAAAAGCACTGTTCCTCTACTTTGTTCCCACCAATGTTATCTTCTTTTGTTCGGCCGCTAAATTTTCCGCCGGTTTTTTCATAAAAAGCGATTGTGGGATTATTTGCAAGGACCCAGAGATAACCTTTTTTAAATCCCAGGTCACTTTGTGTATCAAAAAAGGCCTTCAAGAGGTTGAATCCGATTTTCTGGCCGTGATATTTTTTAAGCAAGTATATGCACCAGACTTCTGCGTGATCTAACAGATCTTCATCGCGACCGTTCTTGCCGTTGATAAATCCCACGACACCGTGATCTCGGGACTCCGCCACGAAAGTGACTTGTGATATATTTACTGTAACTTTCTTCCATAATTCATATCTATTTTTAAAGGCCAGCGGCCTTTCATCCAAAAAATCGCCTGGCAGCAGTCCCTTGTAGGCCTCTCGCCATGAGTTTATATGAACGTTGGCAATTTCGGCCGCGTCTTCGAATGTGGCCCGTCTGATTGTAATATTTTGCATAATAATAAAGTGCCACGACCAACAAGATGTGGCAAATCGTTGGTGCCACCTACCCAATGGTTTCGCAAGTGCATATTTCTTAGCTTCCTTCAAAATTTATTAACTCCTAACCTATAATCAATTCATTTCAGCTGTTTATAAATTCAACCCGTAAATCCATCTTGCAAATCACTCTAATGCTTTGAAAACCGGTACCAGTATCTAGTACCAAAAATGTAGGTTTTATGCTAAACTTTGGAAGACATTTTTTCTCTTCCACTAAAGTCTAATATCGAATGGCGGGATGTGGAAAGTTTACTGATCGCGCTTGGAGCGGAGCTTGAAGAAGGTAACGGCTCTCGGGTCAGGATTTATTTAAATGGTGTCATTGCCATTTTTCACCGACCGCATCCCAGAAAAGAAATTGATAAAGGTGCGCTCGTTTCTTTGCGAAAATTTCTCATGAACGCCGGAGTAAAACCTCATGAAGTCTAAAAAACAAAAATCCCCTTTTCTCACCTATAAAGACTATAAAGCTACTGTTGAATTTGATGCCGAACTGGGGCTCTTTCACGGAGAAGTTCAAGGACTCCTGGATATAATTACTTTTCAAGGAAAATCAGTGACAGAGCTTCAACGTGAGATGAAAAATTCCATCGATGACTATCTGTATTTTTGTATGAAGAAAGGTAAAACTCCTGCGAAGTCTTTCTCCGGAACCCTCAATCTTCGCATGGACCCAAAACTGCACGAAAAAATTAATCTGGAGGCCAGGAAATTTAAAATGAGTCTCAATGAATTTATCAATCTGGCAATCCAGGAAAAAATTAAAGACTAACGTGCCACCTACCCAATGGTAGCGCACGTGCGCATTTTTAAAAAAAATGAATTGCTCAGTTGATAATTTATTTGAAAGTGCTAGAATTAAAAAACTGGGGGCGGGGGGTATTGTTGAAATCCTGTGCAGGTCTTCCTAAATTTCCCCGCCCCCAGAAAACTTCTCACATTCGCGAGACGCTTTTTTCCAAAGACAGTTCATTCAATTCCCTTTTTTGAAATTAAAATTTATCACATTGTTATCCTTATTCTTGGATTTTTTGGCGCTCAATTTTTTACTCTCCGATGAGGTGCCTTTTACTCAAGTGATTTTTTTTTGAAATAGCCATTCAATGCACTGGAATATTCGTTACCTTTGTGAGAAAACCAAAAAATAAGAGGTGAAGTTAAAATGAAAAATAAAAAAATATTAATAAAAGATCTGCATAATCTTAAAATGAAAGAATATGAAGACATTCTTAGGAAAGACCGTGACTTTGATTGGGAATATATTCTAGTTCTTCTTTCTTACAAGCTAAAAAGAACAAAGAACTGTATTTCAGAAAAAGGTACTCATGAGAACGCATCTGTAGTAGCAAACCAAATTGAGGAAGTGGAAAACCTATTAAATCGTGTTATTGAAAATAGATATTTAAAGGATATCTCTTCTGAATTCGAAGCCAAGTATGGAAAACTAAATATAAATTTCAAAAAAACATTGGATCGAAATGCATATACGATAGAATCAAGCTATTCAAAAACGAGTTCACCAAAAGAATGCAAGAATGCTCGAGAGGATTCAATTACTTTGTTCCAAATAGCGAGGTATATGAGACAAGATGATCTGGATCTTGCATTTAACATGATGGCCAAGAATATTCAAAATTGGTGGGATTAGGTCCAATAGTTGCCACTAGACAGAATAATTCCTCCCTTCTTTTCAACAACTTCAAAACATTTCTAGGCAAATAAAATTGCAATTACCGCTCATTGAATCTTTAATCAATGAGGTAAATGTATGGTTCATAAGCCATATATCGTAAAACTTTTTCTGCATCAAAAGCGCGATTTTATCCATGAAAAAACTTTTGTGTCAGCGACTTATGAGATAAAACTATGGGAGATTGAAGATAGAAAGAGGTATCTTCTCGGGATAAAATATTCGCTTTACCTTTTTGATCCTATGTATAGCAGAGTTCTATTAGGTTTTGACAATCACTATCCCAAAGGACCTCATATTCATTTTGAAGACAGAGAAAGTGAATATGACTTTACATCAATAGATAAACTTATTTCAGACTTTAAGTTGGAAGTAAAAAAACTAGGATATACAATTGAAAACAAAAAAATTAAAAAAGCTTATCATCAAGGTAATAACTGAAGAACAATTTAATAGAGATGTTATTGCCGCCTGGAACCGTGAATATAAAACTATTATGAGAAAAAATGAAATCGGCGTGCATAATATTAACCGCGTCGGCTTTATTTTTAGTCAGGAGCGGCTCGAACTCATACAGGCCATTAAAATGTATGAGCCAGAGTCCATTTATGAACTCGCCAAATTAGTTGAGCGCGACTTTAAAAACGTCTCTAAAGATGTCACGATCCTCGCGAGCTTTGGGATGATCGGTATTGAAAAGAGTGAAACGGGCAGAAAATCAATTAAACCTATACTTCTCTATTCAGGTTATGAAGTGCAGTTTGCTTCTTAAGGTGCCACGATCTACAGGATGTAGTGACTGAACGCGAAGGCAGGAGCCGAGAGCGTTCCTACCCAAGGGTAGCGCATGTGCGCAATTCCGACATTATCTTGAAGAAAGCTTTCACTTTTCTTCTGCTAGCTACAGAGTGTCTAAAAATTAGACACTCTGTAATGTAAATTTACCTATGTAATAAATTCTCAACAAGTAAGCTAAAGCAAAGATAAAGTATAATGGGAACATGGCTAAATTATTTCAAGTGATATTGGCTTTTTTTCTTTTCAGTGCAACGGCATTTGCATCCGCGAGGGTTATATATTTAACTGGCGATAATCGAGATTATACCTGTGGATATCGAAATATTGTTTTACAAGCAATTAAAGGACAGAAAATTTTTCGATCTCTCGTACAGGCGTTAAATTTATCACCAGAGTGCTTAAACTCCGACCAAAAAAGATTTATCGAAAGAACTGATAACAAAATTCGAGGTATAACTTTTGGAATTAGCGGAGGAGTTTCTAAAATCATTGGAGCTGATGCGGGTATAGAACTAGTGATAACCATTGTCGACAGAAATACACTTATGGCGGGAATAGTATCCTACAAGGGCGGAGGGGCTTCCGTTAGCTTACCAGTTGGGATTAGTATTACTACGGGAGTTTTGCATGGAGATTGTAAAACAATCGAAAATTACCTCGGACATTTTCATAATTTCTCATTATTAGGTTTTAATAAAAGCTTTGGAACGACTGGCGAAATATTCCATCGGACAAAGTGCGACTCCTCTTCGAACACGGATGGATTTTCAATGGCACTTCTAGGCTATAGTGTTAGCAATTATCGGGCGCGGTCAGAATTTATAATGATAAGAGGTGAACGAGCTGAGGAATTTATTCAGTACATCGACCAATTTCACCCCATCAACGATTAGTCAACAAAGGGTTCCCTGTCCTCTTCAAAAACTATTCATGACATCGAGAAAAGTAATGCTTTTTTTTTCGATCTGCTCCAAGCGAAGATTCTAAAAATATGCTTAACTACGATCAGTGGCCATTAACATCGCCTTAAAACCAATGGAGAATACCATGAAAAAGATGGACATCAGTAAGGCCTTCACGTTAATTGAACCAGGACCTGTTGTTCTCATTACTACAAATGATGGAGTTAAAAATAATATTATGACCATCTCGTGGACCATGGTGGTAGACTTCACGCCTAAGTTTGCCATCACCACAGGTTCCTGGAACTACTCTTATAATGCTCTTAAAAAATTTAAAGAATGCGTGATTGCGATTCCCACTGCTGATCAAATTGATCAGATCGTAGGAATCGGAACATCTTCTGGTAAAGACACTGATAAATTTGAAAGATTTGGATTTACTCCGGAAAAAGGAAAAAACGTTAATGCCCCTTTAATCAGGGAGTGCTTGGCAAACATTGAATGCAAAGTTATCGACATCATCAAAAAACACGATATCGTTATCCTTGAAGGAATCGCTGCCTATATCAACAGCTCTCGAAAAAACAGACAGACCATTCACGCCGTCGGCGATGGCACCTTTGTCATAGACGGGCATAAAATAAGCCGAAAAAAAGCAATGCAATCGAAGCTGGAAGGAATTATCTATCCAAGCATAGAAAAGCCGCTATGAATTTTTTATAGCCTCACCACCGTGGATGGCTCTTCAAAAGTACCTAAATAAAATCCTCACGTTTCCGATAGAGGGAAAGAATGATTCTTTTAGCGGATGTGAACAATGGTTAAGAATATTATTACCGGCCTGATTTGCTTGAGTATTGGGTGTTTTAGTTCCCTCCACGCAAATGAGGGCAGCAGCAAAGAAGAATTTATTAGAAAGATGAATGAAGAGCTCACGCTCAAAGCTTCAGTCGACAGGGCCTCTCAGTCGCTCAGCCCACAAAAATTAGAAGCGGGAACTGGTCTTCAGCCTGAATGTGAAACATCTGGAACTCCTCCCCCCCCGATCGTTAATAGGTTCGACAGAATCAAAACCGAAATCCATTCTTATTGCACAAAAATAAAAAGAATCGCATCCATTACTAGCTGTGAGACCCTGGTTAATGATGTCTTTGAAGTTGGCTCCCCAAGTTGCAAAACAGGTGATGCCGGTTCAGCAGCTTCTTCATGCACTATGGGCATGAATTATCTTGTCGCCAAATTTCAGGGCGCTGATAAAGAAAAATACTCAGCTGCGATTATTAAACTTCAGGCCATTCAAAAAGAGATTTTAGACGGCAAACGACAGCTTACTTCCCAGTCCTTATTTCCTCTTATGCTTGAAGCGACCAATGGTGATAAAGAGATGGCCATTAATTTATTCAGCATGGAGAATTTAGGCGTTGCAGGACTTAGTTCATTTATCAATCAAGTGAAAGGCTTTCCATCTGAATCCATGAATGTGATAAAAAATTGGTCTAAGCAAGGCGGGATTTTTAAATCCATTACGAATAAGTTTCCTCTGAAAAAATTGCGAAATGTTCCTGCCGAATCTATCAGCAAAGTCGCCAGCGGGAAGGAATATCATTTCTGGGCAAGAGCAATGCTCGCGGCCGGCATGGCCAAAAAAGGGTATTCTCAATTAGTCTCCCGCTCTATCGCGACGGCTTCATCCATTGTTTATGAATTTTATTTTGATTGGAAAGAGCACGTACAAGGTGGAGTTCCTTTCAAAAGACGTCTTTCGAACGCCTTAAGCGATGTCCTTCTTTCTGATGAAGGATCAAAACTTGGCAGTTCGTTATAGTGGTTTAGTTTTATCTATCGCACCGTCGCTATTATCA
Organism: Bacteriovorax sp.; assembly: GCA_041662705.1. Classification (GTDB taxonomy): domain Bacteria; phylum Bdellovibrionota; class Bacteriovoracia; order Bacteriovoracales; family Bacteriovoracaceae; genus Bacteriovorax. The sequence continues at coordinate 621,002 of JBAZRY010000002.1, forward strand.
AAACATAGTCCCACCACGGTGAACTGGATCCTAATGAATACTATTTAAATTTTCATTTCCATAGCGCTCAACAACTTCCTGGAATTTATCGAGAGATTGATTCCATCCCTCCATACAATCAACGAATCCTTCTTTTGGAATTCCTTCGTGACTGACCACCATCCTGGTTTGATGAGTTTCAATTTCTTCAAACTCGATTGTTATATAAAGTTTTCGAGGCCAGCTCCCAGGCATCCCGATATCATTTCCCAAAACAATATTACCATCCTTATCGGCAAACGAGTCGGTACACACTATTTTTTTGTACGGAACAATTTCTTCATAAGTTCCGGTGCTCCAAACGACTGATCCATCAGGAGCCTCCATATCAAGAAAATATTTTCCTCCTTCGCGAAATTCCATACAAGCATACTTTGACATATGTCCTGACGGCCCCCACCATTGTTCGATGATTTCAGGATCTGACCATGCTCTCCAGACCCACTCCACCGGAGCCTGGAATATTCGAGTAATCACGATAAGAGGTGTATCGTGTGAGCTATGCTTATGTTCTAAAGGAGAAGGGGCCGGTGTTTGTTTCATAATTTTTCCTTGATATGAGTTTTCTATTGGAGGGCCTTCTTAACGGGTGACCATCTTGCCAAATGATCGTAACTTCCAAAATGATGTCTGAATTTTCCTTTGGGTAAATTAAGTGCTGTTATAGAAAGCGAAATGAGAGTAACAATCCAGCTTGCTTCAGTTTCAATTCCCGCTGGCCACCAGACGCCAATCGCCAGAATAAATCCAAGGACAATATTTAAAAATCTTAACGGTCGGGCGATTTCTGAAAGTGCAATGATGGAAAAAGTTAAGATAAGCGCGGCTGAAAAATACAGAAGATTGGAGGCCGGTTTTTCAATATTTAAAAGTGCAGGCAAAAACATCAGAGATGTACTTAGAATAATACTACCGATGAGCGCCATAGAAATACTGGGCACAATTTTATTTGGGATATATTGTCCGACTTCACCAAAAGGGACTTGAGAAGGGACTGCGCTAATTTCTTCATGTGTGATCACCTCACCGTGAAGGAAAGTGCGCCAAAATGGTTTTCCCTCTTTGTGACTAGCTCTCAAAAACTGCACGCAAGCTACGACCTCATCGAGAGCGGGTGAAACCATTAAAAGCATAATGACTGCCGTCAAGAGACAAAGAGCGCACCATGCATTCACGGCCACTGGCTGCAGAATGACAAGGGCAATACTCGTTACCCCTGGGGGAATAATCATAAGCCCGAATAAAATTACCATCCAGGGCATTGTGCGCCATCGATGCCTGTCTCCGATAAGGCCGGAAGCAGCGTCTAGTAAATAAGAAAAAGCACCAAGTCCCGCATCCGAAATGGGAAATGCTTTTGAAACATCAGACAATAAAATCGTTTCAGTCTGCCCTCCAAAAAACGGATCCCAGACAGAATCAATATGCCCGAGTTGAAAAGCCGCCATATAACGAGCGATAAAAAAACCGAAGAAAGCTAAAGTGACAATCGGAATTCTCTGGCGCCAGGACGACGGGTTGTAGTCCCAATCCCGTGGACGATCAAGTACTGTTGGCACAGAATAATACTGCTTACCTGGCCTATAAGCACCACAAAGAATCACAAGAAATCCTATGACATTGGCGTTCGAATAATCTGCTGCAGAAGTTGTCCAAAAAGCCAAAGGAGCAAAAAGAATCCAGAATCCAACGATGGCCGAAAGCCATCTCGGCCACTGCCATAAAAACAAGAGTGCCAGCGTTGATAAAATCATCACCAAAAATCCCGAGATAAAGGAACTCGTCATCATGGCAGGACTTATAGGACGCGTGAAGCTATCTAAGATGAGCCATGCCCCCCACAAAATATTCATCAAATTGAGAGTGTTCAATTGACTGTGATAAATTTCAGAAGGCACTTCAAATCCTAAAATATCTCCCGGCATGCGCCCCAAAAGGCGCGCTATCTCGGAAGGCTCTTTTAATTTATTTTCACTATAAAATTGCAAGGGATTTTTCTTGAGCACTTCAATCATGGACGGAATTGTCGCTCGCAATTCATGCTTTGGAATCCAGCCAAGTAGATTTTTCGCTTGTGTTACATCGAGCTCATAATGATCGTTGGTAAAATCAATCATCCAGGGCATGATAAATGGTTTTCGAATTAAGGGCGTGTGGTGCTGAAGCCATGAACCCGTTTTAGCAAACCACAATGGTATTTTCATTGAATTCCAATGCCGCCCATGAATAAGCATACTCACTTGATTTTGAAGTTCAGCGTAACTTATGGCCTTGGGTTCGCCGAGAAGAATATCCACTTCAGGCGGAATGATTTTTCTTTTTTCAATCAACTTATCGATGGCATCCAATAAATCATCCAGATGAAGGAATGACTGTCCTTTGGAATCGTCGCCGGGATAAAGCCGGCCAGAGAAATGTCTTTCATAAATTCTCATGATTTGATTGGAAATGGGAATTGAATGACAGCGATCATCATAAACACCGGCGATTCTTAAATTAACCAGCGGAATGCTGCCATGTTCGCGCTTTAAAATTTTTTCTGCCTCCACTTTTGATTTTGGATAGGCCCATGAAGGTTCCACTGGTGAAGATTCATTGATTCTCTGCCCGAGCTCAACGGGTTTATAAACCAACATGGTACTGGAAAAAATAAACTGCTCAACTTCGTATGCTTTTAACAATTGAAGTAATTTCTCTGTGCCTTTGACGGTGATTTTGTCGTACTCAGGACTCTCTTGTTCCGCGAAACTATAGTAGGCGGCAAGGTGAATGACGGAAGCAATCTTGTTTCCAAATTTCTCCATCACTTTGCTCAGGGCCTTTGAAATGCTCTCCGCTGAAGCAATATCGACAGCATAATTTGCTGCAGCCTCGGAAGTTTTCGGAAACTCTCTGTCGAATCCAATGACATTAAATTTTTGACAGAGATTTTTTGTGATCGCATTCCCAATAAACCCGTTGCTTCCGGTAATGATTATTGTCTCTTTTTTTGTTGGAACTTCCATAAGAATCTCCTTGTGCTTTATAATATGCAAAAAGGAGACCTATAAGAAAATTGAATGTATAATAGCTAGTGCAGATAATGGGCACTGCAAGACATGACTTATTTTCCGCAATCCATATCAGGCAAACTGACAGACTTGGGCAGGATCAGCGGCTCTTCCGACAAATAACACTCTCCAACCATATTTTGATGAATATATAATTCATTATCCAGCGGTAGAATTTTTCCGTCAGCAATAAAGGTGACAACGCCATCATTGGCCTGTTCATTTGCCACTTGGGAAAAACTTAAATTGAAGTGGTAATGATTTTTTCCAATTTCTAGTACCGGCTTACTGAGAGTTCCATGAATAAGATCGCCAATCAATATTTTTTTGAATTCAGAAGACCCCGAATTAAACGGATCAATGAAGGTGTTAAAACAAGTTGTGGTCGTCATAGTCCCTACCATTGCGTTTTTTAAACCAGCTTTCAAATCAATATCAAAGGCCAGTTGTTTGTATTCAGACGAAGAAGTATTTTCAATTACATTGAGAGTTAAATCGCATTTAAAGTGCTCCGCATTCCCCTGAGCGGGAACGAGAATCACTAATAAACTTAACAAAAAAAAGGTGGGCTTCATCATCTATTGGCTCCTTCATAAAACAATTTATGAATGTATCGTATCTGAGCGAGTACTGATAAAACATGAGCTAAATCACTTTGAATAGCTTTTCTCTATCAAAAAAAGATGAATATTATATTGTTATTGGATAATGGCTTTTACTAGCATTGTTAAGGAATAGATAAATGCAAGAGGAGGTTTCTATGGCAATTAATTCAACTGCAGGCTTCCAACCTAAAATTGATTTTCCGCTGGCGAATTGGATAAAGACCAGTGCCCTGGCCCATTCTTCGGTTCTGATTGGACGCTGTCTTTTTTCATTCATTTTCATCATGGCCTCATTCGGTCATTTTTCGAATTCGACTATTAACTATGCCGCCAGCCAAGGAGTACCTCTTCCTCAGGTATTAGTTCCTTTGAGCGGGGTTTTGGCATTATTGGGAGGACTCAGCATCTTACTGGGGTATCATGCCCGTATCGGAGCGCTCTTTATTATTTTATTCCTGGTTCCCGTGACTTTAATGATGCACAATTTCTGGGCAATCACTGATGTGGCACAGGCACAAATTCAGCAAATCATGTTCATGAAAAATCTTTCAATGCTCGGTGGCGCATTACTCGTTTTTAATTTTGGAGCAGGGCCGGTGAGTTTTGATGAAAGAAAGCACTAAAAGGTGCCATGCCCAATTGCTTTGCAAGGGCAAATAAATCAAGAAGCTCTCAACCTGACTTGATAATATAATTTCTAACTATAATGCTTTGTACAACACTATTTTATTGCTGTATAATACTCTAATATGAAATTTAAATTTTCTCAAAAAACTCAAAACAAACTAGAAGAGCATTCAAAAATCATTCGAGGTCAATTTAATGATCTTATGCATATTGGAGAAGCAAAGAACCACATTCAAGCAGCATTACCTTTTTGGCTCGCAGGCATTATAACTGCATTTATAGCAGCTATATATGCTCGCCTCTTCAGCTACGTTGAACGAGAAGCCGTGATCCTTTATTCTTCTCTTGGCCTTTGGGCACTTCTGGCAGTTCCAATTCTATTTTTACTTTCCTGGTATATAGTTGAAAGGCTTGCCCCCTACTCAAATGGAAGTGGAATTCCTCAACTCATGGCCGCGGCGGAAATATCTCAAGAAAATTCTCAAAGTGTATTTATTGAAAAACTTCTGGGAATCAGAATTATCGTGGTCAAAATCATTAGCTCTCTCCTCGGTGTTCTTGGAGGAGGAGCAATTGGACGTGAAGGTCCAACTCTGCAGATTGCAGGTTCGATTTTCCATCTCACTGGAAAATTTCTTCCCAGGAATCTTATTTCTAAAAATCATCATGGACTAATACTAGCAGGAGGAGCAGCTGGATTAGCTTCTGCTTTTAATACTCCCTTAGGTGGTATTGTTTATGTCGTTGAAGAGCTGTCTAAATCTCATTTATCAACTTTTCGAACAGGAATTCTACAGGCCGTCATCGTCGCTGGACTTATTTCTCAACTTTTAATGGGACCTTATCTCTATTTTGGCTTTCCAAAAATAGAGTCATTTCGTATGGGTCAGATTGGCTTCATTCTCGGAATTTCCATTCTGGTCGGGCTTCTCGTTGCATTTTTTGGTCAGACACTAAAACTGGTTCTGATTTACAGAGCACGTCTCAAGACACCCGGAAAAAAAGCAATCTTAGCAATCGCCTGTGGTTTGGCTTTTACCCTATTTGCAATTTTTGGATCACAGTCAACACTTGGCTCTGGAAAAGAGCTGCTAACCGGGCTTTTGTTCGATGAAAAACAATCAAATCTATTAGATGTTTTTTCCAGATTTTTTGGAAGTGTTGCTACCTATTCAGCTGGTGGGGCCGGTGGAATCTTTGCTCCTACATTATCTATCGGTGGCGCAGCCGCATCTTATTTTTCTAATATTTTTGGAGCTGATCTGGGAACTCTTGGAGTACTAGTCGGAATGACGGCTGCATTGTCTGCGCTAACCCAATCTCCTTTCACATCATTTGTGCTTATTTTAGAAATGACCGATCGCCATAGTGCAATTTTTCCCCTTATGATTGCTGCTCTATTGGGTCAAGGGATCTCAAAACTTGTAGCAAAAAATTCTTTTTACGACTTTGTCTGCAGCAGAATATTATCTGATTGTGAATCTCATAAATAAACTTTTGCTTTATAATCACTCCATGAATGCTTTTGCAGTGCCACCTACCCAATGGTTTCGCAAGTGCTAAGGAAACCAATTGACAACAAAATTGGCTTAACTCAAAATGAGTTCATGATGATATTAGAATCGACACGTGTGTCACTCCGAGCTTTCAAAGAATCCGATCTGGAGAATTTACGAACACTCGACACTGATCCCGACATCATGAAATTTACTCCCGCCAAAATTCCTCAGACATTAGAGCAAACGAAAAACCGTCTAATGCGATATTCAAAGATGGATGGTGTATGGGCTGCGGAACTAAAAAATTCAAAAATTTTCATCGGATGGTTTATGTTGATTCCCACTGAACTTGAATTTCCAGAAATCGGTTTCATGATTGTTAAAAAGTATTGGGGCATGGGACTGGCGAGCGAAGTTGCCGGTGCCATCATTGATCATGCACTTCATATTTTAAAACATAAGGGAGTCGCAGCCCGAACGAACATCGAAAACCATCAATCAATCAGCGTCTTAAAAAAACTGCAATTTCTGCATGTGAGAAACAGTGTAAATTCTGAAAACGACGAACTCATGATCTTTCTTCGAACTTTTTAAGCAGACCATTCGCTGCGATCACTCCCGCAGGAGGGAGAAGCCTCTGTTTTTTGAACCTATTTTTTCCTAATTCGAAAATGCCAGCACGTGTCCGTCAAAATCGAGAACGTATCCCGCAGAGGCACCCCAGTCTCGAGGCAGGAGTGGACTGAGTTCAAAAAGTTTTAGCTCCCAAGCTCGTTTCAAGTAAGCTTCCGGATCTTTTACTCGAAAATAAAGTTCAGCCCTTGGAATGCCGCTACCTTTTGTTGGATCAGGAAGTTTTTCACCAAGAAGTTTTTTGATTCCCTTCTCCGGCATGAGACCAAGAATGTGATTGTCAGAAAGTTTGAACTCGGTCATACCCGGAACATCCAGAATGGGCTCAAGGCCCAGAAGTTCCCTGTAAAGCTCAGCACTTCTTTTTTGGTCAGCAACGTATAAAATTGTGTGAACGATCATCATTTAAGGGTGCCACCTAAACTTATTCTTTGGCAAGGGAAAGAATTCTTCCAATGCGTTTCCAGTTTTTTTCCTTTCCTGTCTTCTTATAAACGGACCCCCAAAAAGTTTGCCGTCCTTCAAGCCATTTTAGATAGAGAAAAGTATCTGGTGAAGCCTGGACGATTATAGAACCCAAATCATCAGGATTTTGATAAAAATAATTATTACTTCCACGGCCATTTGAGTTTGAAAATACAACATTGTTTTCATCCGCCATTTCAATGCTCACATTCCCTGTCCAGTTATTCTCTAGATAGTTGAGTGAGCTATTTATTGATATTTTCCAAACCCTATTTCTTGGTTCACTCATAAGAGCATCGCCTTTAAATAATCCCTGAATCCTCTGTATAAGGCGGTTATTCGCTGACGTAATCAGCTTGGAAGATGAATGAAAAGCTTCCGGGTCTTTAAGAATTCCCAATGGATTGTTATAAGGAATATTGTGCTCTTCATTTTGAGTATTAGGTTGAGTTGTGGGAGCAGCGGGTTCTTTTTTGACTTCTGCAACAATCTCAATGGGTATTGGCCTAGCTTCAATTTTGAGTTCAGGAGTCGCGCTCGGTTGCACTGAAAGATCGATATTGCTCCAAAATTTTTTATCAATTTTTAAGGCAATATCTGCAAGAAAAATTTGGAAGATTTCTTCACGCAATTTTTGTATTTCTTTTAGTTTTTGCTCAGTTGTTCTTGCATTTGCTAAATCATTTTTAGCTTTTTGTTCAATATTATAATATTCTGATTCAAGATCAGTTCGTGCGGGTTCTGCAAGAGGTGGAGCTTCCACAGTTATTCGACCAATGAAAAAACCAACAAGAAATGCCGATAAAAAGAATGCAATATTTTTATTCATTTAATAATGGTGCCACGACCAACAGGATGTTGTAAAATGGTCTTCAAAAAAGAGAGGTTAATCTGAAAACTTTTAGTACATCTCGAGAAATACTGGCAAGATGGTGGGGCCCGAAAGATTTCACCAATACGTTCAGTGTTTGTGAATTTAAAACTGGCGGGCGCTGGTCTTTTATTATGCATGGACCGGATGGAAATAATTATCAAAATGATAACGTGTTTGCGGAAATTATACCGCAATCAAAAGTCGTTATAGATCATAGCTCAGAACCAAAATTTCGCCTGACGATTAATCTTGCTCCTACTGCCCAAGGAACTCTTGTGTCCTAGGACCAGGTCATAGAAAATGATGAGATCGCCTCGTGACCGAAGTTTTAAAGTAGTGCACCTACAAAGGATATGGAATCTCGGTCTCTTGAAATACCATTTCACTCACCTTTTCTGTAGAAATATTTTTATAAAATCTATTTACGATATCAGCACAATATTCTTAAATAATAGATCACAAAATACACTGAAGTATTAAGATTTATTAAGTAAGGCAATTCAATGAGTGCAGAGCTTCGCTTTTATTCCTGGGCACAAACCGGTCTCTCGCAATATCTGGAGTACGATCCAAGTGTCCTAAATAGTCCAAAAATTCCCTTCTCTATCAAACTCAAAGATATGGAAGAAGTTACGGGTAATCTAAATTTTTTTTCTCATGCTGATGTCACCAATCTTGGAAATGATCTTATTGCAAGAATAGAGCCTCCTCATCAATGTCATAATTTTGAGAGTAATTATTTACCTTTCATCGAATTCGAATCTTACTCACTCCCCTGGATTTTTTCACCTAAGAACACTGGCAGCGACAAGCTTTATCCCTGGGTTGTGTTAGTCGTTTTAGAAAAAGACGATAATGTGACACTGGATGGTGAAAAAGATTTCAAAATTTTAACGATTAAAAAGAAAGCAGGTAGAGTTCTCCCTAAGCTTGCAGACTCTCATGCATGGGTACATATTCAGGAAACGATTACTAAACCAGATAATTTAGAACCCTCTCTGGAAAAAAGATTCAAAGAACTAGCACCCAACTTTATTTCCAGGCTTATTTGTCCAGTCAAATTAAAGGATTCAAAATCATATATTGCCTGCCTCGTTCCAAGCTATAAAGCAGGAGCTAATACAGCATTAGGCTTAGTTCAGGATGCAAAAAATTTAACCGAAAGAGCATGGCAAGATGAGACCGATAATTTAACACTCCCCGCTTTTTACACCTGGGAGTTTGCTACTGGTAATGAAGATTTTGAAGCTTTAGCTCGCAAAATTAAACCCCAGGAAGCGCGGGTGAGTAACAGCACCGTTTTAAATATTTCTGATCCAGGTTCCCAGCTCAGTGTCACTGACCTGGGGTTAACAAGCGCTCAGGCAATTTCTCAATTAAATTTCTTAGGCGTACTTAAGCTGCGCGAACAAACGGAAACGAACTGGAATGGTATTCACAAAGATAAATTCCAACAAAGATTAAGAGAACTTTTGGAACTCGGAACTACGGCACCTGAAAGCAATGATCCTTTAGTATCTGCACCCAAATATGGCGCAACTTACTTCAGGCCCAACGCTCAAAAAAACTGGTTCGAAGAAATTAATCTTCATCCTGTCTACCGCTCTATCGCTGCGATCGGGGTGGAAATAGCTAAGGCCCATCAGGAAGAAATTATAAGCCTTGCTTGGAGTAAATTTGAAAATGGAGAATATATAAAACAGACCCTCACTCAGAGTCGTCTTACTTATATGACCAATTCCCGGCTTTTTCAAAAAATGCAAGTGCTACCTGCTCAGGAGTTAACGCAATTAACTTCCGGAATGCATGGGCAAATTACTCTGGACGGAAAAATGTCCTTGAGGGATGAATTGAAAAGTGATCCGGCCATCCCTAAAGCGCTTTTTTCTAAGGATTTAAAAAAATCCGCCCATAGTTTTCAAAAAAAGAGTGCCTTTAAGATGGGTACTTCCCTGTCATCTTCCATGAGCAGTGCCATTTTTAACGGAAAAGTAATTTCGACAGAATTTACGAAATTTGCTCCATCCAAAGCAATCAAGTTTGATACTGGTGATATTAAAAAAGGAAGTAAAGAATTGCCTTCAGCTCTTTACACGACACCGACAGTGAATGTGAGAAAAAACATTGAAGCCATTTCCACTAAAATTGTAAGTCAAATTAATCCCAAGTTTTCTGTTGCTGAGAAATTTTCAAAAAAAATGGCGGGGGTTTCGGTTTCAATCGACTCCCAGGTTCCCATTCCCAAAAGTCTGGGCATCGAATTTAATTTTGACTTGCCTGTATATGAATGGCTACTTACCTCTGCCAGACAGTATTTTTGTCCAGCAGTTACTGGCCTGGCTGAAAATTCAGTTACACTCTTTGAGGTAAATCAAAAGTTTATTGATATATTCATGCTGGGATTTAACCACGAGGTCATCCGCGAACTCACCTGGAGAAAATTTTCCGTCGATCCTCAAAGTACTCCTTTTAAAAAATTTTGGGATTATATTGATGAAAGCAGAGTGGACTTGCTCCCTATCAAAGACTGGAAAAACATTAATGGTGCGACTACTGCCACTACAGCTAAGGCTATATCTGTTTTTTTATTTAACTCTGAACTTTTTGCGAAATACCCCAACGCTAATATTTATGCAGTGGAAGCGGAGTGGAAAACTAAAGCAGAAACCGAAAGTGCTTATAAATCCCGTTCAGCTAAAATTTCAATAAAGCCAGAACTGACTCATTACCGCGTCCCCAAATATGATTCGGCCATAGATCCTATATTGAATGGACGTTTTGATGCTTTTTCTAGTTTTATTGGTTTCCAAAAAGATATCGATGATCTTGTAGGCAGTATTGATCACAACCAAAAAAAACCGGGATATTTTTTGGTCATAGAAGAAGCGAGTAATGATTCGCATTTTGGACTCGACCGGGCAGACTTAAAAAAACTAGGTCAATCTCCTACCACTCGAGACAATCTCTCCTGGGATCATTTAGTTCACGATCAAAAAGAATTAGAAGCTCTTCTCCACATTCCACTTAATCCAACATGGAAAGACCAGGCGATTAACAATCATTACTGGGGAAAAAGCTCTGCCGATATGGCCTTTCTTACGTATCAAAAGCCGTCCAGAATTCTTATACATTCCTCATCTTTAGTACAAGGAACAATTTAAATGCCTAGATCCGATTATGAAAACTACGCCAATCAACTGGCCGCTTTAAATCCTGATGTGCCGATCTTTTTTATGCCGGTTCGCCTGGAGACAAAACTTGTTAAAGAAAATGGTGATGCTTTTTTTAAAGTGAGGATTTTTCCAGATCAACTCTTGATTAACACCCTAAATCGAACCTTAAGCGAGACAGAAAAAAATCTTATTCAAAAAACTTTTTCATCCGTCGCTCGTCCCAGTTCTCTTCCGCTAGATCAAAGAAAAACATATTTCAACCACTTGGTTGAACTCTCCAATCAGCAGAGAGCTGCCTGGATTTATAATCAAACTCTAAAGGCAACCAATGCCCACGAATACATAGACAGTTTTGATGTTACCAATGCCGAGCTTTTAGCTCTTCCTGATCGTTGGTTATGTCAGGGATTTAATGAAGAAGAAAATGGTAAGCTTACTCCTGTCTTTAAAGAAGTCAGTCAACCTGTCTTAACAAACGAATTTTCTTATTTCCAAACACGAGCAGGCAGTTCTGAAGATAAAAATAAATGGCTATATGATTTTAATGAAGCCGAAAAAGTCGGCATGGCCATCAGAATTAAATGGAGTGGCCAACAGTCATTAAGCAATAAGCCATTAATTAACCACATTTATGTTTTTGGGATTAAAACAACGGCACCTCTTGAGCAAACAATTCTTTTAGAAAACCATTTATCTGACCTTCACTATACTATGGGAGCGGGTTTTGTAAGCCAAGGAACACCAACGAACAACACTGAATCGAGCGAGTCCGGCTGGTCCACTTTTTTAAAGGACAATGATTTCTGGTTTAAACTTGAGAACGACCTTCCGGTTATTGGAACCGATGAAGATCAAAAAAATTATTCCCAATTTTCCAAAGCTCTGGGGGTGACGACTCCAAACAAAATAAAAAAATTTATGGGTGGAGAAAATAAAGAACAGGCCATTATGAAGGCCATGAATACTCTTTTATGGGAAATCAGCTGGGGAGAATTTCTCGATCAGCATATTGAAGATCAGGAACTACAGATGAGTACGACTGATTATCTCAGTGCTCGACGTTGGTTTATTGATTATACTTTTGGAGGAAGTGCTCTCCCGACTCTTAGAATAGGAAATAGCCCCTATGGAATCCTGCCTGTGGAAGAGTTTTTTAAAAATGAGGGCAGTACTCCTTTTGAAAAGAAATTACGTTCTTTCTTTTACGAGTTTTATAAAAACTGGAAAAAAGCAGTAGACCCACGGCTCTTTTATACTGGCAGAGAAACTACAGGTTCGGAAAAAAAGTTTGCAAAAATCATGAGCGAAACTCCTCATCTTGCACTTCTTTCAGAGAGACTTTTAACCGATAAATCAGCCGACTATAAAAATGGGCAAGATCTATTAGAAAAAGCATTCGACCGAAGCCGCAATCCAAAACTAGGAGCTTTTGAAGATTATTTTAAAGTCAGTTTTAACAATTATAAGAATCAAAAAAAATATGGCGAGTTAATTGTATTGCTTAAATCTTACATAAAATTAGTTCAAGATAAAAAATGGGATCAGCTTCCGACACCAGATCCTTTGAGCCCACCAGCGGCCGCCCACCTCATTACAGATTTAGAAAATGCTATTGCCGACTTAAGTGTATTGGATGGTTTAATAGCGGACTTTGACGATCAGACCAGTGCTTTAAAATCCACTCAATTCTTAGCAAATAAGTTTAAAGGTGGAATCACTGATGGTCATTACCCAAAACTTACCCTTAGTGTCTATTCGCAGAATGAAACCTCCTGGGACATGGAGCATTTAGTTGAAACCCCTGGAAATTCTTCACAGACTTATTTGACTGAATTTTATAATTTAGTAAATGCCAGAATCAATAATCTTCCCCTTCCAACGGCGGGAGTTACTCCGGATAAAAAATCCTATCTCCATCATTTAATAGGAGAAGCCATTCAAAGAACCGGTGAAAGATATACTCGTTTGCAAAATAATAATAAAACCATTTTCGAGGAACAGCTAAAAGCGATTGAGCTTCTTCTATCAGCTTCAAAGACAGAATTAGAACTGACATTGATTCAGTCCCTGGATCTTGCAGCTCATAGAATGGACGCATGGATAACTTCTTTTGCCGTAAAACGCTTAAATAATTTGAGAAGTGTAGCGCCAGGTCGCGGAATCTATCTTGGAGCTTTCGGTTATGTGGCCAATATGGATGAGCCTGATAAAAAAACAAGTCAGGGCTATATCCATACTCCAACACTAAATCATGCCAAGGCCTGCGCTATCCTGCGGAGTGGATGGTTCCGCTATAAAACACATGCCGATGCGCTTTTTTCTATCGATTTAAATTCCAACAGAGTGCGCTTTGCCAAGTGGGTTTTTGAATCAATTGCTAAAGGCGTGGATATTTCCGACATCATTGCCTATGCAATAGAAAAAATGCTGATTGACGGAGATGTTCGTTTTCATAAATGGGTGGATGTTCTGATCGCATGGTCTCTCACTCTTCCTCAAAATGAAGAAGACCACGACTACGCGCCAATCAAAGCGTTGGAACTCATGACCCGCTGGAAGTCCACAGAAGGAAAAACTGAAATAAGAAACTGGATAACAATCAACTATCCCACTTACACCTTATCTGACTTAGAAACCATTCTTAATAAAATAGACGACTACCTGGACAGTTTAACTGATGCCACTTTAGCAGACAGCATCTATTCCCTTTGCCAGGGAAATTATAGCAGGGCGGGCTCTGCCCTTAAAAGCGTCACATCAACGACCATGAATCCTAATGAGCTCAAATCTTTTCACTCCACAACTCATTCATTGACCATTTCGCACGGAGTGAGTTTACTTTTACCAGAAAAATCTGAGTCCGCACTTTATTTGGACAACTCTCCCGAAGCAAAAATTAATCCTTCACTGGAAGCTATGGCCCAGACACTCTTAGGCGATTTAGAAAAATTCATACTCATTACTGAGAGTTCTTCAATTTCTCTAAAAGAAATAGTCGTAAGTTCTGAAATTAAATTCTCTGCCATTGAACTCTTAAAACTCATCACGACTTACGAAAAAGAAAAAGACAATTTATTTGAAGCCTGGATAAAAGAAGTTATAGGAAAAAATGTAGATATAGAAAAATCACAAGGGGTTAAGCTTGAAATAATGAAACTTAAATCCTGGAAGCGTGTCTTAGCAGGATCACGTACCTTAAATGCCAGTGATTTTGACCAAGACCTGATAGAAAAAGAAAGCGTTAGTGAAGTTGAAGGGAGGTTCACCGTCGTTTTTGAAAATTTTAAAACTGAGCTTCAGCAAATAAATTTAGTAACGATTGATGAAAGCAAAGTAAAAGAAAAATTACATTTTTTTGCCCGTTTTAATAATCATGACAAACTTTTCATGAGTGATAAAAAAACGGCGCTCAGACTGTGTCTTGAGCAAGCCGTACAGGCCTTAGAGAAAATAAATAACACCCAGGCAATAGAGAAAAAAATAAAAATTCTTTTCGGCGAATTAGGTATATTAATCCTGGAACTCACTCCAAAGGCTGTTAATTCCCTTCCCCAGCTTTTTGGCGAGTCTGAGAAATTATTAGATAGAAAAACAGCTACCGCCTTCGAGTGGATAGAAAAGTACGCTAACGTTAAAACGAGATTGCAGGATTTAAATCAGGCTTTTTTACTCGCTGATGAATCATCGGTTGCGCCCATCACTCCCATACCTCTCGTTCACCAGACCTTAGTTTCCCCAACAGACTTATGGATTGGATTAAAAAGTCCGGCAAATAAAAAACAAAACTACCGCTCAATGCTGTCCTTTAAAATGTCTGCTACTACTCCTTCACCAATATATGGACTTTTAATTGATGAATTCAGCGAAACTCTTCCTCTGGATGAAATCGACACTGGTGTTTCTTTTCATTACGACGCTCCCAATGCTGAAGCCCCGCAAGTATGCCTCCTGGCTGTGACGCCGGAAGGAAAGCCCTGGAGTCTGGATCTTATTCAAGAAACCATCGCTCAAGTTTTTACTCTAGCGAAAATCCGCGGAGTGGATGGATCCGATTTACCACAATTCGACCACTACTTGCCTGTGATCTATGGACCGGCGGAACTCGAGACAGGAGTTAATGTATGAGCTTAAGAAAAAAATGGAAAAGAATTTCTGGCCACAGCCGCACCGATGATTACGAATTTTCTTCCCAGGCGAGACTGGCCGATCCCTACTGGATGCTCTATAGACAAATGCAATTTGGAGCCTTTCAGGCTGAAAATGCGGCGAGCCCCATTAAAATCCAGATGGATTATGTCTCACTTAAACTGGATCGCTATAATGATAAGATTATCAATCAAAATCAAAACCTGCGTTCTCAAATCGAAAAAGAAAGCTTTAGTCTGATGAAAGCTTATTTTAAATTCTCTGCAGAAGCGGGACTTCTCTTTTTAAAATATTTTAAAAATGAAGAGAAAGGTTTATTGAAAAAAACTCTTCGGAGAAATTTTGCTCTTACAAATCGATTAGATTTACTAAAAAATGATGAGTATTTTGATTTTTTAATGAACGTGAGTTTTGATAGCTCTCTGCTTTACAACGCAAGTGAATCGAAACTGCGAACAATCGCGGCAGAAGCCTATCAAGTCTGGGATACTTTCAACCAAAATGTGAGCGATTGGAAAACCGCTCACCAGACTAAATTTGCTCCGGAAAATTCTCCGGCATGGCAGCGGGAAACATTTAACTACTCCGCACAAATTGCTTCGGCTGGAGGAAAACTCGAAAATTCAGGTCAAACTGCAAATGTAATGCTGAACTTGAACACTAATGGCGGAGCTCATCTCGATTGGTATCATTTTTCAGTTGATGAAAAATCCGTGCAAAATAATAAATTTGAAAACAATGGAACTTTTACCTGTATGCCAGCGAAGGTTCGATATGCCGGAATGCCTCAGGATACGTACTGGCATTTTGAAGAAAGTAAAGTTTATCTCGGAAGACTACAACTGGATGAAAGGGATCTTACCCAAACCCTCATTGGTGAATTTGCTACAATTTTCAGTAATGATTGGTTCATGGCAGTTCTTCCCCTTCAAACTAATGCAATCACTCGACTGCAAAAAGTCACAGTCACTGATTCGTTTGGCGATACTAAAGAGATAGCTCCTGGAAGAGGAACTGAGAAATGGCGGTATTTCGAATTATCAAATGATTTGTCGGGAACGTATGATCTTGCCCCATGGCTTCTCACTCTTCCTAATGAAAATTCAATTGCATCAGAAAATGAAGTCGAAAAAATAACCTTTATGAAAGATGAAATCAATAACCTCGCCTGGGCCAGCGAAGACACTATCGAATCAGAAACTGGAAAGCGAATTAATCGGAATGATGAATCACCTGCTGACACCACCGCCAACGCGGCGACCGGACCAACACCTGATGATGGCATTTGGGTCTATCGCTTTTTAAGTAAAGTACCTGCCAACAAAATTCCCTTCCTGGTTTTACCAACGGAAGTGGGCCGCTTAACACGTGGTCATTTGCCCGGAGTTCCGATAGGAGCGAAAGGTGAAATCATCGGAGGAACGGGCAAAGTTCAAATCCGCCAGAACGAAATTTTAGGTACCGGCATTGAAGTCACTAAAAAATACCATCTGGCCCGCGGTCTGGATGGCGGTGTTGTTCTGTGGTCGGCGAAGCAGAAGACGGTGGCATCTAATAACTCACTTCCTAATTTTCAGTACGATACGCTGGAGACAAAATGAGAAGTCAAAATTTAATTTACCTTCCAACTGAATATAGATTAAATAAAATTCAGTACAGAGATATTACTGCTGATGAAGAAAAATCTTATAGCAATTCAACAATCATGATGGCCGGTCAATACCGTTTTACTTGCCAGCAGGTTATAGATTTTACTAAAAGAATAAGTCATTCATTAAGCGCTTTTTTTGCTCTAGGATATAAAATTCCTTATATAGAGTGCTATTTTCCTGTTAATGATTCTAATGCAAAATCTAAAGTAATTATCGATCTTAAAAATTTAGAAATACGTACAGAAAAAGCAGCTGGCGAGAGAATGCATGAAAAAAGTGTTATAAGTTTTAAACTTGAACCAATATTTTCTGACCGATGGAAATCTCATATTATAATCGACGAAACACTAATTAATAATTTTTTGCAATTTTTAAGTAGCAATAATTCAGCATTAATTAAGTCTGACTTTAGAAGTATCATGTACAAAAATTCTCTTGATGGAAGTCGCTCTTCTTATGATGAAAATACAAAGTACATTGATTTTGTTTCCTCAGCTCTCAAAAACTTAATTATGGATGTGACTGAATCAACTATTCGTGAATTCGATTTAGGTTTTGATGTTCTACTTAACCCCACTGATATAACTCATCAAAACGTATTCTCTTTCTTAGAAGCAGTTATTTTCAATCCCATTTTTGCCCTATTTGATTGGATGACAATGAACGGCCATCTCAAATCTAATGAAGGTATGCTTCCATTACTTTTCTCCGAGAACTGGAATGTAAAATCTATGGAGGACGGCTATATTAGTTTTCGAACAAAAAGTATTACAGACATAGGACAACTTATTGATGAGTATCTATATTCTACAGTTTCTGCCACATCTTCTGAACGCAGTGTGAGTTTCAGTGCTATTTCTAAATATAAATATTCAATTATACAAGAAATCGACTATAAATTAGATAACCATAGACAGATTGCCATTTCTCAATTTTTTGCCATCAATGGGTGGTGTAATACAATTTTTAAAAATGTAACTAAAGCAGATGCTAGTTTCGAGGAGCTATACCAGCTGACTTTAGAATATAAACAAGCCTCATTCCCACCTTATTTCCAAAAGCTTTTTGACAGTTTAGATTTTTTCCTAAGGAGATTTTGGAAAATAGAAACCGATGTTAACAACTTCCAGCTTTGGCTCAAAAGCGCTTCCTATTTAGAAAATATTATTGAGTATATTAATCTTGGTCTCATCGAACTTCCCGAATTTGATTTTGAACAAAAACAAAAAGAAGAAGCAGATCTTATTGATATCGGTTACATCAGAGAAGGTGTTATAGGCATAAAACTTCGAGAGCTTGACTGGGATAAATCAAATGATGTCATTGAACTAAGTCTAGCTGATCCCAACTATGGTTATATCCTAGAGCAAAGTTTTAATTTTGAATACATTCCAAAAATTAATTTAATTGAAGCAGATGATCCAAGGGATACAGCGGCTGAATTTGCTACTTTTTATATTCTTGCTTCACCTAATGTGTGTATTAAGCACGCTCCTAACTTTGCCAGCAGAGTCCGAGTGATTACTTACAGAACTCAATCCATTTCTGACCTTGGTCGATGGGGCGATTATATAGATATAGATAAAATTACTTATACGAGACATATTGATCCTCTAAGTTTACTCATTCAAAGTAAAAGTAATATAAGGCTTAGTTCCGTTAATCGATTATATGAAATAGATGCTCAGACTTGGCAAGAAAATGATATTTATGATTTGGCTAAAGTCTATCAAACCTATTTTCCCTTTTTAATTCTCAAATTTCTTCCACTCATCTCTGCGGCAGCCTTCTATGAGACAAATAAGTCAGGACACAATATAATTTTCAAACAACAAAAATGGGCCGACATTCAAAGTGAAGTCATTACAGAGTTTCGCAATAGTAAATATAATGATCCTGGCATTGTTCTTGGAGTTGATGCTCCTCTAAACTGGCCTTTAATCGACAATTCTATTGGTGCAGAAATAGAAATTTCGATAGATAACAATCTTTCAAAAGAACTTTCAGGAACTCAAAAATATGCTTTTGACATTGTGCCTTACCTTAAAAAAGAGGTTTATTTAAGTCAAAATGTTTACCGAATTTATTATCGCCTCATCATTTATAAGACTAAAGATGTTAAAGTTTACATTAAGGATAATCAGCTAGACTATCTCTTAGCGGCACCTACGTCTGATTGGGAAATAACCAAGCAAGAGGATGCACTTCGAAGGTTTAACGATAACGATCTAGCCTTCAGTTATATCATATATGAAAAAGATATTTCTCAAATTCCTCCAATGGGAACTCGTCTTCTTTACGATTTAAATAGCTTCGATGGATATTCTTATTCTGAAGGAACAACCCTAGACGACGAAGCACCTCCAGAAGAACCTTCCCAAATGCTTAAAATTAAAAAAACAGGAACTCTCGATCCTTATTCATCTATGCATAATGTATTTATAAGAAGATCCCAAAGGGTAGAAGACATTATAGATGTTATTCCAATAGAAGGTGACGTTATTGAGTATATAGACTTGGCACTTATCTTACTCACAGGAAAAGATAAATGGGGAAAAGGTGTTACTATACCTGAGTTTGCGATAAGAGCTGCTTCTGCCGGTATACCTTTTTTTACTTATAAAATGTTCAGAAAAGTCGTTGGGCCAGGCCTTGATTATAAATCTACCGCATTAGACATTTTGGATACTATTAAGGAGTGATACATGGATCCAAAAATGAAATCTCTTACAACATTATTGAAAAAAACCATTATTGCGAAGCAAACTAAAAATGGCGCTCAGTTACGAAAGCATCTTAGAGAATTAAAAAAATTACTTCAATCTAATCCTCTTATTGAAGAAGCCTTACAAGCAAGTATGGAGATCCTTAAAAAACAACTGAAAGATGTCCATATCTTTGATCCAAAAGATTTAATTTTGAACGGAGAAATTATTCTTCCGAAAGTCCAACTTAACTTCGAGCGCTGGAAACAATCTAACACAGAACGTATAGAGGATTTATTTAAAGCACAGCTTATTTCAAAAGCTGAATATAAGGGGCAGCTAAAGAACCTTGAGCCAGAGTTTTACATTGCTGAAATTCGACATCATTCTAGCCCATCATATAGTATTGAAGCTCTCATTAAGCCAGATGCACTTAATTATATTATAGAACGGCGTCTGAGAGAATCCAGAAAAAATCTCATCCCATCTTTATCTGGTCGATCACGCATTCATCTTTATACTGAAGGTGAGAAAAGTTTACTTTTGGAATTCAAAAGAACTCCTCGCGTAGCAAAAGTTGTTTCTAAATCAGTCCGTAAAGACGTGGTAGAGAAATTTAGAGATAATACCTTTCTCAAGGCTCAAGCTAAAAAATCTGTGTTGAAAAGAATTGATGTGGCTAAAATCAGAGCAGAAAATGCTTTAAAAAAATCCAGCGAAAGAATGACGGAACAAGAAATTAAAGATTTTATAAAAAAAGAGATCAATGAGTCTACTGAATTTCTTTTAAATGTCATTGAAAGATTCAAAACGACAAAACCTGCTGCTTGGAAAAAGCATGATGCGATGTTTGATTTGAGTGACGTAGATGATGCTACCGTCCAAAGAATCATTGGTAATCAGCGAATCGATTCCGAAGAAGCAGTCGAAAGAATATTAGATGCCAGAGACTTATTAGAAGAAAGTCTTACAATGGGCCAAATCCGCTTTAAACAACAAGGAGTTTTAACTCCATTTAGTAAGATTTCTGAATTATGGGAAATTCACGGAATTGAAAAAATGATTCCTGATCTCGTTACCGGATCCGGAAATGGAATGAATCCCTACATCCATGAGCTTGACGATGTTATCAGGTGTATAGCGATTACAAAAAAACCCTATAGTAAAAATATTTTTATACAAACGATGCTTTCCAATCAAAAAGGACCGGACGTAATGTTCTTCTCCCTACTGAGTAATTCCTGGGAAATTATGGAGTCAAAATCCTATATAGATATGCTTTCTTTACTTGATCATGAATCCAAAGGCGGAATTCTTTCACAGTTGTCTCATATTTTCATGGGTGCTGCTGCTGAAAGCAAAAATCATACTACCGGTCTTTTTATGATTATGGCCGGAGAAACCGCTTATCCCCTTCCTAAAAAAATAAATTTTTCTTTTGATTGGATGCGCTCATATAGCGAAAGACCTGGGTATTGGGTAAGTAAAGCAGGTATTACTAATTACCGTGATCTTGCCTATTACGAAATTGTTAAAAGAGTTCATAAGTATATGCAAGGCTTAGTGACAACTTATACTAAAAATATATCTAAGCTATTAAATACGAAAACTCTTGTGAAAGATCTTGATGCTGAAACTCTTAAGATGTTAAAGCAATACTTTCCTCTTACCATTCCCTTACTTAGAAATGCATCGTCAAAGAATAAAAAAGTACGTGATCTTATTTTCGAATCAATTAAGAGAAATCATAGCGATCGTGGATCAAAATTAAAATTATTAGAACTTATCGACATGGTTGAAAAACACGGTGTAATTACCATTGAAGGATTGCTACCTGCTATAACATGAGGTTTGAAATTGGAAAAAGTTGAATACTTACTAATTGATTTATTTTCACCGATACAAGACATCGTTGATAGCGATGACCCGCTCGCGGCACTGATTGCTGAAATTGATATCAATATCGAGTTAAATCCGACACAAAGTATTTTAGGCAAAGAACTTTTCTCAGTTGGAGCAGAAATAGAAAAACTTCTCAATTTGCGGACAACTATCGCAAGCGGCAATTTTAATCTGGAAGAATTTAATCAAACTATTCAAAATATTACTTCTAAAATATCTGCTCTAATTAACATTAGTCCTGAAACTACTAATAAATTACTGCAAATGCCAGAGCCCATTAATGACCCTAAGTTTTTTGTCATTGTGGCTGAGCAAATAGCTAACAAGCTTTTTAGTAGTTGGTTAGAAAGAAATTTTACTGCTTTCTTCGATGCACTTGTACTCACAGGGATATTAGTAAAGAATCCTTATTTCTCTAAGGCTGGATATCAATTTAGTTGGGATAATTTACTTGAATTTGTCGCTAATCCAATTATTCGCATGCAAAAGGAATATAATTGGGGAGGAGCGCTTGATCATTATCGGCTTATGACTAATCTCGTAAAATGTCTTCACGACCTTAATATTCACCCTCACCTTGATTATTTAAATAGCACTATCTCTGATAAATATTTTCAAGGGACCAATGCCAGTAACGTAACCGTACTAAAAATGCCATTAATTGATATAGCAGAAAGTGTAGATTATGGAACCGGAGGAAATTTAAAAGCTGCTTTAAAATTAAGTGCTCTACTTATGGCAGCCCCCAAAAACTCGGGCAAACCCATTACTGGTTTTCTAATAACCAATGAAAGTGTTGGTGAAATAAAACAAAAATTCGATTTAGGAAATGAGTGGATACTAGATATTTCAACTAATGCCGACTTAAACGGCGCCATCGGACTCAACATTCAACCCGATGGAATTACCTTCGAGCAAAAGGACATCGCTATCAACTGCTCGATGAGCCTGGAAAAAGCTTACAAAATCCCAAAAATTTTATTCGGAAAAGAAAAGGAAACTCGCTTAGAACTCTCCGGTCTGAGCTTCAACGTAGAAGCAGACATAAGTACAACAGAACAAGAGCTGATTGCCTCAATCATTTTAGGCAATGAAAAATCAAAAGGACTAAAACTGGTCATTGTTCCCAAAGAAGACGATGCCTTCTTAAAACAAATCATTGGCAAAGAGCCTAAAGAAATATCTATCGATCCAAGTATTTTCTTCTCCACAAAAAATGGCTTTTCGATGCCTGGGCTTGCAGACAATACCATCGTTCTTCCTCTGAACTTGAGCCTTGGTCCAATAAAAGCCGATGAATTAGTTTTAAAATTAAAGGCCAAAGACGGAGAAGTAAAATTCACCACTCAACTCTCCCTCACCGCGGATTTTGAACTCCTCGCTTTGATCGTCAAACGCGTAGGACTCTCAGTCGCTGTTAAAAAATTGCCGGAAAATGATTATTCCGGATTGCTTGGAAACGTCGATCTAGGTATGGCCCTCGTTCCCCCGGAAGCAGTTGGTATTGTCTTTAAAAATCCGGAAATCCTCTCGGGAGGAGGCTACCTTGAATATAACGAAGCCCTGTCACAGTATTCCGGAGGCGGCGAAGTTAAATTTAAAGAAATTGGCTTAACAATTATTGGAATCCTCACCACTAAAATTGAAAATCATCCGGGGGCCTGGTCACTTTATCTTAATGTCTTCGGCACCTTTTCTAAAATTCAGTTAGGTTATGGTTTTGCCTTGAAAGGGGTCGGAGGATTATTCTGCTTTAATCAAAGCTTAGATGAAGAGGCACTCAGAGCGAAGATGATTGGTGGCACACTCGACTCTCTTCTTTTTCCAGTTAATCCAACTGAAAATATTAAAACCATCCTCGCCGATATCAGAAGTGTTTTCCCAATCAGAAAAGATTGTTACGTCTTCGGGGCTATGTTTAAAATCGTATGGGGTGAACCTGAACTGATTGATATTGATTTAGCACTGGCCCTCGAACTACCGGCACTGAAAGCTTATTTACTCGGTCAATTGGAAGCACGACTTCCGAATAAGAAAAAGCCGATAGTTTTTTTAAACTTAGATGTCTTTGGTGTTGCTAATTTTACTGAAGGCAGCTTAAAGCTCGATGCAGTTTTAAGAAACTCATATGTCCTCGATGTCCTAAAACTCTCCGGAAGCATGGCCCTTCGGGCACAGTTCAAGAATCAACCTAATTTTCTTCTGGCCATTGGTGGATTTCATCCGAGCTTTAATCCACCTGCCAATTTTCCTAAGCTCTCCCCGATCACTGCCTATTTGGAAATCGATAAATTCGCCAAGGTCAATGTCGCTTGTTACCTGGCACTCACTTCAAACACTGTGCAGTTTGGAGGCAGACTCGATTTTTTCGTAGACTTTAAAGTTCTCACAGTAACCGGTTATGCGGAATTGGACACTCTGATACAATTCTCCCCGTTTCTCTTTACAGTAGATGTAGGATTCGGTGCCAAAATTTATATCCGTCCACTTAAGGTGCATCTCACTGTCGATGTCGCTGCCCATATCGAAGGTCCTAGCCCTATGAAAATCGGAGCTAAGGTAAAATGCGAAGTTTTTGGGATTTATACTTATGAAGAGAAAATCAATCTTAAAATCGGCAACGAGATCTCGACGGCCCCAGTAGATAGAGTAAGCCTTAAAGAAAAAATCGCCATCGAACTCAAAGCTCAAGAAAATTGGAAAACGGTTTCAATTAATGACACCCTTTCTCTTTTAAAAGTAAAGCCTGTTGATGGATTACTGCTTCCATCTGCCAATATACAATTTAAGCAAAAATTTTCTCCGATACACACTAAAATTCAGTGTATTGGTGCAAGCAATCTACAGGACCTCGATACCCTTAATATTGAATCGTTCAAAATTGGAACTAAACTATATAATCACGATGAGCTCACACTTGAAAAAGAGTGGTTTGCGCCGGCACAATTTTATAAGATTACAAATGAAGAAGAAAAAATCAAAGCTCCTTCCTTTGAAGCTCTTTTTGCAGGCTTTTCTAAAACAGTCGATACAATTACTTATGAAGGCGAAGCTGCTGTAAGTGTTGAACATGAAGAAAGTATTATTGATTTAAAATTAAATGCTATTCATAAATCGACCAAAAAAGCTTTCGTAAAAACGAAAAGCCTTTCAGATAAAGTGAAGCACAGAGCGCTTTATAAAAAAGCGGCCCAAAATCACAAAGTAAAACCGACAGTAAAGCTTCTCTCTGATGCTTATCTAGTCGCCTCACAAGAGATAATCGCCTCTGGTGATTATAAAAACTTGAAGACTTATTATTCCTATTTTGAAGCAACCATTCTGGCTAAAGAGATGAACGCGAGAATTAAAAAAGCAGAACAAAAAGTAAAGGTACAGAAGATTTACGCTTAAAGGATTAAAGGTGCGCCTACTGTCTAAATAGTCGACAATCTTTTTAAAAGAGTGGAGCTAATGCACTCAAATCACTTCCCCTAAAACTTGGTATCTTACTTGCTCCTCTAAAATCATGAAAACACTTTATTTTGTACTCATTTTTATGGGTACCACTCCACTCTTTAGCTCCGAGCCTGTGGGCACGAGCACTCAGGGGGCTCTAGTCGACGGTTTAGCCTTGCCCGAAATGGGTGAAGGCTATGTTCACATGTACCGCGAGAGCGAACGATTCTGGGGTACGTCCCAGATGATCAACATGCTTGAGAAGGCAGCAGAAGATATTGCTTCAAAATACCCGGGGCTCGACCGTCTTCAAGTGGAAGACATTGGCAAAATAGATGGTGGAGACATAGACGGTCACGCCTCTCATGAAAACGGCCAGGATGTGGATCTGGGGTACTATAAATCAGATAGAATTGAGCACGACCCTATCGCAAAAAATCAAGAATTCGCTGACCCCATGGTGATCAAGGGGAAAGTCTCTCCCAACTTCGATTTGGAGAGAAACTGGGAACTCGTAAAAGCGCTTCACCGTCATGGTGATGTCCAAAAAATATTTATTGATGTCGTTCTTAAAAACTCTCTGTGCAGTCATGCTAAAAAAATTGATGAATACAAAAGTCACCAGCAAGTTTTAAGAAGTCTTCGCCACGAAACGAATCATCAGGATCATCTCCATGTTCGGATTCGTTGCCCTAAAGTCGCGAAGAAATGCAGGAATCAGCCGGAGCCGCCGAAAGAAACCGGCTGCTAAAAGGTGCCTTTTAATCACTCTTTTACAAGCTCACAAATCTTATGTTTGCATTCTGTTTTTTTCACATTTTTATTTGGATCTTCTAGCGAAGAGGCGCAACTAATCATTGGCCCCATACATCGATTATAATTTTCTATTACTTTCAAAAATTTCGAATTGTAAGCCGCTCTAAGGCCGCACATATTGAAGGCGACTTTGCATTCTTGTGTGCTTTCACAGGCAGACCATTCTGTGCGAGCATTCCCGCAAGGTGACTGGGAAGACGCAACAGCATTTGATAAGCTTACTGATAATAAGATAATTGAAATCATAATTTAAAGATGCCACCTTTATTACTATCTTACTCTTCTTGTAATTACTTTACGGGGTTCACTGCGGCCATCTGGATAACTAATAATATCTACAATATCAGAATCTGAATTAAGAGATCTTTCTGTAACTATTATGTCGTATTCAAAAGAGCCATTACCAAGAGACGTTACCGTTTTGGATTGCAATATCCACTTATCAGAATCAAACCGATTATTCAGATATACTTTTGAGTCACCCATTTCAAAAAATAATTGATCCTTACCATCGAAGTTAAACTTTGTAGCAAATGCATCAAATACAATGCTTTCGCAGCCACTCTGAAACATTTTGAAAGTATCATTTTCATCATTGTCAGTGTTATAGTACTTTCCAGAAAAATCAGTACAACCAAAAGAAACAAAGCTGAAAAAAAAAGTACAAGAAATTATAAACGTCTTAATGGTTCCATCCTTGTAAATTAATAAAGGGTGCCTTTTGTTTTTGGCTTTTTTATTCGATGTTAGCACCAACTACAGATGCTAATTGAAGCATGCTTATAGTTTGTCCAAGTTGAAGCCCTGTGAAGTCAGTTACCTTACCAGAAGATTTGCTTGTCACTTTTGTCGCTTTAAAAAGTTTTAAAAGTGTGTCGTCAGCAACAATGTATTTACCTGCACCTTCTGCTTTACCATTCTCAGTTTTGGCTTGAAGTTTATTTTCTTTGATGTAATCCCAAAATTTTTGAGTGATCGCAGTTCTTGGAAGTTCAGTGGCTCCGCAAAATGCTGCTAAATCTACTTTTAATTTTACTGGTTTGTTTAATCCTACTTCTGACATGTTTATATCCTTTCGTTATGTGTTTAAGTTTAAAGGTGCCACCTACCCTACGGTTTCGCAAGTGCAAATATATTCTCATTTGATCCTTTTTGAGATTTCTTTTGAAAAAGTTTAACTTTTGCTAAAAGAGAAAACTTACAGGTAACGGAGTTTGCTTCACATAATTAATAGATATTAAAATTGTCTGAAAATAAATTTTTCAAAAACGTGTGCATTAGTGAAGATGGTCGGAACCTTATTTGCGTGTGCGCTACCACAAGGTAGGTGGCACCTATCGACCTATCGACAAAGATGTGAAATCATTATGTTTAAAGAAAATAGCTGACTAAACCGATACGGTTAAGAATATAGGAGATCCAAAAGATGAAGATTTTACCACTTTTAGCAACTTTGATTTTGGGATACAGCTGCAGCTCTACTCCAATAGACCCTCATCGTACGCCCGCTGGATTATTTTCTAAGGATAGAAATACAATCATGCCGGCATTTAATATTAAATTACATAATGCCAATGTCGGTGGAATTAAATACGCTGTGACTGTTAGTATTCATTGTTCATACAATTCCATAAATTTGCTTCGTCCAATTTATGGAGATAATTATCAAAACTGCGGTCACAAAAGTGTGTCACTAGATGTGCCAAGTTCCGGGGAAATTGAAGTTCCCAAATTTGAGTTTGATGATGTTTACAAAAAAGATTACTACTCAATTAGAATAGATGTAATTTCCGATCTTAATAAATATTCTGAAAAAACGAACTCAATAAGTGGTCAAGTAGAGGGTTTTAAGACGAGTCTCGTTGATAATAGTTTAGACCTGACAGTATATACGATTCCAAAAATGACATTCTTCAAGGACGATTTTAGCAGTAAATATGATATTAAATTATCTAATCAATATAATTATGTAATATCTTCTAATCGAGGATACCCCTCACTAGAAAGTGTATTTGTAAATTTAAAAGGAAAGGTTTTAGAGAGAAGCAAATTAGAAGATTGGGTTGATAAGGTAGAGAGCAGCAGAGCAACACTTTCGATGAAACTTGAAAAAGAACCTTTTTACATAGAATTATATGTGAAGGACATTGATAAAAAGAGAAACGGTAAAAAGGTCTATGAATCAAGCTCAATGATTATTATAAAAAAGGGAGTTCACACTGAAAATCCCAAATTGGATATCTTGATGCCCGTTTCTACAAATAAGAAAATGGCTCGAGCAGAGGCCATAAAACTACCATCGACTTATGATAAAAAATTGTATGAGAGAGTAGAACTACCCAATGATGAGTTTATGTATATCGACTTACGTGAAAACTTTAATGGTTTTTTTGAATTAGAAAAGGACCTGGATTATTTAGATTTATTTAATAAAGAATTAGAGTATTAATAAATTTAGGTGCCACCTACCCTACGGTTTCGCAAGTGCACAACCAAAAGTATCCTGGCACCTATAATTGCATTTCCAATCGATCCAATGATCCATTCCATCCTTGAGTCATTCCTCCGCGAGCAGATATGAATGCCTCAAGTTCAGCAGATGTATGGTCTCCAATGATTTCAGATTTTAGCGTGATTCGCGTAAGATAAGCTTCCTCTTCTGTGAAAGTCACCGAAGTTAACCATCTTGCAGGCCATACCGGAGCACCGGGGTGTTTTGCATTTTGCCCATTTTCGTTGCAAAACTCTTGTATGAAAGAAATAAACTCAGGACGCATAATTTTCTGATAGGTTGATCGTCCATAAAATTTTACTTCGTTATTGCCCATTTCATAGAACACACTAAGACCCTCTTCAATTTTTCCTTCAATTATTTTCATAGTAAATCCGGTCGGTGGCTGCCATTTTTCAATATGAGCTGGCTTAGTAAACATATCAAAGACCACAGCAATTGGTGCCTCGAAAACACGGTTAAGTAAAAATACATTTTTATGGTTGCAAGTTTCATCAAGGTATTCACCTAAACGATCCCAAGTTGAGTTACCACCGGCATCTTTAATGAATTTACTCATATCTTTTGCAATTTGTGGCGACTCAAAGGTCATGGTCAGCTTCATTGTCGTTTGACCTTTGCTCTCGCTGAATATTACATTTACTCGAAATAATGCTTTTTGATTTTCATTAGCACCGTGATCATATTCAAGTCGCTTCATTGGTTCTACGACAAAGTAAGTTGTGATATTTGGATAATCGACACCATCAGGGCCATGCATAGTATAAATCCACTTACCGCCAGGCCGTAAGTCTTTGCTCTTTGTTGTTATGCTAAAACCTCTAGGTCCCCACCACATCGCTGCCTTTTTTGGATCAGTCCATGCCTCCCAAACTAATTTTACAGGAGCATCAAAAACGCGGGTTAAGGTAAGTTCATTTGAATTATTTTTTGGCTTCATACTTTTTCTTTCCTTTCTTCTTAATATTTATTTTTTTATTTTGAGTCATTGTTTTTAAATATTCATCTAAACGGTCAAAACTTTCTTCCCAAAAAATACGATACTGCTCCATCCAATCAGTTGCATCTTTTAGAGCAGCACCATTAATTCTGCATGGACGCCATTGAGCTTCTCGAGTTTTAACTATGAGGCCTGCATCTTCCAGGACTTTTAGGTGCTTTGAAATTGCAGGTAAACTCATTTTTTTCAAAAATGGCTTTGCAAGATCTGATACATTGGTCTCTCCTTGAGACAAATGCGCTAGCATCGCTCTACGAGTAGGATCGGCAAGGGCATTAAATGTTAAACTCAAGTTGTCTCTCATAATACACCCTTTGGTTAATTAACCAATTGGTTAAATATAAACTCGTTTTTATTTAAAGTAAAGAAAATTTTTAGCAATGGATGTGATAATTACACAAAACGTCATCACGCCAATTGTTTCGCAAGTGCGCTACCACAAGGTAGGTGGCACCTATTACCTATTAGCTTAAGAAAAATTGATAAAGGATTATTAAGGGTTTGCTCAGAAGGTGCCACGTTGAATAGCTACCTGCCTTGTGGCACATTTCACCTTATCACTGAATAAAAGTTTGTTTGTAATCGCAAATCTTCTCAATTTTTCCCTGGTGATCGTCCGCACACAATAAATATTTGGTCACCAGCCCTTTAATCTGAGCAAATTGAGGTTTACCTCCACATTCTGTCTCAAAATTTTTTTTAATGTTTTCAATACAGTTGCTTGAAAACATGGCCATTTTTTTTAATAATTGCGACTCCACAAATTGCGACTGAAATTCATAAACTTTCTTGAAATTCTTTTCATAAATATCATCTCTAAGTTCGATGGGTTCATATCTCGGCTTACTCAGCATTTTCTTTTTCTTTTCAAGATCACTGATCAATTTCACAAAAACAGGGTGAATGGTTTTCTTCAGATTAATGATTTCATTATAGCTTTTCAGTATTTCTTCTTTTTCTTTCTTTTTGGCAAGCATATCCGGTGTGGATTCATTAAGAATAAATGAACAATTCTTTAGTGGATTATCTTTTGAATTCATCGCAAACGATGCAACTTTTAGCTGAAATGCTTCTTTCTTCATGAGGTCAGCCATTTTTTCCTTTATGACCGGATCGTTCTCCAATCCACCGGAAGCTTCCTGCAACATCTTGGGATCTGCTTTTTCCTGAAATCCCTGAAGACAAAAAATATCTTTAAATACCCTTAAGCCTATTTCTTCTTCTTTCTTTTCATCTTTATTATTGATGAAAGCCGACATACTTTTTTTGAATTCATCTAAGGCCATCGAAAAATTGATATCAACCGGCTTAGATGAGTTCTCCTCAGAAATTCCATTCTGACATAATATAAGTAAGACTAAAACACTCCATTTCTTCATAGCTCATCCCTTGTGACTTCCTTAAAGTCTAAACGGCTGGCTAGAATTTCGCAATGTACATCAGTCATCTTGATATTAAATTGACCTGAAATTTATAGACTAAAATTCAAGGATGGATAAACTATATATGAGACCAAACAAGGACAAAATTTTGAAGATTCTTTTGGCACTGACCCTCATGCCACTATCAGCTTTTGCGAATTCCTACTCTCCGCCGACGGAAGATCCATTCTACCTGAGCAATTTTTGCCTTATTAAAAAGGAACTTCCCCCTGAAGTTAAATTCATCTTTAAAGATGCTGGCACTGCCGAGTTGACTGCTGAAAATGGAAATATTGTTCTGAGTACACCTTTTAAAGAGGCTATTTCTTTTCCTTTGAAGATGAATCCCAATCATCTTCCAGTGGCAATGCTCTTAAAAGATAAGAGCTATTACGCTCATTCGTTTGGTTTTGCAGATTTTGCACTTAACAAGAACCCACTGGCCATAGGATATAGTGAAAGAGGTTTTCCTGGACCGAGAGGACACATTTCTGTCGTGCCCAATATTGAAGTTATTAATGAAAAGGAAATTGCTTCATTCATAGAAATTCCCATGAACTATTATCTGGGTAATCAGTTTGTTAAAAATAAGCTTAAAGTTTCAGTTAAAAAAATTTTAGAAAACAATAAAGAGGCTTTTGAAACCACTAAGATTCAGAGTGAATCTCCCTTGCCTGCCGGTCTGAATGTCAAAGGGAATAAATTTTATGATGCAAAAAAAACAAGTATGTACATGGCCATGGAGTTTCAGAACTCAAGTGATGTACCTATTCTGTTTGTAAAAGAATTTAACCAGCTAGTCGAAGATCAGTCACTTTTAGTAGAAAATAAATTTCCCATTTATGCGTACAGCAAAGGCAAGTGCTATGAACTGGCCATAGATAACGAGAAAGTTCTTTCTCGCGAGAAAGGTAAAAAAGCATATGAGGATTTTTACAACGAACAGGCTGCCCCCTTATTGGGCTTGTCAGACAATGAAAGTGTAAAAGAATATATAAACATGTTAAAAAAACGTGATCTATACGAAATTCAACCTCTGGGTTATTCCATAGAGGGCAACGGGCGGGCCCTTAAAGATTGCGGTCTAAAATTTACTGACTTTGAGAATGCATTCTATGATAAGGAAAAAAGAAATGAGATCGAAATCATTCACTTAGGCAAAATGGCAGGGAAGTCAAAAGAGATAACTATTCCTCAGGAGATGACCACAACAATTGAGCTGACTTTTAACAGTGCAAAATCAAAGCTTCACTTAATCAAAAAATTTGTTCTCAATACAGATTGGAAGCCGCTAAAAGACATATACAAAGAAGAAGCTGAATGTTCTCCTCTCTGTCCCCAAATTTTTAAAGAACACAAAGTAAATTATTTAAAAGACGCAAAAATTAACTATCCCAACTCTCCCTACAAAGACGAAGACCTGATTTGTGGTATGCCCGGAGAGAATGGATATGAATTCAGACCTAATAAATACCCATCTCGCGAGGACATGTTTTATTAATTATTTTACAAGTATGCAGACATTATTCTCACACTTGCTGGTCGTTGTGGATTTTTGCTGACATCCCCATGAGGCAAAGGGCTTACCGCAATCTTCTGCTATTTTCTGAAGCCTGGAAGTTAAGAAATTCGTCATTCCCGAATGAAAAACCCTAACGTTTTGATTTATTGGCTGTGGCATTCCCGGCATTTGTGGCAAAAGGTTTACATTTATAGCATACTCTGAACAAGATCCGTCGCCGGTTGCGTATATATAGCAATCAGTATCTATCTTGCAGCTTTGGTATTTTGCATTCTTCAATTCTTCAGTCACTTTTTTTATAACATCGGAGTCTACGCAGCTGACTATCTTTTCGCCGCAAATACCTTTCTCATTGCATATACCAACGGGTTTATAATCATATTTGAGGGGCAAGGCAGCCATTCCGAAATTATTATTAGAATTTTTTGACTGCATTTCTTTGTATAGACCAATGTCGTTTTCGAATTTATTGTTCATAAAGCTATAGAGGCCGGATACGTCCTGTATTGCAGTACATTTGTCTCCGTGACTGCATTTTTTACGGCAGTCAATCCAGTTTCTTGAAAATTCTCCACTCATGTTCGTGATTAAGCGGGAGTGATCCTCTCCTTTATCAAACTGGATTTGTGGGCAGCCGCCTGCGGGATACAAAAATTTAGAAGCGTCGGCAAGGGCATCGTTCAGACACTTAACATTTAATTTTTTCAATTCTTCAACAGCTTCCTTCGCCAGTTTGGGAGCATTTTTAGCTACATTCTCTTTTGCGTAATTGCATTTGAAATCATCAGGCAAATACTTTGAAAGAAAAATACTCTTAGCCTGAGCTGGATTAACTCCCCCCCCGTCCATATACATTGACACTTTATTTGAAGGAAGGTTTTCAAAAATTGCTTTGAAGAAATCATTATAGGAAAAATCATTAACGTTGGATAAATAAACATTCATCAGCTGTGAATTTGAATAAGTTTGCTTTGAAAGGTGGGCCCTTAAAAAATCACTGAGCTCTTTTGGTAGCGGGATGTTTTTTGAATAGAATAAATCGAATAGAAGCTGCCATTCTTCCGCATTGACCCCTCTTTGGTTGCTCTTGCTGGTCAGGTTGGCAATAAAGAATTTACGTGCCAAATTTGGTTCAAGTATATTGTAGTCGCCGGTATTCTTACCGAGAACACTATAGTAAAAATTAATCTCGCCTGAATTCAGAACTGTTTTTTCATATTCAGCCTGAGTTTTTGGATCTGTTCTGAGTTTTTCCAATATCCTCAAATATTCACTTACGATGCCGGAGACTGATTCATCGCTACTTCCCCAATTTTTATATTTTTCATTATAGCGCTCTATAAAATAACGGAGGGAGCAGTTAACATCGCTGAATTTTGAATTGTTGATGAGACGTAATTGAAGTATGGTGAGAGCGAGTTTTATAGTTGCGTTCTGGTTATCTCTTGAAGACAAAATGTATTCTTTTGCTTCATCCTGTTCTTTTTTAGTTATGAGGCAAATATTATTGCTGTAAATGAATTTCTGATCTTTTGTTTCATTCTCTTTATCTTTATTCTGAGAATTCGTGTCTTGAGCAACGGAACTGTTTAACAGAAAGACCGACAGTAAAAGTGTGATAATTCTTTTCATTTTAACTAACCTCTATGTTCACTACATGATAGAGCATAGTTAATTTTATTTATACAGAATAAGTATTAAGTTTATATCAATTTTAAAGGGTGATGGTTTCGCAAGTGTGCTACCAAAAGGTAGGTGGCACCTTATTAAAAAGGTAGGTGGCACCTTATTAAATGCCCATTTTACTAGGCAGGATCAAAAGCTCGCAAGTTTTGTAACTGGGCCCAAGTAGCTCAAGATAGATTCTCTTTTTAACCATCCTCACTCTCCCACCAATAATTCCTACTTATGCTTTAAAATTCTAATACTAAAGCCGACAAGGATAATATGAAAAATCTTATAAAAGTCGAAGACCTCAGCTATTCCATCCCTTTTGGGAAAGAAATTCTAAAAGACGTTTCTTTTGAATTGAACGAGGGTGAGATTATCGGGATTCTAGGTCGAAATGGAGCTGGAAAGACAACTCTTATTGATTTATTGTTAGGGATCAGACCAACGACCAAGGGATCTATAAAAATCCTGGGTGAAAATCCCATCAAAGAAGACCGTATAGGTTCAACGTCAATATGCTTCATCTCTCAGGATGTATCACTCAATAGTTCTTTGGGCGTGGGGAAATTTTTAGACTTCTATGCGGGCTTTTATCCACAGTATTCGCGCTCTGAAGAGAAGTGTCTTTTAGAGTTGTTCACTGTTAATCGCGAGGATCAAATTGCATCTCTTTCGACAGGACAACAAAAGAAAGTGCAGATCATTGCAGCCTTAGCTGCTAACCCCAAAATTCTTCTGATCGATGAAATTACTGCAGTTCTGGATCCAGAAACAAGAAATCAGTTTTTTACCCAACTAAGCAAAGAAAAAACGACAAAGGGCTTGAGTATTGTCCTGGCGACCAATATTGCAGAAGATCTTACAAGCAGAGCTGATAAAGTTCTCTTCATCGACAACGGTGTGGGTAGAATTGAGCAGCCTGATCAAATTTTGAATCTATTCAACCTGAAAAAGAGCGCATAATGAAAAATATTAAACATATTCTTCTTCATTATTTTGAATGGTCTCGAACTGTTTATCTCATTACCATTGCGCTCATTTTAATTAGTGCATATGCTATAAACTACTTTCCGATCGCCTCTGAGTTTAAACCAATTCTAATATACTGTAATCTGATCGTTGCATTGGCGTTTCATTTTATAACCAGATTTCAGCCAGTACAGGGCCAAGCCCCAAATGGCTTTTCGTTGAAGTTCTTTCAGGGGATCCCTCTGAAAAAAGATGAGATTATACTTTCGGTAGTAGCTTGTTCATTGCTTTCTACTATTCCAATTATATTATGCACCTTACTATTTTCTGAATATGTAAATCGCACTTTTCACTTAAATTTAAATGCCTTAAAAATCTCCATTAATGCTTCTTTCATCTTGTTGCTTCTTTCGATGGTTACGACCAAAAGTATCATTGAATTTCCAAGAAAAGAAGATGAAAGGAAAAACCCTTTCAGGCCCTTCATAAAAATCCTTCGCCAGTCATCTGTCTCTATGTTTGCGATATTGATATCTCTGCTTCTTTTTTTGATCGTGGACGATTACTTTCATTGGAACTTAGCTAAAGAATTACTTAGTTTTCTTGAAAGTTTGCCTAAATACTTAA
The DNA here is from genome assembly GCA_041662705.1 of Bacteriovorax sp. GTDB lineage: Bacteria > Bdellovibrionota > Bacteriovoracia > Bacteriovoracales > Bacteriovoracaceae > Bacteriovorax. Next base: position 656,348 of record JBAZRY010000002.1, read on the forward strand.
CATCCTGGTGGTCGACGCTCTTTTTCGTCTTATTTTTTTTATATCATTTTTTTGAGGTCCACAGATTATGGACCAATGAAATTTTAACTTACAAGAAGCAATATTGGAACGCTAAGAAAGAGTACGCGTTGCTCGCCATTTCGGGTTTAGGAACACTATTCTTTTTTATGCTTATCGATCTCTCCACACCAGAAATTTATATAGGGACAGTTCAGAAAGCTGTTTATGAATCAAAATACGATTTACTAAAGAACATTTCCCCAGAGAAAATCAACACCACGAACTACTATGGTGTTACTCCGATGATGGTCGCTGTTGGTCATGGCGATCTAAAAATGATTCAGTATCTAGAGAGTAAAGGCGCCAATTACGAAGGCAAAATTGTTAATGAACAAAAACTAAACGGGATGGACAATATCATGCTCGCCATTCGGCGAAGAGATTTAAGCGTATTGAAATATATCTCAACTAAAACCAACAATCTGACTAGATTGAATCAGGAGCTTGGATTTTATCCGATTCATTATGCAACTGGCACATGCCAATCAGACGTGGTGGATTATCTTGTTGAGCAAAATGTAGACGTCAACGTTCTCAACAAGGATGGCGAAACACCTCTTATGGTTTCTGCAAGGGCAAATTGTTGGTCGGTTGCAGTAGTCTTGAAAGAAGCCGGTGCAAAATTCGACGCAAAAGATATGTTGGGAAAAACCGCGTTGGAAAAAATTAAGAATCCAAAATCGAAAAAGGAATTAGTTTACTTCTTTCAGAAAAATTCTCGAGTCCCCGCCAGCAAATAGGCTAAGAGGTGCCACCTACCCAACGGTAGCGTACGTGCGCAATTTCTAGTTTAAATTGAAAGAAAAACTCGGTTGATAATTTTCAGGGAAGTGCTAGAATTAAAAAACTGGGGTGGCGGGGGAAATGAATCTCTGCAGGAAATTTTGGATTCCGCCACTCCAGAAAACTTCTCGCATTCACAAGATGCTTTTTTCAAAAGATCTACCATCCTTACCTCCTCTATTTAGTAATTTGTTTCTAATTGAGATTTTTTATTTCATTTAAGAAATGTTTTCGCAAGTGCGCTACCACAAGGTAGGTGGCACCTACGCACGTAGAACGATCTGGATGAAATGAAAAAAGAAATTCGAGAGAATAATTACGAGTAAAGTTCCAAGATACGTTAGTGGTGAAGTCATCTTCTACTCCAGGTTGTGTGTGGATAGATTAAGGCTAAACGCAAACCCTGAAAAAGGATACGTAGTTTTTGCGTAAGTTCTAATTTTAATGTAAAAAATGCGTAATTTTAGATATTTATAGTATGCTTTTCACCAGCTCCGGGGGCCTTCCGATGATGGCCTTATGATTGTGAATGAATATGGGGCGCTCAAGCAGGATGGGATATTTTTCTAAAATATGAATCCACTCTTCCTGTGTTGGATTTTTTTCTGCAAGCTTTAAATTTTTATAAACATCTTCGTTAGTTCGAACCATTTTTGCATAGGGCATTTTAAGCATCTCTGGCAAATAGGAAAGCAACTTTACCTTCAGCCCGTCTTTTAGATAGTCGACAATTTCAAAGTCGATTCCAGCTTCTTCCAATAGTGCTTTAGCTTCCCGGGATTTAGAACAGCGAGGGTTATGTATGAGAATTGTTTTATCCATAATAAAATGGTGCCACGACCAACAGGATGTTGCAAATGCATGCGGAGGTAGGAGCCGAAAGCATGCCCCCCCTTTTGTTTAGCAAGTGCGCTACCACAAGGTAGGTGGCACCTTTTCAATGGAATAGCTGGTTCCATTATCGACAATACACTATCTAGCTAAGACGCAAATATTTTTTTCACATTTAGCTTTTGTCATTGACGAGGAACTACTTCCAAACGAATGACAGCCTCCGCGGATAAACTGAAAACCGCATTGTGCGCTTATACTTTCAAGCCGGGCACTAATAAAATTATTCGTAGGGTAACATTGCGCATTTCCTCTGACGGAATTAGTGCTCATCGTTACGCATGGATTAACATTGATGGCAAATTCCACGCAACCACTAAAATCTGACTTATAAACATAACAGTCCTCATCTACATTACATTTTTGATAATTCGCCGTTAGAATTTCCGCATTGACTTTTTTGATTATATCTGAAGTTAAACAACTTAAATCTTTTTCGCCACATTTATTAGCTGCCGTGCAAATTCCAACCGCCTTATAATCATAAGTAAGAAACATATTGTTATTAATTTTATTAACATTTCGATTTTTAATTTCATCGAAAAGACCAAGATCCTTTCCATATTTGGAATTAATAAAGTTATAAACGCCATTTGAATCTTTAACAGATAAACATGTTTCTTTAGCTGCGCATGTTTTTCTGCATTCTACCCAGCTCTTGGAAAACTCAGAGCTCATTTTTGATAATAGAGAGGCATGATCTTCATTTATTTTAAAAACTATTTCAGGACAGCCCTTTGCCGGAATAGTAAATCTGTTATAGTCAGCTAGAGTTTCTTTAAGGCATGCATTATTAATACTGTTCAAAAAGTACATATCTTCACGAGTGAACTTCGCAATAATTTTGATCAATGTATCTTTTGCAAAAATACATTTGTAATTCTCCGGAACATATTTCGAAGCATATAGCTCTTTTACCAGTAAGATATTAGAAAAATCTTGTAAATTGGCTATCCCGCCACTAGGAACGTTGGCAAAAACATATTTGAATAGATCATTATAAGCAAGATCGTTCACATTTTCAAGATAGACAGGCATGTAGCCTGAGCCCGCAAATACAAAAGGCCTGTAGCCTGAACTACCGAATTCAAAAGGTTTGTTTAATATCGTTTTTAAATAATTATTTAGCTCTCTTGAGGGCGCAATTCCTTTCGAATAAAAAAGTTCAAAGAACACCTTTAATTCTTCTGATCGGAAAGATCTGTTATTGCCACTACTTAATAAGTTATCAGAAAAAGCTTTTCTAGCAAGACTAGGATCAATAAAATTATAGCTGTCTGGAAATCGATCCATAATGCCGAAATAAAAATTTAGATCTGAAGAATTGATGATGTTTTTTTCAAAATCTGTTTTATATTTTGAATCAGATCGAACTAGTTCCATTACTTTGATATACTCTAAAATGTGATTTGAATTCCACGAATCATAATTATCGTTACCCCATCGACGTCCACTCTTTCCATAATAAAGCTCTAGAAAGTAACGTAATCCACAATTAATATCCTCAAATTTCAATTTATTCATTATGCGAATCTGTGTAAGCGTCAAAGCAATTTTTAATTTAAGTTTTTCATTTTCCATCGATCCTATAATGTAATCTTTGGCTTCATCCTGCTCTTTTTTCGAGATAAAACAAACGGCGCCATTATTTAGGAATTGTTGGTCCTTGGTTTCTTCAAGCTCTTTTTTCACAGCTATTTGAGCTTGTGAAGTATTTTGAAATATGAATGGAATTGTAAAATTTAAAATTAGCAGAGAAAACAAGAATATTCTCATAATTTACCTATAAATCTCATTTACTACAATTACCATCATCTCGTTAAATTTTAGATAATAAACAATGTTTTGATCTCCGAAAGAATAAATCAGCTCATCGGGTTTTCCGTTAATTCGTTGGCCATACAATGGAAATAGGGTGCTTCCAATTTCTGCAATTCCTTCTTTGCTTATTTTACTCGTCTCTGCCTGAATACTTTCTCCGCAAGGTGAACCCGATGAATTTCCAATATACCAATAATATTTGTCATCAATAGTAAGGAACGCAATCCATACATCTATTGCGCTTATATCTACCTTTTTATAATTTTCTTCTCTTGAATGGATCTGGATTTTATTGGCGAGTGAAAAACGAGTTAATACCTGAACCAATTTCCAGTTCTTTTCTCCCAATTTTTGCGTTTTCCATTTTATAACTTTTCCGAGTGTATAATTAACTTCATCTTCTACAATTTTAAATTTTTTCTTTGAAATGGTTTTATTCAATGTTGTCAACAATTCCTGCGGAATGCTTTTTGCATCTTCGATCGGTAGTTCTGATTCTGGTAAATACTTTTCCCCAGATATTAAAATAGTTCTTTCTTTAAAATTTATGAGGGCCAGTGGTTCACTTGGCAAACCACTGAGATCTTCCTTTAAGCTTAAGAAAGTAAGTTGTCCTCTGACACTTTCATGCGAACTGACCTTCGCTCCCTCTAGACTTTGATTGTTCATCATCCCGGTCTTTCCATTCTTTTTTTCAAAAAAATTATTTTTCTTCAAGACGGGCTCAATATCCGCAATAAAAAGCACCCCTCCGTTACGCATGCTAGTTTGATAAATTTGCAAATCATGGTTATCAGGAAATTTATAAACACCTTCGGTATGAAATCTCCAGCTACTCAACTCGCAGTTAGCCCCAGCTTCTAAACTCCAAGATGCTACTAAAATAAATAAGATTCTTCTCATGTCCCACATCCCATGTGATATTCGTAAACATGATAGCGAACAGCCACACCTTTGGATTTAGTCCGGAATGGCATTATTGGCCCTGATGGAAGTTCCTTACTTAAATCAAGACTTGGATCAGTTCTCCAGTCATACATTTTGTCGCACAACTTTGGACCGTAAATCATGATCTCTCCTTCGGGAAAGCGCATTGCCCATAAAGTAGCGACTGCCTTGAAGGAACGGTATAGATGGGATTTGGAATCTTCTTTGCTTCTCCTTTTTCTATGTAATTCCTTATAAGGAGATTCTCTCCCTTCAAATCTACAATTTCGTATTCAGGAGCAGCTGCATCGTCCAGACTGTCACTCGCCATTAGACAAGATTTAATCTGTAATTTCTCCAGTTGGTTATCAACTTTGAATGCAGACACTTCGTCTAAAAAACCGCATAAGCTAACCCGGGAGTTTTTTAAAAAATAGCGAGGCTGTTTTGCGGGGCCAGTCTTCAGCCAGTCCGTAAAAAGCTGCCCCTCTGCATATGCAAACTGATGCCAAAGAACGAAAAATAGTATAAATAACATCCTCATTTGAAAACCTTTAACTGTGGACATGCTGTCCATAAAAAATTGTGTATTGAAACCTCGAAGAAAAATAAAATTCCACATAATATTGGAAAAATAAGAATAAATCGCTTCTTTACTCCTCCCATGAGTGCAAGAATTGTTAACACCATTGCAAGAACGAGTTCTGAAATTTCTTCTATTTTCACATCTAGCTCAAGATAAAAAAGTGTCTTTGAAAAAACATCCAGATATATTTCCAATGAACACAATATCCCAGCTAATCCATAAAAAAATTTTTCATAAACATTTTTACTTAATTTAAATATTCCCCAAGTTGCGGCAACAATTCCCATTGAAGAGAGTATTAATATGGTGAAATCTCCATGGACCATTTTTTTTGCTGAAGGATAGGTTAATCGGAGACATTCATGAAACATGAAACGTTCGTCGAACGCTATATAGATACAGATAATACCGGCCCCAAGAAATTCCCAAATTCTTCGCTTCGAAGATAAAAACAAACTGGCAGCAATAAGATAAGTAATTGCGGTCCAAAGCTGGAAGATTGAATTTTCAGCGTAAAATGGAAGATTCATGTATAAACAAAATTATACATGGATTAAGGGAAAAAACATTATCAAGAAAAAGAAAAGATGGCATTAAATCCCGGAAAAGTGAAGGTCCAGCATGCCTTTCTTGTTTCATAGCGTCCAGAAAGTGTGCAACGATTAGTCTAGACTCTTCACTCAAAGGGACGCTCTTGTCCTGGGAACAAATTTGCACCTGTACACCACTGGGTAGGTGGCTAGTTTTAATTTTTTAAATACAGACAAATTTTCTGTAGAACATAAAACGCATTAGTCTATAATTGAAAGAATCAAGAGGATGTTATGATAAAAATAAAAACAATACTGTCAATTATTCTGGTATCTTTCATTATTTCAGGATGTGCAAAATTTATTACTCGCTTAAGAGTAAAACCACAGCTCCTATATGAAGATGGACTCCTGATTTCTAACTCCCAAACCAACCCTTATCGTTTTAAATATGAAAACAATCAACTGAGGATTGACTACGCTCTTATAATTAAGAATAACGTACAGGAGCCAAAAGAACTCGATTTAACAAATGCCTACTATCAAGCCAACCAAGAAAAGAGTGACCTGAAATGCCTCTTTCCTAAAACAAACCAAACTAAGAAGACACTGAAATTTGAAGAACAAGCATTGGCGACTTGTTCTGTGAACATCACCCCAAGCTCTCTCAATGCATTAATGCTAAAAGATACAGATATAACGCTATCAATTCCTCTTGCTCATAACATCCATAACTTTACGTATAGAGTGTTTGCAGAGGAGTTTGTCCAATGAAAAAACTTATCATAACTATTCTCTTCGGGCTTTCACTCACAAATAACTCTCGCGCATCTGGTGACGCTGCAGCCTCCGCACTTGTTTCAATGGCCTTAGTTGGTACGATTTATTCAATAAATAGCGTGCAATATGATGAATGGCTGAAGTCGGAAATGGAAAGTTGGAAATATGACGAGACTGACTTGACCTCATCTTTATCAAGAGGATGTGATGCCAACCTCGAGCTAAGATTACACCGAAATCGAAGAATGTCCTGGATCGTACTTGTTGTCCACAATGAAAAAAAAGAGCCTATCATTTTAAACACTGACAATATGGATGTTACTTTTCCAAATGGCGCAGTCAGAAAAATGAAATCAAACCATGCCGTTTCAGATTATAAAATTGATCCAGGCTGGACTATCCAAGGAGTGTTCCCTATTTCCGAGAAAGCTGAACTAGCTAATTTTAAATCAATGGAAGTCAGATTGCCTTTTATAGACACGACCGGGAAATCTGTATGTGAACTAAAAGGAGTATTAAACCGAAATGATAAACGTGAAGTTGACTATCTTGACTATAATCGCTTATTGACCGTTGAATTCAGCCTTTTTTATGGAAATAATTTACTTGCTACGAATTCATTGAAAGCAACTTCCGACAAACAAGGACTCTTCGGAATATTGATGAATATCTATGCATATAAAAATTCTGGATTTACTGTTGGCTATCTTCGGCAAGACTTGAAAAAAGACAATGAATTAACGGTCAAGACAGCACGTAATCTCAGCGCACTCAGCTTATCGGAAACAAATTATTTAATCGGTTATGCTGTTAATTTTTTACATGGCAGACAGTTCAGCACAACATTTGGCCTTGGATTGCTAGGTTATACTTTAGAAGATACTCACGAGCAAAATATACATGACATGCAAAATAAAACGGGTGAATACATTAACGCTAATTTTAATTATATATATTATTCCAGCGATTCATTCCCCTATAGAGGCGATTACATGGTCGGTCTCGGATTCCTCTTTCGAAACATACCCAAATTCCATATTGGAAATGCGGTGTTTGGTGGAGCGAGCCTTGCGCCCTACTTGGATTTGAATATTGGGTTTTAATTTTACCGGTATAAGTACTGTAAGTACTGGGTGCCATCACCCCAAATGTTTAGCAAGCGCGCTACCACAAGGTAGGTGGCACCTTCTATCTGTATCGCAGTTCCATGATTTTCTCGGGATCCTGAGAGTACTCTTTTTCGAAGGCTAGAGACGCGCCAGAGTGGCACAAGACGCAAGAATTCTTGCGGAGGTACCGAGGCAATGGATATCTAAGAAAACTGATGTTGATTCTTTTCCGGGCAAGGCCTGAGATGATTTCTTTCTCTAGAGAATTTATTTCTTTTAGTTGACCCTTAAGATTTGGCTGGTCTTTTACCTTATTTCTCAAGTCTCTAAGGATGTCGAGAGAGCGATCTTTGTTGTCTGCATTTTCAATGAACAGCATTTCAGCCAACATGAAATTCATACCAGTCTTTTTCGTAGGCGCCATCACGCTCGGGCTGTGCTTACAAACCTTATCGCTGCAGTTGTTAAGGATATCCAGGGCTTTTTGCATATTATTCGAATTATTCCCGTCCTGCATAATCGATAGCAGAGCTGCGCCTACAACGTAGCCTTCTACGTCGTCTTCTCCAACGTTAATCATATTTTGAATATTATCTTCTGCTTTCTTCCGATCAAAGAGCATGAGGGTTGGAACCTTCATCATGACCTCTAAACTGTAGGCCATGATCTTGTTGGAATTTGAACCCCAGAGGTTTGCGCCGTACTTGTAAAACTTCGAGTAGCAGGCGAATGCCCCTAGAGGAAGCTCCATACCGACAGGTGCCTTGTCCGCTGTACATCCGAAAGAATAGAGATGGGCTAGCCGCTGGTAGGGATGATCCTGTTCAAGCAAGTTTTTGCCTTCGGCTTTTAGAATACTCTCAACGTTTCTCATCCATAGCTTGAGTCCATCGTGATCTTGCGACTCAACGATTTTCCAGAACTTGAGTTCGTTAGCGTAAACCACGTTGATTTTTGAGTCGGCATGGGCAAACCCAAACATCCCTAAAAACACTACGAGTAAGATCAGAGTTTTCATGGCATTTCCCTCGACTGCTTCATGCAGTTCATTTGAATTTCATGTCCCATGATCAAAACGTTCTTCTTTAAGAGAAGAGGAGAAATAACTTTCATGATGTAAACCTTGTCTCTAATGGGAAGGTCACAGTACCCGGAGTTGATGTAACAAGGCTTATGATCGTTATAAGATTTTTCTTCGATTTCCTGGCAATTGTTATAATTATTAAGAGAAAGAATGTTCTCTGTCAGGCATTGGCGAGCGGTGAAGAACCAAGACTTTCCTTCTGGACTAAGTTTATCTAGGATGTTGTCAAAACGGCGGCAGAACCTTTCTCCGAAGCCAAGGAAGTAGCCATCTTTTCCACAGGGGATTTCCTTCTCTACGCAGCTATAGAAATCGCAGGTCATACTCTTCTTTTCGCATTCTAGAAGATCGTCGGCAAGCACGCCGGACACATTTGCCGTGAAGATTGCCGCTATAAAAAAAACTCGAAAAGACATTGGTAAACCCGGGTTTGGTTTGAGATATAGCTAGATTATAGCCCGCTACCAGAACACCTCAGTTACTCTTACCCCAAATTACATACCTGTTATTTTTTAGACAGGACAACACTCTGAAATCCCGAAAGGTGCCACCTACCCAATGGTTTAGCAAGCGCGCTACCACAAGGTAGGTGGCACCTTTATACTTCCTACCCTCGCCTCGCCTTATCAATCTCCGCCACATCAATCTTTTTCATGTTCATCATCGCACTGAAAGCTCGCGCAGCTTCATCCCCGCCCTTGGCCATCGCTTCAGTTAATGTACGCGGCGTAATTTGCCAGGAAAGGCCCCACTTATCTTTGCACCAACCGCACTGGCTTTCAAGGCCTCCATTTTTCACAATGGCATTCCAATATTTGTCGGTTTCTTGTTGATCATCAGTCGCGATCTGAAACGAGAAGGCTTCGCTGTGCTTGAAATAAGATCCGCCATTGACTCCAATGCACGGAATGCCAAGGACGGTGAATTCAACCGTGAGCACATCACCCGCTTTACCCATTGGATAGTCAGTCGGAGCACGATGAATGGCGCCTACCGAACTATTGGGAAAAGTTTCAGCATAGAAATGGGCCGCTTCTTCCGCCCCTTTGTCGTACATTAAGCAAACTTGGTTTTTTGGTGATTTCATATAAGTCCTCCTTCTCCTTTCTCTCTAAAAGGTGCCACCTACCCTACGGTAGCGCAAGTGCATATACCGCAAAATCTGCTGCGATTTTGTAAAAGTTGATTCTAAATTTAATCTTTTAGGAAATTTTACAAATAAGAGGCTCTTGCAAGTCGTACTTGCAAAAACCTCTTACGAATGTACTGATGTTTTCTGGGAGAATAGAAAGACTACCTACAAGTCTTATTGTAATTCTCCCAGTTTTTTTAGCAAGGATTTTTTCTTTAGCACTTGCGCTACCGTAGGGTAGGTGGCACCTTTTCACTTTAAGAATATTAGTTCGTTGTTAGAAGGATGATCGCACTTCCCGAATGCACCATACCCCCTAAGCCAGAGTGTGTTATCTAATTTTCTGATGTAAAAACCTGCTGGATAATTTTCATCATATTCAGGTCGATGTGATACTACTGTAAGATAAGGTCCTTCTGCTTGATCCAAGTATTCCAATCTTAAAAATGCAGCAAGATAAAGAGGGCAAGGAAGTAGTCCAAAACTTGATGCCAGAGTGATTGCGTCTTCAAGCGAATAAGGATTATTAAGGCCTAAATCAGTTGGCTTCATTTTAATGAGCGTGAAGTTTTTGCAGGGACTCTCAGGAGAAAAATCTTGATGCTCAAAAAGAATCTTTGCGTACTCATTAAATTGAACACCAGATTCAATAAGTCTTTGAATCAATATCTCCTTAGGTACTCCACCGACAGTAATATTTTTGAAAATATTCATTGAACTAATTTTACCTATTGATTTTACCTTGTCCAGTTAGCTAAAGGTTAAAAGTTGCACCTTTGCCAGCGCCTAACCCAATTTTAATATTCGTAAATCACGCTTATCAACAAGCTCGCCGCTTACATAGCGATGAAGAATACTATTAATCAGAGTTTGATAGGGCATTCCAAGTCTTTCAGCTTCGCTTTTTAAGTCGGCAAGATTATTTGCATCCAACTTTAATGAGATCATGATTCGGGTGGCCTCCGGATCAACTTTTACTTTGCCTGGACGCTTTTTAAGTTCTTTGAGATTGTAGTTCTTCTTCATACTCTCTTTTCTCTTGGTTAGTTGCCTTTCGAGCCGAAATTATTCTGATGGCTTCCTGACTTTCTCTTTCACAAAAAACGACTAGAAGAAGGCCCCGCGAAGGATTCAGCCCGATTCTTATGAGACGCATTTCTGAACTCATATAATCTGGATCAAAATATTCGATTGCGTTTGGATCCGTCCAAATAATTTGCGCCTCTTCAAATCGAATTCCGTGCTTACTAAAATTTATCCTGGCCTTCTTTTCATCCCAAACATAGTCCATGTTACAATACCACCAAGTATATACTTTATCAATTTAATTAATTGTTAGACTTAAGTTGAAAAGCAATGAATCGAAATCAAAGATGAAGCTATCTTGTGGAATTTGAAGAAAGAAAATTGAATGAATTATAATTTGTGAAAAGGAATGAGGAAAAATTTATTTGCACATGCGCTACCAGAAGTATCCTGGCACCTTTTTAGCACATTAAATTGAACACCAGATTCAATAAGTCTCTGAATCAATATCTCCTTAGGCACTCCACCGACAGTAATATTTTTGAAAATATTCATTGAGCTAATTTTACCTATTGATTTTACCTTGTCCAGTAAGCTAAAGATTAAAGATTTGCACTGGCAGTTTGAACTGAGCGTGGCACCTAATCTCAAATCTTAATTCCAACTTTCTTTCGTTTGTCAGGCAACTTCGGCGTAATATCCTCTTCAATAGAATCAAGTCTCTCAAATACGATCTTAAACAGCTTGTTCGAATTATCTTTTAAATCTCTCACTTCATTTGCCAAGTTACTTTCTAAAAGATGAAAACTACGAAGTTTTGTGAAAATTCTCATGATAGAAATATTGATTTCAATCGCACGATCACTTGTTAAAACACTCGAAAGCATGGCCACACCATTTTCCGTGAAAGCGTAAGGCAAATAGCGCCGTCCACCTTTTCCTGTCTTTGAGGTGACAATCTGGCACCTCAAAGGTTCCTCTTCAATTTCAACGAGTTGAAACATAAAACCCTCAGGAAATCGTTTGAGATTTCGCTTTACCACTCTATTAAGATATTTGGTTTCTACACCGTAAAGTTTTGCCAGATCAATATCGAGCATAACTCTTTGGCCACGTATTACATGAATTAGCGACCCAATAAATTCTAGTTCTTTTGACATAATGAGATTCAATTCAAGGAGAGGGCTAATTTTAACAATTGAAAGTTATGAAAATAATTAAATTGAATTTTGCAAAAGTATTTTTTTTAAATCTAATTCGATCAATTATTGAAGGATAAATTTGCACTTGCACTACCAAAAGGTAGGTGGCACTTATGCAGATTTTTTCAGGCGATCAAGTCCATCTAGAATAAAAACGCGTATAAGAACCTGATAAGGAATTCCATTTTTTTCGGCGACTTCTTTTAATTCGGCGATGGTTTCCTCATCCAGCGCAACACTGGTGGGCCTTTTGGGAGAATCCTTGAATCTTCTCATCGCTTCAAGTATTTTATCTGAATCAAGAAGTGCCGTTTTTTTATAGGCCTTCAAAGATTTTACGTAAACTTTCTTCATACAGATCTCTCTCTTTCTTGTTTGCAGGTCTTGCACTTATTATCCGGACCTTCTTCTTTCTTATAACGAACGCGATTTGCAGAACTTTGCCGTTACAAGTTCTTCCAATAATGCCTAATCTTTCTTCAGGTGCATTTATTGTTGCTTTGTCCACACCTAATGGAAGTGCTTTTCCTTCCAGGAATACTGATTCCGCTTCATCTGTGGTTACATTGTGCTTATCATTGTTTTTTGAAATGTTCCCTTTGTCCCATTCAAATACAAATTCATCAGTTTCGAGTATCCAAAAAAATAGCCACTCTACAAATTTCCACTGTGCCATAAATACCCTGTCACACTATTTAGATAGTGTCAAAACACTGTTTAAATATTTGTTTTAAATGTAAGTATTGCAAAGTGATTACTCTGAATTGAAATTCACTTATCTAAAAATAAAGGCATTTTTTTATGAGCAGGTCATTCTTTGAAATTATTTGCAGTTGCGACACCACAAGGTAGGTGGCACCTAAGTGCCTAAGTGAACTTCAGCTTAGAATCTCCTGCAGCCTTTTTACAGCCTTCGCCTTTGAATTATACTTCGTCGAAGTAATCTCGTCCGATGCAAGAGACTTTAGCGAAACATATCCAGACAAAACAGCAAGGGTCCTTTGATAGCTCAAATTCAATATCAAATCGGGCTGCTCAGTTTCGCCCTTTATCACATCGAGATGAACGCCGTCTGATATCACTGCAAAAACATATTTATCTATTTGAAATTGAATCCTAAACCTTTCGTTTGCTTTTATTTTTGGGCGCAACAACGCTGGTATAGCAACTTCCATCCAATGAGGATACCTATCCTTGAGACCTCTTTGACCAGGAATCAACCTACCTCCCCACCGAATGAGACTTTCAACTGGTCCTCGCAAAGAACGTCCCAATTCAGTCAGTTGATATGGCATGCGCGTTGAAGTCGATCTAGCCTTTTGCAATATCAATCCATTTGCACTCATGTCTTTGAGCCTATCGACTAGCAGATTTGGAGAGCATCCTCGCAAAACGCTCTGGAGCTGCGAGAATGTCCGCGGCTCGACAAGTAATTCTCTAACAATTAATAGTGTCCAACGGTCTCCAAGGTAGTCCAGAGCTACCGCAAGACCACACATTTGTTCATGACTTTTCATACTATATATTATATAGTATTTACTTTAAAATATATAGTAAAATGGGAATCGTCTCTATGAAAACATTTAAAGTAAGGGATAACACAGGGGGGGAGCTATCTATTAAAGCCTACGGAGAAGGTGATGAAACATTTTTGCTATTGCACGGTATTCCTGGCTCAAGTCACACTTGGGACAAGGTCGCACAGCTTTTAGGCAAAGCTGGTGCAAGAGTTTTAGTTCCTGATCTTTTAGGATTTGGACTAAGCTCAAGGCCAAAAGACATATCAGGCTTATGGCTTGAAGCTCAGGCAAGCGCAATAGTAAATGCTCTTGAGAATCTCAATGTTACTCGAGTTCATCTTGTGGGACATGATTACGGAGGTCCTATAGCTGTAACGATTTATGACATTATTTCAGATAGAATTGCCACTCTGACTTTGCTTGCGACTAATACTTTTACCGACACTCCAATTCCTCCTCCGCTTGCGCTTATAAAACTCCCACTATTGGGTCAAGTTTGGGCTAGACTCATCTTTTCTCGGCCGAGTCTTAGAATGATGATCAAACAGGGTGTGGGAAATAAACAAACTCAACCTGATCTGGCATCTGCCCTTGGCGATTCAGATCAGGGACGCTCAATAGGAATCATTTTTGAATACGCACTTCGAGACCTGCATTCAAGGTACAAATCCGTTGAGAACTCCCTTGCGCAAATTTCGGTCCCTACGAAAGTGATTTGGGGCACGAAAGACCCATTTTTCAAAGTCTCGCAAGGTCAAAGAACTGCCAAAGCTATTCGCGGCGCTAAATTTGTTAAACTAGAAGGCGCTGGACACTATCTTCCCGAAGAATGCCCAACAGAAGTTGCAAACGAATTAAAGGAATTAATGAAGTAACGTAAAAAGAAAAACCGACGTTTGATTAGGGTACGATGCAACGGACAGCGTGCCTATTAATAGTAATCGTAATCATAAAAGCCGGGTTGGTCGAAGCCGAGAGTACTGTTAAAGATATGCAGAGTTTTCCAAGCATCGGGATGAACTGAAGACGACCAGAAATATCCTTTTCCTAAATCACCTTCAGGTCGCTGGTAGCCAGACGCCCAAGGGCTACCAACATAAAAACTATCGACTCCACCATCGGGAGTTTGAACCTTGGCCAGATAGTAATTGGGTTCACCGCGATACTGAGAGACCTCTATGATTTCAGGTGCACCCAAACTTGCCGCCAATTGAAGCCATTCTCTTATCGTTGGTAAGCGCATCCCTTGGCTTGCACAATATTCTAAGGCACCAAGTTCACCGTTAGGTAGCGACTGCCCAACGCTTTTCAAATACTCTGAACTTTGAACCATCTCACGAATGCTGCCGTCCGCGTTTCTAATAATATCACTAAATGGGGGAGGAGAACCGGCTGCGGCCATAGTGGATATAAAGAGTGCTAATAAACAAATAGTTTTTTTCATGCGATTCCCTCTCAATTAAATTTCGATTAAATTAAAGCACATCCCAATATCAGTGTCTACAGGCTGATAAGAAATCAAATATCTCGTAACCACATTTTAGCCAGAAAGTATCTTGCCTACTGACGAAGGGCGAGTAGAAACAAGAAGACATTCAGATGGAGAATAGTGATTAAGGGTGCCACGCCGTCTTCAAACTGCCAGTGCAAATAAAGCAAAATCTGTCATGATTAATCAAAAACTATTATTCTTTTAATCTTTTAGGAAATTTTACAAATAAGAGGCTCTTGCAAGTCGCACTTGCAAAAACCTCTTACGAATGTACTGATGTTTTCTGGGAGAAAAAAGAGACTACCTTCAATAGTCTTATTGTAATTCTCCCAGTTTTTTTAGCAAGGATTTTTTCTTTAGCACTTGCGCTACCACAGGGTAGCTGGCACCTTTGGTGCGATGTTTTTGTTCTCAATGAAAAGTCGGAGGTCCTTATAATCCAAAGGGCCGACAATGGTTTTTGGGCCATGCCCGGTGGCTGTCATGATTTAGGTGAAACACCAAAGGCGTGTGCTGAGCGAGAATGTCGGGAAGAATCGGGTTACGTTGTAATTGTGACAGATCTGCTTGGAGTCTTTAGTTCAAACAGATATGAGTATATCAACTACCCTTGGAAAGAAAATGAGTTCTGCCATCTATTATTCAGAGCTGAGGTTGTTGGCGGTGAAGCGAAAACCTCCAGCGAATCGCTTAAGGTTGGCTGGTTTGATGAAGGGGCCTTACCAAAATTCTCAGATGGTCACGAAATAAGAGTGCGCTTTGGATTTAAGGCCGCTCACAATCCAAATTTCAAACCATATTTTGAGTGAATTAAATTTTTGCAAATGCGCTACCACAAGGTAGGTGGCACTTTTTCAAGATAGAATCACTGCATAGAATGGTTACTAGTTGGAAAAATGTAAACTAGCTTTATACAAACATAAATAATAGATAAAATTATTAAATAGTAATAACCTCTATTAAAAATATTCTTTCTTTCTAGCTTGGAATTCATTTTAAATAATTGAATAAACATAACAATGAAAAGTAGGATTAGGATAAATCCCATTAAATAAATGGGCTCTTCTCCACTGAGAAAAGATTTTCGATTAATATTAAGAAGTGAAACCCATAATGTCTCTATTATAAATGTAAATGGAAAAGAAAAAATCACTATCCAAAAAATCAGAATAAACTTCATTCCCATTTCTGATCTTTTAAGTGAATAAAAAGGATTAAACCAGACGTTCCAATTAAACAATTTATTCTCGATGTATTAATTTATATAAAACTAATTGATTAACAAATTTATCTGATGAATTTTCATCAGGCATACAGTACATAATTTTATTTCCCTCATATCCTTGCGTACTTTCAACGGGACAAAATTTCTCTAATTCTTTTACCTCTCTGCTATTTAAGACATTATAGATCATTTTCCTATTTCGCATATGTGGAAATACGAAAAGGCTGTAGGAAAAAATTAGAATCAAAACCTTGTTAAAAATTTCAGATTTATTATTTTCAACTATGGCCGTTGATCTTTTCCTAAACAATATAAAGCCACTTAACATCAAGTAATAAATTAAGATCTCATCCACAAAGAAAAACCTAAAATCTCTACTAGCATCGCCTATCATTTGGGGATAATCTGAGCCTCCGATTGGAACTCCTAATGCAAATTTAAGCCAAAACGGGTATGGGATTAAATCATGCACTCCGAGATATACCACCAGATATTGAAGAGGGATTAGAATAAAGACGGTTAAGCACAATGAAATGTAAAACGCTTTCCAATCAGTATTGAAAGGTGTTTTTAAAAAAATCTCAAATTTTTCTTCAAATTTCATTTATAAATATTATACATATAATTTCAATTGGTACCAGCGGGCATTTATGAAGAATTCGCTACAGAGGAAGGTGCGCGGGCACATATTTGTATATTTGAAATGAATGAGTGTTGTGACCACAATTGTTTCGCGAGTGCGCTACCACAGGGTAGGTGGCACCTTTATGGTTTAGCTCCTGCGCTACCAGAAGGTAGGTGGCACCTTTAGAGATAGGCTTCGAGTCCAACAGGATAAACCTTAGCACCTTCAGCTTTCATTTCAGGCACCGATCGCCATACGGCTTTAGCGATACTCATGCCACTCTCGTAGATATCGAGCTCAGCCGCCTCATAAGCACTCTCATCTAAAAATCGAGCGTGAAAGAGCATGATGATTTCGTGCCCGCGAATTCCTTCAAAGGTAAAAATGTTTTCAAAAGAAGCGACGAGGCTGCCAACCTGAGACTCTAATCCCAGCTCTTCCATAATCTCGCGCTTAAGAGCGACACTTCCCGATTCAGAAAACTCAATCCCACCGCCGAGGGGCCGATAAAACCATTCGTTCTTAACCTTGTCATGTGCCTTATGAAAGAGGTACTTGTCTTCCTTATTTTTAATGAGAGCAAGCGCCAATGGTCTTATTTTTCGCCCCAAAATCCCGCGGTAATACTCTTTCGTTCGATTGGCCCGAGAAGCGTCCACTACTCCAAGCCGGCAAGCGATCTCGACCGCGAAATCAATATGCGCTTCTGGCTTTGCCGTAATGATATTTTTGTCGCAGACAAACTGCTCGTCTGTGAGCTCCACTCCAAGAAAATAAGACTTCAAAAACTCCAATTGCTCTTTCCCATATCCGTGCGCAATCCGCGTTCCTTTCAAAACGCCGGCCTTAGCTAATACCGAAGGCCCGGCACAAATCGCCGCCAACCACAGACCGCTCTCGTGCGCGGACCGAATGACTTCATCGATCACCGTATTATCCACAATCGATCGCGGATCTCCTCCGGGTATCAGAAGCCCCTTGCAATTTTCCAAGTTGATTTTGTCATAAGCGCACAGAGCTTTGATTCTAGCTCCGTTACTTGCGATATGATCCTCTCCGTTAGGTGTGACGTAGCTTATTTTATATTTGGTCGCGAGAAGCTCAGCCGCTAATGCGATTTCAAAGAAGATGCAGCCGGGGTAAAGGATGATTGTGATTGTTTGCATGTTATTATTGTGCCAGTTGCCCTGCGGAGGTGCAAGTATCAAATCGGTCAGATTTAAGCAAATTTTTTGTGCTTCATTGCGACCAGAAAGGTCTGCTGGCTGGAACCATGATTGGAAAGGTATGTCGGAACTTTAACTTTTTGATTTAGCTTTTCTTAGGCTTCTACGATCTCTTCCTCCGGCCAATTTTTCAAGTTCCGCTATATTTGCATCAGGGGTTAACTCAACTTGGATATGCATATGCTTTTTCCCTCTTTCAACTATTTCAGCTTTGATAACAGAAGGGTGCGCAACAAGTGCATTAAGGCCGTCTGCTATTTCCTTATCAGTTTTACCGAGCATGCAAATATTCAAATCTGATTTACTTCTCATAAATCTTGAATTGGACTCAAATCCAAAATCACGTGCCATCATCTGGTTGCGTTCCATTTTACGCATAGCCAGGCTAATAGATTTAAGTTCATCTAATATATATTCTTGACCCGATACTTCTTTTTTTTCGAGTTTTGCTACAGTAAATTCACCGAAATGTTTTAAAAATGTTGTGTAGTTTGCATCTTTATTCGATTTTTCATACGTAGCTCGTAATTTTTCAGTTAACTTAAGCTTGAATTCTATAATTTTTGAAAATCTTAAATCACGAGGATACTCTATATGCTCTATGGCAGAGGTATCAAATGAATATGATGTTTTGTCGTCTTTTATAATTATTGTAGGCTTATCAAAAGCAAGTCTTAATCCTAATTCAAACATAACGTTAGGATTCTTTCCACTTACATCGCAAATGACAATAGGATTGTCATATAAATTTTGAATTATCCGTTTGTGTATAATGCCTACTTCATCGGCACTGCTCACCAGATTCCCGTCAAAGCCTGTAGTCTCAATTGCTTCGATTAAAATTTCATGAACTTCACCCCAGTGTTCCTCTGAGCAACCATCTATTTCAGAAATTGGCATTATTATTCCACAAATTAATTTTTCTTTTTCATGCGCCATAATGATATTCCTTAATATTCTAAGATGCTTTTAAAATTTGTTTAAACTGTTCGATTTTTATATCGGATAGAACCTTGTACTTTCTGAATCAAGAAATCTTGATATGCCTAACTTAAACAAAGACTTTTCATGTCCTTTGCGCCCAGATAATCTGCAGTAAAAATAAATATTTCTCAATAATGCGCCTTGGTTCCAACAGACCTTTTTGTTTTGTTGTAATCAGAAAACTCTGTTGTAACCTTTCTATCTAACTACATTAATAACAAGAGAAATCAATTGTGTCTTAAATCTAATCATCACAGGCACAGCCTACACCTTGATGACAAGTTTTCTCAGAAGCTATACAGGAATCACCACAAGCTTTTCCCTTCGCACATACTTTACAGCAATACTGCTTTGGTGATTGAACTTCAGCTTGTGAACTTGCAGGTGATCTAACATTTTTAGGATTACTATATTTAGCATTATGACAGTGATAGTCACCAGTCTGGCTGTTTGTGTGACATCCATAACTGTCAGTTCCACCTGAATGTGAATATGCTGGAACCATAGATGTGACTGTGAAAAAGAGCATCATTACCAGATAAAGCAATTTACGATTCATTAAATTCTCCATTAAAAATTTTGATAAAATAACCTCTTGTGAATAGTGTCCAAGTAATCGGTATTTTTCTTACAAAAATAATGAAATACTGTGATTCTAACTATCAAGATTTCTTGATACATCCTGCCCTAAAGAAACCAAATCCAAGCCTTCGTTTTAGAACAAATTCACCAACAAAATCAAAAATTAAATTAATACCCGAAGCCATTCGTCCGAGAAAATTCCCATCAATCTAGAAGGAGTGCTCAATGGCAAAAGAAAGTAAGCAAGACAGACTAGTTCGTTTAATGATGGATCATATGTCAGAGCATATGTTTGAATTGAAGGCGCTAGAAGCCAACCCAAACTGCAAAGAACTTGAAGTTGAGAGGTGGGTTCAAACGATGCTTAAATCTTGCTTAGGCTATTCCGCGACTAATGGATACTCGATACGTGCTCAGGAACAAAAAGGAAAGCATCGTCCAGATCTTATTATCTATAAGAATGAGCTGCCAATCTTTGTCGTTGAAGTAAAAAAACTTGGGTTTGATTTAAACAAGTCCGACTTCAGAAGTGGCAAAGTTCAGCTTCAGGAATATCTGTACTCACTAGGTAAAATTCCTTATGGTTTCTTATGCAATGGCTACGACTGGAAACTCTACGACTTTAATAATCCTAACGGTGTAGTTGAAATACTCTCCTTTGATCTTAGAAATGACGAAGACAAACTTGATACTTCTAAAAAGTTTGTAGAAGACGTGTGCTACGACTTTGTAAATTTCCATGAAGCTGCCTATTCATCTAAAGAATGGCAAGAATTCTCAAAAGAAGCCATGGCCTTCTCTCCTGAATCTTTAACAAGGGCCATATTATCGGCTAATGTCATCAAGCTTGTTTCCAAAGAAATTCGCGGTGAGCATGACTATAGGGCCAGTACCGAGCTTCTATTTCAGAAGGTCTACGACCTTGTTGCCAACGGCCTTGATGATTCTTTAAAAGATTTTAATGATGTTAAGAAAGCTGAATTTCAAAAATACATAAAATCGCAAATGAGGTCCTCTAGAAAAGCCAAGAAGACCGTTAAGGCCAATTGTCCACCTAGCGAGGAAACTACAGTTATTAGTGCTCAAGAGGTACCGCTGATTCCTAAAACTGAAGAGGCGGCTTAATGAAAATTTTATTAGGAAAAGCGGCTACTGCTCACTTTCAGTTCTAAGAATGTACTAATGGAAGAGTTCTTTTACTGTGACGTGTGTAAAATCTCATCTTGGATAAATAAAAGAAAATGCTAATTAAAAATGTGACGATAAAACATTTTAAAGGAATCGAGCGGGTAACAGTTTCAGGCTGTGGAATAGTTAATATTCTAGTAGGGAAAAACAATTCTGGTAAAAGTACTCTTTTGCATGCAATAGATATGGCAGGGCTTGCGATTAATGTTGGAAATTGGAACACATTTCAGCCTAAATTAGCAGTAAAAGATATGTTTTGGGATGCGGGGTCCTTTGTCATTAATTTCGATTTTGAGGATGGCCGAAAAATTGAAATTAAAAACAATGATACAAATAGAGAATCTCCCGAAATCACTCCTCACGTAATACCAACTGATCTCAAACAAAAAACACTTCTAATTCAATCAGATTTATCTGGAGGATTGATTAGCAGAGAACATAAAACACCTCAAAATATCATGAATCAGATTCAAAATAGAAATTTTACAGCAATAAATTCTCTTGATATTTTATTCGCAATTAAATATTACTCCTCAAGAAATGAAAAAAATCTTACTATAGAAACATATAATGATCTCATTGGTGAAGTACAAAAATATTTTCCTGAATTATCAAGTATTGAAAGTGGTCGTACAGAGGTAGATGTTGCGACACTAAGCTATGTCGAATTTGGAAAAAAACTTGATATTCTTTATTCTGGCTCTGGCTTAAAACATTTCATAGATATTTTGGTAAAGATAACTATTACTGGTGCAAAAATCGTTCTTCTTGATGAGCCTGAAGCCGGCTTGCACCCAGATCTACAACGAAGATTCTTCAGTTATATTATCAAATTGGCTCAGGACAAAAATATACAATTCTTCATATCCACTCATTCTCATGTAGCCTTCAATCTATCTGAAGACATTAATTTCTTCCGTGTCCTTAACATAAATGGCGTTCGAGAAGTACACGCTATTGATTCCACAACTAGACATACTCTACTAGGTGATTTTGGTATTAGGCCAAGTGACGTCTTTAATAGTGATATTTGTCTGATGGTTGAGGGGGCTACTGATGTTATCTATTTCGAGCATATACTTAGAACACTTTACAAATCAGAATTTGAACCAATTTCTATTTCAGTGATTCAATTTGGTGGAGGAGCAGCGCATGGTATAGTTTCAGGTGCAATTGATGTTAAAAATATTATACCCGCAAAAAAATATACATATTGGATTCATGATCGAGATGAAAAGCCCACGTCACCGCCATCTACAGAAGCAACTAAATTTAAAAATCAGATTGAAAAGAGTGGACTTATAATTCACATTTGGAAAAAAAGAGAAATTGAATATTACTTACCTGTAACTCTAATTTCAGCCGCCCAACAAGGTGATACAGTTAAAGACGAAGCCGCACAGCAAATATTAAATGGAGATCAAGCACTAAAATTTCGAGTGGCTGCAGAATCCCATAATATTGTCGTCCCTCAAGGCGTTTTTCTAAAACGACTTCTAAGAGACCATCTGACTTCTAAAGACCAACTCGATGATGAAATAAAAGAAATTATAAACAAACTTTTATCCTGGAAACTAGAAATAACAGGCTAATAAAAGTAGCCGAGGTTCCAGCCAACACACCTTTCTTGTTGCTATATCCCCGGAAAAGTCTTCTTGAGCTCACTTCAAATTTTTTAATGCCTCAAGAATCACTGCAGAGTAACTCCAAGTAAAAAAAATTAATTGCAGCAGGAATAAAAAATGTTTTGGAATCTCTTTATCGTATATGTTTTTAGGCTCCTTTATTCCAAAATCAAAACCTTCTTTACGTAATTGATTAATAAGAGTTTCCATTTCTTCACGCTTAGGATGTTTTTGGAGACTGGTAATAAACTCGCTGTCGTAAATTTTGTCGTGTTCTTTTGTAACGATGTAGGCTATTCCACAAACAGCAGAATAGCATAAGAACTTAAGTAGAAAGCTTAAGTTTTCGCCACTATATGAAAGCTTTAATTTTTCGATATCAGAAATAATACTATAAATCGAAAAAAGTGTTCCGGCCAAAATCCACTTAGACACCTCTGGAAGTCTATCGAGTACAATAATAGATTTTTTGTTTGCTAAGTCAATTGCATCCTTTTTAATTTCTCTATGGAGTTCTCTAAATTTTTCCGACATATCTACCTTTTTACTGCTAATAATAAAGCATTTCTAATTTTGATTAGGCTACAGCGAATTCTAAAAGGGTGCCACCTACCCAATGGTAGCGCAAGTGCTAAACCAAAAGTATCCTGGCACCTAACTTGGAAATAATCATAGGGCTTCAGGATGGGCCCTATGTTTCTATTAAATTAAAACATAAATTTAAAAGCTAAAAAAATTAGAATTATTCCTAGACCATACTTAAAAAGCTTTAACATTAAATTAAACTCAACCAGTTTTTTAAAATAATAAATTTGAATATTTTTATCTGAACTAAAATTAGCACTACTTCTTAAGGTCAGCAGTCTTTTTTCAGTCATTGAAGATAGTTCCTCATGTTCAAATGAATTATCGATACACCACTCTAAAAAATCTGATTCTGACATATTGAATTCCCTTAATATATTAAACTCGAAGTAGAGCATTTTATTTGTGCATAACCATATTTCGACTTTGCTTCTTGAACTACATCTTGAAACCATTTTGGAGAATTTGGTGAAAATACTATTTCCTCAACCAGATCGAACAAATTTACCTTTATCATTTCTCCTGTAACTGGAGTCCCACGTCTTGGCTGATCCAATTGAACTAAACAACGCACCTCTTTTTCCTGAGAAAAATGTGGCCTTTTAAAATGTGCTTTTTCTAAAACATTATTTTTATGAAAATTTAAAAAATCACTTGTGTCTTTGATTACTATATTTTCATAAACTACATTTCTTATATAAATATCTTTTGTTACAAGCGCATGAGCTTTCTTTAATCTCTTTACATTCGACTTAATAGCAATTCCATATTCTAAATCTGAATATATTTTCCAAAAAAATTCTGGTTCTACATTACTACAGTTCCAGCAATTAGCTCCAACATGCCTTCGATTAAAATCTTGATCAAGTTCAATGGCCCGAAGAGGCCCAGGTTTAATTTTAATTTTCTGGCTAGCTAAATAACGACTAGAATAATAGCGTTTTGGCAATATAGCCTCAAATGGGTCTTCAAAAGATGCCAGACTTGTATAAAACAATCCTCCTGCTTGTAAAGTTGAGCAGAATTTTTCAAACTTCATAAATCGCCATAATTTTAACTTATCACTTAGTTCATTTTCTTCGGCAACAAAAGGCATCAGATTTCCTCTTAATTAATTATTAAATTTAATCCACTTAATCATTGTGATATTGATGATCCAATATTGAAAGTTGAAAATATCGTGGCACATATTTAGCACACACTTAATTACCAAAAATTTTTCCTGATTAATCTTGAGGAGTTAATTACTCCTCAGCGGCCATGGTGGAGGTGGTGCCCCATTAAATAACTATATAATTTTTAAAGTAAAAGTCACAATGGTACACTCGTGGATACCTAGATAAGTATTAAAATTATTCTTATTTCTAATCAGTTTCAAAGACGGAAGTATGATCCAAAAAACTACCATCTGAATTTACAAGATAAGTGTAGCCCCCCCGCTTAATCTCCTTTTCAACTTCTGCCGCTTTGGGATCAGATTTTAAAATTAGGTCATGACAAGCTGAATACATATGTAAACCAAAATCTTTATCGTTGTATTTTCCAAATTTGCATGTTTTATCCATTTCTGTATTAATAATATATTCTTCTCCATTCGTAACCGATGTAAAAACTGGTCTATCTTCAATAAGACTAGAGAAATATGCAAAATTTGCATAAACTTCTCTCAGTTGAATTGGCGAAAGTGGGCCTTTGATACTTTCAATTATTGGAGCAACTTTCCCAAGTACAGCACCACAGTCATTGAATATTGCGATTATGGCAACATCTTCAATTCTAATCATTGCAGAGCTAGTATGTGTCCAGTCAATATAGTCAAACTTTTCGATTTTATCTGGCGCTAATGCAGGAAGAATTATCATAGAGCCCATTATTGGTGGATTCCATGTTGCTTTCGTATAAGCTCTTCTCGCAAGACAGTATGCATGATGTAAATCACGCATTTCATAAATATCACTTATGGGTTTTCCATTACTCTTGCTAAGATTTCTTTCAAGAAGTAAGGTGGCATCTTTTAAATGAGTTTTTACGTAAATTAAGCACATCCAGACAAAGAGCTTACTTAAATTCAATTCCGAACTGTTGGCAAAATCTGCTATCCCTTGATGCCCTCTGCTGAAAGCATCACTAATGGGTTCTTCAAAAAAAATTCCCATCTCGCTATTACAATCTTTGCAACAAGGTATTAAGTAACCTCCATAAGTAAATTCTGAAAAATTAGGAAGAATAATTTTTTTGGTTTGTAATTTAAATTTACGTAAAACCCAGTCAGGTAGAATATGTTCACCATTAAAAGGCTTTATAGATCGGCTATCTCCACAGATAAAGCACCTATCGTGATTGCCCGCAATATTCTCAGCAAATTCATCAATAGAGAAGAAAATAGATTTTCCATCTTTTATTATATTTCCATTAGAATCTGTTAAAAAAGTCATATTTCCTATCTTGTTTAATATAGAAGCATTGGGCAGCCTAAAGGAAAATAATTTTATTGACTCACTAATAAAATCTTTTCGCCGTTGAATACTTTGTATTTTTTCTTCTCAGCAGTTGAATAAAAAAATGAAGGGCCGTTTAAAAAGTTATTTTCATCTAACAGATATTCATCCTTTTGCTCGTCGTTATCAAATATTAAAATACTTCCATTAATGTAATGTCTGCTTTGGTTTTTATAGATTTTCTCAAGCATATTATTTATTAAACATTCATTAGAACCTTCTATAAAGTAGATAATACGATAATAATCTTCACCTTTCCACAAAACCTTCATTTGGGGTATCAATGTTAAATATCTTGCGCCATCGCATGAAATCAGCAAGTGCTTCCCAAGAATAGTTGCATGATATTTTAGAAAAAGATTCTCAGACGATGCTTTTGTATCTGGGAAAACATGCACCCACTCTTCAACTTCAAATGGTTCACGAGAGCTTGAATCTTTCGTTATTGTAAATTCAGGAAATTTTGAATAATAAAAAAATAATTCTTTATTCTCATTATATCCCTCGATCCAGTTAAAAATATCCTCTAGATATACCTTAAGTCTCTCAAGGGGGGTTAGGTGAAGACCAAATCTTTCTACAAACATTTTTTCAATCGCATGATCTTCTGCACCTCTGTTGGTAGGCGTATTCGCATCTCCAACTCGAGTGACAATTCTCCCAGCGATAACCGTAGAACCTCGATTTTCATAATCTGCTAGTAAAAAATAAGGCTTATGTCTTGTATTTGAAATAACCAAAATATCAACACTCTTCTCTTCAATTCGTTCAGTTATTATCTTTATTTTGGGCAATCTATTAAACTGACTACCTCTAAAGAGATCAGTCAGTCCTGCACTTGTTTTGCGGTTGGCATCATTAGAAATATCATGAATAGTTTTGTCGTCACCAACTCCAAAAACTAAATATCGATCTCCCTCATGATCAGAGTTTAGTAAGCATAATACATCAAAGACCAGCTTCGCGTTTGATGAGTGATATTGCTGTTTAAAGTCTAAAAACTCAGATTCGGATTGCTCTAACAAACTATTCAACAACGACACAGCACCTCCTAACGGTGGTTAAAAGCACTTATATATGTCCAAAAAACCCTTGGAGTTCATTTTCATACATTATACTTACCTTTTACCCCAAACAACTAAATTAACCTTCTTAGCTGGCAAAATCTAATCAAGCGTCACTTCGGGGTTCATATCTACATTTATCAAACGTAACCAGTAAAACGGTACTACAGGCGTTCTGAATTGCCTTGATGCCACCAATGGCAAGGCCGGTGGGGCATCATTCCAAACTGTTTCAAAACTTTCATTTTTAGCTGAAAATTCGATGAACTCTTTTATCCTTGTTTTCAGTTCATCGAGTGTTTCAGGCAAATAAAGAGGCGCTTCCGCTATACCTCCCTCGTTCGCTGCATATTTCTTATAAAAATATTCTTTAATTCCTTTTCCTGGAAACCAAAGCTGCAGACATGTCTCTTTCAAATCTTCAACCAACTTCAAAATATTTATATATTCTTCTTGGAAATCTAAAATGGCACACCAATAGGCCAATGTTGGAATTAACGTCGATAAGTCAGCCATTTTTTCTTTTGTATGGTCATCGTTAAATTCAAATTCTATTAACATATCGAGTGAATCACAAGATACCGGAAAATGCCTTTCAAGTATATTATATGAAAAGTGAAAACGATGAATGAGCACTCTTATCCAACTTTTAATTTCTTTGAATTTTCCAGTTAAACACAGAAAATAAATCGCAAGACAAATATCAATTGTTTGTCCATCATAACAAGGAGAACCCGAGATAGTGTTATTATCAATCACTTGCACTAGTGCATTTGAAATAATCTTAGCATTTTCTTGCCCCTGTTCATCTTTTCTTAAATGAGCAAATAATAGATGCTCAAGGCCAAAAGTTGCCAATATTCCAATTTGTTTAAATGTAACTATCGAACTAGTTATACTGTCTTGGCTTTGTTTACACATACCATCTTTGCAGAAATAGTGCTTTTCCATCTTCGTATAATATTGAGCACTGTAATTTATATATTGCTGATTAAGTTGATAGTACCTTTGAAGTATTTTCTTAGATTCATGTAATTTATTTTCAATAATGAATGACCAAGCTCTCAACAATGAAAGCTCGGAAGCATTTATTGTATGCTCTAGGTTTCCAGCCTCAATTGAATATTGATTAATCATTCCCAAAGATAAAGATATTATTTTTAATGCCTTGAGTACTTCATTTTCTTTATTGGCTTTATTCAACCATAATTTCGAGTTTAACAAGTTATCTAACATTTCTACGTAATGATTAAGATTGTAGTCGGGATCGCTTAGAAAAACTATATTCCTACGCATGTACTTCTTTACTTCATCAAAAAACAGATTTTCATCAGTAAGATGTTTTTCTATTAATCCAGATAATTTGTCTCCACTCCATTCATCAAAAATAAATTTGGGATGATCTTCTGTAAATCCGCTCCAGTTAGGTAGTACCTCTTGCTTCATCTCCCCACCAAAACATAGAATAATTTTAATAGGTAACTTACGGTGCGTCTTGGGTATTTTTTGCTTTACGTAAACATCTATAATTTCTACCAAGGACTGTCTTACAGATTGTACGCCAGAATCCCAAACGGTTCTGGATATGTCGCCTCTCTTGATGGTTATTAGAAAATTTGTCTTAAGTCCAGTATCGGGGTCAATGCCAATCCCATGTACATCAACACCATCTTGTCTTACTCCTTTCTGCGCTCCCGCAAGGACGTCTATATTCATAGCATTTAATAAATCGGGGATTATAAGATCAAGTTCATCTGATTCCTTTAGCATTGAAAGATATTCGCGAATTAGTAATCTCATTCACTGCCTCGCTTTGCCATCCTGAAACCTTGCCTCTCCATGCTTGCACCTACGACATCAAGGACATCAGCCCTTGGTAATTCAATAGAATCAGAAAAAGAAGTCATTGTACTGACGTCTGAATATTTCCCATGCATATATGAGAACCAAGACTTTCCTTCCTTAATGGTTATTTTCGTGACAAAATTAAAAAATGATCCCTCTCTTGCGCTCTCCATTGCTTTAGAAAAAGATTTCTGCCGTTTCTTTTCAATCTTTAAAACTATATCATTTTCTGGCTGTAGCTCACTTATTCGTGGCAACTTTCTTAGCTGAGAAATTCTTGCTGATAATTCCGCTAAAACTAACTCTATACTCTTCAGGGCAAGATCGTTAGACTCGCCCTGCCTCTTTAATTCTAAATAAGAAATTGTCTTATGAGGATAATTATATCCAAGATGCTCAATTAGTACTGAAGAAATTAGATGATATAACTTAGAATCTGTATCCTGCACACTGAAGAAAGAATATATGAATGTTGCCGTGTAATCGAAATCATATGTATAGCCCAAAATTTTTCTAATTACATACAATGAACTTTCAAAATCTAAAGATGCTATATAATCAGATTGTAAATAAACAGGTGGAATTTTATGAAGTTTCATATAATCGACAAAAGCACTCGTGGCTTTATGAAATTTTGATTCATCCTGGTTGAACCATTCGGCCAACAATAAAGAAACAAAATCATTATTTGTGAAAAAAACTGGAAATGTCATTGGAAAAGTATTGTCTAGCTTATATTTTAAAATCTCTCTTGTTTCTCTCGAACTTACCCACTTGTTTAATACCTTTTTTGCGAACTCAAAGTCCTTGGACTTTTTAACTAAAGAATATAAAGTAATATCCAAAATATTTGTAACTTCTTTTTTTTCAGACCTAACTCTTCCAAATAAATTTAACAATAACTCTTGTTGCCAATCATTTAAATTTTTCTCTTCTCGCATTAAATAAACTGCAAGCTCGAATTGTACTCCCCCTAAATCAGAGATGGATAAAAGTTTCACTTCCTCAATAAGTTCTTCGAAGTTATGAAGATGTCTAAAGGTTGCGTACGAAGAATTAGATAGTACTTGCCTATTTTCATGTTTATTATAGTTTTTAAGTATTTCAACGACCTCTTTTTTGTAGCTATGGATTTCCACACCCAAATCGCCAAGCCCTCTTAGCCCATACGACTTAATTCCAAGATTGTGGTCATTGATTAATGCTAGTATTTTAGTATAGGCCAATGCAAAATTTGCTTCTGAAACACCTCTATAGACTACAAGTAAATATCCATAAAGATCAATATTTGTTCGTTGCTTAATCTCTAGTTCAATATTATTTGCAAATTCAAAATTGGTTTTTGCAGTTACTTGTATAGCTTCATGAAAAAGCCCTGATGTCATATCCCCTTTCATTTTCTCTGTGAAAATCTCTAAGATGTCCACAAGCAGTTTAATTTGAATCTCTTCAATTAATTGAAAAGAAGACTTCATTAGATGAGCGACTCTAAAAACATCGGCTTTTTTCAGCAATGCTTCGTAACAGGATTCTAAAAAATTGATATGTTTCTCTTTATCCAGTTCATATATAAAGTTCGATAACTGATCTGACTTGTTGGGGAGTTCAACTTGCAAAGATAGTAAATGGGAAATAATTTTTTTTCCATCATTTTCAAAAGCAATTATCTTTGTTTTTTCTGATTCTGCATCCAGCGTTTTATTCAACATGAGTCTTCCTACTTTTTACTTTTGTATTACAAAAAATAGCATTATCGGGAGATACTGTCACCATAAGCCGTTGGGCACTTTATCCTTTGTAATCTATATGTTAAGAAAATCACAATATTTCAGTTTCGTAGAAAAATTCCACTAAGGCAGATCAAGAATTAATGGATTTTTCATCTTTTACAAAGCTGTGAAAAAAGGTATAAAAACGTATGAAAAAATGTTATTTTTATTTTTTAATAAAGCCATTGAATGAACAAGTTATTGACGATAACACCAATATAGGTTTTGAGATAAAAATTCAAAACCATAATATTGCCCTAGCCTTTCTGCAACATAGCGATGGTCAACCCAAGGCGTTGAGGTTTGAAGTAGGCAATTTGGAAAAAGAAGACATTTCAGAGCAGGCACTGAATGTTATTCATAGCTCAAAAGAACATTTTCTTTCAATAATGAGAATGAATTATGATCCTGATTTGGAATTTTTGGAAAAAGCGATATGGCATTATACTGAAGTAAGTAACAAGCCTGATTTAAATTTAAAATTCAAAGAAGCACTTTCACCTCCAAATGCAGAAGCTATAAAAAATGTTTTCATAAATACTGCTTCTCATAGAAAACTTGTAAAGCTTTTGACGGATGGAGTTAGCACTCGTCTTCCTCTAAAGTTCAGATATCTTTCATTATATAAGATAGTTGAATTTAAATTTCTCAAAAGGGGAAAATGGCAGACGGGCGAACTGAAATTGTTTCTAAGTAAATATGAAAGTAAGATTGATTCAAAATTTTTCAAACGACCTCTTTTTAATACTATTCATGATATTAGAGATAGATGTGCGCATTTTAAAACAAATGGAGACGGTCTAGGAATTTCTTCATTAAATAGAAAAGATGAAATGGAAATTCAAAGCATTATTGAAATCTTAGTTGAAGTCGCAAGAGACATTGTAAATACTGAGCTGAGTGGAAGCGCAACAATTTTAAAACATGAAAACATTTAATTTAAAAAAAGAAATAAGAACTTCTAAGAAAAATAAACGGACTACACTGGAGCTAAAGAAATACTTTTTTACTCTTACTAGCTCTCTTCTCTCCAATCATTATGGCGAAAACTATTCAGACCGATGCTTACAAGCATCACTTGGTATAAAGTACCTCCTTTCTTGTGCTGGAATAGAAAGTTTTCTTGTTCAAGGGGCTTTGTGCATACCCGTGATACGCAAGGAACATTTTGAGTTTGGATGGCAGGGTTTTTGGGATCAAGATCATCACTTTTGGCTTATTACTGAATTCGGTGAACATATAGATTTAACAATTCATCAAGCAAATATTCATCCTGCATTCACAGGATCGAAGCAACATACTCCAACTCCTATCTGGTGGAATAATTTTAGCAATATGCCTTCTGTTTTAAAATATTTAAATTTAACCATATATCCTGCTAAGCAAAGTGTTGAACTTCAAGAAAAGGAAGAGAATGAAGCACTCCAATCTTTTTTAGCAAACATAAAATCAAAAAATACAAAATTTCAAAGAGAATATACTCAATCAAGTTTCGAGAAAATACTTTCTACTTCAGAAGATATGATCTTATGGGAAAATCAAAAAGACCCTTGGTTAATGGGTCTCAGAATCTATAACGATAACCCAATAGAGTTTCCAAATTGGATAGTAGAAAAAGAAGCAGAACTTCAAGTAAAATTTGGCAAGACACCTTTTATTCCATAATGTCTCAACGGGCCTTCATATTTGTGGTTACAAACTTGTTTTATCCATAACCAATGATAGACTTTCTATATGAAGACAAAAATTGCAAAAGATTTAAATACCCTCTGTGAAGAAATGACACGAATGCCTGGTTTAGATTATGAAGATTTGGAATTAAGAGAGCTGGTTGACCGCTTTTTTAAATTAAGGGATTACATGGGAAGCCTAGACTGGAAAACAGCAAAAATGTTAGAGCCTGAACTTCAAGGAATGTTTAAAATTCTTCGATCACAGAAACTTGAACTAACTAAAATTTTAGATAAACTTTCACTGCATAGCCGTAATTAATGCTGTCATTGCGTTGGTATCTGTATAGACTTGACCTTCAGATTCAACGTTTTCTAAAATCGCGTAGTTATTTAGCGAAAAGTTAAAAACAATAATATGTTGATTTGATGAATTTTGAAGTTTAAGTGTAAAATTACGGTTGTTATCAAATGATGTACTCATAATATTTAAAATTCTACTTTTCGTAATCTTATAAATCGTTTGCCCAAGATTAAGACCCAGATTGTCTACTAGGTCACCCCTTACAACAGCTAAGGCAAAGTGTTCTTTTGAGAGTTTAAACTTGCTATGAGCACTGCTAAGGAAGGCATTCAATTCAATTGATTCGGTTTTTAACTTAGATTCCTTCTCAATTTTCAACTTTTCCTTTTTATCAAGATGATTCATTAACTTACTTAATCTACGTTCATCCTTCTTACTATTTTCTGAATTTATCCAATCCTTGGCCATTTTAAAATGAATCGGTACGAGATATTGCACATCCCTTCCCCCTTCTGCCAATTTCTTTTTAAGAATTTTAAATATTGATTGCTTTAGCTGTAAATCTTGAATCATTTCTTTAACTTCTTCATTTCTAAATGGAATCGGCTGGGTTTCTGAATAGTTCAGATTTTTCTCAATATTCCGTGCAAATTCTGGGTCTTCCTTTCTGTCAGCATCCAGATTCCTTTGGTCTTCCGTCCAACTATTTAAATTTTCCCTATGCTCATCAATTAATTTGATTAACTCATAAGTTGAGTCACCTTTGCTACTTGATAAAGAAACGCAGTTCCTGCCTAAATATGTTCCAGATTCTGGGTGGATAATTTTATTTATTGAGGCCACACTTGTACCGTTAAGGCTAGAATCAAGCTGATCCCACATTTCGTTACAGGACATAGGTGATGGTGTTGAAGCACATCCAAATGTCATGGCCAGAATTAAATTTACTAGAATATATTTCATATTTATTCCAATGTTTACAATTGAAAACAATTATTTCTTTAAAAGAATTCTTAAAATATAAAGACAGCACCAGATTGAAAGAAATACCTTTGCACTTTTTGAATAAGTCTTTAAAATACCTTTCTTTTCATAATAGATATCGCCTGTAGCCAATAGGTATATTAAACCAGGTGGGAAAACAAAAAACATAAGAATTGCAAACCAGTTTCTGCGATATTTGGGAACTTGAGAATATTCAGTAATCTCTCCCTTTCCTACAATTGCTGAATTTCCAGATTCCATACAATCTCCTCTATTTAATTTGTGTAATAAGAACTTGATACTTTCTGCCATCATCCTCGAATGTAATACTTGAAAGTATTCTTGGGCTTTTATTTCCAACGAGTAGCTCTTCAAGTGATAGTCCCAAAAAATTAGCAATGCTCATGATATAGTCCATATTAGTAAATGAAGGCTGCTTATCGTCACACCAGTCGGCCAAAACAGATCGAGGCACTCCCAATTGTCGGGATAATTCACTAAGGTTCTTGCCCTTAAAATTTTCCTTTAAGACTTTATTAAAATTTTTCATACTTCGATTTCGGAAACCGTTTTAATTTTATTGAGACAATCCGGTGTTCCGTTAATAATTCACGGAACATCGTCAATGGAAAGTGGACGAAAAAGAAATCGTTATTGATACAAATTGTAAACATTCTAACTCCCTTAAAACTAAGACAGCTAAAGGCCTATTCTGAACTACCGTTTTGGGACACCTGTTTTAGTATTCTTACTACGCTAGATTTTGAAACTGTTCCCAATTCTTTAGAAATTTGTCTAATTGAATAGCCTTTGGATTTAAGTCTGATAACATCTTCTTCAACTTCCTTACTCAAAGGTTTTCTTCCACAAGTCCAACCATTCCCAGTTTTAGCAGCAATAGCTTTCTTTACAGCAAGAGCTGTTTTGATTCTTTCAGAAATTAGTTCAGCCTCAAGCTGGCTTACAGCACTGAGCATTGTTAAGGCCATTTGACCGGTTGGTGTTGAAAAATCTAAACTTTCCCTTACAGAAATTAGAGAGACACGATAATGTCGAAATTCTTCCATTAAATTTAATAAATGCTTTGTTGACCGGCCAAGACGATCAATGGAATGGATGAGAACTATTGAAAATAGACCTCTTCGGGCGTCTTTTATAAGCCTATCCAAACCAGGCCTTTTTTCCTTATTCCCCGAGATACCCTCGTCTATATACTCTGCTAAAAGGTCAAAACCTCTCTGGTGAGCGAGTTGCCTCAATCCTACCAATTGATTCTCAACATCCTGGCCAAGTAAGGTGGACACTCTCGCATACGCAACTGCCTTTATTTCATTACTCATACCGTATTATAGACTCATTGCGACATTTTGTCATGCAATTTATTGACTTGCAATAATGAAAATATGTACTAACATTGGCTTATAATGAAAAAAGTTCCATCCCAATATCCTCAGTTTTCGTTCAGAGTGTCTGAGAAGGACAAAAAACGCCTAAATTCTAAGCTCAAAGCCGTACTGGTAAAAGTAAGAAGTTTACAAGAAGAAAATGAGTTCTTGATAATGAAAAACGATCTAATACTTTTAGCCCTAGAAAAAGGCTTAGATTTACTGGAACTTGAGTCAGATAAAAAATCTAAAAAATGAGATTCATGTCTCAGTTTCCAAATTTATATTAATTACGTCTGTGACCCCTTTTAAATCTGTTCCGTGTAATCTTATATATCGTTGAGTTGTCTTAAGCTCAACATGGCCAACCATGCTTTGCACGCTAACTGTCGCAACTCCATTTTTTAATAAGTTTGTTATAAATGAAGCCCTTAATGAATGATAATCCGTTTTCCTAATTCCTAAGTGAGTCTGTATTTCTCTTAAACTTTCAGCCATTCTTCCGTTAATCCACAATTTATTTCTTGGTAAAATAAATTCTTGTCCATCATATTTAATTT
Source organism: Bacteriovorax sp. (assembly GCA_041662705.1). Classification (GTDB taxonomy): domain Bacteria; phylum Bdellovibrionota; class Bacteriovoracia; order Bacteriovoracales; family Bacteriovoracaceae; genus Bacteriovorax. Next base: position 691,410 of record JBAZRY010000002.1, read on the forward strand.
TGAGAATTTTAAGAAATGTTTCTGTCGATACATTAATTGGAACCACTCTTTGCTGTCCTGTCTTGGTAAGATCGAATCCTTTCTTTCTTCTACACCAGGCTCTTTTAATAGTGACCGTATTTTTGTCCCAATCTATATCGGAAAATCTTAAGGCGATAGCTTCACCCGAACGCATCCCTAACTGATATGTGAGAAATAAAATTTCATAGAATTCAATATTAACTTCTTGAATGAAATTTAAAACCTGCACAATTTCTTCATGTGTCATCGCTTCGGTGCTTGTTTTCCTCTTTTCATTTTTGTCACTCTTGAAATTGACACCTTTTAGAGGATTAAAAAAAATCTTCCTATTTTCCAAGGCTTGATCTAAAACCTGGCGACAATATTTTACTAATTCATTTTTGGTTGTAGTTGAAATATTAATTTTTTCAAACAAATTTTTAAAATCAGTTTTATTTAAATCCTTTATTTCAATATCATTCAATGTATTCGTATGTGCCTCAAGCATTACCTTTCTATTATACAGGGTGCTTAGCCGCAAATTATTTTCCGACTCCTCAAGATAATTCTTTACGGCTTTATCCCAAGTAAATCTTAATTCTTCATTCTCAAGTTTATGTTTTAAATGTAATAATGCTTCAAAAAGCTGTTTTTCTTTGGCCCTAGCAGCACCGATGGTCGAAAAATTACCAGTATGCTTAAGTTCTTTTGATTTATTATTGACGAGAACTTTTACTCTAATGAAGTGTTTCCCGTTGCCTAACTTTTTAATACTCATAATTACCTACCTAAAAACTTATCAAGATCGCTAATAAGAAACCTCAACCTGCCCTTTGCTTTTTTTCCACATTTGAATGGTTTTAAAATCCCTTTATGAACAAGGTTATAAATATAGCTTCTTTTAAAGCCAAGGTATTCTGCAACTTGATCGCTATTTAAAAGCCTATTTTTTTCTAAATCGTAAATGTTTTTTTGTAAATTCATTCTAAACCTCTCCTTTTTGGTACATCGTTGACAACACAACATCAATCGTTCCAATCGTTCCCAGCGTTCCACATAAACTTTTGAGTAAGCGATAAGAACGATTAATTGTTTCACTTCTAGACTTCTTCTTCGTAGCTTTCTGCCTCAAAAAACTCTTCTTCTATGAGCTTAGATTTGCCCGTAAAGACCTCGTTCTTGAGTGCTAGTGCTTTATTCAATTCACTTACAATTTTGATATGCTTTTCAATTGTTAATTCTTCAAACTCACAGTTCTCATTATTAACTCTTTTTCCTAAAGACCTAATTGCCCGGCCTAAAGTTTTAGCTGCAACATTTTCAAAATCAGCCTGAGTTGCTTTATTCTTAATCCTTGTTTCAACTCTATTCTCAAAGATAATATTGCTAATTTCTTTTTCGTATTTTTTACATAAATCTATAGCTTTCTGTTTTTTTACCTTTAAAGATTTGGCGACAGCCTCTGTTGGAAATTGTAAATACGCTTTCAAATATAGAAATCTTAAATCTTCTTCAGTTAAGCCTTCTTGATCAATAAAGTTTTCGGCAAATGAAGTAAATGATTTCCTAACTATTGGTTCTGCCGGAGGATGATATTCGATTACCTCACCTTCATCATTTTCAAGTTCATCGTTCATTAATTCTTCATTCATGTTCATAAACACTCCTTTTTAAAGTATAATTTTGCCTCATTGAAACAATGGGCTTTTAAGTCAAAACATATAGGTTGAAATAATTTTATCAGCTTTCCAGAAAATGAATTTTTAAATTTCCGATTTAATATTTCTTTTGAATTTAGCAATGAATTTTTTTGTATCCATATTTCTTTTTTACCTTTGGTCGTTTTATGAATTTTTTTATCATTGACTATGTACAAGACCCTTCTGTACATTGTCCGATCAGACTTGCTCATTGGCCTGCAACGAGCAATGTTAAAAAAGCGCAATTTCCCAAATGGATTATAAGATATTGGAAAATTCATTTTAAAATCTTTAAATGTTTTTAAATTCAGTTCCCTTCTAATTACTTTTTGGCTTTTATATCTTTTCTCTAACCTTACGCCGTTGTTTTTTTCATAAATATACAAATTGGTTGATAGATAAAGCGTTCGCCATCCTGTTTGAGGATTTACTCTTATGTGTGGTTTTTTACTGTAAGGATAATCTAAATAAAGCCTGAAAATATCAAACTTTAATTCCATATCTGTTTTTAAGTGAACTTCACATGGAATTGAAGAATCAATCAAATTATTCCAAAATGCATTAGAGGGTGCTATTCTTTTAATAAAAAATTCAAACTCATAGAAATAGTTAAAATTGGACAATTCAGTACGAAATTTAAAATCATAAGAATTAGTGTAACCCCCAAGTCTAAAAGCGAAAAAAAGTACATATCTTGATGGATTACTAATATCCATTAATTTTATGATGAGTTCATAACTTGGAATCTTATTATTTTCTTTTGAAACTTTAAATTTTATGTGTCTTATCAAATACTTTTCTTTATCAGCATTTAATAATATTTCTCTGACTTTAAAATTGTGTTGGATATATTTGAACTTTGATCTATTTATTAATCTATATCCACAACATATTGTATCCATATTATTTCTCCTCTTGCTTCATCGACTTGTTATAGGAGAAACCAGCACTACGAAATTTCCAATATGTTGTTACTAAAAAATCTATTCCAACAGCCCTGCACATATCTTCATCACTCCGAAAAATGTCAAAGCTATTATCAAGCATCTCAATGGAATAATTTTTATTGAAAAATTTTTGTATTATTTTTGCAACAAGACTTGAAACGTTTGGCTCATTCATAAAGACGAAACTAAATTGTTTAGCCTTGCTACTGAAAATAGGGAAAAATATTAAATTTTCACCTGAAAGGTCTATGTATTTTAATAGTATTGTAGAGAGCTTGATATCAAGAGGGAGCTTAAACCATTCCTCCACCAGAATATTGGGTGTGCTTTTATTTTCTGTACTATGCGATATACAACGATTAACGTACTCCGCGAGAACTGATTCATTTGATTCCATTTCTTATCCTTTTGTTAGTGTTGGCATCACTTTATAAAAGATAAGAAACCGCCGAGAGGGAACATTCTATTTTATTCTGGATTTTTTATTTTGATTCACGAAAGATTTAAAATTAAGGAAGTTAGGCTTTGATTTTGTATATTCGGGGTAATCTCGTTTAAAAATTTTTATTTCTGATTTAATTTGCGCAATGTTCTGTATAGCGACTAATTCATAACTTACGTTTTCTATAGTGAGTGGAAAATTAATACTGAAATAATTATCTCTAAATACTCTTAATGCTTTGCCATTGTTACTTTGCAGTTGAAGTTGTCTTAACACTTTATAAACCAATTTCCAGCCAATCACTCTTCTATCCTTATTAACTCTCTTCTTTAATATTTCAGTTAAATAGTACAAAAATGATCGATATCCATTATTGTTTTTCTTAGTACCCTGCGCCCACATTTGAAATTTCTTTTGCTTCATGGCCTTTTCTGAGAAAAAAGGCAACATCAAGAACCGCTGCTTTTCTAGCTTTGTTAAGTTTATTTTATTTTCAGTTAATTCCTTTTTATCTACGACCAATTGGCTCGTTAGCCTTTTTGTTTTTTCAAATTTTCTGATTTCTTTATGAACTTCATACATATCGAAAACTAATATATTGATTAAATTTAATCTCTTGTAATTTATTTTCTTAGAATTAAAAAACGTACAAACCTCTTTCCTAAGTTCATAATTATTCAAAGTGTAAGCACTTTGATATATTCCTTTGTCCCCATTAAATTCCATCCACTCATAAGATTCTTCAAGCTCCATGTCTAAATTTTCTGAATCTTCATCATTTGATTCAATATCTAACTTTATTTCATTGGCCCTAACCACTTTTACTAATGTTTTTGAATCTTTTACATTTTTAATTAATTCTTCAAAATATTTTGGCTTTATTTTGTAAACCGAAAGCAATTTAAACATAAACGTAGCTTTAGGAATTGGTGTGCTCCCGTTTTCAATTTGACTTATGTAACCTTTGGTTACTCCTAATGCCTCACCAACTTCAAATTGACTTAAATTTGATTTTTTTCTTAATTGCTTTAAAATTATTCTCTGTTTGTCGGTATAGTCGTACACAGTCTTGGCACCTTCTCGTACATGATTTTATATAAAACCATGTTAAATGGAGTGAATCTAAAATAGATCAATTTTGAATAGAATGTTCTTAAAATCAATAAATTAAAAGATTAAAGTGAAGTTAGATAAGAAAAAGTGAAACCAAGTTAAAAGATTGAAACTTGATTATCACTCAATGGTGGAGGTGGTGGGAATCGAACCCACGTCCAAAGAATCATCAGTAAAGCGGACTACGTGTGTAGCTTTGAATTATTGTCTCAAAGCGAAGACTATCTCTGCGTGTCTGCAGAGAACAGCCCGGTGATTTTTAGCGTTGTCTTCCCGGCGACTCAACGACTGAAGTTTTATTTGCTCCAGCACCAACTTTGTCACACACTTTGTTATCGGCTGTAACCACCTCAACGAACGGGCTTAATTAAATTAAGCAGCCATTGCGTATGCGTAATCGTTAGATTCAGCATTTAATTTTTGATCGACTTTTTACCAGGACCATGCCGATCAACCTGGACACGCCCACAAAACGTCCGTACTCCCTGTCGAAACCGGGGCACCCCCATTTTGAGATAGTCCATCCTAGCACAAATCCATGGAAGGTGCCACCTACCTAGTGGTAGCGCAAGTGCAAATAATAGCAAAAAATAGCCCAAAACTCATGCGTTAATTCTTAAATTGGTGAAGCGATCTGTTGAAAACTTTCAATTACCTGCTAGAATTAAAAAAACTGGGGCGGGGGTTATTTTAAATCCTTGGCAGGTTTTTTCGGATTTCCCCCGCCCCAGAAAACTTCCCACATTCATGAGATGCTTTTTTCAAAAGAATTATCACTCCCACCTCCCGGTCATTGATTAGTTTTTGAGCCTTATATACAAATTTTTCATTCCCACACTCAATAATTGCCAAAACTTCATAAATTAAGGCTGAATACTCATTGCAGCTAAATACTTGATTCGACCTTTTGTATACCTGTTTAAGGTATACCTAATTCAGGTATAAGCATGGCCATTATCAGTTTTAGACAGTCCCAACTTAAGGATTTTATGGAGACCGGCATCCCTCCTCGAAATATTTCATGGCGATCAATCAGAAAAACCGCATTGAGGAAGCTGGATATGTTACACTATGCAAAGACCTTGAATGATTTAAAATCTCCTCCAGGAAACCGGCTCGAAGCCCTAAAGGGAGATCTGATTGGATACTATAGTCTACGTATAAATGATCAATGGCGAATCATCTTTCAATGGACAATTGATGGACCAAGAGAAGTCGAAATTGTTGATTATCATTTCTAAAATTTTTTGAGGAACACATGAAAAAATTTAAATTCAAACGCAGCCCCACTCTCCCCGGCGTTATTCTCTCCGAAGAATTCCTGAAACCTCTTAAAATCACCCAAAAGGAACTCGCTCATCACATCGAAGTGGACATAAAAGTCATCAATCGCCTGATCAACGGGCGCACGTCCCTTTCCGCCGAAATGGCCCTCAAACTCTCCGGGGCCTTCGAAACCACACCCGATTTCTGGCTATCTGCTCAATATGAGATTGATCTCTATGAGGCGCGAAAAAGCATTAAGTTGCCCAAGAAAATTGTAAACTGAATGATGATTAATCTTTGCTAAAATGATTGATCAACCCCGGCAGATACTCATCCAGATTTTTAAATTGAAACCCCAATGACTTCGCCAGATCATTCCCCAGCACAAAATCCTCATTGCTTCCAAAAGGCGAACCATTCGTCGGCGTCGCTCTTTTGGCCAAAATCGCTTTTTTTCCTGTCGCCTCTTCAATTTGATGAACGATTTCTTGAAGTGTAATCACCCCGTTTGAAGCCGCATTCACCGGGCCCGTATGATCGGACTCTCCAATAAAACTCAAAAACTCTCCGGCTTCATGTGATTCAATAAAGGCCAATTTAGTTTCTAACCTTTCCATATAAATCTCTTCGCCTTTTAAAATTTTATCAACATGGAACTTGAGCCTTTGCGTGTAATCATCTGTTCCCAGCACAATGGGAAATCTTACCATGCTCACCGGAAAGTGTTTCTGAGCAGAAAAAACCGCTTCGGCCTGGCGTTTGTTTTCTTTGTAATCAGTTGTGGCCATCAGCTTAATAGGATAAATCAACGGATCAAAATCAGATTCAACTAAGACATGGTCGTTCTTGAAATCGTAAACTGAGCCTGTGCTTGTAAAAATATATTTGCCGCAGACATCTCTAAAAGCTTCTACTGCAATCTGGGCTTCCATGCCGCTCATGCAGATCTGATCAAAGATCAAATCAAATGGCCCCATCTGCGCGAGCCTTTTTAAATCGTCGGGATTTTTTCTGTCGGCCTTAGTTTCACTCGTTCTAGTGACCACTAAAACCTCATAGTTTTTTGCCTTGAGCGCACTTACTAAGTGACGTCCGAAATAGCGTGTACCACCTAAAACCAGAACTTTTTTTTTCACAATTTCCCCTAGGTGCCACCTACCCTTTGGTTTCGCAAGTGCTAACGTTTAATCTTTTTCTTGATGACAGGCTTGCCTTTTCTGCGTGGTCTTCTCCTCTGGCTGAACATAACCTGCTTTTGCTCAAGAGGAATGGCATTATAAAATTCCTGAATTAATTCCTTAACTTTTTTCACCACTCCCAATTTGGGATTAAAAGTATAGATCCTGACGGTTCCAACTTTTTTACTAACAAGAAGTCCTGCCGATTCAAATTTGTCGAGTTGTTTTTGCACCTGACTTAGGGCAATACCCACGTCGCGCGCTAAGCCGTTTGCATAGGCTTCTCCATAATGGAAAAGATAGAGCATTACAAGAGCCGCGGTTTTATTTCCAAAAATTGCTTCTAACATGTTTATAATTATATCATAAATGATAGGTCAATCAACCTATTTAATAGGTAGATCAACTTATGAAAATCACTATGCTCTGGTATTTTAAGAGCGCTAGCTATTTAGTGATAATTTATGCTACGATCTCCCTTCAATTCACAAGGGAGTTTAATATGAGTCAAGATTTACAGAATTCTTCATGGGATAATTCTAACGTTTACACAACGCTCTCTGACCCAAAACTCGCTTCGGACATGGGTGTTGTGCTCAAAAATCTTCAAACGATTGACGACAAAAAGAATGCCACTGATCTTGAAACCGTAAAAAGCATCTATCGCCTCTACCTCGATACCTGCATGACTCTCCATTCGATGCTCACCTTCGGCAATTGCATGACTTCTGTAAACGCACTCGACTACGCTGCAAAATCATTCTTAGATAAAACCAACAAGACCTATATAGACGTCTCAAAATCTTTTAAGCCAATTCAATTATTAGTGCTTAGGTCTTCGGAAGAATTCTACAAGGCCTTCTTAGACGACCCTCGAACCGCAGGCCTCGACTTCATTCTCGGCAAAGAACGCGAACGAAATGATTTTCTTCTCTCAGATAACGAAGAAGTTCTCCTTACGGGATTTTCCACAGACGGCTTAAGCGCCTGGGGAAAACTCTATTCTGATATCAGCGGCGCCATGAAAATCAATGTCGACGGCGTTGTGATGGGACTCTCCGGCGCCAGCAATATTCTGGGATTAGACGATCGCAAAAAAAGAGAATCCGCATTCCGTGCGATCAACGCAGGCTGGAGAGAAAACGAAATCGCCGCCAATGCAATACTAAACTCCATCAATGGATGGAGAAATGAAAACTGCAATGCCCGATCAACCAAAAAAGAACTGCACTATCTTGACAGCGCTTGCCACTCTGCTCACATCACCCGGGCGACACTCGATACGCTGATGGAGACAACTTATAACAAGCGATCTATCGGACAGGAAGTTTTGAAAATATCGGCCGCTGAGCTTGGCACAGAAAGACTTGGTCCATGGGATCTTCTAGCGCCGGCACCAACTAAGAACAAAACGAAAACATCTACCATCTCATATCCTGAAGCGATGAACATCATCGAGAAAGCTTTCAATGAAGTGGATCCTTCCATGGGGGCCTTTGCTCGCATGATGGAAGAGAAAAAATGGATTGATTGCGCTACAACTGAGAACCGCGCACCGGGCGCTTACTGCACAAAGTTTGCGGCTCAGAAAGAACCGCGCGTTTTCATGACGTATGACGGCTCAATGAAAAGTGTCATCACGCTTGCTCATGAAATCGGTCACGCTTACCACACATGGGTCATGCGCGATCTTGACTGGAGCCATACATTTTATCCCATGACTCTCGCCGAAACGGCTTCCATTTTTGCCGAAACAACTGTGCGCGATTATTTTGTAAAGCACTCGAGTGACCAGGCAGAATTAAAAAGTATTTTATGGCAGGACATTCAGTCGGCTCAAAGTTTTCTGATCAACATCCCGGCGCGTTTTGAATTTGAAAAACGTTTTGTAGAAAAAAGAAAAATCAATTTCGTTTCTGTTCCCGAAACAAAAGAACTGATAAGTGAATCTCTTAAGCACTGGTATGGCGAAACACTTTCTGAATACGATGAAATGTTCTGGGCGAGTAAGCTGCATTTTCATATGTCAGGCAGAAGCTTTTATAATTATCCTTATTTGTTTGGGTATCTCTTTAGCATGGGAGTCTACGCCAAAAAAGCCGAGTTCGGGGCTGATTTTCACCCGCGCTACGTGGCGCTTCTTATGGACACAGGCCGCATGAAAGCTGAAGAGTTAGTTATGAAGCATTTCAATGAAGACATAACTAAAGAAGATTTCTGGCTCAAATCTATTTCTATCGTTGAAAAAACGCTGGCGAAATACAAGAGTCTTTAGGTGCCACCTACCCTGTGGTTGCGCATGTGCGCTACCACAGGGTAGGTGGCACCTTTACACGCGGATATTAGGGGGAGACAATAACTCAGAAGTGTCTCATTGTGGGGCACACCGATTGCTCAAAGGCCTGTTCTACCAATTATATGCTCTGGGAGTAACTCATTACGAGGACCTCCCAGTTTTTTAGCCCTACCGTTTTACTCACCTATTCACTCTTGTATTTAATTAATCTGCTGAAAGTCGTAGAATACTCACTATGACAAATTTAGACGAACTCGAGCAGCAATCGATTTACATCATTCGCGAGGCTTACAAAAAATTCCCAAAGCTCGCCATGCTCTGGTCGATGGGTAAAGATTCAACAGTGATGTTGTGGCTCGTGCGAAAAGCTTTTTTCGGCCGCGCTCCATTTCCCATGGTTCATATCGATACCACTTTCAAAATTCCCGAGATGATCAAATTCCGTGACGAAAAAGCGCGTGAATGGGGACTCAATCTCATGATCTCTAAAAATGAAAAAGCATTATCGGAAGGAATGAATCACGCTGTCGGTCGCCTTGAGTGTTGTACCGCTTTAAAGACAGATGCCCTCAAACAATTTTTGCAACAAAATCCCTTCCAAGGGATTCTCGTAGCTATAAGACGCGACGAAGAAGGCACTCGCGCCAAAGAGCGCTACTTCTCTCCAAGGGACGAATCTTTTGCCTGGGATTTTGTCGAACAACCTCCGGAACTCTGGGATCAGTACAATACTGATTTTCCCGATGATGTTCATGTGCGCGTGCATCCTCTACTTCACTGGTCCGAACTCGATATCTGGAAATATATTGAGCGGGAAAATATTCCGCATCTTGATTTGTACTACGCCAAACCAGGACAACCCACTCGCTACAGAAGTGTGGGGTGCGCGCCTTGTACGAAAAATATTGATTCCGATGCCGATACTCTTGATAAAGTCATTGCTGAATTAAAAGTCACTAAAACCGGCGAGCGCGCAGGACGCGCTCAAGATTCGGCCGATACCTATGCCATGCAAAAGCTGCGCGTGAAAGGATACATGTAATGAGTGCAGGTAAAACGATTAGAGTTGTCATCGCGGGACACGTCGATCACGGAAAATCAACTTTAGTTGGAAGACTTCTCTCTGACACCGGACAAATTTTTCCGGAACGAATCGAAAAAGTGAAAAAAATTTGCGATGGAAGTGGAAAAAAATTTGAATTCGCTTTTCTCCTGGACGCTTTCGAAGAAGAACAAAAAGAAGGCATCACCATCGACAAAACAGAAATTCCCTGGAGCTACAAAGATCAGGACTTTCTCATCATAGACACTCCCGGGCACAAAGAATTCTTAAAAAACATGATCAGCGGGGCCACCACCGCCAATGCTGCCGTCATCATGCTGGATGCTGCCGAAGGTGTGCGCGATCAGTTTAAGCGCCACGCTTATATTATCGGAATGCTGGGAATTAAAAATATTATCGTCGTTATCAACAAAATGGACCTGGTGAATTTTGATGAGTCTCATTTTAAAAAACTAGAAGAGGAAAGCCGAAGCATCTTTAAAGAATTAAAAATTGCAGCTGTGAATATTATCCCCGTCTCCGCATTTCTTGGAGAGAATCTTCTTAATAAGTCCGACAAACTGCCCTGGTACAAAGGTCCGACATTTGCTGAAGTCCTTTTAAATCTCGCAACTAAAAAAGAAAGCAGTACACACTCTGCATTTCGTTTTTCTTTGCAGGACGTTTATAAATTTGACGACAATCGCATTTACGCCGGAAAGATTGAAAGCGGATCATTAAGCGTGGGCGATGAAATTAAATTTCTTCCAAGTGGATCGAGTTCAAAAATTAAATCGATTGAAGAGTGGAATGCTAAAACGCCTCCGACAACGGCACCTGCGGGAACTTCGGTGGGCTTCACTCTTACTGACGCTTTATTTTTAGAGCGCGGAGAAATGGGTTTTAAACCACATGAAGCGGCCCCGACGCTCACTCACCAGATGCACGCGTCGCTTTTCTGGATGGGAAAAAACCATCTTTCGATCGGAAAAAATTATAAATTTAAAATGCTCACTCAACAAAGTGATTGCAAGATTGAATCCATTTTCCGGGTTTTTAATCCGGAGAGCTTCAACACCCGTGATGATGAGTCGATAAAACTTGATACTGGTGAAGCGGCGGAAGTCATTATCAAATTCCAAAAAAATATTGTCTGCGATGCTTTTTCGGCAAACGAAGGAACCGGCCGCTTTGTTTTACTGGAAGATCACCGCATCGTCGGCGGCGGCGTGGTCATTAATCCCAATACCATCAACGTCTTCAAAGAAAAAAGTCATCTCAGCGCTATGGAGCGCTCGAAGCGATTCGGCCATCAGGGCGCAGTCATCTGGCTCACCGGACTCTCCGGGGCAGGGAAATCCACCATCGCCAAAGTTCTAGAAAAAAAATTATTTGAAATGAACACTCACTCCATCGTTTTAGACGGAGACAATTTAAGAAAAGGCATCTGCAAGGATTTAGGTTTTTCCGATGCCGACCGCAAAGAAAATATCCGCCGCACCGGAGAAGTCGCCAAGCTTATCGCCGAGTCAGGTGCAGTATCTATCGCCGCTCTTATTTCACCCTTTAGCGGGGACCGGCAGATCGTTCGCGAAATGATGAATGCCTCTGGAATTGGTTTCATCGAAATTTTTGTCGACTGCTCGCTCAAAGTTTGTGAAGCAAGAGATACCAAAGGTCTTTATAAAAAAGCCCGCAAAGGTGAGATTAAAGGATTCACCGGAATAGCCTCTGATTATGAAGCGCCGGTTAACCCGGAAATTATTATTAAATCAGACAGCTTGAGTCCCGAAGCCTCAGTCGATAAAATTATCGAGTATATGACCAAAGCTAAACTTATCGGTCAGAAAAATCTATGAAAACTATCGCAATCATCGGCGGCGGTTTTTCCGGCACAATGACTGCCGTGCAATTAATGAAGCAGGCAAAAACTCCGCTTCAAATTTATCTGATTGATAAAGAAAATATCGGGCGAGGCCTCGCCTATGCTGAGAATGATTCATGCTTATTGCTCAATGTCCGCGCCGATCAAATGGGGGCTTTTCCGGAAAATGTCAGCCATTTTTATGAATGGCTTCAGGCTAAAAATATTGAGTGCGCTCCGACAGGATTTATATCGCGATCTCTTTACGGCGATTATTTATCTGAGCTTCTTCACAATGCCATTAAAGAATCCGCTCAATGGGTAAATGTGGAAATCATTAATGACGAAGTTGTTGATATAGAAGTAAGCGAAATTAAAAAAATACTCTTTGCTAATCATCACTCTGTGGACATAAACGAGCTTGTTCTCGCAACCGGTGCTCTTTCTCATTCTGAATTAAAACTAGCTGACATCAAAAAAAACGATGGTTCACTTACAATCATCGGAACAGGTCTTTCCATGGTAGATGCAGTGATTTATCTCAACAGTATAAATTTTCAGGGAAAAATGACCGCGGTTTCCCGCCGGGGAAAAATCCCTGAGGCCCATCAGTTTTACGATGCCAGTGTCGCACGTCCTGTTTATGATTTCACCTCCGATCATTCATTAATGACTGTGCTTCAAACAGTGAAAGAAAATCTAAAAAAATTCGAATGGCGTTTAGTGATCGACGGGCTTCGCCCTCACTCTCAAAGTCTCTGGAGCAAATGGAGCACTCATGAGCGTGGCCAGTTTTTGCGTTTTCTTCGCCCCCTGTGGGATATATCACGCCATCGCATGGCCCCTCGTCATAAAAAAATTATTGAAATGCTGATCAACTCTAACAGACTCGAAATTAAACGAATTGGTTTTTCTTCCTATAAACCTACGACTAAGATTGTTTTAAATTGCACAGGAGTCACTCCTGTCGATAATACTTTGATCCAAAAACTCATCAAGAAAAATTTACTCGAAGCGGATTTTTTCCGATTAGGTGTTCTCAGTCAATTTGCATGGATTCACACCATCGGGCATCTCTTGCGCGGAGAATTGTGGGAGTGTACTGCTGTTCCGGAAATAAGAGTTCAGGCTAAGCGTCTGGCAACTGAACTACTTAAAGAGTAGACATAAATTTCTTAAGCGAACAAGAAAATGAATGTCCTTCAATCTTCAATTTATATTTCATGCAATTCATTTTTACGATATCATTGGATATCTTTTTGATCTCATCCGAAAGGATTTCCTCATTCAATTTGTTTTTATCCAAAACTCGCGCCACTCCTAAATCAGCACAGCGTCTGGCATTCTCGGGCTGATCATTGGTGAAAGGAACTATTAATTGCGGTGTTCCTGCCCTCATTGCTTCTGCAATGGTCCCGATTCCCCCGTGATGAATAATAAGCGAAGCCTTGGGAAAAAGCTGATCATAGGGCGCGAATTCAACCAATAATATCGAATCCAACTCAGCCATTTTTAATTTTATATTTTTATAATTGGGGCCCAGGACAAAAATAGCCGGCGTCTTAGTCAATTCATGATGGGCAATAGCAAGTTCAAAAAATGTATCATCGAATATCTCCAGCACTGAGCCCAGGGTATAGACGATCACCTTGGCATTTGCTTTTTCTATAAAATCCACCAGCTCGCTTTTTAAAGGTGCATTCGCTGAAAGAAATGGAAATCCTAAAAAGGCCAGATTGTTTTTGGGCCAGTCTTCCTGAGGTTTTAAGAAAAAATCCGGCAGCATCACCACGGTGCCAACATCTGAGAAATAGCCATAAGTCAGAGGATTTTTCTTTGCTCTCTCCAATCCATTTTTTTCGCGCAAGCGCTGAATAGGTTCACTCCATTTATAAGACACCCGATCGATCAATTGAAAAAGAATTTTTGAAATGAGAACATTTCTAGTCAATTTATTTACTAGTGAAAAAACCGGCAAGATGGGTGGATCATAGGGCGAAAAAAACGACAGTGGCGAGAGAACCACACTGATGCAAGGGGTATTAAATTTGTCGGCATAAACATTGGTGGCAAAAGTTAAGGTATTGGTGAAAATAAGGTCATACGGCCCGCTTCTGGCCAGCTCTTTAAAATTCCTTTCAATCTCCGGCATTAAAAGTTCACGGAGCATAAATTCCGCACCGGATTTCGGGTCATAGAGCTTTTTCATTACCCGAGGATTATCTTCAATTTCAGTCCAGTTGGGAAACTGTTCAATAAAGCTCAGGGACTGTTCTTCAACTTTCGCTCGATAACTTGCATGAGTCGCCAGACTGACCTTAAATCCAAGGGCGCGCAACTCCCTCCCCAAAACCAGGTAGGGATTGAGGTCCCCCAAGGAGCCCAGAGTACTCAGGAGAATATGTTGCACTTTTGTCATCGCGGCCTAAAGATAATACACTATAGTTATATGAGTTTATCATGAAGAGTATCAGGTCGTTAAAAGAATTTTTAGTGGACTATCCCCATTTTAGAATTGCATCTTTGGATGATAATTCTAAGGTGCTCGATTTCTATCAAAAAAACGTTCGCACCAGTCCCAATTCTCTCATCGCCGATCGCTCACCTGATTTTTTTAAACTACTAAGAGATTATAGCGACAGCTTTTATGTGATCATCGGAGTTGATGAATCCAATGAGGTTGATTTCGTTTGCTCCATCACTTTATCCATGACTTCCTCCAATAAGCAGATCGGATTTTTAAGGGACCTGCGCTTTACACAAAACTCCCCCGCACTTCTTTTAAACTGGGTGAAGCTTTATTCTGATTTTATGCAGGACTATAACTCTATCAATGAATTTCAAAACCTTGAGCGCATTTTTAGCTTGTCTTATGAAGTCAATGAATCCTGGAAAAATATTTTTAGCATCTTTGAAAAGAAGAATGTTTTTTATCATAAAATTGCCACAATTGTTGAGCATACTTTTAGCAATGACCAAATCAATGGCCCCCCAATAAATTCTCTCTATCAAATCGATGCTTCTGCTCATGCCAGTGATAAAGATATAAAACAATTTATTGACCAGGAATTAGTTAAGAGCTATCTAGGTCGCGCCATGATCATCGATCAACATTTATCTGAAGGGATCGTTTGCCGAGACAAATACAATAATATCGTTGGCCTTCTCATCACTTTTGATTCATCGAGTGCGCGCTCCTGGAAGAGTGAGGGAACTCAAGTTAGTCATCTTGAGGCAAGAGCACTCATCAAAAATAATTTAGCGAGTAATGATAAAACCGCCATTTTAGAATCCCTCATTCACGCTGCTCTCACGAAAGCAAATGCAAATATAAGCCTTCTTGCCGATGAAAATTTACTGGGAAGAAAAAACCAGCGACAGGTTTATGATTTTTACGAAATAACGAATCTTCCCCAAATCAAAATTGATGAATACCTGGGCATCTTCAATATAATTAATTAGGATCTTTATGGAAATTTTTGAAAAACTCGATCTGGCCATGAAAGAAGAATGGAATAAAATTCTCGATGAGAATGCCTTCATGAAACTTATTCTTGACGGTCATAAAGACCGCAGACTTTTTGCCTTTTATCTTTGCGAAGTCTACAACATGACTAAACACAGCTCTATCACTCAGGCCCTAGTGGTCAAACACCTCTCTAAGCCGAGTCCAAAAAATATTCAGTATATGCAGTATTGTCTTCGCCATGCTCTGGAAGAAGTGGGCCACGAACAAATGGCATTGCATGATCTAAAATCCCTGGGTGCCAATCTCACTAATGAGACAATGCCAGCACCATCAGCGTCGACAGAAGCTTTTTCAAATTATCTCTACAATCTGGTTGAAACAGGCGCCAATCCGGTTGCCAGACTGGGATACACCTATTGGGCCGAGAGCAGTTACGAATTCCTGGGGCCCATGGCCTTTAGTGCAATTCAAAATATGAAACTTGAAGCAAAGAATATTACATTCTTATCGGAGCACGGAGATATCGATCAGGATCATTTTAGCGATGTTAAAAAAATTCTTACTTCAATTATTAAAACCGAAGAAGACGCTAAAGCCGTTGAGACCGTCTTGCGAGACACCATCAGACTCACAGGTGATGTGCTCAGTGATTGCTATAACAATTATCAGAATTTAGTAAATAATAAAGAATCGCGCTATAGCGCTCTTAACGATATAAAAAATGTATAGGACAGTTAATCTAACAACCATTGACCATTATTTCTCGGGAGAAAATTATATTCCCCTAACCTTTGCTCTGTGGTTTGACGGCATTCTTGATGCGGGAAAGCTTCAAGCCTCTCTCGATGAAAACTTAAAACATTATTTTCCCCTTCATTCTGAACTTCTTGAAAGGGACTCTTCCAGGCTATGTTTCAGGGAAATAGAAAACAGCATAAAAATTAAAGTTCAGACCATTGATGACCCGGAAATTGATTCCTCGCTTGGCTTTAAATTATTAAACTATTGCGCAGAGGCTACAAACAATTTGGCAGAAAAAAGACTGGCTACCTTTAATATCATACATCACGGAGCTATTAGTATTCTTGTTATCAGTATTTCTCATGCCGTGAGCGACGCCGTCGGTCTCTTCAAATTTGTAGCAGACTGGGTTGCTCTTTATGCTGGACTCACTCCGGAGCCTCCAAGTCATGAGCGAGATTTGGTTCAGGCAATTCTCAGCGATCTTCCAATGAATCCCCGGGAGCTAGAGACTAAAAGAGCTTCGTTTCAGGAAAAAAAAGTCGTGTCGACATCTAAGATTTTAGGCATTCATGAAATTCGCTTCACAAAAGAAGAAATTGATAAAGACAGACCCGAGGACATCAACGCCCTGAGCGTCATCGCTGCAAGATTACTTAAATTCCGATTTGCTGATAAAAAAACTGAGACACCTATTAAACTAGTCATCCCCGTTGACCTCAGAAGGCTGCTGAAAGACTTTCCAAAAAATTATTTTGGCAATGCCATCATTCCCAATCATATTGAATTTGAAACATCTGTTGTTTTAAACTCAGACGTCTTGCATCTCGCGCGGATCATTCAGACCAAAGGCCTGTCTATGAATTTAGCAGAGTTCGGACAAAAATATCATAGTGGAGATTTTCTCAGGAAGATAAAAGGCTACAAGGCCCTTCAGAATATTACTGTGAGCAGCGAAGACACTCTGCTCTTAACTGATCTTCGGAGTGCTCCCTATCAAAAATTCAACTTCGATAAGATTAATTGCACCAGGATGACGATCTTGAGTCGCTATAGAAACACCACCAGACTCTTTATGGAGGGTAATCAATATATAATCCAGCAAATCGACAGAAATAAGGATGCCAATGAAATTTGAGCAATGCCGAAAATTTCGCGAAGACTATCAGGCAAGATCTTATTTAAAATACTATCATGTCGCGCTTCATCTTTTGGTAAACCTGGTGCTCATTCTCATTGCCGTCCTCATTTTGTATTTCCAGTTTAACGATGAATTAAATTTATCTCCTTTGCTGATCATCGCCTCGCTGGGGCTATGGGGAATATTGGAATACGGGATTCACCGCTTTCTTATGCATAAAAAACTCGGATCAATGAATCTTGCCTATAAGGAACATACACTCAATCATCATTTCTATTACGTGGATAAATTTAACTTTACCACCACTCAAAAAGATTTCGTACGTATTTTTTTCCAGCCTTTAGATGTTGTGCTGATTATTTATTGTGCCAACTTCCTTTTCGCCTTCATGCTTTATCGTCTCGTCAGCCATAATTTTGGACTGCATTTTTTCCTGGTGGGAAATGCTTATTATGTGCTCTATGAATTTCTGCATTATATCTATCACTCCAATAAAGATTCCTTTTTCCAAAAAATTGGTCTTTTCAAATGGCTCATCAGGCATCACCATATTCATCACGACCAGAACCAAATGAATGATGGCAATTTCTCTCTACTGTTTCCTCTACTGGATCGCTTATTTGGAACGTATTTAAAAAGGGAATAAAGAGAGAATAATGTTTAATAGATCCTTAAGACCAAAATGGAATGCCAAAAAGCCCGTCATTGATAAGGACAGAAAAATCGCTTATCTGCTCTGGTGCTCAAGATTTGTGATCATTCGATTATTCTTCGCCCCGCTTGAATATTTTTTCTACAAATTATTTATCAAAGACCAGATCAAACTTCCCTCATCCCCAGTCATCATTCTGGGCCATCACAGAAGCGGGACAACTTTTCTGCAAGGTCTATTGATCGCTAATCCTGAATATAAATCCGTGCGCCTCTTTGATACTCTATTTCCCGACATTATGATTCTAGGAAACAAGACGCTTCGGCCCGTTTTAAATTTTTTATTAAAAATATTTAATATCGAAATGGAACTGCATAAAAAAAGAATGCACATGGATTTTCCCGGTGAAGAAGATGTGGCGCTTTTAAGTCTTCTCAATCCCCTTGCCTATAACTGGGGCCATATTTATCCGGACAATATTGATGAGATCGCCAGGACCAGCATTGTGGATCTGACTCCAAATTCTCCCAATTTCAAAAGCTGGAAAGAAGACTATCTGATGTTTCTTAAAAAATTTCTGTTTCTCTATCCAGAAAAATGCCTGGTCTTAAAAAGCCCTCCCAGCGTCGCGCGCCCTCATCTGATGCAGGAGATTTTCCCCCGGGCCAAATATATTTTTCTCATGCGAGATCCTTATACCCTCTACCCTTCCATGATCAATTTCTGGAAGATCTCGAATAAGTTTACCTTTCAGGAAGTAAAAGACGAAAATATAGATCAGCTGATATTTGGACAATCCAATATTTTATTAGAGAATTATATCCATTTAAAAAACTGTATTCCCCCTGAAAATCTTATCGAGATCCGGCATAGTGACCTGCAGACCGATCCGCTTCGCGTGCTGGAAGCCATCCATGCCAAGCTAGAACTGGGTGATTTCAAAAAGGCCCTGCCCCATTACGAGCAATACATCGCTTTAGATAAAGGTGTGGGGATCAGGAAAAAGACCGGCGAATTTTCCGCCCTGCCTGAAAACAGAAAAAAGGTTGAATATCACTGGGGAAAACTCATTGAATACTACAATTCAATAGGGCCTATGTAATTTTTTCACGAATTAATAAAAAACTTCATTTTGTGCTATTTTCCCTTATCCACAACGCTATTTTAAGGAGCCCAAATGAAAACGTTATTAATCGCTATTGCCATCTTAACGACAGCTCAAGCTAATGCACGTTCTCTACTATATTTTAAAACTATAACCAGATGTGAAACGGTCCAAAAAGTTAAGGGATCAGAACTGATTGTAGAAGTTCAAAAAGCTCAAGACGGACAAGTGCAATTGGTTCTTTCTCCATCAGGTCAGCAACCTGAAAAAATTCAGGCAAAAGAAATTCTTCCTCCTAAAGGAAGCGCCGGTGGAAGCACTCGTTATGTAGGTAAAGACACCGGAACAGATAACAACATCACTTTAGCAATTACTGCCGGAACTGCTCCCATTAAAGTCGGTAAAGTTATTGGCAGAAGATCATCACTTACTGTTCAAAACGTATTTGAAAATTTAGCAATGGTTTGTGCTTCTACAAATAAATAAATGATTATCACCAGCTTGCTTTTATTGTTGGAGCAAGCTGGTCTTATAAACTTGTCGGCAATCTGATAAAAGTGGCAAACGAAGAAATGCTGTCAGAGTAAAGCAAAGTTGCCATAGCCTTTTCCAAAGAATCGATGCTATTAACCTGATTTGAATTAAAAAAACCGTTAAAAGTAAAATCACGATAGCCAGCCGGCTTTCCATAATTGTAATTCCAGGCATAGGTATTCAATTCTTCAACTCTGCTGGAGGCATCGACATTCTTAAATGAGATCGGTAAAAAATCTCTCTGCGATTGCTTGGTATTAAAAAAGGCCTTGGCAAAAACATCAACACTTTTTCCGGTCGCATCACTTAAAACCCGAACATATTGCCCATTTGCCGCTCCTTCAAAAACCCGCACGCGATCCTGATGGGTTTTGTTCTTCTGTTTAAATCTTAAGACCAGGCCATTGGGATCAAATAAATACTCACGCCCATTATTAACATGATAAGAGGCTACATCTAATGAACTCAAAGAACCACAAGCTGACAAGCCTGCCTCGGTCATATGCTCATTATTTTCGCTATTCAATGGGTAGCTTAGTCCACAGATATATCCTGCCCTCTGATAATGTGCGGCTGCCCGAAAATAATTAAAAGACCTATCCAGTAATGACTGGGCAGTAACATTAGTTCCGCGATATTGAATTTCTTTTTTCCACGTTAAATATTTTGGAAATTTTTTAATCGCCTGCCCACTTAATATTGGCGTCACTCCCTTAACCGAATCGCCTGGTGCTCTAAGCTCACCGATAAAGGTGTTTATAGTCGTTTTCTTTAGCAACGCATTCGCAACCTTAGGCAAATCGTTTAACTCAATTGCCGAGAAATAATAGAGTGATCCCTGCACTCTATGAAGAAGACCTTCTAGTGCAAAAAAATAAGGTTTTATAAATATTTTTTTTGCTTCTTCTTTGTCTATAAATCGAAGCTCTTCGCTAATTCCCACTGCTAAAGTTTTATCAATGAGAACTTCGAAATTTGCCGCAGGAAGTTTCTCACTCTTCTTAGCAAGGGCAAGAAATTCATCCAATTGTGGAGTCACGGTGTTTAGAAGAAATGCTTGAAGCTCGGCGACAGATTGAAAGGGTTTTCCGGCATGATGGCTTGGATAGGTTAAGAAATTGAATATGGCTTTAACATGGTCGCCATAGACAAAACTGTCGTAACTAAAAGCTCTCAATTGTGATAGTGCTGAAATTTGTAGCCAATCAGAGGGCTCAACAATCATACGGCAACGATAAATGATTCCTTCCAGAGAAGGAAGTATTTGAGCGACGGCGCGAAATACCTGAACAACAGGAAAATTTAAATTCTCCTCACGAGAGGATATTTGCTTAATTTCATTAGTTGCAACCAAAACATCTTCTCTTGATTTCATCGATAAGATCTTCTCAGTTAAGTGATCAATAACCATTTGCTGATTGCCATCACCTGGTACCGACGCCGGCTTCGGCCCGACGATTTTTCTAGAATTATTTGTCACTTGAAAAAGAGTGATTACCAGAGTGCTGAGAGCAAAAATAACTAGAAACTTTTTCATGGAATCTCCAAATAATTTAGGGACAAAGAATCAATAAATCATAACATAAATAAATTTTCTACCCAATAGAACCATCTTTCTGGAGTAAAGCAATCAGGTACTCGCAAAATTAGTGATTTAAGTTTATTTCAATTGGATTAAGATGGTTCTATGAAACGTCTCCTATTTTCCAAAAAATCTTTAATCCTCTGCTTTATTGCACTCAACATTCTCTTTGCTTTATTGAGTTACAGTTTGATTCAAAATATTTCCCCCTTTGAAATTAAATCTCGTCTCGGCCCAGACCATCCAGTTCGCATTCAATATGAAAAAGATCTTAAGTCATTTAATGACGAGTCTTTGGCATGGATTCAAATCGAAAGCCTGGAAGGTCCATTTAGGACATCGGAAATAGTCTTCATTTCAAACCAGATCATTAATAAACTTAAATCCTCCAGGTGGTTTGAAGATCCCATCGGCCCCTCCAATGCAAAATATTTTGAAATTGATTCGTTGGGAATCGTTTTTAAAAAGTTTTATGAAAAAAATGAACTTACGAAGGAAGGCTTTGAAAAATTACAAACGCCATTCTGGAAAAACACCTTCATTACCGACGATAGAAAATCATTCCTCATTAGTTTCCGCTTTAATAAATACGTTCCCATTTTTACTGAAAAACCGGAATTGGATAAACTAAAAGAATTTTTAGAACAATTAAAAGAAAACAATCCCCGCATTAATTTTGGACTGATTGGAGCCAAGATCGCCAGCGCCGAATTTTTTGAAGAAATGATGTTTCAGCAGATCGTCATCACTCCCATTCTGATTTTCCTCATCGGAGGATTTTTTTATTATATGTACAGATCATGGCAAATCGTCGCATGGAGTTTTTATGTTCTCTTTATATGTTATGCAGCGACTTTAGCATTAATCATCCTGGTAGAAAATGGAGTAGGTCCATACTCTTCGTTCGCACTTATGTTTTCAATGATTATTGCAACAACAGATCTTATCCATTTATGGAGCCGCTTAAACCAATTAACCGGCCCCTTTGAAGTGCGATTAAAGAATGCATTTGAAAGTGCACGGTACCCTTGCCTTCTCACTTCTCTGACAACTGCCATTGGTTTCTTTGCTTTAATTATCAATCAGAACATACCCGTTAGATATTTTGGGCTGTACTGTGCTTTTAGCTGTCTTTTTGAATGGTTTTTTATTTTTTATTTTATGCCTTCAATCCTGACTCTCTTTAAGTTTAAGTCCTTGCAGCATTCTGTCATTAGCAATTCAATTCATCAGCTAACACATCGTATGATTTTTTCTCATTCAAAAAAAATCATTGCATCCAGTCTGATTATTTTAATTCTGCTCGCAGCGTATAGTTTTAAAATTAAAGTCGATGATAACTTTTATACAAAATTTGAGGACAACCATTTTTTATCCAAATCACTTCGATCGCTAACCAATCATTTTAAATTTTCCGGTACGATTGATCTTTTGTATCAACTTGGCGACTTACCTCCAGCAGATGAAAAATTCATTGATCTGACTTCCCAAATTGATAAGGAACTTGTCCAGATAAAGCATGTGACAAAAATCAACTCGCTGGCCATGCTGAATCACGAAATAGAAGCATCCTCTAAAAAGAATAACTTAGTAAAAGCCGATAGGATGACCATTATTAATTTCATGAACGACTATGGAATGCTTTCACAAGTTTACAATGAAAAAAATAGGACATCACGTACTACATTGTATCTGGATTCTCTGTCTACAGAAGATCTGGATTATGTCATTGGTAAAATCGATCTGATTAAAGATAAATATAAAGATAAAATATCATTTAACGTCTCAGGTTTTGCCAATATCAGATCATATATAAATTCCCGAGTCATAAAAGATTTTTACGAATCATTTATCATTAGTTTTTTCCTCATTTTCTGGTGCTATTATTGGCTATATAAGGATCTTAAATTGTCCATTTTAGCCTTGCTTCCGAACGCTTTGCCCATATTGGCAATTAGCGGTCTTCTTGGATTCTTCAATATTTCAGTCGATGTCAATTTGGTCATACTGGTCTGTGTGGCATTTGGAATTTCTGGTGATAACACTATTCATTTATCTTATGTGGCCAGGGAATTTCAAAAAACGGGAAAGAGCTACAGTGAATCAATTCACTCCAGTCTTCACTTGATTGGATCGGCCTTATGGGGGACAAGTGCAATATTTATCATAACATTGCCGATTTTCTTGCTGGGACATCTCAAGCTTTTTCACTACCTTTCTACTTTTTTAGTGACAGCATTTATTGTAGCCTTTGTTTCAGATTTAATAGTATTTCCATCAATTCAAAAAGAATGGGAGAAGTTAAAGTTAAAATGAAAAAATTAATGCCATTGCTATTTAAGCCTTTTTACAAACTTTTATACCCAAAGATCGTTTGGAATTTTTCACGAAATGAAAAAAACATTTACCTCACATTCGATGACGGTCCCATTCCTGAATTAACTGAATGGATCCTAGACGAACTTGATAAATTCAACGCGAAGGCTACATTTTTCTGCGTTGGTTCGAACATTATAAATAACCCCTCAATTTTTGAAAAAATAATAAAATCGGGTCATGCCGTTGCCAATCACTCTATGAATCACCTGAAGGGATTCAAATTGAACATTGAAGAATTCATGCAAAACGCTGAAGAATGTGAAATTTTAATAAAGAATAAATATTTCAGACCGCCATTTGGACAAATGACTCCAGCTCAATACAAAGCAATTGTGGAAAAAAACTTCCAAATCATTTATTGGGATGTATTCAGCGGTGATTACCTGGAAATTTCTCCACAAGAATGCGCGAAAACAGTCATCAAAAAAACCAGAAATGGCAGTATTGTTTTATTTCACGACAATTTAAAATCTGAATCAAATCTCAGACACGCTTTACCTATCGTGCTAAAACATTTCTCTGAACAGAACTATAATTTTGTAAAGATTGAATTGTGACTAGTTTTTTTCTCTCAACAGCTTTCTCTCCGCCAACAATAAAAAAAGAAAATAGCCAATGCCGAACTTTCGCCAGAAGTGCGGAACATTCGGCATCACCAGCATAAAAAAACAATTCATCACCAGCATGCTCAAAACAAAATTGACCCTTGTTTTTTTATCAGGAAAAATCCTGAAAAGTTTTTTGATATTCCAGTAATTTTTCATGGAATAGGCCATGACATTAAAGGGAGGGATAAGTTTCTTTTCAATGGGAATCGCCAGCATCTCTCCTGGTCTATTCAAGACTCTCCACTGATTAAACGGCACCAGACAGAAAAACGAAGTGATGTGCCCGCCTATGGAATTGAAGGTGCAGGATTTAATTTCTTCACCCTCACCAAATTTTTGCAAGAGTATAAAAGACTGCATAATGGCGACGGCCAAAAGAATTTGTCCGGGAATCCAAAGAAAAATACGAGCTTGAGAGCATAAATAAAGAGCAGCCGACATGGAAACGATGGCGAGAATGATTCTAGTATTTACGTAAACCTCCGAGAACAATTCCTGTTTCACGGGCAAGCTTCAAGGAGTCCAGCACCTGAGGTTTATTCATACGCCCCATCGAATATGACTTATCAATTTGGTGCAATCCCAGCGCAATGGTTTCGGCCATGCAGGCAAAGCAATCGCCGGTTTTAAGCGGAACCCACGGGTGATCGACCACCTGATCAAAAGGAAGTTTAGCAAGCCCGCCTTGCAGATACGTAACATCTTTTCTTTTCTTCACAGCAGACTGCACATTGCTTGGAATAGAAATATCCAGCACAATCGCGCCTTCCTTAATATGCTCAGAAAGAATAATTTCTGCGGATGAATTGGTTCCGACAATCACGATCTCGCAATCGGCAAGATCAATGAGTTCGTGGGAGAATTTAAGATTTTCTTTTTTAAGAGAACTCTGGCTTAAAAGCAGATCAACCGCTTCCTGGTATTTTTGGTTTTCGGCAAAAGCTTTCCTGTGAACCAACACAAGATTGGTGACATCGTCGGCAATAATCTGAGTGAGAACATTACAAATATTACCGGTAAAACCAACTACGCCGATTTTAGCTTGTTTTAAATCGATCTTTTTTTCGGCTGCAATATTTTTGATGGCAAGAATCGCCATGGCCGCAGTGAGGCTGTTTCCCGTGGTGATCGGCATATGCGGTGATTTAAGAAGCAAACCATTTTCACTGACAATACTGGTGAACTGCCCTAGCCCAAAATATTTCATTCCTTGAGTTGCCGCCAGATCCACAGCGTCCTGAACGATTTGAACCGCTTTGAAATCCTGGTTTCGCAAACTACTTTCAAAAAAAGAGGAAGGCTGCATGATTCCGTATAAATTCAAAATAACTTCTTTTCCGTTTTGCCCTTTGATTCTTTTTTGAAAATAGCGAAAGGGTGTGGCGTGATTTGCATAATTTTTTAAAAAAGTTTCCAGCTTCTTTGGTTCGACATGCATAAAGGCCAGATCCAGCGACTGGGCCTGGATGGGGTTAACCACATGAGTGAGAAAACCAATATGGTGATCTGTGCTTTTTTGGCTTTCTACAATAGGAGATTTTTTATCCGAGACAGTACGAAGTTGCTCAAGTGAAAACTCCTGATCCCATAAATGAGAAGTCAGGCGCAAATTTTCTCTCTTGGTGATAACGTCGCAAAGATCGTCAAAACCCTTGATCAGTTTTGCCACGCTGGCTTTGCTGATAAAGGCACTCGGCTCCAGACGTATTACTTCCGGTGCACTCAACGTCACTCCGACTCTCAAATCGTGGTGATGAAGTAAATAACTGGTAAAAACATAGGTCGCGTGCCCGTGTTCGTAGAGACCTGTTAATAAATCACTTAAGCATGATGATTCCCCAAAATTAAATTCGATCCCTAAAAAGAATCCTCTGCCCTTAACCAGTCTAATGACATCGGGGTATTTACTTTGCAATTCTAAAAATTCTTTTCTGATTCGTTTTTCAAAAAGCTCCGCTTTCTCCACGATCGCTTTTTCTTCCCGCTCCATTATTTCCAGGGCCCTAAGCGCAATACTAGACGACCAGTCGTCTTCAGAAAAAGTGGAAGTATGAATCCACCCGAATTCTTCCACATAATGATTATTGGCAATCATGGTTGCAGAAATTTTGGCCACTCCGCCGCCGAGGCTTTTTCCCAGCAGTATATAATCCGGTCTTAAACCAAACCATTCCGAGCAAAGAAATTTTCCGGTCCTGAAAAGCCCCGATTGAATTTCATCGCTGATAAGCGGGATATGGCGTTTTTTTAATTTTCTGGAAACTTCTTTTAAAAAGGCTTCAGGAATTTCTTCAATGCCGCCTTCACCTTGAATGGGCTCATAGATAAAACCGATAACAGGACTGAAGGCGATGGTTTGCTCCGGGAAAATTTTAAATTCAACATCAGACCCTATTACCACTTCAGCCAGTACATTAAGTTCATCGGAAGAAAAGAATTTTACTTCAACCGGCGAAGCCTGGTACATTTTTCGATAAACAGAATTGGCGGTCATGGCGATCGCCCCGGAAGTTTTTCCATGAAAAGATTTTTCCAGGGAAAGAATGACCGGAGATAAATTTTCTATTTTATCGCAATAGTCTTCCAGCAATTTTTTAGCAAGACCGTCAATCCGTGTCTGAATCATGCCGGATTTAACTTTTAAAACATATTTACGTTTTTTTTCAGTCCACTCCAAAAGGCAATGCTTGAGGGCCACTTCCACCGCTTCCGTTCCGGTATTGGCAAGAGTTACGACAAAATCGCGCTCTTCATGCAGTTTCGTTTTCACTAATGTATTAAGTTTTTCTGCAAGGTGCGCGCTTTTTGCTTTCAGCGATCCTTGCGAATGCTGAGGCAGAAGACCTTTTCCGCACTCTTCAACTGCTTTGATGATTTCAGGATGATTGTGGCCCAGGATAGTACTTCCAAATCCTCCCAGAAAATCACTGACAGAAATATCTTTCTCATTTTTTTTATAAATTAACTGATCACCCGAGGCCTTATGATAAACATTATCCAGCTTCAGGGCCTCGAGCACTCGGGCCAGCTCGGGTCTTACAAATTGACCGTATAATTCTAAATCTGAAATTTTCATCGCTCAATAATCTCGCAGGAGATTTTAGTTGGCAACAAGGCAATAAAACTAACGGCACGCACCTTTTAAAGACAAAACTCTTATTTCAAACTCATACTATGAAAACTCCTGAACCTAAGGAATATAAGACGCTTTTAATTGACCTGGATGGCACCCTTCTGGGGGCCCATTCCTTCTGGTTGCATCTCTTTTTTACTTTTAATTTTGTCAGGTCCCTGACTAAGCATGGTTTTTCCATAGTGAGCGCTCTAAAAGTCCTCCACCAGCTAAAACTTTCCATGCGGCGCAAATCTCACCAGAAAAATGGCATTATAAACTGGACTAAAGCAGTTAAGTTTTTCAGCGAACTCAGTGGCAAGTCAGTTATTGAATCAGAGAAAATTCTTACCTCAACAAGTTTGCTTTGCTTTCAGAAATCCCGAATGACTCTTTACGCTCAACCGGAAGCAAAAGAATTTGTAGCTTGGGCAAAAAACCGATATAGACTTATCCTTGCTACAAATCCCCTCTGGCCCCTGGAAGTCGTCCTTTTTCGCCTGGGGATTGCTGAAATTCATGAAGACAATTTTGAATTCATCACTCATGCGGGGGTTATGAGTGCATCCAAGCCTCATGTAGAATATTATGAAGAACTAAAGACTATGAGAGAACTTCATGCGCCAACTTGCTTGATGATTGGCAACGATGAAGAAAAAGACGGGCCTGCCCGCGATATCGGAATGGAAGTTGTCATCATTGAAACACCTTCAGATTTTACTAAACTGAAATCTCTTTTGGACCAGGGGAAATAGTGAAATGAAAAACTCCCGCGAATATATGGAACTTAAAAAATCTCTGGGCAATGGACTCCGAAGCCCCTTACAAGTGAATAAACTTTTTGAAGCGGATTGTGAAATATTGAAGCTCTCTTCTAAAAACTATCTGGCAACATCCATTGATTCCATCAGTGAAGAAATTGATCTTGGCCTCTACAAAGAAGTTGAGACCTGGGCCTGGATGACAGTCATGTCCTCCGTCTCTGATCTTGCCGCTAGTGGAACGTCTCCGCTGGGTCTTACCATCGCGGCCCAATGGAAATACGGCACAGAAAATGAAGTGCACCAGCTTTTTTACAAATCAGTGAATCTCGCCTGCAAAAAAGCGAATGTTCCTTTTCTGGGCGGAGACACAGGAAACGGAGTCTCGCACGCATTCACTTCTTCTATTATAGGCCAGTCAACACGTGCTCCCCTTATGAGGACTGGAGCCTGTGAAGGTGACCTTCTTGTGCTTGCTCACCAGAAAAAAACCGGAATAGGTCCGGCGCTTGCTTATCGATTCCTTTTGAATGGCAAGCCAGAGATTCTACCTGAAAATCTTTTTCGCCCGATGCCTTCATGGGAATTAGCAGCGAGCATTGCTCCTTATGCCCACGCGGCGATTGATACAAGCGACGGAGTGGCCACCAGTGTTTATATAATGTCTGAACTCAATGGACTCGGAGTTGAACTTATCTGGGACGACAAAGTTAATGATCCCAGTGCAAGACTGGCGATGAATGATCTGGATCTCTCCCCATTGTTTTTATGGCTTGGCGATCACGGTGATTTTCAAACTTTATTTGCTGTGCCCGAAAAGCATCTTTCGAAATTACCGCTTTCAAACCAGCTGTCTGTCATTGGGAAATTCACTAAAAAGGCTAAAAATAATTATCGCATTCAGTACAATAAGCAAAACATTGAGCTTCCGATTGAAGCGATTACTCAATGCCCGCGGGATCTGGAGTCGTATTCCAAATTGGTCAAAGACACCCAAAAATACCTGGCGCCTTACAAGTAATTATTTTCTTTCATCCATTCTACGGATGCCTTAAGAGCTTCGCGATAGCTGCGAGGATTGAAATTGAGTTCAGCGCGAGCTTTGCTGTTGTCATACCAATGAAAAGTCGTGGCAGAAAAAATGTTTTCGCGACAAAGTTTTGATTTAAATCCGAGGTAATCAGAAAAGGCTGCCAAAAATTTGATAAACCCGTCCGGCAAAACCATGGACGGAGGCTTCGCTCCCGCGAGAGTTGAAATGGTGGTCAATAGTTCTTTGATGGTAATATTGTCTCCGGTCAACAAATAGCGATCGCCATTTTTCCCTTTTTTAAAGGCCGCGATCATTCCCGCAGTGACGTCTTCCACCGCCACAATATTCACTCCGCCTGAAGTATAAAAAGGGAGTTTCCCCCTGGCCGCACGGACATTGCCTTTACGGATAATTTTTTTGGCATCCCCTGCTCCGTAAATCAGACCGGGATTCACTACCACCGCATTTATTTTTCCATGGCGTGCAGCCTCGAGCACAAGCTCTTCGCCTATTCTTTTTGAATCATAATTTGCAAAGTTCAGATTTTTAGTAATGTTTATTGAAGATTCACAGAGAAGCGGATCACTCTTGTGAAGATTAGTCCCGACCGCCACAACGGAAGAGACATGAACCAGTCTGGGGATATTTTTTTCACTGCAGGCCTGGATAATATTTTTAACGCCTTCAACATTGACTCTAAACAACCTGTCTCTGTCTTTTTCTTCTTTAGGTGAAGAACTCATGGCGCCGGCCACATGGAAGACGCCATCAAGACCATTAAATTGAGGCAGCATCATTTCAAGATTTAAAATATCTCCCACAAAAGGAAAAACTTCATATCCCTCTGCTTCAAGTGCCCTCACTAAATGGGTTCCCAGAAATCCTCTGGTTCCGGTGACTAACACTTTCATTTCATCTCCGGTAGCCGAAAACTATGCTGATAAGTCTTTTCATCTTTTAGCTTTTGGGTAGCTTCTTTGTCGAAGTTTTCTATTTCTGATTTAACAGGAGATTTATCAAAATCAGCTGATGCGAGTCTGGTTGAAATATTATAATCAAGAATGAAATAATAGAGTTTGAAAAAATTTTTCAGGGCCTCGACCTTTGCTTTTACGGCAAAAGATCTATCGTTTAAAATCTGAACACCCAGAATTTTAATAGGCCTTGTTTTCCCCAGGATGACTAAAGAACATGCCACTGACTGATCACTTTTAATGCATTTGACCTGATCCGTTTTCCACTCCATATATTTTCCGCCATCAAGCAGATCAGTCTGAAGTTTACAAGAGCGCGTCCACTCTTTTTCGCCTATTGTTTCTTTACATTTTGAAAGAAGCTGCGTTTTTACTCCGAGAGATTTCACAACCATCAGAGACTGATAATCGGTTGGGCTTCCACTCATAGTAAGAGATTTTATTTTAGGACTTAAATTTTTTATCACTTCCGGCTTAATCAGGGCGTTTCTGACAGCATGCAACGTCTGGAATCCCTTAAACTCAAATTCAATCCGAAGGTCATAGCCTTTATCATCTATCCGGATGTCGTAGCCCGTTGCCGCCCAGAGAGTTGATGAAAATATTAAAGTAGAAATGGTGACGAATATTTTTTTCATTTTTTCACCTCTATTGCCGGCTGGTACAACATAGAGTTCATCTTGTCTCTTTCAAGCATCTGCTTGAGTTCCTGATGAATACCTGCATCCATACAATAAATGCCCGCATCGCTGATTTCACCAAATTTAGCTTCATCAAGGTTGGCACTTCCGATAAAAAAACCAGGATGATCAAAGAGCCAGACTTTATAATGAATAAAATTAAAATAACCCCAGACACTAATAGAGGCATTGCTCTTGAGCGCATCGTAGAGTTTTTGATTCTTCAGAGCGAGCCTGGTCTTATCCCACTGATTAAATTTTTCCAGAGCGGGTGCGATGAATGAAAACGATCCTTTTCTAATATTGGCCATCCACTCATCAATGACCATCGAGAGCTCACCATTTCCACTCTGAAAACTATTTCCAAGATAATGAACGCTCATGCCTTGATTGGATTTAGCCTTTATCAAGTGCCCCAGATCGCCGGCCCCAATATCAACCATGACTCCGCTGAAAAATAATTCTTTTTGATTAATATTAACCAGCTCTTTCCACAAAACCTGAATGTCTTTGACGCCGAGATTTGGCCGTTCTGAAATAAAACGACAATAACGATCCGGTGTCAAAGCGCTCTTGGTATAGAGCGAGCTGCCGCGATTCTTTTTAGCGTAATCATTCTTCATCAGTTCCTGGTAGTAATTCAAGTCCGCCCGCTTATCATAATCTTTTTCAGCATGTTCGCTCCAGATAGAAATAAAATCTCTATAAGCGTCGCTGGCGAGAGGCCCGGTGGCATAAATCATCATGTCTCTGTCCAGAGAATTAAAACCGTCTGCCAGAAAAAACATTCTTGCGACGCTTTGACTTCCAATCATCAATTCCTGTTGATCATTAAAAAAATAAGACGAATGAGTTCTGGCCTTTACAATTTTCACACCGGAATTTCGGAGCCTCTTAAGACAGGGCATGGAGAGATAACTAAATCCGGTATTCACAATCAGCCTGATGTCCATGCCGGACTTCGCTTTCAGCTCAAGCTGGCCCACCATTTCTTCAGTCACATTGTCGCAGGTAAAAGAAAGAACATTCATGAAAAAATATTTTTTGGTATTTCTGATCATGTCGAGTAATGGCCTATAGCTGTCCTTGTTCTGGTATAAGTGCAACGTTTCGACTTTAACCAGTTCAGTATCGAACAATGTATCGAGAGATTTTTGGTAGTCGGAACCCAGCATTTTGCTGGTAATAAACTTTTCGGCGGAAAGTTTAGGCAGCTCTTTGGTAATTCCTTCCATCCGGAAATTTTTCCCAAATAATTTTTCACCCGGCCCTTTGGAGCAACCGCTGGCCAGCAATAAAAGAAAGGCGGTACTTAAAAAACTATAGTGGAAATAAAAACGCATAATTCCTTCCCTGAAGATGTATCACCGCCCAGGACATCAAAACCTGTAGCCCGGTAAATACTCCCTAATCCCTGATTGATAGTAAAAATTTCAGACTCAGTCATGTCTTTCGAAAAAACTAAAGCGTGCACCAGATGAAAACCAGACTTATCCCCGTTTTTCTTTTTTAAACCACCAAGAAATAATTTAATATCCCCGAGGATATTTTCCCCGCTAAAACTTTTTGAGAGAATCTGCATGTTCTCTATTTGCATAAGCGTATACCTTCTTTAAAAGTTTTTATGTTAAAACTATTGCCGTAATAAATTTCTCCATCCATTTCAATGGGGATAATGGCGTCACTTTTAATTTTTATATTCTCGATTTCCTGACTTAGGTCTCTGCCTTCTTCCAGTCTTTTGAAAACCATCATAGCGAAAAATTTCATCAACACAGATAATGAAGACCTCTCCCATAATACATTCAGCCGGAAGCGACCGCTTGCTGGCCCTATGACTTCAGGAAAGCCCAGATCAGTTGCGTAATAAGGTTTTTTCATGAAGTGCATATTGGTAATGCGCCTGCCTTCTCTCTTACCCTCAATCTCATAGCTTATTTTAACCGGCCTCCATTTAAGCAGCGCCTTTAGAAAGGTATAGACATCTGCGAGATCGGAATTCCATTTTTTAAGGACGGCTATGTCGGACGAAGTATTAAAAAGAATATTGGCAGTGGCCAAAAACCCCAGTGAAGAGTTAGACACGCAATAGATGTGCTGTGTTTTTTCATTGTCGTGTACTTCGATTTCCAAAAGATCTTGCGTGTAAGTAATCTCGGAAATTCTCATTGGTATATCGTGCACAATCTGGCATTCGTTATAGGGTCTTAAAAAACTATTATTGCTTCCCAGTCCGATATGGCCGATTTTAATGAACGCCAAAATATGCGCGCCCTTATTTTTAATCAGGGCATTGATCATGCAGTGAAGAGTACCATCTCCACCGGCAGAAATAAGAGTATCACCCTGGTCAATAGTGAATTGATCCCAGTTGAAGCGGTAAAAATCATCCACAATGATGGCAGAACTCAATTCACTTAACTCACTGCTGATTCGGGCCCATTTTTTCAGGGCAAGACCGCTGCATGATTGTGGATTGAGAAAAATGGTTATCATAATTGGGCCACTAACTCTTTAAAAACCTGATCTTTGGGTTTAGAGCCATCAATGACGACAAGGTTATCAATTCGAGAAGCGATACTCTCCAGATTGGAATGAAGATTTTGTTGGAAAACAATTTTATCCACGCTTGGCTGAGTATCTGAATACATGGCAAGACCCTGTTCGTATTTGGACCAGGACGACTTTCTTTTCAAGCAATGCTCCAGCGGAGTTTTTAAATAAAAAATTTTATCTGAAATGACAAACTCGGAAATATTTTTTTCCCAGAAACTGGACTCTACTCCATAACTCATTTCAGAGGCCCAGTATTTATGAAAAAATCCGTTTAAAAGAATGATGTCATTTTTTTGGTCAAGTTTTGCCATCGAATTTTTAAGGCAGGCCAGTAAAAAAAAACTTCTTGCGTGGGCTTCATACTTAAGAAGAAAGATCTCCACAATTTCATGCAAGGATTTTTTATCATTGATAGTCGTGAATTCCCGAAGCGAATCCCAGATAGTTATGACCTGAACCTTTTTATTTAGATTCTCAAAATGCTTTTTCAGCATCTCTATCTGAGTGTCCTTTCCGCTGGCATCTGCACCTATTAAAGTAATGACTTCAATCATACCTACTCCGCTTATTGTTCAAACACTTTTTTTAGAATTGCTACTGCGCTTTCAATATGCGCTTTAGTGTGCGTAGCCATGACGGACATTCTAAAACGTTCTGTCCCAAGGGCAACGGCCGGAGGCTCAATCGGATTGATAAATAATCCTTCATTATGCAAATCAAGAGCGATCTTTCTAAAAACAGAATTCTCCGGTGGGAAAACCGGGACAACAGCTGAATCCGTTTTAATATATCTGATTCCTGCAAGATCAAGTTGTTTGCGCAAATACTCAGCATTATCTAAAACGCTTTGAACGCGCTCAGGATGCGCTTCAATTTCTTCAATCCCGCCAAGAACTGCGCTGGCGATCATCGGAGGAATGGCCGCTGTAAAAAAATAAGGACGGGCAAAAAATCGGATAAAGTTGATCGTTTTTTTATCTCCCGCTAAAAATCCGCCGGTGACGGCAAATGATTTAGAAAAAGTTCCCATAGTGAGAAAGACTTTAGAACTCACACCAAAATGCTCTGCTGTCCCTCGCCCTTTTCCCAGTACTCCGGTTCCATGAGCATCATCAACTACCAGATTGGCGTTATATTTTTCACATAAGGCCGCAGCGGTTTTAAGATCGGC
This sequence comes from Bacteriovorax sp., assembly GCA_041662705.1. GTDB lineage: Bacteria > Bdellovibrionota > Bacteriovoracia > Bacteriovoracales > Bacteriovoracaceae > Bacteriovorax. Next base: position 725,756 of record JBAZRY010000002.1, read on the forward strand.
CACTTCGCCGCTCATGGAATAAACTCCCTGCAGACACACAAAGATATCGCGTGCCGGGTCTTCGGATCTGTATTTATTTAATTGCTCTTCCAGGCTTTCCATATTTTGCGCCAGAAAACGGAAGGCCCTTTTTTTACCCAGGCGAATAGCATCGATCAAAGAAGCGTGTGAAGCTTCATCATATAATAAAATGGCGTTGTCAGTGATGAGTGAATTAACCCAGGCGAGATTGGCCTGATAACCGCTTGGTAAAACAAGTGCATCCTCTTTACCTTTAAATTGCGCCAGTTTTTTTTCCAGTTCCTTTTGCAAAGTTCCGCTGCCGTTTAAAATCATGGGGCCGGCCATCCCGATTCCAAACTCTTCAATCGTTTTGATAACTCTTTTTTTAATTTTCTCTTCATTGGCAAATCCAAGATAATTATTAGAGCCAAACATCAGCATTTTCTTTCTTGTGCCGGTTATATGGTCGATGACTAGAACTTCAGGGCCCATAGCAGATGCGACTTCCCGGTGATAAAGAAGATAACCATTTTTATAAAGCGGTCTGAAGATGCCTTCAAAGATATCAATATTGGATTTAATATTTTTAGTGAACACATCTTTTAGATTCAGAAGATGAAACTTAGACGGGTCCTGAACCGGCAGATCACCCAGATCAAAGTTCTCCCCGATAAAGCCGCTGTCTTTTTTAAATTTATCATTGCTCATAATTATTCCTTAAATCTTATGTCGTTGATGACTGCAAACTCCAGCATCCTGCGTATATATTTTTCCGGCTCCACTCCATCGTGAAGCATGTCCAGTAATTGATCCAGGTTCAGTTCTTTTTGGTTCAGCAAAATCCCGCTGCCGGCACTAACGTAACCGAATTCCATAAAGCTAAATCCGGAATCCGTTGCCGCTTTTAAAAAATCATTTTTTTCGTTTTTTGAAACAGCAAAGAGCAATTCGAATTCACCGTTTTGAGAGGCCATAAATAGCCATGGGTCCACTTTAGTTATGGCCGCAACTTCCAGCGCCTTTGGGTGAAGAAGCGATTTTTTATAATGAACGTTTAATTTTACTTTGTTAAAAATTTCAAGCCATTTAAGAGTTGAAAGAAGCCCATCACTTGTATCAATGCAGACAGTTGAAAACTTGTTAATAAACTGTGCTTCATTACAACGAGCCAAAGGCCGGTAACCAAGATCAAAACTATCAGCGAGCTCAGTGCCTTGAGCGCGAATGGCAATATTGGCGAGGGCCACAGCATTCCCCCAACCTACAGGTCCTGTTATAAATAAACTATCACCCGGGTTTAAACCAACGCGGGATAATTTCGGAGCATTAATAGAGAGGCCATAAGCGGTACAGGCTGAAAGTGCTTGGGCCCCGGTATCCAGAACTTTTTCCATGCCGGATATTTTATATTCGTCACACGCTAAAGTAGCCCCTTTAAAGAATTCGTCCTGCCATGACTGATTATTATCTTTATCTTTTAAAAGAACACTTATTTTTTCTGTTTTCATCCCAATGGCCGAGAGATCCGAAACACTGGCCGTAACAGTTAGCCAGCCAAGTGTCACGGGGTTCTTTATCAAGCCCAGTTCAATCTCTTCAGAAACCGCATCGACGCTCACACCTAAATAGCCGTTGTTCGTTTTAATGATTTCCGCATCAGAATGAAAAGGCGAATTGAGCTGCTTATTTGAGCGCGGATAATCTTTAATCAGATTTTCGATATAAGCGATTTCCTTTTTCATAAAATTGTCACTCTTCCAACGTTCCCGTCGATTTCAATCTGCACCCGATCTTTTATCAAATCAGTGGCACTGTTAACGTTAAGCACGCATGGGATTCCGTATTCTCTGGAAATAAGAGCAGCATGAGAAAGAAGCCCGCCTGTTTCTGTGACGACGCCGGAAGCTAAACTAAATAGCGGCGTCCATCCCGGGTCAGTAAAAGGCACCACCATAATTTCGCCCGCGTTTAATTTAGAGGCGTCTGCAATATCAGTAATCACGCAAGACTTCGCTTTTATCACACCGGCACTGCAGCCAATTCCAAAATAACTTGTTTTCCCGTTTGCCGTACTGGTTTTTGCTTTCCATGAAGCCTGATTAAAACGAAAGCCAATTTCATTGGAGTTTTTATAATGACAAAAGCCCTGAGCATAGAGTTTAGTCATTTCCGCCCTGGCCTTTAATTCAGGGAGAGGAGTTTTATCGTCGATATAGTCCATGATTTCCTGATAGCTTAAATAAAAGACCAGATCATGAAGCTTGGTTCTGTTTCCTATTTCAAGAAGATATTTGCGTATAAAATAATACATTCTGGTCGAGCGATCCCGCACTTCTTCGCGAAGCCATAAAAAATAGCGGATGCGATCGAGCTTTTTCATCACAGGCTTCCATGATCCCGGAATAAATTTTCTGTAAGTTGCCGCGTGGGCTATTTTAAGTTTGTGCACTTCCTGTTCAAGAACACTCTGCTTAGCACTCGCTTCTCTTTGCTCAATCGATAAAAGAGACTTAAGCGTAAGAAGAACAAAGCGCAGATCTTCGCACCATCTCGGGATCAAGAGATCAAGTTCGCGCTCACTATGAAAATAATAAATCTTCACGAAATCTTCAAAGCGCGAATACAAAAGCGGCTCATCTTTTAAATCGCTTAATGTAATTTCTCTTTTGATCCCGTCGAGAATGCTTTGCAGGGATGAAAGCGCATTGGGGTTAGCGGCCTTATAATCGCCGGCCAGTTTTGTCAGAAAATGCGCAGGCCCCGTGACCTTTAAGTCCCCCAGTTCGGCCAGAAGATTGACCAGCTCTAAGCTGGGGTCAATTTTTTTATAGAACTTAAATTCGTCGGAGAATTCCAGCTTGGCATTTGAAGCGTTATAGATAGTCTGAAAATATTCACTTTCTACATAAGTGAATTCTTCCATCACAAGTTTTTTAAATGAGGAATACAATTCAGCATCAGGCATTGAAGTCAGATCCTGAATCAGATGCTTAATTTCAATTTTGCTAAAATTTTTAATCAGATCTTCACTTCGATCTTTTTGTCGGGCGTATTCCTTATGAAGAGCGCCGAGAACAGGCAAGGCTTTCAAAATTCCTTTTATGCTAAACCCGGTCGTCACGCCTTCGCCTTCATAATTAATAGGCAAGGCCATGTCTTCATCGAAATTTCTCTCATTATATCCGGGCAGAGTCTCCTGAATATTTTTAACCGCTCTTAAATTCCAATAAGGTCTGCCATAAAAAACTTTATACCAGACGACGTCACGGGCTTCCTGAGCCGTTATTAATTTCAATTTGACGAAATATTCCGGAAGAGTGCTCGCAAAAATTTTTTCATACAAGCTCCACATCACCGGGGAAACGACAGCAGAAGAAACACCGCCATCCCGAAAATCGGAAGTCGTCCACTCGCCGATTTCTTTGGAGTACTGAATTTTTGTTATAGGCCGGGATTGCAAAATATAAATCTTTTTATTTTTAACAGCGAACTCTATATCTTGAGGAGTTCCATATCTGGCCTGAATCAGAAGCGCGTACATTTGTAATTCTTTAAGCAGTTCTTTGCCAGGCTTGATCCCCAGTAAATCATTATTCTCAATGACAATATTATCAATGTCGCGGTTGAGTAAAAATCGACTGGGAGTAATAAGTCCCGAGACAAGTTTTTCACCCGAACCGGTGCAGGCTTCGATAATCATCTCCTGGTCGTTGCCAGTTATGGGATTGACGGTGAAGATGACTCCGGCAAAATCGGGATCGATATACTCCTGGATAACAACGGCCATCTCCAGTTCATTCACATCCAGATGATTGCGCTCGCAGTATTTCTGAGTGCGCTCCGTAACAGTGGATTTCCAGCATTTTAAAACTGAGGCTTCAATCTGATCGAAGCCGACTACGTCCAGATAAGTTTCAAACAAACCGGCAAATGAAGTCAGGCTTCCGTCTTCTTTGCTGGCCGAAGAGCGAACAGCAACGGGAGTATCGCCAAAATTTTTCGCCATCGTGATAAAAGGCGTCTTAAATGAATGAGGTATTTCCTTAAAATCAACTGCACGAGCTTCACGGAAGACTTCAATAGGAATGATTTCAAACTTAGGAACTGGAAATCCAAATTCTTTGAGCTTGATTAATGAATTGGCCTTTCCGCCAAGAGATGTTTCTGTATTTTGCATCAATTCTTCACCTTGATCACGCCATTGTCCGCGTCCAGCAAAATGCTTTGTCCTTCTTTTAAAATACTGCAGATATTTTCAACTCCAGTGAGCATCGGAATGCCATATTCGCGGGCGACAATCGCCCCGTGACTAAGTTGTCCGCCCATTTCTGAAATGATCCCTCCGCAAAGTGCATAAAAAGGAGCATAGACCGGAGTCGCGCTCTCCAGAACAATAATACTTTTCTTGGTGATTTTTCCGAGGTCTGCATATTCATTTATATGAGTCACTATACCTTCGACTTTTCCGGCGGACACCGAGCTACCTTTCATTGCCTGGTCTTTTTTTAAAATCGGTGTCAGTGCTTTGAACGCGCCATTTTCTTCAATCAAATCAAAAGGCGGGTTAGTTTTCAAAGCAGTAAAAAACTTTTTTCTCCGGTCATGGATATAATCAAAATAAGGATGAAAATTAGAAGTTTTTAATCCATATTCGATTTCATTTAAATGCAAAAAATAAATGGAATCAGGAATGAGAACCAGTTCTTTCCAGGCCGGGCTTCTCTCTACCATGCTCATAAGTTTTCTGGCCTCTGGGTATTGCAGAGAACTATAGGCTCGAAGGTCTTCGTCCATTAAAACTAATTTCTGCAACCAATCAATTAATTCATTGGCCTGTGGATTCCAGGATATTAGATCTGCAATTTTTCCGGTCGCTGCATCTTTTATAGCACTTGCCGATTTATTAGAACTAAAATCCCGCGAAGTCCAGACAGTATCGGTTTCACCCATCGTAGGACTATAGAGATCCCAATTGTCCGTTAAATGACCATAGCGTTTTTTAAGTTCATCAATTGATAGATTCCTGTTATTAAAATCTTCAATCATCATAACCGAGAAATTTCCCGCTAAGCCATTGCTCTCAGAAGCCAGCATTATCTCGGCAGATTTTGAGTCCATCCCGGCTTCCACCAGTTGGGATTTCAGGAGTTCAAAGATTAATTTTTTCAGGAAGTAGACATTGAAATCTTCAGCAAAGTAAAGTTTACTGTCTTCCTGCATCTGATTTTTTATGGCCACAAAATTATGAAAATCCATCTCCGTAATATTTTCCAGCTGAAAATTTCGTCCCATGATATTTTTTAAGTGCGCAATTCGCTCAGGCCATTCGTTAATCAGCCGAGCGACGTCGTTTCCAAAAACTTTATAGAAAAACTTATTGAAGAAGCGGCCTTTAAAGCTTCCTTTTTCAGAAAATGATTTAAATAGCGTCTGAAAGAAAACACTGACAACTGCAAAGATCAGTTGAAGCAACCGCGGGTAATCGTATTTTAAATTTTTATAATCCGAAAAAAAATCTTTTCTGGTATAGACATAGAAATCCTCCCAAATGATCATTTCATTCCGGGCGTATTTTTTTACACCTAATGTTTCAGACATTTTTGAAAGTGTGGCCTCGAGAGGGACATGCAATAAAGACCATCCCAATGGCGTCAGCGGCCTTGGGAATCTCTCTTTACTTTCTTGTCTCGTCCAATGCTTCATTATATTCCTAATCCAAAGCCGAAATTTCTTTAATCTCGCTAAAACTAAGCCCCATGCCTCGAGCGATAGAATCTAAACTCTTAATGGGCTTACCCGTAAATTTTTTAAATAAAAAATTAAAGTAGGAATCCAATAAAACCCACTGATGCCGAAGGGTCACAATAATAAAAATCAAGGGCCCCAGATCATTGATAAAAACCTGGCTTATTTTGATGGGTGCAAAAAGAGAGGCCATAAATCGCTTTGCCAGACCCGCATCATCGCTGAATTCATAATTGAGCTTAAGAGCAGTTGTTCCCGGAACAAATAAATAAAGCTTCCACATCCTGGCCAGTAGAAGAGTTTTTTCCAGCGGTGCTTCTGTCAGCATAAAAAGGGCAAAAGTTTTTTCAATTTTTGAAATATAATTGGTTCTTATATGAAGAAGCTTATGCCGTGGCGTCATTCGCTTTAAGACTTTTGCTTTAAATTTTTCATCCTGAATGATTTCACTTAGCGCAAGAACGACAGCATCGGTAAAAGCAGATTTTTTAAGAGCTAAAGTTAGTGCCAGAGCTTCATAAACCTCGTACTCCGCCTTCGCGTTCTTCACTCTATCTACAAAGTCTGAAGCTGATAAATCTGATTGTCTGGCTTCAATAAGTTTGACGATATCGCCGATTTCCCTAAGCCCTGTTTTCGCGCTGTTTAGGTGAATGCAAAGATGAAGAACAAAATGCATGGGACTCAAACGATAGAAAGTCTCACCCATCAGTTTGAATTCTTCCTTATCTCTCCAGAAGTCTTCTATGGGAATACTGAGACCGCGGCTGGGAGCGGCCACATTCCAGTGTGTCCCTAAAAAAAGATCAAGTTTTTTATCAAAGAACGGCGGCCAGTGATGACTATATTTTTCTTGTTTGCGAATATTTTCTTCAAGCGGAGCGGCTGTCAGAAGATTATTTTTCATAAACATTGCATGAATGGCATCGAGATCTGTTGGTTTTACAAGAATATCAATATCGTTCATGGGCTTATAGCCGATGTCGCCGAATATTTCCTCAGCAATCGCATTTCCTTTTAAAATAATGACATCGATCCCGGCATTTTTCATTTGCAATAAAATCGGCAAGCCGACTTGCAGGCGGCGGGTATTTTTCGCGAGAATTTTTTGATACGTTTCTGCCAGAGGCTTCATAATTGTATCTGGCAGAGACAAATTCGCTTTTTTTATCTGCAGGTATAGATTAGCAGCTGCTTTATTGTCAGAAGCAATGGCCAGAAAGTCGTCTATCTCAGAAGCTCCCGACGGCAATTTCAGATCACCTGGAATGCTCAGATAAATATTGATGAGTGAATTTTGTTTTTCTGCGGATAATTTCATGAGGGCATAACCTCCCGCTGAAAATAATACATCAACTGTTCTTTATAAGGCAGGGGCCAGTTTTTTAAAAAAATGCATTCGCGGTAGAGTCTCTCGACAATATAATCTTCCATATAGCCGGCGCCGCCCAGGACCTGCATATTCTGACTTACGAAATGATCCGCGTCTTTCAAGATGGTAAACGCATTTTCCAGGTTCATGTCTTTCATCAAAGAAGCATCGGCTTTCACGCTTAAGAAAAGCTCCGAGAGTTGAGACTGCACCGACGACCAGTTCATAATTTTTCGTCCGCCCTGAATTCTTTTTGTTGAATAATCATAGGCCAGTTGAAAAGATTTATATTTCGCGCCGGCAATGATGGCACTCTTGAAAATCAGCTCGTCTTTTAAAATATCCTCAAGCTCTATTGGGTCATAGGAAAAGTTCTGGCCCGATATTGAAATCTGTTCAAACCATTCCAGCTCCCGAAAAGCTAAAGGTTTTTCGATAATTTTTAATTTTGAATCGCTGTTTAACAGAGTCCCTAGGCCATTTTTTAAAACAACAAGTTTCTCCTCCCGCATTTTGAAAAAGAGCTGGCTGGTAACAATTTGAGTGTCGGGTAAATTGAGCCATGTCGCAAGTCTTCTTTGCCGCTGAGTCTGCCAAAGCAAAAAGGCGGCAGTAGAGTTCACTTTAGAGAGTTCGTATAAAAATTCTATGGAAGAAGACATTTCTTCAGCTTCCGGGGAAGAAGACATCAGATCCAGGATTTTATAAATATCCTGCAGCAATAGTTCAAACGAGCTGAATGTTTTTTCAATCCAGGATGCGATCATATTTCGCCCTCGGTGAACAGCGCATGCTGAGAATCAGTTGATCCTATAAAGCTTTTATAAATCATCAGGCGGTTAAGTTCATTCGTCCCTTCATAAATTTGCAGAAGTTTTACGTCGCGAAGAATTTTTTCCAGTTCCCAGAAATATTCTCCTCCGTCGCTGCCGATTAATTCAAGTGCAAGATGAGTGCTTTCCATGGCCTTATCAGAACAGAAAGCCTTAGTGAGAGAGCCCCAGCCAAAAATAAGTTTTTCGTCAGACATAGTGATAGATTTGCGTCTTTTTTCCCGAAGTGAGTCTCTAGCCGATTTAGATTTTAATAAAACACCCAGTGTATTTTTTAAGAAGAATTTCGGCATGTATTTAAAAAAGGTATAGCCAACGCTCGTCTGCAGGTCTTTATAAGGCCCGCGGGAATAACATTCAATATGCCCTTCCCATGATATAGTTTTGGAGAGAATAAAATTCTCTGCGACTTTAGCGATCTGTGATCTGCTCCATTCACTGTCTGTTTTTTTATTGTTGTTTGATTCAACCATAATTTCGAGAATGCGTCTTTGCACTCCTGTAGCGAGACACCCTACTCCGGCGCGGGAAAGAGACAATAAGTCATTTAACAAATATTCAGAATTTTTCTTAAAATCTTCAGAGCTTTTAAACTGATCCCGTGAAAAACAAACATCTGATTCCGGGATAAAAACATTTTCAAAAAATATGACGCTCGCAGGAGTGGCGCTTTGACCAAGCTTCGTTTCATTTCTGCCCAGGCTTATTCCTAAAGTGTCCGCTTTCACCGCAAAAATGACGAGTGAACCGGCGGGATCGGTACTATTTTCAAAAGCAGAGACAATATACCATTTGGCAAAAAGAGAATTGGAAATAAATATTTTCTGTCCCGAAACCTGAAATCCACCCTGTACTTTTTTAGCAATGGTGCAGACCTTTGCTTTTTCTAAAAGTTCGGCTTCTTCCATATCGCTGCCCGCGCCCGGCTCAGTTACACCCAGAGCAACGGTGCAATGCTGATGATTATTCTCTGCTTCTGTGATGTCAGCTGTGATCCGGGAGAGAACCTCAAAAGAACTGGTAGCACTCACTAATCCTAAGGCCACATAATGAGCGCCGATGAGGTTTGCTATGCCCAGGCAGTGAGAACCCATTTCCAGATTGAGTCCGTAAAAAGTCAGAGGGTGAGCCCCTCCTCCGCCGACAAATTTAGGGATCCATTTTGAATAGAGTTTTTCTTTTGAAAATTTAAGAACGATATCTTGAGGGTAGTCCGATTCTTTTTTATAAACAGCGAGATCTATATTTTGAATGCGCAATTTATCGATCGACTTAAAAAGATTACTCCCGATTGCACTTGCTGAAGAGATATCACAAAGCAGACTCTTCGGAAGAAGTCCTTTTGAACTTTGCTGAATGGAAATATCGCTAAGACTTGAATGCATTGAATTCATCAGGGCGATCCCGCCTGAACGACAAGTTCAGCAATCGCCTTATCGGCATAAGCTTTGGAATTGCGATAAATCTTTTCTGTGTCTAATCCGAGGTTAGTAAGATTTCGACGAAGGCGTTTATTGTAGAAGGCCCAGCTGGCAGTGTTGACGTCCATGCGGGTAACACCCAATAAAACTTTGGTTAAGTAAATATCAACCTTGTCAATCTTCTTTCCTTCGCTTCTCCAGATGGCCAGCAAAGCCTTGATTCCGGCGCGGTGGCGGAGTTCATCTTTTTCAATATGCATGAAAAGATTTTTTAAATTAGGTAAATTATCTTCAGCGGCCCTGTTCATTAATTCAGAATAAAATTCTTCCGCAAACCATTCATAAAATAATATGGCAATGATAATAGGAAGCGGCCTCTCGGCTGAGATCAGACTCACGCCTCGAAAGATTCCTTTGTAGACGACAATATCAGTAATGGTTTTTTTCTTTTTCTCATAAGAGAAATTATTCTTCACATAAAGTTTGAGCAGATCCTGGTGGCGGGATTCATCGCTCATATGAGTTTTTAAATAACGATGAAGAAGTTCTGAATACTCAAATGCTTTAAGCACAGGATGAATCACCATCTCTTCAGATTCTTCAGCAGAAGCTGCAGAAGAGAGAAGCTGGGCCCAGGCCATTCTTCGTTCGTCTGATAAATGATCTGTTAAATCAGTAAGTGGAAATGGAGGTGGCCGCTGAGCCTTCTCACCATCTTGAGTTAGTTTCAAGATTATTTCTTTCTGGCGTTCACAATCCACTTGATTCACTTAACAACTTCCCTGACAAAAAGACTCGGCTATTTGTTATAGATATTTTTATTTGCTACAATTAGACCCCAGATGAAGCAAAAAAATCAATACGCGAATTGGTGGTCTAAACTACTCTTTAAGAAAAAATTTGAGAATCAATTCTTTATTCCGGTTCCCTCGTCCGCACTTGAGGAAAAAATTTTTAAAACAATCGAAAAATATAAATTTAATCTCGATTTTTCACACATTCCCATCGAGAAACCTATTTTTATTGTAGGATTGCCCCGATCCGGGACTTCCATGCTCTATAATCTCCTCTGTGCACACGAAAAAGCAGCTTATATCACCAATTCCATCAATGCATGCCCTGAGTCTATTTGCACAATCGAGTGGCTCAGAAAGAAGTTTAATTTTAATGCCAGCGGAGAGAGATTTCTCGCTGACTCGATCAATACAGATTTTGGAAGTCCTTCCGAGCCCGCTCTTCTTTGGGGCAAGTGGATTGGGCGCGATGTGGATTCTCTTTATTGGGAAGAAAAACGCCTGGCCAGTTTCACTAAAGAGAAAATTCAGGAAATCTACGCTGACATAAGACGAATTCTTTTCACTTTCGGCGGCCTTGAAAAAAACAATAAACGCTTTATTTGCAAATACCCTGTCATGCAGACTGAACTCAAAATGGTCCAGGATTTATTCCCGGATGCGCACTTCATTCATATCGTCAGAGACTCCCGTCCGGCCGCGAATTCGCTCTTAAAACTTTATCACCTGACAAACAATCAGATTAAAAAAATTAAGCATCCATGGGTAACTTATATTGTTCCCTACCCAAGAGTTAAATCTCTTCAGAGTTACATAGATAAATTCGGCGCAGCTGATATCAGAACAACTGCTCATGTGTGGAAGGATTCAATTGAACTTGTTCACCAGACTGCTCCTGATCTAAAGCATTTTATTGAAGTTCGTTATGAAGATATTTTGAGCAATCCCAAAGCTGAACTAAAGCGATTATTTGATTTTTGCGAATTAGAGTGGCCATCAGCAGACAATCCGGCCTTTAAGCATGAATTTGACATTATTGGAGTCACTCATCACAAAAATAATTACAAAGATTTTGAAGTGATCGAAGAGATTACCAAAGATATGCTCGCAAAACTGAAATACCTTTAAGGCTGTGCAGATGAACCAAAAATGGCCAGAACTTTTCCCCTAAACGTATCGGCCCCGATAAATTGCGAAAAAACTTTTCGCCAGTGACAGGTAATCTCATACCAGATATTTTTCTTTTCCATGATGGCCGGAATTCCATAAGTCATCCGGCTTCTATCGCCTTCCGCCTGAAATGTTCCAAATAGGTGATCAAAACACAAGGTTATTCCGCCCAGGTTTTTATTATAATGAGCCGGATTGCTGCTGTGGTGAACGCGATGACTTGAAGGCGTGTTGATTATCGTATCTAAAAATCCCAGCTTGGGCACCAGTTCCGTATGAAGAAAAAACTGATAAAGCAGAATAATCCCAAGCCATAGACCAATATCCTGAGGGTGAAATCCAAACAACACTAAGGGGATAAAAACCACCGATCCCAGTGAAAGAGCACGGGTAATTCCCAATCGATAACCCAGGGTGAAATTATATTTGGTGGGAGAATGGTGCATGATATGGGTGGCCCATCCTATGTTCACGTGATGGTTGTACCAATGGTTGCAATAATACATAAATTCAACAGCTACAAAGGTGAGAATGAAATTGGTCGCCGGCCCGAAGTTGAGTTCGAAAAAGCGATAGCTCCAGAGCCATTCCAGGGCAGCTCCTCCATCTCCGGTAGCGAGTGCTATGATCTTATCCAACGAAATAAGCACGATATTCGACAGGACTTCATAGCCGCTAAAATTCGATAACCCGTTTTTTTTGGAAACAAAAAATTCTATGCCCATACAAAGAAGGATGGCGGCAATAAAATAAGAGTTGTTCAAAATATTCATGTAAAAAGCCTAACAAAGATTCAGGGGTTTATCCAATTTTGTTAAAAAGATTTAAGAGACAAAAATAGTTGGGGCAAACCTGCCCGGATTTACAAAACAAAATTAGCTTAATATCCTATTTCAGACTAATTATTTTGGAGGAACAATGATTCTTAGAAAAAACAAACTGCTCTTTTTAAGCTCACTGATGCTTTTTAACGTCTCAGCCTTTGCCGAAACAAAACTTCCAGTTTATGTTGGAAATTCAAAAATCCCTCCTCAAAATATTACGGCGCCTAAAGCGGAAGAGCTTGGTCTGTTCACAGACAAACAAATTGAAGAACTCGCTGCTAATTTTATTGCTGAATCAAAACGCCGTCCTGCGGGATCTGCTATGGTCGGTACTGAAGACATGCTTTCAAAAGAGTATGTGCAGTTTAGAGATGAATTATTAAAAGTTCGCACTGGTGTTGAATTTCATGCACTTATCAAAAGATATGATGACAACTATGACAAAATTCCAGCAAGCGCTCATGACCTGAAATACACAATTGCCAGAATGGCCGGTTGGCTTCCGCTAAAAGGAATTATCTGGAGAATGACTCCGATGGTTCACAGAATTGCGACCACTCAGGCTGCATTGCTCTCAACTCTAAAAAACTTTGCTGAACAGGTTAAAATCAATATGCCTGACAGCCATTCAGAAGCTCACATGCTTTATCTTTCTATGCCAACTCCTGATCTTGTTGGAAAACAATTTTTTTATGAATCTGATTTTGTAAGTTTCCTTGCAACAGATCTTTATGAGAACTTGAAAAAATCAGCCTCAAGACTGCAATCACTTGCAATGGTCAACAAGGGTGGAAAAGGGCCTGGATCTCCGATTGTTTTTGATGGAAAAATTCGTTTTGGGGATAATGCTTTCAGCGAAAATTATGATGATTACGAAAGATTTAAAATCATCGGTGAAGCAGAACGTTTCGCAGCACTTGCACGCGTTCACCGCCGCATGTACCAGATTGCGGTCATGGCGGCTTATAACTGGAACGGACATCTTGCCCTAAGAAGAGATATCGGAAAACTTTACGGAATGGGTATCGCCGAGTCTGCTCTATTTGATAAGCTTCCAGGAGAAGATAATGTTTATCTTCGTAGCGTTTCTCGTGATTCGCGAGTTGCAACCATTTTTAAATACCGCAATCTTTATACACTTACACCTTCAGGACAAAGCTGGATGAATCTGGCTTATTTCCACCTGCACATGTCAGGAAGTTATTTGGGCAAAACCTGGGACAATATTAAAAATAATACCGGCAGTTACGCCGCTCAACTTGACCCGGAAATGTTTATGGCAAGAAAGGATCAGGTTGAAGTTGGTATGATGAACATCAAAAAACTTGTCGGGGCCTATGGAGCAGGAGTCAGCGGCGAGAGCAAAATCAATGGAACTTTGAGCGGTGATGAACTTGTAATCGACATCAAATCTTTTTATGAAAATGCTCCGAAAGATTTGAAAAAACTTCTTCCAACTTCTTTTGCAAAAAATGAAGACCTGGACAAGCTAAAGAAAATGCCAATGTACCAATCTCTTTCTGAAGTAAGACGAGGCAGTGACGTTTTGGAATTGCGTTTTCCAGACCAGAAAAAACCAGTTCGTTTCAGAAACTATCTTTACGGAAGAAGCAAAGGATGGAGCACTGGTCCTGATGCCTACGGAAGACTGTTCCCGGAAGTTAAAAATTCAACAGGCATAGCAGACGCTATGAGAATCCTAAATGAAACCCGCGGAAGCAAACTTCTTGCTGGTGGTTTAACTATGTTCGTTAGATAATATTGTTAACATAAATTCCTATCAGGTTAAGGCCCGTTTATCGGGCCTTTTTTATTGCACATGAGAAATGTCGCTCAGATTGTTTACCGGAAATTTAATACCTGGCTATTGGCCTTAATAAGACTCAGCTGGAAAAATTCAAGAATGACACTCGCTGTCTTCGGCGTGATTACCCTTTTTCTATTTGCCAATCTCAGTAAGATGAAAATAGTTTTCTCTGCTGAAGACCTGGCAGGACAGGGATTTGCTTCTGCAGATGAATTAAAATCGATCAAGGCCCGCTATCAGGACGGGGTCACTTCACTCTTTATTCTCACTCCCCCCGAAGGAGTTTTCACCTTTACAGAAACTGAGCTCTGCCAGATCAGAAAATGGTATTCAATTAAACGCAATACGATACCTGAGCTACTATCAACACTTTCTACTTTTGATTTTAAACAGATCAAACGCAGCGATAATCATTTAGGCGTGCGAAACCTGCTCGATCTCGACTGCCAGAACACCAAACTGCTCAATGACCCCCGAGATGTGAGAGCGACGCTGAACGACTCTCCGTTCGCGATGGCCCAGGAAAAAAAAGAGCAGCTAAGCATCCTCTTCCAGTTTGTTTTCAAGGACTCTACTACTTCAAAATTTGGAAGCTTTGATCCATTAGTTTTTGAAAGTCTCAGGGCCTCGGCACAAAATGATCTGACGGCCATCGTGCCCGGAGCAAAAATTCACTGGATCGGCGGCGGCGATTACCAATGGTACGTGCTGGAAGGTTTTAAGTTTTCAAAATACATTAATATGGCAATGATCGCTTTCATGCTGATCAGTCTCAGAATTTTTTTCGGGACATGGCTCGCCGGTTTTATTTACACCGGGACTCTTTTCATCTCGGCCATCTGGGTTTTTGGATTAAAAGGTTTAGTAGGGTCGTCTTTTGATGTGCTCTCCACCGGACTTATTTTACTGCTCGCCATCAGCTCACTCGAGGATTTCACCTTTACATGCTACGACCAGATTCAAAGTCGCGACTGGCGGAAATCCATTTTAAAAATTGCTGTTCCGAGTTTTTATACTTCGCTTACAACCATACTTGGTTTCTGGGCCCTTCGCTCATCAGACGTTGAAGCTGTTCAGAGAATGGGAAGTTGGGCAGCATGGGGTTCATTAGTTCAGTGGCTCTTGCTCTTTGTTTTCATTCCTTCATTGCTGCAGCAGTTTCCCAATCTTCGCCTCTGGGGAAATCCTAAAAAAGCGCTGGGGGTTTCACTTTTCTCCCATTCCATTTTTAAATCTCTTCCCAAAAAAATCAGCTTGCTAAGCCTGATTATTTATCCGCTCGCCGTATACTTTTATGGCCAGATCAATTACAACGAAGCTCCTCATAATATTTTTCCACGCGATCAGGAATACAGTAAGAGCATTAATTATCTGCTCAACTCCAAGGGCTGGCTGGGAAATACTTCGCTTCTTTTTGAGGAAAGCACCAGTATTGATGAAATGAAATCCATTGTCGAAAAAATTCTGGCGACTAAAGAAGCACAGCAACTGATCGTAAAGCATGAAAGTCCATGGGAAATAAAAGAGTGGATTTCAAAAAAAGGAAATCTGGATGAACTGGAAAGTGAATCTTATTTCAATATATCCAAGGCCAGTGAGCAATACCTGGACGAAGATGAAAGAACCCGCGCCCTCTTCTACCTCAATGATACTGCTGTAGAATCAGTAGCTTCTTTAAAAAAAATCGTCGGCAAAATTTGCGGTGAAAAATGCCATCTGGGCGGAGAAGCTGTCGCTTATTCTGATTTTGCCAGCCTCGTTCCCAAAAGTCTTATCAGCAGTTTATTCTCGAGCTTAATTCAGGTGAGTCTGGTGATTGCCTTTATTGCTTTTGCTCAAAACAAGGAAAAATATATTCCAAGTCTTTTGCTCTCGGCTTACTGGGGTCCCTTTTTCGTTATCATGATACTGGGATCAATGCACACAACCCTGGATTTCTGGAAATCAATATTTGCAAGCATTCTCATCGGTCTGGCGGGTGACAATGCCATCCATTTTCTTTTTGGCTCGGAAAATAAAAATATCAGCGTGGGGATTGAAGATCGCGGAGCTGCTTCCATTATCACCGCTCTTCTCATGGCCTTAGCTGCTTTAATTTATCTGGGTTCTTATTTCAGTTCTCCAAGAGAGTTCGGAGTGATTTTATCAGTCGGTCTGCTCGCATCGCTGTTTGGCGAATTATGGCTGTTTCAGGGACTCATGGAAATTGAGTTTAAGGTTTTTTGGAGGAAGAAAAAAAATTAATCCGCGTTTACTGTCATGGAACCTATTTCTGAAGGAGCTTATGAATAATAATCGTTCACGAACTCAGAATCTGGCACCATTTCAAAAAATAATTTCTTCACACTTTTTGTAAAAGCATTTGCGAAGTTCTCGTAAACTTCTTTGTTTTTATTCAACCTTGTCATGAACTAGTGTAATGCTGCCTGAATTAAACCAGAACATAATGGCTAATAAAAGAGTACTTAAACCAATTAATGAAAGAGTGTATTCCTGTCTTTTCAAATTATATGAAGTGAATGCTGAGATAGTGGTAATCACCAATAATAAAATCCAATATTTTGATTTAGTAAATTTTAAAGCTAACTTTGAACTACAGTGCTCGCACCTTGAGACCTTGTTCAAAGAAAAATCCCAGAAATTTTTAAACTTTAGCGCATTATTACATTTTGGACATTTAAATTTCATTGGCAAACCTTTTTTGATGATTGAGCCTGACATATTCCAGTATTATGCAACCCCACTGAACATTCTTTAAGAATTCGTACCTTGTCTTTGATGCATTGATTAATTTCTTGTTGTATCGCCATTGGCATTATAGGTAAAAGTACTACTTCCATAACTTAACATTCGATCCTGGACATCGTAGGTGCCAACGCTGCTTCCTGAGTGCGATAATCGGTTTCCGTTAGCATCGTACACATATTCATGCTTTTGTTATTGAAATCCCTAGTAAGCGTTCATCGTCTGTCTAAGCTAATTATTATCAGTAGCTCTCTTTTTGCCAATTTTTAGGGCGAAAACGGCCAGAGGTGCGACCAGCCACCCCAAAAGCATACAAGGGAAGAATAATTCGGCAATAAGCAGTGTCGAAAGATTATTAGTTCGAAATGTCTTTATCACTAATTGAACGCCATCGGGCATTAATAACTCTGCTCCTAATAGAGATAGTATTGATACTAAGTAACCACCTAAGGTTGCAATGAGTAAAGCTTGTAACCAACTTGCTCGATCAATTCGATCTCGAAATAAAAACAGACTAGCTAGCAGTGTACCAAAGAAAAACACTGCATAGGTTAACCTCAAAGAATCGAGCTTAACAAAGATGGTTGGAATATTACCCAATGGGGTAAAAAGCCAAGCCACCAATAAAAAAGCCACGATAATTAAAGGGCGAAGTTTATTTATCATCATGGACATTTTGATTTCTTTGCTTGATCGAAAAGATTTCCAGGAAACACTGAACCGCCAATTCCACATACTCCTCCAAGTGCTCCGTCAGTAAGCGTTCCTTCTTATGAACTCAAATCTGCTTGTGTCTTACCCCAATCTTTTTTGAAAATAAAATATGAATCTGCCCAACAGAAAATTATCCAACCTAATACAAAAAAATAATATATCATTGGTGTTTTTATATTCAGAGAATTTAAAAATTGCAAGATTTGCATATAGAGAGGATAGAAAGAGGATAAGCTCATTATGGGGAAAATTATCTGCCCACTTCCCCAAATTAAAGAGCTTGGTAATAAATATAATGGAATAAGTACCCTGGTCAAACGACTATGCTGAAAGAAGCAGATTATAACAAAACACTCATATAAGAATTGAAACAAATAAATTACCGTATAAGAAAAATCATTTGGCATATTGAAGAATGCCCACCAAATTGCATAAATAGATGTCACTGCAAAGAAGATAAAAATAAAAAGATTCAACTTTAAAAGTGCTTTCATATTAAATTGTTCCCGCGCAAGCTTGAGCACATTCTACATGTATATCAACTTCATGACTTACAAAGTCACAACTCGAGCCATTTTTTGGTGCTCCAACTTCTTTTCTTTGCAAACAGGCACGCATACAGTTTGATGGATCTGAATCAGGTATAACAGGAAAAAGATTCTTACATAGTTGCGGGGCAATCTCGCAATAATATTTTCCTGGATCATTAGAACATTTACCACTATAAAAACTATCACATGTTCCTGGACCTACAGGAGCATTCCCACCATCTGGACCTGTTGGACTTTGATATAATCCACTTGGATCTATTTTATTAATTGGATCACTAAAAATATATCCATAGAGGTTAGTGTCTTTGGCATCAAACCGAATCGGATCTTTCTGCATCCATCTCCCACTCTCCGAATCATAATCTCTCGCCCCAAATCTCACTAGTTTCGTGTCTCGATCATACAAGCCACCGGCAAAACCAAATGGCTGAAAGCCAGGATTTGTATCTTCTAAAACATTTCCGAATTCGTCATAGTCCATTCTTTGAACGATTTCATTGGTGCTGGTGTTAATAACCACAAGCGGGCTTCCCAGCTGATCTGAAACGATCTTGTAATTAACTCCATCTTTTCTCATAAAGTCCGGCACGTTTGTTTTAGTTGCATAGATAAATTGGCTGACAATATTTCCTGCACCATCGAGCTCAGCAGCTGGTTTAAGTTGGTCTTCATAAAGAAACCCCTGCACCAAAACATTATTGATTTTTTTTCCAATTCTTCTATTTTTTCCGTCGATAACGTACTCGATAACTCCACCTGCATTTGGAAGTGTAACCGTTCTAAGATTTCCGAAAAGGTCATACTGATAATTTGTTGATTGACCATTCTCTACTTTTCTCGTTGTATCGCCATTGGCATTATAAGCAAAAGTACTATTTCCATAAGTTAACATTCGATCTTGCACATCGTAGGTACCAACGCTGCTTCCACCGCTTCCAGTGTGCGATAATCGGTTTCCGTTAGCATCGTAAGCGTACGTTGAGGTGACGACTCCATCATTTTTCACTTGTACTAATTGTCCAATATTATCATAAAAATAGGAAGTGATAGCTGTTGCTCTAAAACGGTGCCACCTACCCTATGGTGTCGCAAGTGCATATCAATTTATCTTAAACTTTCTCTTTCAAATCTTCCTGCGCTTTTTTAATCGCCTCCATATCAAGTGGCTTAGTTATTACAGGCCTTAGGCTTCCTTTCGCGGAACTTTGGTCCAAGGTTCGTTTGCCACCTTTCTTAGGTAGCCAACGTTTTGATTTGCCAAAATTACTTTTCACGTAAATATTCCTGCCAGTCCTTTTTAAATTTGCAAAGTCATGTGTTGCTAGCTAAATAGTTTTATGGACCGTAAAAGAAAGCAGTGAAACCAAACACGAGAGTCGACTAGGTTCGGGGGTATGACGAGAAAGGATTCAGTTTATCAGCAAACATGTAACGAGCACTCAGAGAACGAAGCCCAGAAGTTCTGAGCGGAAGGCCATAACGGCAAGTTTGGTACTTGTCACGATAGAAACCCACGAAACAAAAATCAAAGTCTTCAAGCAATTTTCTGTCTACAAGAAACGCTAGTGGTGTTTTACTTTTCTCCTTCAAAAGCATTGCGAATGCTTTGCTTTTTTTATTATCAAAATCTACTAGTAAGTGTTCCTTCTAGTAAGCATTCCTTAAAGAGAATAAAATTATTTACCCAAATTAGCTAAAGAGATAGATGAAATCTTTCCTGTGGCAATATCAATTTTAAATAGTTTATTACATGCTATGAAAGTAATTTCTTTTCTGAAATTATCTAACCTTAACTCCCTTTTCCATGTAAAAGTTATCATTTCGGATTTATTAAAAACGAACGTAGATTCATCTCTACAAAAATCTTTGACTTTGAAAGATTTAATTAACTTACCTTCCTTAAATAACTCAAGGGCCATATCTTCTATTTTGGATGTCAGCTCACTATTGGCAACTAGATATTTTCCATTATTAAATAGTTTTGATCCATCGTGAAAAGTTTTGTTTTTATCTATTGGATATAATAATTTTCGACCTTTCACTTGATAAACTCCACTCTGCGGATAGTTTTTCGTTGAAAATTCATCTCGAGAGTATTTGTTTGGAATTAGAATACCTATCGAGTTAGCCTCCATTATCTTAGGATTTAAATAAACTACTTTTTCATCCTCACTAAAAATTATTGGCTCTTCTGTTAAGACGGGCAAATAAGCAAAAGTGTTGTTAAAAATACCTGAAATACTCACTAGAAAAATTATTCTTGTAACCATTTTCACCCTTACGTTGTTGCTAATATTTCATTTCAAGATCAAATTCCAATTCTATATAAAATTTACTTGTTATTAATTTTAAGATTCTAATTATTCTCGATGGATTCAGAGGCTTGAATTTATATTCCCTTCTTTGCGAGTGGCTAAACAAATAATTGGAACCAATATTAATAGAATATTTAAAAACTTATGCGAATAAAACAATTTCATAATGACTCCTAAAGATCTACCAATGCTGGTTTGGTGTAATGGTTATATTTTTTTCACCTAACTTAAGGTCCAAATCATAACCACCTCCGACTTGGCAGACAATCAATTTCCCTGTGAACAACTTAGCATTTTGTTGTACTATTGAATATTCGTCAATGTATGAACTAAAAAGCCATTTCGAATTAAATTCACTTGAACCATAAATTTCAGGAACAAACATTGTGCCCTCATCTGCAACTTGTGCCGGATTGCCTACAGACGTCCCGTCGTTGCCTCGATTGTTAATGTCGTAAATATACCCAGGACAATTCTTATCCGAACCACTGAAAACATTAGATAAACTAGGGTCAAAATCATTAGAGCATAGCCTAGCTATAAATTGACACTTCCTGTTACCACAACTAATTCTTATTCCATGTTCGTGATCTACTGCATCTGTCTTAGAAGGATAATAAGGTAGCTTGTTGTTGTAATATCCAGATACATTGGGCACAACCTGGCATGCAGGTCTTAAGAGTATATCTGCAACAACTGGCTTTGAGGTATGGTTAATAATATCTAAAGTAAAGGTATACATATTATCAAGAGGTGAAATATTTATTTTTCCCAATTCTTCATCGTTTAATAATATAGGAAGTTCGGCTTGTTCTAAAAATTTTCCAAAATTCCCATGAGTGCTCCATATATATTTATGATTAATAGAATACGAAAAGTTATTACCTCCTCTGTCTGCAATAAAATAAAGTGGATAGTATTGTGTATTAAATCCGTCTAAAACTTTAGGTACTGAAAATACTCTTCTTTCAGCTGATAATGGAGCAAAAATCTCATTTGCTGCTAAGTTATAGCCCTTGAATTGATCTTCTTTAACTCCCGCGTTTAGGTTCGTTCCGGAAATAATTTTATAATCAATTGATCCTTTGGGATTAGTTGGTGACTTAAATTCTTTTTGGTATAATTCTTGTATGCTTAAGTTATTCCAGCTAGCAGAAAATTCGTTTGTTTTAAAAGTTGTATTCCATAATTTATCGCTGGTTCCGGAACCGTTAAAGTTATAAAGAGTGTCTTCGTCTTTATAAAATGAAGCCATATAAAGTCCCAATGCAATATCCAATCCACCAGGTTCGTTTTTAGGAAAGAAATGATTTATAAACTCGACACTTGCTTCTGGACCACCTTTTTTATCATCCCCCATAGCTTTAGCAATATCTTCGGTGGTTTGAAATTTTTTACCAAGATAAGTAAAGAAATTTAAACTTGAAAAAAAATCCCAAATTAACCAAGTATTGTATTGGCCATATGGCTTAAAAGGGATTGGGTCACGATAGTTACTTGCATCACCGTCATAGTTAAAAATTCCGTTCTTTGCTATTAGTGCCGCTAGCGCAAGTGGGGAATTTATATTAGGTCTCACTGAATATTCTTTTTTTAAAATTTTCATTTGTTCTACATTGTTTAGATGAGAAAATGCAAATTGCTCGGCACTTCCTTCAAAAACAGAGTTGTATGAACGGCTTTTGGGAATATAAGGTCTCATGCAATTTAAAGCTGCATTTTGAATTGTATGGAAATATTCATGCAGCACTGCTCTTTTTGTATCGGCTACTAACACATCAAAGTGATTCTCACTAGACGGAATAAATACTATTGCTTTATCAAGAATATTTATATTAGTTTCGCCTCCAGCAAATGAAGTCATTGCTGACTTAAGATATACATTAAATGGCCCATTAAATTTATTCAAAAAATTAATGTCTTTTCTAATTTCATCAATGATCTTATTATAGTATTCGGCAGTAGAAACATCAGAAAAAGGACCATATATAAATGTAATCGAGTTCTTGTGGCCAGCCTTAATAAAATTTGGTCTTGGATTATTTTGATTAATTTCTGAAAATGTCGCCCCCTCTGAGTGACTAATTTTCCCTGAAGATGTCATGCATTTTTTGCCATTTCTTATAATGGTATTACTTGATGGATTTGATAATGAACCTAAATGATCGGTTAACATACGCTCGTAACTTGTGCCTACATCCTCATTAAAATCATAATTAAAAACGCCTTTTACATTCGAAATAACTTCAAATTGATATCCTTCCCCGGTGTCATATCTCGCCAACGAAGCACTATAGGTCGTCGCATTTCCAGGCAAACTAATTATAGCCTTGTCGAAAATTGTCCCGGGATCATCAACTGTAATAATACCACCAGAGGCGGGTACTTCATAACTAGCAATAATTTGTACAGTCATGACATTAATTTCAACAATTCTTTCCGTTGAAATAATTCCGTCTGTCGCAATAATTTTAAAATTATTTATTCCCTTCTGCATAGCACTTGGAGTCCATGAAAAACTTCTACTTACTTGGTTATATAAAAATCCTTCTGGTAAATTTTCAAACTCCAGTCGAATATTTTCATCTGGAATACTTTCAGTATGAGAAATTATAATTTCTCCTCTATATTCTTCACCGACAACGGCTGATATTGAAAAATTATCTTCTATATAAATCGGTGGTACTGAAACCAAAATCTCTTTTGAGCCTGACGTAGTTTGCCCTTCATTGTTAGTAACTACTAAAGTAGCTGTTTGAATTCCCGTGTTTTGCAGTAACACATCAACTTCTGCACCTTCTCCAATCTTTTTACCCAAATAAAACCATTCGTACTTAACTATGCTACTAACTGGGTCTGTTGATTTGCTTGCATCAAGATGTACGAGGAGAGGAGCTTCCCCCGAGTCTTTATCTGCATCGATAATTATATTTGACTGGGAATATGTTGATATATTGGTTTGCTGAGTAACGACTAATCCATTAGTGTAAGTTGCTTTTGCTTTGACAAGAAATTTTCCAACTGAATTAAAAACATGCATCGGTGTAAATCCATCAAATGCTCCACTGTCACCAAAGCTCCATTCTACTTTCTGAATATTTCCAAACGAAGGATCAATGTTTACTAAGTTAAATGTTACTTCCAATGGAATTGGACCATATGCCGATGAAATTTCAATGTCGAAAGCAGGAAATTCATTCACAAAAACATCAATCGAAACGGTAGAAGATCCTCCTTCGTTATCTGTTACAATTAAAGTAACAGTCGTCATCCCACTTTGAGCAAAGGAATGAGTGATAGGGTTTAGACTTCCAGTTGTCATTGAAGTATTGTCATCAAATTCAAATTTATAAGAAATAATTTGTCCGTCAGAATCCGTACTTCCATTGGCATTGCATTGCACTTGAAGCGGCATTGGAGAAACACACGATAAAACACCAACAGGAAGTACATTCGGTGCTTTTAAGGGCTGAACTTGTGCTGTGGCCAATGAACTCAATCCACTTGATGAGATTACTTTGACAACAACGGTATATAAGCCGGATTCTGAATAAACATGACTCGAAATTCCGCTCGTGCTACTTTCTGTAAATGAATCGCCATAGTCAAATTCAAAACTAACTGGAAAACCTTGGGGATCAAAAGAACCAAATGAATTACAGCTCACAAGCAAATTACTTGAGAAACGGCTAATGTAGGTCAATGGAGGTGCATAATTTACAGTAACCTGGGTCGTTGCTGTGCTGGTTAAACCAGACTCACTTTTAACTATTATTTTTACAGGATATGACCCTGCGGCTGTATAACTATGCTGAGCAAATCCTTGTGAAGAAGGTGAAGAATTTGTACCATCTCCAAAATCATAGCTGTAGCTTAAAATACTCAACCCTGACGGATCAAGTGATCCATTACTATTACAGGAAATGGTCAAATTGACTACAGTGCAAGCTATTTTTGCGATAGGAGGAAGTTGAATAGCTGTAACTTGTGTAGTCGCAGAACTAGAAAGCCCAGAATTACTTTTAATAGTCAACGTAACATTATACGTTCCAGCGTTTGGATAAGAATAGGATATCACTCCATCTGCACTAACAGCATGTGCGCCATTCCCAAAATCATAAGTATAAGATGCAATGCCCGCTCCTGACGGGTCAAAGCTACTTCCTGTATTACAATTTAATTTTAGGTTTATGATACTACAATTTATTTTCGCCACCGGACTAGGAAGCAAAACTTCTTTCGTAATCGTCGCTGTTTTCGCTTCTCCTCTGATTGTTGAAACGTATAGACTGATTGTCTGCATTCCGTTCGTGAGAAATTTCTTTGTGGCCTTATATATACCTTGCCCTGGAACGGCTAATGTAGTCAGCATACTGCTTGTCCCATCTCCCCAAAGAACGCGGACGGAATTTATTTCGTTAAATTTGTCCAGTGCTGTAATTGTACAAACCTGCGTCTGAGCTGTAGATGTTCCGCAATCAATATTGGCAACCAGATCACTTCCCTCTTGATAAATGATGACATTCTGGGTTTGCGAATTTCTAAGTCCTGCCGTATCCGTCACCGTAAGCGTAACCAGATAGCTTCCCGGTTCATAGAAGTGAGCAACGCGATTTCCTGTTCCGGATGATCCATCTCCAAAATCCCATAGATATGAAATAATTTCTCCGTTAGGTGTTCCTGATCTTTCGTTATAGAAGCTTACGTTCTGTGCCCATGAATTAATTTGATAACCAAAGGCTGCTACAGGACTTACTATTGGAACGTCTAAATCGGTTACGGTGAATGTTCTACTCGCCGTAGCTTTTGTATTCTGTCCCGTTGTTACAGTGAGCGTTGCTGTATATGTTCCGCTGTTTAGATAAGTATGAGTGGCGTAGATATCATCAGTAATATCTGCGCTCGTTCCATCCCCATAATCGATATGATAATTCTTTATTGTAAAAAGGCTGTCTGGATTGAATGCGCGATTGAAATTAAAAAAGATTGTTCGCACACTCGAAGGAGTGGTTCTAAAATCAACCACTGGTTTCAGTGTTGATGGGTCTTCAAGAAGATTAACTATGTGAGTTTCACTTGCAGTTTGTCCTCTGATATCAAAAACAGTAATCGTAATTGTGTGAGTCCCATAGGTCTTTAAGTCGACAAGAGTTCTTGTCCCCGGATAAAAATCTGCAACTGGAACTGTTTGAGTGCCATCTATTGTATAGAAGACGCGCTCAAGTTCAAACTGGGTTTTGACCGGGCCTGATCTTAAATCAATCACGGTGCTTCCATCTTCAAAATATTTAAAGGCGACAATCGGGACTTCTCGCAGAGGCTCAAGTGTCGTGATTTTTACTGACTTGGTTGTCACTGCCCCAAGATTGTCTGTTATTGTCAGTGAGACATCGAATGATCCAACTATTGTAAAGGTGTGAGAAACATTAGCTCCACTAGTCGTAGATCCGTCTCCAAAATTCCAGGCAACACTCGCGATATCGCCATCAGCATCAAGAAGATTTCTCGCTTGAAAATCTATAGATAGTGGAATTACACCTTTTATTTTGTCAGCATATAGATCGCCGGTTGGTGCTGTATTGATGACGTTTATAACTACAGATCCCCCGTCTTTTAAATTCTTAAGTTCATCGTCTTTGCCGTTGTCCTTATGTTTATCATCATGTCTACCTTCGTCTCTATCGTGATCTTTATTTTTTACCGAGTATTGAAGACTCGCAGTAAATATGCCTGCTCGCTTATATGAATAAGTGATTATCGGGCTTCTTGTTACAAGTGTTTCACCATTTCCGAAATTAAAATAATATTTTTTAGCTGAATGGATACGACTTGCATCGAACGTAACTACCAACGGACCACTCCCCTCTGTCTTATCTACAGTGAATGTTTTTTGATCTTTATCTTTAGAGTGCTCTTCTTTGTGGCCCTTATGACCTTTATCTTTACCATGTTCGCCTTCGCGATTATCTGCCAAGGCCCCTGTAGAAAATACAAGAGACAGCAATACCAAAGCGCTCAAGAGACTCTTCATAATAAATCCTTATGTAGTGATTTTTATAAAAGGTTGTCGGTCCATATTACCTCAAGCTTGAGCGCAAAACTCAAGTATCTTTTAAGCCATTAATAGTTTGTTACGAATTTTTTTAAAAAGAGACAATTTTGAAAATTTTATTCCTACAAATTGGCGACTATCTATGGCACTTCATTTATCAAGAAATCTTGATATACAGAAAATTGTCTCATAACGATTGGAGAATTACGGTTGTTGTACCAGGGACTCATGAAAATAAATTTCAATCAGCTTTGGCCCAAGGCCAAAGCCTTTTTTCACTAAAACAAATCCGCCATAATGGTAAAATCAATCTTATTCACATTGTCGCCATTGGGATTGGTGATGGTTGAAAAAATTAAATCAATATTAGTCGGCACATGATAGAACCAGTTCATCTTAATTCTTGGGCCCACAAAAAGCGCATTGATCATTCTTTCTCTCAGGGTAAATCCGTCGAGAATAATTCTGTCAGCGTAAAGAGATTCCCTGCCTAAAAGCAAGTGAGCTTCTTTAAAATAAAAGGGTATCATATTTTTTCCGCGATAGATGTCCCAGAAATTATAGTCGACGGTGAATCGTGCTGTGAAAATTTCATTACCATAGGCATTGCTGTAAGGAAGCCCGTAAAACTCATGCAGGCGCTGATTGGCGTAGTCAGAAATTCCTCCGCCGTAAATAACTCCGCGTGAAAAGTCATTCTTGTAAAGCTTTCCGTAGCTGCCTTTAAGACTGGCGGTAAGCTTCTCCGTGAATCGACTTCCGCCCTCTGCATTCAGCTGAGTCACAAAATAATTTCCACCAAGATTTGCCCTGTTGGTCTGCAAATTAAGCCCGATAGTGAGAAACTGAAAAAAATCATCAAAGGTCATCGCCTGAAAAGTCAGGGTTTGTGAAATACCCATATTTTTTACAGAACGATTGGAAATAAAATCGTTAGTCTTTGCATAGCCGCCGTAAATCCCCGGCGTGTATGTCCAGCGCCTCTTTAAAAAAGAGTAATATGTACGAAGACTGATATCGCGGTCCAGATTATTTTGGTCACTGAAATCGGTACGGCTATACTCCTGACTTGCAAAGGCCCTTACTTTCCACTGATCACTCACGCCTGTCATTTTATGAACATAGTCGAGACTCCCTCCGCCTCTATTGATTTCCGGATAAATAAGTCCCGTAGCATTCATAAAATGCGTTTCCATTGGATCTACAAAAGTGGTCATGGCACCGATGCTGTTTAAATTTTCTGAACTTCCCACTGCTAAAAACCAATAGTGCGGAATAAAATGATCCAGTCGCGGATAGTTTTCAGCTTTCTGTGCGAGTGCTTCATCGACAGGTACATCCGGCATTTGAAATTCAGTAACTGCTACTGTCTGCGTTTTTGATTTTCCTCCGGTGATTTTTGCATCAAAAACATTGGCCGGCATAACCAAAGTTTTCAATCGATTTTCCAGAACTAAAACGCGATCCTGGTTAAAGGTTGCAAAAGTAATCCTGTTCAATAAATCCGCCGGCAGATCGCTTAGCCTGGCGTTTATTGAAGTTGATCCGTCAAACTCCAGCAATTTCAAACTATGGCCCTCGCGAATGACCACAAATTTTTCGCTGGTAAAAGGAAGATCATAAGGAGCGGAGCTTTTATAAATCACCTGCAATTTTTCTAAATTGAGATCAGCCAGCACCAGAGAAGATGTTTTGTCTGAATCATTGATCTTGAGTAAAAGCCGATCGCCAATTTTTTTAACCAGGCTGATGTTCACGTTTGATGAAAAAGTGCGCAGGCGTTTTTCATTTCTTTCAACAATCCATTTATTTTCCCAGTAACTGAAAGCTAAAAAATTATCGCCGCCAAGTGAAACCACATAACTTGGGTCCGGTGAAAAATTTAAAGTGCGCTCAACCAGAAGCGTGTCAGGATTGATCAGTTTCCAGATTTTATTGTGAGTCCTGAAATTTGGATCGTCGTTGAATGATACCAGAAGAAAGCGATTCTCATTGTCGATGTCCACCATTGCCGCGACATCCACAATGGGAAGATCATATTGGGCAGAGTAATTGATCGGGTCTTTCAAATCATAGGCAACCAGGGCCTCTCTCTTTTTCTCATGCTCGACCTTAAACAATCTGTCGCCGTCGAGAACCTGTCCTTTTTGATAATCATCAACACCAAAGGCATTACTGACCTTTTCCCCCATGCTTTCCAGTTCAGCTGAAACCGGGGCTTCATTATTGGTGTAAAATTCGCGGAATTTATCAAACAAGTCCTGTGCCTTTTCACCAGTACATTTAGAAAAAGGATTATTTAATAAAAATGGAAGATTCTGTGAATTAGCTTCCACCAGACATTTAATCGTACCGCCCTTTAAATTTTCCAGGTATTCCATGAAATGAGCGCCTGCCCAATAGGCCAGTTCTCCGTTCGGGTACGTCCCGGGGTCATCAAGACAATCAATCGTTTTACAAAAATCCTGCTTCTTGAATTGAATGAGAAGTTCTTTATTAAAAAGCGGATTGTTTAAGCGGCCGCCATTTATCAGATGAGATTCACCCCAGACAGCGATCCCTTCAGTAAACCAGCGCGGAACGATAGCGGCAGGTACTTTGGCAATTGTCCCGAAAATTTTACGTCCTACTTCCAGATAATCCCGGGTCTGGTCGAGATGAGTCACATGTATAAACTCATGAACCATTAAACCCTGCATCCAGTTTTCCATGACAATCAAATGATCCTGATTATTGGCGGGAAAATTATATAGGTTAATAATATTTGTTGGAAAAGTGCGGGCACTTCCATTTGTGAGGCGCATGTAAGGGTCGATGTTAAAATGGACTACATCTCTGGGGACATATTCGAAATACCTGATGACTTTAATCAAGTCTTCCCTGATTATCCGCTCTACCTTCTGGGCCTGGACAAAATCGGACTCGTTATAGTGAATCTCCCCTAAAAATATTCCAAAATCAGTCGGAAAAGTTACGTTCAATGTTTTCAAGCGAACTGCTTCTGCCTTGGCGTTTACAGGCGAAAACGCAAGCGTGAGCAGAAAAAAAACCGGGAAAACTAAACGCATCAGGTCCATTTTTTTCTTCCTTATATGATGTAAAATTGGCATAATCATAACTATCTTTTCATACTTTGAAACTTTTTTTAATCGATAACAACACAGGAGCTCCCATGAAATTTAAATCCATAGCGCTAATGAGCCTACTTGCGACGGTTCTGACCCTCACTTCTTGTGCAAATTTGAAGAAAAAAACTGCGCCAACCGATTCTGTACCTGATTCGGCTCAAGTCGACGACGGGAAAAATAAAGGCGTTTCATTTGAACTTAACGGTGACTCAGATTCAAATAAGGCTGGTGCACTAAAAACTGTTTACTTCGATTTTAACTCTGCCGGACTATCGAGCGATACGAAAGATGCCCTTAACAACAATGCTCAATTCATGAAGGCTAATCCTACAGTAAAACTACAGGTCGAAGGACATTGCGATGAGCGCGGTGGAGTACAGTTCAACTTGGCCCTTGGTGAAAAAAGAGCTAAAGGCGTTCGTGAATATATGATCGGCCAGGGTGTTGAAGGCTCACGTCTTTCTACTATTTCCCTAGGGAAGGAAAAGCCGGTTTCTTTTGGTCACGATGAAGAATCATGGTCAAAAAACAGAAGAGCTAATTTCGTAGTCACTGCGAAATAATCCCGCTTAATGAAACAATATTTATTACTACTGTTATTACTTTCATTTTTTACGGCGTGTGGTTTAACCACCACACGTCCTAAGCTTGAGATGTCCATGGCCCAGGTGGCATTCATGGCCGCCAAAGAATCCCAAGCTGATGTCAAGGCACCTGGTCTCTTTAGAAAAGCCGAATACTACTATCTAAAGGCAAAATCCTCTTATAAACGAAAATATTTCAACAAAGCCCAGCAATACGCTCTACTCTCCAAAAAATATTCAGAACGCGCAGAATATGTTGCCATTCGAAAGAAGACATTAGAAAATTTATAGGTATTAACTTTTCTTCCGGGTGATCTATGAACAAACTTCAAACAATGTTTATTATTTCTTTTTTGTTTTCCCTGACCGCCTGTAAAACACAGGAAGATATCCGTCGTGAAAAAACAGTTGAAAATTTAAATGAACAGGTTGCTCAGACACAAAAAAGTACTGCCAGTGCCGGCGCACGCTTTAACTCCATTGAAGAGCAGCTTGCAAAACTGACCGGACAGATTGAGGAATCAGGCCACAGCAAGCAACAGGAAAACAAGGAAATCAGCCAGCTAAAAGAGCGCCTTGAAAATCTTGAAGAAACAAATAAGAAACAGACGGAATTTATGAAGGCCCTGAACGAAAAGATTCAGGATCAAAGCACCTATATTGAACAAGTGATTAAATCACTGAGTGCCCTTACAGAACAGCAGAAAGAACAAAAAGAGCAGCAAAAAGAACTACAGGCAAAAAAAAAAGAAAAATCTGAAGGATCGCAGCTCGCACCAATAAAAGCAGCCGTCGCAAAATACAAATCCAAAGATTTAAACGATGCTAAATCATTGTTCCATGATGTACTTGAAGATAAAAAAACCAAAAAGAAGGACAAGGAAACCGCAGTCTATTATCTTGGACAAATCGAGTACAAAAATAAAAATTACGAAGAATCCAAAGTTTATTTTTCAAAGCTGATTTCTGAAAATCCGGATTCAAGTTACGCACCGTCGGCTTTTTTGATCCTGGCAAAAACTTTCCTTCAGCTTAAATCAAAGGAAGAGGCTGCTCAAAGTCTTGATGAACTCATCACCAGATTCCCTAAAAGCAAAGAGGCCCAGGAAGGGGCCAAGCTAAAAAGTAAAATATGAAAAAGCACTTACTTCCGCTTCTATTAGTCCTTTCTTCATGTTCTTTTTTTGTTTCAAAAATTGATAATGAACAAGCTGCTCAAAAATCAGACAAGCCCGCCAATCTGGCCCTGGTTTTCTCCCATAATATAAGCGGTGAAACACATCCTTGCGGCTGCAGAAATTTTCCGTTGGGCGGACTTCCTCAGGTGGCGGGACTCTACAAAAAACTTTCAAAAGATTCGGAAGTTTTTTACGTCGATACCGGCGATACATTTTTTCCATCTTCTGTCATACCGGTCAGTATGAAAGATTCACTTTCCTTTGCGGCCAACAACCTGGCCCTTGGGCTCGATCAGGTCGGACTGAAATATTTTGTACCGGGTGATCAGGACTTTGCCCTGGGAATTGATTTTTTAAAAAAAATGGCCAATGAGCGCAATTTTTCGTTTTTGATTTCAAATCTTTCAGATGAAAGCCTGATTAAGCATAAGCGCTATGCTGTTATTGAAAGAAATAAATCTAAAATATTTTTAACAGGATTTGTTGCACCTGATGTTTTTAACGATAAAAACAGCGAGCTCTTCACTGATGTGAAAGTGGCATTGCCCAAAGTTATTGATGAGCTTAAAGCAGCAGGCTATGACTCAACAAACTCTTATCACCGTCTGGTTGTCTTGTCCCATGCTGGCTTTGATCCAGATGAATTACTGGCGGAAAAATACCCGTTCATAGACTGGATAATCGGCGCCCATTCACAAAGTTTTCTTCGTTACTCAAGAGACGTGGGAACGGTTAAAATTGTGCAGACCCTGTCAAAAAATCATTATGTAGGAAATATCAACATAGACACTAACGCCAAAAAACCAAGCGACACCTATGTGTTGCATGAAATTAGAGATGAGCTGGAAAAAGAACTCTCACCTAATCCTCTTCGCGATTTTATAGATCAGCATAAATCTAAAATGAACGAGCTGCAGATAAGTGAGCAGTCCCACATGGGTATGGAAGGACAAAATCCCAATGCACCTGTAAAAAAATTTAAAACGGCGGTAAGTTGTATAGAATGTCACAAGCCCCAGGGCGAATTCTGGCAAGGCACGCCTCATTCCATCGCTTATACAACGTTGATGAATGTCCGCGAACAAAATAATCTCCAGTGCATTAAATGCCATTCTCTCGGACTTAATGATCCTCGCGGCTTCACCACTGCAAAGAACATGGTAACCTTTAAAAACAAACCGATTATCGATTACTGGAATCAGATTCATGCACTCAGCTCGGAAATCAAATCAGTGCGAAAACTCGAGTCTAAAGAAATCAGAAAAATCTCAAAACAATGGATGGATATTGATAAAAAATCCGGCGTGAAGAGAAATTTTGCCAATGTTCAATGTCTCAATTGCCATAAGCAGAATGATGAGCATCCCTTTAATGCCGATATGCCTCAGACTCGCGAACAGAGAACTGTTCAGATCAAAAACAAATGCCTGAGCTGTCACACAATTGATCAGTCGCCGGAATGGTTTGAGAAAACGGGAAAGGCCGTGAACGAAAAAACCCTGGCCCAGAAATTTAAAAAATTATCCTGTCCCCTAAACCAATAGGCTTATTCAGCCTGCATTTCATAGATTTTTTGAGGTGGAGTGGAAAGTGAATTCGTCCCTTCTTTAGCCTGGCCGGGAGTTATAACTTGCTTCACGTTCTTTTGTCTTTGGGCCTTTTGCTGAGCTGACAATCTGCCGACCGGAACCGGAATACTGTGAGAACTCATCACCCCATCCTGCATGATAGACACATCAAAGACAACATAAACAAGTCCGCTGAAATCCGACAGCTCAACGGCAGAAGTGAGAAGTTCGCCCCTTTGCATGTCGCTGGTATTCAGCTCCTGGAATTTAGTGACTGTTACGCCCTCAATGCCGCGGACATTTTTTATGGAAAATTGATCTAATTTTCTCTGAGCGGTAAATTTAACAGTCAGCAAATGAGAATTCAGGCTTTGTTCAATTTTAAGCGGTATGTATTTCTGAGCACAGACGACGTTTGAATATTTTTGAGGAATAAATTTTTTTGTCTTAACATCTTTCGCATTCGCACAGCTGATGAGTGAAAAAAGCGCAAAAATGAAAAAGTAAGTAATGCCAATATTAGGTTTCATAAAATCCTCAAGGTTAGATAGCACTTCCGGTGACAGTTAAATCCACAACGGCTGCACTGTCAAACACTACGTCCTGAGCAGTTAAAATGAGTACACTGTATTCCTGCCCTGCAACTGTCGTTATATTAAAAGTAAAAGGACCGATGGCAGCGGCTGAAGTTCTCTGCCTGTAATAAACGGCAACTTGCACGCCCTTTTTGTAAACTTCAATTTGAAATGTATCCGTCGTTGTAACAACCAGTCTGGTAGTAGTCGTGGTCGCGGTAAATCTCAGGTATTTATTATTAAAAACGGTATTGAACAGTCCGTAAAAATCACTGGCGCCGAAATCTCCATAGAGAGAAACAGGTACAGCTGCTCCTCCTAATGTGATCGAATTGTAGACAGGCAGATTTTTATTCCAGCCACCGTCGTGCGTTTCCCCTGTTCCATATTGAGAAGTTATAGAGTCGATACTTTTAGTGGCAACTAAAGTATCTAAATCCGCACTCGTTGCCGGCTGACTTGCTTTTAGTCCGTGAACAAATGAAAAAATTGAAGTCGCGGCCGTGGTTGTTTTTTCAAAACCTGTGAAGACGTCGACAATTGGTCCAATGCCCAGACTTAAATTATCACCGGCCTCATTGACCGTATCATAAATATCATAGAGAATTTGCTGCACTGATGTTTCAGAAAACCAACCTTTGTTGGCGTCGGCACCGGATTCCATATTGATCTGAAAACCGCTCTGTTGTCTTGCTCCGGATGTGTCGGTGTAAAGAACATCGGGGTCAAATGTCATTGCAGAAAGTGCATTTCCCCACCCCTCGCCAAAAGCAAGTGACATATCTTTTTTATCACCTGTGCCGTGCGATCCGCCGCCGCTGTCCGAGCGTGACAAATTATTTTCAAAATAATGTCCCCATTCATGCACAATAACATGTTTATCGAATTCATCTGAATCGACATCCGCCTGCCCAAGAATATAAAGTTCATTGTCTGCTGAAGAATAATGGCTTGTGCCGATCTGACCGATCGTTTTATCACCGGAGACAGCAATATTGCTGATACTCCAGTTAATTTTACAAGTTGGAAAAACCAATGCCGGTCTTGCCGCACTCATTTTTTTTGTAATGGTGTAGATTGAATCTAGCATGGCAAAAGGCGCAGCCGCGCGGGTGCTTGTATATGACCCTGCCGCATTGGATCCCGACCAGCCGCTTGCCGCATTCACATCTTTAGTCGTGTTGCCGGAAATTGTAAAATTAGACGACAGCAAAGTGTATTGAGCCTTGGATGCGGTATTGTTTTGAATAATGACCGGAGGAGTTTTCATTTCAGCATAAATTCTGAGTTTGACTGGTGAGCCATCTGCAACACTTATGGAATACTGTCCGCTATCATTTGTGCTGGTGCTGCCAAGAACAGTATCCGTATTTGAATTTAATAACTTTACATAAACATTTCGCATCGGGAGTTGAGTTGTACCGGCATAATTTAATTTTCCGGTGGATGCAGAAACATAATCATATGTGAGCGTGCCGGATAAGGTAACGGTTGGACCTGTGGGAGTTGGCGAAGTTGCAGCAGCAGGTGTTCCGTCAGAAGAACCTTTACAACCATTAAGTGCGATGATGAAAAGAAGGCCCAGAAATAATTGCGTCCACTGCTTATTAGACTTCATGCTTTATTATCATACAGAAAAATCTTTTTCCCAAGCAAATCCACCTTTGCCCATTGCTGTACAGGACTAAAACAGTCTGAAACATCGGCCAAATATTTGATTAGAGAAAACGGTATTTAGAGGTTTTTTATATGGTTCAGAAATTGCCCGCGATAATGTCCCTTTTTAACAAAAAACACGTCTCCATGATAGCCTTCTTCTATACGCCAGAAGGTCTTTTTTGTTGAGGGCGCACGTTTAAAAATTTCTTCTCCAAATTTGTAATTGATAACAGGATCATTGGGGGCATGGATCACTAACAGCGGCATGTCCAAATGTGAGAGGTCAGGTTTTGCAGTATAGGCCGAAGAAATAAGCCACCAGAAAAGTCCGCCTGTTTTTTCGCTGGCAACATCCTGAACAGAAATAAACGTTGAGTCCAGAACCAGCAATGAAACTTCTGAGCGCCATGGAACTTCTTCCAAAGCGCGCATGGCAATCGATCCGCCTAAACTTTGAGTATAGATAATAAATCTTTTGTAATTGCCGGCCTTGTACTTATCATAAGCGACCTGCAAAAAACGCAGGCCGTCTTCCAACACGCCTTTAGGAGAAGGTGATCCTTCACTCAACCCGTAACCTCGGTAATCAAAAATCATCACGTCAGTTTTGTGTTCAAGCATCCATGTAAGATTAAACGCGTGTGAAGATAAATTTTGAGCGTTACCATGAAACATCAGCACTAAATTTTCAGGATCAGGAGTTTTGCTTTTCATATCCCATCCCAGCAATCGTGTACCATCAAAAGACCGCACATAAAATTCTTTGAATTTAATTCCATAAGCATGTGGATCAGCATGAAGATAACGGTCGGGCTGATAGACAAGATCAGTGCATCCAAAGAGCAGAATGAGCAAAAAGAATGAAAAATATTTTTTAAAAAAAGAAACCATAATTTAATTGATTGATCCATGTGTTGGTTTTAAAACTTCCAAACTTTGAAACCACGGAACTTTCAACTCTCCATTCATATTGTGGCCCGCTGAAATAAGAATATTTCACGCCGGCATTGTTATAATAATCTTTTTTATATTTGTGAGCGGCATCGAATCTTAACTCGTCAAAAAATCCCAGCTTGATCGTTTCAAAAATCTGAAAAAGCATACTGCCTTCAAATCCAATCCCCGCTCTGAATCCGTGTTTATAATTCTTAGTGGCTTCTCCAAAAACTCCGGTCATCAAAGACATCGCCATTTTAGGAGTGGGTCTGATGGTCGGCCCAAGATAGGCCCTGGCACTCACGCGATGGCATAGGTCGCAGTCCAGATCATAAATTCTGTCGGCGACAATTTTAGCCGCCCATGAAAATTGGGGGTCATAAAATTTATAAGTATGAAGTGAAATCAGATTGAGTAAGAGCAATTGATCATAACTCACGCGGTTTAATTTTTTGTCGTAGATCAGACTACCTGTGAAATAATCAAATTGTGAAAATGCATCATAGCCCTGATCGTTGCTCATTAAATCGTGATAGCCTTGTTTTAATTCCAGGCCAACTAAACTGTGCGTTTCTTCTGTTCGAAGAAAAAGTGAAAACTTGCGGGGTTCATGACCCAGGTCAGGACTGTTGCTCTGGTCATAAATTTCGGGTGTATTGTTTTTATCCTGGGCCAGCGCCGATCTTCGAAGAAGCGCCTTCCGAAACAAAACTTTCTGATCATCGCTCAAATTGTCTTTGGTGCGGTAACGGGTATAATCCAATAGAGAAATAATTCCGTCCAAAACCGGAATCTGATTATAATCAAGCGGCAGCTCTTCTTCGGTTTCGGTGAACATTCTCGTTTCCAGCAATTCCACTTTCGAGAGCTTTGCCAGTTTTTTTTCAAGCTGCTTCTTCAGGCTCGGGCGGTAATGTTCTGCTTTGATTCTACCGGGAATTTCTTTCAGTGCTTTGACCATTTCGCTGGGAAGATAATACCAGCGTTTGTGATCATTGATTCGGTCAAGATTAAAAGGAACAGCAAGAATATCGACCAGCACTGCCGAGCAGTTTTCATCGGCAAAATAATAATCAAAATATGTTGTCTGATAAATTTCCCAAAGATGATTGATCAGACGATCCAGTTCATCGGCGGTCATATTGATATCGTATTCAATCAGATCGCGGGACTCGCCGTTGTTGTACTCGTTGACTTTGGTGTAATACTTTGTGACTTCAAGAAGTCCTTTGTAGCCGCCGAAAGCACCTTTAAAGGCAAAAACAATTCCGATGTCGTCGTGCTCCGGTATGGCCGAAAAAGCAAAGGCATAATCCAGAAGATCGTTGGTCTTACCTTTTTGATTCAAACGAATAAGTGTATGCCCAAAAAGAGAAGAAGGATTGTTAGGGTAAGACGAAGAAAAAACTAATGTGATGGAATCGGCGTTCAGGCCCGTTTTCCATTCGTCGAAATCAGGACAGGCCTTTTCAGGAACACCATTGAGAAGCCCGGCTTTTTTTAAGAAATTATAGCGCTCGCGAAATACGCATTGAGGATGATACTTAAACCATCCAGCCTGTGCATCGGGGTCTTTGAAAGAATCAATCGTTGCCTCTAGTTCTGCGCCGGGATTGGTTTTTCCAACGGGTGATAGAAAAAAATTCTCGCCGTCTGCGCGGGATGTGTCTTTATAGTAATGAAGAAGTTTTAACCAGTAGTCTTTTTGAACAGGAAGAAGATTGGCGTATATGCTTTCGGATAAAGAACCTGCGGCAAACGCCGCAGGCATATAAATCAAATTAGATAAGAGAACAAGTAGAAGCAAGAGTCGCATTGTTTTTAATCTGAGCTTTTACATTGTTATAAAGCTCAACTCCAGAAGTAGATGCTGATGGAAGAACAGTTTCGTATTTTGCTTGAACCATTGAACCAAAAGCAGATGAATTCTGGCAACCGAAAACTGAAGCAAAAGTAGATACGAACTCACCGTTTCCACGGGCCATTTCGATAGCCAGTACGTTAAGGTTAGCTTCAGCAAAGTGAATTCCCTTAGCTTCGTTTTTTACAATTGAGTGTTTTGCACATCCAGATGTCCCAAGAGTCATGGCGATTGTATTAGAAAAGGTCATATTAACAAGTGATCTTGTGGAAGAAGAAACGAGTGATTGCTTAGGTGCAACTTCGTATCCCATTCCGCATCCTGAAGAAGAATCAGCTGCGAATACAGATGTAGCAGAGATAAGGGCCATTAATCCGATAATAATGTTTTTCATTAAGTCCTCCATGAACTATGTAGTATATTTGCTTACCGAATATGTTCATGTATCATGACAAAAAACACAATAAAATTTATCAAATGAAAGAAAAGTTTATATTAGGAATTGAGACCAGCTGCGATGACACGTCGATTGCAATTTTAAAAGGCAATCCTCATGATTTGTCAGAAAAGCCGACACTGCTGGCCCATCAGTCGTTTTCCCAGGAAATTCTGCTGGCGAAATGGGGTGGCGTCGTTCCTGAAATAGCGGCCAGAAACCACCTGGAAAAATTAACGCCATTGCTCGAATCTGCTCTCGGCATCGCCGAAGTAAAGCTTGGCGATTTTGACCTGGTTGCAGTCACCACTCATCCCGGGCTTTTAGGCCCTTTGTTAACCGGCATCAATTGCGCAAAAACTATCGCACTTATCCACAATCTTCCCATATCTTCAGTCAATCACCTCTATGCCCATCTTGAGGCGATTCATTTGACTGAAAATTTGTCTTACCCCTATCTAGGCCTTTTGGTCAGCGGCGGTCACAGCATGTATCTACTGGTGCGTGCTGCAAATGATTTTGAATTACTCGGCAATTCCATTGACGATGCAGCAGGAGAAGCTTTTGACAAAGGTGGAAAACTGCTCGGACTGGGCTACCCTGCGGGAAAAATCATCGACGAGCTTTCTGTAAAAGGCGATCACAAAAAATATTCCTTCCCCATCTCCATGCTGGACTCAGGAGATGCGACACTCAGCTTTTCAGGAGTGAAAACGGCGCTTAGAAATTTTATTGAAGAACACCCGGATAATAATTTTTTGGTGGAAGATGTCTGCGCTTCTTATCAATACGCCATCGTCGAAGCGCTCTCCCGAAAACTCCAGGTGGCGCTGGATATTGCATTTTCCAAATGCGGTCTTGATCTTCCTGTTGTTGTCGGCGGAGGCGTCGCCTGCAATTCTTACCTTCGAAAAACTTTAAATGCAAAATATTCCGATGTGCATTTTGTGGCACCAAAATACTGCACGGACAACGGTGCCATGATCGCCAATTATGCTTTCAGAACCTATAGTGATGCTTTGCCTTTTCCGGATTGCCTTTTACTAGATGCCCGCGGCCAGTATGTTTCTAAAGCCAAAAATAAAAAAGGAACGAAATGACCAAGTCCAGACTGGAATTGCCAACCGCCGATAAATCATTAGGCCAGCATTTTTTACGTGATCAGAACGTCATCAAGACCATCTGTTCTGATTTTGCTGATAAGGCGGAAGCTATTGTCGAAATCGGTCCCGGTCCCGGCATTCTTACTGAACATCTTGCCTCTATAGGTTTGCCTTTTTTTGCCATTGAAACAGACACTCGCTTTGGTGTTTATCTCGAACAGTTTATTTCAGCAGATCAGATCACCATGGCAGATGCGCTCCAGATTCAGCTGTCGACATTTTTCAAAAAGAAAGGGATAGATGGAAAAAAAATATGGCTGGTTTCCAATCTGCCTTACAACATCGCTTCACCGCTTTTGATTAAATTTCTTCAGGCACCAGAAATAAAATTTATGACATTGATGTTTCAAAAAGAAGTGGCCGATAAAGTTTTTCCTTTTGCCACGACCAAAAATTTCATGTGTTCACTTTCAGTCATCACCCAAAGTTATTTTGATTGCAAGCTGCTCTTGAAAGTTCCTCCCGGGGCCTTTACCCCTCCGCCCAAAGTGGATTCAGCCGTACTGACAATGGAAAGAAGAGATGAGCCTCTCGTTCCACTTTCGGAATTCAGCGTTCTTGAAAAATTTCTGCGATTGATGTTCTCTCATCGAAGAAAGCAGCTTGGCGGTGTTTTAAAAAGTTATTATCTTCCTGCCAAAATCCATAAATCGTTTGAGCTTCTTGATATTCCTCTGACGATAAGAGCAGAGGCCCTTACCCTTAGTCAATCACTGGAACTTTACCGGGAATTCCGCACATGAAAAAAATTTTCTTATTGATGATATTTTTATCCACTGCCGCCAGCGCCAGTTATCCTGAATTTTTCGGTGCCAGTTTTTCAACTACCTCTATTGGGAATCAGGCTAATCTGGATGAAAATGATCCCAGCAATAATTATTACGTTCCCGCCAGCCTGGGATTTTCAGACAAAGTGAATATTCTCATGCAGGCAAGTTCTACTTCGACCCATTTCAAAAGAATGAGCAATATCACCGTCACTAATAATACGAACTCTACCACTGCTCCGACCACCGGAAACGTTGAAAATAATTATCAGGCGTTTCAAGGCGGCGCACTGCACTTTGCATTGCCGATTGGCTATCAGCACGTGGGCACGCTGGGGCTTTCGGTTTTTCTTCCTCTCGGGCATTTAATGGAAACCAATTCGGGGTCCCCGTTTCTTCCTGAGTATGTCATGTATCACTCGCGCTATCGCAGAACTTCTGTCTATTTAAATTTTGCCCGCAAGTGGAGCGATGATCTTTCCTGGTCGCTGGGAACGATTGTCGGCTTTCAGGCATCGGCCGATGTGAAAACGAATTTAAGTCTCAACGGTGCAGCTTACGGTTCGTGGGGACAGGCGCGTTCCAAGATCTCTCCATCATTAGGATTGATTGCTTCCATCGTCAAAAAAATTGATAACAAAAATATCTATTTCACTTATCAACAGGAAATGAAATCTAATCTTCACGCTCTTGTCTCTGGTGAAATCAACAATCCCGGACTCGCTCTTTTTGAATCGGGAATTGATTCCATGATCTTTTATGACCCACATACTTTCAGAGTTGGGGCCTCTCATAATTTCGGCACGAGAGAAATTTTTGCTGCATTTGAATATCAATTGTGGTCTGGCTATAAACCGCCAACGATAAATATTACCAAAACCGGCGGAGTTATCGTTGGAAGCAGCAACTATGAGCGCATAAAAATCCGGGACACTTTTAATCCGCGTATTGGAATGAATTTTCAACTGACCGATCGCTGGAGCACAGGCCTTGGCCTGGGCTACCGCATGACTCCGCTTGACGGCGATTTTTCAGGCGCGGGAAACTCGATTGACTCCGATACTTATATTTTAAGCACCGGGCTTCAATACCGTATTGTTATTTGGTCAAAAGATGTTAATTTAGGAACGTCTCTGGAGTACCAACAGCTCCAGAAAAAACATGTGACCAAAACGACTGGCCAGGAAGAAGGATCAGCAGGACCGAAAATCGGTGCCGGCGGATACGATATCGATGGCTACATTCTGGCCGCAGCTTTTGGGATTAAATTTAATTTTTAAAAAACTATGGGAATAAAAATCATCGGCACTAACAAGCGCGCAAGTTTCGACTATACTCTATTGGATAGATTTGAAGCGGGCATTGTTTTACAAGGCACAGAAGTTAAAGTTCTGCGCGAAGGTAAAGTTACGCTTGGAGATTCTTATGTCGTCATCGATGGCAACGGAGAAGTCTGGGCCTACAACGTCAATATCCCCCAGTACAGCTTTGGAAACATCAATAATCATCAGGAACAAAGAGTAAAAAAACTTTTACTCAATCGGCAGGAAATAAGCAAAATTTATCAGGAAATGAAAACCCAGAATTTGAGCCTTATCGTGACTAAAATTTATTTTAAAGATTCTAAAGTTAAACTGGAATTTGCTTTGGCCAAAGGAAAAAAAGCACACGACAAAAGAGATGCCGAAAAAGAAAAAGATATCACCCGTAAACTTCGCAGAGGAAATTACGACGAATAGTTAAACTGTCTAAATATCAAAGTACAATTTGATCTATTATCTATGCTAATTAAAATTTTTTTTATCAAATTGGATTACTGAACAATTTCTAGGACGCTTTTCAAAAAAGATCCATTAAGTGATGGTCGATAGGTTCATATTTCAAAACCATTTAAGCAGCTCCCATCAAACTTTGATATTTGACAGTTCTAACTAATTATTTTCCTTTTTTACCTGCACCTTTCTTTTTACTACCACCCAGCATCATTGACATTAAGATTCCTCCGATGACTCCCCCCACAGTAAATCTCATGACGAAATAAAAAGACTCGTCCAAGAAGCCCTGAGAAAAGAATTTTGAGAAAGAACCAACGAAATACCCCTTAGTAAGGACATTAAACCAGTCTAGCTGCCCGATAAGTGTGTAAGAGGGTCTAAAATAAAGACCAACCGCCGTAGAAAGGATAGTGACCAATAGAATTATGATAATGCGCTTCATAGTTTTATTATCAGGAAAAGGCAGAAAAAAAGCTACCGGAAATTTTATTTCACTTCTATACTGAAGTTCATATGAAGATTAAAGCCTTGTTTTTTGCTCTGGTATTGATTCTTAGCACGACATTGATGGCCGAAACGGTTCGTTTTAAAGCTCCTGCCATCAATGGAAAACTGATTGCTAATAATATTAAATTAACTGATTGGCAGACAGTCATGAGCTGTCATTTTAATCACCGTGGACAGCGAAAAGAATCCATCCGTTACCCCCAGACTTTCTTAACCAGTCAGGATGGGGGCAACTATAGCCTCAAAATCAAAGCTGGTTCATTGAGTGAACTTCTTCCCAACTGGGAACTGCAAACCTGTGCCTATAAGCTTATCTTAATTGGAAAAAATATAACGTCTCATCAGCTGGCCTTTGGAGAAATTTTTCTCCTCGGCAAGGAAACAGGCGTAATGAGTACCAGTGAACTTCAGATTATGCAGGACTTGAATCAGGTAACAAAAATTCTCAATGAAAAAACCCGCGAGCTGATTATCACAAACGGCAAAGACGGTGGTATAGTAGAAGATATCTAATATACTTAGGAGTTCCGTGAAGGAAACTAAACAAATTGCCATCCTTTGCTTTCTTTCAGACGTCGGGCTCTCCCTATGGTCTTATTTCAAACTCACCAGCTTCGAGCATTTTAAAACATCTATTCAGCCTTATATAGACTCACCTGATTTTCAGCTGCAGGTCTATCAGATTGTGATGCAAAGTTTTACGTTCACACTTCTCTTGTTTTTATCGTTCCATCTGATTATTTATATTTTGCTCTGGAAAGAAAAAAAGTACGCCATTAAATATATTCGCTTTTATTCTTTTATGGCCGCTCTGTCGGCCTTGCTTATGATCTACCCACTTCAGGCTTACATAGCCGTCGTTCCGCTGATTATCTACTTCATGAGCTTTAAAGAACTTGGAAAGGTGCTCAAAGCAATTCCGGCACAAAAGCAAAGCTAGCTCCAATGATCCAGACAATCACCGAGAAAATTGTAATCCTTCGGGACCATTTTCTTCCGGTGGTACATGCCTTTGCCAGTTCAGGCTCCAGCGGGCACCTTTGATTGCGCGAGCGATGCTGAACAACAACACTTAAAGTTATCAAGAAAAATGAAAGCGCAAAGACTAGTGGTTTATTTTCTGAAATCCAGATAAGTTTTGGAAAGTTAGAAACAAGACCAATGAGTGTCGCTCCCATTCCCAAAGAAATCAAAAGAGCTGGCAAAGCACAACATATCAGCGTGCCGAATGAAGTAAACAAACCGAAAAAAGAAATCAGGACCTGTCTGTTATTTGCGAGTGATTTTTTCAATACTATATCCTGCATCAGTTAATGTTGTTTCAATTAATTTATCTTCCATTTTCTGGCCGTCTTTTAATTCTATGCTGACAAGGTGGTTTTCAAGACTTACTTTTACAGTCTTCACCTCTGGTCTTTCTTTAAATTTTTTAGTTATACCTTGTGAGCAAAAAGAACAGACCATCCCTTTTACAGTTACTTCAATCTGATCATCTGCACTACTTGCAAATGAAAATAAAACCCAAAATATTACAAAATAATTTTTCATGAAAGCTCCTTCTTAATAGTGAACCATAAAATTAAACTTCGCCTCTCCTTTATGACTGAAACCAACTTCAGCCAGCACATTGTGATAAAATAATCTTATGTAAGGAGTTAAATCATAGCTTTCTTTGCCTCTGTTCATTTTTTTAACTTCTACGATAAACCACGAGTTCAGTTCATTGAACTCTGCCAAATAAGGGGCAAAACCACCGCGTAATTTGGATAAATATAAATTGCGTCCGTTTTTTTTATATGTGAGTAAAGCTTCTTCCCGAAATGAAACATAATATTTTCTGGATTCCCAGTCAGTTTCAAAAGCAAGAAAGGAAATATCCTTAAATGATTTCTGGATCTTTTCTCCACCGTGTCCAAAACTTAAATAAATATTGGCCTGTGAATCAAGTTCATTCCATCTTTTCAGAAGAAAGCTTAAATGAGGAAAATAAAATGTTCGCTCTCCTTCCAGTGTATTAATTCTCTGTGCCCGGGCACTTAAGGAATAATAAGGGGTAAAAGTATGTGTATATACCCAATCACTCATTTCCTTACTATTCCAGGCCATTATTGAGTTTGAATCTGCATAAGCCACTGGATGTGCTCGCCCCATAACCGGGAAGAGCATACTTAAAAGCACGAAAGCCAATAAAAGCTTGGAAAACATATTCTCGCCTTGTTAAGATCAACAACTATACATAATTGTATTACGTCACATATGACCACTTTGTGACGTATGCCATGAGAAGGATAAAATGCTCCAGACTAATAGCGAGTTTAAGGCATATTCAGCAGAAGAATTAATGCTCATCTATCAGAGGAAATCGCCTGAAATGGCCTTTCTTGCTTTTGATGAACTTTACCGCCGCTTTAGTCCGAAGCTCTTTTCCTATCTACAAAAAAAATGCAGAAAC
This sequence comes from Bacteriovorax sp., assembly GCA_041662705.1. Classification (GTDB taxonomy): domain Bacteria; phylum Bdellovibrionota; class Bacteriovoracia; order Bacteriovoracales; family Bacteriovoracaceae; genus Bacteriovorax. The sequence continues at coordinate 770,691 of JBAZRY010000002.1, forward strand.
ATGGCCGATGCGGAGGATCTTTTGCAAAAGGTTTTTATAAAAATGCACGAAAGTAAACATCTTTATAAAGACAAATATAAACTGGAACAATGGCTTTTTGTCATAGCACGGACATCGGTATTAGACCATTTTCGATCAAGTAAACGCTATGCAAACCGCTTAAACAAACTTGAAGCTGAAACGCCGTCAAATGAATCGGTAGAAGAAAAATCAAAAGTGCTCTTATCTCTGGACCAGGACCAGAAAGAAATGCTGGAAATGAAATATATCGACGAAAAATCTTATCAGGAAATGGCGGTGCATTTTAATAAATCCGAAGGCTCACTCAGAAAAATGGTAAGCCGGATGGTGATTAATTTAAGAAAAGGTGAAGTATGAATCAAATACCCGAACAATTGAACCAAAAAATCCTGAACGAAATAAAAACTCGATTAAATCCTGATTTAAAAATTCTTTTTTTAAAACTTTTCTTCATACATGTATCCACAGCAGTAGTTACCCTAAGCATATGCCCTCAGTTTGGATTTGCCCTTTTCAGAACCAATATCAACCTGATGGATGTCTTCATGAAAATCAGCCCGCAATTCTGCGATTTTGCCTGCGGCGCTTTTTTTACAGCAGCTTCTATTTTTAGCGCCCTTGTCATTTTGTCGCGCGATGAATTGAGGGTCTTGCGAAGCAAACAAATTTATTCAACGCTTATGTTGGCACTTTCTTCCGTTGGTTTTTTAATCATGCTCAACCCGCAGCTTTTTGTTCAATTTACTTTTCTGTGGCTGATCGGTTGCATTGGCGGTTCATGGTTAAGTCTGGATATCGGAACACGCGTGCTTAAATTTTCTTAAACTTCCGCCTATAGTATTCATCGTTAATATATATTATATTTTTCCCGCCATTGCCCTTAGATTATCACCGGCCAGGATAACTCATCCTTATACCTACTTCATGGGCAAAAAAATGACATCATTATCATCACAAGCTTTCGGACTTGAAAACAAATTTCCGGCGGATGCACCACTAATGGATCAGTGCGATTTAAGAATCGGTGAACCCAAAATCAGCCCCTTCCCCTTTGATATTTTTAACAGTCTTCACCTGCACAAAAATATAAATACATATTATCCGTCCCATGGTGATCCAGCATTACGTGAAATGATCATTAAAAAATATTATGAGGACCAAACTATAGATAATATAGGAATAACCCATGGAACGATGGGTGCACTGGATTTTATTTTTAGATCCGCACTTGACCGTGAAACTGAAATACTTATTCCTGACCCGGGCTTTCCTCCATACACCAGACTGGCCGAATTTTCAGGAGCAAAAGTAAAAAAATATTTTTTAAACCTGGCTTTTTTAAGTGATACATCCATCAATTGGGATCACGTCGAATCGCTCATCAGCGATAAAACAAAATTGATTCTTATCAACTCTCCCCACAACCCAACCGGTAAAGTTCTGACTGAAAAAGATTTTATTTGTCTGCAGAATTTGTTGAATGATCACCCGCATATCTCATTTTTACTCGACGAAGTTTACCGCGAACTCATCTATGATGACAGAACCCATTTTGATTTTTCGCCCTTCATCGAAAGGGGCTATATCGTTGGAAGTTTTTCCAAAATGTACCCGCTACAGGGAGCAAGAATCGGATGGGTGCTTACTTCTGCAGGAAATTTAAAAAAATTATCTCCTTATTTTAATAATGCAACCGGGGCCATGTCTTCCTTTGGACAGGAAATCGTCAAAATTCTTTTGAGCAGAGAAATGTCCTTCCGGAGCAATTATAAGAAGGCTGTCATCGAGACGAGAAAAATACTGGATAAACATCACGTTGATTATATCAATCCTGAAGGTGCATTTTTTACGTTTATTAAATATGACAAAAGCGGCTCTGAAGTTGTTGATGAGCTGGCACAAATGGGCGTGGGAGTTGTCCCCGGTTCTGTGTTCGGCGATTCAGGAGAACATTATATCAGGGCCAGTTTCGCCCAGCCAGAAAGCATCCTTCAAAAAGGTTTCACGCTTATTGCGAAACACTGGAATAAACTTCATCCGAGAACACTGCATTGAAAGCGGCAGATTATATAAGCCAGTTTTTAGAGCAAAAAAATGTGTCCAATGCGTTTGGCATGAGCGGCGCTAACATTGAAGATCTTTTTTCGGCCATACAGAAAAAAAACAAAACAGAAATTATCCTCGCCAAAAATGAATATAATGCGGCTACTATGGCGATGGGCAGTTACCTGGCAACTCAAAAACCTTCTGTCGTGCTGACCACTTCAGGGCCGGGAGTTCTGAATACCATCCCCGTGCTGGTGGAATCTTTTAGCAGCCAGATTCCGTTTGTATTGATTTCAGGATTAGTGCCGACACAACTGGAAGGGATGGGTGCTTTTCAGGATACATCAGGTCTTGGTGGAACTGTAGACATTTGTCAGATGATCAGGCACTGCACATGCTTTAATATTAAAATCAAAAATGCCAATGAAATTCCAGCGGCATTGGAAAAAGCCTATTCTTTATCTCTGAAATATAAAAAACCTTCAGCAATCCTTATTCCTAAGGATATTTTCACCAATCGCATTACTGAATTCACGATTAGCAAAGAACGTTTTGCCGAAAAAAACACCTGCCCGCTTGAACTTATCAATGCGATCAATTTCTGCCGTCAATTTTCCAGAAACATTCACACGCCGCCTTTAATTATTCTGGGTGAAGAACTGCTCCATCTGGAAAGCATCGAGCGAATTAAAGAGTTCGTTAAAAAAAGCTGCGCAGGAGTGGCGCTTACTGCCTGTTCAAAAGGGCTCTTTGATCATAAGGACCCCCAATTTTTAGGATTGGCGGGAATTATGGGGCATAATGAGGTCAATGATTATCTCGAACATACAGAACATGTCATACTGGTCGGAACCAGGATGGATCTTCTCACCCGTTTCGGAATGGAGAAGGCCTTTGCTTCAAAACATATTCTTATCATCAAGGAAGAAAAAGGGCCTGAGCATTTTTTTACAAGTGGAAAATCTCTCTGTGAAATCTACGGCGATATCGAAACTAATTTTGCAAAAATAATTGAATCACTTATTCCTAAAAAATTATCACACTCGCTGCAAGCGGCAAAACAAAACACTGAAATGCTGGGTTATAACCTGAGAAATATGATCAATGAGATTACGCAATCAATTGAAAATGAGGCCAATATTTTTATCGATGCCGGCAATAGCGGCGCATTTGTTGTTCATCATCTGGAAGCAAGTGGAAAGGGTGTCTGTTACGTATCTCTGGGAATGGGAGGGATGGGCAATAGTGTTGGTGCCGGCATCGGCAGCGCAGCCGCCACCGGGAAAAAGACTTATATTTTTTTAGGAGACGGAGCTTTCTTAATGCACGGACTGGAAATCCATACTGCACTCGAAAATTCTCTGCCGGTTGTTTTTTTTATTTTCAACAATAACTCTCATGGCATGTGCTCTACCAGAGAAAATATTTTTCTCGGCGGTGAAACGGGACTCAGCAATTTCAGGAAAAGCAATTTCGCCGCAGGAATAGAACAAATGTTTCCGGGAATCACTGCTCACGAAGTAGGCAATATGGAGCAACTCAGATCGGGCCTTAATGATATCCGTCCGAGAAGCAATCCCTGCATACTTTCCCTGAATATAGAAAACGACGAAGCTCCACCTTTTAAAAGCTTTATAAAAATAAATGAGGTAAACAGATGATGCCTTTAATGCCAGGATCTATCGAAAATTTGACTGGACTCAGAAGAGTAGAAACCACCAATAAAAAAGAAATGGGCGGCATTATGGCCGACATCACTCATGCTGTCTATCCGCATGAGCAGATCTACGGCGACTTCTGTCCTGTCCATTCTTATATAAACTGTCCTCCTGAAAAAGTATTTGAGTATATGGCCAATCCCTATTGCCTGCTTGAATGGACTTATAGCATGAGAAAATTTGAACCCATTTCAGATGACGGACTATTCGTCGGTAAGGACAGGATTGGCGATAATACTGATATCTATTTTAAAGTGAAATCTAATAAGGAAGCGCTCACAGTGGATTATCATTGCGCCTGGGACCAGGGCAAAGATTTGTGGATGATCTATCTAAACAGAATTATTCCGGCCGAAACTGTTTTGAAAAAACCCGGATCAGTTATTTTCTGGCAGAACTGCCGGCACGCTTATTACGATAATAATCCCTATCCGGAACTCGCACCTCCCGGCAGACCGTGGGTCGGTCAGTTCTGGGACTTTTTCTATGCCGGCCACATGGTTGAATTGGAAAATTTAAAAACAATTCTCGAATACAGACATTTAAATAATCTTCCAATGGGACCACACGTATGAGCATCAGCCTGATTGACATTGAAGAATTGATGCCTGAAACAATAATTTACAATGATTATTTTGGTGAAGAAGAAATCAGGAAAACTAATCGCATGTTTTCGGGAACAGATCAAAGAAGACATGTCGGCAGAGATGAGCTTGCTTCAGATTATCTTTCAACAGCTGCTATGAGGTTAATTGAGCGGCTGGGTTTAAATGCCAACAACGATATCGACATGATTGTCACCAATGTTTCGATTCCCGATGAACCTTTCACCGGCTGCGGAGCTGTCATTAATAAAAAGATCGGCGGGAAGGCGAAATGGATCTTTGATATTCACAACACCGGCTGCATTTCTTTTTTATATTTAACGGATTTAGTTCATACGTATATGAAAGCCAAAGATGTCAGGCATGCCATCATCTGTGTTGCTCAGACTGCAGGTGGAAGAATTTTTGGACAAGTTGATACCAGACAAATGGCACAAGCAGCTATTCCCGGTGACGGCTTCGCCGTTGCTTATCTGACAAATAACTCTGAACGTCCGTTTCTCACTTTTGAATTTGAAAATTACCCTGAATTTTCTGAAGATATGGTCTCGTCCTGCAAGGGCAGGCATTGGTGGGAGTCGCGGGAGTCTTCGGGCAGCATTGATTTTAATGAAAATAAATCGGCCATGATCATCGGGCGCGGAAATAAAACTGTTCCCAGGATGATTAAAAAAGTTTGCGACAACATCGACATATTACACACTCAGATAGATTATCTCATTACCAATCAGCCTAACGCCAATTTTCTGCGAAACTGGAGAGAAGCGATCTCTCTTCCACCTGAGCGGCAGCTTCATACCTTTCCACAATACGCCAATCTTTTTGGAGCAGCGATTCCTGTCAACCTGGCCACTTACATAAAAAATAAAACGATTAAACCAGGTGATTTGATTTGCATGGCGGGCTTTTCCCACGCCTGCGACTACAGTGCCTCCGCCCTTATAAGGTGGACTTAAATCACAGGTGCCAAAATGCTTTTTCCGTTCAGTATCTATTCCTTTTTAACAGATCCTGTCGCCTATCTAACTGAGCTTCAAAAAAAATATGGCGATCCTTTTCCCCTCTCATTTCCAGGAGCACCGACAATCTGGTTGACTGCGAAGCCTGATCTGGTCAAAACAATTTTTACAGCACCCGCTGATAGTTTTATGCCCTCAGAACATAATCCCGTCGGACCTCTATTGGGCAATGAAGGTCTATTGATGTTGAGCGGGAACACCCACCTATTAAGAAGAAAAGAGTTCACCCCCTCTTTCTCTAAAAACAATTTAATGTCGAGCGCTGCCGGCATTCACAAGATATTTTCAAAAATCTATGACAAAAAAGCACTAACAGGAGTTCTCAATCTTCAGGAGTTTGCTTTTGAAAGCACCTTGAAAATAATCTTGAAATTTTTATTTCCCCATATAAATGAACAGGAGTTGTCCGAAGCAAAATTGCTGACGGAAAAATTTCTTAAAAGTTATTCCGCCTCTTTTCTATTTATTCCCAAATGGGTTCCCGGAACCTGGGGAAATTTCGTCCAGAGAAAAACTCTCCTGGACGATCGATTTTATGAATTTTTTCTACGCGGAATTGAGTGCTCTGCCGAGAGTCCCCTCGCCCGTCTTAAAGAAGCCCCCAAAGAAGAAGTCATGGACCACATCCGTACTTTTATCGTCGCCGGACATGAAACCAGCGCCACTTCTCTCGTCTGGGCGCTCTATCATATTCACCGGGACATACACATTAAAAATCGCCTGGCAGAAGAACTTAATATTTTTTCAAAAAATTCAGAAGAGAACTTTATTGAAGTGCTCCTGCAGAATAAATTCCTGGACTGCGTGGTCAGCGAGGCCCTGCGCATAGAGCCTCCCGTTCCTTTTGTGACTCGAAAAATAATTAACCGCGATTTCAAATTAGGAGATCGTATTTTTAGTATTGATGAAGAAATTGGTGTTTGTATAACTTTACTTCATCGCCAGGACAGTACCTGGAATCATCCGGCCGAATTTAGTCCTGATCGATTTTTGACTAATAAATATAGTCCATACGAATATGCCCCTTTTGGAGGGGGTACCCGAAGATGCATAGGGGCTGAACTCTCAATCCTGGAGCTCAAAATACTCATAGGATGTTTCCTTAAACATTTTGATGCTTCAATGCTTATGAGTCCTGCCCCCTCCTCTGAAGTCCTTCAAATTACGATAGGCCCTAAAAAACCTGTCAAACTTTTATACACAAAACATTTTGTTTAAACTGTCATTTATACACGCTTGCCCTATTGCTTAACATTCGGGCCTACCATTAAGAGTAATCACTCTAAAAAGGACCTGCATATGAAGCCATTAATTGCCATTGGATTATCTCTGATACTGACTGCCAACGCCTTTGGTACAGAACTTAATCTTGACTACGGATCAATGATTAAACAAGTCAAGGCCTGCAGAACATCTGTGTTTGGCTGTACAGCTGAACAGGAAATTGAAATCGCTAAATTCAACGGCCAGATCCTCAGTGCTTATGATCTGAACGGCTACCTTGCCCAGGACACTCAAAAATCTATTTTCATTCCACTTGAACTGACTAATGCAGAACTTCTCACTTTGGCAGCTGCTACAAGTTTAGGCGTTGTTGCTTTTAACAACGACCAGGAAATTATGGATGTTGTCCAAAGAAATAAAACCCAGACAACTGAGGTCATTCAGAATGTAGGAAACTTCCTTGGTACCGGGACTGCGGCCATGGGTATTGCGGCAGGTTCATATTTTTTAGGTGTCTATTATAAAGACAACAGATTGAAAAAAGTCGGACTTTTTATAGTAGGCGCTGAACTTGCCCAAGGGATCATCACAACGGCAGTAAAACATACTTTAAACAGAGTTCGCCCCAATGAAGATCGTGGACCTTATAATTTCTTTGAAGCAGGGAAAAATTCTTTTTATTCCGGCCATACTGCTACGGCATTTTCACTGGCAACCGTTGTTGCTGAAATGTATAAAGAAGACTATCCCATTGTTCCGTGGGTAGCCTACGGAATTGCTTCAGTTACCGCTTACGCAAGAGTGCACGACAAAGCACACTGGGCCTCTGATGTTATTATCGGTGCAGTGGCCGGACATCTCATTACTAAACTTGCTCTAAGTATTATGGATAAAAAAGATGACGGGCGCGGCGGTCTGATGATCTATCCGAGCATCGATCCTAAAAGCGGCACATATATGATTTATGCCGAGTGGACAGGAAGACAGCATGAAGCACCTCTAAAATGCGCAAAAATGCCGGAAGGCATGGCCAAGGTTGATGCTTGTCTTGCAGAAGCTTTTGCCAAAGCAGGCAAGTAATCATTTTAAACTGCCCTACTACAATGGTGTTGATGGGATCAAATATCAAAGTACAATTTGATCTATTGTCTTTGGCAGTTGAACATTTTTATTATCAAATTGTTGTCACTGAATATGTTCTGGGCACTTTTTAAAAATTGAACTGATAAGTGATGGTCGATAGGTTCATTTTTCAATATCTTTAAAACAGCTCCCATCAAACTTTGATATTTGATCAAGACCAATGATTTTATCTGTTTCAGCCAGCACCACTATAATAGGGCAGTTCTCAATCATTTTTTAGCCGAAGTTCGGAATAATAAATTTAGTTTCTTCAGGCTGTGTCCAGTCTGGAAGAGGACGGTTCTTTTTCTGCAAAACATTCTGTCCGGCCAGGGCGAGTATGAACGAATCAAAGGCCCGTGGATTTTTCACAAGAATATCCAGATCATGATTGTAAATGAAGATATCCAGCTTGTTTTCAATTTTTTTTATAGCATCCAGTCTCGCTTCAATACCAAGATCAATATCGTTAAGCATATCGACATCTTTCTTGAGAATGATTTTTGATCTCAGCAGCTCGATTAAAATAATTTGTTCGTTAGCCTCAAACAGCTCAACATGTTTTGGAAAATGCCGCTTGATATAACTAAAGCGCGAAAGAATCATCAAGGAAATATTCCCGAACGAGTCGAATGATGTATTAAATGTTTCCAGGATCTGATCGTAGTAATATTTCCAGACCCAGAAATCAAGTGTGCGGTTCCAGTAAGGAAGAAATCCCTTTTTCAGTCTCCGCTTAAATGATTTGGTCAGCAGATGGTGAGAAGTTTCTTTCTCGAAGATATCGCGGTTATAGACAATCTCATCAGCCTTATTTCTTTCCTGCTCATATTTTTTTGGATTGCTATTTATCAGCTTCAAGTCTTCATTGAGAAGATCTTTTATTTTTTCACGGACCAAAACAACATTTGGTTTCGGGCACTGTCCTGCTCCCGGACAATCGAGAGTGCACTCGCTGCAGGCTGATTTAGAGAGAGGGAAATCTACCACCAACTGCTTCACGCCAAAGTTTTCTATCCATGCACGGATTGCTTCGTCGCTGTCGTTTGCTTCCTCGTCTTTAACAGGAAGCAGAGATTTTAAAAACCACCGGCTGGATTCAGGATAGTACTCAATAAGGCAAAAGTAGAAGTTATCATTCCTGCCACCTTTCATACTGAGACTGCCGATATTTTTTGTATCCATAGGCGGTTCCCTAAAGGGGTCTCTCAACATTAAATTCTAATTTTTTCATCCGGAATTTTTCAATCACATTTGAAATATAATTTCTGTCATTCGGCTTATGCGTCAGCAGAAAGCACCCGCCGCCTCCGGCACCACAAATTTTCATGCCAAAATGACTGCCGTTGGATTTGATTTCTGAGTGCAGCTCCTGCATGGTCGGAGTTAAAATTCCCGGAAAGAGTTTTCTTCTTTCCTCACCCTCAAGAGCAATTAATTCTATAATATCAGTAAAATTATTTTTATGAATTGTATCCAGTGCTTTATGAGACAAGCGCGCAATCTCGCCCAGACCGCGACGAACAGCCTGATCTTTATTGAAGAAGGCTTTGTAAACTTCCCAGTTATTAATTCCTGAGAGTCTGGTTTCTCCGCTATAAACCAATGTCAGGTGCGATTCCAGAACATCTTTTAGTTCGTCAGAAAAAAGCTGCTCAACAATGACTCTTCCTGGTGCTGCAATTAAACCAAGAACTCCGCCGAACATCGCCGGATAATAATCCTGATACCCTGCCGGTCCGCAATCAAGAATGCGCGCTTCAAGCGCATTCACTTTATGAATGGCATCCACTCGATCAAAAGGAATTTTTAAATAATGAGAAAGGGCCGAGTAACATGTAACTCCCATGGCACTTGATCCCCCCAACCCCGCACCGGGTGGAGAACCTGATTCAAGTTCCAGTCTGACTTCTTTGTGAATCCCAAAAAGATTTAAAATTTGGGCCATAAACGTCAGGTTGCCAAAAAAATTATTTCTCAAATTTTCTTCGGTAAAATCACTCGAATTAAATTTATGAGTAGTACCATAATCACGAGAGACTATTTCAACTCCGTTAAAATCTATGGTGTTAACTTTTACTTTTGCTTTTAATGACGTCGCAAGATTCAGCGTGACCACGTCGGGTAAAATAAGATTGATCGGATTGAGATCAAGTGTTCCACCCAGGAGATCTACTCTGACAGAACCTTCTGCTGAACTATGTTTATGCACAATAAACTCCGATATAGGGAAGCTCTCTATAGCGACCATCAAAGTCCAGTCCGTAACCGATAACAAATTTATCTTCGACATCAAAACCAAGATAATCAACAGGTACTTCAATTTTTAAGCGCGCTCTTTTTAAAAGAAGCGAGCAGAGCTTTAAACTTTTTAAATTTGAAAGTTTCATATGTTTAAGCAAAAAGCTGATGGTGAGACCCGTATCAACAATATCTTCAACGATGATGACATTTTTTCCTGCGAGCGACTGCTTTACGTCAAGCCTGAAGCTGACTGCACCGGTGCTCTCCGTTCCTTCATATGAACTCAAAGAAACGAATTCAAAATGCACAGGAACATCTATATGTCTGGCGAGGTCGGCGCAAAAAATAAATGAACCGTTCAAAACGCAGACAATGACAATTTCCTGATTTTTGTAATCTCGATTGATCATTTCCGCGAGTTCTTTCACTCTCGATTCAATCGATTCTTTTGAAATTAAAACATCAATTTTTCCAGTAGAAGCCATCCTAAAATCCGAAGTTTAGATTAAGTATTGCTTCTAGTGTACTATAAGTTTTTAGTTTTGGAACGAGAGTCGTTCAAATTGGCGTTGAAATTAGCAAAGAAGGCAAGCTGGTCCTCGTCTTCGCCGAAGAAATCGGCATGAGCGCGGCAACGTGCTTCGTATAAATCAGTTTCCCCTACAAGTACCTGGGCGCTTTCTTTTGGATTTTTTCTAAATGTTTTAGAGGCTCCGGCACCGCAAACGGTGCAAATAGCATGAATTTTATCTACAGTATCCGCAATTGCCAAAAGTGAGGCCATTGGCCCGAATGGCAATCCCTTAAAATCCTGATCAAGTCCGGCCAGGATTACGCGCACTCCACGGCGAGCAAGTTTCTCAACTACAATCGAAATATTTTCGTCAAAAAACTGAACTTCATCTATGGCCACGACTCTGGTTGAGTCAAATACTCTCTGAAGAATTTCCACTGAACTGTTGACTGCAACGGCTTCCATCGAAAGTGATGAATGGGAAACGACTTCTGTCTCATGGTATCGGTTGTCAATGGCAGGTTTAAAAATCTGGACCTTCTGGCGAGCAATCTGTGCTCTTTTCACTCGACGTATAAGCTCCTCAGTTTTTCCAGAAAACATCGGGCCGCAAACGACCTCAATACTTCCGGAAATGCCAGGCATTGTCCCGAAAAGACCCATAGATTCCTCCCCAAAATGTCTCAAATACAATATCTAAAACTGTGTGTGTGTAAACGAATGATTACAGACAAATGCTTTGCTGTAAACGCCGCAAGGAGGATTAAAAATTAATAAAATCTAACATTCTCGGATAGGTTTTAAATTTGGGCAGGTTAGAACAAGGTAAATAAAAATAGAAAATAAGACGCGCTGAATACTGCAATTAAAAACATTAAAAATAATGGTGTAATAAGCACTAAACTAGCTTGCAAAGACGTAAAATTGTATTTTCGTTTTAATCCCTGATAAAGGAAAAAATAAAAAGCGATATTGCTCAGGACATTTCCGATAATGGGAAACATGAGAAATAAATTGCCAGAAAAGGCTGAGCTTAAAATCTCATCTGCTTTTTCCTCGATCACTTCATCATTACATTCAAAGAGATTGATATAAAATTTAAAAAGAGCTTGCCAGAATTTATAGGCAAACTGAAATATGAACGGGTAGAAGATCACACCGAACAAAATGGAAAGCATTGAAGCTTTTTGCAGCTTAAAACTGAAAGATTCAAGCACCAGATGAGAAAAATCCTTTGAAGAAGAAAAATAATCGTAACTTTTTACGCCAAGATATAAGGCGAAAATAGAGTAAAAGGCATAGACGATATGCAAGGCCCAGGAAATTCCCATCACTTCCATATACGTAATTCTGCGCTCGCCTCTATTTTTGGCAAAGTCTTTAAAAGCTTCGAAATAGAGTTGCAATGATTCAGTCATGTTATTAAAAGATCCTGTTATTCAAAATAATCAGAGCGCTTGATACTAAAGGGAACGGTTGCTCCGACATAATGATGGATTTTTAGTTTTAATTCAGGGTCAGCTAAAATCGCATCGTTGTCTTCAAGAATAACACTCAAAACTCGATTATCAAAACTGAGTCTCATAATATTTTTCTTGAGAGTTTCACTTGGTTTTTCAGTGAACTCTGAGACATGATCACCTTCGGATTTAAGGAAATCAATCAGCTTTTTAAACTCCAGCGTCCTGGCCTTAGCTCCGGGCTTCAGGCCTTCCGCTTTGAAGAGTTCCTGATCAGATATTTTTACGACCTCTGTCTTATTGTCAAAAAAGGTAATGCTCAGCTGATAGACGCGCTCCTTAGGAGCGATGGACTTCTTCCAGAAATCCTGAACGTTCACAAAGAAAAAACGCGCATCCTCAGGTTTCAGAACATAAAGAAACTTGTCCAGACTGGAACTCAGGAAGTATCCACTCTGATCCCCAAATTGCTTGTAGACTGTAAGAGTAATATTTCTTCCCTGACGATCAATAATTTCAAACTGAGAAAGTATCTCTTTCAAAGCATCTGGCTCATAAGGAGTATAAACGGTTCTGCCGGTAAGCCTGCTCAAGGCTTTGTGAAACGACAGCCAGTTGTCTTCAAGATAGTTTATTCCCTTCGGAGGAGGGGGAACGGTGCTGGTCGATTTAAAATCAACAGTGTACTTTCTGTTCCTGAATGTAGAGATAGCGATTTTGTCAAAATTGATGCTTTGTTCGTCAGGATAAAAATCTTTAAAAACCCTGGTGTCGTAGAAATAAACATTAGTGAGAAGAAAAATAACCTGAAGTCTTTTATATTTTGCATCGGAAACCTGGTATTCCTTATCAGACTGATAGGCACCGGGATCTGGAGATTCATCATTGACGATCACAATCTCTTTTTTTCCGTTCTGAGTGATTTCCATATAGAAGCTCTGGTCAAAATCGAGCTTTTTTCCAAGCGTGAATTCAATGCTGCCTTTTTCAAACAGAAAATTCAATTTCATCCCATCATCTGGAATATAAAAATTGCGTCCGACTTTTGCGACATCAGCTTCATTCAAAAAGGTTTTTATTTTAAGACCGGCGAGAATTTTAAAAAATTCATCCAGCCTGGCATTTGCCAACGGGACCTGATTATTCCTGGAAAAATAGCTATCGCCCTTCTTTTCAAAATCAAGCTTTATTCCCTTGACTCCAACCAGGCTTCCCAGTTTGTCTGCATTGAGCACTTCAGTACGCTTGGACTCAATTTTTAAGGCCTTGCTTGATCCCCTCTCCTCGAACCAATAAGTAATAGCGATCGCCAATACCAGGAACAAAAAAAGGAAGAGATTTTTATTTTTTTTAACCATGTTCATCATTTTTATTTATCGCGTTTTCTTCTGTACATATAAATGCCGGTACCAAAAAGTATCAGCGGAGAGAATAAGACTGAAAAATAAAAAACTATTCCCATCTGCGGAGTGGAAATAAAAATGGGTTCGCTTTGCACGATCGGAAGATTAAAAGAAATGAGTCTGTCTTCATCTACCAGCCAGGAAAGTGAATTTAAAAACAGCGCATAATTCGTCCCGAATTTTAAATAGGCATTGAGAACAAAACCCGAGTTCCCGAAGACGACAATTTTATTTTTTTCACTTTCATAGGCCGCAGCGATATTGAGCGGTCCGGGAAGATCTTTTCCAGGCGTAAAGACCACTTTCTCTTTGGCAAACTCATTAATATTTGTTTCGCCCCACGATTCCGGAAAAGGCGATGTCTCTGTCAGCATGCTCACCTTGCCCTTGTCTTCTGAAATCTGCTCAGGCAATTCTTCTATTGATGAAGCCAGCGGAAAAAAGACCTGCCCTTTAAATTTTCGGGTGACTGCATGCTCTGTATTGTACGTTTCCAGAAGAGGTATGGAGCCATTAGAACCGCTGACAAAACTCTTGCGGTCGATGATCAGATTATTGTGAATAATGAGTCTGTAATGCTTTAAAATATTTCTCAGCTCGCCATGATAATCCTGATTAAGTTCAGGATCTATGGCCACCAGCAGATTTCCCTTACGGTCTAAAAAGCGCTGTAGAACTTTTAGTTCTGAAGGTTGCAGAGATGTTTTCGGGCCCCAGAGAATAACGGCTTTTGCATCAAACGGGATTTCCTGAGCGCCGAGGAGATTGAGAGATCTTACATCAATAGCAGAATTTTTTATGGCCTCAAAAATAAATTTAAGTCCCTCGTTTTCAGGATTATTGACATCTGCTTCACCATGACCCTGAATGAAATAAGCCACCGGGTCGTTGGGGCGTGTGATTTTTATCAGACCATTGGTGATATTGAGTTCATCCCGTTCAATGACATACTGTCGTCTGCCATTGTATTCAATAACCAGCGTGGCAATGTCAGTGATACGGTAGTCTGCAACCAGATCAGGTCGTACATCAATATCTATTTTTTCAATTCTAATATCGCTTTTTTCGTTCCGGTACATTTCAATGATCGGCATCCATAAAAGCGACTCCTGCTTTCTGGCAAATATTTTAAAGGTTACTTCACCTTTGATATTTTTTAAAATGCCTCTGGTCTGATCTGTGACCTCGTTCATTTTGTAGGCGGAAAGATCAATCTGGGATGGATGTTTGAAGGCCCAGTAGTTAACAACGCCCAGAAGGGAGAATACCAGAAAGACGAAGACCAGGGTTTCAGTCAATTTCTTAAACTGATGACTTTGATAATAAATACTAAGTGCTTCGCGATTGAGAAACACCAGAACAAGTGTGAGCACCAGATTGAATACGGTGAGTGAAATGTTTAAGGCAGGAACATCCGGTATGGAAATCCATGTGGCGATCAAAACGAAATAGAGAACGACATTAATGACAGCGATTAAAAGGTTATACCATTTTTTCATAGTCTACCACTTCCTCGCTTGCAGGGATTTGAGCGTGAGCAAAAAAAAGAAACAAAGAAAGCCTGCAAAATAAACCATGCTGTATGAGCGAACTACACCTTTGACGAATCCTTCATAATGAAAAGGAATCGTAGTGTATTGAACCAGAAGCGCCAGCAAATAATTATTAGTGGCATTCGCACTGATTACCATCAACATTGATCCCAGCAGGATACAAAAAGTAAGCAGGCTGGCTACGATTTGATTGTCGGTCAGGCTCGAGCAAAACAATCCCACTGACAAATAGGCCATCACGGAAAACAGCACTCCAAGATAAGAGCTTGTCACAACTCCCCAATCGCTGTAGCCCGAGAATGCCAGGATGGCGGGAAAAATAAAAGTGAAGGAAAGCATGAAAAAAACCATTATCAAATTCGAAATGAATTTCCCAAGTATGATCTGCATTTCACTCAATTCTGATCTGAGCAATAAATCAAGAGTCGATTGCTTTCTTTCTTCGGCAAAAGATCTCATGGTTATCAGAGGGCAGAGGAAGACAAAAATAAAATTGATATTCCCAAAAATGGGAGTGATTACCGCCTGAGTCATCGTTGAACTGGTCAGTGTTTTAGCCTGTAAAAGATAATTGAAAAAAAGCCAGCCCATCATAAAGCAGAAGAGGCCGGAAAGTATATAAATAAGCGGCGATAAAAACGAATCCTTTAATTCTTTTTTCACTAATATCAATATTTTTTTTACGTACATAATCTTTCTCTTTTTAAATTAATGAACCATCTGCTTGAACAATTCTTCCAGATCAAGTCTGACTTCAGCAAACTCCAGCAATCCAATTGAGTCTTCCGCCAGAAAATGCGAAAGGTCTTTCTTCAGGCTCTCCGGAGCTGCGGCAGTTATATCCAGAGTATAATTTTTCTTTTCTTCATCATATTTATAATCAAGGGACTCGAGATTAAAGCGCTTCAACATCGCGGACTTCTGCTCGCTGCTGAAATTGAGTACGCGCGCGTGAATGTTCATTCTGGTTTTCAGGTTCTGAAGAATATCTTCCAATGCTCCAGTCACTACAATTTTTCCATGGTTAATTAAAGTTATGTCAGAACATAACAGTTCCACATCGTGCAACTGATGTGTTGAAAAAAGAATGGTATGATCTTTTTTAAGTTCCCTGATCAATGAACGTATGTCTGAGATTGCCACTGGATCAAGACCGACTGTCGGCTCATCCAGAATAATTATTTCCGGCGAATGAACAATCGCCTGGGCAATCCCCACTCTTTGTTGAAAACCTTTTGACAGGTTTCCGATCAATCTTTCAGCGACACTATTGAGTCCGGTTTTTTCCATGACGTCTAAAATAGCTTCGCGTTTATTTTTTTTCTCCGGAGCATAAATGGAAAAAACGAATTCAAGATAATCGGAAACGGACATATTAGGATAGACCGGTGGATGTTCCGGAAGAAAACCAATTTTGCCGTTAAGTGAAAATTCACCATCCGACTCTTTAATAAGACCGCTCAGAATTTTCATGGTGGTCGATTTTCCTGCTCCGTTGGGCCCGAGAAATCCGTGAACACTTCCTTTTTTTACAGAAAAACTTATTCCGCTCAAAGCATTGCGGCCTGGGTATGTTTTACTTAGATTTTTTATATCTATCGCAATATCAGATTGATGTTCCATAGGACCACTCTTTCCTGGCTTTTTTTAAAAAATTAGCGCTAATTACTCAAAAACTATCCAAATCGTAGCAAAAATTACAGCATTTGAAAAAATTTTAGTATAACTTAAAGAAAGACTTAATATGTAACGATTAGACATAAGCATTATGAATATAATTGAACGATTTAAATCCATGACCGAAAAAGCCGAAAATATCGTGATCAGCACGCATATTTTCCCTGATGCGGACGGAATTGGAAGTGAAATTGCTCTGTGTCTGGCAATGAGGTCACTCGGAAAAAATGCTATTTGCGTAAATGAAGAATCTCTTCTCGAGCGCTATAAATATCTGGACCCTCAGGATGTCGTTATTTCTCTTTCAGATTACCGCGCTTTTTACCCCGAAGCTGAAATAGACCTTTTTATCGTAGTAGATACAAACGCATTAGACCGCATAGGTGAAGGCTGCAGGCAACTTGCCGGCACAGCTAAAGATGTTCTGTTTATCGATCACCATCCATGCCTTAAGGAAGTTATGCGCAACAACTGCGTAGACACAACCAAGGCCGCAACCGGCGAACTGGCAGGCGATTTAATTCAGTCGATAGGCGTTGAACTCACGCGTGAGATGGCATTGCCCCTCTATACGGCCGTCTTGATTGACACCAGTAGTTTCCGCTACCCGACTGTAACCGGAAATACTCACAGACTGATAGGAAGTTTAATGGACACGGGTGTGCGTCCGCCGCATGCCTATAATATGATTTATGGAACAAAAAAAATAACCTTCATGAAATTGCTTGGGAAGGTACTGGCCAATGTTCATACAACCAAAGATGAAAAAATCGCCTGGCTTACCCTGACGGAAGATCTGCTTGAAAAATTCCACGTAGACACTGAAGATACGCACGCTTTTATCAATCATCTTCTGGTGCTGGACAATATAAAAGTCGCAGTCATGTTTAAACAGACAGGCAGCCAGATAAAAGTTTCTCTTCGCTCAGTCGGAACAGTGGATGTTGGCGTGATGGCCAGATCACTGGGAGGCGGCGGTCATGATCATTCTGCGGCCACATTGATCGAAGGCAATCTTGATGAAGTGATCAAATCAACAATCGAAAAGCTTCAGGTGCTATTAGCGGCTGTTGAAAAAAACGAGACGAAGCTTTCTGAAAAAGTTCTTCCAGGCTAACTTCCAGCTAATATTTTTTCCAGAGTGTCTTTTTCTTTCGGATTAAAACTGAAGGCTCCGTTCCTAAGCACGGATTTTAATTTTTCCTGGGTATTTGTATCAGTTGGATCATTGAGCTGAACATCACTCATTAGTAAATGCGATTCTTTTACACTATCAACTGGCGCTTCAGCGACAATCTTAGGCTTAACTTCACCATTCATAAAGCCTGAGCCCAATGCTTGTGAATTATTTTTTTTGATAAGCTGTGATTTAGCGGTATTTGATGTTTCTACATGAGCTGCTAATTTCTCACGAATTTCTTTTTCACCAATGGGTGCTTTTTCAATGGCTGCCTCTTTCATTTTTTTACCGGCCCTCTTGGGCCCTTCGGAGGTCCTGGAGGTTTTTCTGGCAGTGCTCTTTGCGGCGCTTTCATGAGGGGAAAAGATTTTCATAGATTAGTCCTCTTTTGATCTCATACTATGATAGCTTATAATTTGAAAAAATTTTATCGGGCAAGGAGTCCCATAAATGTCTGACTTAAAAACTCTGATAAAGCCTATTGAAGCTGTTCTTTTTGATATGGACGGAACCATAGTCAATACAGAGCCGCTGCATGCCAAAGCGTCGGTCATCGTTTTAAAGGATCTCGGGATTGATATTGATCTGGAATCCTGTCTGGACCAATTTTATGGCATGACAGACACCAATGTTTTGAAAACGACCTGCCCGACTTTGAATGACAGCGAAATCGAAAAGGCCATTGCTGAAAAAAATATTCACCTTATCAAGCTATTTCAAAAATTATCCAGGGCCGAAAAAGAACAATACACGACTCCCGGTCTTTTTGATTTTCTAAAATTTTTAAAAAAAGAAAATAAACGAATGGCGGTTGTCAGTGCAAGCGAAGACATTATCGTTAGAGAAACTCTTCAATGCTTTGAAATTCATTCTTATATAGAACTGCAGATGGGCAGGCACCAGACCAATTTAACAAAACCCCATCCTGAACCATATCTGGAAGGAATGCGAAGGCTTAAGGCTGAACCCTCAAAAACTCTGATCTTTGAAGACTCACCTACAGGCCTTGAATCAGCTCTGGCCAGCGGAGCGAAAGTAATACGCATTACAGGATTTGCTCATTCGGACAAAGTTCTTCATACTCACGAGCGAAAAAATTTTCTGTTTTAATTAGTAATCTTCCAGAATAAGAGCAACCGAAGCTGCGTCAGGGACGCTGATCCAGGTGCTGCCATTATAGTGGAGAAAATCATCAGGACTGGCCGTAGGACTGAATGAAGAAGTTGTGTTGGCCGTGAATTTGTAAAGTTCCACTCCGGCCGGCGTTGGAAGTGAGCTGGTAGATGACCACTCCCCCATAAATTTAAAATTTGACAGCGCAAGAGTCGAATCGACGGGGGCCGGATCAATTGATAGTGCCGCATTCCTGTATTGTGTGACACCGCTGGCATCTACAAAAGTTTCATTAAGTCTTTCTCCAAAACCATGTCGGAAAAAATAACTTCTAGCAGTACCTGCACAGCTCGATCCGGAAAAAGTAATAATTTTCATTCCGATGAAGCCCATAGATCCGCCCAAGGGTGGCGTGACATTACTGTTGGCACTATTAATACAATTTGTTTTTAAACCTCTGATTCCTGCAGTTGAATTAATACCTCTGATCTCAGGAGGAATTTCGACGATAAACGAAACCGGACTTGTAAGATTTACACTTGAACATGTCGTAACAAGATTAGGACAGTTGCGTACATTGAGCTTCTTAAAACCGTTATAAGCTCCGGCGAGATGATTATACAGATAAGGCGCAGAAAATCTATTTCCCTGAACAGATGAAGCAATCATACATTTTGAATAAGTCATGTTAAATGTCACGCTGAAAGTGTCAGATAATATATCTGCTTTTAGGTAATCGCATTGCTGATTACCTTCAATAGCAACGTTGCTCATCCAGCCGATTGTCGCAAATTCCCAGGCTCCCTTTTTTAAGTCGAGTGAAAGATCCGGCGTGTAGGCTACTATAAAAGACTGACTATCATCTATACTACGTCCCATCAAAAGCATTCCACCAGGAAAAACGGCTTGTGTATCAATTAAATTTCCGGAAATAATTTTAAAATTAGCCTTTGAAACACCTCCCTTATTCTGGCCACAGGAAATGGCAAGCAGAGACAGCGTTAAAAGGATTAAAAGATTTTTCATAAAATTGTCCTGTAGAAAATTATCTAACTTAATTCTATTTTAGGCTCAATTGCTTCATACAGACTCAAGTCCTTAAGAACAGGCTCGGGACAGGAATCAAAATCCTGAAATGTGCCTATTCTTTAAGGCATTAAGGTCTTGACGGAAAAAAGCATTTAATACACTCTTTGCTCCTAATAAAATTTAAGGAGAATAATGATGTCTAAGGCCCTCATTTTGGCGCTGAGCTTTTTATGCTTTAGCGTTCATGCAGAAACGAAATTCAATTTTAGCGGTGACGCTCAAGCTCGAGGCTATTTCCTAAATGGAACAGGGCCCGATCATACTCAGGCGTTTAATCATTTATTTCGCCTGAATGCAGATGCAGCACCGGACGAGCATCTTACGATTAAAACCGGTCTGGTTTTAGCGGCTGAATCATGGGAAGGAGACTCTCATAGAACTATTCTTTCAGGTGCCGGAAATGCAGTTGGTGGAACAAATGAAGATGGTACAGGAAACGGAAATGCCGTTCACCTCGACCACGCCTTTATTGAATACAAAGTTGATGGATGGATTACATCATTCGGTCGTCACGCTGTAAGTACTCCTGGTAATTTTGTTTCTTCCGATGACCGCCGCGACCGCATTCAAGTATTAAAATTTATGAATAATCATGATGTCCTCGCTTTAGTATACGACAAAAGAGCTGAAGGAAGCCTGACTAATAACAGAGACGATGTTGGCATGTACTCTGCTAATTATTACGGATCCATTCCATTATTTAAATACGCTCTTCAAGGTGCTGTATGGCGCTCGAAGAAATATTCAGCCACTACATCTGCCCCCAATTCTGTTGTCAATTTAGACAATGTTAAGCAATTCACACCGCAACTTTCCGGTTCACTTCTTGGAATTGATTACAACCTTTATTACACATTGCTTTGGGGTGGGGCTGCTCTTTTTAAAAATGATCACCACTCAGCCGCACTTCGTTTAACAAAAGATTTAGAAGTCGTTAAAGTCGATTATGAATCGGTTTTCACAAAACGCGGAGGATTGGTGGCAAGCGGATTTGACACCCTTTCAAGCGTCATAAACAATTCAATGGATCACAATCAATCCAACATAAAATTGCGTACGATTGGAGTTGGATTAGGCGTGACTAAGAAAGACGAATCCGTTCATATGATAAAAGTTTCTAAAGCACTGACTACTGATCTAACTGTCGGGCTCGGAGCAGGTTGTGCGAAAGTTTTAACTGCAGCGGCCGGCAATACCATTGAAAAAGACACAGTTCTCGATACAACGGCTAAATATTCTTTTTCCAAAAACCTGGACTTGCTAGGCGCTTACGGAAAGTTCTTTGGTGATAATAAAGATCATGCAGGGAGCTTAACCCTGGCAGCTAAATTCTAGAATTTACTTTCCAATATCCCTAAATCACTTAAATAGTGGGCACTTTAAAAAAAGTGCTCACTTTATAACCCATCGAAATTCTTAGCGTGCTTGCTTTTCTTTGAGAAATGCCGATAAACATTTATTCTGACACAAGTTTGAAACGTTTGTGAGTTTTCTGCGGTACGTACGCTGATGCTGAAAAAAGTTGTTTGAAAAACTCGCGACAAATTATGGGACACATTATGAAGAATATCTTCAGCAAATCAAAGGCACTCGTTCTCTCTTCGGTTCTCGCTCTCGGCGTTTTATCTACTTCATGTGGTGACGGTACAAGCTCATCTAACATCCAGATTCCTGGTGTTCAAAACATGAGCGTAACTTTAGTTCAAGACAGCGTACTTATTTCTATGGTCTTCCAAAGCATTCAGCTTGATGGTGGACTTCGTTACAATATTCCAAAATATCCAAATTCCTACTTAGAGATCTCTCCTGATCTTCAGTCGGCAGGAACTCTAATGGCAATCAACGTATCTCTGAAAGATGTGTTCAATACTAATCTTCAGTTGCTTGACCCACAAACATTGCCAGGTGGTCGTGCACTTCCAGGGGTCGCAGGCGGCCGTCTTCCAGCAGTAGCTTTTTCAATCGAAAAATTCCACGGTATGGGTTTCTATCTGGGACCAAAACTTTTTGGTGTATTCTTACCACTTAAAAATCTTGGTATCGGAAACTCAATCATCACTGCAAGATACTACACAGGCAGTAACCGTATCGGAAACATCTCTCTTGTTGGTCAGGACGCCAATGGCGAAAACTCTGGTATCCTTCTTATGTTAGATATGAGCACAAGCGTACAGAAACAACTTAAGTCTTACGCTAAGAAATTTAACTAAGAACTTCCGCTCTCATTAAATCAAAATAAAATCGGCCCCTGGAGTTCTTCCTGGGGCTTATTTTTTTTTAGGATTTTTTAGAAGAATAATCTGCCAGCGATTCTTAGTGGTGGCATCATTCCTGAGTTCAACAAAGACAGGAATCTCTTTTTTCTCGATATCGTTGCTGACATAAAATTTATCGCCTAATACAGTGGTAATATTATAAAGCCCCTGATGATTTTCAGTGTCGATGAGAAATTTCAAGAAAATCAACCCAACCGGCGCATCAGCACTTCCTAAATTATCATAAGATTTCATGTCTGTTAGCGCCGAACGCGTCTGAAATTTTTTAATAGGTGCGGCCAGATCAGTGATCATCTCCTGAGTGAACTCAAAATCGTCCCTGAATTTTTCCATATTAAGTGAAAGCGAATGAAGTTTCTTTTGTTCTAATTCCAAAACAGCACTTTCAAACGTACTGATCTGCGGTTTAACCGGTTCAACCACTTCTATCTGCACCGGTTCAGCTTTCGCTATCTCGACAGGTTTTTGAATGACGGGAGGCTTCGGCTTCGGCTTAGGTTTCGGTTTCGGAATAATGACAATCACAGGCTCTACCTTTGGTGGTTTGAGCGCGCTCAAAAAATCAGACAGGCCTTTTATGTCGAATTCTTTCAAGGCGCCCGGTAAAAACAATTCACCCTGAAGATATCTGCTGTCGTTTTTTATGAGATGAGAATAAATTCTCGGGAACTGTCGGCTAAGAGTTCCGTAACGAATCTCTTTCGGAGAAAAAATTTTTACATACCGACGAAGACATTCTTCACCCATTCCGCTGCGATTAATGAGACTGAAGGCATTTGAAGATTGCACTAATTCAGATGCTTTTTCTGCATAAGAAGTCCCATAAAGACTATCTTTTTCGGAGCAGATATTTTGTATAAGAGCGCTGTCCTGACTGCAGATGCTTGCAAGCGCCTTTTTAATCTCTTCTGCCGACATTGCTCTGCAATTCTTTTTTTCCTTATAACACCACTCATGCAATCGGGCAAAAACGGGATCGATGGAAAGCGAGGTCGACTTCTGAAAATCCTGCAACCATGCAGATGCATCCTTCTTGTTTAAAGCGGGTACGTTGATTTTAGAAATTTCATTAACAAATTTCCCGTAGACTCTTTCATGAAATTTCTTCATGTCCGGACTTTGCGGCGTACACTTTCCAAAGATATTATCAAATGAAAGCGGGCATATATTTTTTGGGGCACCTAGCTCCGCACTTATTTTATGATTTATTTTTAATGATTCAAACAGATAGCTGATGGTCAGCAGCCTGTACAGGTAGCGGATATAATCAATATTTTCCCCTAGAATAACATCAGGACAGGTGGATTTATCGGCCACTTTTTTAAACCAGAACTCGTACAGGTCCATAGCCTCTGGTTGTAACTGGTTATTGATATACCTGCTTGCAAACTGATCATCCAGTAAATAAAGATCTCCGCTCTCCGCACTGAATACTGCCCGGGGATCAAGAGCTCCGACATAGTTAGATGTTTTCTTTTCACCGATAAAAAGGTTCTGATAATAGCGATCCAGCGCATCCCTCTCCTCAGCTTCATTGCTCTTTGCCAGTGTCTGTCCTGAAAAAGGGAGAATGCTCACAAGGAAAAAGATTAAAAAATTTTTCATCTTCTATTTAAACCAAAACATGCTGAGATCCGGTATATAAGTTATGATCATCAATGCGATTATCAGCAAAATCATAAAAGGAAAAGATGCTCTGTAGATTTCTGTAATCGGCTTCTTGAACCTGAAGCTGGTGATGAATAAATTAATTCCCACCGGCGGTGTGAGATAACCAATTTCCAGATTGGCCAGAAAGATAATGGCAAGATGGATCGGATCAATTCCAAACTCTGCCGAAATCGGAATGATAAGCGGAACGACAACGATGATGGCGCTGAAAATATCCATCAAGCATCCCACAATCAGCAGAAATATATTCAAGAAGAAGAGAAACGAATATTTATCAGTTAAGTATATTTTCATCAGGGCAAATATTTTGGTTGGAATTTCTTCATCAACCAGAAAATTGGTAAAGCCCAGGGCACAACAAAGGATCAGGAGAATTCCCCCCACCAGACTCATTGATTCAATAATAACCCGAGGCACATCTTTATTTAAGGAAAGATCCCTGTAGATAAACACTTCGATCACAAAAACATAAAAGGCAGTGAAAGCTGCCGCTTCCGTAACGGTAACATATCCGCCATAAATCCCGACAAGTACACCGATCGGTAAAATAGCCTCAAGCCACGCATCTTTAAGGGCCGCAAAAAAATTTTTTAAAACAAATGTTTTTTTCACTGAGCTCTTTGGACTGTTATAAATTGAATAAAGTGAAAGAATAATCATGATGACCATTCCGGGAACGATTGCGGCCTTAAATAGTTTATCGATATCAACCTTTGCAACAAGACCGTAAAGAATAATCGGAAGCGATGGTGGAAACAATAGTCCAAGTGAGCCTGATGCAGTAATTGCACCCAATGCATATTTTTCGCTATAGCCGTCTTTAACAAGAATGGGATAAATCAAACCGCCGAGTGCAATAATGGTGACTCCGGAAGCTCCTGTAAACGCCGTAAAAAAAGCGCATACAACCAAAGCGACGATTGAAATCCCGCCGGGCATCCAGCCAAGGCCAGCTTCAGTTAAACGCAAAAGCCTTTGAGGTGACCGGCTTTCGGCCATTAAATAACCGGCCAGTGTAAAAAGAGGAATCGTGACTAAAGTCGGAGCTGAGGAAATTCTGTAAAATTCCTGGGCCACCGCTGAAATCTGTACCCCTGAAAAGCTAAATGCAACAAGTGCTGCAAGAGACATGATAATAAAAAGAGGAACACCAAGTACAGTAAGAAAAAGTATTCCGCCTGTTGCAATTAATGCGCTCATATTTTGTCCCCTTCAAAACTTAAAATCAGAAGAAGAAAAAAACGCAGAGCAATTAATGACAGACCGATAGGAATAATCGCCACCAGATCCCCCGACTGCAAAACGCCAAGGCCCGCATCTTTGGTGAATTCTCTTTCAATAATTGTGAAATCAATTCCTGCTTTGATAAGCCATAACAAAACGCCAAAGGACGAAAACATGATCAGCCTGGCGATCCATGTTTTAAGATTATGCCAGTTTTGAGCTTCAACAAATTTTCCAACGAGATCAATTCCAATATGTGTCCCCTTTCCGGTTGCGAGAACCCCTCCCAGAAATGCACAGACAAAAACGAGGTGGCGGACCATCGGTTCAATCCACTGTAGGTTGATATGAAACCATCGAAGCACAATGCTCAAGGTGCTGAAAACTAAAATCACAAGCACGCTCACTACCAGCAAATGCGAGGATAATTTATCAACCGCCCAGTCTATTTTCCTTACAATTCCCACCCGAGTACTCCTTATTTTTTAGCCAGTTCTGCTTCCAATCTTTTTATAGCGTCTTCTGAAAATAATTTTCCTTTTAATTTCTTGATAATCTGCTGGCGGTATCCTTGTGCTACTTTGATGTCGGCATCGCTGAATTTAATGAATTCTATTTTTTGCGCGCGCATGCTGTTGAACGCATCATTGTTGTCTTTTTCATTTGTCATATTTATTTCTGACTCAATTTTCTTTGAAATTTCACTGACAATTTTCTGATCCGCCGGTGAAATTTTTGACCAGGCTTCATTGGTTATAATGAAAGCTCCGACCGAGTAAGAAATTGGGAAATCGACAAGGTATTTTACTTTAGAATTCCATTGCAAAGAAATGACTCCAATTCCAGGCGCATAGGCTGCATCGATAATACCGGTAGTAAGAGATGATAGAACATCCGGCAGGGCCAGCGGCACACCATTTAGATTCATCGCATCCATCATTGTGCTTACAACAGGGTCCCCTTCCCACGACCAGATCTTTAGAGATTTAGTTCCATTTAGGTCCTGAACTTTTTTGGTAGAGACAAGATAGATTTGTCCAATTTCAAAAGTAGCAAGATTTTTAAATTTATTTTTCTCAAAATTCTGATTAAAAAACGGTGTCATGACCTGCAAAGTCTTTAATGCTTTGTCTCGTTTGTGATTGAAAGTGAACGGAATTTCCATTACACGAATGTCGCCGTTGATATCGCCAAGTGTTTTTCCGGTAAAAATCCCGCCGTGAAGCTGTCCTATTCTGATCTTTCGAAGAACGTCCTGCTCATCTCCTTGAGAGCCACCGTAATAAACTTTCAATTCAACATTGCCTTTAGTCGCTTCCTTAATTTCACTAGTCATTTTTTTAATGATTTTCGCCCATCCTGTTCCCTCGGGAACCAGAACCCCGACTTTTATAGGTGTTGCGACTGCGCTGAAAGATAAGACAAAAGAGAGAGCGAATAACATTTTTTTCATACGATTCCTTTACTTAAAAAAATTGCTTTTGGTATTTGTTCATAAGTTCAGTTCTTTTTAATGCCAGTGACTGATAGAGACGAAGGCGCGATTCTTTGCTCCAGCTAAATTCATCCGCTTTCGGGTCTGTTGAATAAACATGAAAGGCATTAAACTCTGCCTGTTTATTTCTCATAAATTCCAACTGAAGATCAAAACCTTCTTTGTCATTTTGAGGAATCAGATAATATTGCATATAGCCTGCTCTTATTAACCAGTTGTGAGGATGATTTTCAATTGCTCTTAAAAATATCTCTTTTCCTTTGGCCGGATTTCCGCCAAGCATTTTCGGTCTTCCCGCTTCAAAAGCCCCGTAAAAAATATCACAAGTCCCGTAATTAATTTTAGGGTCCTTGCTGCATACCCAGTCAAACATGGCTTTCGCAGCAGGCAGTTGAGCAACCAACGACATATTATCTTTTTGCAGATTAATTATAGCGGCAAGGGATTGAGCCGTGAATAAAACTAATTCTAAATCTTTTCTTTTATCAGAGGAAAGACGCTTATCAAGGAGGTTGTGAATACCCTGATTTTCATTCATCACGGCGATCAGATCGCTGAACTCTATATCCTGAATCCGCAAATAACGAAGTCCAAAATTCAATGCACGGGTATAGTTAAAAAGTGCCTGTGATTTTCCTGTTTCCGACTTGGCTTCACTCCATTCTTCATTGAGCATATCCGTTTCGTTTATAACAAAAGCATAGCCTGCGTATCCTTTTGTAAGCGTAACCAGAATGTCTTTATTTTCAGGGGCCTCTGAAAGCAGTCCTTCCATCAGCATTAAATTGGCAGGCACAGCATATTTAAATTGCTCAATACTGGGTTCAGCCTGGGCCTCATTGCTGGCAGAGTAGAGTAAATTTGAGGAGCTGTTGACCGCAATGCGATTCATTGAACATGAGGACAAAGCGAATAAAACAGGTACTAGGTAAAATAATGGGCGGTGCCTCTTCATAAAAGCTCTCTCGTATAGGCAAATAATACACGTATTAAAGCTCTAGGATGCCCTATATATCAATGATTTACAACACTCCTGCAAGGGACAATCTTTGCCCCCTGCCAAGTGGTGGAAAAAGGTCCGCAGCCATGGTACAATTAACTTAAGAATTCAATGTTTATTGCCGATATGATTTAGCAAATCACTCGGAAATAAAAATTAAAGGAGAAGGTATTGAAGACTACTTTAAAAACTAGGTAGCTTTTCTAAAAACCCACTGCACAGAGAGTATTTCTCTTTGCTAATGGTTGGAAAGGTTGCCCAAAAGGCTCTAAAAAACCCGGAAAAACCATTAAACAGAGAGGAAAAAATGACTACTGAAAATCAAACAACGACTGCGCCCACTGAACCAAAGAACACTGCAAATCAAACAAGAAAATTGTCTTCAAAACTTGAAGAAAAAAAAGGTAATGCTGTAAAGCCGCTGAGCCTAAGACCTAATCGTTCTTTCAAGAAGAACCTTAGCCTTAAACCTCTTGGCTTAAGATCTCGTTAAATTTTTTTGAAAATAGACTTTTTTATTCGCGGTGAATCCAGCAATTTTTCACCGCGAATTATCGATCAAAAGAATTTTCTCCAGTCTTCTCCCAGAATAATTTTTAGCTCACTGACAATTTTATCCAATGGAAAGCCGACAACGTTTGAATAACTTCCGTTCACTCTGGAAATAAAAGTCAGACTTGGCCCCTGAATGCCGTAGGCTCCGGCCTTATCAAGCGAGTCGCCTGTTGATAAATATTCTTCCATCAGATCGCCCGTTATGGCATTGAAAGTGACTTCTGTTGAATCATAAAAAAGATGTTCTCTTGATTTCCCTGTTTCCGATTCCCGGAATAAAAAACTGACACCGGTTATCACCTGGTGAGTGCGATCTGAAAGCTCCGTTAAAATCGTTCGAGCCTCTTCAACATCATGTGGCTTACCGTAAATCTTTCCATCCAAAACGACAATAGTGTCCGAAGAAATGACAAACGGAAAGGGGGTTTCATTTATGGCCTTATTAAATACAGCATGTGCTTTTTGAGAAGCAATATCTACGGCAACATTGCAGGGATCTGTTTCCTCCGAAACTTCTTCCAGATCGGCAGTCTTTATAAGGAATGGTACATTAATCCAGGAAAGAAGTTCTTTTCTTCGCGGGCTCTGACTCCCTAGAATCAAGGTCAGTTTTTTATTTGAGTCCATGCATGCGCTTCCAGAGAGGTTTAGTGGTTGAGTTCAGGACAACGCCTGATTCAGTTTCATCTGAGTATTCTTCATAAGAATAATACTTCTTTAATGCTTTGATAAAGAAATAACTTCCATACTCCATCGATTTAAGGGTCTCTCCTCTTTCTTTCAGGCGCTCGCTGAAATGTGTTGATACAAGCAAATTAGTTGTCTCAACTCTTCTGAAATACTCTTTTAAATAATCCAGCCTGAGCTCCATGTCCTGTTTTGCACTCTGCTTTTTTTCCTGATCTTCAGTTTTCAAAAGTCCCCATAACCTATATCCGTCATTGCGGGCAAGCTCCATTGGGTCGTATTTTTCCCTGAAAGCAAACGACGAATATTTAGCGAGAAAAAGTTCACGGGCCACCATTAGACTGGGGATATGTCTTGTCATAAATTCGCCCATGGTTAACATGTGAATATTTTCATCTGTGGGTGTTAAACTTCTTCCTTTTTCATCCACGAGCATCCACTTGTCGGTTTCGAGCGCGGTGAGAGCAGTGTTTTCAAAACCGCGCATCTGCGCCACAGTTTCTTCTTCCGGGTCATCCGTTTTAAGCCCTAACAACTGGTGAGAGCGCTTTTTAAAAAATGTTTTTCCCCCCAGGATACTGACAATTTCAAGGCTCGGATTATGACCCATAATTGTAATATTTGGCATTACGATAAAGGCAAAGGTTGGTTTTTTGCGTGTGATTAAATTGTTCTGTTCGATTATACCGTTCAATCGCCTGGTCTGGTTCAGGACAGTCTCTTTTTCTTCAACGAGCGCCAGCAGGTTATCTTCAATATAGGGCTTTCTGTCGGGGACTGGCTGGGCATCATAAAGCGCAAGCGGAAAAAACAAGACATCTGTTTCCCGAAGATTGTTTTCCTGAAATAAAGCTTCGTTTCTTGAGAGCCAAAGAATGTTTCCAGTATTAACTCTGGCGCTTAAAAAATTTTCCTTAACTCCAATATTGAGTTCGTTTAAATTGATTGAAGATTCCGGCGAGAGCCTGACCATCGTTCCGTCAAAAAGGAAAATCCATGCATAACTATCTCCGATGGTCTGGATTTCATCGCCTTCATAAATCGCTGTTCTGTGATTGGGGTTAAAAAAACTCTGCCCGCGGTCAATCCTGCAATTGCCGGTGCACTGAAAAAATCGCCCGACAACTTCGCGGTTGTTGCGCTCTCTTATGACTGTCTCCCACTCCGGAAAAAGATCGCGTTCATAAGTCTGCTCTTTCCAATCTTTCAGGGAAAGAAATGATTTGATATTAACCTCACCCCATTTGGTTGCACTGTTTTTCTGGTCCTTAAATAACGGCACAGCTTCTTGAGCATTGCCCAAGGAACCGGCCAGCGCCAGAATGATGACAGTTAAGATGGCATGTTGAAGGATTTTCATGCTATTTAATCGGTATCTGCAAGAGAGAAGTGTAGCTTCTCACTATTCAATTCCCTCCCTTGGTGCTAAAATTTCCCCCTGTGATCACCCCAAGGAGCATACTAGTGTCGAGCGAACACAATACCGAAGTAAATGAATCAGAAAACACCTCATTTTCATTTGTTAAATCAGAACATAAAATTCTGGAATTCTGGAAACAGGAAAGGATTTTTGAAAAATCCCTGGAGAATACAAAGGGCAACAGACCTTATATTTTTTATGATGGTCCTCCGTTTGCAACCGGACTCCCGCACCACGGACATTTACTGGCATCTACCCTGAAGGACATTGTTCCGCGCTACTTCACCATGAAAGGGCGCTACGTTGAAAGACGCTTCGGCTGGGATTGTCATGGTCTCCCGATTGAGCATGAAATCGATAAGAAACTAGGCATGTCAGCTCAGGAAGCAGTTAAAAAATTTGGAGTCAAAGGCTACAACGACGAATGCCGATCCATCGTTCAACGATACACGAGTGAGTGGGAACGCACGATTACAAGAATCGGTCGCTGGGTGGATTTCAAAAATGACTACAAAACAATGGACCCTGAATTCATGGAATCGGTCTGGTGGGTTATCAGCGAACTATGGAAAAAAGGATTAATTTATCAAGGGACAAGAGTTGTTCCTTATTCAACAGCTCTTGGAACCGTACTTTCAAACTTTGAAGCCACTTCAAACTACCAAGACGTTCAGGATCCGACTGTTACTATTTTATTCAAAGTAAAAGATCAGGATTTTCATATTGCTGCCTGGACGACAACGCCATGGACGCTTCCGTCCAACTTAGCTCTTTGTATGGGAGCTGAAATTGATTACGTAAAAGTTCACGATAAAGACAAAGACATAAAATTTATTATCGCGAATGATCGCCTTGAAGCTTATTCCAAAAAAAGAAATCTTGAAATTCTCTCACACCACACAGGAGCTGAATTAAAAGGCCTTCGATATGAGCCTCTTTTTCCTTACTTTAAAAAAGATGAAGCCGTCGGTGCATTCGCCGTTTTAAATGATGCTTATGTAACAACGACAGACGGTACGGGAATCGTTCATATTGCTCCGGCATTCGGAGAGGATGATGACCGGGTCATGAAAGAAGCTGGTATAAGCGCGCTTGAATGTCCGATTGATGACGCAGGAAGGTTTACCGCGGAAGTCAGTGACTTTGCAGGTATGCATGTAAAAGCTGCCGATAAAGACATCATAAAAAAATTAAAAGACGAAGGGAAATTATACGACCAGGGCGTACTCGTTCACAGTTATCCTTTCTGTCCGCGCTCAGATACTCCGCTTATTTATCGCTCTATCCCCTCATGGTATGTGAACGTAGAACAAATTAAAGAGCGTCTTTTGCATTCGAACTCACAGATCAACTGGACACCAACTCATATCAAAGAAGGCCGTTTTGGCAAATGGCTTGAAGGTGCCAGAGACTGGAACATTTCCAGAAACAGAATCTGGGGTACACCTATTCCAATCTGGATAAACGACAAAACAGATAACCGCATTTGCGTTGGTTCCATTGAAGAACTTTATAAACTAACCGGCGTAAAAGTCACCGATTTGCATAAAGAAACCGTGGACCATTTAACATTCACACATACCGGTGAAGAGGGAACCTACAGAAGAATTCCGGAAGTTTTGGACTGCTGGTTTGAATCGGGTTCAATGCCTTATGCTCAACTTCATTACCCGTTTGAAAATAAGGCAATGTTTGAACATGGTTTCCCTGCAGAATTCATCGCAGAAGGTCTGGATCAGACCCGTGGATGGTTTTATACACTGACTGTTTTATCGACGGCGCTTTTTGACAAGCCTGCCTTTAAAAATGTTATCGTCAACGGAATCGTCATGGCCGAAGACGGCAAAAAAATGAGTAAGCGCCTGAAGAACTACACAGCTCCGGATGAGTTGATGGAAGTTTTCGGTGCAGATGCCTTAAGACTTTATTTAATCAATTCGGGATTAGTTAAAGGTGAAGAGCAGCGCTTTACTGATACCGGTGTTAAAGACATGGTGAGGAAAGCTCTCTTGCCATGGCAGAATTCTTTTAAATTCTTCCAGACCTATGCTGAAGTCGACGGATGGTCACCTGTTAATAATTTTAAGATTTCCGATAATATTGTAGACCGATGGTTGCTTTCCAACTTGCAGACTTTGAAAAAAAATATCGCCAGGGAAATGGAAGAGTATCATCTCTACAATGTGGTTCCTGCTCTTTTTACTTTTATTGAAGACCTGACTAACTGGTACATCAGATTAAACCGCGCTCGCTTCTGGGGCGACGGACTGACAGATGACAAATGCGCAGCTTACTCGACTTTGTATACAGCGCTCAGAGAACTTACTATTTCAATGGCGCCATTCTCACCATTTTTCTCTGAATATGTTTTTCAGGAACTGAGAAAAATGAATCCGAAAGAAGTTCAATCAGTTCATCTCTGCGACTACCCGATGCCAAATGAAATGCTGATCAACAATGATCTTGAAGTAGCCGTTGGAAGAATGCAGCAGATTATTCTTCTGGGAAGACAAAAGAGAAATCAGGTACAGATAAAAGTTAAGACTCCGCTTAAACGCCTTACTATTATTCACAAAGACCAGAAACTTCTGAATGAAATTAAAAAACTTTCTGATTATATTCAGACTGAGTTGAACATCAAAAATATTGAGTTCTCAACTGAAGAAGAAAAGTTCATCACCCTCTATGCTAAACCAAACCTTCCGGTCCTTGGGAAAAAGCTTGGCAAAAATATGGGCAAGTATAAAGCCCTAATTGAAAAGCTCAACAGCGCTCAATTGGCGACTCTTGAAGAGACAGATTCACTTCTTGTCGACGATACAGTTTTCTCTCAGGAAGACATCCTCATTTTCAGAGAAGCCAAGACCGGAACTCAGGCGATGAGTAACCGTTTCATTTCAATTGATATCGATACTGTGCTTGATGAAAATCTGGTCAATGAAGGACTGGCACGTGAAATCGTTAACCGCATTCAAAAATCAAGAAAAGATTCGAATTTCAATGTTGGTGACCGTATCAATGTTATTTACTCCGGCGATGCGACACTTCTAAAAGTTGTAAGCCAGTTTCAGGATTATATAACAGGTGAAACCCTGGCCTTAAAAATGGAAAAATCAGACCAAGAGCAGGAATTGCATTACGAAATCGATGAACACAAGTTTTCAGTAAGCCTTAAAAAAAATTAAGTAAGACCAATCAAAGCGGGGGGATAACTTTCCCCTGCTTCTTCCAGACTCAATTATTCAACTAATCAATAAAGGTTATAATTGCCTGTCCCTGCACTGATATGCCTTCAGCGTTAAAATAAAATCAACATTATTTAGGAATAAAAATATGCAAAAGGTACTTACGCTTTTTTGTCTGTTAATGATAACCACCAGCTGCGGAAACCCTCACGTCACAGGTGTTATTGGCACTGATAAAGCTGATGGTAATACTCCCATTGAAACTGATCCCGATGATCCGACTCCACCTCCTCCTCCGACAGATCCACTTCCACAAAAAATAACTATCGAGATTGAGGCTTCTGTCATCTCTAATCATGAAATAAGCAAATTGAATCTGGTCTACAAGAAAATAGTAAAGAGTAATGAACTTGGAGAACCGAGCGAAAGTCGTTTCTGCCCCCCCGGCCAGGATCATCATTGTATAAAAAATCGCCAGGTAGCATTTCAATTTGATCTAACGGGAGCCAAACTTCCGGATTATCATTATCGGCTGAAAGATGCAGAAATAATTGCGGACTATTATTCGATCGGAAAAAATTATCGCACAGAACTTTTATGCCTGCTCAATTCAAGAGTCTGCTCCGGGAAAGGAATCATAAGAATTCCTAAAATCGGATTCGAGTACCTTGTGAAAATGCTATGGTGGAATCCGTCCTTCTGGGCCCGTGGCTATTCCGAAACAGTGCCGACGACGCTTTTCATGGACGCTCTTGACCAGGGATGGAATGAGGACGCAAAAATGTACATCAGAGAAAACCAGGTATTTTCAATGAAAGATCTGTTTAAATGGTCTGATGTCAATCTTCGCGAGTTGCTGGATAACGAAAAAATTTGGAATTTCTCAGTTACTGACGACACATTTATAGACCGGGCTCAACTGCGCTTGAATTATGAGAAAGTGAGGTAACTATGAAATATACAATTTTGCTAGCCGCTGCTTTCATGAGCGCTCCAGTTTGTGCCATCAATGTCAATCTTATGCAGCACTCTCATTCCCCTGTCTTTATGCAGACGGAAGACGCTCTCACTAAAAACTCTCTTCCCAATGAAACACTCATTTATTCGTCATACTATAATTATGTAAAAAGTCCTTTAGTCGTTACCACGCCTGATCGCCGTGAACGTATCGGGACGGTTGTCGATGGTATCGGAGCACTTCATTTCGGTGTCGGTTATCAAAGTTCAAATCGTTTTTTAATTGGTTATTCAAGTTTCGCTGCAAATGTGCACCAGACCAACAAAGATCCTCGCTGGGCCATGGGAGACAGTAGACTGATTGGAAAATATAGAATGTCCCCCAATGAAGAAAATGATGCTTTTGCATTGATTCCAGAACTGGAATTGCCAACGGGAAAAAAAGATCTCTATATCAGCAACGGCGGATTTGGCACTGGAATCAAACTTGCTTATGAAAGAGAATTTGAATTCATGCGCCTTAGTGTTAATACCGGATATATGTATAACGATCAGGCGAAATATCTGGATCTGGATTACCGGCATCGCCTTACTTTCTCAGCTGGCGTGCACGTTCCCTTTGACGATTATTGGGGAATGATTGGCGAGGCTACGACTTCCAGAACATTTAAAAAATATCAAAATCCCGGCGAAGTTTATATGGGCGGCCGCTATCAATGGAATGAAAATCTTGCCATGAATGCCGGCACATCCGTTGGAAATTTAGGCGGGGCCGGCTCAAGTGAATTCAGAGTACTGGTCGGATTAAAATGGGTGCCGCAATTATCCAAGGACTACCATATTAAATCAATTATCTCGCGATTGACCGAGCGGGAGAAAAAAATCATTAAGCGCATTCTTGAAATCCGCGAGGAAATTAAATTTGATCACGATTCATTTGTTCTCAATGAGAAATCTCAAAAAGCGCTGGATCAGATAGCCCAGCTACTGACAGATGAAAGTCACGAGTTCCGCCAAATCGTAATCGAAGGTCACGCCAATCGCATAGGAGAGGCCCATTACAATTTAGTCCTGTCTGAATCAAGAGCGAGAGCAGTTCGGGATTACTTAGTCACGAAAGGAATAAAAGATTCGCTTCTCAATATCAAAGCTTTTGGAGCGACAAAACCTAAACCGATCGAGGACTGGGCCCAGGCTAAAATGGAAAACCGCAGAGTTGAATTTTTCGTGGAAAAATAAAAAAGCCTGCAATTTATGCAGGCTTTTATATAATGAAACATTTAAAAAATTATTTAATAAACATCAATGATACATTCAGCAGTCTGTGTATCTCTGCTTCTGTTGATTACTGTTGAATAGCTCACAACCACATAAAGTTTATGATTGTCGACGATGGTTGTTCGCAAGATTCTTTCAACATAGTTATATACATCTGAACCGATCAAATTGCGTTCTGTCTGAACGAATTCTTTTTTATGATCTTTGTACGAAAATTCTGATCCTTCTTCGACTAATTTAGCAAGATCTAGAGTAGGTCCGACAGCAACAGTGACCTGAATGTCTTTTTTGGGATAATTGACTTCCGTAACGAAAACGTCACAAGACTTACCCTGATCATTGTGACCAGAATAATATCCAACTGGAAGGTATGAAGTTAATTTTTCAGGTGCAGTCGCCGCTTTTTCGGAAGCTTGTGCAGTAATTGCTCCCAGAGATAACACTAATGCCAATAAAATTTTCA
This sequence comes from Bacteriovorax sp., assembly GCA_041662705.1. Classification (GTDB taxonomy): domain Bacteria; phylum Bdellovibrionota; class Bacteriovoracia; order Bacteriovoracales; family Bacteriovoracaceae; genus Bacteriovorax. The sequence goes on from JBAZRY010000002.1 coordinate 806,890, forward strand.
TAAGAAATCCCCTTAAAATTGAAGTGCCCCACCCTATCAAAAAGGGCTGAGCCATGTAAAGGGAAGAAATTATTAAGAATAAATTTTACACGCCTGCTTCTTTAAAAATTACAGCAACTTAGAGTTATTCTTTCAATACTCTTGAGGAAAAATTTCGTATTGTTCAATGTGATAATTATTTTCGGAACGAATCTGGATGGATTTACCATGGGCCTCTTCCAGAGTTTCAATTAAATCAAAATCTTCGCTGGTCAAAGTGGCGGTCACTTCAGGATGAGCATAGATAAAAACTTTGCTCCCTTTTGATTTAGCAAGGACTCGATTGAGTTCGCGAATTAATTCATAGCAAACAGTCAGCGTGGATTTAACTCTCCCCGTACCTTCACAATAAGGACAAGGTTCACACATTATTCGCGATAAGGTATCGCGCGTGCGCTTTCTGGTCATCTCCACCAGGCCCAGGCCGGAAATAGGAAGTACGTTTGTTTTTGCGCGGTCTTTTTTCAAAGCTTCAAGAAGAGCATTGTAAACGATATTGCGATTTTCTTCGCGCTCCATATCGATAAAATCAATAATAATAATTCCGCCGCAATTTCTAAGACGAAGTTGATAAGCGATTTCTTTAACAGCTTCAAGATTGGTTTTCAGTATCGTTTCTTCAAACGTTTTTCTGCCGATGTATTTACCGGTATTGACGTCAACTGATACAAGCGCTTCAGTCTGATCAATATTGAGTGAGCCACCTGATTTCAAAAAAACTTTATTATCGATAGCGCGTTCAACTTCCAGGTCAATTCCGAATTTTTCAAATATAGGCGTAGTTTCTTCAGAATAAAATTTAAATTTGCCTTTCATGGTAGGCAGAAACTTTTGAACAAATTTTTCAGCATCTTTTAAATTTTCTTTGGAATCCAAAACAATTTCATCAACGTCCTCATCGGTAATATCGCGCAGAACTCTTTGAATGAAACTCAAATCCTGATGAACGACATAAGGAGATTTTGCTTTTTCAGCTCTCTTTTGAACGTCCTTCCAGATTTTGACCAGCATGTTGTAGTCAAACTTAAGCGTCTTATACGACTGCCCTTCAGCAACAGTGCGTGCAATGACACCTGTTCCGTCAGGGCGGATAGTTTCCAATATTTCTTTTAAGCGCTCCCGCTCTTTTTCACTTTCAATTCTTCTCGATACGCCGGTATGTTCTATGAATGGCATGAAAACAATATGTCTTCCCGCAAACGTAATATGGCGAGTGACTCTAGGTCCCTTCGTTGAAATTGGTTCCTTCGCCACCTGAACCAGAATTTCATCTCCTTCTTTCAAAAAAGATTCGATGCTGATGTCGGGACGAAAGCGCATATTGACCGCTTCAGACAAGGTGCTCATTTCATCGGGAATGACTTCGCCCTGGCGCTGGCTTTCTTCAAGGGAGCGCCGGCTTTTTTCAGCCATCTCTCTTTGCTCTTCAATTGTGGGAATATAGGCGTCATCTACATAAAGAAAAGCGGCTTTTTCGTATCCGATGTCTACAAAAGCTGACTGCATTCCGGGCAAGACGCGAACAATCCTGCCCTTGTAAATATCTCCTACAAAAGGAAAGTCGACTCGGTTTTCTTCGGGGCGGTGATCGTGAGAACGTTCCATTAAAAAATCAAGAATTTCGCCATTCTCAATAAGGGCCGCCCGACACTCATTGAGCGTCTGGTTGATGATAAGTTGCTTAGCCATTAAATAAATCCTTTAAAATATAAATCTCTATGAGTCTATCAAAGCTTACCCGTTGTTTCAAAGGGCATAGTATGGCGCTACTCGCAATTAATATTGGATCAATTTGGTATTTATTTAGAAGGTAAACGTATAGCCAATTTTTGGTATATTTTCAGAAACTTTGAGGGTTTTATAGTTAGTAAATTCATGGCGTGCAATGGCCGCAAGCTTATCTGAATTCATTGGAACCTGCGCCTGATTGTCGATCACTGATGACGATCTTGTGGCCTGTGAAAAAATAACGACGCCAACACCCACAACGATTCCCACCGCTGCGCCTACGGCGATATTCTTTAAATGCTCAGAGGGCTCTTTTACAAATGATAAAGTCGATAGCCCCAGAACCGCACCTGCTGCACCTGCACCGAGAACTATTGAAATATCTTTTAATGAATCGTCCAGAATTCCGCCCGATTCGTCCTTTCCTTCAACTGATTGAGCAACTCCCGGAAGAGCAATGATCAATAAAGAAAAGATCAGGGAATAAGAAAAATATTTTTTTAAGGTCAATAGCATCGTCTTTGTCTCGCGTTAATTTGATTTTCGAAGGCAACTTGAATACACTAACTCTCTTCCTAACTAAATGAGAGTCATTCATGAAACAGTCTTTCTCTGCTTATAATATTATACAAAAGAAACGAGATAAAGAAAAACTTACGAAAGATGAAATCCAGTGGTTCATCGAGAGTTTTACTAAAGGCACTATAGCAGATTACCAGATGAGTGCACTTTTGATGGCCATTTATCTCAATGGTTTTGACAAAGATGAAACGACGAGCCTGACAGATGCCATGCTTTACTCGGGTAAAGTTCTCAACTTTCCGGAGCAAGTTTATATTGATAAGCACTCGACCGGCGGGGTCGGTGATAAAGCGTCTTTTATTCTCGCTCCGATCGCCGCAGCTTGTGGAGTTAAAGTTCCCATGATTGCCGGGCGCGGTTTAGGTCATACCGGAGGAACAGTTGATAAAATTGAGTCTATCAGCGGTTTCAGAACAGATATTTCACTCGACGAATTTGTATCCCAGCTTCAGGAACGGGGGCTTGTTCTCATCGGGCAAACCGGAGAAATCGCTCCTGCGGATAAATTGATTTATGCCCTAAGAGACGTTACTGCAACGATTGAATCGATTCCCCTGATCACAGCTTCCATTATGAGCAAAAAACTTGCTGAAGGAGCTAAGGGAATCGTGATGGATATTAAAACGGGCAACGGCGCTTTCATGGCAAAACTCAGCGATGCTAAAAAACTTGCTGAAAGTATCCGCTCCACTGGTCTGCGCTTTAATAAAAATGTGATGACCATCATCACTGATATGTCGGAGCCGCTCGGCAATGCTGTAGGAAATTCACTTGAGATTATCGAAAGCATTGAAACACTCAAAAGTCGCGGACCGGCCGATTTGACCGAGCTCTCACTTTCCCTTGCCGGTGGCATGGTGTATCTGGCAGGTCTTGCAAAGACCCACAAGGACGGAATTAAAAAAGCCGCTGCGGCACTGGAATCCGGAGCTGCACTGGAAAAATTCCGCGAACTCATAAAAAATCAGGGTGGTGATGAAAGAGTCATCGATGATTACAGCCTGCTTCCTCAAACTAAAAATGTCTTTGAGGTAAAATGTACAAAGAATGGTTTTGTCACCGACATGGATTGCAAATCACTCGGGCATCATTGCGTTCGCCTGGGCGGCGGGAGACAAAAAACGACAGATGTCATCGATTTCGCTACCGGCTTTGTCATAAATAAAAAGATCGGCGATAAAGTTAAAAAGGGCGATGTCCTGGCGACTATTCATGCTCACGACAACCAGAAAGATGTCGTGCTTGAAATTGCTGAATCCATGCTTAAACATGATATTATAATTAAAGCGACTAAACCGCGTACAAAAAAGAAGCTGGTATTAGATGTACAGACTAAATTTGCACCAAAATTAAAGTCTCCTATAAAGAAGAGATAATTTATGAATGAAAAAATAAATAAGGCAGTAAAATACATTCAGTCCATAAGCGATATAAAGCCTCGGATCGGAATCGTCCTTGGTTCTGGCCTTGGCGTTTTTGTCGACCAGATCGAAAGTAAAATTATTATTCCCTATAACGACATCCCACATTTTAGAAAAACGTCTGTCGACGGCCATGTTGGGCAGCTGATTCTTGGAAAAGTAAAAGGGGTTGAAGTGGTTGCTCTTCAAGGTCGCTTTCATGCCTACGAAGGTCTTCTAATGGAAGAAGTTGTTTTCCCGGTCAGAATGCTCGCCACTTTGGGAATTAAAATGCTCGTACTGACCAATGCGGCCGGCGGAGTGAATTTAAATTTCAGACCGGGAAATTTAGTAGTTATCACTGACCATATAAACCTGATGGGAAGAAATCCGCTAGTCGGCCCGAATGACAACAAAATGGGTCCGCGTTTTCCGGATATGTCCAACGCCTATAATTCAGAACTCAATGATGTGCTGAGATCAGTTTCAAAAAATCTCGGTCACGATCTTAAAGAAGGCGTGTACGCCGGAGTTCTTGGTCCCACTTATGAGACACCTGCAGAAATAAAAATGTTCCGAACGTTGGGTGCAGATATGGTTGGCATGAGCACCGTTCCGGAAGCGATCGCTGCTCATCATATGGGTGTAAAAGTCTGCGGAATAAGCTGCATTACTAATATGGGCGCAGGAATCACAAACATAAAATTAAAACATGAAGATATTAAAGATGAAGCGCTAAAAGTAATGGATCAGTTCACTTCATTGCTTAATCATGCCATTGTACAATTTGGAAAACTCTAGGATCAGGTATGGAAACAACTAAATTAAGAAAACTCGCGAGTGAGGCTTCCCAATATGCCTACTCTCCTTATTCAAAAGCGCTCGTTGGTTGCGCTCTTACGACCAGTGACGGGTCGGTCTTTACCGGATGTAATATTGAAAATGCCAGTTATGGCGGAACAATCTGTGCAGAAAGAGTGGCCATCTTTAAAGCTGTTTCAGAAAAAAAATTATCGCTGAAACAAATTTATATTTATACCAAGGAAGGCTGGCCACCTTGTGGCATGTGCCGACAGGTCATGAGTGAATTTGCAGATGATGATTTAGAAATCATCATCGGAGACGAAGCAGGACACGAAACAAAAATGAAATTTAAGGATTTAATGCCGCTTTCGTTTACACCTAAGCATCTGGTCCCATGAATTTTTTTAACTTAATTAATTTTAAAGAAGTCATTTCGGTCACTCTGATTTTATTTTCAGTGATCGATATTCTTGGAACGATACCTTTTGTTATTGATCTGAAAAAAAAATATGGCAACATCGACGGCCTTAAAATCACTCTCATTTCAGGTGTATTGCTTTTTGCGTTTCTGTATATAGGTGAATCAATTTTGGCATTGTTTGGAGTGGACGTTCAGTCATTTGCCATTGCCGGCGGTCTCATCATGTTTTTTCTGGGGCTGGAAATGGTCCTGGATATCGTACTCTTTAAGCAAAGTCATGAAGTCGGCCTGACATCACCTATTATTCCCCTGGCATTCCCTTTGATTGCAGGTGCCGGAACTATGACGACTCTCATATCACTCAATTCGGTTTACTCCAGAATTAATATCATTCTGGGAATTCTTCTTAATTTAATATTTGTTTATATGGTTTTAAAATCAGCGAATTTTATCGACCGTAAGCTTGGCGTCACCGGCAGCGTCATTCTTCGTAAATTTTTTGGAACAATTCTTCTGGCAATGGCGATCAAACTAATCAGAACAAACCTCATTTGAATTTCACTAAGAAATGGATAGTGCAATCACAACAGCACACACATCAAATAAATGAACTAAACTTCTTTGTAGAAAAACGATTTTATTAATAAATAAAAGGACACAACACACGCCATTAAGCTAAACCCCGACACCATGGAAATTGCTGTAAAATAATTCTTTAGTTCATCATAGAAAATAATTTCGCAAGTAATGGCTCCAGCTGAAAAAATACCACTAAGTAAAAAATAAATTAATATTTTTCTTCTCGTAGCAAATCTCTTTTGATTCATTTCAATTTGTATTTCTGATTGGACTTGATCTGCCTCCACACCTTTCAGCTTTTTAAAAGGCAGCATGACAATAGCCAAGAAAGCAAAGACGACAACAAAATCACGAATATAAATCAAACTTCTGTCTTGAATAATCTGAGTTGGAAAAGAAGAATAGATAAATAAGATTAACCACTGTAAAGGATAGTATAAAATTAAAAGTGTCCCACCATAAAGCCTTGCTGGCTTGCCATATAATGCGAGACCCGGTGCTAGTTTGATTTTACCGAATATAATTATAACGATTGCAAGAAGAATTATAGCAAGCACGTTTTTGTCCTAGTCGTTTGGGATGTTATTTTATTTATTATAACCTTTAATTCAATAAAGTTTTATTGTGGAAACTAGTGCTTATAAATGTGCATGACTTTATTGGCGATGAAATTGAATGGGGCCATTTAATCTTTAGAATAAAAATGGTGGGCGTTGAGGGGCTCGAACCCCCGACATCTACCTTGTAAGGGTAGCGCTCTACCAGCTGAGCTAAACGCCCATTTTTATCAAAAGATGTGGTGTAAAAATAGTCAAAGCAAGAAAGTCTGTCAATTCAAAAAGCCAATTAATGTTATGCAAAAAAAAGGGCTCCTCTCGGAGCCCTCATCTATAAGCAATTGTTTAATAAAAATTAGTTTGCCACTTCCATGCCTCGGTCTCCGTCCACCACTGTAAGGGTAGGAGAAACAACCTGCATGAATTTTTCCGGCTGGTTAAGCTCAAGAGCGACTTTCAAAACTTGCTCTACGTGTGCGCAAGGAATGATTTCCAGTCCGTCCTGAATCTCTTGAGGAATATCAGCCAAATCCTTCACGTTTTTCGCCGGGATAATAACTGTTTTCACTCCTGCGTGTTTAGCTGCAAGAAGCTTTTCCTTCAATCCGCCAATCGGTAATACGCGACCTCTGATGGTCACTTCACCGGTCATTGCTACGTTCTGGTGAACCGCAATTCCAGTGATCGCCGAAGTAAGCGCCGTCACCATAGTTACACCGGCCGAAGGCCCGTCTTTTGGTGTCGCCCCTTCCGGAACGTGGATATGGATATCATTCTTGTTATACCACTCGTGTGAAATACCAAGACGTCCTGAGATTGATCTTACGTAACTTAGAGCTGCCTTTGCCGACTCCTGCATTACTTCACCAAGCTTACCGGTAATCTGGATTTTTCCATTTCCTTCAACCGTCACTACTTCAATATGAAGAAGCTCTCCGCCGACGCTTGTCCAAGCAAGACCGTTCACCAGTCCAACCTGTGCCCCCGCTTCGATATCGGTTGAATCATAACGACGAGGTCCTAAGTATTTTGGAAGTTGTTTTGAAGTCACGTTGAATTTTTTTCCAGCCGCTACATCTTTTGTTACAACTTCTGTCGCAATTTTTCTGACAACATTATTCAATTGTCTTTCAAATTCACGAACTCCAGCTTCTTTCGACCATCCACGAATGATGTCCATCATACATGTGTCGCCGATCTGAACTTCATGGTCAACAAGACCATTGCCCTTCACTGCTTTCTTCAATAAATAACGTTTTCCGATCTCAAGTTTTTCCTGTGGAGTGTAGCCTGCGATGTGGATTATTTCCATACGGTCGCGAAGCGGTCCTGGAATTCTTCCCAAATCGTTAGCTGTCATTACGAACATAACTTTCGAAAGATCATATTCAACTTCGATATAGTGATCAGAGAAAGCCTTGTTCTGTTCAGGATCTAATACTTCAAGCATTGCTGAAGCAGGATCGCCGCGCATATCTGAAGACATTTTATCGATCTCGTCTAAAAGAATTAAAGGATTAGATGTTCCGGCTTTTTTAAGCGCCATCATCAATTTCCCCGGCATCGCTCCTACATAAGTTCTTCTGTGTCCACGTATCTCTGATTCGTCCCGCACGCCCCCTAAAGATATTCTCTGGAAACTTCTGCCAAGTGACTCTGCTAAAGATTTTGCAATCGAAGTCTTACCAACCCCCGGAGGACCTGCCAGACATAGAATTGTTCCCTTTCCTTCTTCTTTTAAAAGAGAGCGAACTGCTAAATACTCTATGATTCTTTCCTTTACGTCTTTCATTCCGTAGTGGTGATCATCAAGGATTTCACGTGCACGAGGAACTGAGTTATTATCAGTAGTGTATTCATCCCATGGAAGAGAAAGCATCCAGTCAATGTAGTTTCTCACAACGGCAGACTCTGCGGACATTGGAGACATTGATTTTAACTTCTTCAATTCCTTAAAAGTTTTTTCTCGTGCTTCTTCAGGCATTTTCTTAGCGGCTAAGCGCTCTTCCATTTCCTGAATGTCGGTTTTTCCGTCATCTTTCTGACCAAGTTCCTTTTGAATCGCATTCATCTGCTCATTCAAGTAGTACTCTTTCTGAGACTTTTCCATCTGCGTTTTTACACGTGTACGGATTCGTCTTTCAACATTGATGATTTCAATTTCACCCTGCATTTTTTCAAGAAGCAACTCTAGACGTCTTCCGACTTCTACTGCTTCAAGGATTTCCTGCTTTTCTGAAATTTTCATAGTCAAATGAGCGACCATGATATCGGCAAGGCGAGAAGGATCAGTAATTGAAGAAATACTCATCAGGAGCTCAGGAGGAATTCTCTTATTAAGCTTTACATACTGTTCAAAGATTCCTTTGATGCTTCTGATTGTAGCTTCCAGAGTAACTGGGTCCTTCGTTTCTGATGAGCACTTTTCAACTTCCGCGAAATAGCCTTCTGGGCCTGATTCGAAAGTTTTAAGGCGTGCCCGGTATTTTCCTTCGATCAATACTTTTACTGTATTGTCCGGAAGTCTTAGCATCTGGATGATATTAACGACTACACCGACTTCGTAAATGTCTTCTCGGTCTGGATTTAAAACACTCGCATCTCTTTGAGTGACCAGGAAAATTTCATTGTTGTTTCTTTGAGCTTCTTCAAGCGCAGAGATTGATTTTTCTCTTCCCACAAAAAGAGGTACCACCATGTGTGGGAAAATAATCATGTCCCGTAGTGGTAGTAATGGGAACTTCTTTGACTCTGACCAGGCTTGCGACATAGTACCTCCTGCACTATTAGTTACGTCTTCTGGTTCCTGCGGGTATCACTTCTTGACTGCCACCTTGGAACTGAAGGGTCTTATAAAATGATGACATGAAAAAGACTGAACTTGCAAAAAAAAAGATAAGGCATTAATTGCTTTTTTACTAAAATATTCAAAGACTTGTTATTTATCTTTAGGGCGTCACCTCCCTAAGCTCTAGTTTTTTCTACCCCCCCTGCATAGGGGCAAGTTGTAAGGAAGAGTTAGTTGAAATTTTTTCAGACCCTAAGTTTTTTTTAATAACCGATTGAAAAAGTTGCGATAAAAATAAAAAAGCCTCCGTGGTGGAGGCTTCATATTTTGAAAATGATTTTAAAAAAATTTAAGCCGACTCTACCGTCTTCTTAGGAGAAGAAACCGCTGACTGTGCTGCCGGTGCAAATGATTTTCTTGGTCCTTCGATCACTTTAGGTGAGCCTTTGCCAGTAACAGAATCCAAAGTCACAACGACTTTGCAGACTTTTTCATTTGAAGGGACTTCATACATCACGTCCAGCATCGACTGCTCTAATATGGCCCGTAGACCGCGTGCCCCTGTTCTTCTCTCAAGTGCCTGTCTCGCCACTTCTTTAAGGGCAGCCACTTCAAATTCAAGCTCAATGCCTTCGTATTCAAAAAGTTTTGCATATTGTTTTGTCAGAGCATTTTTTGGTTCTGTAAGAATGGAAACCAAAGCTTCTTCATCCAGTTCAGAGAGCATGGCATTGACCGGCAAACGTCCGATAAATTCAGGGATCAAACCGAATTTTGAAAGATCCTCTGGCTCAATTCCACCCAGCTTCTCAATAACCGACTGCTCCGCTTCGGTTTTCTGGGAAATTAATCCCATCGGTCTTTTAGTCATTCTCTTTTCAATGATTTTATCAAGACCTACGAAAGCCCCGGCACAAATGAAAAGAATATTTTTCGTATCGACCTGTATAAATTCCTGTTGTGGATGCTTTCTTCCGCCTTTAGGAGGAACAGAAGCGATAGTTCCTTCAACAATCTTTAGAAGGGCCTGCTGAACACCTTCTCCCGAAACATCGCGGGTAATTGAAGGGTTTTCTGATTTTCTGGCGATCTTATCGATCTCGTCTATATAAACGATCCCTCTCTGAGCGCGCTCAACATCGAAATCGCAGTTTTGAAGAAGATTGAGAATGATATTTTCAACGTCTTCACCTACGTAACCAGCTTCAGTCAGTGATGTGGCGTCTGCGATAGCAAAAGGTACGTTCAAGAATTTTGCCAGAGACTGCGCGATCAATGTTTTCCCTGACCCGGTTGGTCCCGCAAGAAGAATATTTGATTTCGCCAACTCTACAACATCCGTTTTTCTCGGATCGCCGTTCTTGTGGGAAATTCTTTTGTAGTGGTTATGAACAGCTACTGAAATAATTTTTTTAGCTCTATCCTGACCGATAACGTAGTTGTCGAGGTGAGCCTTAATCTCATGAGGCTTTGGAACATTATCCACTACGGCTTTAGTATTACTTTTTTGTGAATCTTCAAAAATAATATCGTTACAAAGTTCGATACATTCGTCGCAAATATAGCAACCGGGTCCAGCTATGAGTTTTTTAACTTCTTTCTGTGATTTTCCGCAAAAGTTACAGTGAAGAGCACTACCAAAATTCGATTTTTCTTTTGTCATTTTTCTATCCTTAACTGAACTTTAGTTACGATTATTTTTTTAATTTATTTCCACTTCTGTCTATAACCACATCGATCAGTCCAAGTTCAATAGCCTTGGTCGGGCTGAGATAATTATCGCGGTCAGTTTCCTTAATAATTTTATCCATCGTCATTCCGGAACTCGAGTGTCTGATATAAATGCCGTTTAACTGAGTTTTCAGGTCCTGAATTTCGTTTGCCTGGATTTGTATATCACTGGCCTGCCCTCGGGCTCCACCTAGTGGCTGATGAATCATAATGCGCGAATGCGGCAGCGAATGTCTATGCCCGGCCGCACCTGCCGTTAAAAGCAGCGAACCCATTGAAGCGGCCATACCTACGCAATAGGTATAAACAGGGCAACTAATATGTTGCATGATATCGTATATCCCGAGTCCGGCGTAAACCGATCCTCCGGGGCTGTTAATGTAAAAGTGGATTGGAGCCTCAGCGTCCGATTGCTCTAGAAACATCATTTGGGCCATGATCAGATTTGCCACGGTATCGTTAACTTCTGTTCCCAGAAAAATAATCCGGTCAAGAAGGAGGCGCGAATAGATGTCGTACTGCCGCTCACCACGCGCTGTTTGCTCAATGACAATTGGGTTTGGGATATAGGCTTTTGGATCCATTCTTTTCTCCAGTAAATTGGGCACATTTAAATTGTAATCTACAGAATTCAATAGCTAATCGGCTTCGAAATTCAAAATCTTTAACTATTTAGCTTACTCTATTAGAGTTTTTTCACAAGGCTTAAGTCTGCGTTATTTTACGATTTTTATCCATTTGAGACAGGCTTTCCTCTTGATCTTAATACTCATTCATCTTAAAGTGGAACAGCTTTTGATTTAGTTACTAAAAAACAAATATTAGGGGGAATTTATGTCTAGATTAGTCGGAAAAACGGCTCCGGAATTTACAGCTGATGCTGTTGTAAATGGAGAAATCAAATCACTCTCTTTCCCAAAAGACTTTCAAAATAAATGGAAAGTCCTTTATTTTTACCCGCTAGATTTTACATTCGTCTGCCCAACAGAAATTACGGCTTTCGAAGACAGTCTATCAAAATTCAAAGAACTTAACTGCGAAGTCATTGGATGCTCAGTAGATTCAGCTTTTTCTCACCTTGCATGGACAAATATGGAAAGAAATAAAGGCGGTTTAGGAAAAATGCATCACCCACTCGTGGCCGACATTTCGAAATCAATTGCACGCGACTACGAAGTCCTTGCCGGAGATGCTGTTGCTCTTCGCGGAGTATTCGTTATTGACGATAAAAACGTCGTTCAGACAGCTACAGTAAACAACCTCTCAGTTGGTAGAAACGTAGAAGAAATATTGCGAACTGTGGAAGCTTACCAATACACAGCGAAACACGGCGAAGTTTGTCCTGCTGGCTGGACTAAAGGAAAAGCTACAATGAAACCAGATCCAAAAGGGTCTCAGGAATACTTCAATAAATTGAAATAAATACATTAGCGGGGTGCTGTAGTCATAGCACTCCGTCTTTTCTATCAAATCTGTTTAATCAGCACCTATTATCCCCTACACTTAGATACGCTTTGGGCCAAAGTAATTTTTTCACTCTTCGAAAACTTTATTTGAAATATCATCACCATTAGCGGATAACGTCCAAAATCTTTGGGGGATGTTGAAAATGAATACTGAGAGCGAAAATCTAGTCAGTCTAGATCAATGGAAAAATCAAAAGCGGGAAGCCAGCTTCTCTGACTACCTGAAGGTTTTGAGCTTTAATGACCTGATGACTGAGTCTAATGAAATAATGGATCAGATTAAAAGAAATGATGAAGCTGAAGATATATTTTCAAAAACTCGTGTAATAATGAATGAGTTCACGCACAGACTTGAGAAAGAATCCAAACACCTTGCCGAATCTGTAAAAGATTTCAAAAAACAAATCGAAGATAAGTTGCACTAGTTTAATATTCAATTAAGGCGTAGCCACTAGATCCCGGAGTATCATTTCCTCCGCCGCTGCCATAGCCAGTGCCTGGCTGGCCGGGTAAACCGCCAGCCCCCCATGTACTTGAACCAGCTGTACCACAGCCTCCACTAGTTCCTCCGGATGCGCCTCCTCCTCCTCCGGCACCACAACCTTGTCCACCACCATTTCCGCCGGCCCCTCCGGAAGTTCCTGGCACAGAACAAGTTCCTCCATTACCACCAACTCCGGACCATCCTCCAATTGAACCGGAACTTGAAGCACCAGTTCCACCGCCAGATGCAGTAATAGTTCCAAAAATAGAGTTGCCTCCCCTAAAGCCCCAGTTATACCCAAGGTTATGCGGGGGCGCACCAGCACCAATTGTGACTGAAATAGATTGCGCAGGAACAACCGTCATAACATAATTCGTTATTACGCAAGCTCCACCTCCTCCACTACCAATTCCTTGATCACCACCTGAAGTACCGCCGCCACCGCCACCGCCAATCAATGTTACCTTTAATGAGACACAGCCTGCAGGTACAACAAATGTATATGCACCTGCTGTATTCTGAGTCCAGGTGCCATGAACGCAAGAAGATGAACCAATTGCTTTCCATATCGATTCATTATTACAATAAACCGGTTTATGGGCCGCTAAATCATAAGCCAAAGTGCCCTCAACTGTGCAAGCGCCATCAACCGCCACTCCTGTACTCCCTGGACGAATCCCTTTATCGACATCCAATCTTACAAGTGGTGCAGGAACTCCTATTCCCACATTCCCGCTGGTATAAAAAAGATCATTGCCATTCTTTGTCCAATAATCTTGCTGATTCACCCAGGCACTTTTACAGGTTTCTATATTCGCCCCTGTCTTGGTTATTATCAATTTTATTCTTCGTGGTTTTAATGTAGGAACTGTGCTTGAGACAATTTTAGGCATGGCAAAGTTTATAACTAATGCCGTTTCAGTATTTGTATCAGTTATTTCAGCAAAATTACTGTTGGATATTTCATAAGAAGCAATCTTAATTTGAGACGCCCCAAAACCAGTCGTGCTCGATACTGAATATTTACCATTAATGTCAGTAATTGTTCCGGCAGAAGTTGCGGCAGAATTCTTTCCGATAATTTGAGATGTATTACATGCCGTAGCAAGTACGCCCGCAATTTCTTTAACTATAAAATCAGCATCAATATCCGTCTGAAATTTCTTCTGAGTTGTTGTCGCTTGTTTGCTTAGATTTATACCGACCAAACTAAGCCCGCCAAGAACTGCAACAGCGATCATTATTTCCGCTAAAGTGAATCCCGTTGTGGCATTAAGAATTTTTTTTATAGTTCTCATAATATTTTTCACATCCCTTTCCAAACCAAAGTTTCATTGCAATAAACCGGCTTATGTAAAACAGCATCATACGCAAACGTTCCTTCTACACTACAGGCTCCATCAACAGAAATTCCCGAACTGCCCGGTCGTATACCGCCATCGACTTCCAATAAACCAACTGCAGCAGGCGCCCCAATTCCAATTTTTCCTAAACCGTAATAAATATTATTTCCAACTCTACTCCAATTATCGTTCGGATTAACCCATGTCGCATTACAAGTAGCTATATTGGAACCAGATTTGGTTATAATTAATTTTATTCTTCTTGGTTTTAACGTAGCCGAGCTTGAGACAATTTTCGGCATAGCAAAGTTTATGACTAAAGCCGTTTCTGTGTTTGGGTCAGTTATTTCTGCAAAATTATTATTAGATATTTCATATGATTTAACCTTTATGTGAGAAGATCCAAACCCAGTGGTATTTGTGACTGAATATTTACCAATAATATCTAAAATCAATCCCGCGGGAGTTGAAGCAGCATTCTTACCGGCAATTTGAGAAGCGGTACATACTGTTGCGTCTGCAAGAATTCCTGAAATTTCTTTTGCAATAAAATCTGCGTCCATATCGGTTTGAAGTTTTTTCTGCGATGATGCCGCTTGTTTACCCATTTCTATTATTACTAAGCTTATTCCACCTAAGACTCCGGCGATAATAATGACGCCAATTATCCCAAAGCCCGAATTATTGAGCATTAACATTTTTAATTTTTTCATAATTACAATCCAGTGCAATCAAAACCAACTAGAGACTCTCCAGACTTTGATAATCATGGAGAACCTTGGCACGCAGAAGAGGAATTTTCATCCGGCGATCATAGCCTAAAATGTGAGCAACGGTTCGAAGCAACTCCAGCTGCTCAGCTCGATTAGCAAGCGATTCAAATAAACTTAAAAGATAAATAGTATTTTTAGCGAATGTTTCTACGTAGTGAAATACCGCCTGCCTGAATTCCGGTGTCTGACTATAAAATTCGCAACCAATGAAATTGATAAAAATTTTATCGACATTGCTCTGACCTTCAAAAGTTCTGACCATTCTGCATTTTGTTTTTAAAATAGTTCTTGAGAATTCATCCACATTAAGAATTTTCAGCTGGTCATAACTTAAAGTACTCAGACGCGGAAAATTCAGCAGTTCTATCGCCAGCGGGAGGGCATTTATTTCAGGAATGTGGGGCAATTCAGAAAGCAGCAAGCCCCCTTCTGAAATATTGAAAACCCGCGCTTTGAAAACATGCTCGCCATCAACATAAAGACAAATTGACTTGAGAGGAGCTCTTAAATGTTTTCGTTGTAAGCGCGGGTCTTTTTTATTCATACCTGGACTTACCTTTATTATAGAAGCTTTGATGCCACTTCTGAAAGCGGCGATCTCTCACCCACTCTCAATGTCGTATGACCGATTATTTCTTCTGTTTTAAGGCGGTCTACAACGTACGCCAGACCGTTATTCGTTTCATCCAGATATGGACTATCAATCTGCTGGCAGTCACCTGTCAGAACGATTTTAGTGCCTTCTCCGGCCCTTGTAACGATGGTTTTAACTTCGTGCGGACTGAGGTTCTGAGCTTCATCAACTATCAGGTATTGACCTGGAATTGAACGGCCGCGAATATAAGTAAGAGGCTCAATATGCAGCATGCCCTGATTGATCAGCTCTTCGTATGATGTTCCGGCCTGCTTTCTGTTTTGATTGAAAAGAAAATCCATGTTGTCGAAAATCGGCTGCATCCATGGAGCAAGTTTTTCATTGACGTCACCCGGTAAAAAACCAAGATCGCGTCCCATGGGCTGAATCGGACGAGACACAAGCAGTCTCGAATATTTTCCCTGGGCAATTGTTTTTTCAAGACCAGCGGCTATAGCAAGAAGTGTTTTACCTGTCCCGGCTTTACCGACCAAAGAAACAAGAGCAATTTCATCGTTAAGAAGAGCGTCGAGAGCAAACTGTTGCTCAACGTTCTTAGGATAAATACCCCAGATACCTTCCCTTAAGGAAATGAGAGGAACAATTCCTTTTTTACCCTGATGAAATCTTCCCAACAATCTTCTTCTTGGATTATGAAATTCCTGCATGATAAAATATTCATTAGCGAAAATTCCCGCCTGCTCGTCTTCATCAAGGGCCAGGAAACGCGACGATTCATATTCTTTTAATCTTTCACCGGAAATTTCAAAAACTCTCTGCCCTGAATACAGTTCATCGAGAGCAATATCCAGCTGACCATAATCTTCAGCAGGAACGCCAAGGATGTCCGCTTTCAAACGAAGGTTGATATCTTTTGTAACCAGAAGTACGTCTTCTCCATCCAGCTTGTAGGCCAGTGCAGAAGAAAGAATCAGGTTATCGTTTATTGAAACATCTATCGGAAGATTTTTTGAATCAACATGGCGATCGACAGAAATAATTAATGTTCCGCCGCTGTCAAGGACCACTCCATCTGCCAATGACCCCCGTTGACGAAGATCATCAATATAACGGGAAAAATTTCTGGCACTGCGGCCGTTCTCATTTTGATCTTTTTTGAAGCGGTCAATTTCTTCGATTACGATCAAAGGGATAAAAACCGTATTCTTACCAAATTTTCTAAAAGCAGTGGGATCAAAAAGAAGAACGTTGGTGTCTAGTACAAAAGTCTTTTTCAACAAAACCTCCAAGGGCATCGCTGACCATATTGGTCAGTTAATACATCATGAGAACGCCTATAAAAAATTGTAGAGAACTAGAGATCGATTGAAAAGTCGAAAAGACTTAAATAGAGAATGAATCTTTTAGCTTCTTGTTCGCGGTAATGAGAACCGACTTCCACTCCATAGAATCCAGTAGTGATTTTTACAGGCCAGAATTTTACACTTGCCCCATAAGAAACATAGCCCTCACTCCATCCTGCGTGAAGTGATATTAGAGGAAGAGAAAGTTCCGTTCCAAGGTGGAATTGTCTGGCAAAATCAACCGGACCAATAAATGGGTGCATGTCCGCAGACAAGGTGTAATCCACCAGTCCAAAATCCTGTTTGTAGGCCATACCGGCATTAACAATCATTTCTTGTTTTGGGACATCGGAAATCCCCTCCGTTTTTCTAAACCGAGTGCCGCCGATATCAAGAATAGAAAAAGCGGAGGTTAAGGTCGAACGCCCTGAAGAAATAGCATACTCAGTTCCAAGATCAAAACCCCATCCGTCACCTTTAGAGTATCCAAGAGCTTCTTTGATCGCGCTGGCGCTGTTGGCAGATCCCGCATTAATTTTACTTAGTAATCCCGTCCCGAAAAGATCGAATTGATTCTGGAGCCCCTGACGATTCATATGCTTTACAGCTGCACCAATTGAGAGTCTGGTCCCGGCACTGGTTGTGGATTTTTTGTTTTTAACGGCCCTGCTTGAAAAAGCACCGGTTCCGATATTGTAAGCATAGCCAAAAATAAAGCCCCGGTCATAACGATAGTTCACGTCAAGCATCGGGTGAGTTGCATTTCTTAGCACCAAACTAGCCTTCGAATCAGCAAAAAGAGTGAAACCAAATTGTCCCATTTTCAAAGTCGGGAAAATACCGGCCTGCAAATAAATAGGAAAATCCATCACTCGACTGGCAATTTGAGGAGCTGCACCCTGGCCTGAAGGAAATTTTGTAAATCGATCTGTATCACCGAGCGCATTTGTTAGACCAAAATTGGGATCAATGAGCGTGAAACTCACACCTTTATTTCTTCCAAGCGCAGCCGGATTATAAAATAAGGTGAACTCATCATCGGCAATGGCGGTATAGGCATCCCCCATCAAAAGAGCACGTGGGCTGCGAGCAAGATATGAAACTTCTCTGGAAAAAAGATTGGTTGAAATAAAAAATATCACAAATAAGAGCTTTCTTATCATTGGAAAGCGCCCTCGAACATCAAACCAAAATAGGATTCAACGTTGGAAACTGTAACAAGTGAGCCGTCCTCACAGTTTGATTGATCAAGTGTTGTGGCAACTGTCGAGGTAGTTGCATCTGCAGCTATTAACGCTGTCTTTGCAAGATTTATTGTATTGACTGCCGCCAGTGCAGCGGCCTGATCAGCTGCCGGGAAAGCGGAAGAAATAACATTTGGCAAGAGAGCAAAAACATTATTTAAAAGCACAACCCCCTGACACAATCTCGTTTTTCTAGTGGCTGCCAGAACTCCTTCAGCCAACTGAGCATGGGCGGCTGTTGCATCAGCAATATTTGTACATGTTCCAGCTGCAGCAGTGATCGCAGCCTTTACATCAGCATCTGCATTCACATAGCTTGTAAAACAAGTATTCGTTCCCGCTCCACTACCTTTGACTCCTGTGGCACTTGAATCGCCATAGAAATATCCATAGCGACCGAGCTGAACCATAATCATATACAGGAGTTGAGAATCGATATCAGCTGCTTCAGTACTGTTAAAATATCGCGCACGTTCTGCCGAGGTTGGTTCTGTTCCTGCAGAAATCCCCCCTGCGTAAAGAAGGATATTGATGGCCGCAAGCAAATCCCGGTAGCCTGCATCGTTTTGCAAAGTAGTTGCGACGGCGGCATCAGAAGTTGAATATGTAGTAGCTCCACCAAAAGGAGCCGGAGTAACTGTTTTAGAAATATCAGTTGTAAAAAATGTGAGTGTTGAATAGCCCGCCCGACAGGCGTAAGCGGACGCCAATGTTTTTAAATAGGCAGCATTTGTATTAACCCTTCCATTTTCTTCAAGAGTGTTAATTGCGTCCTGACAATTCCCTTTGCTTAAAGAAATATTGGCACTAAGAATTGCATCAAATGTTTTTTCATCTGCAGATTTTCCACAGGAAAAAAGCAGAACCGAGGCGAGCATAAGTGTGAGATTTTTGAGCATAGGAAATAGTCCCCTTAGCTCTATTATGCCTAAAGTAAATTAGAGATGATATCGGGGGAAAAATCCCCCTACTGGATCCTAAACTTTGGCTTTTCCATCGTTCAAAAAAGCGACCAGCTTATCCATGGCTTCGCCGAAGGCTTCTTTATGCAAAACCAGACTCAACCTGGCAGAATTAGTCATCCCAAAATCAGTTCCTGGAACAATGACGATGCCGAGTTCATTCAAAATATCTTCACATATCTGAACAGAATAGTCGGTCTTATCCTTGCGGTCTTTTGAATAGCGCTCAAAAGCAGGCGTCTGAGAAAAATCGATCATAAAATAAAACGCTGAAACCGGCTGATACCAGCATTTCATCAGATGCGCTTCTTTCAATTTTTCTCTGATAATATTGGCATTGTCGCGAAGATGATTTTTAACAGGAACCAGGAATTGATGTGAACTTGCAAAATCATAATTCATCATCGAACGCTGGATTAAAGAGTTCGCACTTGAAGTAAGCTGTCCCTGAAGATTTTCAATTCCTTTGCAAATATTTTTCGGACCCACGCAATAACCGATGCGAAGGCCGGTACTGGCAAATGCTTTGGATATCCCATCGACAATAATTGTTCGCTTAAGAAGTTCGGGATATTTTTGATAAAAATAAGTTGGTTTAGGATCGTAGTAACAAACTTCAAAATAAATTTCATCGCTGATTACATTCACATGCGGATTATCTAACAATAGTTCTGCAAAACCCTGCATCCACTCGTCTGAATAATGAATTCCAGCTGGATTGTTCGGGCTGTTTATAATAATGGCTTTTGTTTTTTCTGAGATAGCTTTTTTTATGTCATGCAATGGCGGTGAAAAAACATCGAAGATAGATGATGTTACGACGATGGGAATTCCCCTGCAAAATTTAATCATTTCAGGATAAGAAATCCAGTAAGGTGCAATAATAATAACTTCATCACCCGGGTCAACCAATGCGCCTAGTATATTTGAAATGGAATGTTTAGCCCCATTTGAAATGACACAATCGAATTCTTCATCGAGTGTAGAAAAATGAATGCCTCTTGCCGATTCAATATGTTCAATAATTTTTTTTCTGAGATCCGGAAAACCTGCAACAGGACTGTATTGGTAGGATTTCAAAAAATCCAGCTCAGATCTGATGGCTTCAATAAATGATTGAGGTGGTCTGAACGGAAGCTGTCCGGCAGTTAAATTATAAACCTGCTTTCCGCTTTCAGCGAGTTCCATAGCCTTTGTATTAAGCTTTAAGGTAACACTTTCTGCCATTCCCCTGACTCGTGAGCTTAGCTCCATAGGTACTCCGTAAATTTTCCCGTCAAACAATATTATTTCATAAATTCCGGGATTGGGGAAAATTTGTCACGAAGATATAGCTTTCACCTTGTTCGAAAAGTTTGCCAGTACTGAGATGCGATTCTTTTTCCCAGGCACTGCTGGGTATGCCTTTCTTAGGATCTGACTCAATCCAAAGTTGACCAAAATACCAAGGCTCTTCAGTAATCGCCTTAATGACTTCCGAGTAAATATTCTTCATTGAATAAGGGGGGTCTAAAAAAATAATGGTTTCAGATTTTTGATTTTCATCAAATTCGGAATATTTCGACTTAAACTGCCTGATAAATTTTTCAGCTGGTGAATTACTGCAGTAAATTTCGCCTGCATTCTTATAATTACTTTTCAGAAGCAGGTTTTCACGGTTTTCTTCAAGAGTTTTTAAAACGTGTCTGTTGGATTCATTTAAAAAAACCTTGTTCGCTCCTCTGGACCATGCTTCAAAACCCATCGCCCCTGATCCCGCGCAAAGATCCACAAAGACACATCCCCCCAGATTTTGAAAATAATCAAAAATCCGTCTTCGAAGCATGACGGAAGTAGGACGGATAATGTCTCCCTTGGGAACACTAAGAATTTGACCTCGAGCAAATCCGCCAAGGATTTTAATACTCATGGGCCTCTCCTCTTAAATTGAAAGCTGGTGTGAGTCTAAGCTGATTTCTTTTTAAGGTTTGATGCAGAAGACGTCAAAGGAATTGTAAAATTCATTCCGTTTTCCATAACAACTTTGCAACCTTCTTCCTGGTTGATACAAAGTTCTACTCCGGACATGGTTACGATAAGGCCCTTAACCGGATCAACAGATAATGTTGCAACCTCATCTCCGATTTTAAATTCGAGATTTAAATTCATCTGACCATTGGCCTGGAACGAAATCTCAGAACCCGATCGAATTGTTGGTTGCTTTTTATCAAATGGCAATATTGTTGGACCGGTAACTGGTTTTAATTTTTCTTCTTTTATAGAAGCCTTTGTCGTCACTTCTTCTGCGACAACTTCTTCTTCAAATTCTTTTTCAAGGCTTTCTATTTCCGCCATGATGTCTTGCAACTCAGACTCATTAAAATTCTTTTCTGCTTCAACTGATTCAGGGGCAGAAGATTCATTTAAATCGTCATTAACTTCATTTAAAATATCGTCAACTTCGTCAAAAATATCACTCATAGACGCCCCTAATAAAGCTCTGGAAAACGCGCAGTTACTATAACCTGCTGATGAGCTTATCGACTACCCGAGTCGAAATCTTTAGGTTTTTCTTATCTTAATAAAAACTTGTGGTTGCACCAAAAAAAAAGCGAGAAAATTGATTTTTTAAAGTGACTTCGCTCACCTCCTACGTCACAATTTTTCACTCATAACTTATAAAATTAGTTGGTCTTTTTAAGGATTAAAAATTGGATCATAACGGAAGTAGCAAACCATCCAGACGGCAATGGAGTCTAGACCATGCTTTTTCCATTCCATCTCTTGGTGGAGTGGAGGAAGATGTGCGAGCTCCAAAGCATGCTGCTTTCAATCCTTCTGAATTTTTTATTCCTGGATGGAAGGGTGAAGGACTAATCACCGCCTCAGCTATCGTTATTAAAAACTCTCTGAGCAATCTCTCTATCGATGCTTTGTCTCTTTTCAAAAAATCATGCTCTACCAGTAAGTCTATGAAACTGCAGACATTCAATGAGTTCTTGCATTTTGCAGACTATGCCAAAATTGATACGTCTTTATGTGCAGTCCAAAATGATTTTTGGCTACACATGCAGGACGAATCTTCTCCACTGAAAAAACATCTCGATGATTTTATCCGTATTCACTGCTTCCGTGCCGTCGCTATTTATTTATTCAGAATAAAATTTATTTTGGATCTTTCTAAAGAGCAACGTCTTGAAGTGACTGAAGACATTCTCCTGAATCCCCTTTCTTTTCTGGGAAAGATTTTCAAGAAGGACAGTTCAACAGAGCTTTTTTGTGAAGCACTTCAAATCAATCAATACAGCTGGTATCGACCTTCAAGTGAGTACAAGGAATCTTTACTAAAACTGAGAGAAGCTTTTGAAAACATAACTCTCACTGAATTAATTAAATTAATTTCAACACCAAAAGATGATCAGATTTATTCTATCCGCAATTATTCTCATTCTGTTTCCCACCTCTCTTTTGGACTTATGGTTAACGAATTGCTCATAAAAGTTCCGACCTGGTTAAAACCAGAATCTAAATGTAAATCTAAAAATCCCCTTAAGGAATGTCTGCTGCCTAAAACTATCAACACCCGCTTTTCAGGAAACCATGTCTCCTCTTTTGCTCTCTCGCACTGGCTGGCACAGGAAACAAACATTAAAGTTTCTCAGTGGAATAATTTAATCTGTCCGGAATTTGTAGGAATGGAGTTCATTGATGGACAGTTCCTGAAAATTTGCCAGGAGCTTCAGTTCCTCAGCTTCCTTACCCGTGTAGCCGTTGAACATAAATACGAGATCATCCCATTTATCTGCAAAATTATGCGTGAAAAATACCGCAACTCTCCTGAGGAAGGCGCGAATCATCAGGCATCTTTTCTGAATCTTGGAAACCCTGCATGTAGTGATACGCTTTATGATCGTCTGGTTTTAAATCTTACGGAATTACCGAAAACAAATCCTCATCACTTCCTGGTTCAGCAAATCCAGTCTCAAAAAAATGTGATGAAAGATAATGGAATTATTTTTGTCTTCACCAATCAAAAACTATTTGTTCCAAGCCATAGTGAAAGAGTTGAGCAGCTACTTCGAGAGTTTAAAGTCGAGTGCAGTTTTAACCTGGAAGAACTCAAAGGAAAAGGTGAAATCGCCCACTTTATTTACGTCCTCACCAAAAGATCATCTATTGATAACTCCAACAAGCATCTTTTTGAAGTAAATAAAAAAGTCAAAGAATCCTGTCTCTCATTTGAGTTTAAAGGCAACCTTTCCAGATTTAATAAATTTAACAAGCTTGTGGATGAGTTCCAGCATTTTATCCGCACAAAGAGTCCTGTCACAACTCCAATTTACATAAAAGAAATTGAAGATGAAATCAGCTTTGAGTTTCATCAGGATGCCATTATTGAAGGGAAGCTTGTATCCTCAGTTTCAACAAAAGAGAGCGGTCATCTTCCTCACCCTAGCTTCTTCAAAAATTTAACCAGATCCTGTACTTCACTTGATACATTTTTTCATATTGACCTTATTCAGCAGGATGAATTTCACGCGGCTAAAAAAAATGTCGCTTCAGAACTACTGGGGTTAAAAAACAGTCCTGAAAAACAATTCCCTCTTCTCTTGATTATTAATCAGACTGACCCGATGAACGTGAGGCTTGAGCTAACCTCAACCGATAGCTACAGAGCGAAAGTAGAACAATACGGAACTGCGTTCTTTTATTATTTTGGACTAACTCCAAAAAATCAGATCATCAATCTGAACGTATTCAGAGAATTTTTTACGTCGGTTCTGGGCCATCAGATCATTCAACTTCAGCTTAGTGACGGACCGTCCAAGTTAAAGGCTAAATTGAAATCACTGCTGATTCCTACCTTTTTTGCCAAAACGACGATGATGCCCTCAGAAATCAAAAACACTTTTTCTTTGCTTGATTATGATACAAACGAGTTAAAGACACACCATCCTTCAGACTTACTGCATAAATTTGAAAAAATACAGACTGCGTTTGATACTCATGCGGAAAATTATCCTTGGCACATCCTTGGACTGCTTTCACGCTTTAAACTTCAGGTTCAGGCCACACTGGAAGACTTTGAATTCAATAAGCCTAACTCGCTTAATTTTAACAACCCACTTATTTCAGAAGCGCTTGTTAAACTGAAAACAAGCGCCATCTATCCTAATAATCCTGACGTTTATATTGATTATAAAATAAAGACCCATCAGGAACTTCAGCTGCCTTTAACTTCATTGCAGGTTAAAACGGAAGAGGAAGAATCCGTGTTAATTTTTAAATTCCAGGACAAGGAAATCATAAATCTACACACAACGGCTTTGATGAACCACTTCATAAAGTTTATTCTTCAGAATGCTACAGGTGTGAAGATTGCAGACATCCTGCTCAATTTAAAAGTGCCAAGTATAAATGATCTTGTGTCAGTCACAACCAACGTTGAACAGATTAAAGTATCAAAATCCGCACTTTACAAAAGTACAGAAGATCTGATCTCAAAACTTCTTAGAACACAAATTTCAAAATAGTTTTTAATTAAAGTTTGCAGCACTGAAAGTCGCAAGAATCTCTTTTTTGCTGCCTTTCTTTAAGTCCACAAGTCGTGATGTATTTTCGCCCGTTCTGAATATAATTTTTATTCTACCGCCGGTTATTTCACCGTTCTGGTTAATTTTATTATCCAGCTGAATTTTGGCATCAATTTCAGTCAACAGCGACTGACAAATCTGTAGATCGACATCAAGGGATTTACTGGTATCAGCAATGCCTGCTCTATGTTTAAGTATCTCTTCATCGAAACCAAGGCCAGAATGAATTAAGTCAAAAGCAACAATATCGCCCAGGCGGTGGGCATAAATTGAAATGCTCTTCTCGCCCGACTCAGAATGAGTTGAATTGATGGCATAATTTATAAGATGATAAAGAGTCTGTTCAAGTTCTTCCTGACGCGCTTTGATCATTAAATTTTCAGGTATTTTTACATCGAGCTGAATTCCCTGTGAAAATAACTTTTCTGCAAGCAAATCAACAACTCCGCCACTCATGCTTTCAAGGTTAAGATCCGATAATTTTTTTCCTGTCGCATGATCAGCTGACAGGCCGATATTGTCATCATTCCAGATTTTTTCAATCTTCTCATTAACACTCGCAGTATTTTGAGCCCCGATTGGAGTGACCAGTCCTTCAAGAGAAAATTTACTTTTATTTTTTTGATTTTTATCAAATGACTGTTGTGTGTGAAAATTTGAAAATAATTTAGAACAGTTAAAAAGTTCATTTTGCTCTAAAGCTGTTCTGATAATTTCCCCCACTTTAACGCTTCCTGCTCCACCGTTGTCAGACAATTCTGCCTGAGCCTCTTTTTCACGGGCAAGATTGGAAAGTCTTTTTCTTGTATTGCTCATGTATTCAGAAAGCATCAGCAATACCAGCAAGGTCGCTGATACGTAAAAGAATGTTTTTTCTTGATTGAGCGATTCGGAAATTTCATTTTTGTGTGCTTCGACCGACTCCAGGATCTCATCCTTTCGTGTTTCAATTCTTTCAAACCGAGTACCCACATCGCGCGACTCTCCATCTCCGGCCACGATACTTGCAGAGCCGGGAGAAAGTATATCTTCATGGAACCAATGAACATTTGAAGCCAGTGTGCTAAGTTTTTTAGCTACCTGTGAAAGTTCAGACTTAAAACTTTCCTCTACATTTAAAATTCCTTCCGCAAAACATTCTTCAGTTAAATTCTGAAAATTCTGAGTTAAGTAATTTGATGTTGCATCCGAAAGCATTTTTGCAGTGTAAGTTTGATTAACTCTTGAAAAACATGTTTGCATGCCACTTTCAAAATTTGTTAACTTTTTTATTCTTCCGGAATTTTCCTGAATTTTATAAGTTGTGGTCACAAGAGCACCCAGAAGAATTAATCCGGCAATGCTTCTTTTATTCTGAAATAAATTTGAAATCTTCTTCATCGGCTTGCAATCCTTGCAAAATTTAATAACACCTGATTTGCAGCAAAAAAGGCGCTACTTAAAGTGTACATTTGTGAGCGTCAGGGTCAAGATTAGGTCAAAAATACCTGGGTTTTTTAAGAGCTCAGCGGTATCATAGCAAAATGATCAAGAACAAAGGGCCGTCGCTCTCTTTTTCAATTTCTTTCACCTTTGCCCTCCTATTCCATCTGGTGGTTCTTTTGCTTGTGAAAAAAAATCCGACAGACTACCCGGCAGGCGCATCCAACCACTCCATCCCCCTCCGTATTGACCAGATTAAGTTCATCAAACCAGAGGAAGTTGAACAATTCAGAAGGGTAGGCATAAAAAACGGAATGAAGAAAGATTACCTGCAACCCGATATGTTGAAATTGCCTCAAGCCGCCCCACCCCAAAACCCGGTTCTGTCATTAGGCAACCTGGGCCCAAGTAACCCTGTCTCCAAAATGGCTCCAAAAAATAGCGCCAATAATGAAAATAAGCGTCCTATAAGAAAGGTCCAACCCGACCAGGATTTGACAGAAACGATCGTCCGCCCTGTACAGGACGGAGCCGGAAATATTTATTTCAATCCTAAAAAAGAAAAAAGCATCCGTCGCGACCGCGACCAGGATAACTTAAAGCAGGAAGCATACAATAATAATACTGCCAGTGCTTCTAATCCAGTTGCTCAAAAAATGTCCAATTTTGAAATACGCTATGAACGCCCCGAAGGTGTTTCAGAAGACGAACTGAACTCGGATGAGAAAGCCTATTATTCTTTTTTTAAACGATCTTATGCAAGCTATCTTTCAAAACTTTATGCAACTTATGACAGGGTTTCAGTTGAAAGACCCGGGATTGAAAAAGATTTTTCTAACAAGCATATCTTATTGGGCCGTATTGATTACGATGAAAAAGGAAATATTATTACAGTTAAAATTTTGAAATCTTCTGAAAGCGATAATGTTCACTATTTTTTTGAAGAGACATTAAAACAATTAAATCTGCCTAACCCGCCGAAGAGCTTTATCAAGAGCAAGAAAATGTTTTCAACTTACTATCAGATTCAGATTAATTGACCAAAAAAATATGGCCTAAGCCATATTTTTACAGATTTTTTAACACTAAATAACTGAATTACGTTTTAAGAGTTTGGGCAATACCGTCATAAAAGAAGTTTCAGAGCAATGAAGATAAAGGCTGCCATCACGTAGGTTTTTAGCATCGTTTTAGAGATCAGATTTTTTATAAATTCAAGTCCGATGCTATCGATAAAAAGAAATCCCTTCTTCACTTTTCGCTTCAGGATTTCGCGATTATTTAGCTCCATTACTTTAAAGAGCTCACCAACTTCGCGCTCAAAAGATTGTCTGAGATCATGATCCATCAATGCTTTCGGGATATAAATCTGGGCGGCAGCTGTTTTTGCTTTGAATTTTTGGAATTCATCATTGCAAGTGGTGCAAGTCTCAAGATGCTTGCTCAATTTTTTATACGCTTCATCTTTGGCGGGAGTGTCCAGCAATGAATATATATGTTTGGTGTGGATGCAATTTCTTGAGAGTTGACTCTCGTAATTTTTTGATTGAAGGGAACTATTCACTTAGGCGATTCCTCCGATGACCTTTTCATCCTGAAACAGATTAAAAGGTATGTGCTCTGTCATCTTTATTCTTGCAGAATAAAGATGCGATAAAACTTCTGATCTTGTAGCTGAGGTGATGAACTCAATATTGTCCAGATTAAATCCTGCCTTGTCTTTTAAAAAAAGAACTGCCTTTTCATCAAAGTCCAGCGCAAAAAATCCGCCGTTTTGTTCAACATCTTTAAAGCTTACTTTCAGCTGCTGATATCTCTTTCTGGAAAGATCAAAAACGATATGAAGAAGATGCAATTCAGTTTCATCAAGTAGATTGCGTAGAATTTTCTTTTTAGACTGGCCCATTTTTTCAATCAAATTCTTTTTTTGAATCAAGAATGACTGCACACAATCAATCATCAACTGAGACGCCTGTAAATCGTCCGGGATTAACACGTAGGCAAAGCTGTAAAGATCTGGACTTAAATTTTGGATGTACTTTTGTAGTTCGTCGGTTTTCATAGGGCCTGGTTAAAATAACTGAAATCAATCCTCGATTCCGTTCCTTATATATTACATAAGCGCAGCGCCAAATTCAACTCCGGCACATTACGAGGTTTCAATGGTTTAGTGTTGATTTGGCGGCTTTTTAGCTCAAGATTTAATTAATTTCAAGAAAATTACCAAAAAGGTCGATTAGTACTCGAGAAAGGTTAAGTTAAATCTTTTAAAAAAGGTTTTGAATATGAAGAATTATTGCAAAGTAACAATGCTCCTGGTGCTCCTTACCGCGCTTTCGGCTTGTTCAGTTAAAACCACGGCCTCAAAGGTCAACAACACAACGGCAACCTCTCCTATCGGAACGGGTGGCACTGGTGGCACCGGAGGAACAGGTGGTACGGGCGGAACAGGTACAACAATAAGTGGTTGTGACGGTGTTCCACGTGATGGAGCAACCCGATGTTATTATAAAAATATTCCTACTATTCAGGCCAGCGGTGGAACATACGGGCAAACATGGTGGTCATCAACCAGCTTCATTGCAAGTTCAGGAAATTCACCTGGACAATTTTCAACCGATGCTACATTTAACGTGAGAATTATTCCACGTTCTCCAACTGCTAATGCAACTTCAACTTTTGGTAGAACATGCAGTCCATTTATGATGAACTCTACAAAAATACAGGTTCAATTAATGATGCATAAAACGGGTGTCTCTGTCGGAGAAGTTGCCACCTTGAATGCGAATCTTAATACGGCATCTAATGTTTATCACTTTACTGTACCTGCAACTTCAGACCCGCTGGTACTTGAAGTAATAAATGTTATGTCTGATGCAAGATGCAGTGGCGCCTACGGTAGTAAGCCTAGCAGTTGTACGAGCAATCCGTACCTGGATATTCCAATCAACGGTACAACATATCCAACCGAGTGTGTAGCCTTTGATATTCAATATTCAACAGATGAGACTTACGACTTGCCGGGATCCCCAGCTATTTAATTTTACGGATCCACTCGCTGGCATGAAAATCTTTGGGAGCACTAAGCTTCTTGGGCTTTACCGGCGGGTAATCTTTATCAGGCCATTCTATCAATCTAAAACTTTCATGGCAGGCATTGCATCTGCCTACAAAAGAAGACAAACTAACCAATGTCTTTTGCATATTTTTTGTGCGGGCCGATTTTATGATTTCGGTGACACCTGTTGAGTGAAACTGCATGGCCGCAGCTATAAACTGATCATTTTCCCTCTTTCCCAGATTGATGAGTTTGCGATCATCTAAAAGCATGGTGGAAGCCTGTGTTTCTACCTCTAAAAAATCCTGTCGGGAAAGAGCGCCGAGCATTTTTTCCATTGCCCCCAGATAACGTCTCATGCCTCTTAAAACATGTTCTCGCTCCGAAAATGGCAACTTAACCAGGGTTCTCTGGGGTTTTTCTGACTTTGCTGAAAGCTGAAGGGGAATTAATAATAATATTATCAAAAAGTATTTATTTTGAATAAAGACTCCTTTTCTCAAGTCTTACCTTCCTCATCATTGTGAGCTTATCTTTTTCAATATCTCTTAATTCAATTTTTTCCTCAGGATCATTGAGAAGGTTATAAAGATTCTCTTCGCTTTCAACGACATTACCTTCAAAATCACGGTGCTCATAAAAATTATATTTCCACTCACGATTTTGCACCGCCTGAACATTAAACTGTCCCTTGTCCCGAAAGTGCCGTTTTCTTATGGCCGCAGAAAAGGCATAATCATTAAGTTCCTGATCATTTCCGAGCATCTTTAAAAAACTTTTCCCCTGCATTCCTTCCGGAACATCAAATCCAAGCATCTGAAGAATTGTCGGCGCAAAATCTATGGTCTGAACCATTTGTTTCTGCTTGTATGCGCCCTTTAATGGCGGATAATTGATCATCAGCGGATAACTTAAATTAGCATTATGCAAATTGCCCTGGCCGGTAACGGCGACCTTCATAAAATAACCATTTTCTCCCAGGTAATCCCCATGTTCTGACATAAAAATAACAATAGTGTTCTTTTCGAGTTTGAGATTTTTAATTTCTAAAAAAAGCTCACGGAGATTGTCATCAGCATTGGCGAGTTCGGCATCATAAAGAGCGATAAGATAGTCAAGGTCTCTTTGTTCGAACAAGACGCCTACATCTTCTTCTTTATTGAGAAAAGAAGCCCATTTAAAAAGTTTATAATAAGTCTTATTTCCTTTTTTAATTACTTCAATCTTATCCAGGTTCATATAACAGGCGGTGAAATCTATTTTCGGATTGTGCGGCATTGAAAATAATTCTTTGAATTTTCCTCTGGGAGTATAAGGGCAATGCATATCGTATGCCTGGAAAAAAAGAAAAAACTTTTCCTTATGATTGTCTCTTAGCCATTTAACGGCCGGTTTCACCAGATCATTTGTTCCCACATTGTATTGCCATGGCTGAAAAGCAATTGCGTTTTCTTCGTACTTGCTTTTATCAAAATAAAGACCAAACTCCGCACCGATACCGTTTTCATATTTATAATCTTCAT
This sequence comes from Bacteriovorax sp., assembly GCA_041662705.1. GTDB lineage: Bacteria > Bdellovibrionota > Bacteriovoracia > Bacteriovoracales > Bacteriovoracaceae > Bacteriovorax. The sequence goes on from JBAZRY010000002.1 coordinate 837,305, forward strand.
CGCTGACAAAGGCAGCCGTGTTATAACCTTTTCCCGCTAAAACTTTTGGAAAAGATTTATATTTTTTCAAAACGTCGAGGGCTATATCCTTGTCTGTCCGGTTCATGAATTTATGAGTCATCGTCTGCAATGAGAAGAAGAAAGATGCGGCGTCTGAAAACGTCAAAGACGCCGGTGCAATCGCATGATCGAAGGAAAAAGAATCTTTAAAAAAAGCGTCGATTACAGGAGTGGTATTGCGGGAGCTTCCATAAAAGCTCATATTCTTTTTTCGTAAATTACTGAGTGATACAATAATGACGTTGCAATCTGCACAGACAATCGGGTCTGTGGTTTTTTGTTTATAAATGCGCAACAAATAAACAGAAGTCAGAAGCAATACAATAAGAGTAGAAGAAATGAGGGCCCGTTTTTTCATTCTATTTTTCCACAATGAAATCTTCAATGGCCAGAATATCCATTTTTGTTCTCAGGAAGAGATCAATCGCCGATTGAGGGGTGCAGACTATAGGCTCAGTATCATTGAGTGAAGTATTGAGGACCATGGGCACATCTGTTAATTTAGCAAACTCATTAATGACATCATAATATCTTTCATTCTCTTCTCTTCTTACAGTCTGTATTCTGCTCGTACCGTTGACATGAGCAATCGCAGGCAACGCATCTTTATATTTTTCTTTTATAGGAGCTACGTAAAGCATATAAGGGCTGTCGTGTTCAAAATCAAAAAACTCTGAAACTCTCCCGCGCAAAACACTGGCTCCAAAAGGTCTGAAGTCCTCTCTGTGTTTGATTGTTAAATTCAACCAGTCTTTCATTTTGGCTGATCGTGGATCGGCCAGGATGCTTCTGTTGCCTAGCGCCCGGGGACCAAATTCCATTCTGCCCTGAAACCATGCCACAACTTTTCCGTCGGCCAGATGCCGTGCTGCTGTTTTAGCCAAATCTTCACCAGTTGAGACTTTAGTGTATTTCAGACGTTTATTTTTTAAAATAATTTCAATTTGTGAATTGCTAAAGCTCGGTCCCAGCGAAGAATTTTTTAAGGGATGTCGAACTTCATTGTCTAAAATCGAATGATAAAGATAAAGCGCTGACCCAATGGCAGATCCCGCATCACCCGCTGCCGGCTGGATATAGACATTTTCAAACGGCGTCTCTTTTAAGATGCGCGAATTAGCTGTTACATTGAGGAACACCCCACCCGCAAGACAGAGATTTTTACTTTTTGTCTCGAGGTATAAATGATTGGCCATTTTTAAGACAGCTTCTTCCGTAACTTTCTGAAGCGTTGCCGCTATATTTTTATGTCGTTCAGTTATGACATCGTCTTCAATTCTTTCATCGCCGAAAAGTTCAATAAACTTTTTATTGTGCATTTTTTCTCCCCGATTAAAGGAGAAATAGTCCATATTTAGACAAAAAGATCCATCGGGACGGATATCAATAATCTCATCAAATTGTTTTCTGTATACTGGCTCCCCAAATTCTGCAAGCGCCATGACTTTCCCCTCTCCGGAAAAAACGCGGAACCCGAGATAGGCTGTGACGATGGAGTAAAGCAGTCCCAGTGAATGTGGATAAGAAATTTCTTTTTTTATTTCAATTTTATTACCGCTGGCATAACCATAAGTGGCGCTGGCATATTCACCAACTCCATCAACAGTAAGAATAGCCGCTTCATTAAATGGTGAAAGAAAATAAGAACTGGCCGCATGAGAGAGATGGTGTTTTATATTCCAGATTTTTTTATTATAAGTGAGTTCATCTCTGATATAGAGCGGAACAATAAGACGATCCTTCAGCCATAAAGGCATTGTATCCATGAAATTCTTCAGCGTGAACGGAAACCCCACTACATGACTTATAATTGTCCGTTCAAATTTCAAATACATTTTTTCGTAGAAGGTTATATGGTCGATGTCATAACTGGTGATGCCTTCCTGCTGAAGACAATAATTAATTGATTGAATAGGAAAGACCGGAGAATATTTGTCGTAGTTAAAACGTTCTTCCTGAGCTGCTGCCACGACAACACCGTCCTTAATAAGGCAGGCGGAAGCATCGTGATAAAAACATGAAATTCCTAAAATATACATCAATGAGTCCTGAATTCTCTACAGAAGATCTATTTGCACGATCTCCAGATCTTTAAAATTCTTTATGAAAAAATCATTTATATCCATGATACCGTATTGTTTTTTAATGTAAAATTCTACACTGAGAATTCGGTGGTAACTTTTGTCCAGATAAAATGCTGTACCTGCCTTGTAAGTAACTTCTTCGCCCTGGCAAATGACAGAAGTCAGGCGCTCTCCGGCCAGATAAGACAGATAACTAAAACCAGATCCCTTTTGCAGTTGAGGCAGAAAAGAAGAGTCACATTTTGATGTAATGCTCATTTGCCCCGGATATGGAACCGCTGTGATATTATAGGAAATCATCTTTATCTTCAGCTGACTCTTTATTTTCTGGATGGCTTCAGCCTTATCCTGAACTTTAATTAAATGAATTTTCAAGAGACTATTTCCGTCTTCACTTTTTCCCACAACAACAAAGGGATCCTCTGTTTTCGAGGTTAACTTGTAGCGGTTTGCAAAAGAAAGACTAACCCCTTCGCTCAGAAAGACCTTATCAAACTCCCCCTTGCTGCAAGAAGCAACGATCAGAAGTGCCAGTAATTTTAAAATTAATTTATACGCCTGCATAAATGAAGGTCACAATTGCAGTAGGCCCGACATAGTAAACCAGCAGGCTCAGGAGTGCCAACCCGATAAAAATTGGCGCAAGAACATAGGAGCGGTTTTCTTTCATTAAAACGAACACTTCTTTAAGTATAAAAAGAATTTTGCGCATCAGACTTCCTCAAACTTGCTTGTTGAACCGCTCCAGACTTTCATTGCCATATCCGCTGGCATCCACCCAGTATGAAGCTTGTCCGCTTTTTTTTATCTTGAATGGTTTCAACAAACGACGTCCAAAAATTGGCATAATCAGAAAAGAAAAACCGATTCCGAAAAAATAGATGAAAAACAGTGAAAAATTAAGAAGAATTTTCTGGCAATAGGCCATCCAGTTATGAGCATAATATGCAAAACGCTCAGACCATGATCTGAATACATCCATCATTTTTTCAAGTCTCCAATGTCGCAGTCAAGTTTATCCAGAATAGGGCCAAGCAGTTCCTTGTCATAATCAATTTCCAGCAGTGCCATCGCTTCTTCCCTGGTGATCATTCCCATTCTTATAAGATTGCTCATCTCAATATGATAATGAGAGTAACCATAATTGTCGACGGCCAGTTTAGAAGCCAGAAAATTCAGATCACAGTTGGTGGATTTTTTCGGATAAGAACGCTCTGGGTACTCCCAGTCCAGCTTTTCCTTAATGACTTTTACATATTCTTCCGGTCTGCTCTGAACAAACCAATGCGGAGAAAGTACTATTGCCTTCGATTTGTATTTCTTGCGGGCAATCTTCAGAACATCTTCCATGCTGGCAGGAAAATCCGCATAACGGGGATCGGTACGCACATGTTCATCCATAAAGGTTTTGGTTGCATTGGCCATGGTTGAATACTCGACCGGATCCTGATCGCAGGCACATTTAGACATGACTGACTTTTTAGAGCTGGTTGTCTGCCCTTTTGTCCATCCGGATATAATGATCGGAATATCCCATTGCGCGGCTATCTCGTAAGTTTTCAGCATGTACCATAAGGAACAAACCGGACAGATAACGACTTTAGATTTAGTCTTCACGATTTTCTTGAACATTTCTTTCATAAAATCTGTTTGGAAATAAATCCAGTCGACTCCCAGCTTTTCAACTGTCTTCATCGCTGATTGAATATGTTCATCAGGAACAAATCCATGATTGAAAGTAAAAACAAGCGGGTTCATTTTATATTTTTCTTTAATATAATACAGGGCTGCCGTGCTGTCCTTTCCACCGCTCAACATGCAAAGGCAATCATACTTTCCCTTGCCTCTGTGCTTATCGATTATCTTTAAAAAATCGGTTTCAAGATATTCAGGTTCTTCGTTCCCTGTATCAGCTTCAGCCTGGTGGTTTTTGCATACATTGCAAATGCCATCATCGCCAATCCTGATATCAGGCAAACTTTCAACTAAAACGCATTCAGTACATCGTTTTTCAGTCATTTTTATTTCCTTAAATCATCTACTGTGCAATCAATTTTGCTCAACACTTCATTGAGAAGCTCATCTGAAAATTGCATTTTTAAATCTGTAATTGCCTGCTCTCTTGTGATGACACCTTCTCTGATGAGTTTGCTCATTTCAACGTGATAATGTGTGTAACCAAAAAACTTCATGGCGTTGTAAGCAGAGACAAAATTCATATTGCAATTAGTGGTTTTGCTTGGATAACTGTTTTTGGTATATTGCCACCCCACTTCTTCTTTGATGATTTTCACATACTCTTCAGGACCGTAGGGTAAAAACCAATGCGGAGACAAAACCGTAGCCTTGTGTTTCTTCTTTTTATTTTTTGCCAGTAGCTCTTCCATTGTTCGTGGAAAATCTTTATACCTGTTTGTTGATTTAGTGAAATCTTCCAGGAACTGATTTGTTTCTTTGGCCATATCGGCGTATTCCGGTGCGTGAACATTGCAGCCACACTTTGACATGACTTCCTGTTTTTCAGACTGTCCTTTAGTCCAGCCTGCGATGACAATCGGAGCATCGTGCTTCTCGGCCATATCAAAGGCCAGATCCATATACCAAATTGAGCAAGGGTGACAAATAATAGTTTTTGACTGCGTCTTCACAATGCTCTTGAACATTTCTTTCATTTGATTTGTTTTATAAAAGACAAAATCCACACCTAATTTGGCGACCGCACGTTTTACGTTGGTAATTGCTTCTTCAGTTTCAAAGCCATGATCAAACATGAAAGCGAGAGGATTTAAATTATATCTTTTCTTCATGAAATAAAGCGCAGCCGTACTGTCTTTACCGCCACTGCACATGACAAGACAATCATATCGATGCTTGCCTCTTACCTTATCGAGAATCTTGATAAAATCAGATTCAAGAAGCGGCTGAACGGGAGGCTTTTTCGAATGTTCAACGCAAAGATTACATATCCCTTCTTCGTTGAACGTAATTCTTGGCTTCACTTCTGGCATGACACATTTTTGGCAAATGGGTTGCTGGTCGAAATTAAGAGCACTCATAAATTATCCTTCTTTTAAGACTAGTAAGTTCCAGGCGTTTCCATTTTGTTCTTTTTCCTGAATTATATATCCGGTTTCAATTTCCAAAGACTCGAGAAAATTATTCAACGGTTCGCCGTCGTCAATGATGATCAGTGACTCTGCACCATCATCCAAAGCTTCTAAAAACATAAGCGCTTTGGCGGTATTTCGCGGACACGGGATTCCCCTCAAATCTATTTTTTCTTCTACTTCTCTCATTTAATTATTCCTTTCAATTCGTGGATAAGAATTTCCAGATCTTCCCGTTTAGTCTGAAGTCCAATTGAAATTCTCAGGGCTTCAAGATTAGCCTCATCCTCCATGCCCATGGCAGCTAAAACATGACTTGGAGTCATTTTATTTGAACTGCAGGCTGAAGAAGTCGATACCGCGATTCCCGCTTTATTTAATGCCCAGAAAATATCCTTGCCTAAATTTCCCTTGAAATGAACGTTGAGGATATGGGGAGCTCTATCCACTTCACTGCCGTTAATTCTGCAATGAGAATAATTATTTTTCAGCTCATCGCCTAACCACTTAAGCTGTTGACTCATTTCATGAATTTGTTCAGGCATTTTTTGCTGAAGTGCAACTGCTTTTCCAAAACCAATAATGGCGGGAACATTCAGTGTTCCCGAACGGAAATTCATTTCATGCCCTCCACCCAGCATGAGTGGTGGAAGCTCGTGACCCTTTCTCATGTAAAGAGCACCTATTCCTTTGGGGCCGTGCAGTTTATGAGCGTTTATTGTAAGATAGGTTAACTCTACCATCCTTAGGTCCAGTGGCAACTTAATAAAACTTTGGCATGCGTCTACGTGCAAAGGAATGGCATGCCTGGCGCAGAGCCTGGAGACCTCTTCAATGGGTTGAACGCTTCCGACTTCGTTGTTTACATGCATAAGTGTGCAGAGAAACACGTCTTCATTCAAAACCTGGGCTAATTCAGCAAGCTTGATTTTTCCCGAGGCATCCACCCCAACCTTCAGAACCTCTATGCCAAAATTTTCTTGCACCCATTTGAGGGGGGCCATAATGCTTGGATGCTCTATCGCGGATGTCACAATTTTCTTTCGCTTTAAATCCCGGTTCATTACGGCTGATTTCAAGACCCAGTTATTTGATTCCGTTCCGCCGCTTGTAAAATAGAATTCCTCTGGTGAAGCATTGAGGGAATTGGCAATTGAATGCCGCGCTTTTTCTACTTTCTTTATCGCCTGAACACCAGGGGTATGGATTGAAGATGAGTTGGCAAAGCACTCATTCATAGCCTCTATCATGGCTATTTTTACTTCTTCCATCAAAGGAGTCGAAGCTGCATTATCCAGGTATATCGGCTTCACAGTTTTCCTTCTTGTAGACCTTTAAGAATTTCGCTTGAAAGGTTGTTGGCCAGTATTTGGGAGCCTTCAGCTGTATAATGGTTAAATGTATAAGGAAATCGCGGTTCAAAAAAATAATTAATTTTAGCACCATCATTAAAAATATTTTCATTGCTCACATAATAAACATGTTTCAGATCCGAAGTGAAAGATTTCAGAAAGTCCAGACTGAATGTCGGGTACTGCATGAGAATGAGCTTTGCACCTTTTTGCTGGGCCAGTTTATGTATCACGCTAAAATGTTCGGAAGTCTGTGGAAAATCTTTGCGTGTGGACTCATAGACGTTTTGAATCTCGCTAAAACGATTGCTTGCCCGGTATGCATTTACCAGCGCAAAATATTCTCCAAGTCGCTTATTACGTTTGGCCATTGTTCTTATGAATTCTACTGCCATATCATTCTTGCCTTGCTTCTCATAAATCCTGCGGAGCAAATCTGCAGCATAGTTATAACGTTGTGTGAAATTTCTGAAATGCTTTAAATTTGCTTCCGCCATATTTAAATTATTGGAGGAATAATAAAGCTGAGATAATAGAAAAACACATTCCTCATAAGAAAATTTCTTCATTATGTTTTCTATATATACTTTGTTTGCAGTTGAATCCAGAAATTCACTGAGTTCCCCTCTAAACTTTTTTGAATAATCAAACCTGGAAAATGATGTCGGATTCTTTACTCCACACTTATATTCAAGTTGGGCAACTCCCTTTTCAAAATGACCTTTTTCTTTTTCCAGCTGGACGGTTGCAATTAAAATGGCGGGATCCTTCTCCAGCCCATTTTCTTTTGCCTGATGAAGTATTTTTTCAGCCTTTTTCAATTCCTTGTAATTTATATAATTGAGCACCAGATCTTTATACACATATGGATTTTCGGGATGTTTCTTCAGGTACTCCTTCAATATATTTTCTGCGCCGGCGGCATCATTATTGGTTATATATAAATTTGAGAGAATAAAATAACCGTAACCTGTTACTTGAATTGATTTCTTGAAATTTTCTTCTGCCTTCTTATACTGCCCGGTGAATAAAAAATACTGCCCCAGAACATGATCCTTGATGACTTCTCTTAATTGCTCATTGCTGATGGGGTCTGTTTGAAGTTGTTTATGAATGCTTTCAAAAAGTAACTGAAGAAAATTACCATCCAGAAAATCTGAAGGAATATCTTCATATTTTACAACCAGCTTGGTGTCGTCTATATCAGGATTTCTCAGTATAAATTGATTGTAGAAAAGGCAAAGTAGATTATAGACGCTTGATTTAATCAGTATATTTTCTACTTTTGTTAAGATTGATCCTCTTTCACCTATAACTTTTCCCAGTCTCTGAGTGTCCTTCATTCCCATCATTGCGACAATTATATCTGGATTGTGATTTTTTAAATATTTTTTCAATTCCAGAACGATTTGCTTTGTATCGCCGGACATTATGCCTTTATTAATAACTTCGAATTGATATTGAGATTGTTTTTCATTTAAAAACTTTTCCAGATAAACAGGATAAGCCGTCTCCTGAATGAGAAGAGTATTGTTTTCGTTGGCGGCTACAGCAGTCGTCGACTCTCCAATAGCAAGAATTGTTAATATTTTTTTCTTTGAATCACGAACATGCGTCTGATTGCGGCTGTCCTGAATTTTTGTAAAAAGAAACGCGCTTCCCTTTATAGTAACTTCTAATATAAGCACCAATAGGATTAATCCAATAAAGAGACTTAATATTTTTCGCTTCATTCGCTCGTACTCAATGGAGTTAATAGAATATAAGGAATGTTATCTGAATTATCTTTCATTCTCTATATAAATAATGTGGAAGATTGGCGCGCAGCCCAATCATGCAGTGTCAAAGGCTTTTGGGGGAAAAACTTATAACAATTGCAGCATATTCGCTGCTAGATTTTTTTTGTGAGCAAAACTGACTTCTACCAGTAGACCAGGGCAAGTTATATTTACTTCCGAAACATGTTCTCCCATGATGTCGAAGGCTACCAAATCAACCCCGTCAAGAAGAAGACCGGCGCAAATACGATTACACTCTTCCTTGACTGATTTTGTAAGTTCTACAGCGTGAAAATCCGCACCTTGGGCGATATTGGCCAGGAACTCGCCCTTTTTTGGGACTTTTAAAATAGATCCTAATTCAATTCCTTTAAAATAGAGCGAGCGTATTTCTCCGCTTGTTACTTCTTTGCAAAATGGCTGAGCGACGACCGGTCCATTATTTTCTTTGATTTTTTCTTCGAATTTTGATTGCAAATCTGAGCGATCAAGCAAGATCTTTTCCACTCCTATTCCCTGATATAAGTCGAGGGGTTTTAAAATCATCTCCTTATGCTTTTCTTTTTTTAGCAATTCGGCAAATTTCATGAATTCACTCACGCTGCTGCCAACATAACTGGCAAGAGAAGAGGGCTGGGCATAGGCGTGCAATTTTTCGTTGTATTTTAATATGCCATCGGGAGAATTCATTACCCTGATTCCTTGTTCCTGATAAAAGCGCAGCATCCAAAGATAGCGCAGGTAGCGCGTGTCAAATGGCGGATCAATTCTCATGTGAATAATGTCTTTAATACTGATCTGCTGTAAACTCAAGGCACCAAGCTGGAATGATTTCAGGTAACATCCGTCCTCATAGAACTCTGAAGAAAAATCATAGACCTGAAATTCAGGATTAAGTTTATTACTTAAATAAAAATCTTTTTCGAAAAGCAAATACACTTCAATTCCTGCTTTTTTCATTGTAGTGGCAAGCATGAGGGTGCTGTCTTTTTTGGGATTTAATTTTTCAATGGGATCGATGAAGAGAATATGTTTCACAGGAAACCTCTACTTTTATTTAAAGAGATAAGTTGCAAATTCATTTATCTCTGTCTGGTCTTTATATTCATTATGTTTTTTAGAAATCCAGTTATAGTATCCTCTCAAGTCTAGCCCAAGTTTTTTCTGTAGTCCTTCTAGATCATCAGATTTTTTTTCATAAGTTAAAAATGCCGCAAAACTGGCATTATTCCACTGTTTTTCAAGCGGAAAACAATTTTTGGGTGGGATGTTTTGCTCCTGGCATTTTAACAGAATCTCGGGCTTGAATCTTTTTTCCATAAATTCGTAAAAAATAGCCTCGGCTTCCGTGCGTGTTTTGGGCAGCAGTTTATGGTAATGTTCCTGTAGCTCCGCAGTCAAAGTCACTACTGTTTTGCGTAATTTTTTATCTTCGATTTCTTCTTTTTGCTGTATCCGCAAATAATCGAGCTGATTGGTATTCTTAAAATATTCTTCCAGCATTTCCTTGGAAAAATAATTGGCAAGATTTTCGTTAAGTTCGACCTGGTTATTGACAAAAAAGATGGTGTGAAAAAGCTCATGGAAAATAAGTTCCGCTAGTTCGTAATCAGAATAGTTGAAAAAAGAGGACAAAATTGTATCGGTAAAATACCCTAAAGTAGAATAGGCGTAAACCGGCCGCACCCAGGTAACAAACCCCTCTTCCTCCTTGCTTTTGGCAAAATCTTTAGCAGAAGCAAGATTAAAAAATCCCAGATAAGGAAAACAACCCATCAGCGGAAAACAGGTTTCTTCGGCCTTAATTTCAGAATACGGAGACGCCACAACTAAATAGCTCACGGCTCTGTTTTTGAGCATTGTGGTCTGAGAATAGATTCGCGTTTCTTTTTTACCCCAATATTTATAAAAATATTTTTTTAGCTCTTCAATCTTTTTAATTTTAGCTTTCTGATCTCTCGGGACACGGACATTTTTAAGCATTTCATAATTATCCCGGGCATTGGATTGCAATGAAATTTGCCCCACGCTCTGCTCATAGAGATAATCGAACTTTGCGCATCCATTAATGAATAACAAAAGGCCAAGAAGCCCGGAAATTTTCAGAAAATCCATGAAAATCCGACTAAATATTTTAGATTATCTTTGGCCTTGTTAAACTCGAATGCTGGAAACAAAGTTCTGACTGTTCCCTTAAGAGAAAACCTCTCGGTCATTTTTAATTGCAATGTAAAAGAACCAAATACCGAATTATATCTTTGCTTTGTTTCATTTACATTGACCCTTTCACGCGAAGATGTCGTGGTATTTTCAATAGTGATATCGCCGGAAGAAGTAACGAACTGTCTGGCATACCCCGCGCTGATGACGGGAACAATGCGGGAACCGCGCCCCACAAGCATCTGCTTAATTCCTATTCCATAAACGTCTGTCTGAGACCTGTTCTGCTGAGCGACTACATCGAAAGTCGTTCCTGTAATATGATAGCGGTCGTTTTGTGAGTTAGTATCTTCCGTATTTGAATAATTGAGATCAATTGCAGTGAGGTCAAAAAGATAAGCAGAAATGCCAGCTGAATAATTTCTACTAACTAAAGAATTCTGACGGTCTACTCCGTAAATCTGCCGATCATACCCAAAATCGAAGCTTAATTCATAGGCTGCAAATGATTGGGCAGAAAAAAAGCATATAAGGAGTAATAAAGATCTGAGAAAAGCCATTAGTCACCTCGACTACGACTATTCTATCAATAGTAAAAATCAGTTGGAACGAGGGGGAAGAAATTCCCCCTAAGCTAACTGAAAAAACGCTCCAGAGGAGCGTTTTTACTTACTTCAATCAAGTAAAAAGATAAAATTTGTTTTATGGAGTTCAGTTAGCTATTGATTTAATGAAGGTGCTTGCTTTCCAAGGTCGGCGACGAGATCAGCCTGACATGAAAGTGCAGTTGCGGACGTGATTTTTACATCAACCCAGTGCCATTTATAATCCAAATTATCATTTTCCGGGATAAAGTGGACAATTCTGTTACAGTTTGTACGCCCTTTCCATTTTTTTGTCCCTCCCATATTGCCGTCACTATCAACTAATACACGAAAAGTTTTTCCAATCATGGTCTGGTGAATTTTATTCTGGATCTCTAATTGATGGGCCTGAATTTCACGCAAACGCTTGCCGCGGACATCATCACTCAATGAATCTTCAAATTGGGCAGCTCGAGTTTTATTTCTTTTTGAATAAACATAGGAGTAAATAAAATCAAACTGAGCCTTATCAAGTAAATCTAAGGTCGCTTGATGCTCCTCATCCGTTTCATTCACAAAACCTGCGATGATATCCGTTGAAAGAACTATTTCAGGCTGGGCCATCCTAAGTTTTTTCAACAACCCAAGATAATGTTCAGGCGTATATTCTCTGTGCATTCTTTCTAAAACGGTGGCAGATCCGGATTGAACCGGCAAATGCAGATGTTTGGACAATTTTTTTGAGGTTCCATGAACTTCAATCAGCTCATCGCTCACATCGTATGGATGGGACGTGGTGTATCTGATGATTTCAAGTCCGTCGATTTTGTCCAGCTCTCTAATAAGCATAGCAAGAGACTCACCATTTTCTTTGCCGTAGGAATTTACGTTCTGGCCCAGAAGTGTCACTTCCTGAATGCCCTGGTATTTTACCAGTTTCGTGACGTCTTCAACAACTTCGGCCATTAAACGCGATCTCTCTTTTCCGCGAGTGTATGGGACAATACAGTAAGTGCAATACTTATTGCAGCCTTTTATGATGTTTACAAAGGCCTGTGGCGAGTCGCCGCTGACTTTTGTTTCAATGGAAAAGTTTTCACTCCGGTCCCATGAATTAATGGTGAATTTAGAATCCCCGGCATAAACCCGAAAGACCATATCGTTGATTGTATCGATAACATCAGTTCCAAAAGCAAAATCGAGGTGCTTGTACTTTTTCACCAGCTCTTTGCCCTCAGTTTGGGCCACACAACCGCCGATACCAACCACCAGACCATTTTTTTTCTTTTTGGCGTGCTTAATCTCGCCCAATTGAGAATAAAATTTATTATTTGAAAGGTCCCGGACCGCGCACGTATTGAATAGGACCAGATCAGCCTCGTCCAGATTCTCCGTTTTGCTGAAATTGAGATCCTGAAGATGGGCCGCGATTCGGTCGGAATCATGATAGTTCATCTGGCACCCGAAAGTTTTCATCCAGACTTTCCGTGCTGGAAATTCAAGATCGCCCATCAGAACTAACTTGTCGCCGGTTAGCGGATCAATAATAATTTGTTCACGAGGACCATCGCCTCTAGTACCCAGACCTGTTGCCATAAGATTACCCTGTTAAAAAGCCTTAAAGCTAAACGTTTTTAGAATGTGGGTGGAAATTAGCAGTTTGGGGGGCGGTTGTAAATATATGACTGGGGAGAGGGAAATAAAAAAGGGACCCGAAGGTCCCTTTTTTAACTAGGTCGCTTAAAAAATTAAGCTTTCTTAGCAGCTTTTTTAGTAGCTTTTCTTCTAGTAGCTTTCTTTGCTACTTTTTTTGTAGCTTTCTTTGCTACTTTCTTTGTTGCTTTCTTTGCTACTTTCTTAGCAGCTTTCTTTGTTGCTTTCTTAGCCATAAAACCCTCCAAAAGTTTTTATTCTTTTACTTAGAATAAACATTTTTTTATTTTCGTGCAAACAAAAAGTTACATGTATGTTTTATTTTTCGTATTTTTTTTTTAATCCTTTAGTTTTTTTTTTCATGAAATCGATCTGAAAGCGCTTTCGAGCCAACTTTATCGATCTCCATGAACGCTTGAAATGCTTTATTCATCGATGTTTCAGCTGTTTTCCACATTGAGGAAAATGTTTGAATTTATTTTTAAGAGCAGATGGGGAGCTCAGATCAGAGCTCCTCTAATATTGAAAATAATTTGTTCTGGAGGTAAAAAAATGCCTAATTTGGGAAATTGAAGACGATTTTTTGGTGAATTTCATCCAACGAGACCACAACAACGCCGCCTTTTTCGAGTTTTCCGAAAAGAATTTCGTGCGAAAGTGGCTTCTTGATCTCTGTATCGATGATTCGAGCCAGTGGTCTTGCCCCCATTTGAGGATCGAAGCCAATTTTGGCAAGATGTTTGCGTGCAGAATCGTCAATTCTGAGCTCAACGTTCTTTCCAGCTAACAAAGTTTCGAGTTGAATTAAGAATTTATCGACTATTTTTAGAATTTGATCGGTTCCGAGCTTGTTAAAATGAACAATGGCATCGAGTCTGTTCCGAAATTCGGGTGTGAAGAAGTTTTTTATGGTCTGATCGCGCTTAAAAGCAGGAAGATTGGCATCTTTATGGATTCCAATCGAGCCACCTTCCATTTCTTTAGCGCCTGCATTTGATGTCATAATTATGACAACATTTCTGAAATCGGTTGAGCGTCCATGAGAATCTGTAAGTGTTCCATGATCCATGATTTGTAATAAAATATTAAAGATATCAGGATGGGCCTTTTCAATTTCATCTAATAATAAAACGGCATGAGGATATTTTTTCATAACATCAGTCAGGATGCCGCCGGACTCATGACCAACATAGCCCGGAGGAGCTCCGATCAATTTAGCGACAGAATGTTTCTCCATGTATTCCGACATGTCGAAACGTTCGATATGAACTCCCATCTCACGTGCTAGCTGTCTTGCCAGTTCCGTTTTCCCCACGCCTGTAGGACCCGTGAACAAAAAAGATCCAATTGGCTTTTGCTCATGTCCCAGCCCCGATCTGGAAAGTAAAATGGCATCTGCAACCTTTTCGACTGCATCATCCTGGCCAAAAATCATCATGCGCAAATTGGATTTTAAGCTCTTTAATTTTTCTCTTTCATCGCTATGAACGGACATTTTTGGAATCTTCGCCATGAGAGCGACTATTGATTCAATGTCTTTTTTAGTCACATTAACGTGTCGTTTGTTTTCCGGCATAATCCTGATCATGGCCCCGACTTCATCCATAACATCAATCGACTTATCAGGATTTTTTCTATCAGTTATATGTTTATGGGACAGGTCGACAATCAGCTTTATGATCGAATTGGAATATTTAACATTGTGATGGTCTTCAAACTTCGATTTGAGGCCAAGAAGTATTTTGAAAGTATCATCAAGTGTCGGTTCATTGACATCTACCTTTTGCATACGGCGGTTAAATGCCGAATCTTTTTCAATAAACTTACGATATTCTTCATAAGTTGTACTTCCGATGCAACGTAGCCGACCTGAACTGAGCGCCGGTTTTAATAAATTGGAAGCATCCATGGAACCGCCGCTGGTTGCCCCTGCGCCCATAATGGTGTGGATCTCATCGATAAAAAGAATGGCTTCGCCTTTTCCTGTATCATTATATTCCATTAATTCTTTCATGACGTTTTTCAATCTTTGCTCAAAATCGCCGCGATATTTTGTTCCCGCCAAAAGACTGGCAAGATCAAGACTAAAAACGGTTGCACTTTTTAGCAGGTCCGGCACCTCACCTTTTACAATTTTGTAAGCAAGTCCTTCCGCTATCGCCGTTTTACCCACACCTGCTTCACCCACCAATAGTGGATTATTTTTTCGCCGCCGGCTTAAAATCTGAGCGACACGTTCAATTTCTTCGGCCCGGCCGATAATGGGGTCGATTCTGTTTTTTTCAACTTCAAGGTTCAGGTTCAGACAATATTCTTCCAAAGCACTTGGCTTTTTTTCCGCCTGCTCCCCACCAAGTTCTGATCTGATTTCATCATTAATAGAGGCGTCGCTATTGACCGGCTTGTCTATTCCGTGGGCAATCAATTTCACAACATCAAATTTTTGAACCCCGTAAGCGTTTAAAAGGTAATTAACATAACTTTCCTGCTCATTAAAAAGAGCGACCAGTAAATTCACTCCTAAAATATCTTTTTTCCCGGAAGACTGGACATGAATGGCGGCACGCTGAATAACCCGTTGAAGACTGAGCGAGATTTCAGGCTGGTAAAAAATGCCGTTTTCGCGCGCCAGATCGCGAAGTTCCTGATCGGTAAATTGTTTCTCAGAAAGCTCGAAGATCTCTTCGTCAGATAAAATGCTGAAATGAGTTTTATCATTTATAAAGGCAACCAGTTCTTTTTCCATTTTTACAAGATCAGCGCCACAGTGCTCAAGAATGCTTCTGACCTCTGCATCTTTCAGCAGCGATAAAAACATGATTTCTAAAGTTAAGTATTCATGATGAAGCTGGTTAGCTTTTAATACTGCGGAATTGATAATGAGTTCCAGTCTTTTACTTTGCATTATTCTTTACTCTTTACTCTGGTTCAAATGTACATATTAAAGGATGCGAGTGCTCCCGTGCCAGTCTTTCAACTTTTTGAGCTTTGCTTTCCGCTATTTCAAAAGTATAGACGCCACAAAGGCCTATTCCTTTTTTATGAACTTCCAGCATGATTCTTTCAGCTTCATCGATAGTCTTGTGAAATACGCCCTGAAGAATAAAGATGACGAACTCCATTGTCGTGTAGTCATCATTATGAAGTAATACTTTATATTTTTTAGGAAGTTCTACTTTATTTTTGATTATAGTGGAGGTTCCACCTTCATCTTCATCATTATCTTCTGGTCGATTATGGCCGAGTTTCATCATATCTTATAATTATGACTCTTTTTTAATTAAAGAGGCAAGACTTCTGTATGAGCTGGGTATAGTAGTCATCCGGAACACTGACGCCGGTTTTAAGAGAGCACATGATATTAGTATTATTTTTTGCGATTTCATAGTAGACGAGCTCTTTTTTTGAATCATCGAAAAACTCTATATAACAATCGGGAAATCCTAATACATGTCCGAACTCATGGGCCAGAACACGTTTCATGGTTTCACGATCATTCATTGCACTTAAATAAACCATTCGGTTGTTTTCTTCAGGAACATAAGAAATTCCTTTATCGGTTGGTATTATAGCAACCACCTTCTCGTTGTAGTTTTTGACCAGTTCCAACTTCAGGGTAAAATCTTTTCTACTCCATGCCGTTTCCACATAACTTAAAAGTTCTGTCATCAAATCATGGTCAAATGAGCCCTCCAGCACTTCTACTGTCATGACTATTTTTTCGTCCAGCTTACGGCAGAGGTATTTTTGGTGTGATGGTCGCAGTTTGAACAATGCTTCAAAGCGCTCGGTCTGAAAACGGTCATAATAATGCTGAAGCATGGTACCAACAGTTTTTTTCCTTCTATGATTATTGAACTCAATCCGGCAACTGGCTTCTTTTGAAAATGATCTGCACAACCCAAGTGCATGGTCACCGGACCAGCTCTCCAATTCTGACGAAATTTTCAGCAACTGCATTTCGTCGCAAACTTCATTGCCATTTTTTTTGGAGCAGGTATGGGCGACATCCAGAAAGGGTCGAATATCGTATTTCTTCTTTTGGATCAGATTTTTAAAAGAGCACTTTAAATCTTCAAAACGCCTGCTTCCGAAAAACAAATAGGTTAATTCCTCTGCATTCTGACTCATTACTGGGGTCTTTGTTAGATCCGCGTAGGATCTTTCCAGACTTTCCATACTTAGAATCAGAGGATTTTCATAATTGTAGAAGCGTGAATTGATAAAATAAAAACTCTGAGGATCATTCTGCTTTGCCGTGAAATAAAGCTGCCTGATAGCCTTAGAGATGTCTGTTTCGCCCGAAGCCTGCTCATTGCATTTATTTTCTGTCATGAGAAAATTTATATTCCGCCCAAAGGCAGCCTTGTCTTTTTTAACGTTCGCGACTCTTCCACAGGCCAATACTAAAAAGGAAATAGCGACTAAAACAAAAGTGCTGTGACTAGTTTTTAGACAGTTCTTTCTGAATCCCTTTTTTAAGGCGTGGAGATTATAAAAACAATTTTCCATGGATTTAATACATTACAATTTAGATGCCATTTATGAGAGTTTTGCAAAGAGCCCCTTTTATGAGGCAAAAATCTATAAACAAATATTTATAGTTCGCCTTCCACCTGGCGGGATTTCCGGCATTTACATGCATCCATAGAACCGTATTATCATACTTAAATGAACGATAAAAAGCAGACCGTTGGAGATGTGTTAATTGTGGATGACGATCCGGCCATCTGTGAATTGCTGAAGAACTACTGCGATAAAATGGGCTGCTTCAGGCACGTATTAATCGCCAATGATGGATCAATAGCTTCAATCAAAATGCGAAACCAAAAATTTGCTGTCATAATGATTGATTTAAAATTGCCCAAAAAAAGCGGAATTGATCTCATAAGAGAGCTTAACGAAAAATCAACCAACCGTAAGAATAGTATTCTTGTCGTATCAGGCACTATCGTGCAAACTGATCTCGAAAAACTCATCGAACTGGGGATTAGAAACTTTTTACCAAAACCCTTTGAAGAAGTGGTATTTCAAGAGAGAGTCTTAAAGCTTCTCGCTGTAAAATAAAAAAGGCCCTTTAGGGCCTTTTTTTAAGCTACATCTTCATCTTCATGATCCATCCATGCATTGTCCGGATCAAGAATGATGATATCTGATTTTTCTCTGTGAATCTTATTGAATTTCTCTTTTTTCTTGAAAGCCTGCTTTTCTATCTTTTCAACGGCCATATCAATACTGTGATACAGGTTCGGTGACCATGCTTTTGCATGATATTCGCAACTAGGAGCATGGTAATAGATTTCTGCGAAGTGTTCTCCATTTTTTACATAACAGGACCATTTTATCGTTCCTTTATCCTGAAAAAACTTGGCTAGTTTTGCTGAGGATTCATTAATTTTTTCGTCAAGTGCAGGAGTGTGTTCTAAGTGCAAAAAAGACGTTGTGATTTTCATAAATGCCCTTCTGGTGAATTGTAAAATGATCCTAGTTTTTTTCTTTTCGCTTGGATGATGGCATTACTCCCAACATCTCGCGATATTTTGTAACTGTTCTTCGTGCTACCGTGAGATTTTCTTTAGCTAAAATCTCCACAACTTTTTGATCTGACAATGGTTTCAGTGGGTTTTCTCCATCAAAAATCGCCTTGATCTTCATTTTTAAAACTTCACTGGCAATGTCTGCCCCTCCGTCTTTTCCGCCTATCCCTGTATTAAAGAAATATTTTAATTCGAATGTTCCCAGCGGCGTGTGCATATACTTATTCGTTGTAACTCTTGAAACAGTTGACTCGTGCATACCAATATCATTGGCAACATCTTTTAGGACCATCGGCTTTAAAAGCTTCGGCCCTTTCTTGAAAAAATCCTGTTGTTTAGCAACGATGGCCTTGGCAACTTTTTCAATTGTTTTTTGTCTATTCTGTATAGATTTAATAAGCCATTCAGCTGATCTTAATTTTTCCTTGACGAATTCAGATGCTTCATCGGTTTTATGTCCAGCTCCTCTTTTTATCATTTCCTGATACAGTTTGGAAATTTTAAGACGAGGGATGCCTTCATCGTTTACCTGCACCTGAAATTCACCGCCGATTTCCACAACAAAAATATCAGGCAGGATATAATGTGTGTCAGGGGTGGCTATCAAGCGCCCTGGTTTCGGGTGAAAGTTCTGCAATAATAATGCTGTTTTTTTAACCTGCTCGGATGTTACTCCAAGCGCCTTGGATATTTTTTCAAAATTTTTGCTCTGTAAATCTTCAAGGTGGTCGCGAATAATTTTTTCAAGCAAAGGAGATCGCTCTTCAGCTATGCGCGCTTGTGCCAATAGACATTCTTGTAAATTAATTGACCCGCACCCTACCGGATCGAGTCTCTGTATCACTTCCAGAACTTCGAAGGCAGCTTCGCGATTTAAGCCAGACTCTTCAATAAGCTCATCAAAATTAACTTCAAGATATCCATCGTCATTGATGTTTCCAATAATCAAATGAGCAAGTTTCCATTCAGCATCACTTAAACTTTCCATTTTTAGCTGCCACTCCAGATGTTCCGCAAGCGTCATGGATTTTGAAACAATATTTTCATAACCAGGCATTTCATCTGAATCAGAAGACGGACTTGCCATATTTGGTGCTGACGAATTTGAATTAAATGAATCCGCGTATGAATCCCAGTCGAAATCATCTTTCTCTTTCATAAGCGGAGCTTCTGAAAAATCTTCAGAGGTAGCTTCTCTTACATCTTCTCCCGGAGTTTCATTGTCGGCTTCTGCGCCAGCTTCTTCGAGCATGGGATTTTCCACCATCTCTTCGGCAATCACATTAGTCATCTCTAAGTGAGTAAGAGTCAATAGCTTGATCGCCTGTTGCAATTGAGGAGTCATTGCAAGGTTTTGCGATTGCTTTAACCCTTGTGACATTTTAACGGCCATATATTAACCTGTGCCCTTATGTCGAATTACATCCTGAATTCTTCTCCTAAGTAGAACTTCCTTGCTCTCTCGTCGTTAATTAAATCTTCTGGTTTTCCACTAACAAGTAACTCTCCACTATTCATAATATAAGCGCGATCGACAATACCCAAAGTTTCACGAACATTATGATCAGTTATCAGCACCCCGATATTTCTCATTTTCAATCCCTGTATCAGGGCCTGAATATCTGCAACCGCCAATGGATCTACTCCGGCAAACGGCTCATCCAGCAAAACAAATTTTGGTTCGAGTGCGAGTGCTCTGGCAATCTCGACTCTTCTTCTCTCTCCACCTGAGAGCGCAGAACCTTTGGATTTTCTCACATGATCAAGCTTAAAATCCTGAATCAGCGATTCCATTAATTCTTTTCTTTCACGGCGGGAAACATCTCTATTTTCTAAAACCGCCAAAATATTTTCTTCAATTGAGAGATCTCTAAAGACAGAAGCTTCCTGAGGAAGATAGCCAATTCCGTTTAAAGCACGCTTATGAATTGGCTGTTCTGTAATATCCAGATCATTCAATTTAATTTTTCCCTCATCAGCTTTTACCAGACCTACCATCATATAAAATGACGTCGTCTTGCCTGCTCCATTGGGTCCCAGGAGACCTACAATTTCACCCTGGCTAACTGATATATTTACATCACTCACTACGGTTCTTCCACCGTATGTTTTTTTCAAATTAAACGCTTCGAGTTTTATATGTTCCATCCCTAGTCCTTTTCCTTAATATCCTTCTCCAGCGTAATGTTGGTATTGGCGTCATCCACTTCCACCGTTTCAACATTTTCTCTAATAATAATTCTATTCCCCTTAATCACATCGCGCTCTTGAAAAACTTTTGGCAACCCTGTCAAAATAATTTTCTTATCGCTAATTAAGCCTTCCAATTTTTCAGCAAAAGCTTTGCGAATTAGCGGCTTATCCTTATCTTTCGGATTTACAAGCTTCTCCTGTAATCTAACATCGTCATAAAGGGCATAATACTTGAGCCTTTTATTATAGTTTTCTAAAAATACTTCGCCTCTATTGGCATAAGCGTCTAAATTCTCTTTTATTAAGTGCACATTTCCATTCATTGCTGCGAGACTTTGCGGGGCACTAAGGGTCAATATATCTGAGGAGAAGCTGATGCTTTCTTCGTAGACCCTTTTTCGCTTTATTACACCACTGACATTGTCGCGATATTCAAAAAACTGATCTTTGGGCCGGTAAATTGCCTTGTCGGAGCTGATTAAAATTTGATCAGTGGTCTTTTCGATTGTGCTCAAAGTTTGGACATTATTGTCAGCATAAAGAATCTCACCTTTGGATAAAATAGAAACTTTGTCTGCTTTGAGATTAGTATTGCTCATTTTAATTTCGACATCTTTCTCCAAAAAAATTTCTTTCTTTGAAAGCAAAGCTCGTGAATTTTTCGATTGAAAATAAATGGGCTCCAACTCCTTAAAGTCTTTATCATAGCGATACACTGCACCGGTTGGATCGAAACCTATGACAAGTCCATCAGTAGAAGAAATACTGAGTTCAGATGAATCAAGTTCGAGAAATGGCCTGGTATTTTCAACAGAATAATAATTAACACCTTTAAAAAAACTTTCCTCAGCCATCTCTTTAGTCGGACCTTTTTGAGGAATATTATATTCACGACCAAATTCATCAAAATGGCCCGTGTAAGAAAAAATACTTAAACTAAGGCAGATGGTGAAGAAGGTAAAAATGACAATGTACTGGCGTATTTTCAAATAGGATCCCAGGGCTTAAAAAGCTTCCTTAAACTTATCGTATTATACCCCTCATTTTCTTATAAAATTAAGCATTTATTTTTCATTAAAATGTTTAGAAAAGCCCTCGGAATTCTTTACTAACTCATTGGATTGTTGATACAGTTGAGTCTATCAATCAAGTATGCTTAGTCAGGAACAAATTGTGTCATTAAAAGACTTACAAAAAATAATCGATTCCGGCATAAAACTCACTCCAATGATGGAGCAATATTTTCAGATAAAAAAAAATTATCCTGACATACTTCTTTTGTTCAGAATGGGAGATTTTTACGAAGTTTTTTTTGAAGATGCGCGAGTTACTTCACGTATTTTAAATATCACTCTTACCCATCGTGGCAAAATCGGCGAGACGCCAATACCAATGGCAGGTATTCCCCACCATGCGGCTTCAACTTATATTGATCGCATCACAAATCGCGGATTGAAAGTTGCAATCTGTGAACAGATCCAGGACCCGAAAGATGCCGTTGGAATTGTTAAACGTGGAGTCACTCAAGTAGTGAGTCCCGGAATGCCTTTTGATCTGGATAAAACTCAAGGGCATGATCACCGCTATATGGTTTCTGCTTTCAAAAAACTTGATCTTCACTATCTAGTCGCACTGGATTTCACCACGGGGGATTTTCGCGGATACAAATATAATAATTTTGAAGATTTTATCGAAGGCCTGCGTATGCTTGCCCCTCGTGAATTCATTACTTATATGGGCCAATGGGAGGAGAGCGATGTTGAAAGTCTACTTTCTCATTATGGTGTTTTAAAAACACATTTGAGCGTTGAATACTTCACTCAAAAATTTTCAGAAATCTATATTGAAAAACTTATCCCTGGCTTCAAACGCGATAAAATCCTGAAGCTCGATGAAGATATATTATCTGCCATCGGCGCACTAGCTTATTACGTTTGCTCAACTCAGCTGCTTGATAGCTTCATGCATATTCGCCCTTTCAAAATGATCTCCAATGTGGGAGTGATGAAAGTAACCTTGCCCACACTTACGGGTCTTGAAATTTTACCTCGTTCACGCGAGACCTATAAAGAATCTTTACTAGGGTTTTTTGATAAAACAGAAACGGCGATGGGAGCCAGGCTCCTCAAAGCACTTTTTGCGACTCCGCTCTATAATTTAAAAGAAATCAACGATCGCTTAGATATCGTGGAATCTCTTCTGAATCAGGACTCTCTCATCAAAGAACAGCGTGCAGAACTTTCTAAAATCCGTGATATTGAAAGAATTTTAGCTAAAGTTTCTATGAACAAAGGCTCGGCTTCGGATCTGATTAATTTAGCTGTAGCCACTAAAGCCTACGGTGAACTGTTGGCAATGAGCGAAGCACTTCCCTATAAAACAGAACTTACTAAAGCTGAACTTAATAACTTGATTGAGCTAGCAGATAAAATTACTAAAACTCTTAATGACGAAATCGGGGCAAGCCTAGAAAAAGGAAATCTTATCCGTACCGGTGTTCACAAAGAGCGCGATCGTCTCTCAAAACTTCACCTTAATGTTGGCGATGAACTTTTAAAAATGGAAACACGCCTTCGCGCCGAAAGCGGGATTCAAAAACTTCGTATCAAATCAAATAATGTTACTGGATTTTTTATTGAAGTTTCAAAAGGAAGCACAACACGCGTTCCGGATAATTTTGATCGCCGCCAGACATTGGTAAATGCTGAAAGATATACGACTCCCGAGCTTACTCAACTTGAAAAAGATACGATTACGGCTCAATCAAAGCTTGAAAAATTAGAGCGCGAAATTTTTAAAGACCTTATCAATACGGTTCATGAATTAAACCATTCAATCATGAGCATGTCCGGGCATATTGCTTTAATCGACTGCTTTCAAAGTTTGGCTTCCATTGCCCTTCAGGAAGGTTTTACTCGCCCTGATATTCAACCTAAAAAACAAATTCTCCATATTGAAAATGGCTTCCATCCTTTAATTAAATCCATAATTAAAGACCAGTTTGTTTGTCATGATCTTCATCTTGATGAAAACGTTTATTTTGGTCTGATTACAGGACCGAACATGGCCGGAAAAACAACGGTCATGAGAGAAGTTGCAATCATTCAATTGCTGGCACAGATGGGATCTTATGTCCCGGCAAAAGTCGCAAAGTTAGGCTTATGTGATTTTCTTTTCAGTCGACTTGGTGCCAGTGACGACATTTTGAAAGGCCAGTCGACATTTATGGTGGAAATGGCTGAAACGGCAGAAATTCTCCGTCACGCCACCAATAAATCACTTATCATTCTGGACGAAGTTGGAAGAGGAACATCAACATATGATGGTCTCTCAATCGCGTGGGGATTGGTTGAGCACTTTATAGATCAGACCCGTGCCCTCACTCTTTTTGCAACTCACTACCATGAGTTGATAGATATCGCAGACAAAAATCCTGCGGCTAAAAATCTCACTGTCGAAACCGTTAACCATAAAGGAAATGTCCAATTCCTCTATCGCTTAATTGAAAAAGCAGCATCTCAAAGTTTTGGTATTTATGTCGCCAGTCTGGCAGGACTCCCTCAAAGTGTGCTTAAACGTTCGCAGGAAATACTTCATCAGTTAGAAAAAAATCATCATGCACCAGTACTGGACCATAAAACTTTTGAGGCTTCTGACAAAACAATCTCTCAACTTAGCTTTTTCCCGGACGAAAAAACTGAAGAAATACCCGGCTATCTCAAGGCCTTAGAAGAAGAACTGACAAAAATGGACGTAATGAAAATGACACCCATTGATGCCCTTCTAAAGTTAAACCATTTGAAAAAACAGATTGAACTAAATTAGTCGGCATTTTATTCCCGCTTAATTCAAACTTCCTAAGTTTTTCCTCCGGAGAATCGATAAGAAGTCATTGTGCCCGGGAGGATTTATGTTTCAAACCAGCGATATTCTGAAAAAACGCATTTTTGCGCTAACTACAGATTTTTTTATAGTCGTTGTCACAAATTATTTTCTTATGGCCTCGTTTACAAATTTTTTAAAGACTGTTTTTTTTCACATACCTCTGCGTGCACAGATTTTTTTAATCCAGAAATTAGGGCTAATGACTTCAGTTTCAATGATGTCACTGATGTTTGCCTATTTTTCAATTTTTTATTATGTCACTAACGGTCACACAATGGGAAAGAGCCTCTTCGGTCTGAAAGTTGTCTCCCCTGACGGAGAAATGACATTGAAGCAAGCAATGCAAAGATCGGTAGCATACTTTGCCTGCGCAATGTTAGGATCGTTTCTTTTTGCTCTGCCTTTCATCAGAAAAGATGATAAAAGCTTGGCAGATATTTTTTCCGGAACCAGCGTGGTTTTCGAAAACCAGGAAGAAAATATCACTGCAGCTCCTGTCACTGAATTCCAGTTATCACTTGTGCAGTCAATAGAACAACAAGAAACTGCACCAGATGAAGTTGAATATTTTGAACAGAATAAAGCCGCATAAGCAGCGGCTTTATTATCTGGATAATCTATAATCAAGACTCAAGCATACTTCTTAGCATCCATGCCGTTTTTTCATGCACGCGAAGTCGCTGGATCAGGATATCTGCGGTCGGCTCATCGTGAGCTTCTGTAACCATAGAAAATAATCCTCTTGCAGTCCTGATAACTGTTTCATGTCCATTGACGAGTTCGGCAATCATTTGCATAGCGCTCAAGTCGTTAATATTTTCCTTAACTGAAGACAATTTCATGAACTCCTGATAACTGCCCGGAGCCTTTATGCCTAAAGCTCGAATTCTTTCGGCAATATCATCAACGGCAATGGCAAGCTCCTGATATTGTCCTTCAAACATTAAATGAAGCGTTTGAAACATTGGCCCCGTAACGTTCCAGTGAAAATTGTGTGTCTTTAAATACAATGTATATGTATCTGCCAGAAAATGGGCCAGCCCTTTGGAGATTTCTTCACGATGTTTTTCACTGATTCCTATATCTATTTTTGCTTTCATAATAACTCCTTCCAAATAATAAGTATTAACATGACTATCATTCCACTTACAAAGTGTGGATTAGATACTATTTTTTTACTTTCATCTTTCGCTTTTATTAAGACTTCTTCGATTGCTGAACTGATCATCGCCCCTCCTGCGAAGGCAATGATCAGAGGCAATAATTCAGCAATCTCATGCCCCATATATCCTCCGAAAATACCGGAAAAAAACTCTACTATGCCAGTCCCTACTGCACCCGCGAAGGCAAACAGTGGCGAAAGGCCAAGACTCAGAAAACAAAGAGCAGCTGTTAAACCATCAAAGAGATCTTGTATGACAATAGCCGAAAGTATTGAATGGCCAAGCCCTGTATGACTAAGACTTAAGGATGCACCTGCAGCCATTCCTTCAGGAATATTTTTCAGAATAAGCAGCAGAATAATAAAGACAGATTTTTTGTCAGATGGATTAAGTGCAATACTTTCCATGAAAATATTATCAATCATCAACTTGGAAGATTTTACAAAAATAATTCCAAGTATTATTGAAATGACAACTGACAACGATATATTGTTTAAGGCAGTAGTGGTAAGCAGCAGTCCGATAAAAAAATCGAGCTTCATTTTTAGCAATGGATTCTGGTATTTATTTTTAAATAATATAGGAAGGGCGCCAACTGTAGTTGCTCCTCCTGCTATCATCCCTCCAATTAAACCCAAAAATAATCCACCCATAGTCTTATCCGCCTGCCTCAAATAGAATTATCGAATATTCGTGGCAGGAAGAATAATTGAAAAAAATTAAGTGAAGATTGGGAAAAGCTATGATTCGGGCCTTCACAATAAAATATGAAGGCCTGAAAACTAAGACTTAGTCCAGTTGAAATGAAGTTCTTTGAGCTGTGCTTCACTCGGCCGTGAAGGGGCCTGGGCCATAAGATCACTGGCCGAAGAAGTTTTAGGAAATGCGATTACATCTCTTATTGAATCAGTACCCGCAAGAATCATGATCAAACGGTCTAATCCAAAAGCAAGTCCGCCATGAGGTGGCACACCGTACTTAAGTGCTTCAATAAAAAAGCCAAATTGATTTTTTGTTTCTTCTGGCGTGAAACCTAAAACTTTAAACATTCTGTCCTGAACAGCCTGATCATAAATTCTAATTGAGCCGCCGCCAATTTCATAACCATTACAGACAACATCATAAGCCTCAGCAGTTAGTGTCCGAAGAGCACTATTTGCATCTTTATGATCTGCAGACATAAAGACATCAAGCTTATCTCTTGATGGCATTGTGAAAGGATGGTGGCAGGCAGTGTATCGCCCTTCGCTCCATTCTAAAAGAGGAAAATCATAAACCCATAAGAAAGCTTTTTCTGTACCAATAAGATTTAATTTATGACCTAAATTTCTTCTCAATGCATCTGCACTGGCGTGAGCCACTGTGTGATCGTTGTCTGCAAAGAATAGCCACGTTCCGTCACCTTTAACTTCTGAAATAGAAAATAATACTTTTTCAATTTCCTCTGTAATGAATTTCGAAATGCCGGTACTGCGCTCGCCTTTTGAAAGTTTATAGAAAGCAACGCCTTTACCTCCGTAAGGTTTCACAACTTCAACAAAGGCATCTGTATCTCTACGGGTAAACTGTCCCATAGATTCAGGGACAAACATGGCCTTTATCAGTCCACCGGCCTTTGCCACATTGGCAAAAGTGGAGAACTCAGAGTTTGCAAAAACATCTGTGACCAACATTTGCTTAAGAGCAAAACGAACGTCCGGTTTATCGCAGCCGTAAATATTCATGGCATCTTTATAAGTCATCATAGGAAGAGAAAAAGTGGCCGGAAGGTCAAAGACCTTTTTCAGTATTTTCTCAACCAGGTTTTTCATATACTCCTGAGTGGAGAATGAAACTTCAATATCTACCTGAGAAAATTCCGGCTGGCGGTCAGCTCGCAAATCTTCATCGCGAAAACAACGACAGATTTGAAAATATTTATCAGTACCGCCGATCATCAGCAATTGCTTTAGCGTTTGAGGAGACTGTGGAAGAGCATAAACCTGTCCAGGATGCACGCGTGAAGGAACAATATAGTCACGCGCTCCTTCAGGAGTCGATTTATAAAGGATAGGTGTTTCAACCTCTACAAAATTTTCATCGACCAGAAGCGATCTGATTTTGTTTGCCGTACGCGAACGCAGAAGAAGGATTTCCTGTAATTTGTGCGTCCGAAGATCGAGATAACGATATTTCAAACGAAGATCTTCTGTAGCCTCTACTGATCCAAATGGCAGAAAGGGAATGCTATCAATATCTGAACGGGACAAAATCTGAAGATCTGTGACTTGAACTTCAATGGCACCCGTAATCATGTTGGCATTCTGGGCTTCCGCCGGGCGCGCCTGAACAATTCCAGTCGCAAGAATCACCGATTCCAAAGAACATTTTTTCAACTCATCAATATTGCCTTTAAAATTTACAAAGCCCAGCTGGGTGACACCATACTTATCTCTTAGATCGATAAAATGAAGGCTGCCTAAATTTCTATATTTATTTACCCAACCGCACAAAGTGACAAGCGTACCAACATCATCTGCCGTAAGCTCCCCACAATGATGCGTTCTCATGAGTCCTTTAATAGATGGGGTTCCTGCGGTGGCCATTGATTTCTCCTCTAATATTTACGACAATTCCCTTACAGGGAAAAGACATGACAACTATATCTCAGAACTTCTTAAAGCTCATTAAAAATCTAGTGATAATTACTGTAATTATCAGCTTCGGGGTCTATGGAAAAGAGCTTTTTCAAATGAAAAATCCTTACGGGAATAAGATTGAATTGACCTTAGCTCTTTCAAAGGTCGAACATGCCCAGGGCCTTAGCGGTCTGAAAGCCGGTCAGTTCAGCAGCAAAAAAGGCATGCTGTTTGTAAATCCAGAGATGGGACCCAGAAGATTCTGGATGCCTGATACCCATTTTAATTTAGACATACTATTTTTAGATAGCGACTTGAAAATTGTGGGAATTGAAAAGAATGTTCTTGCCCATCCAGGATTGAAAGAGCCGCCGGAAATTTATAAAACAGGTATCTACAATGCTCAATATGTTTTAGAAATTAAGGCAGGATCTCCTTTTGGAAGTAAGCTTAAAATAAATGATAAATTAAAATTTAGCGGGCCTACTTCTCTTTCGGAAATAGCACTAAGTACTCGTCAGAAGCAATAAAGCCCAGATTGTCACGCACTAATTTTTTCTGGAAAGCTGCATCTGTCTGCATACGTTCAATTTCACGAACAAGTGACATGTTTTCTTTTTTGATTCGCCCCAACTCTTCCAGACGATTATTATAAAGGGAACGTTGTGAATAAAAATCCGTCACGCCACCGTTGGCAAAAATGAGTCGCAATACCATAATTGCGCAAAATCCCCAACAGCCTTTAACCAGATACTCAATGAGCTTGGGGTTGATGGGCTTTGCTTTTTTCCGGCCTGTAGTCGTATAACTTATCTGGCTTGCCACTTTTCTGGTGGTTCTTTTTACTGGCGTAAACTCAGCTTCATCAGGTCTTGCTGCACTTCTTCTGGTAACGACTGCAGACCCCTTTGGCACAGAATGGGCCCTCTCGTGGGCACGCGGTCTGGGTGGTGGACCTGATGGTTCTTCCTGTTGCTTATCAAAAAAAGAAGCCTGTTCTTCTGACTGTGAAGCTTGCTGAACCGGTGCCGGTCCAGGATTCATGCGTGCTCTCTCAGCTTGTCTTGCACGATTTTTTTCTATCGCTTTACGAAGCCTATCATTGGCAATCGTAGATGTATCAATTCCATCGGAATGAGGTGTTTGAGATGGTTGTTGAGATTGTTGCGGCTGAGTAGGCTCTTTCGGAGTACTGTCCCGCAATTGCGTTTCGTTTGAACGGTCAAATGAAAATTCCAAGCAAACATCCTGTCGTTAGAGAAAAAACATCCTGTTTTATTCTATTTTAACCGAGCTTCGATTTGACTTCAATCCAAAACTTTCGAACTATGGCCAGTTCATGAAAGTAGTAAAATAAAGTCCTGCCAATGCCGTTATCTGGAAAATTCTCAAGCTCTGTGTGATTCTCACCCTTGAGAAAAATATTCTTAAAAGAAATAAAACTTAAATGATCAGGTTTTAAAGAGGCTACTGTAAAACTCTTATCATCACAAGAAAATTCACTAATTGGAAATGAACTTCGCAAAAGTGTGCGGGCCTGATTCATCCGAAGTGCAGCTATCGAACCATCTCCGATAGGACCAAGCTGAATATATTTTTCCGCACGATTAATTCCATGAGACCTGAAAAATATTTCAAAACGACCCTGTTCACTGGAATCGTTTATAAAATGATCTACATTCATCCACCAGCTGAAACCCGGATCGCTGAGGTTGCAAAGAGAATCTTCCTGATGAGGAAAGCGACGGTTTATGACTTGCTCGCGGATGGCCTCCGCTAATTCAAAATTTCTGGTTGAAAAAAAATCAATCTCATCCAGGCTGCTTTTGCTCTCAAGCTTTAAGATATTTCGCCTGGTGGAATCGCTCTCGCTTAATTCCTCAAAGGCCTTTTTTATATTCTGGGTGGAATATCCGCGCACACAGAAAGTTCCTAGTGCATTGTCGATTTTATAAATGACTCCCGGACTTTCCGGCAAAACTCGTGTCTGAGTAAACAACTCAGGTTCAAGAATTGGAGCCTCTTTGGAAATTAAACTATCTGCCAGATCGTAAAGATAGTCTTCGTCTAAATCCTCATTCGCTTTTTGTACAGGCTGCGCTGGAATATTGGCCATATTACCGACGCGAAGATATTCAGTCAGGGCCAGAGTTTCCTGCAAAAGAATGTCTAAACTTAAATCAGCTTCGTTCATTTTAATCCTATCAAATCCTTTGACCGGAACTTATTTTTAATCTCAGTAATTATTGTAAAATTAAAATGCATTTCCTGACAAGTTTTGAATGCAGAAAATCACCAAAGAAAAATTACTATATTTATAATCATGATTACCAATAGAGGTGAAAAATCAAAAGGCAGATGGGGGGGAAGTTGCTTTCTTATGGGATCACAAGTTAGATCGCAAATTTTTTTAAGCAGTCTTCTCCATTTATGTTTCTTCAAATCAGGAAAATAACTAAGAATTGTATCTAGAATTAAGGCAAATATATAAAAATTTAAAAGATTCCGTATCATTTTTCTAACCCCAGTTCTCTTCTCTCTTTATAAACATGGCAGACACAGGCACCGTAAAAGAAAAAACACATTAAATAGAAAAGCCAGACTACCCCCATCACTGAAGTATAGAGATCCCCGTAATTTCTCATCAGGCTGGTTCGAACGTAGTACATATAAATCCAGAAGAGGGATTTTCCTACAAATACTGAAATCGTAAATGTCATGGAGGCAACAAAAGCTTCATGCAGCTGGATCTTCCAGGAAAAGAGCCACCGGTAAAGAGCGGTAAAATAAATAATTAAAATGCCTATATGAAGTGTATTCGAATGCAGCCAGTAAGATTTTCTTAAGTTAATTTTGAGAATATATCTCATGGCAGGTCGTAAAAAATCAAAATTATCCCAAAAAAACTGGGTGACCCAATTGGTCTGCATGAACTTGATAAGGAAAATAATCACGGGCGGGAGTATGAAAACCAGCCCCAGCATCATAAGTGTCATGCCGATAATGACAAAACCTTTCAAAATTCTCCAGGTCGAAAGAATACTTTTGTCATCCGTAATAAAGAATATTCCCATCCAGATTGAATTCAAAAAGGTAATGGTCGTAACAGCAAGAAAGAAAAAGTTGAGCAATGTGAAGTTCGTTCCAGCAAATAGCGGCCCCTTAATCAAGGCCTGCAACTGAATCAAGAGCTGAGGGGCCACTTCAGGAAAAAAGCGAGAACCAATAAGAAATATATATTTCTGGGTTCTGTCCAGGTTGCCAAGAAAATACCCGATTCCTCTCACCATCAATAAAGCGAAAGGCACAATAGTGATCAATGCATAAAAGCTGCTGGAAGACGCAAGTGTCGTCCCTTTTTTACTATAAAAAAGTTTTCCTCCCCGATAGAGATTTGAAACAGCGTCTTTTGAAAATTGAGCAATTCTTCCCATAGCACTATGCTAAACGAAAGTTTGTATATTTAAAACTTAAAATTAGAAAAGAGAAAGTTGCGGACCACGGAAACTTTCAAAATTCAGGCCAAACAATGCAAGAATGCTGTCTGCAATAGGGGCAAGCTGGCGGTCTATATAATAATCATAATCAATATCATCGTGAGGAAGTTCAATGGGAATGGCACCTCTTTTGGTCATCACATATTGAGGTCTGCGTTTTAAAATCCCGAGTTTCTCGTAGAGCATTTTAGCCGCTTTTGCGTGGGGAGGAATGTTTTTTATATATTCATCGATGGGTTTGGTAAGCCGTTTGCTCAAAATCAGCGTTTCATCAAGCTGGCGAGTTTCGAGATCTTTAAGAGTCTGATCAATAAAAGACTGGAGATCTTCTCCATAAAAGACTCTTCTAATCAGTTCATATTGAAAATTTCTGGCCAGCATGCTCCAATCCGATCTCACAAATTCCATTCCGGTCAGGACTATTTCTTCTCTGGTGCCTTCCGCTGTTTTAACCAGCATCAACCCGGCATAACGTTTTTTTGCCCCCTCACCTTCCCCTCTGGTTGAAGTTAAAATGAGCTGCTTAAAAAACTTATCAAATTGCAGTTCCAGCTTCGATTCAACGTCGAATTCTTTTTTAAGCATGTTCTTTAAAAAAATATTCACTTTTTTGACCAGATTTCGGCCTTCCTCTTCATAATCTTCCAGCCCGTTTATCTGAACAAAAAGGGAATCCGTATCACCATAAAGAACCTGGAACCCCATATCATTCAAAAAAGTTATAACCGTTTTTAAAATCCATTGTCCTGATCCGGTAATAGCATCGGGTAAGTCTTCATGATAAAAACGACATCCACTTGAACCCATAACGCCATAAAAACTATTCATCAAAATTTTAACCGCCTGGGATAGATTGAGATTTTTATTTGCCTTGGCATCAGCGCGTCTGCCCAGTAATTCGCCAATTTTGCCCGGAAGTATATGGTGATCTCGGGAAAAAGTGAAATTCACTGGAGTGCTCACCGGGTTCACATTTCTTTCAGCGAGTGACAACGGATCTATTAAAAAAGTCTGGATCAAAGTTGGATACAAACTTTTAAAATCAAGCACGAGAACATTCTGATGGACACCTACTTTCGGGTTTAAGACAAACCCCCCTTTAGCCTGTCTCATCCATTCGACATCGGCGACATTAGGAGCAACATAGCCAAATTCGTGGAGCATAGGCAGATAAAAATGATCAAATGAAGCAGTAGATCCACCGACTCTTTCGAGAAGTAAACCTGAAATCAACGAACGATTAATAAGGAGGTCGAGAAGTTTTGTTCTCTCAAATATATCTAACACCAGTTGAGCATCTTTAAGGTTATAACGGGCCAACGCTAATTTATCTTCCCGAAAACGTCTTTCAATCTCTCCCCATTTATCATGGGTCTCGTCCTCATCAATATCTTTTCCTTCCCCGAGAATACTTTTTGCGACACTATTGAGTTTATAACTTTCAAACGTAAAGAAATTGGTCTTGAGCGCCCATGGACCATCGATAATCACGCGGCCCTCTAAATTCAGTGTCCATTCGCCTCTGGCGTTCTGGTACATTTCGAGCGGTCTGTTTCCTCTGCTTAAATACAACGGGTATTTCAGTTCTTTGGATTTTTTTTCCAAAAAATTAAAATCAAATCCTATGACATTCCATCCAGTAAAAATATCGGGATCAAGTCTTTTGGTTGCGTGAGTAAATGCTTCCAGAATATTTCTCTCGGTCGGACAGAACATGACTTCATCCGTAGATGGCCCTGCTCCAAGCATAAAAACTTTATCTTCCACTAAATTGGCAGATCTGAAAGAATAGGC
Source organism: Bacteriovorax sp. (assembly GCA_041662705.1). Classification (GTDB taxonomy): domain Bacteria; phylum Bdellovibrionota; class Bacteriovoracia; order Bacteriovoracales; family Bacteriovoracaceae; genus Bacteriovorax. The sequence goes on from JBAZRY010000002.1 coordinate 870,770, forward strand.
CAGAGAAAAAAGTCTGCCGTCCTTTCCTGTCTCTATGTCAAAAGACAAAATTTTACAGTCAGGGTAATAATCACTTTTCTCTATCTTTGGATTAAGAAAACAGAGTAAACCGTCTTTTAAGCTCGCTTCACCGCTAATTGCTACCTGGGCAAAAAGTGATTGATCCATTAAAAACCGCTCAAGCGGGCGGATATCAGCTTCAAATGTACGCAGGCCGGCACTTTCAAATTCTAATTTTCTGATCTTCAGTTCAGATTGATTCTTACATTCAATCTTTTCAACCCAGGTTCCATCCAGGCTTTTCAATGATGTAGAGAATTTTCTTTCAACAAAAAAGTAATTTTTAAATTGATTAATCGTGACAAGAAATGAACCGGCAGTGGATTGACCGTAAAGTTTTAAAATTAGATGATCATCTTTATCAATTGAAAGTCCGGATAAAATAAATCCTTCTATTTGTTTATGCATATGATGTAGAATAACATGCACGATTTTCTAATCCAACTCCATAAGGAATCTAGAGGTATATAAATGAAAGAAATGTATCCTGAAATTGAACCCTATAGCAGTGGTTTTTTGAAAGTTTCAGAAATTCACACAATATATTTTGAAGAAGCCGGAAATCCCAAAGGCAAGCCAGTGGTCTTCCTGCACGGCGGCCCCGGTGGTGGATTAATTCCCAACTACCGACGTTATTTTAATCCGGAAAAATGGAGAATCATTCTTTTTGACCAAAGAGGATGCGGCAAGAGTACTCCATTTGCTGAACTAAGAGAAAATACAACCTGGGATTTAGTCTCTGATATGGAAGCATTACGGGAGCACTTATCCATTGCAAAATGGTCAGTGTTCGGTGGTTCATGGGGATCAACGCTTGCTCTTTCATATGCCATTAAACATGCAAAATTTTGCAATGCGCTTTTTCTTCGGGGTATTTTTCTTCTTCGAAAAAAAGAAATCGACTGGTTTTATCAGGGAGGCTGTTCAAAAATATTTCCGGATGCCTGGGAAGAATATGTTAAGCCCATTCCTGAAAATGAAAGAAATGATTTTGTTCGCGCTTTTTACAAACGCCTGACTTCTGAAGATAAGCAAATCAGAAAATCTGCTGCCGCGGCCTGGTCTATCTGGGAAGGATCAACTTCAAAATTGATTCCGGATTCTGATGTCGTCGCCCGCTTTGGCGAAGATGAGTTCGCTGATGCATTCGCGCGCATTGAGTGCCATTATTTCATCAACAACGGATTTTTCACCGAAGATAATTTTATCTTGAATAATATTGAAAAAATAAGTCACATCCCGACTGTAATTGTTCAGGGGCGATATGATGTCGTCTGTCCTGCTGAAAGCGCCTGGGAACTTCACCGTGCGCTTCCGGACGCAGAATTCCATCTCATAGGCGACGCGGGCCATTCACTTTCAGAAAAAGGAATTACGGACGCTTTGATCAGAGCTACAGATAAGTTTTAAATGAAACAGGAGACTATATTGTGAGAAATCTAATTTTTATTTTGGCTACACTATTTAGCAGCGTAGTTTTTGCAGCAAAAGACTCTTCTATCAATATTAATTTTGCTTACCCTCAGACGGGAACGGCCATCGGGGCACAAATTGGATTAATTCTGGAAAGAACAGATATTTTTAAAATCTATGGCTTTAAAGCTAAAATACAAAAATTAAAAACTTCAAGTGAGCTTCAGAAAACCATCGTTGAGGGAATTAATGACGTCGTCATTATGACTGAATCCGATTATGTAGCTCTTACTGAAAAAAATGCCAAAGTTCAGGCGATTTCAACGCTTGGGACAGAGAAAAACTTTCAGCTGGTAAATGTTATCAACAAAGCTTACAGCGAAAAAAATAAAGAAGCAGAAGAGCGATTAAATGGTGCCTTTGTCGATGCCTTTTATTACCTGGTCAACCATAAGGTTGAAGTTAACAAATGGTATGCAGATATTGCTAAAATGAAACCTGCTGAAGTCGACGCTGCTTCTCAAACCAATAAAAATTACAACGCAAAAAAACTCAGCGAAATAACAATCAAAATTCAATAGGTGCCACCTACCTTTTGGTGTCGCAAATGCAAATAAATGGAGTTCAAATGTTTACAAAGTTATCTCACCCAATGATGTACGTTACTAATCTGGACAGGGCAGTAAAGTTTTACTCTGAAAAATTAAAATTCAAAGTTCGCTTTCACCACCCTGAAGCCTTTGCTTCTTTGTTCAACGAAGATATGAACTGCCGACTGGACCTACATCCAACTGAAGCCGATTCCAAAGACGTTGGTTTCGGACCGATTGTGTATTTTTCAACAGATAATTTAGACCGCGATTTGTCTCTACTGAGAAGCATGGGGGTTAAAACCGGTGAAGCCAGAACCGAAGGCGGTAGTCATCGCTTTGCTACATTCTGGGACTCAGAAGGAAATGCCCTAGGAATGGAAGAATCCAGAAAATAAGATTTTAATGGTAAACGAAGAAGAATTATTGGCCCAAAAACCGGGTTTTAAGTTCTTCTTCTTTTATCTCTCCCTGCTTTATGCTTACATAATAGGCTCTGGCCGTTGCAACAGAACAGACAGCTTCAATGTATTGCTCATTTTCAAAATAAACTGCAGCACTATCATCGCATGCATAGCCTGGCTTTAATCCAATTTGAATTAATTTATTATAACTGGGGCGTCTGTCACTTTCTCCATCGTAATGTGGACAAAACGACCCGCTAATTAAATTCATGCATGTTAGCCTGGTCAGGCTTCCTGGAATTGAATCAGTGACACCTTCTTCAAACCAACACAGACCACCTGCAGAAAGTCCACCAAGCACAACTCCACTTTGATAAGCTTCAACAATAATTTTATCCAGTCCCCATTCTCTCCATAGCGTCATCAGATTTCGAGTATTGCCACCACCGACATAAAGAATATCTTTTGATAAAACAAAATCTCTTAATGATTCAAGCGGTGCTTTAAATAAAGACAAATGAGACGGGCTTACTTCATGGTCTTTCATATATTCGTAAAAACGATCTATATACCCTTCTGCATCTCCGCTTGCGGTTCCAATGAAGCAGACCTCAGGCTTTTTCTTTTCTGCGAGAGAAAAGAAGAAATTATCCATTAGAGGATTTCCTGGCTCCATAGAAAAACCACCACCACCCATTGAAAAAATTTTTCTTTTTTTCATATTTATAATTTCTCTAAAATAGCTTTGTACCAGTCCTGATCGTTGCTGGGAAGTTTATCAAATGCATCCTGCATCTGTTGCCTTGCCCGCTCAAAAGCCGTTTGATTTTTAAGCGCCTTTTGGGCCATGGCAAGAGCTTCAAAACCAAAGAATACTTCCAATGGTTCATTGTTATTTTGTGAATTAATTTCCAGACAAGCTTGAGCATGAGTTAATGATTCTTCAGGAAGTCCTGCTTGTAAGCACGTCAGTGCAAGTCGATATTCCGCACGTTCAACTTCTTTCCACGTTCCTGCTATTTCCCAATATTTTCTACCTAGATTGGCAGCTAAGATCATCAATCCAACTTCGACATCACTACGCTCATTTTTTTCTTCAAGCGAACAGGCAACATTATTTCCTGTCATGGCAATAGCCTTATTAGCAGGATCGTCTTTCGAGAGATTCATTTCTGCAATTTGAGAAGCGAGCTTCAAAAATTTTTCTGCATTTTTCAATCCACCAAGGTTGGCAAGAGCAGAAGCGGTACTGGCATAAATTCTTGCCTGATCTGATAACGAAAAATTATCGATTGAGCTATTGGGATTATTTCCAAGATTTAAAATGGCCATGTAACGATTCATTTCGCCTGTGTCTTTAATTGGCGCGTTGTTTTTTAATTTTTTGAGCAGCTCAATACCTTTAATCCACTCTCCAAGGTGTTCACCGCAGACATGCACGATGATACGGGCCATTGCCATCACGTCATCGTCGGATTCCATCAGATTAAAATGCTGTTTGAATTCTTCGGCTACTTTTTTGGGATCAGTTGCATGCGTAGACCAGGCTTCGTTCAAATACTCTCTAAAACTCATAGCAGTCCTTTTTTATTCTTTCTCAACAGTGATACACATGAAAGAAGCAAGTTTTGAAAATTTTCCAAATTTATAGGGATCAAGTGTTCTTAGTGCATCTATTGGTTTTAAATCTTCGATTCTCAGGATTTTAAATCCAGAAGAGATGAGAGGATTAATTACTTCTTCAAATGAGCGGTAGTAGTCGGGCATAACGACCGGTTCTTCGTTGAAGCCTTTCCATATTGCTTCCACGTATTGAACGCCAAAAGCGCATTCGGGTTTATACCAGTTCCAGGAACCCAACGGGTGTTGAATGGTGAAAATAAATTTACCTTTCGGTTTTAGCAGCCTGTTCACTTCACTTAAAGGTGTTGACCAGTCTTTAATATAATCGATGGCAAGTGAAGAAACCGCCATATCAAATTGGGCGTTGTGGGAAGAATCAAGTGGGAGCGGTTTTGCTCCATCGGCGACAAAAAAAGTCGCATTTTTCGGTGTACGGTTTTTTGCAAGTTCAATCATTTTTGGGCTTACATCAAAGCCTACAACTTTAGCTCCTTCATGAACTAAATATTCAGCCAGAATTCCCGGGCCACACCCTACTTCAAAAATTTTTAGACCTTTAACATCCCCAACTGCTTTTCTCATTGCTGGCTGTTCAATATAAGCATTTTCAGCCTTTGATGGCGCACGCTCTGAAAAAGCTTCGGCTAATTTTTCATAGGCTTCCAATGCAATTGGCAAGTCTTTGCTCATATTTGATCCTTAAATGATTTTTTTTATCTTAACAGATAAATTGCGTTTAATCCACGCAGTGTGAGAGCCTGTAATTACTTCTTTTTAACCAGGAACATACCGTCTCTGATAGGCAGAAGCGTCCCGTAAAGCGAAGGCTCATTGCTGATGTAATCGTTAACAAGTCTGATGAACTCAGTGTTGCGATCATAATGCTCGCCCATGTTCAGCTCGGCATCGGGCAAAACTTTTCCGCTCCATAGAACGTTATCAATAACAATAATTCCTTTGCTTGAAAGCATCGGAACAGTCAGTTTCAAGTAATCAATATAATTTCTTTTATCAGCATCAATAAAGACAAAATCAAAAGGCGCTTTCAGGGTAGGGATAATATCCATCCCGCTTCCCAGCATACTTTTAACTTTATGACCGTGAGTTGACTGGCCCCAGAACTCCTTGGCCAGTGCCACAGTACCCTCATTAATGTCGATGGTGATTACTTCACCATCCGATGGTAAATTCTCGGCCATTGCCAGGGCCGAGTAGCCGGTAAATGTCCCGAGCTCCAGCACTCGCTTTGCTTCGATCGATCTTAATAGAAAACCGATAAATGAAGCCTCCATTTTGCCAATGAGCATCTGAGCGCCATGAACATTTTCTCTCGTATATACTTCTATCCGGTTGCAATCAGGAGAAGGTAAATCACTTTTAGCTATACAATAATCTTCAATTTTCTTATCTACCATTTGCATATAAAATTCCTTGTCTCATGTGATATGTCTGTCAAATGCCCTTAACAATAGAACAAAAAAAGAGTAAGGTATAGCCATGAAAATCGATTCAATCAGCAACTGGCTTCCCAATTTTAAGACTGAAAATGGTCCGTTAGTAATTGCCGGCCCTTGCTCTGCTGAGTCACTCGATCAGCTTCTGGTCACTGCTAAAGCCTTTAGTGAAATCCCTTCTGTTAAAATCTTTCGTGCCGGTATTTGGAAACCTCGTACTCGCCCAAATAATTTCGAAGGTCTTGGAGAATTGGCCCTTCCCTGGCTTAGTGAAGTAAAAAAACAAACAGGCCTTTTAACGGCCACTGAAGTGGCAACAGCTAAACATGTTGAGCTTTGCCTGAAACATGGTGTGGATATTTTATGGATTGGCGCCCGCACAACTGCCAACCCATTTTCAGTACAGGAAATCGCTGACAGCCTTAAGGGCGTCAATATTCCTGTCATGGTAAAAAATCCCATCAATGCCGATCTGCAGTTATGGATAGGTGCTCTTGAGAGAATCAATAATAGCGGCATTACAAAACTCATGGCCATTCACAGGGGTTTCTCTGTCGCCGATAAAATGGAATTTCGAAATGATCCTCTTTGGCGAATACCTATGGAACTTAAAATTAAGTTTCCTGATCTTCCTCTTCTTTGTGATCCTTCCCATATTACAGGTGAACGCGAACTGATTCAGAAAGTATGCCAGAAAGCGATAGACCTGGACATGAATGGATTGATCATTGAAACGCACCCAGATCCTGATAAGGCCTGGTCAGATGCTTCCCAGCAGGTGACTCCTGCAAAACTAAAAAACATACTCTCTCAGCTTTCATTGAAAACTGAATACTCAAGCAACCCTGATTTTGGGACTCACTTGAGCAATCTCAGAAATCAGATCGACCGTCTCGATAACGAGCTTCTTCACATTTTAAAACTACGCTCAGGTGTTGTAGAAAAAATTGCCAGTGCAAAATCAGAACAAAGAATAACTGCTCTTCAAAGAAATCGTTTTGATCAATTAATGAAAGAAAGAATTGATGCCGGCAAAACTCTTGGACTGGAAGAATCATTTGTTAAAGAAATTTTTGGCATCATCCACGATCAATCTGTAAAAGTTCAGACCGATATTTTCGAGCGTTCAAAAAAATAAATCCTATTCAAGCTTTTGGCGGATTTTTTTCCAAGTGCCCTCTCATCCTTTTTCTATTCAGATACACCTGCACGCCCATAAAAATCCCCAGAATTATATAGAGTCCCACTGTCTTGAAAAAGAGCCATGTTGAAGTTGGAAAACAAAACGCCAGGATAGCCATGAGAACTCCATAAAAAATGAACAGTACTGTCATTTGAATTTCCATCGCCCTGATGATGAAATCCGGCAGCCGCTTAGCCTGGCCCATGGCCTCCATCATTTCACTGAAAACTCCATTGCCCCTTCTGAGACGATAGATGAAAAAAACGCTGACTCCCCAGAAAGACAGAGCTGGTTGCATTTTAAACCAGATGCCGTTATCGCCCAGCAAAGAAAGCCCGCCTAAAAAAAGTATGAGGAAAAAATTGAACTTAGAAAGTGCATGAACATGCTTATTATAAAATTTCTCGAAGAGTATTTCCGCAATCGAAAGTGAAATACCACCAATGAGCGCAATCCTAACGGGGTAATGTTCGTCAAGATACCAGTACGCAACTGCCGGCAAAAATGAAGTAAGGAAAAGGTTGTTGCCGATTTTTTTATTTTTCACTGGCCTAAGAAGCCTTCTTTGATCCAGCTATTTCTTTTTTTAGTTCACAGAAATGGGCAAATTCTTTTCGGACATGCCCTGGATCAAGGACCTCGGCCCTGTCTTTCATGGCATAAAGCCATTGGAAAATATCATCGCACATTTCAATAGTTGCTGCCCAGATCATGTCCCCTTCCGTATTTGAAGTCACAAAAGGGTTTCCAAGAAAGTGGTGACTTGGCAATAAATCAGCTTCGTACTGACTATAAATTTTCAACACCATTCTTTCTTCTTTTCCATTAATCAATCTGAGATGACATATAAACTCATTGACTTCGATCTGACTAAGATTTGGCTCGTAAATCTGGTCAAAACTCTCAATGCTCTTAATATCCTCAACACCAAAATATACCAGAGTCTTATCACTGGTGCTCTCTCCGACCACGCACAAGATGCCATCCAGAAAGACAAGTCGGTGCGGATAAACTATACATTCTTTATTGTTGAAAAAGTGGATATTAATTATTTTTTTGTGACAGATATCGTAATCAATTTTCTTTTTTAGATTTTCAAACTCACTAATATGAACTTTGACGTCAACGGGTTTGCGATAGAGATTGAATTGTTCAAACGCTTTCTGGGCGATATTCATCTTGTTTCGAATAATTCGCTGATAATAGTATTTGAAATTACTCTGTTCTTCATTATCTTTTTTAAAAGTTGCCTGTAAAGCAAGCCATTCAGCAAGAGAGAATTCCATTTTAATCTTACATATATCTTTTAACGGATAAATATAAGCATCATCACATTCAAACTTCACATCGAATCTGGTTAAAAATTCCTTGAACTCTGTCAGTGAATCTTCTTCAATTCCAAGTGAAGCGCAAAAAAGGGTCTTGTCCTTTCTTTCTTTAAGCTCTTCCAACGATACTAAAAACTTCCAAAACGAATCATTCAAAATCAATTGATGCTCAGACATCTATAATCCTAATGTAGAGTTTAAAAGGCTACTAATCTTGTCGGCTATTGCAAATCTGGACTTAAATTTGTTTATTAAAAAACTCGGGTATTTCCTACAATCCACTGAAATCAGAGGGATTACTTTGAAATTTATAGGTCTGATTTTGATGATCTATCTGGTATTGATGGGCGTGTAAATAGAGTCTCTTGGCCGTTTTCCCACCATAAAAATCATCCCCCCTAAGTGGATGGCCAAGGTGCGAAAGCTGCGCCCTGATCTGGTGACGAAGACCGGTTTTCAAATCAATCTCAAGCATTGTGGTATCAGTCTTTATATCATAGCCCTTTCCTGAAATGACCAGATCGCCCCTGTCCCCATTCCCCATACTATCTGAAACAACGACTCTTTTCCCTTTAACCTCTTTTGAAGAAAAATAATGAGTATAGTGCCCGCTTAATGAACAATTCCCCTCTACCAGGCAAAAATAAATTTTCTTTCTGGCAATGCTTTTAAAATTCTCCCGCAGGAAATGATAATCATTTTCTTTTTTTACATAGACCAAAACTCCGGACGTTTCGAAATCAAGGCGATATAAAAGACCTCTGTCGTAACTGCTGTGATTAACATTCAGCACCTCAGGCTTGTTCTGGCGAAGAAAACTTAAGCAATTATTTTTTTCGTCATAGAGAAGCGGGTGAACAAATATGTTGGCAGGCTTGTCTATGACCAGAAAAATTTCATCCTCGTAGAGAGTAGCAATTTGAGGCCCCTCATATTCAGGATTGATTTCACCATCATTGACGAAATTAAGAGGTAATTGAAGTGTCGAATGAGGAGGAAAAGCTCTATTGAGAAAGGATTTATCAAAATATTTTTTTAGTTTATTAGAACTGCAGCGAAAATTTGATTTCAAAAAGTCTTCTACTGAAGACGCCGGTTCGAGCAGAGAATATTCAATGGTTTTACTCATATTGGTCCGCAAATCCAGGAGCCAAAAAAAAGAAAGCCTAGCATAAAGCCAGGCTTTTTAGTAAAAAAACCAAAAGTCTTACTGACAAAAGGTTTTTAAAAATTCGAATCCAAATAAGCCAAGACTTTTTTTCTAAACTCTTCCAGAGTCATTTCCTCTACACATTCGCCTTCCAGAAGAAGTTCGCGCTTTATGTAGTCAGCTGGAAAACCAGTCAGTTCTGCGAGGGTATCTAAAGACACCGCATCTGCAGTAGTCGATTTAGTTACATCTTGTAAACCCAAAGCTCCCATTCAACACTCCTTTGTCTTCTAAAAATTAGCCAACCTTAACAACTTCGCCGATCCTTCAACGAGCAGTTCCAAGATTTTTCCTGGCTAAATAGTCAATTACTATGACGCAAAAAAATCATATCGATTTATAGAAATGCAAGTCAATCTTTCTTGCCTATTATAGTCAAGATGTAAGATTTTATTAGAATTGTAACAATTTTATGGAGTTAGGCTTCGAATAAAGCTGTTGAGCTTGTAAGTCATCTCTTTATATTCATCGTCTACTTCACTAAGTAATGTAATTCCTCCTCCCGCCTGATAGAGAAGTTCATAGCGATCAAAATCAATAGTACTCGACCTGATATTGATAGAAGCACTTTTCATTTTCTTAAAGAGAATTAAAGTTGACCCACAATAAAATCCTCTCTCACGTTTTTCCAGCCGCTCAATTAATCTCATTGCTCGCAGCTTTGGAGCACCGGTAATGCTTCCACCTGGAAAAATCTTTTCAATCACTCTCCATAAAGAGACCTCATTGCTCAGCTCTACGTCTATCTGTGAATACTGGTGCAAAAGTCCAGGCACGAGCTTTGGGAATTTCTTTTTAGTGACAACTGCTTTGGGGTGTTCAATTCTGGAGAGATCATTTCTTAACAGATCGCTGATCATATAGAGTTCAGCCTGGCTTTTTTTATCAGCAACAAGCTTTTTCCACAATGGCCTCCAGCTTTTTGCTTCATTCCAGAGCATTGTCCCTTTAATGGGCATAGAGGAAATAATATTCTGCTTGTATTGAAACAGGCATTCAGGAGAATTGCTTAAAAATAATTTTTTGAAATACGGTATATAAGTTGCTGAACCATAGGCTCCCCTTTTTTCGGCATCCTTCCAGAGTGAAAAAATAAAATCCAATGGCGTATATTTTTTTTCAAAAGAATAGGAAAAAGGAAAAGTCAGATTGAACTGATAACAATTTCCCATTATCAATTCCTGATAGCCCTCTTCAAAAGCTGAACGATAATCAGACAGCAATGGATAAGTCATTCTCTTCAGCTGTAACTCTTCAACTTCTTCGAGCTGAATTTCCTTGAAAAATTCAAATTCAATATCAACAGCCAGCAAAGTATCGGGGCCCAGGAATTGAAAATTTTTTTCAATAAGAAAGCCGAGCTCATAAAAGAGATGAATAATTCTAGGATATTTCTCGTCATCTGAAAGTCGCTTTTTTTGATAAGCTGAAATCCATTCTGAAAATTCTGATGACAGTCTCTTCCCGTTCAACAAATCTATAGTGAAATGTTGATAAATTGCCCTGGCGCTTCTTGCACCTTCCAATTTAATTAATTGGTCTTTATAAGGAATGATTGAGAAAAGATTATGGTCCTTCACGGTGTGTAAGATTTTCAAAGCTGGTATAAGCACCTACCCAGGCGAGTTTAGCTGTACCAATTTCTCCCGCACGGTTCTTGCCTATGATAATTTCCGCAATGCCAGGTTCTTTTGTGTCGGGATAATAAACTTCATCGCGATAAACAAACATGACGATATCTGCATCCTGTTCGATCGCTCCCGATTCTCTAAGATCTGCTGTCGTCGGGCGTTTATTAGGACGAGATTCTACACCGCGGTTTAGCTGTGAAAGTGCAATAACCGGACATCCAAGTTCCTTGGCCATTGTTTTCAAACCTCGGGAAATTTCCGCGATCTGCTGCTCACGCTGAATGGTCTTACTGGTTGACCCCATCAACTGAAGGTAATCAATAACAATAAGGCCAAGGCCCTGATCGGCCTTAATCTTTCGGCTCTGACTTTGAATATCGAGAATTGTTGTACTCCCTGAATCGTTTATATAAATCGGGAGTGCAGATAATTCCTGTGTTGCCTTTGCAATACTACGTAGATCGGTGTCGAGGAATGCTTTTTTACGAACTCTTTTTGAATCTACTTTCGCGCGTCCGGTAAGAAGTCTCATTGATAATTCTGTCGCTAACATCTCGAGAGAAAAAATAGCTACAGGCAGACCTGACTGGAGACAAGATGCCACAGCTACGTTCAAGGCAAGGGAGGTTTTTCCCATCGCCGGACGAGCCGCCAATACAATTAATTGACCTGGCTGCATTCCAAGGAGTAATTCATCTAAGCGAGGATATCCTGTCGATAATCCTGCAATCTCTCCCATCAAGCGGGAAGTATCTTCAAGTTCTTTTAGGTTTTGTTTTAGAGTTGTATTAAGTTTTACCATTCCGCCTGTTTTAGCTTCATTGGTTAGCTTGAAAAATTGTGATTCTACATCCTGAATAAAATCTTCGGCATTTCCGGTAAAAGTCATCCCCATTTGAACCACACGTTGTGCTGTTCTTAGAATTTCTCTAATAGAAGATTTATCCTTAACAATTTTTGCGTAATCATAAACGTTGGCCGAAGATGCCTGGTCTTCTACCAAAGTAAGAACAAATGATTGCCCTCCGATTTCTTCAAGTTTTCCTTTCTCCTGAAGTTTTGAGCAAACAGTAACGTAATCCACAGCACTGTGAGTGAGGGAGAGGTCTGAGATAACATCGTAAATCATTCCATAACGAGGGTCATAGAAGTGAGCAGGTGTGATCTTTAAGTTCGAGATTTCATCAAATACGCTTCCATCAATAATCAGACAGCCTACCAAGGCTTTTTCAGCAAGGAGATCGTGAGGCAGTTCATTAATTTGATTATTGTTTCCGGCCATATTCTTCCTTAAATAATGAAGATAACAGAGACCTCTTAATGAGGTCCCTGTATTTTTCTAAAAAAATGATCGTAGAAATTAAGATCTAAGAAGTTTATCAACTTCTGCTTTAAGTCTCTGCTCTTCTGTCATTTCAGCAGCAGCAACTTCAGTAGTACCGGCAGCTTTTGCTTCAGCAGCAGCTTTCTTTCTGGCTTCAGCATTCTTAAGAGCTTCTTCCTGGTTCTTTTTAAGTTCTTCAGCTTGTTTCGGGTCAATTGAAACTTTTACTTTAAAAGTAGCTTCAACATCCTGGAAAATTTTAGCTTTAGCATTGAAAGTTCCAAGGCCTTTAATAGGAGACTCAAGGTGAATCAATCTTCTCTCAACGTCTACACCGCGACTTTCAAGTTCTTTTGAAAGTTCAGCGTTGGTAACAGTTCCGAAAAGCTTTCCTGACGCTCCAACTTTTTTAATAAGTTCGATAGTCATACCTTCAACTTTTTTCTTTAGTTCATTAGCTGCATCTTTTTGAGCCTGGATTTTTTTCGCAAGGCTTTTTTGTTGAGCTGCCAATAGATTTTTGTTTGAATCGTCAGCAACCATTGCAAAGCCATTTGGAACTAGATAGTTTCTAGCATGACCTGCTGATACGTTTACGATTTCACCGATATTTCCAAGTGCTGGAACTTTTTCAGTTAAAATAACTTTCATAATATATCTCCTTCGTCTTTTTTTGAATTCGTTAAAAATTTTCTAAAATCAAACCACATATCAAACATACCGAGTATCGCTAAAAACTTGTAAGCCATCACCAACGTGAAAACTACAAATAAAGTCTTCATGAATCCACCGATCTTCAGATACTTTAAAAAAGCATTGTAGACCCCGAATCCTTGAAATAAGTAAAACACGCCCAGACAGTAAAGCAGATTAGTTCCGATTACTTCAGCAGTTTTTGGAAGACCGTAGTCCGAGCCAACCAAGCAAACCAGTGACAGAATCAATGGCCAGACGAAGAAGTCAGGGACCCTGAAATTAATCAGGTCTTTCAAACTATAAGAATAAAGCACTTTATATCGCCAGATGATGGAATTGCGAAGTGCCATATAAAGGCTGATCCACAAACCAAAAAAGACAAATACAAAAATGATAGAAGGCAGGATGCTGTAAATTTCTGCAGCCAGTTCTTCCGGCTTAGAAATAAAATCCTGAAATGCGCGAGCATCTTCCCCATTTGTTTTGAGGGCCTCGTTATCTTTATTCTGTTCTTTTACCAGTGCCAACAGTTTAATCACATTTGCTTTAAGCTCTGCCTTAACTGAAGTCTTTCCCAATTGATTATAAGCGATTAATGCACTACCGATTAGGGTGACCAGCATAATCCCGGACAACATCAAACCTTTAACTGGATTGATATTTCTTAGAATCACTTCGGCAATTAAAATGGCGTACAAAAATGCGGTTAAATACATTCCCGCGATCATAAGAGGGATGGCAAACTTTACTGAAATAATCCAAAGAGCCGTAGTGCAAACTCCCCCCATGAATAAAGTCGTCAGACGTCCATAAAGGAGAAAGGCCAGGATCAATGGAACCGGTGCAAATACTGACAGCGGACCAAAAGAGCATAAAGCTACAGAAATAACTGCAAGAAACAACAGCTTCCCAAAGGACGCTCGTTGATCAAAAACTTTATTTTGTACAGCTTCTGGTTTTGTCATACTTTAACTTAAGCTCTTCCAGCAGTTGCATTGGAAAGATAACTTGAAATTCCAAGTTGTCTTGCATGCTTAATAGCTGAGTTCGAAAATCTTTGATGCTTCATTGAAATTCCTGAAACTCTAGCTGGTGAAATTTTTCCAAATTCACTTACTAACCAATTCCAAGTTTGTGGGTCTTTCCAATCTGCTTTAATTTTCTTAGCTGTAAACCAGCAAGACTTTCTCTTAGCAAATTTTCTTCGGTCATCTTCCATATCCTCGAAACCTTCTTCGTCGTCATCTTTCTTGTTATCAAGAACAGATCCGTTACGAGTTTTTGAGAATGGTGATTTGAAGTTTTTAGCAAGTTCATCTTTTTCTGCATCGTCACCGATGACAAAAACCATTGAACGCATAACACCTTCATTGATACCAAATCTTCTAGTCAACTCAGTGTTAGCCTGAGTGTTCGACTTGAACATAAAGTAATGGAAATGGCCGTGTTTTGCACCGTTGGCATACGGTTGCGCTAAGTGAAGTTTTCCCCAATCGTCAGCAATTAAAAGTTCTCCTTCGAAACCTTTTAATGTGTCTTTAACGATCTCTGCCATTTGTGCGTGAGCTTCAGCGCCAAGCTCTGGCCGTGTCACTACGGACAACTCATAAATCATAATATCCCCCTGGACTAATAAAAATTAGGTTCTGCCCCACAATGGGACAGAACGAGTCATTGAACTTTTTGTTCAGGGGAAGATAACACTAATGTTCTGACATAGGAAGGAATTTCAGGGAGGTTTGCTTGTTTGAATCAACGCACAAAAATGCATAATTATAACTAGATTTCTCCTCTAAAGTTTCAGGATTTAGCGGTACGCATCCCGATGGAAAGCCGATACTTTGGCTTAGCGGTCTGATAAAGCCATTTTTAGTATCTATCATACTGTAAAGACGTTCTCCGTAAATCAAAGTTGAATTGATATAAACCCCTGGTCGCCCCTCTGAAAGAACTGGCAGCAAGGTCTCTGAAAAATTTTGTCCCGGAAAAGATGAATCACGGTACACGGGAAGATCGAATTTCTTACCTTCAGAAGTCAATAAACTAATAGTTGAACGGTTCTCGATCAGGAAGCTTTTTTCGCCGGAGTTATCAAATCCGCCTATCAGGCCAATAATTGGGTTCTCCCAGTCCTGCTTGAGAATCAAAGGCGCCACAATTCCCGAATCATTTTTAACCAGGAATTCAGCATTTGCTCTATTGAGCAGAGATGTAAAAATAGATTCACTGATCAGTTTGCCATTTGAAGAATTAGTCACTGGATAAATCAATGCACTCTCAAGTCCCATAATTGAACTCAGCGGTTTAGTCTGAATTCCCGAAGTACTGATTGTTAATTCAATAAACTCCTTATTAATTCCGCTGTCCAATACTGCCAGTGAACGAATTTCTCCCCGCTTGGACTGTTCATCAGTCTGAGGAAATGGTCTCAAGATAAAAATATTCTGATCTGAAAACAATTTAAAATCAGCACGCATTTTCTTCATTGCGGCGACACTGTCTAGAACTCTCAATTCAATTTTCACTGAATCGTCAGACTGAACCTTAGGATTTAAGTAAAAATGGTGATTTTCTGAAGAGGTCACTCTATCAAGAATTACTTTAGAGTTGTCAGCCTCTGGCATTGCATATGATCTGAAAATTGAAGGAACAACCATTGCTCCCATTTGTGGGTGAATCAATTTTAACCATTCAAACTTTTCAGTTCCGGCATCAATTGGCAAACCTTCAAATGTAGATAAAGTCATTGCCCATTTTGAGTATTTTCCGAATAGAGGATTCAAATCACCGTCAAAATTAAAAAACAGCAATTCATCTTTTTTTGCAGAAAATGCATAGATAAAAATGTCGAGTTTTCCGTCCAGATTAATGTCCTGGCGATGAATCGAAAGAACACGATTTACCAAAGGAAGCGTTATGTGTTTAACAATGTAGCTTCCCTTCTCTTTAGTTAAAACTGAAACAACTGTATTGGTTGCTGTTTGTTTTGCTTTCTCAAGGAAAAAGTACTCAGGGTAGTTTAAGCGGCGAAATTTATCAATAACTCTCGCCATTCTTGATAATTTACGGTCGCCGTTGATCAACCCCATGTCATCAAAATTTGCCCCTTTAATATTTTCTGTTATTAATTCAGAATCACCATTGAGATCGCGACTGAATACAAGACTGGTGTGAAAAGCCAGATTATCAACCTCCACATCAAGTGTAATGTGTGAGTCGCCGGAAAGATTGACCAGGCTTCCATTGATTGCGATGGAAGTCAACGCATGGGCCTTAAGGTCTTTGACTTCAAAACAGTTTTCATCAAGTGAAATTGAATCAGATTTCGTGCTCACGCAAACCGTACCGTTATAATCAATGCCTGAAAGGTTTTTCAAAGGAAGATCAAACCTGAAACGATTGTCTGCTATCTTGTACTTTACTTCAGTTATCGTTTTTATCTGTGGGTTCAACAAGACTGTTTCAGATGAAGAACTTGCCGAAACGAGCAGATTTCTCATATCCAGAGATCCAAATTTAACAAAGCGGTTATTTTTAGATTTTCCAAGCAATCTGGAGCTTTTGAAAAGAAGCGAGCGGACGCGATCGTTGGAAAGTCCTGGATTTAATAATTTCAAAGTTGCAACAGCAGCCGTAACATAGGGAGCTGCCTGGCTTGAACCTCGTTTAACTTCATAATTAGAGATTCTCAGAACGCGTGATTCTAATTTTCTCGGGTATGTGCTGACGATGTATTCACCCGGGGCAACCATGTCTACTTTTGAACCGTGATTTGAAAATTCAGTGAGCTCTCCGCGATTGTCGGTAGCACCTACACAAACTACATTTTCATATGCACATGGGAATGTCGGAAGATCCTTATTATTATTTCCAGAAGCCGCTATCACGACAACATTTTGCTCTTCTGCAAGCTGAAAGGCCTGGCGAATTTTTGCAGTATCGATTAATTTCGGCCACCCAAGACTGAGGTTCACAACTTCTGCACCATTTTTTATAGCGAAAATCATGGCATCTGCAATGACGTCCGTTATAAGCTTCCCATTATAGACGAATCCGTTTACCTGAGAATTCAAAACTTTTAGCGGCATGATCTTAATTCGTGGATCAGCAGCTCCGGCAATTCCAATCGCATTTCTGTTGGCTGCGATAATCCCTGCGACGTGCGTTCCGTGACCGACGTCATCGCTTACGTTATTATTCATT
Organism: Bacteriovorax sp.; assembly: GCA_041662705.1. GTDB lineage: Bacteria > Bdellovibrionota > Bacteriovoracia > Bacteriovoracales > Bacteriovoracaceae > Bacteriovorax. Next base: position 887,889 of record JBAZRY010000002.1, read on the forward strand.
TCAAGAAAATTGAAACCATTACAGGCAAGAATTTTTGCATTTGGAGCGTTTGTACAAAGCTTATCATTGTACCAGACACGTCCCTTTAAATCCGGATGATCAATGTCAAGACCACTATCAAGAACAGCGACAATAATTTCTTTTTTAGATGACTGGATATTGCTTGTATCAATCCAGTTTATGTCTTTGCCGGCAATCCCTTCAACTTTTACCCTTTCAAGATCAGAAATATTTTTAAGGATAATCTGCCCGCTATTTTTCAAGGCCCACTGCTTAATATAAAGAGGATCGTTAACAACAAATGTTTCAGCGGCAAACGAAATGGCTGACATAGCAGCAAGGCTCATCAATATTATATTTTTCATATAGAATCCCTCAACCAGCTGCCCGAGAACTCGCCACCCGAAAGCCCCAACAATTCACGAACTATATCCAGAGGACCATTCCATTGTCTGCTTCCAATTTTTCCGACTGTATTCGAATAGATTGTATCGTTCAGAATTTCTGAATGCTGTCTGAATCCATCCATCGTTCCGTAAACATAAAGATTGTCTATTCCGATAAGTTGCTTAAAATCACTGAATTTTAAATAAGAAAGAAGATCATCAAACAGCTCCACATTACAGCTGGCGATGTCTTCATCATTCTTGCTCTTTGCACACTGATCGATACGGAATTTTAAAAGGCTCAGGTCCCCGCACGATGCTGAATTGGAATTGGGATCATCAAACGAGCAGCCGATTTCTTTTTTATAGCGGGCTTCGATGACTTCTATTTCAGAATTTTTAATGCTGTTCAGGCGTTGAATACCACGATCATATAAATTGATATGGTACCCGATTCTGAAAAGTCTGAGCTTTTTAAAATCTATCGTTGCAACATCGAAAAGGGACGCTTCGAATTTATCATTTACTTTAGTCATCATCTTTTTTAACTGTTTTGGTGAAAGGGACCAGCCCTGTTTAGTGTCGGAAATCGCCAAAAATTTATTTTCAAACTTCTTGTCTTCATCTACAGATGCTTCAAAGCGGATGTTTTTCGTTTTGGAGCGGCCGAAGAAGCTGTCTCCCGGATTAGCGTCACTTTCCTCGTTTATTGAAGCATTGCCTTTGCTGGCCTCTGCAAGATAATAGTTCGCCATTTGTTTTGAAAATGATTCAGCATTAAAGCCATTCATGAAATCTTTGTTGATGCTGAAATATTTTCCATTTACACCATCTTTAGCATTAAGATCGTAATAAGTTTTTCCTTTAATGGCCTTCATTTTCCAGAAAAACAATGAAAACTTAAAAGCACGGTCCTTGAAATTTGCAGTCAAATTGACCGGTTTAACCTGGTTATCCAGAATTTCAAAGTTTTTATTCTTAAGAACATTGTAAACTGCCAGAGAGTTCATATATAGATTTGGATTTTCCTCCAAGTCAGAAGAAAGATTGACCATATAAGATTTGATTTTGTAATGTCCTTTATCAAAACTCCCAGTCAATTTAAGAATAGAAATATATTCTTTGACCTGGAAACTAAGATTGATGTTTCTGACAAAACCTGAATCGTCATAAATCTGAAGTATTTTCGGGCTCTTTTTATAAATCTGAATTCTCTTGATTGTCGTAACGCCACCACCGACTCCGACACCGCCACCAATCAGACCTGTATTGTAATTTACTTTTATGCTTGCAGTTGGCATGAACCTGTCGGTCATAATGAGCGACTCACCTGTATCAAGATACTGATCAATTTCTTTTAATAATGCCTGGACTTTCTTGGCCTTCTCTTCGTTGGTTTCAGGAGAATTGCGTAGTTCAGACAGAGAAAAATATCGTTCCTTTAAAGATTTTTTGAGAAGATTTACGAACATATTTTTATACGGCTCTTTTAAACTTTGTTTCAGGTTTTTTACCGGTTTAATGTGAGAGAATGTTCTGACCAGTGATGTACTCACCTGTACACTTCCTGAAACGTTAGGCCCAATACCTTCCACGCCCAGGTGAAATCCCAAATCTATGCTTGCGCCGAAAGTATCTGCAAGCTGTACCAGGTTATCTGTCCCGAGGTAATTACCGAGGACGATGTCTCTTGAGAATATTAATGAAGCACCGGCCATAGGACTTGTCCAAAAATCAATTCCGATTGGACGCAATTCGCCAGTTTCCAGGAAATGGTTCAGACCATCTTCAAATTGTTTCTGGAAAAACTTCGCTCTCTTCTGAGAAAGATCGTATCCCTGTAGGTATGAATTGAATTTTGCAACCAGATTATCAATTGCATTACTTTGAATTTTTGAATATAAATAGTAGCGCAGCTGTTCAAATGGCGATTCTGCATCACCGTATGCAAAACGGGAAGCGTATCCCGGATAATCTTTCTGAATAACTTTTCCTTCTTTAACATCTGAACCGATATTAATATCTTTGTTATAAGTGAGATCTTGATTCTTTTCTGAAAATAATCTATTGAGTGAATTTCTTCTGGAAATAATCTTCTCAACAAGCACTGCACTTATCTCAGCAGGAAAAAAAGCCTGCTCTACAGATTCCTTAATCTCTTCTCTCGTTAATTTGTTAAATCTTCTCAGCATCCACTGAGCATCTTCAATCGTGGTGGCAAATTCGTTCCCTGTAAAATGAGAAAGTACCGCTGCTTTGTTATCAATTTTACCATTGATCCAGCTGAACTGATTTACACTTTCGTAAAGATCAATCAATGAATAAGGAATCACTAATGAGCGCAATGTTCTGCTGTTAATTGTTTGAGTCGGAACACCCATCGCGACATTATAAAAATCATTTTCAGACGGCTCGGTTACGGCAAGATCTAAAAGAGTGATTGTCAGTTCGTCCACTGACTTTACCCATCGGTCTGCTGAACCTAGAGTATTTTCAGGAATATCTTTTTTCAGAAATGTTTCACGATCTTCAACCGAATTAAAACGAATTGATACCTTTTTTAAATATTTTATGGCAGGAATTTTATAACCCAGTTTGCGAAGTATATTTTTACGCAGCAATAATGAGTGCAAAGTCTTATCAAGATGAATTGTGTAAATTTTGGATCCATTTTCGGGAATAGCATTGAAGCGGTAAAGTCCCGAATTAGAAGTCAGAGAACCTTCAAAAGAAAGAGTTTCACCTTCTTCCAGCTCAATCTCTTGTTGATCATTTACGGTGCTTTTTAACGGTGACCAAATCTCGTTGGACTTAGGTTCCAATAAAGAAAGATCCACCTGATTAATGGTGCCCAGGTCCTGAGCCTCTCTTGAAGAGAGCACGGTATCCCCATATATGAGGTCATCACTGGCCATTCTCACTCCTTTCTGCAAAGGAATAAAGGACTCGCCAGCTTGAGCAATAATAGTAATTGAAAACAATAGTATTGTTGTAAATAATGTATTCATGAGGCGATATATAGCAAGAATCAGACCAAGTTATGAAGCTCAAAGGCCGTTACGAATTCGATGGAGTTAGAAAAGGCAAGCCTGACTAAAATTTAGACAGGCGCTTATAAGTTAAACAGATGACTAGTTTTTATTCTTAAATTCACCAAAATATTTTATAACTCCGACCCCGTCTTCATTGATAATCCATTTGGACAACTCTCCATATTTCTCTGCCATTTCATCAAGTTTCTTAGGATCAATAGGACAATTCATTCCAAGGCTCTTTACTTGCTCTAAAAATCTTTCTGCTGTCTTTTTTGCCGGGAATTTTGAACAATTTATGGATTCATCCATTGAAGCATCCATATAATCTTTAAAATCAATTTTCTTACTCTGAACCCATTTCTGATCCTGACAAATGATATACGGACCAAGGTTACGGTCCGCACCTAATACATCATCATTTTGCTGAAGCATATGGTTCCAGAATCTCATCCCGTTAAAATTAGCTGACAAATCACCGTAGCTAAAAACGCCGTTCCCAAATTTGTTTCCACCCAGGATGGTCTTTTCTTTAAAGATTCCTGTCTTGACTGCCTTTTCTGTCCCTTTATCTTTTGCATAATTTGCAGTGAAGTAGAAATATCCCTGACCAAAGAAATGCTCGAACTTATCAGCTCCTAAAATTTCATTATTAAAATTTAAAATAGGAGAAATTGTTATTCCAGAACGCGCAATAAACGTTAGCCCCATTCCCAGGCCATCCCAAGGTGTCCAGGTTTTAAAGACTGAATTATCAAGTGTAATTTTGCGTTTGGGAATAGACTCATCATGGAGAATATCTTTAAGAAGCTTTCCCTTTGAGTGATTGTTAAAATAGATCCTAAGTTCCTTATAGAGATCTTCCTCAACACAGCCTGCACCTGCTGCGTTTAAAGTCTCAAGAGACTTCTGTACATACTGATTTGCACGACTGTTTATGATGTCGGCGCTGTCGGCAAGAGGTTCATTTCGGTTAGTGAATCCATCGGTTTCCGTAGCAGAAATGCTTTGAAAAAATGAAGCTAGCACTACAGTAAAAATTAATCTGGATTTCATATCTACCTCTAAAAGTTAATTTGTGCGGAACATACTCAAATATCGAAAAAATAGATAGTGGTTCAGTATTTTTTACAAGAATAAAAAAAGGGAGCCGAAGCTCCCTTTTACTTAACAGAATTTAAAATCTAATTAAAGAGTGATACCAAAAACGTCTGGAAGAAATTTCTGCTCTAAGTTCTGTGCGCTAGTTCCGATTTTCTCAGCAACTTTTGCAAGAACGTCAGCTTTTGCTTTTGAATCGTTTGCTGCTGCTTCGATTTCCTGAATGCTTACACCTGTAAGAGTTTTAAGGTCAGTAAGAAGTGCTGCCTGGTCAGCTTCTGTCAAAGAACCATTACCATGAGAAAGCATTTTCTCAATTTTTGATCCAAGAGTTACCATTGACATAGATGTCTCAATGCTTACGTTGTAAGCAAAAGAAACCTTAGCTGCTTTTTCGTAAAACTTCATTTTCTCCTGCTCTCTAGCAAGTAGACTTACGTCAGTAGATCCTGCTTCATCTTCATATAAATACCCAGAGTTTCTTCCTTCGTAGTAACCAGTAGAAGAGTGGTAATCAACTACTTCATAGTCGTTACCATAAGTATCACCATTGTAACGGCCGGCTAAAATATCGCTCGTTTCAATTGATCTGAATTCATGTGCAACGGCGCTGTTGTTAGAATAATAATCATAGTAAACAATTGAGCGTACATAGTTTAAACTAACAGCTTTATATTCACCGTATTTAGCGTCCCAGATAACAAACCACTGTTCCTGGCCAGGTTGAGCAGAACGAAGAGTTTCATTTGAATAAAGCTCCACTGCAGATGAATAAGTACCATCATTAGCATTAAGAGCTGCTACGAATTCTGAAGCGAGAACACTTGGAGAAGTGTAAGCGCCATAAGAAGACGTGCTACCACCGCCACCGCCACCGCCGCCGCTACAGCTGGCAAGTGTTAAAAGTGCAGCAAGCATAGAAACTTTGAATAATGTCTTTAGGTTAAATTGCATGTGTTCCTCTCTTTGTTTTTGTCGTCGCTCCGACTATTTTCGTGTGTGGTAACATTTAATAATTTCTTAGTCGATTATTTTACTCAACTGTAAGTCTTTTCTTATTTAAGCAAGAAATTCAGTCTCCTTCTGACCCCATTTTGTTTAAAGAAAGTCTAAGGATATGCCGTTAAACCACAAAGTACCGTTGAGAGGAATGGCCCATGAAAAGATTACTGACCTTTATTTTGCTGCTTTCCAATTCGTCATTCCTGATCGCCGCTGAATTGGACAAAATTGACATCATTACGCCAACTTCTTATGAAAGACCTTCTACCTTCTCACAGACCGTAACTTCGCAAATCAAGGTTGGACTCGGAGACCTCTTCAATAAAGATGTGGTAGCCGAAGTAAAAAAGAAGATCGGACCTTATAAGTCGAAATTATCTGCCTACTATCCGGCACCGGGCGAATTCGATGCATTTGTAAACAGCGTGGCCGTTAAAGGCAAAGATTCAACTATTGGCAATAATTTAACTGACAGTAATTTAATAACCTTTTATTCCTATTTAGGAACCAATCTGATCGGCGCTGTCGCCGACAAGGTATTAAGTACTGAGGGCATAAAAGACCCGGCACGAAGAATGTTGTGGGTAAACAAACTACTTGCCCCCTTTCAAGCATGTACAGTCAAGGCCATGAATGCTCTCTATGATGCCAGCCATTGTCTTGATGCCCTCTCCTCAAGTCTTGTACAAACGATTGGTGTTGCGCTTACCTATGAACTCTCCCGTCAAAATCTTAGTTCTAAATTGTCATCAGGGGAGCAGCAAAATTTTAACATAGAACAGACAAATCTCTATAAATCCTGCGTTCGGAAAACCGCCGGGGAAAGCGAAGATGTAAAACGTTGCGCCCTGCAGGCCATGAAAGCCGGACTGCTAAAAATAGCTGAGCCAAAATTAACAGAAGCAATTAATAAATCTGCTTCGTCAAATGCCGCTGCAAAAACAATAAAGCAAACGGTCTGGCCGGGATTCAACCAGTGTACTCAAAAGGTGGGCAGCAACCCAAAAGATCCAAAAGAATTGAGCGACCAGTTCGTGGATTGTGTTGATAACCTCTTAGTGACGACCGGAGTTCAACTAGTTCAGGACAAAGTTAATAATAACTCAACGATTAAAGCCAATTTTTCCAAAGCGGAAATCGGCAAACTTGCTGCAGAAAAAGCCGAGAGATTCAAAACATGCATAAATGACCAGAAGAAAAAAAATAATCGCGTAGACGGAATGCTCGACACTGACAAATGTGAAAATTTACTCACAAATGAGATCACATATAGAGTCGTTCTAAAAAGTTTATCCCAAACTGCCAGCGAGACCATAAAATCAAACCCAGCTGCCATTAACAAGGCTTCTCTGGAAGGCAGACAACTACTCGATCAATGCTGGAGAAATGAGCAGTCTGAAAAAGAAAGAGAATCGTGTTTAAGACAAACAATTCTCTCATTTGCTCAGGTCATAGCTACCTTAAAACTTAACGATGCAATCCCTGATGAACTTTCCAGCAAAAAAGAACTAACCAAAGCGGCGCTAAAGGAACTGGTAACCTGCCTTGAAAAAAATCTCCCTGCCAATATTTCCGAAGCAGATAATTTAAATGCAAAGACAAATCTGTGCTCAAATAAATTAACTGTGAGCACGGCGCAAAAAGTAGCAAGGGAGCTAATACGCTCAAAGGCTCGATCACAGAAAATGGCTGAAACTGACATTGATGATCTTATTACAACCTTTGTGGATGAAAAATTCATGAGCTGTATCGGGAATTCTCCCGGCGACGCCGTACTGGATAAATGTTCAGGTGAATTAAAAAGAAATGCCGCTCTTACGATGGCAGCTTCTCAAATCCGTTTAAATGCCGAAGGTAAAGTCAATCCTTCTGAAATAGAAGTACTAGTATCTACCCTTGTTAATCAAAAATTCTCAACATGTCTGGGAAATAATCCAAGCGATTCAAAACTGGACATATGTATTGGAGACCTGACAAAAAATGCAACAAGGGCAATCGTATTGTCTTATGAAAAAAAGCAGATTAAAGAGCAATTGAACGCTGACGCGACTCCGGAAAAACTAAAGCCGGTAGAGCAGGAATTCATGGCCTGCACAGATAAAAATTATCCGATAGAGCAAGTTTCGAAATCACTTGACGAATGCACCAAGACCTTTGCTCTTGGATTTGCCCGCGCACTGGGAGATTTAAAGTTTAAGACTCTGATGCAATCGGTGCTTGGTACGCAAGAATACAACGATCAGAAAAAAAATATCGACGATATTCTGAGCAACTACAATAAATGCCTGGATGACCTGAAGAAAATCAGTCTTGAAGATGGTTTGCTGGACAAACTTTCATTTTGTACAGACAGCCTTCAGCGAAACGGTGTAAACTTTGTTTCAACCACAGTTAATAACTGGATGAGCACTGAGGAAAAAGACAGGGCAACTCAAAAAGTTAAAATTGAGTTCGCCAGTTTTTTTCCTTGTTTAAGCGCCTTGATTCCTGCATCACCGTATAGTGAAAAATTAGATGATAATGTTCAGTCCATTTTAAAGCCAGTGGCCCTTCTCATGGCACAGTATATAGAATACTCTCCTGAAAATGCAAAACGAACTCTGGACGAAATAAGTAAAAAGCTGGCCACTGATTTAAAAGATGTTGCCAGCAACCCGACATCCAGAAAAGAGCTTATCGACTTACTTTACAGCAACGGTGCCCTTGATCAGTTTTTAAAGTCGATGGTCCGTTCGCAAGTTAAGGAATCATTCGATGCGATGCCAGAATCGGAACTTCCAAAAGCGCTTCGTACCGCACTACTCTCTAAAGAAAACTTCGATAAGATTTTTGCGACAGAAGAAGGTAAAGCTATAAAAGATATGGTAATGGAAAAAATTCTGAAACCCGTTTTAATGGATCAAGCAGACCTCAATTCACCGCTTATGAGTGCTGGTATGGACTCAATTAAGGATCGTGTTACCAAGATGCTTGTTTTCTCTCCTAATTTTGGAGACCAGATTATAAAAACCAGTGTTCAGGGAAAAATTAACGATATGGGCGGAATCAGTAAATTCTTTGCCAAGGTTATTTACGGTAAAGGCTCACTTGACTGGGAAAAGGTAAGATTAACCTCTAAAGGAAAGGAAGCAGAAGAATTCATAAGAGAAAATATTCTTCTTCCCAAGTTTAAGGGACAAGCAATATCGGCTGAACAAGAAAAGAAAGACAATGAAGAATCAGAGCGTCTTGTGACAGCGGCTGTAAAAAGCTATGAGTAAAACAGGTGTCTGCATTGGATGAAATAAATTTTAAAATTCTCATCGTGGATGAAAACGTCACTTTCAGAAACAATCTGGCTTCTAAATTACGCATTCAGGGCTATACTGTTGAATTTGCCTCAGGGGGATTTCATTTGCTGCATACGCTTGAGCGTATAAAAGAATACAATTTACTCATTATCCATGAGGACATGCTGGACATGTCCGCCGAAGAGATGATTTCTTTGATTAGAATCAACAAAACAAAGTCAGAACTTCCCATTTTGTTTATCTCGCAAAACGACAGCGAAACGGAAATTGCAGAAATGGTTTCAAACGGAGCCAACGAATATATTATAAAGTCTTCCAACTTTCAGCCCATCATCGAGAAAACTCAAAAATACTTCACACTTTTTAAGAATTCTTAGGCAGATATTGGCACCGCATATCGACTAACCTGCACACATTTCTTATTCTTTCTCTGAAACTAAAAACGAAAGGAATATGCGTATGAAAAAAATTAAAGTGGCGAATCCAGTGGTTGAACTTGACGGGGATGAAATGACCAGAATCATCTGGAAGTTCATTAAGGATAAACTTGTCCTCCCTTATCTCGATGTCGATATTAAATATTACGATCTTGGTATGGAACATAGAGATAAAACAAATGACCAGGTCACAGTTGAGGCCGCAGAAGCAATAAAAAAATACAATGTAGGTATTAAGTGCGCGACCATCACTCCGGATGAAGCTCGCGTAAAAGAATTCAATTTGAAAGAAATGTGGAAGTCTCCAAACGGAACTATCAGAAATATTCTTGATGGAACTGTCTTCAGAGAGCCAATCATCTGCAAAAACGTTCCACGCCTTGTGCCTAACTGGACAAAGCCAATCATGATTGGTCGTCACGCTTTTGGTGACCAGTATAAGGCCACTGATTTCGTGACAAAGGGACCGGGAAAATTAATTCTGACTTTTGAAGGCGCAAACGGCGAAAAGATTTCAAAAGAAGTTTATAATTTCAAAGGCGACGGAGTTGCTCTAGCTATGTATAACACTGACGAATCGATAAAAGGATTTGCTCATTCGTGTTTCAACATGGCCCTTACTAAAAAATGGCCGTTATATTTCTCCTCTAAAAATACCATCCTGAAAAAATATGATGGCCGTTTTAAAGATATCTTCCAGGATATTTATGAAAACGATTACAAGAAAAAATTTGAATCCCTAGGAATTACTTACGAACACAGACTAATCGACGACATGGTGGCTTCAGCGCTTAAGTGGAATGGAGATTTTATCTGGGCCTGTAAAAACTACGACGGTGACGTTCAATCGGATACTGTTGCTCAAGGTTTCGGTTCTCTTGGACTTATGACATCTGTTCTTATCACTCCAGATGGAAAAACCATGGAAGCTGAAGCGGCTCATGGAACTGTTACACGCCACTTTAGAATGCACCAACAAGGTAAGCCAACGTCTACCAACCCGATCGCTTCTATCTTTGCATGGACACGTGGCTTAGGACACAGAGGAAAGCTTGATAACAACTCTGAGTTAATCCATTTCTGTGAAACTCTTGAGCGCGTATGTGTTGAAACTGTTGAATCTGGCAAAATGACTAAAGATCTTGCAGTTTGTATTTACGGTGAAAAAGTAACGACAGAGCAGTATTTAACGACTGAAAAATTTCTAGATGCCCTTGATGAAAATTTAAAAAAGTCTCTGAAACTCTAAATAGCAAAGTCTCTTATTAGAGCTAACAAAAGCCACGTCCTTAAGGACGTGGCTTTTGTTATTAAGACATTCCAACGTTGTTGCTATGAATGTCCGGCCCTTATCTTCTTTTATAATTTTTTAAAAATAATAGTTCCTGATTGACGTCCTTCGGAGTCGATAACAGACATATTAATATCTACGTCTCCGTTTTCTAATTTTTTACAAACCATTTCAAGGCGTACGTCCTGTTTAGAGCTCTTTATTCCTTCAAACATATATACAATAGTCAGGACATCGCCAGAGTCGGACATCATTGCCGATGCAGAAACCTTTGCATCATTATCTAGACTGGTAACTCTTAATTTGCCATCCATAACAGAAGAGAAACCAAAGTGACGATCCTCTCCTCCCTTTACTGTCAATGTCTCGCATTTCTCTTGAAATATTTCGTATTCATCGCCCATACCTTCGTCCAAGTATTTCCCTGAAAAATCTGTGCAAGCGAACGTAGTAAAAGACAACATTGAAAAACATGCAATAAATAATAATTTCACAAAGCCTCCTGTTTAAACTTTGCGCGATCATAAATAAAAAAGATTAAACAGACAACTATCCTCATGATTTTTTTCGAACTATGTAATACTTTCATACTGAGGCCAATGGAGCTCAAAAAAAATTATCTGCAGCTTCCTTCATATTCATATACTTTTCTGGAATCCACGTCACTGCCATTAAAGCTTGCTACATGTGATGTTGAATTTTCTCTCATTAAATCAAGACCAATATTTCTCGTCGTTGTCACATAGTGATAAGCAACATCCTGATGACCTTCGTGCGTGATGGTAATATCTTCACAAACATCATGGCACTCAAGAGGATCTTTAGTGCATCTCCTTTCACATCTAGTTTCAGTTTCAGTCCATGAGCAGGATTCAACGTTGTAAGTTGTATCAGAAACATTAACATCAGTCTTCATTACACCCACAACATCAAAAGGCTGCCCGATCTTTTCATGCCCGATAGCAAATTTGCCGTTGCTTGGCAGGTTCATCCCTTCGTCTGATTTGATGGGTAGGGTTATATCTTTTCCTTCAAAATCTTTTATTTCCAGATTGAGCTTTTTATCACTCTTCATTTTTAAAGTTGCCCGATAAGTGCTTGGTGTAAGCGTAACATCTTTCAATTTGCGGTTTAAGAACCCCCCTTTCTTTTTGACATTGAATGCTTCATGAACACGAAGGTTCCCTTCCAGATTCAGACATGAAGTTGCGAAAAACATGATACCTAATAAAGAAATAATTTTTTTCATCAAGAGCCCCCTCTTTAGAATTTATGCGAACTGCACTTTGCAGGAGGAAGCAAGGTAAATGCCAAACGACGACAACTATTATTTCAATAGGCTGCATGAGTTATTCACTTAGATAAAAGGAAACTGGTGCCATTATGTCTCCGAGTTTTGGTGTCGCATCTAACATTTTTACATACCACTGGACACGCACTCTTTATAAGCATAGAAATCTCTAGTTAAAAAAACCGGGGGAACCTATATGAGATACTTAATGCTATTAAGCTTACTTTTCGCTTTTAATGTTAAAGCTGAAATAAATTCTGATGATTTACAACTACCGGAGGAAACAATCCAGGCACCAACCATGGATCTTGAGGGACAATATAAGGTACAGGAACCAGCAGCACCAACTCATGAAGCAGCTACAGTTACTGAAGCGCCTGTAGTCAAAGAACCAAAAAAAATTAAAAAGCTTTCTCAGTCGGATAGACTGAGAGAAGTCCGTGCCCGCCTTGAAGAACGAAATAGAATAATGCTGGAAAGAAAAATTGAGCAGATCCGTTACCAGCAAGAGCTTGCCCTTGCCCGTCAATTAGAGCAATCAATGAACCAGACCCTTAAGGCAATCGACTCTATAAAAAATTAATATTATTGTCTAAAGTTTCGACATATAAAATTTATCTGTTGAAACTTTAGACACTCGTTTTTAAATTTCCCAATTAATTCAATCCCCTGTTCGTTGGCACGCCTCTTGTATTAGTTAGCTATATCTAACTTCAAAGGGGAATATATGAAAGCACATAATAAACTGTTTCTTGCTTCAGCACTATCATTAATGGCCTTTCAGGCCATGTCACCCACTGAATTTCTAACAGCCACTAAGATGGGAAGAATGCCGGCGGCAGAAGCAAGCAAACCGCAAGCTAAAAAACCGGCCCCTAAAAAACCAGTTACTTCTAAAGAAATGAAAGCTCTTCAAGATAAGCTCGCTGTTTTGGAAAATGACTTAAAAAATAAAGAACTTCTTTTAGATCAAAAATCAAAAGAGATAGAGGTTCTTAAGAATTCCAAGACTGAAGAAAAAATCGATGCCCTGACTAAGTTAATTTCTGAGCAAAAAACAGACATTGACCAATTGAGAGCTGACATTAAAAATTCAGAAGTAAAAGAAGTTAAAATACAGAACAACATTAATAATACTTCAATTGTTAATCATTCTATAGTGAACAACAACCTTGAAGTAAAAAACAAAAGTTCCGTTGATAACAGCACCAAGATCCAGGACAATAGTACAAAAGTCCAGGACAACAGCAGCAAAATTCAGAACAACATTGATAAAAATGCAGATATTATCGTCTGTAAATCAGAAGATAAGGGAGAAAAACTTGAAGCAGAAATTAAAAGGCTATTAGAGGATAAAGAATCCGTTCTGAAAGAAGTCGATGGACTTAAAAAAGAAAACGGTGATTTGAAATTAAAATTAAATGCTGAAGTGAAACCGGAAGCTAAACCAGAAGCAAAAATTGAAGACAAAAAGCCTGAGGTTGTTGCAGAGGCTACACCGGAAGCAAAACCAGAGGCAAAAGCTGAAGATAAAAAACCGGAAGTAATTGCAGAGGCAAAGCCGGAAGCAAAAAAAGAAGATAAAAAGCCTGAAGCGAAAAAAGCCGATGCACCGAAATCAGAGAATGCTGAACTACTTGCTCTAATGACTCAAATGACTTCAATGTTTACTGCTCAAATGCAGAGCCAGATGCAAATGCAAATGCAAATGATGAGCATGTTTTCTCAAATGCAGTCAGGTATGCCGGCCATGAACTCACGCTCTGTGTACTCTGGACAATACCCGATTGAAAGCCAATATGGTGGTGGTTATTACCCAACTTTAAACGATAGTCTTTACTACGGTGGTTACGGTCTAGGCTTACGAGCGCCTGCTTCTGCCTGGTCTGGGTTTCAGAGTCCGTATGGATCACTTCCAGATCTATCACGACAATATATTTCTAACCCAAGCGAGCCGTTTGTTTTAAGAGAACCATCTTTTCAAGGATACAATTTTGCACAACCCCTTGGTGCTCCGGTAGCTCCTCAGCTTCCAGAATTGCAAAGACAGCAAATATCTTCACCGGTAGTTTTACAAAGCGTTTAGTTTTTATAAAATTTATAACGATGAAAGGGACATATTTGTGTCCCTTTTTTTATTGCCTTTGCCCAACTTTACAACTCAGGCATTAGGAAAAAAGCGGAAATTTTTTCCTTTTTTCTAAGTTTTTCCAAATTTTATTCGAAAAGCATTTAAGAGTTTGCTGGACTAGGGATTGTTCAGAATAAAAACAAGCAATGGACGCTACTTCAATGGAATAGGATTTATCATGAAGTTAGATTTAACAAAAGAAACGAACGGAAAACTGCTTATTAAAAAATGTCATGTTTGCGGTCATGTCATGGAGTCCGAGCAGGAAGTGCAGAAATGCCACAAATGCAAAAAATCATTCCTGCCTGTCAACTATTTCGCTAAAATACACTCTAAGTCCCAGAAAGAATATGAACAACTTTTCGCTCAGGGCCATGAAATTCACGAAGATGACCTCATAAAAGGTCTTACAGTTCTTTGGTAATAGTTTCTATTCATGACAAAAATGCTATGAATAGATATGCAACAACTCCACCCCGTCATTCAAAGGCTTTTTGAAAAAAAAGGACTTAATCAAAAAAGTATTGAATCCTTTTTATCCTGGGATTTAAAAGCACTGCCTGATCTCACCCAGCTCAAGGATCTCGGCAAGGCTTCAAAGCGAATTATTGAAGCAATAGGGCAAAAACAGAAAATTGGCGTTTACGGCGATTATGATGTCGATGGAACTACCTCCTGTGCGCTTCTTTATCATTTTTTTAAAATGCTTAATGTTGAAGTAGATATCGTTCAACCTTCGCGTTTTATAGAAGGATATGGGCTTCATCTTTCTTCGATAGACGAAGCAGTTGAAAAAAATATCAGCGTTTTAATTACTGTTGATTGTGGAATTACAAATAATGAAGCTGCCGATAGTGCAAAAACTAAAGGGCTGGATCTCATTATAACTGACCACCATAAAGATGCACGTGATTCCATGCCTGATGCCTATGCGGTCATTAATCCAAACCGCAGAGACGAACTAGAGCAAGATATAGGAGAATTAAAAACTCTTGCTGGGGTAGCCGTGGCCTTTGCGCTTGCCGTTCAGATAAGGGCCGACCTGGCATTGGCCGGAAGATCGATCCCTTCTCTTTACCCATTGCTCCAGTTTGTGGCCATCGGCACGATCTGCGATCTCGCCCATTTAAGCCCGGCGAATTTAAAACTTGTACGCCATGGTTTAAGACAATTAAAAGAAACTCAGTTCCCGGGACTGCGAGCTTTCTTTACAGCTGATGAATTAAAGGCAAAAACTATTCCTTCTGAAAAACTGGCATTTCATATTGGACCTCTTATTAATTCAAAAGGCCGACTGGATCACCCTGAACTTGCTCTACAGCTTTTAATTGCCAGCTCTCAGGAACGTGCCCGGGAATGTTACGATCAACTTGTCAGTTGCAATCAGGAACGAAAATTCATACAAAATGAAGTCTCAAAAGAAGCCCGTGATCAGGTTCTTCAAGAGCGAAAAAATCTGGGGTACAAGGAACACCTTATCACCATCGTCTATCAGCCTCACTGGCACGAAGGTGTTATCGGCATAGTGGCTTCAAAAATGGTGGATACATTTAAAGCTCCCGCCATTATTTTTACTGACTCAGAACTACCGGGAGTTATTAAAGCATCATGCCGAAGCGCCGGCACTCTGGATATATTCAATCTTCTCAAGCAGAATGAACATCTGTTCATAAAGTTTGGTGGCCACAAAGCAGCTGCGGGTCTCTCAATGAAAAAAGAAAATTTGAGAGAATTTATTGATAATATGAACAGGTTACTTTCAAAAATTCCAGCCATAGAACGCACGCGGATGGAGTTCTATGATCTTGAAATAGATGCCTTCGAAATCAATCCGCAGTTAATGCGTGATCTTGATCTTCTCGAACCCTTTGGTATGGGAAATGAAAAGCCTGTATTCAAAATTAAAGGAGTGCATCTGGATTCTTTTGATATTATGAAAGAAGCACATGTGAGATGGAATTTAAGTTATCAAAAAACAAAATTAAAGGGCATTAGTTTTAATTATGTTGGAAAATACGAGGCGAAACGTCCTGAAGAAATATTCTCAACTCAGAATTTAAAGCATGAAGATTTATCTGTTTATTTTACTTTGGGGCTTAACCGCTTTAACGGTAACGAATCCATCCAGCTGATGATAGACCGCCTTGAGTTCGGTGGACTCTAGGCGGCCGGTTCTTTAACTAGCGCAAGATAGTGAGTTTTTCTATTACAATATCTTTCAGGGGACGGTCTCCCGGTCCTGTTGGTGTTGTGCCGATTTTCGAAACAATTTCCATACCCGATGTCACTTTTCCAAAAACAGTATGTCTACCATCCAGATGGGGAGTTGGCGCCAGAGTAATAAAGAACTGAGAGCCATTAGTCCCTGGACCGGCATTGGCCATCGAAAGAACTCCAGGGCTGCTATGACGAAGATTTGATTTGAATTCGTCCTGAAAACGGTAACCAGGGCCTCCACGACCAGACCCTTCAGGACATCCGCCTTGGATCATAAAGTTTTCGATTACACGGTGGAAAATTAAACCATCATAGAAAGGTCCTTTTTTAGTGGTCTCCTGTCTGCCTTCTGCCAGGTTAACAAAATTCCAGACAGTTTCCGGGCATTCTTTAGCATAGAGCTCAGCTTCGAATTCACCAACATTTGTTGTGAAGACTGCGATTAAACGATCAACAGGTTCTTTATAATCACTTTTTTTAGTACTTCCCATTCCAAACATAAAATCTCCTTAGTAGTTTATTAATTTGAGAGTCCGTTTGAGTTCAATGAATTCATCGGGAGCAAATTTTTTCTGAGAATAAAACATGAGTTGCTGATTTGGTTTAAAGAACTGTTCCAGTTCAAGCACAAAACCCGGCGTCATTGCTCCCTGACTGGTGTAGATAGAAAAAAGTTCAGCCGTGATCATTTTAGTATTCAAATCCGGAAATACCTTTTCCACTTCATCTCTGGTCATGCAAAAACTAACAAGCACTGGTTGCGCTACGTCCATGGCCGGAGATTTTAGCAGATTCTTCAATCTTTTTATTTTTTTTTCATCACCAAGAACTTCATCTAACCAGACCAAATTAATTTTCTGAAATTGAGGCGGATCGAAAAAATATAATTTGCTGGAGACTTTTTCGCTGACTTTATAAAAAAGAAGTTCTTCTTCTTTGACTGTCAGGGTTTTTAATTTATCCGATTTTTTAAAACGAAGGTACTCTTCGTTAAAGGAAGCCTGAACCTGAATGGACTGTTCGTATGAAAGTGCATAGCTCTTCATTAGTGCATCGATATTGAAATAGCGAATTCCCGTTCTGCGAAAACAGCCGGCATTCTGATCAAAATTGGCCCAAGATGGTATTTCCTGAAGAAAATATTTCTCTATACCCGTTTGTGCGTAATAATCTTCCATTGTACGGGGCTGCATTTTATTCACAGCACAGCTTGCGGCAATAAAACATGCAATTGTTAAGACAAAAAGGTTGTTTTTCATTGGGCTCTCGAAAAATAGGATAAGATTTTTTGTTCTATATTTTTTATTATATTGATTCCATTATCAAGCTCTGCAGACTCGAGAATATAATAACCTGGCTCGTCCGCTTTAATACCCCTTGAAAACTCCATGTTCTCTTCAACTCCGCAGGCAATTAAAATCGCATCAGCAGGAAGAGTTTTAAGGTCATTGGGCACTGGTGAAAATTCCCTGAAGTCCGGAGTTTCTATGGTTGCGTAAACGCCATCACGATCCAGAAGTCTGTCCACCGCCGTAACATCGTAGCCCTGGTACACTGATATTTTTGCAACAGGCTCAAGTGGCTTTGGGATCTTTGCCTTAATGTGATCTTCAAGATCGCGCCATTCGTACATCTTTTGTTCAAATACAATTTTATCACTATCAAACTGGGTCTGTGAAATATCCAGTAGCTTGTTAAATTGTTCATTTAACCAGACATGCTTGCGGGATTTGAAGGCCGGTGCAGAAGTAATCCATGAAAGCGTTCTGTTGGGTCTGGAAAAAAGCCATTCTTTGCATTTTAATAAGGCAAGCAGGGTTGAATCGGTATCACCTACCACTAACAGATTATTTTTTCCTTCAAATTTAAATTGAGAAAAAATATTTTTTTCATAATAGAGAGGGGCCATATTTCTGATGTTATTTTCATTTAAGGCAAGCGCGTTTGAAGGTCCCATCGCTCGCGCAGGACGGCCATAACCTCTTGCTTCAATGACGATGTCGAAATCTTCAAAACTTTCAACAGGCTGGTGCAATGACTTGACGACCTGCTCTCCCAGTTGCTTGAACATTTCAGGATTTTCTTCAAGCTGCTTTAAAATGGCCTCACGTGGATTTACAGAAAACACTACCCTGAACAAATCGTGCAGGCGTGACTTGCCGGCAATCGCCTCGGCAGGATGCAGGAATCGCTTATGAACTCTCAAAACCTCCCCTGCTTTTCCTATATTTTTTTCTTCAATAAACTTAATCGCAGGGACAAGATCTGCTTCCCAGAATTCCTTTAAATTTTTCATTTTGTTTTCAAATGAAACTTCCATTTCTGGAAAGTGATCAAGAAGAAAGCGAACATTGCCGCCCAGTGCATTTTTTTGAAAAAGGACGACCTCTGCCCCAAGTTGGTCAAAATGCCGAGCACAGAAAATCGCAAGCGGACCAGAGCCGATGATGGCCAATTTCATAGTCTTTTTACTCCAGAAAACTAGAGTACCAAGCTATCACAAGAAAAATGTCACATGAAGAGGATTATTTGAAATAAACCTTGGTATCCCCTTTATCTATTGCAGAGTGTTCTGCAAATTTATAAAGAAAATCTATGAAGCTTTGCATAGCTTCAAATGTGGGTACGCTCTTATCAAATTCGCAGCCGTACTGAACATGAGTTGTCCCATCCTGGGCGATGACTTCTTTTGCGTGACGCACGTTCATTATGACAGGTACATAAGAAGCATTCGTAAAATACATTCTCATATTGACTTCTGTGTCCATGGCCAGTTTTTTGTCTTTTTTAGGATTCCATGGAATTTGAAATGAGCAACCATCTCCGGCGATATCAACTAACGTAACTGGATAAATGCTTCCGTTGTCGTCCACTACAGAATAAGCACCAAGAAAGTTCTGAAAAACAATACGATTGAATGCTCTTCGTTTTTGTTCAATGGTATCTGCTTTTTTCTTGTTAAAATCGAGTATTTTAAATTCAGACATATTCCCAACTCCCGAGTTTGTACTTAAACAACTTCTCGGACAATTAAAAATATTTTTAATTACTTTTTGAGATAACTTGGGGTTTCGGAAATTTCTTCTTTCATCCGACAAAAAGAATCAAGTCTGGATAGTAAAAGCTGAGTCTCGCGGTTGTTTTGATCCAGTGTATAGAAATAACAACCTTTTGAATCCTCGGAATGAGAACAATTCGAGAACCTGCATTTCATGGCCGCTTCCTCGACGTCGGGAAAGTACGTTATTAATTCTTCTTGTAACAGGTCCTCGACTCCAAATGAACGAATCCCCGGTGAATCGATCAAAGACATACTTTCACAGTCAACAATTTCACTCCACGTCGTCGTATGTTTTCCCTTTCCTACTTTACCTACAACATTGGACAACAAGTTAATTTTTCCTTCAGACACCTGGCTAATTAATTTACTTTTTCCGACTCCCGACTGGCCCAGAAAAATGGAGGTCTTTTGAAGAAGTTTAGATTTTAAATCTTCTAGCCCTAGGCTTAAATATCGCGGTTTATAATCGCTTACAGCGGCCGAGACTTCAAAACACTCGATGCCTAAATTATTCATACGATCAAATTCGAATTGAATATCTAAAATATCAGGATCGTATTCATCCATTTTATTGAAAACCATCAATGGTCTGATTCCCCACTGGTGGGCACGGACGAGAAACCGATCAACAATTCCACGCTTATACTCCGGTCTTGAGACCGAGCTTACGATAACCAATAAATCGCAGTTTGAAGCTGTAACTTTCTTTTTTTGTTCACGAATGATCATGCGATAAATTTCATTGCTTCGGGGAAGAACTTCGACAATGGTATTATTTTCTATCATCACATAATCGCCTACGACGATTGAGTTTTCATCCCCCTTGAGCAAATTTCCCAGGGCCGTGGCGACAATTATTTCACCGCTGCCTTCTATTTTGCAGTCAAATTCCCTTTTAGCAGATTTAAATACGCGTGCCTTCAGCATGACATGAATCCTTCGGGAAAAAACTGTCCTCTTGGATCAAATTCTTTTTTAAGTTTATGAAAAACAGTTTTTTGATTTTCACTGAAGAAGGGGGCAATGAATTTTTTCTTTAACAAACCTATTCCATGCTCGGCAAAAGGAGAACCGTGCCAATAAAGCACCTGAGTATATAAACGTTCAAGTTCATGATTACAAAATTCATTCTTGTCAGGCGTGGGCATGAAATTAAAATGTAGATGTGCGTCTCCAAAATGTCCGAACAAATTGTATTTTACTTCGCACTTCGTATAGCTACGGTAAAATTCCAGAAGATCCTTGAATCGATCGACAGAAACCTGTACGTCTGTTCCTTTTTTGGTGACTCCCATACGGCTGTTTGTTTCAAAAATTGCACGAGGAACACTTACGCGAAGATCGCGGCATTTACCTGAATTCATTTCAAATATATTTTCTTCGCTTATCAATGAAAGCTTTGCCAGCAAGTTTTCATAAACAAATTCAAAATCCTTTTTTCTCATTTCAAGGAATACGGCATCCTGATCATTTCCTGGATTCTTTTCAGCCGGCAGATAAGTTAGTGAATTGGAATCGATAAATTCACAGGCGCGAATTTCTTTTCTGAAGTTCTGAACTGCATGAAATATTTCAAGGTGCGGTTCAAAATTATTTTCCCATTTTGGCAGAAGAATAAATAAATAAGTTTCTTCCTCATAGGGAATTGTTTTTAAAATGGCAGATGTAATGACACCTAGCTGTCCTTCAGTGCCGGTCATTAAATCCGTTTCAACAAGAAGCCTGGGGTAAGGGGCATTTTTAAAGTTTTCATAAGGAGAAAAATCTCTCTGATACGCACTCAGGTCAAACGGAAATTTCAGTTTCTTATTCGCTGATAATTTTTTTTCATTACCTTCATAATCTAAATAATGAACTTCAACGATTTGTGACCTAAGATTTTTAAAGCCAAAAGATCTCTCCCCCGTGCAGCTGGTGGCAATACCCGCGAGTACGCCTGCAAGTTCTTCCGTGGGTGAGGTCATTATTTCTCGGCCTTTTGATCTGCAAAATTCTTTAGCCTCTTTCCACGTCACAAATCCATTGATGTGTAGATCATTATTTTTAGTCATTTCAAGATGACCTTTAATAGTAGAAAGATTTCCCAAAACTGTTCCTGGATTCAGCATGCCCTGAATTTTTTCAAAAGGAATGACTGTCGAAGTTTGTGAAGAGTGATAAAGAGTTGGCAAACCACTTTTTATATAAGCGGCCAATTCTTCTTTGGAATAAAAGCTTTTTATCTTTTGATCTGGCATCAGCTATAGTCTATGTCTTAAGCTCTAATCAGCAAAGATTTATTTAAAATTCTAGGCACTTAGGGTACTCAAAAGGCCATCTTTCACTTGACATAAAGGCTCTAAACCATTAATTTTCTCATCATCAATCTTCTAATACGGATTCGTAGCTCAGTTGGATAGAGCAACCCCCTTCTAAGGGGTAGGTCGTAGGTTCGACTCCTACCGAATCCGCCATTTAAGCATCACCTTAAGCATCAAAAGAGAAATAATCTTTTTTAAACAATTCACCTTTTAAATTTATAGAATAACTTTCAGTGTTATCAAGAGATTTGTTGAGTTCAGCCAGAAGATTTAAATCCGGACTCCAGCTGTTCCAATAATTCAGGTCAGGCTTTATGATCGGGTCCTTTGAGGCAAACAGAGCGCAGGCATCATCATGCGGCAGAATCGATATATCATGGGTGTCAATATCTTTGCCCAGATCCAATATCTCCTGCTTATTAAATCCTATCAGAGGTCTCATGATAAGATGTCGGGAAACTTTATCAATTAAATACAAATTTCCTACAGTCTGACTGGCCACCTGCCCGACTGAATCACCGGTAATAATGGCGTCAGCTTTTATCCTGTCGCAAATCAGGTTGCTGATTTCAACCATGAAACGTCTGAAAAACATTGTCCGATATTCTTCTTTGCAATTCTTAGCAATGAGGTTCTGGATATCCCCAAAAGGGACGATGTAAAGATGAGATTGTCTCTGGTATTTAGACAAAACAGAGGCGAGATTTTTTATTTTCTCCACCACTTCTGTTCCAACAAACGGATAAGCGTGAAAGAAAACAAAACATTGCTTGAGCCCTCGTTTCATCATCATATAACTCGCCACCGGCGAATCAAAGCCTCCTGAAAGCATGGTAAGCGCAGTCCCTGTACTTGCCCAAGGGAGACCACAAATACCTCTTTTGGTGACAGAAGAAATAGAGACTTCTTTATCCAATATTCTTACATCGATGACCACTTCCGGTTTTTTGATGTCAACTTTAGAAAGCGGATACTTTTCCAAAATCCTGTGACCTATTTCCCTGGCAATTTCAGGAGAACCTAAAGAGATTGTTTTATCGTTTTTTCTAACCACAGCTTTAAATGACTTGCCTTCTGTTTTTAAAAAACTGACTTCTTCTAAAATTTCTTCATAAATATTTTCAAAATTCTCGCCATCGCTTCGCTCAATGACTCTGCAAGGAGAGACTGAAGCCAATCCCGGTACTTTTAAAACGGCAGCGATCACTTCATCAGAAAAAGGAGTGTCAGAAAAATAAAAAATCCTCTGGGACAATATTCGCTGTGAAAATCTGGCGGGATGATAACTTTTTATGACGGCATTAATATGATCCACCGCCGCCTTGAAATAAAGATGACGATTGCGTCCTTTAAGCCACAGTTCATCTACAGAAATTGCAAAACTATTGTACATAAAATTATTTTGTTAAAAACTTCAAATCGTTCCAGACTTCAAGAAAGGCTGTATTTAATAGATCCACTGATTCCTTGCTCGTGTCGTGGCCAAAAGACAACCGTAACACGTTTTTATGAAAAGTTTCAGAAATATTTAATGAGGCTAAAGTCGGGTTAAAACCTTTTATTTTAGAGGAGCATGCAGCAGTTGAAGAAAGGATAAAACTTCTTTGTTCAAGACGCCTCAAGAGGACATCGGAAGGAATTCCCGGCAAAATAAAAGTCAGTATATAGGGTGAAGTATTTACAAATGGAAATTTCGCGGCAGGTATATGCGTTGATAAAAAAGTTTTAACCGTTTCATTTAAATTTAATGCATTTATAAAAGATTCGTCCATTTTGTTAAGAGAAATTCTTGCTGCATCTGCAAAGGCTTTGATAAGCGGAAAAGCTTGAGTACTGGATCTTAAACCATACTCCTGCCCGCCCCCCATTAATAAAGGCTTGATCTTATGATTCTGCTTTAAAAAAAGTCCGGCCACACCTTTGGGTCCACCGATCTTATGGGAAGTCATGCTGGAAGAGTCAATATTGCCAGAGACGTTGAAACTAATTTTGGTAAAAGATTGAACCGCATCCACATGGACATGGGCCGCTGTGTACTCTTTTACAAGTCCTGCAAGCAAATGTATGTCGTTAATAACACCACTTTGATTATTGACGTGAGTGATGGCTACGAGCTTTACGTCCTGGCTCAATAGATTCTTAAACTCCTCAATATCAATCAAGCCTCTCTTATCCAGCGGAATAATTTTAAGTTTAAGTTTTTTTTCGATGGCAATTGCTTCAATCGGTTCAACCATGCTCGCATGATCAGCCTTCGAATACAGAATGGTGTCGCCTTCATTGAAAATCATTCCTTTAATAACAGTATTATTGGATTCTGTTGCGGAAGAAGTGAAAATAAATAAATCGTGCTTATCGGCCTTCAATGTTTGTAAAAAAAAGACTCTCACATCATCAATTTTTTTCAATAAAGCCGATCCAAAAAGGTGCCTGGAGTTTGGATTAGCAAAATCCTCTTTGAAAGTTCTGATCATGGAATCCAGAACTTCGGGATAAATAGATGTAGAAGCTGCATGATCAAAATATTTCATTAGCCACATAATACTCCTAAGAAGCTGAACCTTCAACAGCTTAACTGCTGCCTTATGAAGCAATCCTGTAAAAAGGTAAGGCTTTCGTTTCAGGGGACTTTATTCGTCTATACTTTTCAAATATGTTTAATTCCAAGTCAAAGACAACCCGTTTTTTACAATTTGCAGTAGCAATACTGTCATTGGCTTTTATTCAAAGCTGCTCGAGTCTTAATTCCCCTGAGATTAAGGCAAAAAATAGTAAAAACCATAAAAATGAAAAGTCTGCAAAGATCGAAAATTTTGACAAAGAATCCATTCCCAACGAATCATTTGTCATAGCCAATATGATATCGGTGGTTCAACCCGAGCTCATTGAATCAGACAGAAACAAAATAGCGGTTCAGATTTCAAATGCACTAAAAAAATTTAAAGTAGAACCACAGATCATGGTGGCGATCATAGATACAGAAAGCGATTTTAAGGCAGATAAAGTTTCAAGTACCGGGGATTTATCCCTCGCTCAGATAAATGTTGATGTCTGGAACAAAGAATTCAAGAGAATGAAACTAAAAACCATGCGTAAAGAAAAAATAATCATAGATCAGCAATACGCTTTAATGAAAATGGCTGAGATATTGAGCATCATCAAAAAAAGACACGCAAAAAAGGACCGCCGCTGGTATGCACGCTATCACTCCAATACGCACAATCATAAGAAAGATTATCTCCAAAAACTGGAGATACGCATGAGAATGCTGGCACTGTCCACTAGTCTTAATCAAAAGATCGCCCAGTATAATCAGTCCAAGGCGAGCACACTGTAGCCTTTCCTGGCGACTAAGTGCCTTAAAAAACAGCATTTAACCGGCCCCTAAATTATGTAAATTTTATACATGCGCTTGTGGACGATCGCCGAGCTGATACTATTTAGGGACATAAAACATTAACCACGAGTGACACATGAAAAAATTATTGGCAATTACTCTTGTAACGATTCTTGCTTCATCTTCGGCTTTTTCAGCCGTCGTTAAAAGTTATGACACAGAAAAAAATTGTGATCTTTACACCGTTGTTCAACCAGATGAAAAGGGCAAAATAAAACTTAAGCCGACAGAAGTTATTACTTACTCAAAAGATGTTTATGGCCTCTCTTTCCAGGAAATGGAAATAAATTTTGAAAATCGTGAAGTTCTCGTCATGCCTATAATGAATGTCGTATTTGGCATCAACCGTCCCCTCACTGCAACTAAAACAAGCATCTCTGCCGATAATGAAGAATTTAATTTTCTTATCAATCAATTAAATCGCAAGCTATATGTTTTTGAAAAAGTTTGTATCGGCGACAACAAAATTGTTTATGCAAAAATGTTCGAAACGGAAGCTGAGAAAAGAAAATAACTCTAAATGAAAAAGCTATCTACCCTTACGGCATTTTCAACATTTGCAGCTACTCTTATTGGAGTAGGTCTGGTAGCTATTTCTACTTATACTCTGATCGAAAGACTTGTTGACCGGCATTTAGAAAATGAGCAAGAACATGCTCTGGTCATTGCCAAGCAAGCTATCGTGTTGCCTTTGTGGAATTATGACGAAGTCTACATTCAGGAAATTCTAAATTCCTTTCTTGACGAAAAACTCGACACTGTAATTGCCGCAAAAATTGTAAGCGAAGACAAGCTTCATGCCTACAGCGCTACCAGTAAAAATTATCAGAATCAAAATCTCGATGAACTTGTTAAACAGAACCGGCTCAACCAGCTCAGCTCACAAATTGTTTACCGTGGGCACAATCTGGGGCAGATTAAGGTGTATTACTCGACAGCTCAGTTTTCAACTGCGTTTCGCAATCTTGGCGGAGTTATTTTTGTTATCACAATCGTGATGGGAATAATATTCGCGAGCATAATGACCTACTTGCTCAGAAAATGGATCACTTCTCCGCTCTATGAAATTTCAAGAGACGCTGGAAAGGTTGAACTTGGTGATTATAAAATTAAATTTAAAACTGATTATGTAGGTGAATTGAATGTTGTTACAGAATCGTTCAACCAAACAATCAATGCCATTCAAGAACGCGATAAAAAACTTATTGAGCACAATCTTCAGCTGGAGAACCTGGTTGAAAAGCGCACTAAAGAGCGTGATCAGGAACAGCTAAAAAGTTTTCAAGCAAGCCGCCTGGCTGCGCTGGGTGAAATGGCCGGTGCCATCGCCCACGAGATTAACAATCCACTGACTATCATTCAAGGTCATTCAACATTGTTGAAACTGGCCCTCCAGAAAAATAATTCGAGTGAGCTTGTTCAAAAAGCAGAAAAGATTCATGATACGAGCGAGAGGATTGCAAAGATTATTAAAGGCCTGAAATCTTTTTCACGCGATGGGACCTTTGATCCTCCGGCAGAAAGCAGTGTTGAGAGTTTTATAGAAGATTTAACATTTCTTTGTCTTAATAGGGCCAACGAAAAACAAATAAAAATAAATTTTAACTACACGCCAGGGGATCTCATTTACGGAAATATGACTCAACTTGGGCAGGTGTTGATCAATCTGATTAATAACTCCATTGATGCTGTTGAAAACCTGGACGAGAAATGGATTGTGGTTAAATCGGAAAGAAGCAACAACAGAACCCGCATAACAGTAACTGACAGCGGTCTGGGGATTGATGAGAGCATTCTGGATAAAATAATGAACCCGTTTTTTACAACAAAAGAACTGGGTAAAGGAACGGGGTTAGGTTTAAGTATAAGCCATGGGATTGTTACAAATCACGAAGGTGAGTTTTTCTATAATACACATTCTAAAAATACTCAGTTTGTTATCCTGCTGCCCAACGCTCCGGAAACCATGTTACAACTGCATTAAAGGACCTTTAAAACGTTATAAGTGCGCATCTCTTTAGGCGTTTCAACATCAAAACATTCGCCCTCTATAAGGCCCAGGGCCCCGTTTCCGAGGGGGGAGAAGACCGAAATAACCATGACGGTTTCATTGTCTATCTTCAACATTGTTCCGCCTGATGTCGATGTTAAAAAATAATAGCGGCTATTTCCATTGTGCTCGATTAAAGCCAGGGAGCCCATTTGAATTTTTGTGGAGTCCTGAATTTCAATTTCTTCCAGCATTTGGATATCGGTTTTGATTTCATCAACGCGTTTCATCTGAGCACTGGCCAGGTAAGACGCTTCAATCGCGCGAGTGTCATATTTTCCTTCTGATTTTAAATCGTCCTGAGTCGCAAAATCTCTGGTGGACTTTGCGGCTCCTTCAACTTCTTCCAGCTCGACATTTAAATTTTCAATCAGTTTCTTTAAAATTATTTTTTTATCTAACATACATAAAATACTGCAGCTTGATTCATTTACTCTTTAACCCTTTCAAATAACTTTTCGTATGATTTTTGATAGCGATTTGAAATTAAATCAAAAATGGACGCCCCTTTATCCTGGGTAATATCGTTTTTCAAATCATAATCATCCATTGTACGACCTGCTGCTGCGGCTGCTTCTTCTGCCGCTTTTTGTTCAGCTGCCAGTCTGGCCGCTTCTTCTGCATCTAGATCTTTTGAATCAAGACCTGAGCCGAAGGTACCGCTTGATGATCCTGTAGATCCGCCAAAGTTGTATGGACTTATGGCTGCGCTTGAGCCGTAAGCACCTTTGCCTTTTTTCGCGGCGTTTGCGGCACTTGTTGCATCAGAACCTGAGCCTGAGCCTGAGCCCGAACCTGATCCCGATCCAAATTTACCACCAAACCCCGAAGAGCGTCCTCCTATACTTGCCATTAATGTACCCTGACTAAGCTTTTTAGCGTCCATTTCCCGTTGAGCTGCCGCTTTCATCGCTGCTTCTAGCTCAGCTCTTTCTCGGGCAAGATCATCCTTTTTTCCATTGTCTTTTAATTTTTGCTGTAAATTTATTTGCTGTCTTTTCAATTCTGCGTTTAAAGCGTTTTGGTGACCGGCAAGAAACTGAGCCTGGCTTAGGGCCTTACCGGAAATTTTTGAGGCTCCATTTAGGCTATCTCCGAATTTTGAAACGCCTGCAATTTGTGCTTGAAAAGCATCCGGCATTCCCTGAACATTTGGAAGAGAATTTAATTGCTCACTAAAAGACGAGCAATTATTTGGATCGTCACCTGTGATACATGGAAGTTTTCCGCCTCCAGCACCTTTCAAGTCAACCTCTTGATTCTGATTGCCGTTGACCTTCAATTGCTTATTCGTTGCTACAGATTGTTGAACTTTCGAATTTTTTGCAACAGTATTCTGTTTTAAAACTTCACCATCTTTAAACGACTTCATCGAGTTTAAAATTTTATCAATTTTATCAATGGCCTCCTGAATTTTTTTCTGTTCAGCAGCCGTGGCCATAGCTGAAGCACCGGCCATACCGGCCAAGGCACCCCAGATCATCGCACGACGCTTTGGAATAAGCATTTGGTTATCAATCATAGCTGAAATTTTATCGGAAGTTGATTTTACAAAATCGGCTGCTTTTCCAGCAATCCCCATCATTCCGCTAAGCATATCCATGAGCCCGGCCGCCTGAGCACTTGGAAAAACAAATTCAACAAATCCTTCTGCGAAGTTCAATATTTCTCTACTAGCACTAGCAACTAATTTATCTGCTTTAGATTTATTAATAAAAGCATTTTTAGTATCATCAACTGCTTTTCTCTCGTTCGCTGATAAGGCAATTGGTGGAGCGCCTGATTCCCATACAATGGCGTTAGCCGTAAAGGCAGGGCACATACCTGCATCCTGGGCACTGGCCATCTCAACTGCGTATTTCTTACAATAAGTTTTTGTCTGAGGAAATTTCGCTTGAATTTGCTTATCCATCGCTGTTGTTTGTGCTAGCGCTGGAGCTGAAGGGCCAGGTGGTTCTCTAACCGCGATAAATGCATCAATGGCTTCGCTGTTCATTTGTATAGTTGTATTACATGCCTCTTGTTCTTCATGACATTCAGTCGCGTCGGTTTGCTTCTTAATCCAGTCCTGTGTATCTGTTCCACATGAAGGACAAGGTCCTTCGACCATGCAAGTTGGATTACATGTCATCGTTTTTTTATTTGCTGCCACTTGAGCATCCATATCCATTTGCTGACATTTGGCCTGAACTGCTGCATTAGCAGATCCAAGTGCAGTTTTAAGAGCAGCCTGGCAAGCTTTTCCCTGAGTTTCTTCAAGCATTCCTTCGCCAAGAGCTAAAGCTCCGGCCCCTGCGAAAGCAGCGGCACCGGCCATTTGAAGCATCTTCTTAGTTTGAGCTGTATCGTTGGCTCCGCCATATGATTGTTTTAATTTTTGAAGAGTTTCTATTTGCTTTTGATCGGGATTGCTGGAAGCGCTATCGAGTTCCCCCTGCATTTTTTTTAGATCTTGTTTTTCTCCCAAGAATGCAGACACGTCACCAGCAATGAAAGCCACTCCACCTGCAGCGGCTATCATAATATCAGTTGTCATTTTATATTTAAAAAGTTTTGTCGCCAACAAACCAATGGCTGCCATGGTAAGTGTCGATAAAATACTCGGTCCTCCCGAAGGTGCTTCTGCTGCCTGAACGGTATTAACCTGAATCATCATCGTACCTGTGCTGCTAAAATTCAGCAACATCAGCGATACAGACAATAATCCCACCATGAGTGTTTTACAAAATAATTTCAACATACGTGCCTCGCTTTTCAGTACCAAAAATCAATATTTAGTTCTTTGCTGGTATTTCTTCTAATAATTTAGGATATCCAGATTTAATATATCGGTTTGAAATAAGTTCAAAAAGTGATTCCCCACTATCAGTATTAATATCGTTTGTACCAATATCAAATTTCCCTGCTTCAGGAGTTGCATCCTCTAATTTTGCATCTGCAGAATCTTCTGTCTCTTTGAAATCTAAATCAAAATCTTTACCTCTAGGGCTCGAACCTGAACCACTAAATGTACCCGGAACTGCAGCAACTGCTTTTTTGCCTGAACCTTTTTCTGAGTCTGCGTCACCAGCACCAGTACCAGCTCCACCGCCAATCGAAGATGAACCAACATTTGAAAGAAAGCCAGCTGGTGACATGCCACCCGATCTCAAGGCCCCAGCTGCTTGAGAGTTAAGTTTTCCTAAAAGATTTTTTTGCTCTTTTTTGAAATCAACGGCTGGTTTCCCAGCGGCTGCTAATTTGTTGTTTAATTTTTTCTGCGCATTTTTTAGCAGTTTATTGACTGCGTTTTGCTTACCGCCCAGATTAGAAGCGGCGGCAAGAGTTGAACCAGAAACTACATTTGTCCCGCTTAGACCATCACCAATTTTCGCTGACTGAGAAGCGATTGACTTGAAAGAATCCGGCAGATCTGAAAAACCTGGCATTGCCTGCATAGTATCTGATAATGATTTACAGTTTGAAGATCCTGAACCAATAATACATTCAGTTTTTACAGACGAATTAGAACTTATTGGCATATCCTGAGTCCTGTTTCCAGAAATACTGCCGAGCTTAATTTGCTGTTCACTGATCTGATTGGCCTTGATTCCTTTTTCCAAAGCATTCATAGAAGCTAAAAGCCCGTCAATTTTTTTAATGTTCTCGTCTATTTCATCCATCTGTCCTTGTGACGCCTGTGAGGCCATATAGCAAAGACCGGCAAGAACCCCAAAGAGCATGGCCCGGTTTAGAGGAACGTACATCATTGTATCAACCATAGTACCGAGAGTATTATCTAGTAAAAAATAACTTGCAGCCGCTCCGGCCCCTAGTCCCAACAAAGGCATCATTCCAGCTTGTACCCTTGGAAAAACAAAATCGACTGCATTATCGAGAAGCGAATATTTTTCTTTTGACTGATACAATTCGTAATGACCAGCAACAGCTCTTTCTCCGCCGAATAAAATTAAATTCAGAAGCTGGCCCCCGTTAGAATCAACGGTATCCGTTTCCTGTTTTAACTGCGATGCAGGAGCACCCTGTATTGGCGCTGCTGGAACCGCTGCCGGAGTGCCAGTTGCCGGCTTATCCGCGCCTGCTTTCGGGTCATTCGAAGAGATATGAAACATAGTTTTTAACGACAAGGCAGGTTTGCAGGCACCATTAACACCCATGGCGATTCCTTTGGCGGCAATCCCCATACTTTCCTGGCATTGAGGCATGGATAGCTCAGCAATCTTAGGTTTTTCTTCCTTGTCAGATTTTGCAGAAGCTTGCTGTTTTTTCGAAGCCGCTGCATTTTCTTTGTATTTTTTTTCAAAATTAGTAATTGTTTGAGAACAAGCAGTACATGCCAGACCTTCTTCAACAAGCTTAGCTGAAGCTGGATTGGTTGCAGCTGTAGGAGTTGCCTTTAAACCTGCATCTGTACATTCTTTAAGTCCTGACTGAGCTGTCTTAACGGCGCCCTCACAAGCTTTATCCATTTCCTCTTCCTGAAATGACATATAAACTGCCATCGCTGCCGCCCCGGCAAATGCGACGGCTGCCGTTGTTTGCATCGTCTTCTTTGAACCAGTCGTTTTTTTCACTTCTTCATAAGATTTTTTTAAATCCTGAAGACGCTGAATCTGAGCCTGATCTTTTGACCCATCACTGCTCTTGGTGATTTCCACCTGCATGTCTTGCATTTTTTTCTTTGCACCCATAGTGGACGAAACTTCACCCCAAATAAAAGCAGCAGCACCGGCCGCTGCTATCGTGACGTCCATTGTGATTGGCCGGTAATTCTTGGCCATTCTCATGCCAATTACACCAATAACCAGCATTGTAATTGAGGAGATCATGTCGCTTTCTTCAGGGGCCTTGAAGCTATGTGAATCAGATTTTTTCAAAACACCATTTGAATCGCGGGTCATACCTGAACTTTCAGCCTTATTCATCTGGGCCTGAGCATATACTGGCGAATTCGCGATTGAGAGAGATCCCGATATGAGCGCTATTAAAAATGTCTTATAAAAAAATTTTAACATCTATGTATCCACCAAAAGGTTATATATGTATTTTACATTATAAGTGCTTAACGCCTTAAAAGATGGAAGGAAAGAATCGCCCTTTTCAAGGATTTCAGTCGGATATTGAACTTATATTCATATGAGGCCATGCCTCAGAATTGAGCCAGTGGAGGTGCTAAATATTGGAATGTTTCAATCTTTGTGGATAATTCGGCGAGTGCCCCATTTCTTTGACTTTGCCCGCTCTTCTTTTTTTGAGTATCCACCTTTACTATTGCGATAGGAAGGCAGGGACGAGTCCTGCGCGCATTTTATCTGAAAATTGATCATTTCTTTAAAAACATCAATCATATTGTCATGACTCCCTTCGAGTATTTCCAGGCCTCTTCTTTCGCTTTCACATAAAAAGAAATGAATGCTTTCAAGAGTTGATAAACAAAATTGAGCGGGCTGCTCTTTAATGACAAAAAGAGATTCATGGTTTGAAGAAAAAGAAACTCTTGGAAGTGAATTGATGTTCACTGAAAGCTTCATCATTTTCTTGGCGCAAGGCCAGGTGCCATCGATAAGAAAAACGACCAATTTTTTATTCTCTAAATTTTTTAGAGAGCTCACATCATCACTGGAGATATTTAACGATTTTTCTCCGGGATAGAGAACCGTGCAATAATTTTCTGGATTGTTGATGATGGCATTGACCTCATCGTTATTCGTAAAATCAATCCCGGTTATCATTGATGAATTTTTAAGACAAGCGATGGAAATGCGGCCGGTTCCCATTTTTTCTTTCTTGGCTTCCATCGGATGCATAAGAAGAATAAAACGTGTGCCGGTATCAAACGGCTTTATAAAATGGCAAAGACAGTTTTGCTGCAATCGGAAACATTTGAAGCAAAAATCTTCTCTCTTGAAAGTGACGACACTCTTCAATTCTTCCTGTTTTTTTTTGAGGTAAGACGCTTTATCCATAAACTAAAACGTCAACCCAAGGTATTGTTCTTCATCAAATCCCATCGCAATGGTCTTGTTGTTTTTTTCTAAGACGGGGCGTTTTATCATTGAATTATTTTCAATAAGAAACTTGATCTTCTGTGCAGGCGTAAGTGCTTCGTATTCATCTTTATATTTTTTGTAAGTGATGCCTTTTTTATTCGCCGGCAACTCTCCAAAAAACTCTCCCCATCTTTTTATTTGATCCGCGCTAGGTGCTGTTTTTTTAAAATCGACGAAAACATAGTCGATCTTCTTCTTATCAAGAAAAGTTCTCGCTTTTTTAACCGTATCGCAATTGGGAATGGCATACATTATAATCATATTCAACCTTCTATTTTTTTTTGAAAATAATAACTGAATTTTTATCATTAAGCAGGATATCTAACTTGAATTTATCGGCAATAAATTGAAAAGTTTTTTCCTGATAAAAAACAACATGGGTCGGATCGTTTTTGTACCACCAGACTTTATAATCTACGCCCGGCCCAAAAAATTGTGTCATTATTCCAAGAACACCTCCTGGCCTGACTCTCCCGATCAGCTGACTCCAATCTGAAGCTGGATTTTTAAAATGCTCAACAACTTCAGTGGATGTTACTACATCAAAATCTTGTTTTAACAGATCTCCATTTGGCGCAAAAATCGGATCATAATTTTCGACAATACCGCCCAATTCCCTCAATAGACTATCTAGTACAGGTCCTGGTCCGCATCCAAAATCAAGCGCGCTAAAATGCGCGGGTAAAAAATCGGCCAGTGGCCTTACAAGTCTGTTTAGAAAATCAATATAGCCCAGATCGAACTCATTGTTTTGGTGACAGGAATATCTTTTTTGATCTTCTTCGGCATTCAGGTGTGATTCAGGATTTTTAAAAACCAGACCACAGTGACTGCAAAGAAATGCATCATTTTCATTTGAAATTGAATGAGTATGGCAAAGAAGACAATTCATTGTGAATTGATACTATAGATCAAGGGCCTTGAAAACGGGTTTTTTGAAAAGTGGAAATGCCTTATCCTTAAATAAAATTCGCCCTAACATTAAGGCCAGGGAACCGCTTCTTTTCGAGGCTAAAAATGAACCCATTATGGCCATATCGGACTGAGGTGTCTTAATTAACCTTAATGTTTGTTTCTCACGTATGCCATCTGTCGTTGAGCACTGTGCAGCTTCACCGATAACGGCATTAGTGCGGCAGACAGAGGGCCGGTCATTGTAAACCTGACAAGTTTTATCACTACTGAGAAAAATGCATTTACGATCTTCAAAAGACAATTTGTAAAATTCATCAGAGTTATCTCCGGCTTTCATCTGTGTTTTCAATAGTGCATAATCAATTTTTATTCCGTCTGTAATCCGGCTAATCAGTAACTCGGCTTCGTCTTCCGTTACGCTGACCTGTGTGTGGCAACATGCTGAACAACCGGTTTTGCAGGGGCTCAACTCCTTTACAAGAGGGTGAGAAAACACTTCTTTGTTATAATCATCTACAACATTGTGAACAAATCGTGCTTTTTCCAGAGGTGAGGAGATTTTCTTTAGATGTTCTATGATAAATTGACTAATACTTGAAAAAGAATTCTGGTTTTTGAGAGATTCATAAGTCTGTTTTGCAATAGCTGGAAAATTCATACATTTCCTTAATACA
This sequence comes from Bacteriovorax sp., assembly GCA_041662705.1. Taxonomy (GTDB): domain Bacteria; phylum Bdellovibrionota; class Bacteriovoracia; order Bacteriovoracales; family Bacteriovoracaceae; genus Bacteriovorax. Next base: position 922,514 of record JBAZRY010000002.1, read on the forward strand.
TCCATGCTATTTAAATTTTAACATATTGCTTAACCATCACAGTTCTCCGGGGAATAATTTGCCGAAGTCCCCCTGTCTCTCTATAATCGCCCTATGAGTTTATTGTGTACCCTAAAAAATATCCGGCTAAGTTTTGGACCCAAAATTATTTTTGATAATGCCCAGATATCAATTTCAGTTGGCGACCGAATAGGCCTTTTGGGACTCAATGGAAAAGGGAAATCAACTCTTTTTAAAATTCTCTCTGGGGACATAGTTCCGGACCACTCCACTCCTCCCTTCGAATTCAATAAGGCACGTGGTGACGGCGACGAGCAGAAGCGCTTCTCGTTCTTTTACATTCCCCAGGAACTGCCGCTGGAAGGACTTGGAAATATAACCGTCAAAGACTATTTTTTCACGTTCTACCCCGAACTCAAGGCTGCCTATGAAGCTTCACTGGATAAGTTTGAAGCCTTGCATGGATGGGAACTGGTTCAAAACTATGAATCGTACCTGAAGTTATTTGGTCATGAGGATCTAAACAAAAAAGTCGCTGACTTGAGCGGTGGTGAACAGAAGAAAATTCTTTTAAGCCTAGGGCTCTCAAGCACCGCGAATCTAATATTGTGGGATGAACCTACCAACCACCTTGATATTGAAACAATTAAACTTTTTGAGGATGAGCTCGATTCAACTGCCAAAGCTTTTATGCTGATTACCCACGATCGTTTTTTACTATCGAAACTCACCCGTAAAATTTTCCAGATTCAACACGGCAAGATTGAAAGTTTTGTCGGTTCCTACACTGACTATCTCGCTTTCCTGGAGAGGTCTGAAAAATCAAAAATTCGGTTGCTGGATAAATTAAAAAACAATTTAGAGCGCGAGCAGGCCTGGATGAGACAAGGGATAAAGGCACGGGGCACGCGAAGTAAAAAAAGAGTGGAGAATTTCCTCGGACTTAAAGAGCGTGTCTCAACAATTAAAAGTGAAGCAAAAAAAAATCTGGATCTGAGTCTTCAGAAATCCAACAGACAGACAAAAATACTTGTGTCTTTCTGCGATTTGGTTTTCGCCTACCCAGGCGAATCAACTTTGTTTGATCATATTTCAGGCGAGATTCACAAAGGCAATAAGATCGGCTTGCTCGGAAAAAATGGTGTTGGTAAAACGACTCTGTTAAAGCTGATCATGGGTGATTATGAACCGGTATCTGGGAAAATGAAGACGGCAGATAATCTGCAAATTCAATATTTTTCACAGAAGCGGGATGAAATGGAAAGCGATAAGTCTCCTTATCAGATCCTTGGCGACGGTTCAGATTTTGTTTCACTTCCGGATGGCGGAAAAAAACATGTGTCCTCCTATTTTGAAAGCTTTCTTTTTAACCGTGACGACATACACCGACCACTAAAAACTTTTTCAGGTGGCGAGAAAAGCCGTTTGCAGCTTGCCTTAAATCTTACCCGAGTCGGCGATATTCTTATTTTTGACGAACCAACCAACGATCTCGATCTCGAGACAATACAGATACTGGAAGAGAAGCTTTCGGAATTCCAGGGCGCAGTCATTCTTATCAGCCACGATAGGGCTTTTTTAAGTACTGTCACTGACAAAGTATGGCTTATAGACCAGAAGAAATTACAAAACTTTGAAGGTGGCTATGAGCAGGTCGCCCCTTATCTCGAGGCCCTTGAAATAGAGAAGCAGATAGCTGATGAATCAAGGTTTGATCCAAAAATCGAGGAACCGAAAGCCCTGCAAAAGGAAAAGCTTAATAATAAAGAAAAAAAGCGAATGGAATTGATTTATGAAGAAATTGAAACTACTGAGCAAAAAATCAAAATAATAGAGGAAAAAATCGCCAATCTGGATTTTACCAAACTTGCTGACCCCAAAAATCAGGAGCTAAAAATTCTGACTGATGCCCAGACGTTTCTGGAGGAAAAACTCCTGAACCTTTATGAAGAGTTAGAGGATCTGGAGTCTAGAAATACCTGAGTATTTAACAAGGGAATAATTTACTCCTTAATTAATTTTAATAAATCACGATAAGATCCGTATTAGGAGAATCCAATGCGGAAGTCATTTTTTTCTATCATTTATGTTACAACACTTTTAACCGCTGGATTAACCATCCATCAGGCATTCGCACAACGAACTCCTGCAGTGGAACCGATAACAGAAATTTCTATTGAAGAAAATCGTCCAACAGGAGATCAGGCTAAGCCGGAATCAGGCTTTGATTTCAATCATAAAAATGCACTAAACCAAGTTCCTGCCTCCAGAGTGCCCGCCAACATCACTAGCAAACCAACAAATGCTCCGTATTCATACATCGGGCCGATGATTTTCTTACTCGCACTTCCATTTGCTTTATGGATTATTATTTCAAAAAAGATGAGCAACGAAGTAGTTTCTGATAAGAAAGTTGATTATTATTCAAAAACTTTTCAATTCAGGCCTTATAAAACTGATTATCAGGAGCAGGACGTGGATGATGATCAGGATTACCCAAAAGCTTCTTAGATCGAATTCACCTAATTTTTAAATGTTTTCCACTTTCCGTTTCCATTGTAAACAAACACCTGGCTTGTCTCCCGGTATTTTACAATCAGTTCCTTTGAATCATCTTTATTCAGATCCTGAAGATAAACCTGATAGTTTCTTAAATGATAATGCCCTTTAAGTGATTTGTGTTCTTCAAAAAAACTTGGCCCCTTGAAGCTGGTCATTGTCAATAAATCGTTGTTGTCAATTGTAACTGCATAAACTCTGGAAGTACCCTGCATTTCAGTATAGCGGCTTAATCCTTCATAGTAATACATGATGAGAATTGAAGTTTGGGCAGAAAGTTTTTTCAGTTCAATTCTAAAAAGTTCGGAATTAAAACCTTTGGTCTCAAAACGGTAACTAAAAACTTTTGTTTTAATGCCTACTTTCTCTTCATAGATCTCCACCCAGTCTTCGCTGTCTTTTTTAACAAAGACAATTTGTTCAGGTGCTCCATCTCGGTTGATATCAATGGCGTAATAGGGCGTATGGATGTAATAAGAATATTTTTTTTCAGAATCCTTGTCTATCACCCGGGAGAGCTCTCCGGAGAAAATTTGCCTGAAATAACGCTCATCCTGGGGCATGGCCCTCCACGGCACTAATACGAAAAAAAGTAAGATACTGAATTTCCCCATAGTTTTCAGTGTATACGAGCTTTAAAAAAAGGGCGAATTCGCTAAAAATTACCTAGTGAGACGTTCCCATAAAACTAGATTTCGGATAGACTATTAACTAACTTAAATTCTCGGCTTTTGGCTAATCTAGAAGGAAAAAATGGATTTCACTCTTTTATACACTCAAAATATGCAACAGGCAGTGGTTCGCACTTTTAAACTGGACGAAAATGGCAGCAGCAAAGTTATAGACCTCTCAGAGGCTAAGCAATACCCCATCCAGGGTTATATATTTGCTGAAGATCAGAAAAATGAGGATTTTCTCTCAGGTTTGGAAAATGAAATTAAATTTTATCCTATTCGCTCCAATTCTGAGCATGGCCTATCTCTAGAAACTTTTGAAAAACTTTCTTATGAAGAAGCACGAAAAATTTTCGATAAAATGCGCGAAAACTGGATTCTTCAGAATAATATTTCACTTATCGAAGAAATTTTCAAAGTAAGAAACCATCTTCTTGGGCTCTGGCCCAATGACCGCTCAGGCTTTTTTGAGGAGCTATGGTTTATTCTGAAATCTAATCTTGGTGCCTCGAATTTAAAACTTATCTACAATGATATGGTCAAATCTAAAAATGAGAATGAAAAAAATAAATTGGTAAAAATAAAAGTTCAAGGTGACCGCTATCCTGAACTTGTTTCATGCGATGAGATGGATGAACAGGTTTTAAAAAGTTATGAAAAGGATTTCGGCAATATTTTTGAAATAACAGATTATAATAAAACTAAAGGCCAGCTCGTGATTTGCGGAACAATTAAAAAAAGTCCCGTATTAATTATGGCAAATGTTTATCAGCTTACCCGTCTGCAAAAAACACTTCTTTCTTCTTTATTTGAAGGCCTCAATTTATAACCAGAGAGCTTGACGCTCTCTGGTTATAACGGAATGATTAAAAGATTGGTAAATTTCTTCCCTGCACTGTTAACTCCAGATCGATTTTGAGAGTTGGTGTGACATCAATTGTACTTCTATCGTTTTTGTCCGAGCACGACGGACCATACTCAACGCCTGATACATTTTTAAGTACCTGATACTGAGGGTTTTGGTGGAATTCAATGGCGGCTAATTCAGTTGCCACCATATTTTTCAGGTTCAGTGTCACAATAAAATTACCGTCCTTATCTTTAGCAGGCTTGAGCTCTGCCAGCGGATAGTTGCGTCCATTAACGATAATATCTAAATCTACGAGCTCTGCAGTTTCGAGCGATTGCTTTATGAATGCTCCGGTAGCGACTTCCATTTTATACTGGCAAGCTCCGCAAGTACCGGCTTCCCAGTCACATTTACTTATCTTCTGCCCGGTTCTTGAAACATAGGTCGTTTCTCTTGTTTTATAATCTGCCGCTATCTTCAATACAAGAATCTGGTTGGTTGAAAAGCTAAAATATTTTTCATTAAAATCATTTCCAATTTTCTTCACAGTTTGATTAAAGTGAATATCATTTTGCTTCATTTCTTTGCTGGTCGTGCTTACCAGATAATAGGTTTTCTCCTTGAATAAGTACGTACCTGCCGCCTCCACCCAATAAAAATGTGAATCCTGTTCCGGATAAATTCCCAACTGAGCAAATGCTTTATCTTTTGAAATACCGGTTGGTACAAAATAAATATCAAGATGATTGTTATACGAGACAATAATTTCTGCAGAGTTTTCTTTATAGTTTTTATACTCTGAAAAATTATGGGGAGGAAGTTTGTAAACATCACCGTTGACGGTAAAAACATCACTCGATTTAATTTTTTCCGCTTCGCCTGGTTCCTGATCTCTTTTAAGCAATCCGGCCAGTGCAAGATTGAGAAGTTTTTTTCGTAATGCTGATTGACCTTCATCGTGAGAAATTGTGAAGAAGGCTGTATTATCAAATGCAAATTTGCGGGCGCTGAGTTCTGCTGGCGTGGTGTTTTCATTTTTACAGGCAACAGTTGCCAGCAGAGAAGCAGAAAGAAGTGAAAAAGTGAGTAAAAATTGTTTCATAAAGTCTCCTATCGTTTTTAATGATAAGAGTGTTCTATAGAATATTCTCTGATTTGGGATTTCAGCGGCTCTTGAAGTGCCGGAATTTTTCAAAAATGAAACGCTCTAACGGCCGAAATGTCCGAGAGCTTCTCCGCCAACCACATGAAAATGGGTGTGAAATACTGTTTGTCCTGAATGACGTCCCTGATTAGTCACAACACGAAAGCCTTCCTTATGAAGTTCGTTTGAATTGGTGTATTCAGCAATGCCTTTGAAGACCTGAGCGATGCTCTGATCATTATTGCTCATTTCATTGATATTTCCGGTATGATTTTTATGCACAAAGAGTAAATGAACTTTAGCCTGTGGGTGAATATCCACAAAACCAAAAACATGATCGTTCTCAAAAATTTTCTGCGAAGGAATTTCACCACTGGCAATTTTACAGAATAAACAATTCGCGCTCATGACTATTCCTTAACACGCTTAATTTTAGCACCTAGTTGAGAAAACTTTTCTTCGAGTTTTTCATAACCTCTGTCCAGATGGTATACGCGCTGAAGTTCGGTATCACCTTTAGTCGCAAGGGCCGCAATGATAAGCGCAGCTGAAGCCCGCAAATCAGTACACATGATTGGTGCGGCTGTTAGAGGTGCGCCACCTTCTATAATGGCCAGCTTTCCTTTTAAAGTGATGTCAGCTCCAAGACGAATTAATTCTGGAACATGCATAAAACGATTCTCAAAAATATTTTCAGTGATAACAGATATGCCTTTAACCTGAGTACACAGTGCAATCATTTGAGCTTGAGCATCTGTCGGAAACCCAGGGAAAGGAGCTGTATCAACCTGACATCCTTTTAAGTCACTCTTAAAAACTTCAATCGAGTCCTCAGTTGTTTCAATTTTTGCACCCATTTTTCTTAGTACATCGATTACGAACTGTAGATGGCGCGGCTTAGCCCCTTCAATCGTGATATGTGATCCGGTTGCAAGTGCGGCCATTAAATAAGTTGATGCTTCAATCCGGTCACCAATTGCCTCATAAGTGACTTCTTTAAACTTCTTCACTCCAGTGACTACAATTTTTTGTGTACCAATGCCCGTGATGTTTGCTCCCATTGCATTTAAAAAATTAGCAAGGTCATCAATCTCGGGTTCCAGTGCAGAGTTATCAATTGTGGTTACTCCATCTGTGAAAACCGAAGCCATCATAAGATTTTCCGTTGCTCCGACTGAAGGAAAGGCCAGCGTAAGGCCTGTGCCCAGCATTTTGTCGACCTTCGCCTCTACATAACCTGCGTGAAGTTGAATTTCGCATCCTAGCTTTTCGAGGTTAGTTAAATGCAGATCAATCGGTCTCGTCCCGATTGCACAACCTCCGGGTAGAGAAACTTTAGCTTTTCCAAGTCGCGCCAGTAATGGTCCGAGTACAAATATTGAAGCGCGCATGGTTTTTACCAGATCATAGGTCGCTTCGTGAGAATTTAGAGTCGAAGCATCAAAAGTTGTTGTACTTCCATCTTTTGAAATCTGAACTCCAAGATTGGACAGCAGTTTCATCATTGTTTTGATGTCCTGAAGCTCCGGAATATTTTTTAAATGAATTGGTTTATCGGAAAGCAATACAGCCGCCAAAATGGGCAGGTAAGCATTCTTTGCTCTGGAAATACGCACCTTTCCTGACAGAGTACATGGCCCGGTAATAATTAATTTATCCATCTAAATTCCTATTGTTTCTTCAATCTTAAAAATCTATTTCTACTTGTATAATCTTTTATGACATCAACTTTTACAAATCCAGTTTTTAATGCGATTTCTCTCAACTCATCAAGGTGTTGCTCGTGCCCTTCAATTAAACTCATTCCAGCATCGTTAAGATTCTGGTGAATGCTTTTAAAAAAGTCTTCAAACCAAAGATCGTAGACATCGTCATCCAAAAACAGTGCCATCGCCGGCTCATAAGTAAGTACTTGATGATGTACAGAATCCTGGTCAGCACAGCGTTTTATATAGGGCGGATTGGATAAAATGATATCAAATTTCCCATTAACATTTTGAAGCCGGTCACTCTTCACAAAGGTTATATTGTGCTTTGCGGAAATGGCAAAACACAGGTTGAAATAGTTTTCCCGGGCCAGTGTTAGGGCCTTTTCAGAAATATCGCTGGCAACCACATCCAGGATCGCACTGTCTTCCATCATAAGTGATAGAGCAATAACACCGGAACCAGTTCCAATATCAGCGATCCTGCAATTTTTTGATCGGTAATTTTTTTGAATTTCCTGAGAAGCCAATTCGACAAGTATTTCTGTTTCACTCCGGGGAATTAAAACATCTGAGGTTACTTTGAACAATGATCGATAAAAATAAGCGTAGCCAGTTATATATTCCAGAGGCACGCCTTCTTTTAATTTTTCAAAAAAAAGTGTGAGGGGATTGCTTCTATGAGGCAGATAAGGAAAATCGAAAAGTTCTTCGGAGTCTACACCGTTTAAAAAAGCATGTAGTTTAATATCGGATCGCAAGCGATGAAGCGTCAGCCCCGGATAAAAAGAGAGAAGTGTTTTTTTTTCTTCATTGAAAAAGGCTTGTAAATACTCCTCTAACCTTTGAATTGCCACAAATTAGTCTTCCTGGCCTTTCATCAGCTCAGCCTGATGATGAGCAATTAGTGCGTCCGTTATTCCGCCGAGGTCCCCGTTCATCACTCCGTCCAGATTATGAACTGTTAATCCAATACGGTGATCACTTATTCTATTTTGAGGATAATTATATGTTCTGATTTTTTCTGAACGATCGCCTTCACCAATCTGGCCTCTTCGTTCTGAATCGATTTCATCTTTTTGTGCCTTTACCATTTGTTCATAAATTCTAGAGCGAAGGATCTTCATCGCCTTTTCTTTGTTTTTCAACTGAGATTTTTGATCCTGATTCGCTACAGACATACCTGTAGGCAAGTGTGTAATTCGCACCGCTGAGTCCGTCGTGTTAACCGACTGTCCACCTGATCCGCCTGATCTATAAACGTCGATACGAAGCTCGTTTGGATTTAATTCAAATTCCACTTCATCCACTTCGGGCATTACCGCGATAGTTATAGTGGAAGTGTGAACACGCCCCATCGTTTCTGTTTTAGGTACGCGCTGAACTCGATGAACACCGGCTTCCCATTTAAGTTTGGAATAAACTTTTTCACCTGTAACAGTGAAAATGATTTCTTTTATTCCCTGGTCGCCTTCTGAGCTGGAATCAATTTCGATTTTATAGCCTAATTGACGAAAATAGTTCTGATACATACGGAACATGTCTGCAACGAAGATAGAAGCTTCGTCTCCGCCTGCCCCCGCTCTTAATTCCATAATAACGTTTCGGTCGTCAAGGGGATCTTTAGGTAGTAGAAGAAGTTTCAGCTTCTCTTCCAGTTCAGGCAATGCCGCTTCAATTTCCGACAGCTCCATTTTGGCCATCTCGCGCATGTCTTCATCTTTCTCATTTTTTAAAATTTCTTTTGAGCCTTCAAGATTTTCCTGTAATTTTTTATATTCACGATAAGTTATAACAACTTCTTCAATGCTTGATCTCTCAGACGAAATTTGCTTGAATTCTTTTTGACGGTCATAGATAGAAGGGTCGGCAAGTTTTTCTGTGAGCATTTCATATCGCCCGATAACCGCTTCTAATTTATCAAACATAGACATGGGGATTGTACCTTATATTTTTTCTTAGTGTTCTAAAAAATCTTTCAATTTAAAATTACTTGATTCGATATCTGAAATTGAACTAAAATCAATTTCATCTACAGTGATTTTTTTAACATTGGCTTCCTTTAAATTGTATTTTTCTTCCAGGAAAAGAACTGTCTTGATTGAAGCAAGCGCTATTTCCAGCTGATGATCGTCGGGCTCCTTCGTCGTCAGCTTCTGAAGCAGTCTCCCCGGATAACTCATTACCGATCCAATAAAAGAATTTGGATCCTTTCCAACAAACTTAATAAGCTCGTAAGAAATACCTGCAATAGGAAGAGTAAGGGCCACTTTAAATAGCATTGCATAGAGATGCTTCAACAATAGAGGCGCATTCGATCCGACAGGTACAATGGCAAAAATAATGGCGAATAAAATAATGGAAACAAACATCAAAAAGAAAATAAATGTCGTCCCGCATCTCGGGTGGAACGTGCCGTGCTTTCGGGCATTTTCGATAGTCAGGTCTTCACCTGCTTCGAAAGTTGAAATGGATTTATGTTCAGCACCGTGATACTGAAAAACTTTTTTTATATCCGGCAGAAAACTTATTAACCAGATATAAGTTAAAAAAATAAAGGCTTTGATTGTTCCGTCGATGGCATGGAACTCAAAACTTTGCAAGTCCCACTTCGCACCACTGTATTTCTCAATAAGCGCTGTCAGCGCATGCGGTAAAAAGACAAAGAGCCCGATTCCAAATGCAAAAGAAAAAGCGATTGAAATGAATGTTTCAAATCCAACCTTTTCCTTGGATTTTTTATTCTTCTCATAATCTTTTTCGCTAATGCCTTTTTCCATCGCCGTTTTTTTATTTTCTTCGTCCATTGCAATATTTGCAGAATAATTAAGAGAAACAATTCCATTTGCCATAGTTTCGATGAGAACAAGTACACCGCGAAGAAATGGCTTCTTTAAAAAGGAGATCTTATTGGAAAGTCCATACCACTGATCACGCCTTAAGCGTATTGAGCCGTCAGGCTTTCTTACCGCGACAACGAAGGCATTGGGCGATCTCATCATTACGCCCTCAATTACCGCCTGTCCGCCAATAGAGGCGTATTGTTTCGAGACGAGAATGATTAATCTTTTTAAAATATTTTTCTTCATAAATCTTGCGAATTCACCTTATGAGTTCATCTGGTCCAGAAAGTCTGCATTGGACTTGGTCTTTGTTACTTTTGAAAGTACAAATTCCATAGCATCAATTGGAGCCATGGCATGAAGAACTTTGCGAAGTAAGTATGAGCGCTGCAGGTCCTGAGGGGCCATGAGCAGATCCTCTTTTCTGGTAGATGATTTGTTAATATCAAGAGCAGGGAAAATTCTCTTTTCAAGAAGTTTTCTGTCCAATTGGATTTCTGAGTTACCAGTACCTTTGAATTCTTCAAAGATAACTTCATCCATTCTTGAACCAGTATCAATAAGAGCTGTGGCGATGATCGTAAGAGATCCACCACCTTCGATATTACGAGCTGATCCGAAGAATCTTTTTGGTTTATGTAGAGCATTTGAATCAACCCCACCCGATAGAATTTTTCCTGATGGAGGAACAACCGTGTTGTATGCGCGGGCAAGACGAGTGATGGAATCCAGAAGAATGACAACATCTTTTCCAGCTTCAGTTAAACGCTTGGCTTTTTCAATAACCATTTCTGCGACCTGAACGTGGCGAGAAGCCGGTTCATCGAATGTACTCGATACAACTTCTGCTCTTACGTTTCTTCTCATGTCCGTAACTTCCTCTGGACGTTCGTCAATTAAAAGAACGATCAGAACAGCTTCCGGGTGATTGGTTGTAATGGCATTGGCGATATCTTGAAGAAGAACAGTCTTCCCAGCTTTTGGTGGAGCAACGATCAGACATCTTTGCCCGAATCCCTGCGGAACAAACAAATCGATTAAACGAGTTGAATAATTCGTTGGGTGGTATTCCAGATTGATTTTTTTCTCTGGGTATAACGGAGTCAGGTTGTCGAAAAGAACTGTTTTTTTATGTTTTTCTGGAGACTGTGAATTGATTTCGTTTACTTTAACAAGAGCAAAATAGCGCTCGCCTTCTTTTGGCGGTCTGATTTCACCTTCAACTGAATCCCCTTTCCGAAGACCGAATTTTCTAATTTGTGAGGGTGACACATAAATATCGTCGGCACCCGGCAGATAGTTATAAAGTGGTGATCTTAAAAAACCAAAACCATCGGGCAAAATTTCAAGAACACCATTTCCAAAAATTCCCTTATCTTCTTTAGCTGTTGCTTTAAGAATGGCGAAAATGAGTTCATGCTTTTTTAAATTACTCGGATTTTCGATCTGAATATCTTCGGCCATGGTTGTGAGTTCGGCGATGTCTTTTTCTCTGAGATCGTTGAGATGCATTTGAAGGTAACTCCTGTTTTGCGTGTAAAAATATTTGAATATTAATTTATTGAATTAGTGAAAAAAGAACCGAATTTAGTGAAACCTCTTATTGATAATTTTCGGTGAATGACGGGTTGAACTATTTTTGAATATTATATAGATAATATTATCCTCTGCCCCTTTTCTGTCAAGAAATAAGACCTAATTTACGGCTTGTGTCGCACCTTTTTCTGCGCTATAAGCCCTCCATATGCTAGATTTTTCAACATATAAGCGCTTTAAGACCCATGAATTAAAAAAAATCATGGCGATTGATTTTGGTTTTAAAGTTATAGGAACCGCCTTTTTTTGTCCGGGAAGAGACCCATTTCCCTACATTGGGGAAAAAATCATTTTCAAGTCCCAGATGGAAACCATTTCAGCCTTAAAAAGAATTATTGATGAGGAAAATGTTGAAATTCTGGTTCTAGGCATTCCTTATTTTTTGGATGGAAAAGAAAGCGAAACGACCAGACTTATCAAAAGTTTCGGCGAACTGCTGAGAGCAAATTTTCCTGATCTGGAAGTTTATGAACAGGACGAAACGCTCACCACTAAAGCGGCAGAAGAGCGTATGAAGAACTCTCCGCAATTTAATTTTAAAATCGATATGCAAAAGATAGACTGTGTCGCTGCCACCATTATTCTGGAAGATTTTATTCGTTCTTAGCCAACTATTCCCGATCACTAAATTCGGTTATTTCATTTTTTTAACTAGGAATTTATGTCCCTTATGTGTGTGGCCCAACTCCTGAGTTAACCTAAGGATATTATGAAAAGAACACATATACTTTTTTTGGTGGGAGCTCCGCTTTTTGCCATACTTTTAGTAGCTATCAGAATTTATTATTCTGCTGTGATTTGGCGCTATCAGGGTCCTAATGTTGACTTCACCATTTCACCAAGTGAAAGCTTCTCATCCATTAACTCCAGACTTCAGAAACAACAACTTATTTCTTCTGCTCGCCTGTTTCATCGCTATTCTCAATATAAAGGCGTGATTACAAAATACAAAACCGGCCATTATATAATCAAACATAATTCAAATCTACTGGACGTTTTTAATACTTTTATCAATGAAAGAAGCCAGGCCATGTTATTTACAATTCCTGAAGGAAAAAACATGTATGAGATCGCCAGGATGCTGGAAGCAAGTTCGATCACCAAATATGACGATTTTATAGAGCTGGCCCGCGACAAAGCTTTTCTGAGAGAACTTGGCATCGATGCCGATTCAGTTGAAGGCTACCTTTACCCAGAAAGCTACGATCTTTCCCCAAATCTCCCCGCTAAAACTGTTATTAAGTTGATGGTTAAACAATTTCATAAAAAAATTGCCGAAGTTGATTTTTCAAATGCACGTATGACACCAAGACAGGTTTTAATCCTGGCATCGATGGTTGAAAAAGAAACCGGCGATAAAAATGAACGCCCGATGATTGCCGGCGTCTTTATGAATCGTCTTAAATTAAAAATGCGGCTGCAATCAGACCCGACAACTATTTATGGAATGTTTGAGGATTATAAAGGAAACATCACACGTAAAGATTTGTTAACCAGCACTCCTTATAATACGTATACCATTCCCGCTTTGCCTATCGGACCTATCAGCAACCCCGGAATTGATTCTATTAAAGCAGTGCTGAATCCTGCTCTTCATAAGTATCTTTTCTTCGTAAGCCAGAACGATGGAACACATATTTTTTCTGAAAATTACGAAAGTCATGCCGAAGCCGTGAACAAATGGCAAAAGAATTCAAAGAACCGTGAAGGGCGAAGCTGGCGCGACAATGCCAATAAGAAAAATTGAAAAAAGCTTAGCGAAGTGTTTCGACTTCTTTTAATGTACGTCGAGCGTAGTCTCTCACCAGCATATCTTTATCATTCGACAGACGTTTTAGAGTTTCAACTGCCGTACGGGAATTTTTAGCGACTTCATGGCGAACAGTGATTGAAACATGTCGGGTAAGTATATCTAAAATTCGAGGGTGTGCATTTGGAGATTTAGCCAGCTCTACAGCAACGCCGGGTTTGTTATCTTTTAAGAATGTGAACATTTTTTCTTCATCTTTGCATTCTCTAACCATCGCCAAATATTCTTCTGCGTACATTTTCCGACTCCCTGAGAGGTAACTTATAGACTGTCCCTATGTTAATCATCGGAAGAATTGTTGTAAACTTTTTTGACACTTAGAACCGCTAATTCATCTGAAATACTGTCAGAAGATGATAGTTTGGAGGGTAGTTTTTTCCCTTGTGTCAAAAACAAAATACAGTGTACAATAATTTTGATTGCATCCCATGCGTTATTTTAAATAACGATGAAGTAGTTAATGAGTTTCTCAGGAAAGTAATAGGAAGAGAGATTCGAATTCAAGGAGGATCGTGTGGAGAAGGCAAAAATGGAAAAGTTTAAGACACTTCTCCTGCAAGCTAAAGTTAAAATAATGAATGGTGGCATACTTCGCTCCAACGAAGATTTGACTGTTTCATCCGATGACCTTGCAGACGAAGCCGATCTTGCAACCAGCGTGATCAATCAGCAGGTTACTTTCAATATGAGACAAAGAGAACTTGGAAAACTAAAAGCTATTGAAGACGCTCTTTATAGAGTTGAACAAGGTACTTACGGTCATTGTGAAGAATGCGACGAAAGCATCGGTGAAAAACGTTTAGAAAACCAGCCATGGACTACACTTTGTATTACCCATGCAGAAGAGCAGGAAAGAGAAAACCAAAAATTTATTAAAGCTATCTAAGTCCCCAGTCTCTGGCACACAACATTTCTATAAAAAAACCCTCCTATTGGAGGGTTTTTTTTGCTCATTTAGCGGGGGAAGCAGTTTAACAAAGATTGGCTGACTTCGAGTAGCGCTTATAGGGCTTTTTTGGCCTCATTTCTTGTTCCATCAGCTTCTTTTCATGGCTGATGACTCTGTTTTCACAGGAGAACAAGCCTATCGACATTAAAATAAACAAAAAATAAAATCTAAAAAGTCCGTTTTTCATGCTATACCTCGCACTCCTCTTCCTCGAGGATTGGCCCGCTCTTCAGGCTTACTAAGTAATGAGCAAGTTCAAGGCCATAGTTTTAGTGTCATTTTTTCACTGATCAACCTTCTCTGCCAATTTGTGCTAAAAAGCTCATATTAAATTTTTAAAAGGATTACTGCCAATGAAACACCTACTTGCACTTGCTCTTTTTACCTCTCTTAGCAGCCTGGCAACAGCCTCAACCCCAACCCTTCAGTGCTTCGGAACTGAGCCATTTTGGGGTGTATCCACGAACTCAAAAGGCCTTGTCACTTACGACAGCCCGATGACCGACGGTAAGAGGCTTTATAAGAATGCGAAGGTTTTAAATGCAGCCGGTACTGCCGATGGCTACGCCTTTCAGGTTGAAGCCCGGGATGCCGCTGAGAATTCAATAAAAATTAGTGTCGTAAAGACGCAATGTAATGATGGGATGTCTGATTCTATCTATACATATACAGCATTGGTCGAAGTAGATGAGTCACTGCTTTTGGGATGCTGTAACTAAGGACTGACCAAAGTTTGTACAGGTACCCAAAGTTTTTTCGGTTGTTTTCTAGACACTTGAACTAAATCGCTAAAATGACTACTGGTTCTCTTGGCCTGAAGCTTGCTCATTATGCTGGAGAACCAATATGCGAAGGTCGCTTCGCAATGTTTTTTTAAGGGATTAATATGAACAAGCTGACGATTAGACAAATCATCTTAACGAGTGCAATTGCGGCCATGTCTTTCTCTGCTATGGCGCAATCAACTGTTGCTAAAACAGTTATTGTTAAAAGCAATGAAGAGAAAGCTTATTTTGATCCCAAAGATCTTGCCTCTACTTATGTAAGCTGGGGAGTCAACCCTAACAATCCGGCCAGCATTAATCTTCTGGAAGCCTGGAAGAAATTCAAAAAGAAAAAAGAAATCGTCGTTGCGGTAGTTGATACCGGAATCGATCGTGAGCATCCATTCCTCGAAAATAATATCTTTGTAGAAAGCGGAAAAGTCGATCCGAATAATTTTGGTGTGGATTTTTCAAAGGATAAAAAAGCTAAAGGAACTCCGACGGATAACCATGGTCATGGAACACATGTTTCCGGGATCATCAAAAGCATTTATCCGGAAGTAAAGATCCTTGCCTTGAAATACTACAATCCCAATGCTTCCGGAGTTGATAATTTAAATTCAACGGTAGAAGCTTTGAAATATGCAGTTGATCACAACGTTGATGTTATTAATTATTCTGGCGGTGGACCGGAAGCTGCGAGTGAAGAACTTCGCGTTTTAAGGGAAGCAGAGAGAAAAGGTATTCTGGTTGTAGCGGCAGCTGGAAATGAAGAGTCTAATATAGATGATAAAAAGAAAGCCTATTTCCCTGCAAGCTATGGACTAAAAAATATTATAACCGTTACAGCTCATGATGAAGATTTGAAAATTTTAAATTCATCAAATTATGGACGCACGAGTGTTGATATCTTTGCTCCTGGTTATAGAATTAAATCTTCTCTTCAAAATGGTCGTTCGGGATACTTGACCGGAACAAGCCAAGCAACTGCCTTTGTAACAGGTGTTGCTGCTTTGATTAAAGCTGAATATCCACAACTTTCGACTGAGAAAATTAAAGAAATTATCAAAGCATCTGCAAGAAAAGAGACAAGCATGGAAGGAAAATGCGCCACTGGCGGACGCCTTGATGCGGGTTCTGCACTTACAATGGCCGCTCAAATGAGTGGTGAACCAACGGCACAACGACAACTGGCAAATTCAGCTCCGAAAGTTGAAGAAAAAGTTGGAAAAATCATCTACCGAATTGCGAACTAATAATATCTTTATAAACTACGGCCATAGTCACGACTGTGGCTGAAATAATCGCAATTTTCAGGAAATTCTCAACCCCGACAGCTCCCCACATCCGATGATTTAGAAAACTGACCTTCCAGGGTTTTTCAGCAAGGGCCGAAAGATCTGACTGCTCTAGATAAAGAAGCAATTCCTGACCAGCCAGACTATGATCATTATCGTTCAGTAAGGCCAGCAACAACTCAACAGGCGTTCCATAACGGATCAGCTCATCAATTATAGCGACAGATTCTACATAAAAAGAGCTTCTTTGCTCATTGGCTATCATGTCTTGTGTATTAAAGGCCGCTACAAGGTCAGCAAATCGCTTGCTCAACTTTCGGACATAACTTTTTGCTATGAGGTTTGTTTTATCTTCAAACTGAGGAAATACTCTGTTGAAAAAGGGCATGCTTTCAACGTATCGCTCTTTTATAGCGTAGAAGCTTTTGGGGCCGAAGGGTTCTCCAACAGGATGATAGAGCATTGATCGGCCACAGGCTTCACAGGATTTTTCATCAATAAAGACCGACTTGCAAAAAGGGCAGCGTTTAACCGGCCTGTAAGCAGCTTTCGGAATTCTTAGTGTCGAAGTCTCGGTTTGAAAATCATAATCCATTATGAAAAGTTTAACGGTAAAACTCTCTCGTTGGCAAACAATCCAAAAAAATTTACTATCAGTTATGAGATCTTATCTGAATATGAAGACCCTAAAGCCTCTCCTGCTATCGTTGTTGGGAGGTATGTTCTACGCCAGCGGCTTTCCGCTTACCTTTGGGCACGCTTTTTTTGCAGGCCCTGTAATTGGTTTTTTCCTTTTCAATTATGGTTTGTTCAAGGCTGAACACAGCCTGAAAAAACAGCTGCTGGTTGCGCAGTTTTTTTCATTTGGATTTTATCTTCTTGGATTTTACTGGATTCCCCAGACTCTTAAGGAGTTTGGAGGATTAACTTTCCCGTTGAATCATCTGCTGGGATTAATTTTTTCTCTGGTTATCATTCCCCAGGTTTATATTTACACTGCTGTTCAAAGAAAATATCCGAACGCCATTCTTCTCTCTATTCTTTATGTTTTACTGGAAGAATTTGTTCCTCAGCAGTTTCCTGCACATCTCGGGCATAGTTTTCTTGCGATTGCACCTGAACTGCCATTAAAACTTGGACACGTCTTTGGTGCTCCGGTTTATTCATTCCTCACTGCCTTCATTGCCATAAGTGCTGTCAATCATATCAAAAATAAAAAAGCACCTTCTGTTTCTTATGGGCTCGTCGCCCTCATGTTCATTCTAAACTTTATTATTCCAGGGCCTGTAAAAGGACCTGAGCTAAAAACTTTAAACGTGAGAATTGTTCAGCCCAATATTGGAAATTTTTTAAAAATTGATTCTGAGAGAGGAAGTACTAATTCACTTAAAAGTGTATTTGATTCATATATTGAGCTGAGTACGGCGCCCTCAAGTTTGCCCATCGACCTCATTATCTGGCCAGAGACCGCATTTCCGACTTTACTTGCGAGCGAAATATTAAGGCAGAACCCGGATCATTCCATCCCTCCCACACTGGCGCTGGTTATTGAACAAACCCAGGCTGAATTATTTTTTGGCGGTTATGATTTAAAACCTCGCACTGGTTACAATGATTACGAGAGCACATATAATTCTGCTTTTCTTTTTGGCACGGATAAAAAATTAAAAGAAGTATACCGCAAAATAAGACTCATTCCATTTGGTGAAGGTCTCCCTTTTGGTCCGCTCAATCCATTTCTAAGTGAGTTCATCAAGAATGTATCTTATTTTGCTGAAGGAAAAAATTATTCATCTTTTAAAACAAAAAGTGAAATACCATTCATCAGTGCTATCTGCTATGAAATATTATTTTCAGATTTTATAAGAGACTTTTTGAACAATCAGAAAGAGGCGCCTCAATTTCTGATCAATCTTACTAATGATTCATGGTACGGCGATACGGCTGAACCTCACCAGCATTTATATTTGGCAAAGTGGAGAGCACTGGAATTTAATATTCCAATCATACGTTCAACAAATACCGGAATAACTACTGTGATTTATCCTGATGGATCAGAATCTCCCAGACTTACTTTCCAGGAGAAAAAAACACTTGATGTTGAATTGAAATTATCCACCCGAGAAAGAACCTTATATCAGATATTCGGTTTGTGGACGGTTGTATTTTTAGCTGCAGTATTCTTCGTAACAGAAAAAGTTTTCAGAAGACTAAGTCTTAAGTGAAAAGCCTTCCTTCAATAGTTCATGTAAGCGAATAAATCCCAGGAACTTTTCATTTTCTAAAACAGGCAGAATCTCAAGAGATCGCTTACTCTCCATTTTCTCCAGAGCATCGTACGCTAGATTGTCGGGACCGATAGAAGTTGGTCGTGCATTCATAATATCTGAGACCTTTGTTTTAAGTCCAAGATTATCGCGTGTAAATGTTCTTCTAATATCACCTTCGACTAAAATTCCCTTGAAAACTCCATTATCAACTACCGCACAACCCCCAACAGGTAACTTGGTCATCAAAAGAATCACTTCCTGCAATGTGTGCTCAGAACTGACAACAGGACAGCTTGAAGCCTTAATCATCAAATCTTTTACTTTCATTCTTAGAGATTTACCAAGAATTCCTCCCGGATGATTGACGGCAAAGCCTTCTTTTGAGAGTCCTGTTAAAGACTCCAGAAGTACTGCCATAGCGTCCCCCATTGCGAGAGCAAGTGTAGAACTTGTGGTTGGGGCCTGATTATTAATGCAAGCTTCTTTGTCCACAGAACAATCAAAAACGATACCACATTGGTCCCCGATAGGAGAACTGCTTGCACCGATTAAACCAATCCTGTGGCTTTTTTTAGTCTCAATAAAAGGGAGCAATTTTAATATTTCTTCAGTTGTTCCCGATTTACTCAAAAAAACGATGGCATCAGATTTTCTCAAGCGGCCGAGGTCCCCGTGCAAAGCTTCAGTTGGGTGTAAATAAAAAGAAGGAAGGCCTAAAGAGGTAAAAGTAGAGGCGCACTTCTGCGCAATAATGCCAGACTTTCCTACTCCACAAAACAGAAGCGCCGAATCAGTCTCACGCAGCTCCTGAAACAAATCGGCTAATCTATTAACCTGATATTCACCGGTATTATCAAGCAACGTAGCCGCTTTTTCCAGGGCCTTTGCCTCTAGTCTTAGTACGTCGGCCATGGTTTTAGTGTTGGGCATATATTCCTTTCAATCAAATACCTTTCTCTTATTTTTATTCTTCGTTACAATGTATTTAAGATGATAAAAAGTTTTTTACAAGTAATAAAGATTTCTTTCTTGGCTATTTTTACGCTTGCCTTGCTGTCAGGTTGCGGATCATATGAAAATTTCAAACAAGTGAGTGAAGATCTGGAAATTCCGAGTCAGGTTTACCGCGCCGACTATAATAAAGTCTGGCAAGAGGTCATGAAAATTACCAATAAATATGACCGTGAGGTCTATAACCAAGAGGCAGGCGTCATCAAAACGCGCTGGATGGACAACACTTTAGAGCTTAATTTTGCGGACTCCTTTGGTTCAAATGACGCTGTAAAAGCTGCCCAATTTAAGTTGATCCTTAACGTCGTAAAAGGCTATCGAGGCAATAAAGAAGTCTCTAAAGTTACTGTTTTTAAGCGACAAAGAGTTGAGCAGGATTTCTTGCAGGGCTGGAAAGTAATCAGAAGCGATGGAATTCTTGAAAAAGCTATCCTCTACCGCCTTGAAAGGGCGCTCAATATAGAAGCTAAATTACAAGAAATTGAGGACAAGAAAAGTAAAGAAGCTGAAAAGAGTTTCTAATCAATTTAAACTGCCATACTACAATGGTGCTATGGGATCAAATATCAAAGTTTGATGGGAGCTGTTTAAAATGTATTGGAAAGTGAGCCTATCGACCATCATACATCAGTTCAATTTTAAGAAAGTGCCCAGAACGCGTTCAGTGACAACAATTTGATAATAAAAATGTTCAACTGCAAAGATAATAGATCAAATTGTACTTTGATATTTGATCAAGCCAGTGGTTTTTTATCTGCCCCCCACCACCATTGTAGTAGGGCAGTTCCTAATCAATCATTCGATTGTCGTATTAAGTGCCATTCTCGACCAGAAGATTCGTTTCGCCTTACTGTCAGTACCTGGAGACTTTTGCCCCGTGATTTTAGTAAGCGCCAGGTCCATCTCATCAAAAATATCGTTGTATTTATCTTTTTGAATCATTTTGATTAAAGGTGCCTTAGCTTTTTCAAACTTCAGATCACCCACTGTAAGGATTGCTGATTTGATAATATTCGAACGCTTGTTTTTTAAAGCTTTGCCATTCATAGTCGGCTGATAATAATTTTTTTTATCATATAACATTGCCCAAACCTGGGGGGCGGATTGAGAAATATTGAGTGCGCGGATATTTTCCAGGGCCTGAGATCTCACGATAAATGAATCATCTGAAAGCAGCATGGCGTAGTTATTTCCATATTTACTTTGTTTTAATGCCAACATAGTTTTAAGACTCGCCATTCGCATTACCCAGTTTGGGTGCTTTAAAAATTTCGCCAGGAACGGGGCTGACTTATCGCCCATAATCTGCCCGAGAAGAAAAGTGGCCATCCAGCGATTTTTATCCGGGTACTTTCCATTTTTCATAACTTCTATCAAAGCATCAACTGATTGACCGCCATGTTTCAGAGTTTCGCCTTTAAGATCGGCCATCTTATTTTTGTCAGAATAGTTGAGCATGTATTTCTGCAGTAATAAATCTTTGACGCCCGAAGAATTTATAGAGGCATTGGCGGATGTGCAGAGTAGAAAAACAGAAAGAATTGAGATTTTACGGAAGAACTTCAGATTCGTTGAATGCATGTTTAAGGCTCCTGAGATTTTTATCCCAACATTTTCTCAAATTCAGAGAGAAGTTCTTCTGCAGATTTTTGTTCGCCCTCAACTGCCGGAACCTCTTCAGGAACTTCCACGACCGTTGCTTTTTCAGCTGGTTTAGCTTCGGAAACAAAGTCAGCTGTTTCTTGTTTTACGTTAATAATCTCTTCTTTCACAGGTTGTGGAGGTGCTGCGACTGGAGCAGCGGGTGCAGCCTGTTCATTTCTTGCTTGTTGAGCACCTTTTCTAAGTGCAGCCAGCTCAGCCTTAAGCTGATCATTTTCTTGCTGCAATCTTTTTAAATTAGCAAGGTCCTCTTCAATAATTTCGTATTCTTTCAGGCGCTCTCTTAGATCATTTCGTTCTACAGTTATACTGTTTAGCTGCCCCTGAAGATTTGAATCGCCGCCACTTGAAGCACGCGCTTCTGCAAGCTGAGCCTGAAGTGCGCTCAGTTCTTTCTTGAGGGCCTCATCTGAGCCGCCACCTTTTCCTGCAGAAAGTTCCTGCATTCTTTTTTCAAGATCAGTTATTTGTTTTGAACGATCGTTAAGTTTTAAAGTCAGTGATGCTATCTCTGCATTTTTTTGATTTACTTCTTCAGATGTTGAACCTATTCCAATGCTCATCGATGATGGCAAATCACCAACGGGTACGACTGATGGAATACCGTTCCCCATATCAAGTCCACCGCCTCTGAAAAGTGATGATTTAAGCGATGTTGAATTTTGAATGATTGAATCAAGATAATTTTTTACAACACTTGCTGGAATTTCGTGAGTTAGTTGATGAAATTTTTTCCGATTATAAAACCAGTAAACAATTATGCTCGCCATCGTAATTAACAAGAGCATACTGAAAACAGTAATGGTTTCGTCTGTAAATTTTGTAAGAATTAAACGTAATGTTTCTGACACTGTTCCATCCTAGGAAATCATTTTCTTTCTAATAAAATTATATACTTTTACGCAAATATTGACAAGATTTCTCCATGCAAAGGCGACCTTGCCGCTACAATTGTCTCCTGAAATGGATGAAATTTCTGACCGGCGTAATCGGTTAATACAACGCCGGATTCCTGACAGATTAATCCTGCAGCTGAGACATCCCAAGCGGCAAGCCCTCTCTCCCAAAAACAATCAAAAATACCTTTGCAGACATAACAAAGATCCAGGGCTGCACTTCCCATTCTTCGGATCCCTCTGGATCTTCCAATCATTGATTTAAAAAGTTTAAATTCTTCTTCGAAGACCGGACCTTTTTCTGTAGTAAATCCTGTAACCATAAGACAGTCTTTGAGCCCTTTTTTATTGGAAGAATTTTTTATAGAAACTGCTTTCGAACTTTTCTGAAAAAGGTTGATCGTTTTTGTCCCCTTTCCTTTGATGGCATAAAAACATTCACCGCTACTTGGACGAAGTACTACGCCTACGACAGGTTCACCATAACGGGCCAGTGAAATACAGACTCCGAAGTAATCGAGACCATTTAAAAAATTATTAGTTCCATCAAGGGGATCAATAATCCAGACCCACTCTTTATCTTTCAAGAACTCATATCTGGACATTTCTCCGTGAAATTCTTCGTAGGCACTTTCTTCAGCCAGTATAAAATGATCCGGGTAATGCTTTTTTATTCCGCTGATAATCATTTTTTCTGATTCAATATCTGCATTTGAAGTAATGCCTTGCGCTTCTTTTGTGGTTATTTTCAAGGAAGAAATGCTGGATTGTTTTTTAATCAAAAAAGCACCGGATTCTTTAGCCAGCTTCAATGAGAGCTTCAGAACTTCTTCAAGATTTACTTTTTTATTAGTCGTTTTCGTCGTGATTGTCTTCGTCGATCGGGACATAATCATCGTAGGATGTTTCGCTGTCATTTTGGATTTCTTGGTTTTCTTTGTTGCTCTCATTCTTTTTTTCCACAGTTTTGACGGCTTCTTTATCAGGCACAGTATAAGATTCTTCAAACCAATGCCCAAGATCAATCATCTTGCATCGTTCACAACAAAAAGGTCTGAATTCAGAATCATAGTATAAAAAAACTGTATGACATTGAGGACATTTAACTTTTAAAGATTTATTCATGCTAATTCACCGAATCTTCCAAAGCTTTCGATTGCCTTTTCGAATAAAGAATTTTTCCTTTCAAAATATTGTTCGTCAAAACAATCTGCAAAGCGCATTCCCTTAACTGAATTAGTTAACCAAATTTCCTTCGCATTGAGAAGATCTGTCTTTGAAACTGACGCTTCCCGGATCTTAAAACCATTCATTTTTAAATTCTGGAGTAATTTTTTCCTCAGGATGCCGTCCAGAATCATCGACGATGGTGCAGGCGTCAAAATATTGCCATCGGGCACTACAATAAAAAGATTTGATGTGCTCGCCTCTGTAATATTATGTAAATGATCAAAAAAGATCACATCCTCAAAATTCTTAAATCTGGCACGAACAAGCTCCAGATCAGATTCAACATAGTTTGATAATTTTACGAATGGAGGCAAAAGCCCTGGAGTTTTAAGTTTTATGGCAGTAGTCACCCCCAGGCTTCCGGGAGAATTTAAAAGTTCATGATGCTGAAAATGAACGTTGTCATCAAAAATTGTAAGTCTGAAATAACCGCTCTCCTGTATTTTTGATGAGCAATATTTAAACTCGTTTTCCACATATTGCTTTAATTTTTCATGATTTAAAGTCCAGTTAGCCTCGGGAAATAAAAAATCTGCACCGGTCAGCAGCCTCTCGAGATGTTCATCAAGAAAAAGAATTCTGCCGTGCTTTGAAATGAAAGATGTAAAAACTAAATAACCTCTCTGTAAAGAAGCCACCTGATAGTGCTGTGCCAATTCATTTGATAAAATTTTCATTCTCTTTACTGGCCCCTTTCCAGATATAAGTGTAGCTTTAAGGAATAAGATTTGCCAATGATAAAGGATAGAATATGACACTCCCAAGCCCCATTGTCCTGGTTGGATTTGGCTCACAAGCCAAGGCGTGGGCGCTGAATCTCAGGGATTCAAATCAATCCATAAAAATTGCCCTTCGAACAGGAAGTCCGGCTGCGGAAAAGGCAAAGTCAATGGGATTTGACTGCATTGAACTTGAATCTGAATCGCTGAAGAATTATTCGCTTTTCTTAATGCTCATCCCTGATGATGTGCACATAAATTTTTTTGAAACTAATCAATCTTATATAACCCCAGGATCACATTTCGTTTATGCTCATGGTTTCAGTCTTTCGAAAGAAAGGCTTCATGAAAAATATGCAAAGTTTTCACATTCCTTGTTGGCACCAAAGGCCATAGCCAGCGACGTGCGCTTTCAATATGAGACAAAAGGTAAAATAGGCGCAGCTTTTTATGCACAGACGGAAGCGAATGAGGCTGTCCTTAAACAACTTTCCTCTCAAGTAGGATTCACTGCACTTTACAAAAGCCATTTTGATGAAGAATGCATTGCTGATCTTTTTTCTGAGCAATCAATCTTGTGTTCCCTAATCCCCTATGGGTCCTTGAAATCATATAACCTGCTTAGAAAAAACGGCGTGTCTCCCGAAGTAGCCTTCATGGAATGCTTTCTGGAGTTAAAATCAATTACAAGTGCTTTTGTTACGCTCGGGCCTCAGGCTTTTTTTAAACTGATTTCACCCAACGCCCTTATAGGTTCCCAAAAAGGGCGTCAGTTGCTCCTGGATGAATCGTTTGATCGCTCCCTGGAGCAAATTCTCATTGATATAAAAAATAAACAGTTTTATAAAGAAGTGGAAATAGATGCAGATCTTCTCCGTCAGAAAGTTTTAAAGGAGTGGGATCAGGAAGAACTTTCCAGAACATTTATAAAATTAAAACCAGAGTTGATTGTATGACAAACTTAAATCCAAAGATTCCACAAAAAATGAACACACGTCAGATACGTGCCTTTAAAAAAGCAAACGCAGGGCGATCTTTGCAGATGCTTACCTGTTATGATTTTCAGACGGCACAGCTTTTAAATGAAACAATGCTTGATCTTGTCTTAATAGGCGATAGTTTAGGAAATGTTATTTTAGGGTACGAAAATACCATCAAGGTCAGCACCGATACCATGATTCTGTTTTCAAAGGCCGTAAAAAAAGGAACACCCCATAAATTCGTAATCGCCGATATGCCCTTTGGCAGTTACGCCTCGATGGAATCAGGTCTGGCAAATGCCATAAAATTATTCCAGGAAAGTGAAGTTGAGGCCATAAAGCTTGAAGGGGCTTACCCATTTGAGCTGGAATTAATTGAACGCATGACTCAGATAGGAATTCCGGTGATGGGACATATCGGGCTCACTCCTCAATCTGTGCACGAACAGGGCGGTTATTATATTCACGGAAAAGATGAACGATCCCAGGAAAAATTAATAAAAGAAGCCCTCGCGCTGGAAGCTGCAGGATGTTTTTCAATAGTGCTAGAGTTTGTAGAGGAAGGGCTTGCCGAAAAAATAACTGCAAAACTGAAAATACCAACCATTGGAATTGGCTCTGGCTTAAATACTGACGGCCAGGTACTGGTTTTGAACGATCTTCTTCATTTAGGCAAAACAGATCCTCCAAAGTTTTGCAAACCTGTAGCCAATCTTTATGAAACAAAAAAGCAATTACTCCAAGAGTATTTAAACCAAAATAGTTAAATGAAATGAGAATTATAACTGTAGACAATGGCAATACTAATCCGCATGTTGGAATCTACCAGGATGAGCAGCTTGTCAGTATAATTCCCTTAAAAGATTATTCACCGCTGCCGGATGATTTTATCCTGATTTCCAATGTAGGCGGACCTCTTGCCTTCAAGCCAAGCTTTGATTTAAAAACCAAATGGCATAATAAAAAATTTTTTGAAATGCCTGTTAATTATTCTGAGACGCTAGGTGAAGACCGTTTGATCGTAGCGTATGCGCTTTTTAAACAATTGAAGTCATCAGAAAAAATTCTGGCCATTGATGCAGGAACTTTCATAACGATGGATTTGATTGATCATTCAGGATTTTCAGGGGGCTTTATTTTTCCAGGAATTCAGACTTTTCTATCCAGTTACAAGAAAGGAACGAATCTGCCTGAACTAGATCTAAAACAAAATTTTGAATTGATTGAGTTGCCCCATTCTACTGAAGAAGCAATCTTAGGGGCAGTTGAAATTTATCTGCATTCTATTCTGAAAGGTATAATTGAAAAGACTTCCCCCGGCCGAATTGTAATTACCGGAGGAAGTCTTGAATTTATTAAAAATAAAATTTTAAAAATTAATTCAAAAGTTCAGCTTGAGACGAATCCTCATTTATTACACTCATCGCTATTTTGGATATATCGTCATCATCTTCGTTTAAAATAGTTTTTAACTGGTCAGGGATATCCACTGCACGGTATTTTTTTCCATTTGTGGTTCTAATCCAATAGCCTTTAACTAGTTTTTCTTCGACTACCATTCGGATTGGTTTTAAGCTTACGATCTGATCTGTGTTAATCAGCAATGTTTCAAAAACATTGTCGATTGACTGACCATCTTTCGGCGAAACAATTCTAAATCTTTCTAATGCCATAAAATCCTCTTTTCTAAAATGCAATGTGAAGATTATAGGCTTCCTGACAAAACTTGATAGTGAGTCTGTAGAAATTACAGTTTTCTAATGGCCCTTAGTCTGATGGCCACAAATAACGAGATGAAGACGGGAAGAAAAAAGCCGAAAAATTGAACTTTTAGGAAGAGAAATGCCGCTGCCAGAGACCCAAGAAAAAAGGAAATAAAGATCCCGAGACGACACCAGCTGGCAAAGACTTCTTGTTTATGAAGGTTTTTTCGCGTGGTCCAGATTCTCACCATCCCGATACCAAAATCGGTGCTTAAGCCCGTCAAATGGGTGGTACGAATTACAGATCCTGATGCCGAAGTGATGACGGCGTTTTGAAGTCCGCAGGTAAATGAAAGCATAAAGAGCAGAAAATAATCCCGCCCATAAGAGAAAGGTTCGCCAAAGATTCCAAAATACCCCAGACTGCCGAAGATCGCTATGAACAACAGATTCAACAGCATAATAGAAAAAACCAGCGAATACCTTGGGTTTTGGTCTTTAATTCTTCTTCTCTCAACTGACCAGGCTGAAAGAATGGCCCCTAATACAAAAAATACGGGAACTAAAAGCATCCCCCACATATCGATCCATAAAAAAGTCGCCCCTTTTATCCCCGCCAGCGTTGCGAAACCGGTGACATGTGAAACAAAACGGTGAACTGCTAAGTACCCGCCGGTGTTCAGAATCCCGCCCTGAAATGCCAGAAGAAACCAAATAAAGAGGTTTCGTGGGTTATAAAGTGAATCGTCTTGTGCCCTGAACATAAAATTATTATTCTCCTGAGCCTTCCAAATGGAAAGTCAAAATTGTATAGTTTTTTCATGTTAAGCGAATTCAATTTTGAAGATTACAACCAACGCTTTGGAGGCATTGCCCGTCTCTATGGAGTCTCCGGTCTACAAAACCTGCTAAATGCTAACGTGCTTGTTATCGGCCTTGGGGGAGTCGGCAGCTGGGCAGCTGAAGCCCTTGCCCGTTCTGGAGTTGGCTCTATTACACTGGTCGACCTGGATGATATCTGCATCACAAATACAAACCGCCAGATTCATGCAGTGGAAGGAATGGTTGGAAAAATGAAAGTCCAGGCGATCCGCGAGCGCATTCTTTCAATTAATCCTCAGTGTAATGTTTTGGCCATAGAAGAATTCTTTACCGCTCAGACTATAGACATGATTCTGGACAGAAAAATTGATTATGCCATTGATGCTATCGACAGCGTTCAGAACAAATGCGTTTTAGCTGCCGCCTGCAAAGAAAGAAATATTCCACTCATCGTCACAGGAGGAGCTGCCGGCAAAAGAAATCCCTCGATGATCAAAGTCGATGACCTGGGGCTTGCCTGCAATGATTCGCTTCTTTTTACACTCAGAAAGAGATTACGCCAGGAGTTCTCATTCCCATCAGGCGCAGGTTTTACCCGCAGTAAAAAGCAGCTTTTTAATATCGCCTGTGTCTATTCATCAGAAGACCCGGTCTATCCAAAATCGGATGGAACAACCTGCGATTTGGCCGATTCAGAAGCTAATCTGAAACTTGATTGCGAGACCGGGATGGGCTCTATTACTCATATTACAGGCACTTTTGGTTTTATTGCCGCCAGCTATGTTATTGATAAAATCACCCAACAATTAAATTAAAGTAGTCTGGCTTTCGCGACGAAAAGCGGACATGAAAACTCTAATGATTCTCAGCTTCTCTTTGTTCATAACCGCCCCTTTGCATGCTGCCTGCAATACAGGTGCAATTGTTTACAAAAAGCAGACGACTTATGGCATCTCGATTGGGGGAGGTGGCGCAAAATCAGAATGGGGAGATTCATCTTCCATTAATGTTCCGTTGACTATCAACGGCCAGCAAGCTTGTTTCAGAAAAAAGACCAAATTCACACTGAAGGCAGAAAACTCACAGAATGTAGATGAGGGAAAAATAACAATCTCGCCGATGAAAACGGAATATGAAAACATTCCGGAACCATCGACCAGACAATACCTTTTCGTGGAAAAAAATGCAGAGAAAATAAGCACAAAATTTCATATAATGAGCTTCATTTGCTCGGGAGAAATTCCGCTTTCCATAGAAGCTACAAGTGACAGTTACGCAAAAGTCCTGCAAAACTCTTCGCAGGTAAATGTTTCCGTTACGACGGTATTTGCGACTGGCCAGGCTGCCGAAAATTTAAATAAGGCAAAAATAAAATACGCTGCCAGTGAAACTTTCAGTTTTTTTTCCAAGCTCTATAAGGAAAAAACGCTCAAGGAGCTTGATGCAATTCCTTGTTGCGGACAAAAAATTCCGAGCATCATTTCCGATACCTCAATAACAGCATTGAGCGGAATCGAGCGCACCATTGCCTCAAGTTTCACAACGATGGGCTCCGAAGTACCAAACGGTTGCTCAAAGGACTTTATGTCTTCAATGGAATCTTATTTACTTGAGAATTTTGAAAATAATGATTCGTTAAAAGATTATAAAGTGAAGAAAAAGTTTTTTTCAGACGACTTGAGTTTTGAATGGAAATAAATCAGTTGTCATTTAATCCGATTCTATAAGCATCATAAAGAATTTGTTCACGTTTTTTCTCGTTAGCCGTTTTCAAAGAACCAAAGCTAGTGACAGAGACCGGTCTTATCCCGCAAAATTCCAGCGTAGCCTTTTTCATCATGCTGACAGCAGGATGAAGCGAACTTATGATTGGCCAGACAATGGCCGCATCGCTTGCCATGATCAATCGGGAACTGCGGCCGGCAAGAAGCTTGTCCCAGTTGGCGGAATTCTCACGATATTTATAGGCAAAGTCCGGAAGAAAAACCCGTTCGATGAATCCTTTCAGTAAGGCCGGTGGCGATGACCACCAGAGAGGAAAAACAAACACAACATGATTGGCCCATTTGAGTAATCGTTGAGCCTCGACTAAATCCGGCTCCAATGCCTGGATGCCTTTATAACCTTTGCGCAAAATGGGATCAAAACGAAGTTCAACCAAATTGAGCCTCATCACATCCCCACCCTTTTCTTTTGCACCATTTTCATAAGCATCTGCCAGTTTTGATGTAAAAGAGTTTTTATCCGGATGACCGAGAATGATTAGGGTTCTCATGTAATCGCTTTATCTCCATGCAGTTTATGCAGAATTTTTTTGGCAATTGATGGCATGACATATTGATCGATGCGCTCATTTAGAAGTGCAAGTTCACGGATCAGTGTTGAAGAAATTGTTGCAAAATGGGGCTTGGCAAACATGCAGATTGTTTCAATCTCTTTGCTGATTCCGCGATTTCCAACTGAGAGTTCCAGTTCCATTTGATAGTCAGAAGAGTTTCTCAAACCACGCAGAAGAAATTGAGCGCCTTTTTCTTCAGCGAAGCGAGCTATTGTCCCGTCGTGTGAACATATTTCTACATTTTTAAGCTTATAATATTCTACATAGGCGCGCATCATATCCAGACGCTCTTCAAGCGTGAACATATATGTCTTTTTGGCATTGGTTGCCGCAACCCAAATGATCTTATCGAAATGTGTGGCTGCCCTCATCATGATATCGGCATGTCCCCAGGTCGGCGGGTTGGCACTGATGGGATAAACAATAATTTTTTCACTCATTTTTTACCTACGAAATTGTGATTTCTCCACTATTATACACTTTATAAAAAGAATTCCTAGTGTTAGACTTTTGACTTCCAAAAAAGGAAAACTAACAGGTTCATTTACCAAGGAATTTTCATCATGTCCGAAAACTCAGGAAGCACCCCAGGCACCATTGAATACGACTTTGCTAAAATCGAGAAGAAATGGCAAAAATACTGGGACGACCATAAAACTTTTAAAACTGAAAATCCAAAATCGGGCGGTCCAAAAAAACCAAAATATTACGCTTTGGATATGTTTCCATTCCCGTCCGGAGATGGTCTTCACGTCGGTCACCCTGAAGGATATACGGCGACAGATATTATGTGCCGTTACAAAAGAATGCTGGGGTTCAACGTTCTTCATCCTATGGGCTGGGACTCTTTCGGGCTTCCGGCTGAAAACTACGCGATGAAAACCGGAACCCATCCGGATGTAACAACGAAAAAAAATATTGCCACTTTCACAAGACAATTAAAATCTCTCGGTTTTTCCTATGACTGGGACAGAGAAATTGCGACATCGAATGTTGATTATTATAAATGGACCCAATGGATTTTTGTTCAGTTGTACAATAAAGGTCTGGCATATGAAGATTATATCAACGTGAACTGGTGTCCTAATTTAAAAACTGTTCTCGCCAATGAAGAAGTAGTCGACGGCAAGTCTGAAGTCGGAGGCCACCCGGTTATTCAGAAAAAAATGAATCAGTGGATGCTCCGAATTACCGAGTACGCTGAAAGACTTTTAGTTGACCTGGAGTTAGTAGACTGGCCAGAGAGCATTAAAGAAATGCAACGCAACTGGATCGGTAAATCTGAAGGCGCGACCATTAATTTTAAAGTTGATGGTGCTGGTGATTTGATTGAAGTGTTCACAACTAGGCCAGATACTCTTTTTGGGGCAACCTATATGGTTATCGCTCCAGAGCATTCTTTGGTTTCAAAAATTACAACGGCTGATAAATTAGATGCTATCAATAAATACATTGAAATATGCAAATCCAAGAATGACTTAGAAAGAACTGAGCTCAACAAAGATAAAACCGGTGTGTTCACCGGAGCCTACGCCATCAATCCGGCTGATGGTAAAAAAATCCCGGTGTGGATTGCTGATTATGTTCTGGCAACATATGGAACAGGTGCCATCATGTCGGTTCCCGCTCATGATGAGCGCGATTATGAATTCGCCAAAAAATACAATCTGCCAATCGTACCAGTTTTAGAAGGTGGCAATATTGAAGAAAGTGCTTTCACCGGTGATGGCAAGCATATCAATTCAGATTTTTTAAATGGTACTAATAAAGCCGACGGCACAAAAAAAATGATTGAATGGCTGGAAGAAAAAAAGCTAGGAACAAAAAAAATTAATTACAAACTCCGCGACTGGATTTTCTCTCGTCAAAGATATTGGGGTGAACCATTCCCTCTTTTGAAATACGAAGACGGAACAATCCGTTGCCTGGATGCCGATGAACTTCCGGTTGCTCTTCCTGAATTGGAAAAATTTGAACCATCCGGAAGTGGTGAATCCCCTCTTGCAAACGCAACTGACTGGTTATGGATAACAGATCCCAAGACAGGGAAAAAAGCAAAACGCGAAACAAATACTATGCCTAACTGGGCGGGCTCGTGCTGGTACTACCTGCGTTTTTGCGACCCAAAAAATGAAAAAGAACCATGGAATTCTGATATCGAAAAATACTGGATGCCGGTTGATCTTTATGTCGGTGGAGCTGAGCATGCTGTACTTCACTTATTGTACGCCCGCTTCTGGCACAAAGTTTTATTTGATTTAGGCTTCGTTACAACGAAAGAGCCATTCCAAAAGCTGGTAAATCAAGGTCTCATTCTCGCCAGTGATGGTGAGAAAATGAGTAAGTCGCGCGGAAATGTCGTGAACCCTGATCACGTAGTCAGCGAATACGGCGGAGACTCGTTAAGACTTTATGAAATGTTTATGGGCCCGCTTGAAAAAGTAAAACCCTGGAAAGAAGACGGCGTAAAAGGTGTCTACAATTTTCTTAACAGATCTTATAGATTTTTTGCTGATCCAACTCATATTGTTGGCGGAGCGGAATCTGATGAAACTCTAAAAATACTTCATAAGACCATCAAGAAAGTTACGAATGACTACGAGAACATGAGATTCAACACGGCGATTTCAAGCTTGATGATTTTCGTTAATCATTGTTATAAAGCCGGAAAAGTGACTAAGGAAACTGCAGAAATATTTACATTACTTTTATCGCCGATGGCACCTCATGTGGGTGAAGAATTCTGGGAAATGTTCGGCCATAAAAAAACTCTGGCCTATGAAACCTGGCCTAAATTCAACGAAGAACTTGCAAAAGACGATACAATTACGGTAGCCGTTCAGGTCAACGGTAAACTTCGCGCAACTTTAGAAGTGGAACCAACGATTGCGCAGGAAGAAATGCTTGCGCTTGCGAAGGCTGATGAAAACGTCGCGAAAAATTTAACTGGAACAATTGTTAAAGAAATTTATGTTCCCGGAAAAATCGTAAACTTTGTAGTGAAGGGATAAATCATGACTAAAAATTTTTATATAACAACCGCAATAGATTACCCCAACGGAAGCCCTCACATGGGTCACGCTCTCGAAAAAATAGCGAGCGATGCCTACGCCCGCTGGTATCGATTCCTGGGCTACAATACCTATTTTCTTACGGGAACTGATGAGAACGGACAAAAACTTCTTGAATCCGCCAAAGAAGCCGGCATCTCTCCGAAAGAATATGTCGATCTCAATTCTGCCAAGTTTAAAAAGCTATGCGCTGATTTGAATGTTTCAAACAATGATTTTATTCGTACGACAGAAGATCGCCATCATCATGTCTGTAATGAACTTTGGAAAAAACTTGAAACAAAGGGCGACATTTATTTTGGCGTTTACTCCGGTCAATATTGTCTTGCCTGCGAATCTTTTTATACAGAAACTCAAGCTCCGGATAATATCTGTCCTGCTCACGGAAAACCTCTTACTTTAAAAGAAGAAGAAGGTTACTTCTTCAAGATGAGTGCGTATCAAGCCTGGATCATTGCCCATATAAAAACTCATGAAAGTTTTATTGTTCCTCACTCATCATTTAATGAAATGCTCTCGAGAATTGAAGGCGATAAACTGCGTGATCTTCCCATCTCTAGACCAAATGAAGGTTGGGGAATCCCTGTTCCAGGTAATGACAAATTTGTTATGTACACCTGGTTCGATGCGCTCATCAATTACTATGCGGGTGTAGCTCATACTGAACATGAAAAATTCTGGCCCGCTTCTATGCATGTTATTGGAAAAGACATTGCGTGGTTTCATACCATCATCTGGCCAATTATGCTTCACGCTGCCGGTATTGCACTTCCGCAACAAATTTATGTTCATGGAATGATTCTCGCTGAAGATGGGAAAAAAATGAGCAAGTCTTTGGGCAACGTTGTTGACCCTAATGATATGCTTGCAAAATATCCTCTCGATAGTTTTCGTTATTATTTACTACGAGCTATTCCTGCTCATGGTGATGGAAAATTTTCTGAAAAGGAATTAATTGAAAAACACAACGCTGAATTAGGCAACAGTTACGGAAATCTTATAATGAGAGTTCTTAAACTCTATTTGAAAGACAATGCGCCTACGCTCGATGGATCGGGCGTCACTCAGGAAGTTTTCTTTAATGATTGTTTCAAAAAAATGAAAGATCATATGGAGAAGCGCGAGCACAACAGAGCGCTTGAGGCCCTCTGGGAAGGCGTGAACAGCATGAATCAATACGTGAATACCAAAGAGCCATGGAAACTTAAGGAAGATAAGATCGCCTTAAAACAGGTTGTTTATAACTGTGTTCATTCCATTCACGCAATTTCGACACTCCTGTCCCCTTTCTTGCCGGACACTGCTCTAAAGGCCTTAGCTCCATTAGGCGTATCTCTGGGCAAATTTGAAGATATCAAGTTCGGCGCCATCACCTATGAACTGACAGAGCCCACCCCACTATTTCCCAAAATCGACTTGCCCGAGGCACCCAAGCAGGAACCAAAAGCTCCAAAGCCGCCAAAAGCACCTAAGATGCCTAAACCAGAATAGGCGCCTCTAAAAAGACACTAATTTCCCACTCAAAGCCCTTAACCCACTAAAGAAAATACACTTTTTTAGTAGGGCAAAAGGCGCCTTAACCCCTTATAAAATCTAGCCTTCTTACGATTGTAAACAAAGTTTTGCAGAGTATTTCTAAATAAGGAGTAAAATTTAGGATAAGGCTTTTAACCTTTAATAGGTGAAATGGATATGGACGAAGAACAATTGGCTTTGGTGGAAGAAGGTTTGAATCTTCTGATTAAAAAATACAAACGTAACACCAATGAGGGCGATCTTCAGCGTATGAAGGCTGCTCAGGACGCGAAGCTTGCTATCCGTAAAGTAATGCTATCACTTGCCATTAAAGGCGATATAAAAGACATAGTGCCAGTTGTGGAAAATGGTCGGGGCGCCGGATGGGAAGTGACCGATTTCGACGATAAGATCATTCGTTATCATGCCTAGTCTTGTACACTTTGATTTTTTAATTAATAATAGCCTCCATTCTAAAAGGGGGCTTTTTTATGTTCGAAAAAATTACTGAAGATATCAAGAAAGCAATGTTAGCTAAAGATAAAGAGCGACTGGATGCTCTTCGCTATTTTAAAAGCATGTTGATTGAAAATAAAACGTCCAAGGCGCCAATTGGTGAAATGGATGTTTTGATTAAGCATGTAAAGAAGCTGAAGGATTCACTTGAGAGCTTTCCTCCTGAAAATGAAGTCCGCAAAAAGACAGAAAGAGAATTGATTGTGCTCTCTGAGTATATGCCTAAGCAACTAAGTGAAGACGTTGTAAAAGGCTATATCCAGGAGATAATTGCCAAAACTCCTGGTGTGAATGCTGGTCTTGTTATGAAAGAATTGAGTCCCAAAATTAAAGGACAGTTCGACAGTAAATTGGCCAATGAATTAGTGAAAGCGGCACTTGCTTAGTTGCAGTTGATAGAAACTGGAAAATGGTCGCTTAAAATTTCCTGATAAAATCTGTAATAAAACGCATTGGTGAGTTGATTAACGAAAACCCTTCTCTTAAAACCATCAATGCGTTCTTGCACCTGAAAGTCATCATTGATTATTTCATTTCTTCTCACTGTCTGATTTGACTTAAGTTGTACAGAATAAGTACCAACCATCTTATTCATTTTTGCTTCGCCTCCGGCTGAGAACGAATAGTCAAGCTTGGTCGGTATAGGATCATCATCAGGCGGAATATCACCATCCAGAATTCCATCTTCAACAGGTCTTAAATCTCTTCCCCCCACCTGTAACGGCAATAATCCATTCATTGGTCTCGGATTTTTATTCCGGACCAGATAAGTCTTACTGATGTCGCTCTGAATATCTGATTTATAATAATTATAAACCTGACCGTCATCACAACCTGGAAATGCATTTTTATCAAAAATAAAATGATCGTAAGAATTTGCTACACCATTTGTTTCATTCCCATCACCTGAATAACGTGGAGGAGAAAGAGTTGTAGGTTCATCAATCAATACTGATCCGCCGGGAAAACTTTTCAGAACTTCCGGCCAGAAAAGGTTGCTGGCATTGATGTTTGTATCTGAGATGAGCATAATATTATTGTCATTATATTTATTTCTAAAACGATTCATAAAATCAAGAGTGAGCTTTATTTCAGCGAAACGTGCAAAATTAGAACTATTAATTCCAGTTCCAAGCTCACCGGCAGACTCAACCCCAAAAACATCTTTCATAAGCTTTTTTTCAGCTTCTTCATCGCCAGAAAAAGTGAAAACGACATGCATGCTCACCAATGAAAACTTCATTAAATTCGAACGGAAACTTCCGATAAACGGCCTGCGGGCGAAATTGCGAGTATGATCTTTGCCCATAAATTTAGGGCCAAGATTAATTATACAGGCAACAGGCACCCCACCCTTTGCAACTTTGTATTCGCTGCAATGAGGATTCGTTACAGGTGTAACAACACTGGCGCGATAGAAAAATCCAACCATTTCTTCAACTGAACCCTGTAAAGCCGAGTCACCTCGAGGGGAAAGAATAAGACCCCATGCTGGATCCAGTTTTTTTAGAGCTGTTAATATTTTGAAATAGCCCGGACCGCGATAAAGCGTTTTTGCCAGCTGAACATTTACTGCAAGCTTATTTATTTTTTCATCAATTTCTTTTAGTTTTTTCGGTTCAGTAGTTTTCTCTCTTAAAATTTTGAGGTCCGCAACCATCTTTGGAGCGCCGCTGATCAATGCAAGCACGGCTTCATCATTGGCTTTATCGTGTCCGACGGTATTAAGAATTTCCAGTCCGGCGATAACATCATAATTGTTCATGATTTTTGCGATTAAAGAATAATCCTTAAAAAGTGACTTGGAAGTACCGGGATGAAGTAGATTGTATCCAGCAATTCTTAACGGTGCATTCGATGAGCGCACAGTCTTGGTTGACGGCCCATAGTGCTGGTAGTTATTAAAACAATTAACTTTGTATTTATTTTTAACAAGAAGTGCATCGATAACCTGACAGGTCTCAATATTAGCCTGGATTTTTAATTTATCATCTTCCGGCGTTTTCGTTGAAACCACGGGCTCTAATAAATCTGCGCTGGCAGAAAACGCGATGAATAATATACATAAGGCAATTCTCTTCAAAACTTTCCCCTATCAATTAGCTCAACTAATTATCCGTATTAGTTAAATCACTAAAAAAACCATTCCGCAACCATGTGCCAAAAGCTAAGTACCTGAATATCCGGCAATGGCACAAATTAAAAGGGCTCATGAAAAAATGACATATCTAAAGAAATAAATCGAAAAACCGAAAAATCGGTCAAGATGTCAGTTGATTCTAATGAATGCGAGGAATTATCTATGTTTAAATCTTTTGTAACCCTAAGTCTTATTATCAGCATGAGCGCCAATGTTTATGCGGCCGGGGCAGTAAAGCTGGTGGACTTCATGATCAGCGGAAGCGGAGTCGTGGAAATTCTCGGCAAATACGGTATCAAGGGCAATGATGCAAAAATGGTTGAAAGCTATATGGCCTCGTCGCTGATGGCGCTTGGATCAAAAAAATCCCTTACCGGAGAAGAACTGAAAGTGGTGCTTTCAAAACTTCCGGTCACAGGACCTGATGCATCTATAAGAAAAGAGCTACAGATACTTCTGGATAAATCAGAAGGCACAATTTCAAAAGATGATGTCGTAAAGGCGATCAACAATATTATTTATCTGGCAAACCGTCACGGTAAATCAGTAATCATCACCTGTGCTGAATGTGTGAATGAAAACCTGGCCAAAAACGGATTTAAATTTACAGTTGAAAATATTAAGAACGCTTCTTCAGTAAAAGTATTGAATGAAGTTCTTCCAAAAAATCCGGCAGAATTAAATACATTTATTGCCTCTCGAATGAGAAGAATGGGCATGGGGGATTATTCAAAAGTAACACCGGACTTAGTTTCTCCTTCTGAAGAAAAATCACTGGCCTTATTCTTAGGACTTGCAGAAAGCGGAAACTCAGACCAGAAAGCGCTTATCGCTTCAATTAAAAAGCTTTCTACGACAAATGGAAAAACAAATTTGCTGAACCCGAAAAATCCACATAAATTCTGGAAAGTCGTAGCTGACGATATGTCGCCTCAGGATATGTCAGGCTGGACAAAAACTCTGAATGAAGTAGCGAACCGTGCTCAGAAAGACGGCATCTCAACTGAAGAGGCCTTCTATAGAACATTAAAAGACAAATCAGAAAACAATGAGTACCTGCTTAAGCAATATGAAACGCTGAAAGCCAAGAGATG
>JBAZRY010000003.1:0-396285 GCA_041662705.1 Bacteriovorax sp.
CTGAGTTTAACGGTAAAAAACTTCTTAACGGTTCAGGTGATAAATTTGATTTCCAGATTGGTATCAACAATGATGATTTCCAGGACAGAATCAAGTACGATGCCGGCAGACAAAATTCAAGCCTTGCTTCGCTGGGCGTAGACGAATTGACTGTTGCAACCAAAGAAAGCTCTCAGGCTTCTCTGGCCAAAATAGATATGGCGATTCAAAACGTATCAGGACAGAGAGCGGAACTTGGAGCAATCCAGAACCGTCTGACGTCTACAATAAACAACTTGCAGTCATCAAGTGAGAACTTGAATGCTGCAAACTCTCGAATCAGAGATACTGACTTCGCTGCTGAATCGGCTAGAAATACTAAGATGAACATCTTAACTTCTGCCGGTACTTCAGTATTGTCTCAGGCCAACTCTCAGGGACAAGCTGCACTTAAGTTGCTAAGTTAAAAACTAACTATTTGAATATTGATTTCAGGGGTCTTTTCTTCGGGAAGGGCCCTTTTTTTTCTTCATCATTCTTTACATTGCCGGTCAATTTTTCTAGACTTAACGCCTATGAAAACACCTATTTTGTCATTGATTATGTTGTCGTTAGCCTATACATCTTCATCCTACGCATTAACTGATATTGATCAGTACTTGCGTGAGAAAATAGATTTTTTTCAAATAAAGGCCATTGCTCCAATGCCTAAAAATCCAAATACCGCTCAGGTTGAGCTTGGAAAACGTCTTTTTATGGAGACGGAAATTTCGGGTAACAGAAATGTAAGTTGTATGTCGTGTCACCATCCCAAGGCAGGTACAAGCGATTTTCTGCCATTGTCCAGAACTGAAGATGGCAACGGAGTTTTA
Organism: Bacteriovorax sp.; assembly: GCA_041662705.1. GTDB lineage: Bacteria > Bdellovibrionota > Bacteriovoracia > Bacteriovoracales > Bacteriovoracaceae > Bacteriovorax. The sequence goes on from JBAZRY010000003.1 coordinate 852, forward strand.
AGAAGAAATTCTCAATCAATTTTTAATCTGGCCAACCATTCCTTTATGTTCTGGGATGGTCGGGTTCATTTTGACAAAAGTACGGGAGTATTTACTACGCCTGAAAAAAATCTTCCTGCAAGCATTACGAGTGTTTTAACCAGCGCGCTTTCTGCTCAGGCGCTTTTTCCCATGGTATCGATGGAAGAGATGAAAGGGAAGGCCGGGGATAATGAAATTGCTGACGCTAAAAATAATCTGGAAGCATGGGACAAGATAGTTTTACGCTTAAAGAATCTGACAAATGAAAATCCCGCTCGCCTGACTTACACAGAGCTTTTCAGACAGGCCTACCCTGAGACTCAAATTGATAAAATTAACATCGGTCATCTTGCTGAAGCAATAGGCGCTTTTGAAAAGGAGCAATTTCAAAGTACGGGTTCACCGTTCTTTAGATATTTAAATGGTGATCTAAACGCTCTTAGTGATAAGCAAAAAAGAGGATTTGCCGTATTCGTTGATGCCGGCAAATGCATTGCCTGCCACCAAGGCGGAGAGTTAGGAAATAATTCTTTTTTTGCATCAGTTGGTGTCCCTCAATGGGGTGCGGTTCCGCTTTCGGCGGACAAGGGCAGAGCTGAAGTGACAGGCGAGAGCTTCAAGAAGTATTTTTTTAGAACTCCCAGCTTGTTAAATATTGCAAAGACTGCGCCTTATATGCACAACGGTGCTTTTCAGACTTTGAGGGAAGTCATTAACCATTACAGCAATATTAGGGAATCGCTGAATAATTACCAGATTTCTGAAATTCGCAGAAAGACAATGCCGGTAGAAGTCGGTGTTTTGAATGATCAGCAACATCTGAATGAAGTATGGAATTCAATTGAGGCCCCATTCCTGAAACATGGACTGATGCTGTCTGAGATGCAAAAAGACGACTTAGAGGCTTTCTTATCCAAAGGTTTAAGCGATCCAAACTGGTAATCTCAATAAGAATTCGCTAATTTAAGTGTAAAATTTTCATCGGACTAGTGCTTAAACATGCCGTCTGATACATACCCTTTGATAATAATTCTAAGGGGAACTCGATGTTAATACGCCATCTGTCTGTAACCTTTTTTGTGTTTGTAGTACTTTTTTCAGGTTCTGTTTTTTCCTATGGACCCAATTTTCCTGCAGCTCCGGATCAGGCATTAACTCCTGGAAAGCTTTGCGATCAACCTGCGAGATATCGCTACCCTGAACAAATCGCTTATTGTGAACGCGATGTCAGCTATGAGACAAAAGAAATTTTGATAAAAAAATATGATGAGCAGTTAGGCTTTCATATTCAGACAATGAATAGATCTGATTTTAAAATTGATCATCTCATTCCACTCTGTGCAGGCGGTTCCAATGATTCGACAAATCTCTGGCCTCAACATAAAAGTATATATCTGATCACCGATGCAATGGAGCCGCTTGTTTGTGAAAAAATGGCACAAGGAAAATTACATCAGGCCGATGCTGTTAAGCTGATCATCAGAGCAAAGCTTGATCTTTCTCAAGTGCCTGTAGTTATCAAGTCTCTTCAGGGTTTATAATTTTTTAGAAATGCCCGAAGCGGCTCTGTTCCTTCCAGGATCATTTCAGTTGAACAGCTAAATGCAAGTCTTAGTGATTGCATTGTTGTTGGGCATTCGCCAAAACAATCTCCTGGCGCATTTCCTAGTCCAGCTTGGGCCATGGCCTCAGAAAGGGCACCGACATCAATTCCATCTTTTACCCGGCACCAAAGATAAAAAGCGCCATGAGGAATGTAGGGAGTGAGTATGTCCTGCCCGGAAAGTGCTTCGATGAATAAATCTCTTCTTTTGTGATATTCCTTATTCATATCCACATACCAGCTCTCAGGATTGGCAAGCGCCGTGATAGCACCCCACTGAGTGACGCTGTTGATTCCGTTGACTGTACAACGGAGAAGCTTTCCTGCACGGTCATTGAAGAGTTCATTTCTGCAGGCAAAATATCCAAGACGAAGCCCGCTCATGGCATATGATTTAGAATACGAATAGACTGAAATAACTTTGTCGTAATCCGGAATGAGTGAACCAATCGATGTATGTTCACCACCGTCAAAGAGTACGTCTTCGTAGGCTTCATCGGAGACCAGCCAGAAATTATTTTTTACAGCGATGTCAGCTATTTTTTTTAATTCTGTCCTGGGAATAATTGCGCCTGTCGGGTTTTGGGGAGAGTTTAGAAAAATGACTTTTGTTTTCGGTGTAATTTTTGCTTCGATATCGGTTGCTCTGTAAACATAACTATGTTCAGGCAGGAGCTCTACACCGACAGTTTTTGCTCCTGCCAGGCGGGCGTTTTCCACGGCCTCTGTCCACATCGGATCCGGAACAATGACTTCGTCACCGGCCTCAACTATACATTGGTACAAAACATAAAGCGCATGCATGGCCCCGTTTGTGACAGAAATGTGTTTTGATTCAATATTTAATTTATTTTTTGTCTGAAGTTTTCTGGCAAGTGCTTCGCGCAGTTCGGGAATTCCATTGTTGGGAATGTAATGAGTTTTATTTTCTTTAAGCGCTTTTTCCATCGCCAGTTTTATGTCGGGATAAATATCAAAACTCGGATCACCGGATTCAAAACGATAGATCTTTTTTCCATCTCTCTGGGCCTTAAGTAGCTTTTCGCGAATAACAACAATTTTACCAAGTGAAATCTGATCGAGTTGATTCATTTGTCCTCCCAACATGTATGTGTTTTAGAGATAGAAATAGTGCCCTTGCGAGCATAGTCTATATCTTCGACTTTTTATTTGCTAGGATTTATTTCCAATAGATTGTTAGAATATGCGTGTCTAAGGATTTGCGCGATTAGTCTATTTGTAGACGAGGTATTTAAATGAAAACCTATTTTGTTTTAATCTTCTTTTTTGCCTTATCAGAGATGGCATTTCCCAGTTGTATTGAAGGAAAGATTAAAATTATCGACGGAAAAAAAGAAACCCTCACGGAGGACCGTTACTGTTTTGATGAATTACTTCGTTCAATATCATCCACCAAAAAATGCCCTGATGATAAGGAATGTTTCATCAATCTGCCTGGACCTCATTTATTAAAAGGAAAGGAGGCTAAAAAGAATATCTGCCTGATGCTTAATGGAGTTTCGCAAGATATCGAATTTTGGGACAAGGAAAAGTGGGTTAAGACTTCTCGATGTCTGTTCAGCGATGGCTCCTATATTGATAATGAATCCCTCAAATTAAAGGTTAAATTAGTTGAGTAGTCTGCTTCTAAAGTAAGGTTATAACAAACTCATTTTATTGCTCATGGCCCCCTGATCATTTGTAATTGAATAATAGAATTTCCTATTATCAAGGATGATACAGTGAAAAGATGGTTAATCTTGCTATTAGCAGTTAATAGCCTTCAATTTGTTTCTGCTTCTACAATTTCCATAAATTCCATAAACGCTCAGATTAAAAAAAATAATGCCAACTGGATTGCCAAAGATAACAGAATTTCTCGAATGAGCGATATCGAAATTAAGAGGCTGCTCGGTTCAAACGATCTTCCGGAAGGCAATGCTTTATTTGAAGACAGAACTAAAGCTATGGAGACCTTTGACTGGAGAAATGTCAACGGAACGAACTGGCTTGGACCGGTCATGAACCAGGGCAATTGTGGTTCGTGCGTTGCCTTTGCAGCAGTTGCGACACTTGAGGCCACCTACAGAATCAATGCGGCACTGCCTTGGCTGGCACCGACTTTTTCTCCTCAGCAGCTTTTTAATTGCGGTGGTGGTGCCTGTAACTGGGGCTGGACCCCGTCATCAGCTGCGAGCATGTTAAAAAAACAGGGGGTCGTAGACTCGGCCTGTGTTCCCTATGAATCTGGGTCAACGGGTGAAGACATTCAGTGTAAAAAAGTTTTTTGCCAGAATCAGGCCGAGCGCACCTATAAAATTGCCGGATCAACATCTCCTAGTTTTGCCGGTGGAACTGCAGGAAAAGTAAAAGAAGCGCTTAAAAAAGGACCTCTTGTGACGACCCTGACTGTCTACGAAGATTTTTTGGTTTACAGTTCCGGCATTTATAAATCGATCAGCAAAAAATCTGTCGGTGGTCACGCCGTCTCCTTAGTTGGATTTAACGATATTGAACGCTACTGGCTAGTTCGAAACTCTTGGGGGGATGACTGGGGGGAAAATGGTTTTATTCGCGTCTCCTACGATGACAAATCAGGTATCGCTGACAGCACATGGGCTTATCAGACAGTACCGGAAGATAATTATATTTCCATTCAGTCTCCTGCTGATCGCGAATATATTTCAGGCGAAAGATTCATTAAGGTTTTACTATCTAAAGCAGCGTCGAGCGAAGTATTCATTTCCGGGGAGTTAAGCACTAAGTCACTCGGCTCATGTCCAAGCACAGAAGCCTGCGAATCACCGGTCGATACGACTTCGCTAAAAGATGGCCGATATGAAGTCTATGCTATGAGTGCTGGAAAAAAATCTCAAGTGAGAGAATTTTTTATAGTTAATCATGAGCCCCGGACAACAATAAATTTTAGTGGAGCAAGAGGAGTTGATTTGAAGAAGCCGCAAAAGGGAAGAATCGAGTTTGATATAGATGTTTTGACCGATCCGGTTATTCCTCAGAAAGTTACTTTCATAGTTGAAGATTCTTCTGGAAAAATTATCGTACAAAGAGTCACTGATGAAGTTGTGGAACAAATGAGATTAGGTTTCAGAACAAACACAATACCTAACGGCAAGTACTCGATTTATTATATTGCCGAGACGCCTTTCAATGGAAAGATGGTTACTGCTACTTCCAATAAAGAAATTCTGAACGTTTTAAATCAATTCATAAAAAAAAAGGGGGCTAAAGCCCCCTTTTTTTGGTCTTAATTAATACATTGAAAATTTACATTTTTTCTGGAGAAGTTTATCGAACGCCTCATCGGTGACGTATTTTTTGTTGAAGAAAACGTTTCCACCTTTGTTGTCGTCGGTATACCACAGCTCCTTAGCAGGAATTTTACAGTCTTTGTGACCTTTCTTGCTGATGGTTGCGATATTATCTTTGCCTTGAAGGCCCACGGGATAATCATTTAAGCGGTCTGCCTCAACAACTACGCCAGTTCCTATGTATGAAACACCCGGGTTTAACGCTGCTCCCATGCTGTCTTGTCTTAAAGGAAGTTCACTCATAACTCCACCGATAATTTCTCTGGTTTTGCCATTAAAAATGACCTCTTCTTTTGTCGGCAAGGTTACAATTAACTGGTCCTTATTACTGTCTGAAACATAACGAATCGCCGGCATGACCAGGCGTGGAAAAAACATCATAAGTTTTAAATGACCGTGACTTTCATATTCATCAGGCATGTCCCATATAAGAAGACCCAGATCGGAACGAGCGAAGCCTTCAAATTGAAATTCAAAGTCACGTCCTACGCCAAATCCTGATTTAGGAACTATTTTATTTTCGCCGTAGTTGCTGAATTTAAAATTCTTCATCTGCTCTTCGCCGTTTGCATATTTAGATGAACAATAGTCCCATCTTAAATGATCGCGGGTCCTGCATATAGTTGCTTCAAGGAATTCTTCATTTGAATCACTAAAAGGCTCCTGAATTTTTGTTTCATCGTAATCAGAAATAACTGCTGTATAAGCAGCACTGGCCACTAGCATCGTCCCGAGAAGTAGACCCCGGGTTAAAGAATTCAATTTCATGAGCGCTCCTGAATTTTAAATTTTAATATAGTGAGAATCCGCATTTCTTTTTTATAAATTCATCCAGGCCTTTGTCGCTTGAGAGTTCAGGCTTGATAAAGACATTCGCTTCTCTGTTGTAGTCTGTGTACCAGATATCCTTAGAGGGAATTTTACAATCTCTTTGTCCCTTCTTTGAAATTGTCGCTGTACTGACGGATGGTGCATTGGATCCGTTATTAAGCTCAATATCGCCGTAAGGAAGATCTCCGGATTTATCTGCTCTTATCATAACACCGTCGCCGGTATACTTAAGATTGGCAGGCTTCGCTTTTTTATTATCTGGATTAGCGGCAATTGGCCCTTCGGTAAAAACTCCACCGATGACCTCTTTAGTTTTAGCGTTGTATCGGACAATTTCTTTATTGGGAAGAGTTACTTCAAGTTCATCGCCAATTTTTTTAACCGCAGGAAGTACAGAACGAGGGAAGAATAACATTATACTATAGGTAATATGGCTGGTGTATTCATCAACAGCATCTGAAACGACTAATTTCATTTCTGATCGCGCGCGCTCATCAAATTCAAAACTCATTTGACGATTGATATGTGATACATCGCTTTTTACTATATTATTCGGTCCTGAATTTGTGAGTTCAAATCTTTCAACTTGAAGGCCTGGGCGCGATTTACAAACATTCCATCCGCCGGCGGCACTTCCACACACTTGGGAATGCTTATAATTGGCGCCTGGTGTTTCTCTATAGGGTTCAACAAGATCGGATTCAGTATATTTGTCTTCGCTGACACCGCTAAGACCTCTGGTCGTCGCAAGTGGTGCACAATCAGCTCCTGTTGTCGGTGATTTTATCTGTGCAGCATCTTTATTTTGCAACACCTGGCCGGCATTATTGGCCGCATCTATAAGAGCGGTTTCTTCCGGTTCTCTTATTGCTTCTTGTTTAACTGTCAGCTCACCAGTTTTAGATTGATTGATTTGCTCGGGCACTGCTTCTGGTTTTTGTTCACGCTTTTTTGCATCAAACAGTTTCATCTTGGGAGCTTTTAAATCGTAGTAGACCCAGTAACTTTCGCCACGGCGAGGACCGTTTTCCACTTTCATCTTAATACCATAATTCCCTGACGGCATTTTTTTTGTCTCCAGGATTTCACCCTTGGTCCCCTTTGAGAGCTGAGTCTTTACATTGTTCGAAGTGCTTAGGAATTTAGCAGAACTCCTGGCGTTCAAATAAGCTTCAAGTTCAACTTGATCGCCCACCTTAAAGGCAAGAACAGAAGCGATGAATAGAAAAATAAGGGATGTATTTTTAATTTGTTTTTTCATACATCAATTATAGCTGGATTGTTTAATGTGGGAGAGTGATGGTCAAAAAATGTCACAAGTAAAATAGTCGGATTTGCATATAGTTAAAAATATTGCCGGTTTCAGCGGATTATGAGCTAAAATATTAAAAGAATATAAAAATTTACCGTTAAGTAATTATAAACGTTTCGCGAGAATTAAAGACAAGGAGTCTTATCATGGAATTGGTCCAAGTATTTAAGCAAGGTGGCTTTATCATGTACCCGCTACTGATTTTTTCAATTGTAGTGTGGACAGTGGCAATTCAAAAAGTTTGGTTCATCATTAATTTTAAGAAGCAGGCGAAATATTTTTATGACGAAGGAATGAGAATCATTCAGTCAAAACGTTTTAATGAGATGGAATGGCTTTATAAAAATTGCCCTGAAATTATTGCTAAACCTCATGCTGCTATCTTTGAAGATACAACATCTGCTGAAGAGTGGGATGCAAGAATGTCGCGTCGATTAAATGAAACCACTCATGGTTTAAAAAAGAATCTTTGGATGCTCGGTACAATCGGATCATCTGCTCCATTCGTCGGATTATTCGGAACAGTTTGGGGTATCATGGGTTCATTTAAGGCCATTGGTGTTGCAGGAAAATCAGGTTTCGCAGTAGTTGCCGGAACGATTTCTGAAGCATTGATTGCCACTGCTGCCGGTATTCTGGTCGCGGTTTTCGCCGTTATGTTTTACAACTATTTACAGGTAAAAGTTACAGAAACTCTGAACGAATTTAAAAATGGTTTAGGGGATATGGCAGAGAGATTTAACGCTGCTAAAAAATAGTTTCTGTTTTTAAAATTTGAGTAAGGAGTGCCGTATGGCAATGGGTAATATGAATCAAAATTCAGGTGATGATGAGAATATCATATCGGAGATCAACATGACTCCGCTTATCGATATCATGCTTGTTCTCCTGATCATCTTTATGGTGACTTCAACAGCAGCTCTTGAATCGGGGCTGGATATTGAATTGCCAAAAACAGCATTAACCAATGAGAAGCCGCAGGATAAAATTCTTATCATTACTCTGGATAGAGAAGGAAAAGTCTCTCTTCAGGGAAAAAATGTTCCGGATGCCGATCTGCCTGAAAGAGTTGCAGCAACTTTAAAGGAACTGAACACAACATCAGTCATTCTTGAAGGTGATACCAAGGCATTTTTAGGTAAAGCGGTTGAGTTAATGGATCTTGCAAAGAGCGCCGGCGCGAAAAGCTTTTCGATCGCGGCTGAAGAGGACCCTAATAAGAAATAATAATCAGGTTATAAGTATGAGTGCAATTAAAAAACCAGCTTTTGTTCCAAGTGAAAGCAAAATGGAAGAAGAAACAAAACGCTTTAATAAAAGAGCGCTGATTGGCTCTATTGTCATTCACCTTTTTTTCTTCCTGTTAAAACTTCCTCATCTTGAACTTGAACATAAGCTTCACGACGACCCGAAATTAGAGCCGATTGAAATGAAGATGATTACAACAGCGGCTAAAAATGAATTGATAAAAAATGCAATGAAGACTCCTGAACCAGAAGTTGTAGTAAAACCGGTTGTTGAAGACAAAAAATTGAACAATGGAACTCAAACCGTTGTTAAAAATTCTGATCGACTAGGTGACCGCAACAAGAACAAAGTTCAGGATGTACAAAAAGGTGACCCGAAATCCAAAATAAAAACAGCATATAAACCCGGAACTGATGTCAGAAAACTTCCTAAAACGAGTGTTGGCACTGGCTCGGCCCCTGGTAAAATTCAGGCCAAAGATGATAATACCGGCGGATCCGGCGATACTTATCAAGGTACAGACTTGAGCACACTCACTGATAAAATGGCCAAAAATGCTGAAAAAATCAGACGCCAAAAAGCTAATCGCAATGCTGCTGACGATGGCGGCGCAGGTGGTGGTACGGGCGGCGGAATAGGAAATGGAGTGGGCGGTGGAGTCGGCGAAGGTCGATTTACCGGATCTACTACCGGAACAACTGATATTGCAAAAGTTGCAAAAAATGTGGGGAGCCTTTCCGGTGCGGCCAAAGGTAAAATCGATTCATCCAGAGGCTTCGATGGTCTTGCTTCGAAGGGATCCATCATGGTGGCCGGTGTACCAATCGAAAAAATTCAGGGTACAGTTATTGATCGCGATGCGATCAGAAGATTATTAAGAGATAATATTCCTCATTTCAGATCTTGTTACCAACGTGAGATGGATGTTGTGAAAAACCCGGAAGGTTTTCAAGGGATCATGAATTTCAAATTTTTTATTGGAAGTGCCGGAAGAGTTAACCGTTCAGAAGTAACTTCGGATGAAATCACTTCTGATTCGGTTCGTGATTGCATGAGGAATGTCCTTCAGGGAATTAAGTTTCCAGAACCAAAAGGTGGAGGAACGGTTGAAGTTAATCAACCTATGAACCTTTATCCAAAACGCATCTAATTCTATTTTAATTTTAATATTGTGCTGAATTCGTTTTCTGTGACGGGGTTTATTGAAAGCCTCGATCCTTTTTGCACCAATGGCATATTGGATAGCGCTTTAGTGCTTTTAATTGTCTGCAATGTGATCACGTCGTCGAATTTTTCCACGAATTCAACTTCAACCATAAACCAGCGTGGATTGTCCTTAGTGGCCTTTGGGTCATAATAGTCGCTTTTAGCATCGAATTGTGTAGGATCGGGATGTGATTCCCTGGACACTTTTGCGAGCCCTGCTACTCCGGGAATTTCGCAGCTGGAATGATAAAAAAGAATCAGGTCTCCTTTTTTCATATCATCGCGCATATAATTCCGGGCCTGGTAGTTTCTCACTCCATCCCAACCGGATTTTTTTTTATGTTTTAACACATCGATTGAAAATACATCGGGTTCACTTTTCATCAGCCAGTAGTTCACTACGATCCTCGATCTAGTATTCTTTCATAATTTTAGGTGCCAGGTGATCAATTCCAAATTCCTCGCTGGTAGCTAAAAAGTATTTGTATGAGTATTCCACGTCCCATGTAGAATCAATTGGCTTCCATTGATTGTCAACGAGTACTTCGTTCCAAGCATGATCAATTCTTCCCTCCGGCATAACAGCTATTCCAAAGATAATTCTAGTTCTGATATTAACTGAACGGGCAAGAGCTGCCAGAAAATTTGAGTATCCACTGCAGATTGTGTGCTTTTTCCCAAAGACAGTCATTGCATCGACTGGCATTGTTTTATAGGTATCATCTTTTACAGCGACGTAGTCATAGGTGACGTTGGCCGTAATATAGTCGTGAATTTGTTTTATGGCATCGGCTTCATTCACAGCATCTTTTATGATTTCTTTTGCAAGGGCAGCAATCCCGGCGTTGTTTGATTGGACCATCTGGCTTGGCAGAAGGGAGTCCATGTTTCTTGTATCAAGATTTTTAACTTGTGAGCTTTTGAGAAAAGTAAAACTCACCTTGTAAATATCGAGCGAATTCGTTGAAAAATAATCAACTTTGTATAAACCGGCACCATTTCTAAATGCAAGCAATTCTGAGTATTGTCCATTCTTCACAGGAATGATGACAACTTCCTCTTCTTTTTCCTGACCTGCTTTAGCAATACGGGCCATGACAAATTTAGTTTCTGCACTAACAGTTCCGCTTACCTGAAGCAGACTGTTTGATATTTTAGTTGCTTCCTGTTCTTTTTGTCTTTCAGTTTCAAGTCCTAGCCTGGCCGATTCTTCCTTTTGACGTTCTCTTTCTCTGGCATCTTCCTTTTCTTTTTCAACTTGCGCTTTTTCAATAGCAACGGCAATTCGTTTCTTTGCACCATCTAAAAATGAAGAAATGTTTGCACTTGTACCGCCGCCTGTTTCTGAGTAGGCAGGAGTGCAGATTAATTGAGAGATCAATAGAAGAGGTAAAAGCAATTGTTTCATATAATGTCCTTTGAAAAGACGTAATAATGAATTTTGCCTTTAATTTAGAAAATATGCATATGAAGGTGAATTTTTTTTAGGGGCGTCAAATGTTTTGACAGTGAAATTTATACGACTTTGAGCAATTTCAATGGATCGCGTTCGACGTGAATTTGATTTTTTGGGTCTTCGGCTTCATTTTCAAGATTCTTCTTTTTTAAAATCAGGATCCTTACTTCTTCATCCTGTTCTTTTTTGATCTCCACTTTTGTCTCTGCCTTTTGGGCAGGCTTATTGTTTGATTTTTTTCTCTCGTGGTTTTTTTTATTTATATCAAGATCGAGTGATTTTTGACCTGTAGAAACTACCGTCGATTTACCCAGCACTGAATTTTTAATATCTACGCTCATGGGATTATTATAAATGTCTTTTAGAGATCTCCTTCAGGGGCAATGGCCAGGACTTTGAATTGCAGTGGTTAGGATAGATTTCTCAAGTTATGAAATAGGGGACTGTTTTGGCATGGCCGAAATTCAAGGCTTTCCCATAAGTATTTTTAGGAGGCCAGTTTATTTGGGAAGAAATTCCACCATTCTATCGGGTCATCTTCCAGCAATCGAAGACAAAGCTCTGGAGACCATCTGGGCTTTTTAGGTTGCTTTAAAAGCTGCATACCGGCCACTTTAAGGGTCTTGGATCCCTTTTTAGTATTGCAGGCCTTGCAGCAAGTAACGACATTTTCCCAATTGGTTGCCCCCTTTTGAGAGACAGGAATGACATGATCAAATGTCAGCTCATTGGCCGGGAGACGAAGAGAGCAATACTGACATTGAAATTGATCGCGGAAAAAAACATTCATACGAGTGAATTTGACGTTTTGACTAAGCTTGTGAGTTTGAAAGAGGCGCAGGACTTTGGGCAATCGATAAGAGGTAGAGACAGTGCGGATTAATTTGTCATCGTATTCGTCGACGACTTCTGCTCTGTCAGTCAAATAAAGAATCATGGCCTTCTGCCAGGAAATTATTTTAACCGGGAAATAGTTGCAATCTAAGAGCAACGTTCTCATTAACAAAATTATAGCATGGTTTTAAAAACTGAGATGGGAGATCAGGCGCTTAAGCAATATTTCCCACTGCTCAGGGCCCAATGCTTCAGAATCAATCATTAAGTGGTTGTATTTTCTTGGTAGCTGACTTCCATGGTTGGATACCTCCAGGCACTGCCAATGGGGGTTAGACTGGGCAAATTTGATTAGTTTGGAGCTTTCCACCAGTTCGTCATTGGGACTCGTAATAAGCAGAGTAGGTATGTTGATTGAATTATTTTTAAGGGCGTATTTTATATCGTTCTGAAGTTCGTGCATTTTTTTGTATTCATTCAGCGTTGTGCTTTTTCTCTCGCGATAATTTAGAAGATTCATACTTGGCAATCCGATTGAGGGGGCGAGATGGCCAAGCATAGCGGGAATTGCGGTATAAAAATGGGTGTGAGTTGCCGGCGCAAATAAAACCAGTTTTTTAAACTGATGATCTGAATGCTTCAATAGAAAACGGATGCCGATTAAAGCACCTAAGGAAAAACCGACAAAATAAAGTGGCCTCTGCAATACTTCTGCATGCTCTAGAGCAGCATCGTAATCATCATGAAAACGATCTACCCATTTATCGGGATCGGCCCCAAGTGAAATTCGGAGCACATCGCATTTATTTGAAGTAAAAAAAATTGCGAGCTGATCCATTCTATCCGGGCGCAGGTTCAGACCATGTGCCAGAAGAACAACTGCTCTGGTGTCATTCTTAAATTCAGTGTAAAACCATTTTGTTTTTTCACTCATAACTTAAATTCATATAAGAACAATTTTTTTCTTTTCTATTTTTAACTGGTAATTAAATTCCTTGAATTTTGTCGGAGCGGGAATTTTTCCACCGCCGCTTTTTTCAAGCAAGTAGGCTTCATCGGGGGTATAGAGAGTAATGGCCTCTCCCGTTTTGTCATGGCGGGCAGTTCGACCAATGCGATGAACATAGGCCTCAATAGACTCGGCCGGAGTGTAATTAATGACGTGACTGACATGAGGAATATCTATTCCGCGTGAAACAACTTCGGTCGCAACCAAAATGACAGCGGTTTTAAGTTTGAGTGCGTCCAACGCTTTTTTTCGTTGATGAGTTGTCATATCACCCTGCAGAGTGACCGCCTGGTAATTATCCAGCTGCAGCTGTTTGCCCAGCAATGTAGCCTCTTCTTTTGTCCGGGTAAAAATTAGGCATGATTTTATTTTTTTATGCTTTAGTATAAAACGCAAAAATGGGTATTTTAACTCCGGAGTAATTGGACAGAATATCTCCGTAATGCTTTCTTTAGGTTTTGTATTCTGAAGCTGAATTAAAGTAGACTCAGGCAAAAAATCCTTGATCAGTTCCTGAACGAGAGGGCTGATTGTCGCTGAAAAAAGGAGAGTCTGCTTTCTGTTTGAGCAGGCCTTAATGGCTTCTGTGACTGAGGGAAGAAAACCCATGTCCATCAACTGGTCGGCTTCATCGAGCACCAGATAATCAATCCCAGAAAGATCGATACTTCCCTTTTCAATATGGTCTTTTAATCTCCCAGGGCAGGCAACCAGGACGTGCACACCATTTTTAAGATCTCTGACCTGCTCGCTGTAGCTGGATCCGCCGTAAAGGGCCATGCTCAGCAGTGGAGTGTGTCTCGCGACTTTTTTTACGACGCTTAAGATCTGCTCACTTAATTCCTTTGTAGGAGTGATAATTAAAATCTTTGTCGGTCTCTTGGGAGTTCCGATAATTTTATCTATTAAGGGAAGAACAAAGGAAAATGTTTTTCCACTGCCAGTTTCAGAAACGCCGATCAGGTTTTTCCCTTCCATAATAAGCGGGATACATTGCTTTTGAATTTCTGTGAAAGCAGATATCTTCAGATCTGCAGTGAGAGCTTTCTGAATCGGGGCAGAAAAGATTTCTTTATTCATATTTTTTCGCCGTAATTTTAAAGCAGTGGTGAATTTTGCGGTCCCGGTAATCTGGTGGGATTGATTTTTCTGTTATGTCGACAACATCGGCAAATTCCGACAGGGCAGGGTCCAGTTTAAATTTTCTTTTGTTATTAGAGAAATAAAGGGTGCCACCAGGATTTAAAAGGCGCAGGCAATGCTTGATAATAAATGCCTGATCTCTTTCAACTTCGAAATCCTCTTCCATTTTTTTTGAGTTAGAAAAAGTAGGAGGGTCCAGAAATATCAGATCAAACTTATTCACCGACTGCTCAAGATAATCAAGAGCGCTCTGAACGATGAAATTGTGATTTTTAAGAGACAGCTTGTTGTGCTCGAAATTTTTTCGGGCCCATTCCTGATAGGTACTGGATAAGTCAACACTGGTGACATGACAGGCACCTCCAAGAGCGGCCATAACACTGACCGAGCCTGTATATGAAAAGAGGTTCAGAAATTTTTTGTCTTTGGCCTCTTTAAAGATCAGCTGCCTCATCGGGCGGTGATCTAGAAACAGTCCCGTGTCGAGATAGTCGTGCAGATTAACCAGGAATTCTGCCTGATATTCTTTTACTGGAATATATTCATTTCGCTCTTCTAGTTTTTCATATTGAGTTGATCCCTTTTGTTTCATGCGAGATTTAATAACAATTTTTTCTTCAGGAAGATTCATTACATTTTTTACGGCACTGATAATAAAATTAAAGTGGTCAAATTTCTCGGCATCAATATCGCTGTCTCGCTTTTCGAAAATGACTGCATAATCTCTATAAACATCGACGATAAACGGGAATTCTGGAATATCTTTTTCATAGACTCGAAAACAATCAAGCCCTTCTTTACGTGCCCATTTTGCCCGGTGTCTGAAATTTTTTTCTATGCGATTTTGAATGGTCTTTTGATCGGACATATTTATCTTCTATGTAGCATGCGCTTTTCTTCTTTTATGACGTCTTCCAGGCTTTGGTTATGAAAGCGAATGCAGTAATCACCCAGTTTAAGCGTGATATCAGCATTGATTTTTTTATGAATTCCAAAAACTTCAAATGAGTATTGAGGGTATCGTTCTACAATTTTTTGAAGCGGCAGTTTAGTTACAAACTCAACATGCTCAAGCCCCCTTTTATAAGAATGTCTGGCCTTTGGACTCGGTAGTTCTAAAAGGTAGATTTTACGATTTTTATAAATGATGGGTTCATGAAGTTTAAAAGTAGAGATTAATCTGCCGTTGACCATTGATTCAACCAACAGTTCGCCAAAGGGCATGAGTTCATCTCTTTTAATTTTGTATTCATCCACTGTTTCTACACGATAACAAAGGTGATCGAGTTCATATTTATCCACTTCAAGACCTATGTCTTCAAGTCTTAAAAAAAGATCTTCAAGAAAAACGATGGGGTCAGTGATGATGTCTGCGAGTATTTTATTCATTATCTATAGTCCGAATTTTTATAAAAATGCACATTGGGATTTTTTTCCATAACAAGTTTTAGGTCCCATTCAGAGCGAACGGAGAAACACATTCTCTTCTTATGATCATAGACAATATTATTGCTGTTGTTCATCATGAATTTGCCCTGCTCTTTTTCATTTTCAAATTTGAGCCAGCGGACCCCGATAAATGAGTAACCTTCATAATCAGCATTAACATTGTATTCGTCTTCTAAACGGTATTTCACAACTTCAAACTGCAACGCGCCTACGGCACCAAGAATTTTTTCGCTCGTAGAGTGTCTGGTAAAGAGCTGAACAGTTCCTTCTTCAGAAAGTTGCAGTAAGCCTTTCTCAAGCTGTTTGGCTTTCATTGGATCTCTCAATACAACTTTATTAAAAATTTCAGGGGCAAAATTTGGAATACCAGTAAACTGATATTTAGATTTTTCCGTGAAGGTATCACCAATTTGAAATTTACCATTATCATGCAGACCGATAATATCACCAGGATAGGCTTCTTCCGTAATTTCTCTGTCTTGAGCCTGAAACATAAGAGGCGTAGCGATCTTAATTTCTTTATCAGTGCGCACGTGATAAATTTTCTGGTTGCGCATAAATTTACCGGAGCAAACTCTTAAAAAAGCGATGCGGTCGCGGTGCTTTTTATCCATGTTTGCCTGAATCTTAAATATAAAACCGGTGAACTCAGTTGTGCTTTCAGGATCGAGTGTCACAGTCTCTGAATCAGATTCGTATGGTGGAAGTTTTACTTCCCGTGGCTTGGGACCCGGGCAGGCCTCTGCAATCATATCGAGTGTTTCTTTGACACCAAAATTATTTAAGGCCGATCCAAAAAATACAGGAGTTTGAATTCCGGCGAGAAATTCTTCAACACTAAAATCTCCAATTAAAGTGGCGACCATTTCCAGCTCGTCTTTTAAAGTCGCGAGTAAACTTGTCCCTATGAAAGCTAAAACATGGGGGGCATCTAAATTACTTGCATCGATAATTATCGGATTAAAAGGGTCAGCTGCATTTTTAAAGCTCATTATTTGTTGAGTTCTGAGGTCATATACTCCCTTGAAATCAACTCCCGATCCGATAGGCCAGGTCATTGGAACACACTGAATATTTAATATCTTTTCAATATTCTCAAGTAAGGCAAAAGGATCCATTGCTTCGCGGTCATATTTGTTCATAAATGCCACAATAGGAGTGTCGCGCATTCTACAGACTTCCATTAGTTTTATTGTCTGAGCTTCAACACCTTTGGCCGAGTCAATCATCATGAGAACTGATTCAACTGCAGTAAGTGTTCGATAGGTATCTTCTGAAAAATCTTTGTGCCCAGGAGTATCTAGTAAATGCATGGCCCTATTTGCATAGGGAAAACTCATGACTGAAGAACTAATTGATATACCTCTTTCTTTTTCCAGTTCCATCCAGTCAGACTTCGCAAAATTTCCGTCCTTGGCCTTAACCTTGCCTACATCACGTATGACCTGACCAAACCATAACAGCTTTTCTGTCATGGTGGTCTTACCCGCATCGGGGTGTGAAATGATTGCAAAAGTGCAACGTTTAGCATTTTGAGCATGGTCGAGCATAGATATTTGTCCTGAACTTTATAAATATTTTTTAATAGGGGTATATGAGGCAAAACTTATCATACAAAGCATCAAAAAACAGCAAATTTTTCCCGTCTATTGCCCTCGGGTTAGGTGCTGCGAGTATAATTTAAGAGGAAGGGCCCATATATCCGAATTGTTTATTAGCTATAAACATGAACGAGGTGCAGCGATGAGCAAAAAACATTTTGGTATTATACTTCTTGGCGCTTTCTTACAGTTAAATCCTACGCAAACAAATGCAAAACTGGTACAAATTCTTCATACAAATGACACCCATTCTTATCTGGACAATACCACTCATGATGAAACGCGAGGCGGTTCTGCAAGATTAAAAAGCTTGATGGACTTTTATAAAAGTAAAATGGCCGAGGAAGGAGTTCCAACACTTGCATTGGATGCCGGGGATTTTTCTGAAGGGAACATGTATTACATGGCCGAGAAGGGAAGAAAGGTTTTTCAGGTACACAATGAAATGGGTTTTGATGTAGGCACACTCGGGAATCATGATTATTTAATGGGCACAAAAGAGCTGGATAAAATTCTGGGTGAAATAGATAGTAAAGTGTCTTTTGTAGCAGCAAATCTTCAGTTGAACTATGACTTCAAAAATATCCGTGAAAAAATAAAACCTTATAAAGAACTGACAATAGATGGCATAAGAATCGGCGTGCTCGGACTTACGACGAATGAAATTTTTTACAAATGGCGTTTTGAAGGCGCACGCATAAGCAATCCTTATAAAGCAGCTCAGAAGTATGAACAGATATTAAAAGACCGAAAAAATGATTTTATTATTGCTCTAACTCATATTGGCGCTTTGAAAGACATAAATTTAGCTGAGAAAACTAAATATATTGATTTGATTGTTGGAGGCCACTCCCACACGGCACTTTTTAAGCCTAGTTTTGGGATCAATAAAAAGAAATACTCTGTGCCAATCGTTCAGGCGGGTATGCACACTGAATATCTAGGGCGACTAATTGTAGATATGGAAAAAGGCAAGCCACTCAAAGTTGTTCACTACGAACTGGTGCCGGTTAAATATGAGGCCGCTGACGTGAAAATTAAATCGTTGGTTGAAGAAGCAAACAACGATCTGGAAAATCAATACGGGAAAGAGTGGCTTAACGAGCAGGTAGGGTTTTCTGATCTTAAAGGAAACGATCCTGAAGGTGCCAGAAAATGGGCCTACTTCATTACTGATGTTCTTAAAGAAAAAGCAAACTCAGATATTGCCATTCACACTCCCGGGATGAATGGAGAAGATTATCCTGTTGGGCACGTATCGAGACGTGATCTATTTAATTCATTCCCAAGAGTTTTTGATTTAACTGAAAAGTATGGCTGGAACATCTACACCACCAGAATAAAAGGCGCATGGCTTCGTCTGACGTTTGAGGCACTGACTCATTTTGGGCAACCGCTTACATTTTCCGGTTTGAAAATGGAGTACTCCAAGACCGAGCATGGGATTAAAATTAAAAAGTTTTTGATAAATGGAGAAAAACTTAATCCATTCAAGTATTACACAGTGGCCTTCACGGAAGGTATTGTCCGAGGCGCTCAAGGTGTAAGCCCATATACCTCTGCCCTGTTAAGAACTCCTGTTAATACTAAAGTCAATATCTGGTCTACGCTTGAGGAAAAAATTGGTCAGAATCTTGGAAAAATGAAAATTAAAAATATCAGCGAAGATAATCATCAATTGATTATGCCTAATATGAATGCGGATCTAGTTGAATAAAATAATGCAATAAAAAAGGGGCCTGAAGGCCCCTTTTTTTTTAACTATGCCTGATTATGTGCCCGAAGAATTTCATGACTTACTTCTGAAATATTCATTCTGGAGAGTTTTATAGGATCTATGACGTTAGGGTATAGTTCCGGCAGCGCTTTTAATTCCTCCATAAAAATTAAACTTTTATTGGCCTCAACTTCATCGACTTTTTTAACAGGGGTGAAGTGAGGAGCTGTTCGCAAGACGTGTGGTGTTTCGTTGATGAGCTCCAAAATGGCATTAACAACTTCTACAAACCTGTCGAGCTCTGCCAGCGAATATGTTTCAGTTGGCTCAATCATAAGACCGTAGACTTCAGGAAAAGCAACTGTCGGTGCATGAAGACCAAAATCTAAAAACAACTTTCCAATTTTAGCAATGGCCTGGGCCTTAGGTGTTCCACCCATTTCTATTCTTGCAAATGTATCTTTTGAAATGGTGAGAATAAATTCGTGCATGCGAACTTCTGACTCACATCCTTCCGGCAGGCTGGGAAAATTTGGTTTTAGTTTTTCATAAAGATATCTTGCGGAAAGAACGGCCACTGACGACATCGCACGCGTCCCGTTTCCACCCAGAGATTTAATATAAGTATAAGCACGAACTTTGTGAGCAAAGTTTCCAAAATGGCGATGGAATGATCCAATAGTTTTTGGAGCGCGTACCAGATCGTAATGTCCTTTGCTGTCCTTTGTAACTTGAATGCCCGGGAGATAATCGACAAGCCTATGAGAGACGGCAACAATGCCGTCTCCTGGTCCGCCGCCGCCATGAGGGATAGTCCAGGTTTTATGGAGATTATTATGGACAGCATCGACACCCATTTTATTGAGGTCAATCCAGCCGGCAATGGCGTTCATATTGGCGCCATCCATGTAGACTAATCCTCCGGCTGCATGAATGAGTTCACTCATCTTTTTGAAACATGTTTCAAACAATCCAGAAGTGTTCGGGTTGGTAACCATCACGCCTGCAATTCTTTTATTATATTTTTCTATAGCTGCTTTCATCTGGTCAAAATCGATCTGGCCTCGTCTGTCTGCTTCGATAGTGACGATACCGTATTCAACTCCATCCACGGTTTTTGTTTCAAAACCTGCCATGGATGCCGAGGCAGGATTGGTTCCATGTGCTGAACGAGGGATCAATAGAATATTTCTTGTTTTATCTTCGCCGTTATTTCTGTGATAGGCCTGGAATAATTTAAGCCCGACAAGTTCTCCCTGAGCACCAGCTACGGGTTGAGTTGTTACGGCTGGAAGACCTGTAATGGATTTAAACATTTCTTGAATGGAAAAAAGAATTTTTAGACAGCCCTGGACATCGCTGATGGGTGCCTGAGGATGAATATCGGTAAAGCCCTGAAGCCCTGCCGCATAGTCATTGATATAAGGGTTGTACTTCATTGTACAAGAACCAAGAGGATAAATATTATCATCAGGGCTCACATTTAAGCTGGAGAGTTTTGTATAAAATTCTTTCAGTTCGTCTTCTGAAAATGAAGGCAGTCCGACTTTAGTAGTGCGCAGAAAATTCTCCGGAATTTCCGGAAGAAAGTCATCATTTTCGATGGCCTCAAAATTCTCTCTGAAGAATGTTTCGAGTTTTTCCAGATCATCATCAGTGTGAATATCGAAGAATGAAAGAAGCAGAAGATTTCTTCCGTCTTTCAGTCGATCGCTCACGTCAATGCCGATTTGAATATTGGCTTCGGATGCTTTCTTTTGAATTTCTGCAACAGTAACCGGAAGTTCAAGAGTAAATTCATTGTAAAAAGGGGTTGAAGGGAAGGCGAGGTTAACATCTTTATATTGAGTTAAAACTTGGGCCATCTGGAGAGCGTAATCTCTGCCGGCAAGTGCCGATTCAGTCATGCCTTCTTCACCTCTGGCCATGATTCCTGCGCCTGCGGCTGAAGCAATAAAAGACTGGTTTGAACAAATGTTCGAGGTCGCCTTCTCTCTTCTTATGTGTTGCTCACGAGTTGAAAGAACCATGCAAAGACAGTTTTTTCCATCGGCGTCTTTAGCTCTTCCGATAAACCGGCCAGCTGTTGATCTGATATCCAGTTTATTGTTTTGGTTGTAACGGATCCCGAAAATTCCAAGTCCAGGGCCGCCAAAATTTGGTCCGATTGCAAGGTGCTGTCCTTCACCGACAATCATATTAGCGCCTTGCTTTTTAGACCCGTATAGAACAGGTGGTATGAGCGCATCTGTAGCAAGCAACATTGGATCAATCATGGCAATTGATTGAACTTTTAATTCAGAACAAAGATCAGCAAACTCATGTACGTCTTCAAGATTTCCAAAATTATTGACCTGTGGAAAGACAACAGCACAAAGGTCTGCACCGATTTCACGGGCCATCTTTTTTGCAGTTTCAATATTAGTAATACCTGTTTCTGGATCAGTCGGAATGGTGATTATTTTGGTGCCGGTTTCAACAGCATTCGTTTTAAGAACTTCAATGTCACCCGGGTAAATGGATTCACAGACAAGAGCTGTATGAGAATTCTTAACAAGTCTCATGGCCGTCTGAATGGCCTCAAAAAGAGCTGTTGAGCGGTCATAAAAAGAAGCGTTGATTGCTTCAAATCCAGTCAGCATAGAAAGTGCTGAAGAATAAATCCATAATGTATTGAGTGTTCCTTGAGATCTCTCCGGCTGATAGGGAGTGTAGGCGGTTGTCAGACCCCGCAGGTTACAGACAAAAGGGACGAGGTCCTGAACTTTATAATTTTTTAGACCATCGCCGATGAAACAGGTTTTTAATTTATTCATTGCCGCGACTTCTTCAACGTGGGCAATAAGATCATTGTAGGGAAGCTCTTCACAAACAAACGGCGCCTTATCAAATTTTACGTCGTCAGGAATGTGTGCATAAAGATCGCTTAAAGTTTTCAATTTTAAAGTAGAAAGCATCTGTGCCTGCTCTTCTACCGTTGAAGAAATATAATATTTTGTCAGTTCACGCTTAAGAGTCTTAGGATTATAGGGAAGCTTTTTGAAATTGCTTTCAGTATTGATGCTCGGCATGTGCTCACGTCCTTTTAAAATGGTCTGTTTGCCAGTATAATAACTAATAATGAAAGACTTAATAAAGATAAAAATGAGTGACGCCAACAGAGAATTTTGGCCCTCATTTCTTGAAACTGCGCTACAGGATAAAAACAAGTTTTGTCTAGAAATTGAATCAGAGCGCAAGCTTTGTGATCTGTGTGATTACTTGTATTTTTCAGATGATATTTTGCAGTTTCACTCTGTAGAACTTGGGGCTATGTCGTTTGATTTTGCTAAAGATTACGCCTACCACCAGAGACAGAATTATGCTCTTTCCAGAGAGCCGCTTGCCAAGGCCCTTGGAATCAAAGGCGAAATAAAGCCCACTATATGGGATGCAACATGTGGCACGGGAAAAGATAGTCTATTGATAAAGACTTTTGGTGGAGTTCTGAAGGCCTTCGAGCGCAATCCATCCATTTATCTTTTACTCACAGATGCCTTGCGAAGATTCCCCCTGGAATTTGAAATCGTATTCGCAGATGCTTCAAAATTATATCCCGAAATGACCGAAGAAGCTCACCGTCCGGATGTGATTTATTACGATCCAATGTATCCCGAAAAAAGCGGCTCAAAGAAATCAGCGCTGCCAAGAAAAGAGATGCGTATTTTTAAAGAGGTCGTGGGTGAAGACATCGACTCGGAGAATTTTTTAGAATGGGCCCTGAAGACTGCGCGCTCACGCGTTGTTGTCAAGCGTGCGCTAAATGCTCCCTTTATTAAAGAAAAGCCAAATGCCAGCTATGAAGGTAAGAGTACCCGCTATGATATGTATAAAATATTTTAGTGTTATCCGCCGCTGCGTTTGATTTTAAAATTAAGTTTTGTCAGAAAAATCTCAGCTTTTTCTCTCTGATCTCCTTGAAGTTCAATCTGCGCTTTGCCTTCTGTTTTAAAGGTTCCGCCGGTACCGCAATGATTTTTTAACTTCCTGGCCAGATCTTCAAAATAAGACGGATTGTTGGGAAAGTCGTGAATGACTGTTACCAGTTTTCCACCTCGCTGATTTTTTTCAAGTTTGATTTTGAGAGTCGTCTTGTCGGGAATAATGGTCTGAATGAATTGGGGCGAAGTCTCGCAAACGCAGGGATCATCAGAACATTTCTTACATATTTTCAAATGAGAGCCGTCGCTGGAATAGACCAATCTTGTCTCTGAGTTTTTTTGGGGTCTTGTGGGCGGTTTTTGTTTCATTTTTGCGGTCTTTTGATTATTATTTTGAATCTAAACTGTAAGAAATTTTAAAAGGATTATAATCAGTATGGCAAAGAAATACGACGTTTATGGAATCGGAAATGCATTAGTGGATATGGAATTTGAAGTGACGACTGACTTTTTACAAAAGGCGTCTATTGAAAAAGGTCTGATGACACTTGTTGATGAGGCACGACAAACGGAAATCATCACCACGCTTCATGGAATTCAGCACAAACGAACTTGCGGCGGCTCTGCTGCCAATACCATGATTGCCGTTTCCCAGTTTGGAGGAAAAAGTTTTTATTCCTGCAAAGTCGCCAGCGATGAAACGGGTGATTTTTATTTTAAAGATTTGATGGATAATGGTGTTGATACAAATCTATCCACCAGCTCGCTTGAACCGGGCATTACCGGCAAGTGTATTGTTCTGATTACACCGGATGCCGACAGAACGATGAATACATTCCTGGGTATCACCCAGACTTTGTCTTCTAAAGAACTTATCGAAGAAAATATAAAAAATTCTAATTACGTTTATATCGAAGGTTATTTAGTGGCTTCACCAACGGGGAAAGAAGCTGCTATTAAGGCACGAAAAATTGCCGAGGCCAATAACGTTAAAACGGCGCTTACTTTTTCAGATGTGAACATGGTCCATTATTTCAATGACGGCCTGGTTGAAATGCTTGGAAATGGTGTCGATCTTTTATTTTGCAATGAGGCTGAAGCTTATACCTTTACCAAAACAAACAATGTTCAGGATGCGGCCAGTGCACTTAAAAAAGTGGCAAAAACTTTTTCCATTACTTTAGGTGCAAAAGGTGCCTTTGTATTTGATGGTCATAAAGAAATTTACGTCGTAACCACGCCGGTTGAGGCAGTTGATACCAATGGTGCCGGAGATCTTTTTGCCGGTGCGTTTTTATACGCGATTAATTCAGGGATTTCGTTCCCGGAAGCTGCAAAGCTTGGGTGTACGGCCTCGTCGCTTTTAGTTACTCAATTTGGTGCTCGTCTGCAGAAGGAACAGGTTCTGGAAATTAAATCAAAAACACTGTAGCCATTTACTTTGATTGGAGTTTTTATGTCACGCATGAAGGTTTTAGATATTTTTAGTCAAAACATTATCGATGTTGAAGCAACCGTTAAGGGCTGGGTAAGATCGGTAAGAAACTCGAAGAAATTTTCTTTTATTGTCTTGAACGACGGATCAACTCAAAATTCTTTGCAAATCATTGTCGATGCTACTTTGCCAAACTATGACGATGTAGCGAGTCTGTTGTCCGGTTCAGCTGTTGCCATTACCGGTCGACTGGTAAAAGGCGGTGGTAAAGTTCAGTCAATTGAGATGCAGGCCGGCACAGTTGAAGTTATCGGTCGTGTTGATGAATCTTATCCTCTTCAAAAGAAGGCTACTTCGCTTGAGTTTTTGAGAGAGCAGGCGCATTTGAGAATCCGAACTAATACCTTTGGCGCCATTATGAGAGTTCGCCACCACCTGGCCATGGCCACGCATGAATTTTTTTCTAAAAGAGGTTTCTTCTATCTGAATTCGCCGATTATTTCCGGTGTTGATGCTGAAGGCGCAGGAGAAATGTTTACAATTTCAACTCTGGCGAGCGATATCACCAAGGCACCCAAAACCAAAGAGGGGAAACTTGATTTCTCAAGAGATTATTTTGGCAAGGAAACTTTCCTGGCGGTAACCGGACAGCTTGAAGGTGAGTGCTATGCCATGGGTCTTGGATCTATTTATACTTTTGGCCCGACATTTCGCTCTGAGAACTCTAATACGACCCGACACCTTTCAGAGTTCTGGATGATAGAGCCTGAAGTGGCCTTTGCTGATCTGGATGAGATTGCAGATCTTGCCACGGATTATATAAAATACCTTATATCTTACTCGCTCGAGCATGCAATGCCTGAGCTGGAATTTTTATTTAATCGTGAAGAGTCAACTGCTCCAAAAAATCATATGGATGTTCTTAAGCATGTACGCGATTCTAAATTCACGCGCATCACTTATACAGAGGCCATTGAAATTTTATCAAAGGTAGACCCTGGCGTTCGAAAATTCGAATACCCTACGGTTTGGGGGCACGAGCTTCAAACTGAGCATGAGCGTTTTCTAGCTGAAGAACATTTCAAAATGCCAGTGATTGTTACAGATTATCCAAAAGAGTTTAAGGCCTTTTATATGAAGCTAAATTCCGATGGTAAAACTGTGCGGGCCATGGATATTCTTGTTCCAGGTATCGGTGAAATTATCGGGGGCTCTCAACGTGAAGATAAATTAGAACTTCTTGAAAAAAGAATGGATGAGCTTCAAATGCAGAAAGAACCGCTCTGGTGGTATCTGGATCTTCGCCGTTTCGGCTCCGTTCCTCACGCAGGATTTGGTCTGGGATTTGAGCGCGCCCTGATGTATATCACTGGTGTTAACAATATCCGCGACGTGATTCCTTTCCCACGAACGCCAAAAAATTGTGATTTTTAATTTTCGCTAAATACTAAGTTTTTGCCGGTGGTGGAGTCGATCCGCCGCCACGATTACTGTTGTTACGATTGTTGTTATGGCGATTACGATTTCTATTATTATTGTTTCTGTTTTGATTATTGCTTTGGTTATTGCGCGGACCAGCTTGCTGGCCACGAGGCTGAGAAGGCTGAAGATTTTGGTGATGATGCTGCTTAGGGACCTCTGCAGCTGGTGCCACAATGTTTTCATCCTCATCCACGAAATCTTCAATATGATCATTCTTTTTATAGAAATCGGATGTAGCGGAATCTAATTCCCGCTCGTGTGTAAGAATGGCGTTGTGTTCAAGAAATTTATCGCCTTTAATTTGCTCTTCCAGAGAAATGCCAATGCAATCTTTTGTTTCATTAATGATGTTTTCGAAAAATTCAGGAAATTTGTAATCATTGCCAAGATCAGACTCACGTCCTTTATATTGGTTTGCTGAATATCGACGTCTGATTCCAGTATCAGTGAGCATTTCAAACTGCTCAATCAGAATATTTAGTTTTTGTACTTTTCCTTTGTCGCCGTTAAGTGCTTTTATAAATGAACCTTCACGTGGAAGATTTTTTCTCTTGTCTGTGTAAACATCATCTTCATAACGGATGCAGCATTTGATCTGTCCGCAAACACCATTAAGTTTGGTTGGAATAAGAGCGAGATTTTGATTTTTTGCCATTTTGATGGATACGTTTCCATAATTTTTTAAAAAAGATGAACAGCAGGTCTGAAGGCCACAGGCCCCCACAGAGCCAAGGGCAGCAGCACGGTCCCGTACTGAAATTTGTCTAAGTTCAATTCTCATTTTTAAGTCGTAAACCAGATCCTTTACAAGATCCCTGAAGTCAACTCTGGCAGGAGCATTGAAATAGAAAACGGCTTTTTTGCCAAATTGAGTAAATTCAACATGAGTTAAAATCATATCAAGTTGATGGCGCTCAATAAGATGAAGGCAAATAACTTCCGCCTTTTTTTCAGAATCACGGAATTCAATCTGGGCCTGAATATCTTCCGGGCTGGCCACCTTTGCAATGGAGCGAACAGGAAGCATAGATTTATTGAAAACAACTTCGTATGGAAATGAATTAATATAACCTACGGTCATTCCGCGGTCACTCATCGCTACGACTTTCTGGCCGTATGAAAATCTTCTTTTGCCGGTAAGAAAAGGGAATGAGCGTGCGTTACCGGGGAAACGAACCCTAACCATGGTCAGCTTTTCGCCGTCCTTGAATCTTGAATTCTCTTTTTCTTCCTGGTTTTTTTGTTCTTCTTCAGTTTCTTCGCTGTTGTAGATATATTCGCGCTCATTGCTATTTGAGTCGTTTTCATTTTCAATTTGTATATCTAGTTCCTGCTCAGAACTTACTTCACTATTATTGGCAACAGGCTGCATTGTTTCATCAATCCCGGGATTTTGTTAAATACTAAAAATTATGGTGATTTGAGGTAAAATTGTCACTGCACAAGGCAATAATATTAGGGAAAAAATGCGGCTAAACGAGATTGTTTTGAATTATTGTAACTGGCGGCTACTTCAAAGTTTTCCAGGTTTCGAAGCACTGCTTCCAATTTATTATAATATTCCGGCGTTGCTGTGGCGTGAGAGAGGACATCAAAAATAGCGAGTTCAATAAATTTCTTTTCATCAGCATTTGCATTGGACGATTGCTTCAAATGGGCCAAAAGCTGGGCAGGAGAGTTAAAATCTTCAAAATTAGCGGAATTTGGGAGCACCTGTGCATTTTTAGGAGTTGGTATTTGCAATTTAATGGCGCGGCTTTCAACAGTGGCCAGCAGGACTGCATTGTCAGGTACCATCATGATCAAACAGAAATCAGCTCCCAGTTCTTCGAAAGTTTTGAGCAATTTCGAGGAGAGGATGACAGAGAGATCGGGGGCATCGAAGAGGAAGATAAATTTTTTGTTTAACTGTATTGGACGGTAATTTAAAAAATTTAAAAATTGTTTTATACTTGCGGATTCAACTTTATATTCAGTTTCTTTTTCAGTCTTGTTTATTTTTAAAACATCCGGGTGATCGGCCACGCTAGAAAATTGAGCGAGAAATTCATCAACCCAGAGATTGGGATCGATCATTGCTGAGTCGTATCTGGCCATATAAAGCGCGGCCAGATTTTTATCCAGATATTTTTTATAAAGAAGTTTTTGAAGACTATCGTTCAAAGATTTTATCTCCTAAATTTACTCGTTGTCTTCGAGATCGCTGCTCTGTCTTGAACTGATTAGTTTATCAATTGATCCTAAAAGTGAAGTGGTCACCTGATCAAGTGAGCCTTCAGCGTCGAGTTTTAAGATTCTATTGGGGAAAAGCTCATGCATTAAATCATATCCCACCACTAATTTTTTATAAAATTCGATTCCCTTTGCTTCAAAATAATCTTTGGGAGCATTTCTGATTTTTTGCCTTTTCTCTGAAGTCTCAACTCCAATTCGTAAATAAAATGTTAAATGCGGAACTATATTAAGTGGAAATATATTATGGATTTCCAGGACCTGTGCGACACCAAGGCCGCGGGCGTGCCCCTGGTAGACCATTGAGCTGTCAATATAGCGATCGCAGATAACGACAGTATTTGGTTTTGAAAGCTCTTGTAGAATGACTTCAGAAAGTAGCTGGGCCCGTGAAGCCGCAAACAAATGGGCCTCTGCGAGCGGAGTCAGTTCCGTTTTGGTTTCTAAAATGGCCTGTCGTAATTTTTCACCAAAAGGCGTTCCACCTGGCTCGCGAAGAATCAGAACTCGAAAGTTTTTTTCTTCCAGATAAGCCTTTAATCGTGTGATCTGGGTTGATTTTCCCGCACCTTCAATGCCTTCAAAACTCAAAAAAAATGAGCCCGGAAAGGCCGGAGCGCGAAACGAACTCAATAGTTCGTGAGTAATCTCTTTCATAATCGTCCTGTGATAAAAGATAAAATTGCTAGCTTTAATGCATCAACTTTAGCAATTTTCGCAGAGATCAACAAGCAATTGGTTAATTGGACGATTCCTGATTAAAAAGGGGCTCACCCTCAGGTGCCGGTGCCGGCATGGTTGCGCTATCAAAATTTTCTTTGGAAATTTGCGCTCGAACCGGGTCTAGTTCCATTGGCGAAGCATTATCGTAATAATAATTGCTGTCTTCGGAAGTCCCTGAATCGTCCTGAGGTAAACTGTCCTGAAATGTTTTAGTTTCCATAAAGGATTTTTTCGACGCTGGACGTACTGGATTGAGTTTTCTGGTTTCAAATTTACCCATTCGTCTCTGGCTATTAAAACCATTTGAGTCAGTACGTGAGTTTCTTGCATTGGGTGCATTAAAGTTCGTCGGCTCTTCTACAGGAGTGAGCATTTCCGCCTGCTCTCCAACTGAAGTCGTCTGGACATTGGCAAACGGCGAAGAAAGCTGTGATTTAATACTATAAAGAAAATAAACGATACCCAGAACTGAGACCACCAGAAGCCATTTGTAGATTGAAGAGGTCTTTGCTTTTTTAGACATCTCATCCTGATACGAACTTTCTTTAGCTTTTTCGATCGTTCTACCTTTCTTAAGATTTCCAAGAAAGGCGAGTGAGGTAAATGCATCAGTGGTCTCACCAATATTGTTTAGCACTTCACTGGGTCTGTTTAATAAATCAGAGTCCGGTTTTCCTGGCAGTTGGTCGCTGTCGCGAAGGGCGCGTCGGTCAAAGCCATCCACTTGATAGAGTTTGCTCCAGACATGTCCACCGTTATAGGAAACCATATCAGTTAAAAGGATTTCTCTATTCTCTACCATTTCTAAGAGCTGACCTTTTTCAAAGGGACCGGTCTTCTGTCCTTTTTGAAGGATAAAAAATTGCAGGTCATCGTCATCGCTGCTCAAGCTCTCTGCCGAAACAAGCTGAGGCTTTCTTCTTTGAAAATATGGATGCTCAAAGATATTGAGCCATTGGTCTTCATCGATATTCTTTACTGAATAATTCCTGGCCTCTTCTTCATGTTCTAAAACATAGGCCTTTAAATCATAGAGAGAAATAAATCCCAGACTGTGTTCAGCGTCTTTGATTTCAAAAATATGTTCGCGCATTTCCACATTTGCCGTTATTTCAGCTTCAGTGAAAATGATATCTTTTAGGTATGTTTCTAAAACGGCCAGATTGTTTAAAGCCATGGTTGCCCCAATTGTTCCATCCTACGCAGATGTCCTTAGTGGCTTATCGGGCTTTATTTGAAAATTTTTAGGGTGTTTTTGGGCAAAAAAAAGGCCGGTAATTAACCGACCTTTTTGGTGTTAAAGTGAAAAATCCATATATAAAGCTAATTCCGGGTATTTAAATTTCTCTGATAGGAAGTCCTTCCCATCTCTTGCATGAAACATTTCAGTTCCTATTTCACCAGTCAGAGTAGCTTTTGGACTGAATGAATGTGACCAACCTATATAATACTCAAAGTAATCGTCTTTGCTCTGAGGTGCTTTCGTAAAGTTTTCACTGTGATAATACTTTAGCTGAAAATAGGTTCCGTCTTTATCGTTCCATTGATAATTAATGTAACCAACGTTCATTTCATGAGTAATGCTGAAACTGCGAGCAGTGTTGTCGTGATGAGGGGTATTAATAACGATATCATCGTTAATTAACCAGGTCATTTTTTCTGATAATTGAAAAGTGTAGGTTGGAATCAATTCCGCACTATGTTTCCAGGTAGTGGCCGAAGGATGTTTATAATCGTTTTGCAGGTATTGAACAAAAAGCGACCCTTTCCCTTTTGTGAGTGTGGTGAATACTCGGTTGTTTCCGTATGACGAAAGAGCAGCAATTCCAGTATTAAACTGTCTGCGGCCAATACCGGCGTCCATAGTAAGACCATGGATCTTTTCGGATAAAATATTTTTTCTTGTAAGAGTGAAAAGAGCTCGGAAAAAAGTATTAGGAAACGAAGTATCAAGACCGTCGACATCAGAATACTTAAATTCACTGGTGGCCAGTACTTGCCAGTCTTTAGTTGGTTTATAAATAACAGTAGGATTGTGCATGATTTTTATATCTTGAATGTCATTCTCTTTTCTGAGGGGACTGAGAGCATCACGTCTTACTAAGTAATATTCACCATGATAAGAAGCTGAGAATTTTTCTCTCATGTATTTAATGACATCACTAACTTTTGAAGAAGAAGGTGTTGGAGTTATCACTGCAGTTGCAGGAGCAATTTCCTTTTTTGCTTCCACGACCTTTTCATCTTTTTTCTTTGTAGTTGCTTTTGCCGATGGCGCTGTTGTGCTTTGGGCATAAACATGACCTGATAATAAAATCGCCGCAGTCATTAATACAGTCTTTGCGTACATTGAAATAGCTCCCCTTTTATGTCGGTTATTTAAAGTGTTCTGTTATTAGTGTTATTGAGAAGACATATTGTTATGTTTTTTACTCAAGAATACAACGATGTTTTAAATAGTTGCCTACAAAAGGCCCAATTGTAAGAAATAGTAAGGAATTTGAGTGTTTGCTTTAAATCACAAAAGCTAAAGTGACAACCTGTCCCTAGTCTGCGATTCTATTGGATTATGTCACGGATAATTTTTATTTCTCTTTTATTTATTGCGGATCTCATTCGGGGCCCAGCGTCAGTGTTGCTCATTATTTTAAAGAATTTTATTCCTCTGGCGAGAAAACGAATTGATTTTGAACGCAAGAATTTAGTCGAAGAGGGGTGTCGCTCTTTTAAAAAAGATTTTTTAATCGCAGATTACTGCTTTGAAGTCTCTTCTGAGGGTGAGCTTGAACAGGTTCGACCCCTTATCGAAAACTTTTTGGCCCGGGGATTGAGAATTGAAATCCTGTTTTCTTCGCCATCGGTAGAAAGCAAATGCCAGAAGCTCGCACACGATTATAGCGATTCAATCCGTATTTTAAGATTGCCCCTTGCCAGCTTTGCGCCGATAAATTTTCTTTTTTTCCAGGGATTGTGGCAATGGGTGAGTGCTTCGAAAATAATTTTTTGCAGGTATGATTTTTTTCCCGAGCTTCTTTCTTTTAAATTTTTTGGGAAAAAGCTCATCCTCTTATCAGCTGCGGATAAGAAGCATAGCTGGTTTAAGCGTGAGGCTTACTCCCTTTTCGATTTAATTGTTGCTGCAAATACATTTGAGGAAAATCATTTTAAGAAGATGTTTCCGTTAAAAAGAATTTATTCATTTGATTTTCGAGTTCCTCGCATTTTTGAGAGAGTGAAAGCTTCCGGGGAAACCCTCAATAAAGTCGGTCTGATTAAACAATACCTGTCATTCCTTGAGCAGAGACCTGCCAATTCAAATATAATTCTTGGCAGTGCGTGGGTAAGCGATCTTGCGATTCTGAAAAACACTGAGCTCAAAAATGATCTTCAGAGCGGTAAAGTGCATCTGACGATAGTGCCCCATAGCTTAAGCGCTCCGTCGATACAGGCCATAAAAGACGAATTAAAATCCTCATTACCAGAGATTCCGGTCTTTGAACTGTCTGCTTCATCAGAATCATTTGGCCCGCTGGGTATAATCATCCTGAATTGTAGCGGCATTCTCTGCGAGCTATACAGCAGATTTTCTTTTTCATATGTTGGAGGTGGATATGAGCGATCAATTCACTCTGTCTTAGAGCCCTTTTTATCCGGATCAGCTGTAAGCTGCGGACCGATTGTTCATCGCTCAACTGAATACGACTATATTAAAGAAATTGCTCCGGGGGAGATAAGCCTTCTCAAAAATCCTGAAAGCTTTTATAATCTTTATATGGATTACAGTAAAAAAACCCCAGATCAAACGCTTCGGAGCGAATTGAAGAATAATGCCAGCGCCCAGATGGAGAGCATAATTAAAGAGATTGAGTCATGCTGAATAAAGATATAGATTTTGCTCTGGTCGGACATAATTTTATTACCTTTTTACTTTCCATTGGATTGCTCAACCGCGGAAAGAAAGTTCTTATTCTTGATGACGATCGTTTTAATTATGGCGATTTTTTTACAAATTCCCTGACACTTCTTGATGTAGAATTCTTAAGAAGCTGGGGAGATTTGGGCGGACTTCTTCCGCTGGTGAATATTGATGATTATCTCTCGGCTGAATCAGTGTATTTTTATGTTGGAAAAAAGCAGGTAGTTTTAGGGGATACGCCCATAAGAAATTATCGTGAGCTATGCAGAAAATTTCCCAATTTATTCATTGACGGCAAAAGTGGATCTCTCAGTGATTCAAATGAAGTTACCGCTTTTAACAGCAGTTATAATGATTTTTGTTCCAAAGTTACCCGTTCAATTTTTAATGAGAAAAACGCATCCAAAATATCCCGGACTTTTGAGGCATCTATTCCTGCTGATTTGATTTTTCATTTTCAGCATTTTTTTTCTCATTTTTCAATGAAAGATGATATGAATGAAATTGATCGGGGAGAATTCAATGCTCTGATTTTTATGACCAGAGGTTTTTTTCAGAACAGGCTCTCCAGCACAGGCAGCCGTGCGGAAATCATGCATCTTTTCTTCTCCTTGATATCGCCTTATTTTAAACTGGATCATGAACGGCTGATTCAGGACCTGTTGGTTGTGCACCAGGCGGCAGGCGGCGAATTCAAAAAATTAAATCTTGCTGATTTAAAGTTTCAGAGCGGTCTTGTGAAGAGCTTTGAGCTGGAGAGTTTTGAGGGAATCATTAAGCCCAAAAAGATGGCCTTTATCGGTGGCTATCCCGTCGGTCTTCCTATTCGTTTAAAAACATCCTCCGCTTCTTATAATTGCCTTAATGTTACCCTTAAATTCAAGCACCAGTTGCCCAAACTCTTAAAAAATAAAAAAGTGCTCTTTTCCAGCCCGATGAAAATTGGGACTGACAGGCCTTTTTGGGAAGTTTATTTCAAGGATAATATCGCAGTCTTTAATATCATCATGGCCAAGCGTGAGGGCGGCAAAGTAGATTTTATAAAAGAGCGTGTACTCAATTTTTTAAAAGATGACCTGCTTTTTTTATATCCCGAATACAGTTTTGAAATTATCGGCAACGATATGAAGTTTACTTTGGATGTCTTTATAGAAGATAAAGACTACAAAGCGTACAAGAGGATTGATTCAACTCTGGGCATGAAATTGGTGGAAGTACTGGAAGACACCGCTCCTCTTATCTTTTCACGCTTAAAGAATGTTCTCTATTTTGGTCCTTATAATGAAGATGCTCTTGGGACCTTTTCCTCTCTTATTGAAATCAAACGATGGAGAGAGTCCCTTTGAGAGATATTAAAAAGGATCAAAAAGGGCAGACCGTCATTGAATATCTACTGATGCTCCTAGTCATGGTGAGCATTATTACTAGCATCCTAACTCGTATTAAAACCAAGTACCTGGGTGACCCCACCAAATGCACCAGCGCAGCAAATAAGAAGACACTTCTTTGTAAAATCAATGGAATAATTGAGCCGAATACTGAAGGGAAGAAATTCCAGCGATGGCGTATAAAATAGTCTAAATAAATCATACTACCCAGTAAAATCTACACGACACGACGAATTATGGTGTGAAAATATCGGAGTCTGTTATAACAAGGTGGAAATTGTAATTGGTATTTAAATGAAAAAAAGCCCTGCGAAAACTCGCAAGCTTTGGCCCAAAGGAGAAGTTATGAAACTTTCAACTGAGACTAGAAGATTTACATTTATGAGCCTATTCCTGGCAAGCGCACTTGTCGCAGGAATTCATACATCTAATGTACAGGCACAGGATGATTTATTGGATGATGCAAATGATTCGCTGGATCTAGATATGATGGACATTGATGGAACTCCTCCAAAAGGACTAACTGCTTCCGAGAGATTAAAAATTAGAAGAGATAAGCTTGAGGAAAGAAATAGAATCATGGTTGAAAAGAAGATTGAAGATGTTCGCATTAAGCAGGAAATTGCTTTAACAAATAAACTTCAGGACGCTTTTGGAAAGAGCCTTAATAATCTTAACGAAGATAAAGTTCAAGTAGTGCAGGCCGCACCTGTTGCTGTGGCACCTCAACCGATTGCACCAGTTGTTGAAACAAGAATTGTTGAAGTAAAAGAGGAGCCGGTAAAGGAAGTTAAAAAATCAAAAGTTATTCCTTATCTTGGTGCATCTTCAATGAAAGGCGATAAAATTGATTTTGAATCAAAAATGAACATCGGTTTAAACCTTGAGACGATGGTAATGCCTCAAATAAGTGTCGGTGTTGGTGTTGGTTATACGTCAATGGACATTACAGATATCGCAAATGATTTTACAGGTGGAAGTGTTTATAATCCAAACTACTTCAATAGTTTTGGTGCCGGAAGAAAAATGTCTTCTACAAAATTGACTATAGAAACTAATGGTAAATTCTTCTTAACTGAAGATTCAAGAATTAAGCCGTACGCAGGTTTAGGTTTAAGCTTTAACCGTTCTAACTTGAAGTATGAAGACGGTGGAAATGGCTATAGCAACAACGGTGTTAATTTTGGTAATGAAGGTTATTCTTCAACAGCGATGGGAGCATCGGCGAAGTTAGGTGCGGAAGTAGATTTTAACGATACAGTAGGTCTTAACGTTGATCTTTCTTATACAAAGACATTATCTTCAGGGATTTCAAGCTCAGCTGATACAACTACAATTAACCCTGATCAGGTTAGACTTCAGAATGTTACGAAATCAATGGAAGATTCGGACATTACTGCAATCCAGGCGGGTCTGGTTGTAAGATTCTAGTTTGTGACTGATATATTTTAAATATGGTAGCGGGCATCTTCTTGATGCCCGTTTTTTTTGGTCATCTATTATTTCCTCTTTATTATCTTAACCAAACAAAAAAAAATACGATGTTTCTTTAATTTCAATCTTCCCTTAGAATTTATAGGTAATCCGCTAAATTCATGGAGAAGAATTATGTCAATGAAAGACGTGTATATTGTTGATGGAAAGAGAACCCCTCAGGCAAAGTCCGGATTGGACCTAAAAGATGTTCAGGCCCCTTACCTTGGCGCATACCTGGTAAAACATTTAATCGACAACACTGAAATTCCAACTGACATGGTTGATGAAGTGGTTATTGGCAATACCGGAAATCCTGCAAAATATCCCAATATCGGCCGGGTGATTGCTCTGGAAGCAGGTCTTCATAAAAAAACTTCCGCCTCGTCTGTGCATAGAAACTGTGCTTCAGGAATGGAAGCAGCGTCTCAAGCCTATCTGAGAATAGCAAGTGGACGCAATGATGTTGTCATTGCCGGTGGTGTTGAATCAATGTCTCAGATGCCTCTCATTTATAATAAAGAGATGACTGAATTATTTGCCAAACTGATGAAGGCCAAAACAGTTGGTGAAAAACTTTCTGCCTTAAGCGCTTTCAGGCCAAATTATCTCACGCCGATTGTGGCGATAGAGCAGGGGTTAACTGATCCTTTTTGCGGACTGAATATGGGGCAGACTGCAGAGCTCTTGGCACGTGAGTTAAAAATCACCAGAGAGATGCAGGATATTTTTGCGAACACTTCTCACGCAAAAGCTGTAGCCGCAACTAAAGAAGGAAGGTTCAAAGATGAAATTCTTCCGATCACAATTGGTGGAAGTTTAAATAAACTTTTAACCAACGATGTTGGTCCCAGAGAAAATTCAACTGTCGAAGGACTCGCCAAGATGAAACCGTATTTTGATAGAAAATCAGGAACGGTTACTGTTGGAAACAGCTGTCCGATTACGGACGGTGGTTCGGCGCTTTTAATGGTTTCAGAAGAAGCTGTAAAAAAGTATAACTTGAAACCTATGGCCAAGCTCACTGATTTTCATTTTCATGGACTAGAGCCTGAAAGAATGGGAATGGGGCCGCTTCTTGCTATGGATGGCGTGATGAAACGCACAGGTTTGAAACTTTCCGACTTTGACTTGTTTGAATTGAACGAGGCGTTCGCAGCTCAAATTATGGCCGTGGCAATCGGACTCAGAGATAAGGATGTTGCGGCGAAATTCAGTGTTGACCGTGCATGGGGAGAGTTGGATATGAGCAAGGTTAATGTGAACGGAGGGGCAATTGCTCTTGGACACCCGGTTGGTTCAACCGGATCGCGTTTGATCGTCACTTTGATGCATGAGCTTCGAAGAAGAAAAGGCCGTTACGGACTTGCTTCGTTGTGTATCGGTGGCGGGCAGGGCGGAGCGGTCGTTATCGAGAATTTAATTCGTTAATAAAAAGTTATTAAAAGCGGGAAGTGTATGACAAATAAAAGAATCAGTCTGGAAATTAAAGAGAAGGTTGCTTATGTAGGTTTTGGCCATAACAGCACAAAGAGCATGACCACTCTTGACGTTGAAACGATGGAAGAACTCGGTTTGATTATTGAAGAAGTTCATTCAAAATCGTCAGAGTTAAGCGGCGTTATTTTCTTTTCCCATATTGAAAATTGTTTTCTCGCAGGGGCAGATATTAATTTAATTTCTTCGATGACAACTGAGGCTGAAGCCGCTGACAAGGCTGAACAAGGACAGAATATTTATAACCGAATTGAAGATCTGAGCATACCGACAGTTGTCTGTGTGGATGGTGTTTGTCTGGGAGGGGGTCTCGAGCTTTCTCTGGCCTGTAATACTATCATCGCTTCTAATTCAAAAAAAACATCTCTAGGCCTGCCGGAAGTTAAGCTGGGGCTTATTCCTGGTTTCGGCGGAACGTACCGTCTCCCACGCAAGATTGGTTTGCCAAACGCACTTGATATGATTTTAACCGGGAAGACTTTGCGTGCCGACAAGGCCAAGAGATTAGGGCTGGTGGCGGAAGTCTATCCCGCCGAAAATCTGCTTGCAATGGCGCCTAAATTTTTTAATAAAAAAGCTGCACCTCATACTTTGAAAAATTCCATCAAGGAAATTGCCACCGAAAATTTTGTGACAAGAAAAATTATTTTTCAAAAAGTGCGTGAAAGTGTGTTGAAAAAAACAAACGGATTTTACCAGGCGCCGCTAAAAATACTGGACGTGATGGATTCAGGAATGATGAAGGGCCGCACCAGCTATCTTGCCGGTGAAGCACAGGCCTTTGGCGAACTGGCCACCAGCGAGCAGAGTAAAAATCTTCAGCATATCTATTTCATGTCTGAAGCGGTTAAAAAATACAGCGGTCCAAAAGCAACAAAACCACTGCCTGTTTTAGAACGTGGGGCAGCTCTCGGTGCCGGAACGATGGGGGGCGGGATTGCATGGCTTATGGCCGATGCCGGAATGTCTCCCATCATGAAAGATCTTACGATCGATGCCTTGAATCTTGGGTTAAAGCAATCTTCTCAAAATTTTGCAGGGGCGCTTAAAAGAAAAAAAATTAACCCTGATGAGTTTGAAAGAAAACAAAGATCGATCACTGCCCAGCTTGATTATAGTGGATTTAAAAAAGTGGATCTGGTCATTGAAGCTGTCGTTGAAAATATGGACATTAAGAAAAAGGTTTTTGCTGAGACTGAAAAGCATGTCCACACGGACTGTCTTTTGACTAGTAATACTTCTTCTCTTTCAGTTGAAGAGATGTCAAAAGCACTTGAGTACCCGGGACGATTTGCAGGACTGCACTTTTTTAACCCGGTTCACCTGATGCCTTTAGTGGAAATTATTGTTCACAGCAAAGTTGATCCTGAGACTGTTGAGGCCCTATATAAATGGGTTTTACGTGTGAAAAAAACACCGGTTGTTGTCAAAGACGGACCTGGGTTTCTGGTTAACCGAATTCTGACTCCTTATTTAAATGAGGCAGGCTATTTACTTGATGAAGGTGTATCGATTAAAGACATCGATCAGGCGGCGCTTAATTTTGGCATGCCAATGGGGCCTTGCAGACTTTTAGATGAAGTCGGAATAGATGTCGCTGTAAAAGTGGCAAAGGTTATGTATGATGGACTGGGTGAGCGCGCTCACCCCTCAACGTTTTCTCATAAGCTGATGGAAAAGAATTTTTTGGGAAAGAAAAATTCTAAAGGTTTTTATCTTTATGATGAGAAAGGAAAAGTGACAGGACTGAATCCTGAAGTTGATGAACTGCTCCCTACGGCTAAAACGAAAATGAGTGAAACGGATCTTCAAATGCGATTATTTTTACCTATGATCAATGAAGCTGCCGCAATTCTAAAAGATGGAATTGTAAGAACTGCCGGTGAAGTGGATCTGGGATTAATTTTTGGAATAGGTTTTCCACCGTTTAGAGGTGGACTGCTCCGATATGCAGATAGTGAAGGACTGGATAAAATCCTGAATGCTTTAAAACATTTCAGCGAGACAGTGGATAAACAACGTTATAGTCCGAGCACATATCTGGAGGAACTGGTTCTTAGTAAAACTACTTTCTATGAAAAAACCAGATTCTAATAAGTGTTTAAGACTTACTTAAAATATTTTTTCTTCTATATCCTCTCTGCAAAGAATCGCCAGCGGCTGCTCATACTTGCAGTAACCGGGTTGATCATTTCTTCTTTTGCTCTGATTGTTCTTCAAAGTACCATGGGGGGGCTTCAAAATAAACTGATGGAGCGGTCCAAGGCCGTCATAGGACGTGCCACTCTGATGTTTAAAAGTGAAGAGGATGATTCTAAACTAATCGTGCTTGAAAGCCTTTTGAAAAAAGAGAAGCTTGAATACACGCGGGAATATGAAATTGAGCTGCTGCTGAGTTATCAGACCTATTTATCTTACGTCATTGTCCACGGTATTGATCAAGCAGGCTACCTACCTCCTTTTTTAAGCGAAGAGAAAAAATTTGAGGCCATAATACCGACGGAGCTTGCTTACAAAGTAGGAGTAGCGCCACCGGAAGACCTGCAGCTTATTTCTCCCGCACATGTTGATTCGCTTTTGGGTGAAATTCCAAGAAGCCAGACAATACGAATTGATAAAACTTTTAATTCAGATGTGCCGGAAATTGATACGTCCCACCTCTGGGTAAGACTTCCGCTTATTCAAAATCTGATTCAGGCGAGAAATATTAATCGCATCCGCATTTATTCAGATGTTGATTTTAAAAAACTCTCAAAAATGCTTCCCGATTGGGTTCAATTTAAAACATGGGAGCAGGAAAATGGCACATTAGTATGGGCGCTCAATTTAGAAAGCACTGTGATGATTTTTCTGTTTGCTGCCATGAGCTTGTTGGTTTCTCTGTGTATCTCTTCCGGCCTGCTTATTTTTTTCAACAAAGTAAAAACCGATCTCTCGAGCTTCTGGATTCTTGGAGCTTCATATGATCAGATCAATAGATCAACAAAATATTTTCTTCATTTGATGAGTTTTCTTTCAATTCTATTTGGAGTGCTTTCAGGCGTTGTTTTTCTTTATTTCTTCGATCATTTTGCACCGGAAATCATGCCTGATGTGTTTGTTGACAGGAAAATTCCTATACTGATAACCGCAAAAGGACTCGCTATATCCTTTTTTGTTCCTTACATCATTTCGTCAGTGTTTGTTACTTATGCCATTTCTCAGTTCAAGCGCGAACACAATTTACTGGATCATGTTCGCTCTATCAGCTGATTGTTTATAATTTTTAAACTGTCCTACTACAATGGTGTTGATGGATCAAATATCAAAGTACAATTTATCCATTAACTTTGGCAGTTGAGCATTTTATTATCAAATTGTTGCCACTGAACACATTCTAGGCACTTCTTTAAAATTGAACTGATAAGTGATGGTCGATAGGCTCATTTTTCAATACATTTTAAACAGCTCCCATCAAACTTTGATATTTGATCAGACCAATGGTGTTGATGGAATCAAATATCAAAGTACAATTGTAGTAGGGCAGTTCTTATAATTTTAAATTTTTAAGTCCGGCAAAAGCATTATTTTTTAATTGGGGTTCTGCTTTTGGCATTGGAGCTGACTGTTTATTAGAATTGACGTTATGTCTTGGAGCGTCTCCGGTTGCACGTTTAACTTCACCGCCGGTTTTGGCGGTTAGGGAAATGCGGCCGCGTTCATAATCTACTTCTAAGACCTGTACTTTAACAACTTGACCGACTTTTAGCGCAGTCATTGCATTTTCTACGAACGTATCTGATATTTGAGACACGTGAAGAAGACCGTTTTCTTTGATTCCTATGTCAACGAATGCGCCAAACTGAGTGATGTTCGTCACAAGACCTGGGTACCATTCTCCAATTTTCAAATCGCCGATTTTGGAAACGTCTTTTCTGTATTCAAAAGATTTAAATTCTGTTCGTGGATCCTGAGTAGGGGCCTTTAGCGATTTAACGATATCATTAAAAGTAAATTCGCCGATCTCGGTTTTAAACGTGTTGTCCCTTTCAAGCTTCATGATAACATCTTTGTCTGTTATCAAATCTCTCAATTGTGTTGAATTTTTTTTTGCCCAGTTTGAAAGCACTTCATACCGCTCAGGGTGAATGAATGTTCCATCGAGTGGTTCTTCTCCATTATAAATGCGAAGAAAACCAGCGGCCTGCTCAAATATTTTTGCTGAAAAGCGGGGGATCTTTAAAATTTCTTTTCTATTTTTAAATCCGCCGTGCTGTTCGCGGTATTTCACCACGTTCTGGGCCAGAGCAGGACCGATCCCCGATACATAAGACAAAAGCGGAGCAGAGGCAGTGTTCAAATCAACGCCAACGTAGTTAACACAAGATTCAACAACGCCCTCTAGTGATTTTTTCAAACGGGCCTGATTAACATCGTGCTGATACTGTCCGACTCCGATTGATTTAGGGTCAATTTTTACAAGTTCTGCCAATGGATCCTGAAATCTTCTGGCAATTGATATGGCCCCTCTCACTGTCGGGTCTTTATCCGGAAATTCTTCTCTGGCAATGTCAGATGCTGAGTATACAGAAGCACCGGCTTCCGAGATCAGAGTGGCATTGACTTTTCCATCTTTTACTTTTTTTACATTCTGCTGAAAAAAGGTGAGTGTTTCTCTGCCGTAAGTCCCGCTTCCAATGGCAATATGCTCAACTTTAAATTGCTCAATAATGGCATCCATTATGGCCGCCGATTCTTTTACCTGCAGACGCGGCTCATGAGGGTATATTACACAATCAGCAAGAAACTTTCCGGTATTGTCGACAATGACAATTTTACATCCGGTGCGTACTCCAGGATCAACCCCGACTACTGATTTAGGACCGAGATAGGGTTGAAGTAATAGATTTTTTAAATTGATGCCGAACACACTTATTGCTGTTTCATCAGAGACTTTTTTGAGTTCCGATTTAATTTCGAGATCCAGACTTGGGTGAATATAATTTAAATATGCCTTTTTGGCGGCCAGCTCCAGATCAGACAAGCAGCCTAAATTGGAACTTGAAAAAAATCTTTTCTTCAACAACCCAAGTGCGGCTTCTTCAGGATAAACCACATCCACTTTAAGAGTCTTAGAGGTCATTCCTCTTCTCATCGCTAAAAAGCGGTGTCCTGCTTTGGGGTCTTTGAGTTCAACCGCCCGCTGGGAGAATTCAAAATAATCTTTATATTTCATCCAGTCTTTATCTTCTGCCTCGGCCTTGTCACGTTTGGTGGATTTCACCACAGCATCTTTCCAGTAATCATTGCGAAGTGTTTCTTTGATTTCCGGGTCATGGGCCATCATTTCAATAATAATATCAAAAGCGCCTGTATAGGCTTCCTCGAAGCTTGTAATTTTAAATTCGGGCTTGTTAAACTTATCTCCGATTTCTGTCATTAACTGTTGCTTGCCTTTACTGGCAGTTAAAATCAAGTCGGCCAATGGCTGAAGTCCTGCTTCAATGGCCAGCATTCCCTTCGATTTCTTTTTTGCTTTGTAAGGAGCATATAAATCTTCAAGCTGATTGATTGAACTGGCAGCCTGAATTTTTTTCTCAAGATCACTCGTTAACAATTCCATTTTTTTAATTGCATCTAAAATAAAAGCGCGTCTTTTTTCGCGTTCGATATAATTTTCATAGGATTCATGTATGGCCCTGATTTGAACCTCATCCATACCGCCTGTGACTTCTTTTCTATATCGTGCCACAAAAGGCACTGTTGCCTGTTCTGTAACCAACAGATTGAGAACGCTTAAAACTGACCGCGCGTTGATATTGGTTTCCTGTGCGGCAAAAATAACAGCGCTTTGTTCAAGTGACATGAATACTGCTCCTTATTGAAAAATATTCCAAGAATGTGAAGACTAAAAACGATAATCATTTTAAAAACTCTTGGCAATACGTTATAATTTACTTAATGAAAAATCGTCCGCTTATCTCTAATATACGAGGCTTGAAGTGATTTATGACTTAATAGTGGTGGGAAATGGTCTTGCTGCGCAGACATTTCTCATGGAATTATTTGGCCACATTGGACTAAATGATAAAAAATATCAGAATTTTTCTGTTGCTCAGGTATTTTCCGAGGAAACTGCCCCTGCTTGTTCTCTGAGAACAACTGCCAGTGTTTCTCTGAGCGGAATTGCTCCCGGCGTGAGTGAACTTGGCGATGATTTAAGAAAGTCTTTTTTTTTATTTGAAGATTTTGTCGCTAAAGAAAGGCCCGAGAGCGTTGAGGCAATTAAGCAATACATCAGTTATTCAACTCTAGCAGAAAAAGAAAAACTCATCAGACGCTATGGAGAGCTTATACCCATTCATTCTCCGTTATTTAAAACGGACATGAGTGGCACCACTCTCGATTCTTATATAGTCGATCCGCTTATTCACGCAGAGTGGTTCAATAAGAAGATTGCCTCTCAAAAGATAGTTCTAAAAAATAATTTTTTAAAAGCGATGTCTAAAAATGAGGACGGGACATTTAGTTGCGAGTTGATGAGCGCAGAAATTTTGACTGCCCGAAAAATAATACTTTGTACCGGGGCCTATGCCAGAATATTTTCTCAATTCTATGCACTGACAGCACAATTACAAAATACTCAGGTGGTGGCAGGTTCATACCTGCAGAAGACTATCAATCTCGGCTGCCCATCATTTTACGTGACAATTGACGGGCATAATTTAATATACCGCAGTGCTACCTGCCAGTTGATAATGGGAAGTGCTTCTTATAAGGGGGCCTTCCTTGCTCCTGACTTTGCCGAGTTAAATAAAATTTATCAGGTCTTTAGCAACGCTCTCAGACCAGCATTAGGGAGCTTTGAGGATTTCAAAACCATCACAGGTCTTCGCCATAAAGCACAGAAAAGAAAGCCTCTGGCGTGCGCTCTTAATGATGAAAAATCAGTTTATGTGATCAGTGGATTTTATAAAAATGGCTTCAGCGTTTCGCATTTATGCGCAAAGAAGATCGTAGGCGAGATTTTTAATAGTTAAATGGTTTTATCGCAGGCGCCTTGTTCGTATTTTACATTGGCACATTTGGCAAAGCAGGCGTTGGAGTAAGTTATTCCATTTTCTCCGCAAACAGGCATCCAAAGCTGAACACAGATGCAATTTTTCATGTCAATGGTCTGCTCGGATTTGGGAGTATTGCTTAGATGTTTCTGCGGCGTTGTTGAATTACAGGCCGCTAAAAAAATAAATATTGATGTTAATAAAAGCTGAATGAATATTTTTTTCATAAATTTATCTTCGCAGTTTAATTGGAGGAATTCAAATACTATTTGGTTTCTTTAATTTGATTTAAGTATTCAATCACAAAATCTACAGCTTCTACACCCAATCCAGCAGTCGTTGCTGCACCTGCCGCAGGGATTCCATAGAACGCGAGACGATTGGCGGCGGTTGCCTTCAATAAATCTTCGTCGGATAAATCCTTGTCTGTATTATAGGCCGTCTTCATTACTACGCGATCGCTTCTGGCAATTTTACGTTGTGTAAGAAAAGGATCTAATTGGGCCGCTGGATTTATTTTTTCTATATCTGCCAGCCCCATTGATCTGCAGACACTTTGCGAGCAGTTATTAACCAGAAAGGAATAAGGAAGTTGTTTTTCGTAAACTTTTTGAAAATAACTTTTCATGACAAGCTTTTCTTTTTCCGAT
Organism: Bacteriovorax sp.; assembly: GCA_041662705.1. Classification (GTDB taxonomy): domain Bacteria; phylum Bdellovibrionota; class Bacteriovoracia; order Bacteriovoracales; family Bacteriovoracaceae; genus Bacteriovorax. Next base: position 45,367 of record JBAZRY010000003.1, read on the forward strand.
GATTCGATGACCTGACCGTAGACTTTATAATTTTTTTTAGTGACTCCCAGAAAGTTTTCAAAAGTTTCAATTTTAAATCCTGAACCGCCTGTCTGATGATAAACCTTATCTCCAATGCGTAAAGCAATATGACCGACTCTTTTAACGGCGTTGGGTAAATGGGGTACATCAGCTCCTGGAATATACAAAAGCTCAACCGTGTCTTTTCCAATATTCTTTTGATAATCTGAAAGATTTGATGTCGTTATCTGCACCGGCCTATTTAAATCCGCGGCTAGCTGGTGATTCTTAAGAAACTGGTCGACTTCTGGTTTCATCTTTTTTGTATTGGACGACATTGAAGCAATTTGGATTTTTTCTTCTCGGACTACACTTACGATATTATCCATCTCAGTTTTGATAATTTTATTTTTCCCAGCGCCAAAATCTTTTAATAACAGTGAAATTGTTCCTGGCGTTTTAGCGCTGGATAACGAAGATTTCGTTTTAAGCAACGAAAGAATTTTTTGAGATATATCGGTTTTAAGAAGTGGTATTGCCGAAATTTCGGTTAATATTATCTTGTTGCTAAGTTCTTTTTTACATTCTTTTAAGCCTTCTAATTTCTGTCCGGTTGCCGCAGAAATAAATTCAGCTTCTTTCTGCTTACATTTCTTAATATCATTAGCAATCTGGCTTAAGTCACTAGCAGTTACTGAACTTAAAATAGCGATGTTAGTTAACTTTATTGCCCGAGATGCTTCACTGGCCTTAAGTCCATAGGTGGCCAATCTCTTTCCAAGTATTAATTCAATCGACAATTCTGAAGCCCTGCCTATTGGACCTAAGGCAAATGGCAGTGCAAATAATGTGATATCGAGTGCGAACTCTTGATAGTCTTTCTTGGAAGTATAAGATTTATAACGTTGGGTCAAATAACACGCACATTTATTTGGAGGAGATTTAGCTGCTTCGTTGAAGGACAGATCTAGAACTACTGACTCGCTTATTAATGGGAATCGTTCAATAATATTTTCATTGTAGTTCTTAATATGGTCTATATTATTTAATCTAATATATGGTTTTTGTGGGTCGTCACTAAAACGTTCAAATTCATTTTCCTTTTTTAATATACCCTGTAGGTTTTCAAAAAGTGCAGAAAATAATTTTTGCTCAAAAATATCTCTTGAAATAAACTCTTCTTTATCAACATCATTGTCACTCATTTTCGTGAAGATTTCTTCAAAACTAGAATTGGCCAGCAAAGGTTGCTTAATTAAAATGATGCTTTTTAATTTTTGGACTCGTTCAATATCTTTATTGAGCTCCATTTTTCTTACGGCCGAACAATTTGTAATGCAGATATTTAATTTTCGCTGAAGTTGGATGGCCTCTTTTGAAAGTAGGGTTAATTGTTTAAAGTCTTCTTCTATTTCACCTATTTCTTTTATCCCTGATTGGTAGGTTGGCTCTTTTTCCTTATCCCTTAATGTTCTAAATAGGGAGCCTAGGTTATCTTTGACCACCAGGTTCGCTGCCCTCAGCCGATTCGCTTTTTCCGTAAAAAGTTCCAATGTTTCGATTGGGGCCGCTACTTTATTGGTAAATTCACTGAATTTTTCAATGTTAACAATTGAGGACTCGGGCCCTCTGCAGTTTGAGCAGTCCTTTGATCTTTTTTTTGGGGATTCGCATCCTGCTGGCACTTCATAGCTTAAAGAGCTTGATATACTTGCCATAAAAAAGGTGAAAAAAATGAGAAAATTCATCAATAAAGTATCGGTATTGTTGATCATTTATTTAGGTAAATAAGGGGGAATTGGATATTTTGGTGGCTTGGGGCAGAATCGAACTGCCCACCTATGGGTTATGAATCCATCGCTCTAACCAACTGAGCTACCAAGCCAAAAAAAGTTTGCTTGATCCTAAATTCTCATGACTTATCTGTCAAGAATTCTTTGCTTAAAAGGAGTTTCGACCTATGATGCATTTAAGGATTTAAGCAATAATAATGAGTAGACTAAGAACCGCACAATTTGTTTCTCACGTTCATTTATTTATGAAGTCGTTTCACTTGATAAATAAGGAAAAATCCAATCTGGTGGCGGTTTCTGGCGGCGTGGACTCCCTTGCACTTATGTATGTCCTGAACGATATTTTCAGGGGAAACCTTAGGGTGCTTCATATAAACCATGGTACTCGAGCGGAGAACGACCAGGAAGAAAATCTGGTTAGAAATCATGGTGAACTCCTGGGACTTGAAGTTGATGTCGTAAAGTTCACCATGAATCTGGATCAGAATAATTTTGAGGCAGTCGCAAGAAATCTTAGGGCCGAAGTTTATAAGCAATATTTACACAAGAATTATCTGGTATACACCGCACACCATTTGGATGATTCTTTTGAATGGAGCATGATTCAATCTTTCAGGCAGAGCCTGCTTCAGTCCACGCTTGGTATTCCAGTTTATAACAGGGGACTGGTCAGGCCTTTTATGTGCGTGAGTAAAAATCAGATCAGAATGTATGCTAAGGCATTAGGTCTCAGTTGGGCAGAGGACAGTTCAAATCGTGACACACGCTTTGAGCGAAATTTTTTTCGTGCAAAACTTACGAGCACTATCAGAAAGCGTTATCCACAATACCTGCGGCACTATGTGGCCCGTCAAAATGCACTCGCGCTGAAGCTCAATTTGCATCGCAGTCTCTTTTTAAATGAACCCCAGTTTGCACCGCTAATCCGGCTGGATGAAAAACGCGAAGCCTCGGGAGCCGTCGTTTTAAGATCTCAGGATTTTAGTCACCACAAAGATCAGATTAAGGAATGGATTCATTTTTTTTCCAAGACTCATAGAGGGGAAATAAACCGGGAAGTTGATAAATTAATTGAGGCCCATAAGAAAATTGGCAGCGACCCTCGGGAGCCAAAAATTAAAGGCCCTCTAAGTTTTTCGGGTGGAGTAAAGATTCATATACTTCGGGATTATTTATTAATTACCAATGAATTACATATGGATTACTACCGCAAATGCGACGAACTTTTGCTTCAACGACTTGAGCACACTATTGACGTTACGCAGATTACTGAGCGAGACCATAAAAAACCCGTCAAGGCCTTTTTCCCTTATTTGTGTTTTCTTTCCAAGGAAGACAAGTCTAAATCTTCGAAGCTGATACATCCATTGTTGCCAAAAAGTACTCAGTGGCTCAGGGAACATAAGATCCCCTACAGTTTTTATCCGCTAATACAAAAAAAGGGGAAACAAAAGTTGTTTCACAATGCTGTCATACTTGATTCTTCTGGCTTAGGTTTATAGAATGAGTGATGTCAAAAAATGAAGTTTGATAAAGCAATGAAGGAATAGGAATTAAATGAAACCTCAGCAAAAAACACTCACTCTTTGGATTGTTGTCATTTTACTAATGGCGCTCGTGGCGAAAGTCGCAACCGTTGATAAAAAAGATCATAAATTTATTAAATACCCAGACTTTGTAAGAGCTGTGCAGGACAAAAATGTCGACGAAGTTGTCTTTAAAGGCAAAGACACCATCATGGGGAAATTCAAAACAGGTTACGAAGGCGGGTCTCGTTTTAGTTTAACTGGTAATACCGGGGACGCGACATTTAATATTTTGCGTGAAAACGGAATTATTCCTCAATACGAAGAAGAGGAGAAGCAAACATTCTTTACATCGCTCCTGCTCAACTGGGGACCAATGATATTACTTATTGTTATTTTTTATTTTTTCCTGCGCCAGATTCAGGCCGGCGGAGGAAAAGCAATGAGCTTTGGGAAGTCGCGGGCGCGCCTGCTGAATCCGCATGATAAAAAAATAACTTTCGGTGATGTCTCAGGTGTTCAGGAGGCAAAAGAAGAACTTGAAGAAGTTGTCGATTTTCTGAAAGACCCAAAAAAATATACTGCACTTGGCGGGAAAATTCCTAAAGGAGTTATCCTGGTTGGTCCTCCGGGTACAGGTAAAACTTTACTGGCAAGAGCTGTTGCCGGTGAAGCAGATGTTCCGTTCTTTTCAATTTCAGGATCAGATTTTGTTGAGATGTTTGTCGGTGTCGGTGCTTCACGCGTGAGAGATTTATTTGAACAGGGCAAGAAACACGCTCCGTGTATCATCTTCATTGATGAGATCGATGCAGTTGGACGTCATAGAGGTCAGGGAATGGGCGGGGGGCACGACGAACGTGAACAAACGCTTAACCAACTTCTTGTTGAGATGGATGGATTTGAATCCAATGAAGGCGTTATTTTAATTGCAGCTACAAACAGAATCGATGTACTGGATCCGGCGCTTCTACGTCCGGGACGGTTTGATAGACGTGTTATGGTTGGTGCTCCTGATGTACGCGGCCGCCTTGGTATTTTAAAAGTTCATACTAAAAAAACTCCACTTGAGGACAATATCGATTTAGAAGTTATTGCTAAAGGGACACCGGGATTTACCGGTGCTGACCTGGCAAACTTGGTTAACGAGGCAGCGTTAAATGCAGCTCGCCTTAATAAGAAAAAATTATCAAATGAAGATTTTGAACAGGCCAAGGATAAAGTATTAATGGGACCTGAGCGAAAATCATTGGTCATTTCCGATAAAGAAAAACTAATGACGGCTTATCATGAGGCCGGACATACGTTGGTTGGTATGAATCTTCCTCATACTGATCCGATTCACAAAGTTTCAATCATGCCAAGAGGCGGAGCTTTAGGTGTTACACAAACTCTTCCAAATGAAGACATGCTTTCATTGACTAATGACAGGGCAGAGAATTTTATCGCCTTTTTAATGGGGGGGCGTTGTGCTGAAGAAATTGTTTACGGACAAATGACTTCAGGAGCGTCTAATGACATTGAAAGAGCGACAGGTCTTGCCCGCAATATGGTTTGTAAATGGGGCATGTCTGAAAAGATGGGCCCTATCAATTACAATAAATCATCTATGTCGATTTATACAGGTACCGGAGACAATACTGATTACTCAGAAAAAACAGCTCAGGAAATTGATGAAGAAATTAACCGCATAGTAGAAAAGAATTATCGACAGGCCATCAATATTCTGAAATCAAATCGCGATGGACTTGATCGTCTTGCCAAGGCTTTAATGGCCTGGGAAACAATTGATATTCAGCAAGTTAAAGATGTGATTGCAGGTGTTGATATTGGAGTTCCACTTAAGTCTGAAAAAGCTGCTAAACCAGATGAGGCACCTAGTAAAACTGAACCTGTCACGAGCACGCTTAATCCAGTTATCGCGTAAAATTTAATGCTTTATCCATTTAAAGAAATAAGGAGTATGGGGGTTATTAATATAACTCCCGATTCTTTTTCGGATGCCGGATCTCTGTTTCAAAATGGTGAAGAGTTAAAAAAATTATTGAAGCAATTTAAAAAAATTCCCGCTCTTGTTTATGATTTTGGTTTCGAATCCACTGCTCCCATGAACAGTGCAATCTCCAGTGCCGAAGAGAAATCGCGATTTGATAATATATTTGATGCCCTGGCAGGAATTGATTTGAGTGGAAAGTGGATTTCTTTTGATACCTACAGGCCCGAGAGTTATCTCTATTTTGAGGAAAAATTTCAAATGAGATACAAAGGCTGCGGGTTCATTTTCAATGATATATCGGGTGTCGTGGACTCTGACCTTTTAAATCTACTTAAATCTAAAAGGTATCAAAAGAATTTCTACTACGTTCTCGGGAGTACGCATATTCCTTCCCGTGATAAGGTTCTTGACCACATGAATTACATCCATGAAGGAGACATTGTCGAGCAAACGGGGGACTGTTTTTTAAACGGAATCCCAAAATTAGTCGAGTGTGGACTCAAAGAGAAAATCATTCTTGATCCTTGTTTTGGTTTTTCGAAAAGCTATGAACAAAATTGGGAGCTGCTCACTCGCTTTGATGATTTAGCACGAATTCTAAAAGCATCCGGACATACTTATCCGTGGCTTGTCGGTGTCTCCAAGAAATCATTTCTCAGGAGGGCGCTTCCTGAATCCAGTGACCCGTTTAACGACGCTGAAATTTTGCATGCTAAAATTATAGAGGACATGATCTTAAAGAATTGCGGGCAACTGATATGGAGAGCACACGATCCTTTTTTAGTGGAGAGCATATACTCTAGAGCGGCAACTCAATCTTAAATGTTGAGCCGACACCCAGTTTACTTTCTACAGAAAGTTTTCCTGCATGGGCATCGATTATCTGTTTGGAAATAAATAACCCAAGACCAAGTCCACTAACCTCGGAGGGATTGGGTATTTTTTCAAATCGATTAAATATTTTATCCAGGTTCTCTTCTGCTATCCCTATGCCGTGATCTTTAAGGCTGATGAGTATTTTTGTTTCCATATGGGTAGTCGTAAGAATAATCTGCTTGCCTTTACCATAGCGGATGGCATTTGTAAGGAGATTGATCAGTACCTGTTCAATTCGGATTCTGTCCCAATTTACCAAAATATTACCGCAATTATTTTCAATGATCGGCGACGGGCAGTTGGACGAGATGAATTGATCCTTTAATATTTCATGAACCTCGCCAAGTAAATCGGAGAATTGAAATTGCTGAGGCTTCAAAGTAAGATTGCCTGTTCTGATACGTGAAATGTCCAGCATATCATCGACGAGTCTGTTTAGTTTTGAAACCTGCTTTTCTACCTGCAGGGATAGATTATCGATTCTCGCCGGAGTGTATGCGTTTTCATCGCCTCTTAAAACCCCTTTTCTGAAATTTTGAGAATGCAGCTTAAGGGAGGTGAGGGGGGTTTTTAATTCATGTGAGGCAATTGAAAGAAACTCATCTCTTGCTTTTAGTGCATCTTCAAGGGCAGAGTTCTGCTTTTCAATATTGCGGGCAAGTCTTTTTTGATCATCAATATCAGTGCATGACCCGAACCATTTTACCGTTTTGCCAATGCTGTCTTTGACTGGAAGTGCGAGTCCTAAGAACCATCTATATGTACCGTCTTTGCCTTTTAGACGATACTCAATATGGTAAGGGACGCTGGTTTCAAGAGATGTGCACCAACATTCATGATCCCTTAAGTAATCGTCGGGATGGATGATACTTTCCCATGTAGGATTAAAGTAGTCTCCTGTTTGAGTGCCTGTGTACTCGTAGAAACGGGCATTGTAAAAATCTAAATGCCCTGATCCTGTTGAGGTCCATACGATATGTGGAATTGAATCTGCCAGAAACCTGAAACTCTTTTCACTGAAGGCCAGTTCATTCTCGGCCATTTTTCGTTTTGTGATATTTCTAAAAAATAAGGCTATACCGTTATCTTTTGGATAAATTCTCACTTCTACCCATGCATCCATTGGTGAATAATAGGATTCAAATTCGGAAGGAGAACGGCTGGACATGACTTTGTTGGCCTCGAGCCAGAAGATTGAATTTTTATCGGCTGCTTCAGGAAATATTTCCCAGACAAAATGGTCGATGGAATCTTCCCGCGATAAGAGCGTCAGCATCTCATAATTTCTATTAACCATGACAATTTTCCAGTCGCGATCAAGGGCAAAAAAGGCATCTTGCATACCTTCAATGATTGATGACAATTCCCTTGAACTGCTTTCAAGTTTATGCCGAAGACGACGTTCCTGTCTTCTGGCCTGTTCGATGATTAAAGCAATTGAAAAGGCGAAGAAGGCAAGTATCCCGGTCTTCATCAATTCAAAGCCGTCGAAAAAAGGAACATTGGGGTTAAAGATAATATTTGAAAGTATAGAGCAGAAAACAATTGAAGCGATGGCAGGATAAAAACCGGCAATCCAGGAAATGAAGAATAAAACCGGATAAAGGACAATGTATCTTCCAGGGAGATACGACCTAAATTTGTATTGCAAAAATAGAGTCACTGAACAAAAAATCAGCGAAAACAGCAGTCTCACAATGAATGGTTTTTTTAAAAGTACCTTCGTCATAGCTACCAGAAAATACGGGCTTTTTTATTTATTGTCAGCTCAAGATATTCTCAATTATATTGAAGGTTTAAGTTTGTAAATTTTTCAGTATTCATTTAACATAAAGAAATGGAATACGAATGCGGCCCGCTTCTCCTATACTCTCAGGATAAAACCCGAATGATGGATTTTCTTTCGGATGTCTTTGAATTTGATGTGGACAGCGTTTCCGACAGTGTTCACCGAGGCCCTCTCAATTTGAAACTTTGTACGCTTGAATCCCCCGGCCAAGACCAAAACAGCGGGGGCATTGTTTTTTCTTTTAAAGTTAAAAGCGAGCAGGAACTCAAAGAGATAATGAGCAAGTATAATTTTTTTCTCTACAGGAAATCGGCCCTTTCTACTACTGTTGAAAAACTGGACCTGATACAAAACGACCAAAAGAAAGTCTTGACCATTTCTGATATTGATCAGAGGCTATGGCGGTTTGAATTTGATATGAGAGCTATTCAGGATATCTAATTATGGCAGTCAAGATTCTAGAAGCGATATGTGCCACCAGCTCAGATGTTTTGCGCAGGCAAATAGCTTTTGATGTTCAAAGCGGAATTATTTTAAGCGTCGGCGATTGTCTTAAACCTAAAGCACAGCTGGATTTTTATTTCGATGATGACTGTTTACTATTTGCCGGAATGGGCGATATTCATATACACGCCAGGGAAGATATAACCGGCAAAAATAAATATAAAGAAGACTTTAATTCTGTTTGCTGCGCGGCCATTAATGGTGGTCTTGCTCATGTAGCAGATATGCCAAACAATCCTGTGCCTCCCGTTGATGATGAAAGTTATCTGCAAAAAGCCGTGCTTGCCGCCAATAGTGTCGTTCCTATTTTAATGTACGCAGGCATAGGTCCGGACACCAGACCTCTCAGTTTTGAAGTTCCCTATAAGGCCTATATGGGACCTTCTATCGGTGAACTTTATTTTAAAAATAACGAGCAACTTGAGCGCGTTTTAGAATTCTATCGTCATCAATGGGTGAGTTTTCATTGTGAAGACCCGCAAATTTTAGAGGACTGTAAGCTGGAATCCGATCATTTTTCCAGAAGGCCGCTTCGTTCGGAATTAATAGCAACAGATTTTGCATTGAAATTAATTGAAAAATTTGAACTCAAAGGAAAACTTTGCCATTACAGTGCCGGCGCCGGACTCGATGCTATAAGGGCGGCTAGAAAAAAAGGGGTCAATGTCAGCTGTGAAGTCACTCCTCAGCATCTTTATTTCACCCGGGAAATGATTCAACAAATGCCTCTGGATGAGCAGATCTTGTTTCAAATGAATCCGCCGATAAGGGAAGCCAGCGACGCGCATAAATTGTTGAGCGCCCTTAAAAATCACGAAATAGATTTTCTTGCGACAGACCATGCCCCTCATAGCCCTGAAGAAAAAGCAAAAGGCATGAGTGGTCTGCCCGGGCTCGATACCTATGCTGCATTTGTGACATGGTTATTGATTGATCAAAATATTCCCGCGACGACCATTGCACTTATTGCTTCAGAAAATCCAGGCCGTTTTTTTAACCAGTTTTTACCAGTCCTTTCCAAAATCTCTGCCGAAGGTTCCAGATGGGGCAAGGGAATGGGCTTTTTGGCACCCGGTTTTTCGGCTTCATTTACCATTCTAAATACGAAAAGAGCGAGCGTTATAACCCACGAAAATTTAAAGACAAAGGCTTCTTGGTCTCCTTTTTTAAATGTTAAATTTCCCGGCTCTCTTGAGGCAATTTTTATTGGCGGAAACAGGATGTAGGACATTAGTCGAGTAAAACAGTCAACTGTAAGAAGTTGTTAGTATACCAGATGAGTCAATTGTTCTTTAATATTGCCCAAATCTGATTTAAAAAAATTAGATAATTCGGCAAATAAAAGGGACCTTCATGAAATCTAAATTTGTTCTTTGCTCTTTTTTGGTCTTAAGTTTTTTAAACGCTCAGGCAGCGGTCAAAAAAAGTCCAATTAAAATTATTCCAAAAGTTATATATGGTACAGATGACCGAATGGATGTTTTCGAGAGTTCTGATTCTTTGATGAAGGAGCTTTCTCGTTCAACAGCGGCACAAATATTGAGCAGCAATCTGGTTCAGGATGGCGACACATTCACAATCAAGGCAAAAACTTTGCAGGAAGATGGAATTTGTTCAAGTGAGAGATTTGCCAATCAATTGGCAGCGGCTAATTGTTCTGGTTTTTTAATTTCAGCTGATACTCTGGTTACTGCCGGACACTGTATCAATACGGTTAACGACTGTGAAAACCATTTTTGGGTTTTTGATTTCGCCAACACATCAGAAGAAAAAACAGCTTTTTCGTTCAATCAAGACCAGGTTTATCACTGTACAAAAATCATTGCTCGTGAAAAAGATTCATCGACAATGAATGATTATGCTGTTCTAAAACTTGACCGCAAAGTAACAGGCTCAAGAGGGCCCTTAAAATTCAGAACTTCAGGAAAGCCTGCTGATGACGCAGTTTTTACAGTCATCGGTCACCCTACAGGACTTCCAGCTAAAATTACGAGTGGTGCTGATATGAGAGATAACACTCACCCCGTATATTTCAGAACTAACGCTGATACATATGGCGGGAACTCAGGTTCAGCGGTCGTCGATTCAAGAACAGGTATAGTCGAAGGGATTCTGGTTCGAGGGGATCAGGATTATATGCAGTCAGAAACAGAGTCATGCCTGGTTTCAGTTCACCGTGAGCAAAACGGCGGACGCGGTGAAGACGTGACAAGAATTACAAATATTAAAGAATTTACTACACATAATTAAGTACGACGGCCCCTGCATGAAAAATTTCATGCAGGGGCCTGACTGGCCTCTAGGGAAGGAGGTTTTTTTAAACGACCCGTCCCTTCAGTTCGCCGCCTTCCAACCCTGCTATGACATTCTCAGCTGCCATTAGAGACATTTCACTTCTTGCTTCGAAAGTTGCAGACCCAATATGCGGTAAAATAAAAGCATTGCTTAACAAAAAGAGTTCGCTGTCTATAGGTAGCGGTTCTGGGTCCGTAACATCAAGGCCGGCCGCAAATATCTTCTTATTTTTTAATGCCCGGATGAGTGCCACCTGGTCGATGATTTCTCCACGAGAAGTATTGACAAGTACAACACTGCTTTTCATCAGACCTAATTCTCTTTCACTGATAAACTTTCTTGTGTCTGAGGTTAATGGAACATGAATTGAAATAAAATCGCTTCGTTTTAAAAGCTCTTCCATTGAAACCTTTTCGGCATTGAAAGAATTAGTTTTCAGGGTGCGAGCTGTATAGATGACTCTCATTTTAAAGGCTGCTGACGCCATTTCTGCCAGCCTATGGCCTATGCGCCCAAAGCCTATTACTCCCAGTGTCTTATTAGACAATGCATGGCCTAGATGATCCGTGGGAGACCAGCATCTCCAGAGGCCTTGGGCAGCAGATGTCTGTGATGAGTGGAAATTTCTGGCTGCAGAAATCATTAAACCTAAGGCGACTTCGGCCGTGGCTTCTGTCAGCACGTCAGGCGTGTTGCCAATAGCAATCTGCAGAGATCGGGCCTTCTCAATATCTATATTGTTGAAACCAACAGCATAATTGGAGATGACCTTTAAGTGCTTATTCTGCTCAAGGAAATTGGCGTCTATGCGATCGCCCAACATTGTAATCAAGGCATCAAAGTGACGGGCCTTCTCGACTAGTTCACTATATGTCAGCGGACGATCAATTGAGCTCATTTCAACTTCAAAACCTTTGTCTTTCATGAGATCAATGCCAGCAGACAAGATAGAACGTGTAATAAATACCTTTTTTTTCAATGGACCCATCCTCATGTTTCTAACATTAACTTACAATTTTACGTTTTTGGCCCTCAACGCATTTTTTTAATTCAATTTGAATGAAAAAATGCTAGGTTCCGCGAATTACTACCAAGCAGGAGTTTGTGTGAAAATTTTAATCCCTTTACTTGCCCTTGTACAACTTAGTTCAGCAGATGCATCTATTGTAGGCATCATGGACTCCGGGACAGATATTTCCCATAAAGACCTCGTTGCAAAAACATGGGTCAACGCTAAAGAAAAAGCTGGGAGTTTAGTAGACCTGGATGGCGACGGTCTTCCGGGTGATATTAATGGATGGGATTTCACTGAAAATACTGCGAAAGTATTCAATGATAAATACAACAATCTTATTACGGCCGATGTAAAAACATTTTATGCTTACTATGCCAAATATGAGCTGGGACTTTTAACTCAAAGTTCACCTGAGCTTGCGTGGTTAAAAACTCATACTAAAGATCAGTCTCTAATGAATAAGGTTAATTTCGTGGGTGGTTATATTCATGGAACGCATGTTGCTGGTATTTCTGCTGACAAAAATTCAAGCGTAAAACTGCTTTCAATGAAGATTATCCCGACTGTATTTCAAGAATCTCTTGTGCCGAACGTTCTTAAAATTGAAGAGAAAGACGGAAACGAATCTGCTGCTAAAACAGTAGAAGAATTCACGAAAGAAGTCTTGGACAGTGCAACTGCTTCGGTTACAGAAATGGTTGGTCTTCACGGCATTCTGGATTTCCATAAAGTAGATGTTGTGAATCAATCTTTCGGGATTGGCTTTAACGACGCAGTTAATTTTGTTAATGCGGCTTTCGTTGAGGAAGTTAAGCGCGAACCAACAAAAGAAGAACTTGCGACCATAGTAAAACTATACTTTGACCAGTTATTAGTAGACGGTCCCAGAATGTTTAACGCTGCACCAAATACACTTTTTACAATTGCAGCTGGGAATGATTCTTCAAATAACGATCTTTACCCAGATTACCCGGCTGATATTCAGGCCGACAATAAAATCGTTGTCGCTGCAACTATGGGATACAAGTCACTGGCTGAATTTTCTAACTACGGGGCAACTAAAGTAGATGTGGCCGCACCAGGTGTAGCAATCAATTCTACAGCACCAACACATGTTTATTTGCCGCTAAGTGGAACAAGTCAGGCAACTCCATACGTTACAAATATTATCGCTGCTATGAAAGACCTCAACCCAGCTCTTAGCGCTAGAGATCTTAAATCAATAGTACTTGGTACAGTTGATGTAAAGTCATGGCTAAAAGGCAAAGTAAAGACATCCGGGATTGTAAATAAGGCCCGCGCTCTTAAAGCAGCTGAATTGGCAAAATCACAAACTGTTGACCTGGCCATTTCAAATGCTCGCACAGCTGTTTCGGATGTTCCGGTTGAGAAATCGTTTGTTAATAAACCTATGGGTCTTGGCTTTAAATTTAAGCCAGTTCGCCCAAGTTTAGTTATCAAAAAATAACCAAAAGCATATTGTTTCTTTCAGCACCCAAGCTGCAAGGAATAAAAAGAAAGGCGTCCTTCGGGGCGCCTTTTTTTTGCTACTCCCAGTAAGACTTAGTCAGAAAGTTGTCATGGACCTCATCTGGTATGAGCGCAATACTTAGGGATTACCAAAAACGGTCCAGGAGTCAGTGATGACAAAATTATCATTATTAAGTTTATCTTTGCTACTAACAGTTAATTCTTTAAGCGCTTCAACTATTGCAGTTGTAGATTCAGGGAATGATTTCTTACATAAAGATCTTGTTTCAAGTGCATGGGTCAATCCAATCGAAATTCCGATGAATGACCGCGATGAAGACAAAAATGGCTATCCAGATGACGTTAACGGTTGGAACTTTGCTGAAAGCAATAACACGCTTGTGGATTACTCATACGCAAAATCCAATACTGAAGACGCAAGAAAGTTTTTTGATGTCCAGTTAAAGTCATTTTTAGGCACGGTTACTCAGTCTGAAATTGACTGGGCAAGAGAAAAATTTAAAGACGAAGCTTTTGTAAAAAACCTTCAGATTTTTGGCAACTGGATTCATGGAACACACGTAACAGGAATTGCTGTGAAGAATTCTCCAGATACAAAGGTTGTAGGGATTAAATTGATTCCAACCGAAGTAAAACTTCCAGGGCAAAAATCATTTGATGCTATGATTGCAAAGGGTGGAGCTAAGGAAATGATCCTTAAGGCCGCTCTAAAAGCGCTGGCTCAACAACAAACAAAAATCTACGTTGAAATCGGAAGTTATATCAAAGGAGCAAAAGCTGACGTTATGAACGGCTCTTTTGGAACTTCATATGAAGCTATCTCTGGAGTGATTTTTGTTCTTTATAAAACGGTTTTTAGAGCAGAGCCAACATCTGACGAGTTAAAGTTATATGCGAATTATTTCTTTGAAGTAAATCTTGAAGAAACTAAGAAATTCCTGAGCGAATCACCTGAGACACTTTTTGTTTTTGCTGCAGGTAATGAAGGTTCAAATAACGACGATGTACCTAGTTCACCTACCAATGTTAAGGCCGATAATAAAATTTCAGTTGCTGCAACTTTGGGAGACCAGGGGCTAGCTAATTTTTCTTGCTATGGTGTGAACAATGTTGAAGTTGCCGCTCCAGGAGTTGGTATAAATTCAACAATACCGATGAACAATTACCTTGCTATTAGTGGTACGAGTCAGGCTGCACCATATGTTGCCAATATGGCCGGTAAGATTAAAGATGTGAATCCAAAATTAAATTACAAAGACATTAAAAAAATTATCATGGAAACCGTAGATGTTAAGCCATGGTTGATTGGAAAAGTTAAAACATCAGGTCTAGTTAATCGCGAGCGTGCCATTAGAGCAGCTGAACTTTCAAGAAAACTTGCTCTTGATATTGCAATCGAAAGATCTAAGAAAGATGTACTTGCTAAGACTGAAAACGAGAAAGCAATAGGTCCTCGTTATTTCCAGATTCCAAAAGAATTTGTTCAGTCTCTACCAAGCCCGATTGTATTTAAGTATTAATTTTTGAATTTTTATAGGCCGGCATTTTGCCGGCCTATTTTTGTCTATTATTGATCTATTATTTCAATGATTCCAGTTTCACCATTCATTTTGATTTTCATGCCGCTTTTTAATTTTTTTGTAAGACCTTTTATCCCGACTACTGTTGGAAGACCCATTTCTCTGGCAACAATGGCAGAATGAGATAATAGTCCGCCACGCTCAACCAGTAACCCGCTTACAGAAGGGTATAATGGAATCCAGCCCGGATCGGTGCGGTCAGTGACAAGGATTTCTCCGTTTAAGACCATATCGTCTTCGGGGCCCATGATTACTTTTACCACTCCGGTAATATCGCCCGGGGAGCAAGGTATTCCTCTCATCTGGTTTTCTTTTAGAGTAGATTCATCAAATACGACAACTTCTTCTTTTTCTGTATGTTGATTGTGCCAATAAACCGGGCCTCTGGTGGTAAATCTGGAGGCCGGTTCAATGTTTTTGTAACTTTCGTATTCTTTTCTCCTGACTTCTATGACGGCGCGAAGATTTTGAATTGTGTTAGTTCCTTCAAAAGCTCCCTTCAATTCCTGAAATGATAAATAAAACACATCTTCTTTTTTATCAATGATATTTGATTTGGTGAAATCTTCACCAATGGCATAGAACATGGATCTTACGACTCCGTAAATTCTTGTGCGGCAAAAGCGTGTATTCTCCCTGTTCATCACGGCTTTACGGGCGTGATTGAGTGACCATTTATAAATAATTTTTTTTATTCCGCTGATATTTTTTTCAAGAAGAGCTTCAGCATTTTGACGAATATCTTTTTCTCGTTTTTCATATTCATGCAGATCCGTTTGTCCGCAATTGATGAGGTTCTTTAAAAATACAAAAAACAATCCCGGCTCCTGATGAAGATCCTTTTGTTCAAGCTTCATTTCACTCATGCATCTGAACCCGTAGCGATCAATATAATCCAGAACCATTTTGTAGAATTCGCTTTGATTGTTTTGATTGAGGGCCTCCAGGCAGTGCTCGTTTGGAGTAGTAAGAATGAGAGCTTTTAAAGTTTCATTCTTTGAAACAATCCCGGAGAGTTCAATGAGTCTTTTCGTCGGCTCAGCCGATTCAAGATTCCCGTTACCTGCGAGTAGATCATTATAAAATGAATCGCCCAGGTGAGAGAGCCATTTGTTGGTGAGCTTTTTGAAAGTCCCGTAATGAACCATACATAGAGTGTCGTTAATAATGGGAGCGTGCCATTTTCTTAGAATTTCCGCTTCCAGTTTTTGGAAATGTTCGTAGACCTTATCTGCACTAAGTCTGGAATAATCAATTTTTCTGAACTTATTGTAAACGATATGAAATTCTTTTTGAAAATCATCGACGACATTTTGGATGTTCCAATGGAAATACAAAAACTTCATTCCTGTAATACAATGGCGGACAAAGGCCCCTGGCCCATTTTGGAAATCCGATGGCTTCACCCGCTCAGCAACTTCGTCCTGTATGGCTTCATTGGTGCCCATCATGGTTTCCATAAAAGCACGATTATTTTTGTAGCCGGGAAGAATGGATATTAATTTATACCAGTTCAATAAATTATAGTAAACGCGGCCGTAAAAAAGCCCCAGCATATTGTTTAAATATTGATCCATTTCTTTAATACTTTTTTGCGGAACTAGTAAAACTTCGCAAAATTGAATATAAACCTGATGATAAACATAATGTGCAAAACCAAATGTCAGCGGCATTGTTAATCCGCCATAACTTTCAACAATATTGGAATTGTCCCAGATATAAAGAATTCCCCGGTTGTTTTCAGTTTCAGTTGTGACGGGACGTGATTGAAGTATAAAAAGTTCATTATTTTTTATGGCCCATTCAACATCCTGTGGTCTTCCATAGAAGAGTTCTATATTTTTGGCTATTGAATATAGCTTTTTTAGATGTTCTGCGTTTAATGATTCTGCTAATGCCTCCGTTGTATCAACTTTTACTTCAAGACATTCCTGTTTTTTTATATCGCGAATTAACTTTTTTGATTTTTCGACAATGCTCTTTTCAATGATCGCCCCATCTGCTTTGGTTAAAACAAACGTATCTGCATCCAGTAAGCCTGAGACCAGCCCTTCGCCAACACCATACACAGAATTAATAAAAATCTGGCCATTGTTTCCGTTTACTGGATTACACGTAAAAAAAACACCGCTGACATCGGGATCGACCATTTCCTGAAGGATGACGGATACTCGAATATTTTTAAGCTCAAGTTTATTGATAGTGCGGTAATGAAGAGAGCGCTCCGAGTAGGCGCTTGCCCAGCATTCCTTGATGGATTTAAGGGTATGAGCGAAATCCGAAATATACAGGTAGCTGCTTAGTTGACCAGCAAAAGAATGCAGGGCCGAGTCTTCATCATGAGCGGAGGACCGTACTGAGATGAGAGGTCTGTTTAATTCTTTATAAATATCTTCAATCTGCGATAGTAATGTTGGTTTGAAAGGTGTCTCAACAATTTTCGCCCGGATTTTTTCCGAAACTTCCAGAAGAGAGAGGTGCTGATCTAAAAAAATATGCTCAATATAATCATTGATTTTTGTTGTTTCTTTAAATAGTTCAAAAAAATGCGGGGGGAGCGTAACGAAGGGGGGAACGTTTACTCCATTTGTGCTGAGAAGAAATAGATTAAATCCTTTCCCGCCGCTTTCTTTTTTAGCAAAATGATAAGTACTCTTATTGGTTACAGTCAAAAGACGATTTTCTTTCATTCAGGGATTTCCTTTAAAATAAACTGTTACGGTAGTATCGGTAAAAAATTCAATAACTTTGATGATTTACTCACTTTATTTCATGGTTGATGTTTTTTGTCGGAAACATGCCCGGCAATTATAAAATTTTAACAAAAGTTTTTGATTTTCATTAAACTAAGGATATGAATTGTATAGATTTGTTTGCGCAGAAGTCTCTTGAAATGCAAGATCAGCTTGCTTTTGTCTCGCCGTTTGGCGCTGACCATTCGTTTTCAGACTTAAGGGAAAGGGTTGTGAGGGTGCAAAGCTCCTTGCGCAGCCTGGGCTTTAAGAAAAACGATGCTGTCTTAATGGCGATTGATGTTTCAATAGATCTTTATTCGACAGTCATTGCGGTGCTTGGTCTAGGTGGAACAATTGTGCTTGTCGAACCATGGATGCCTGTTAAAAAAATTTCAGAAGTAATCAATCTGGTTTTGCCAAAAATTTTTGTCAGTTCGATGATCGGCAATTTATGGGGACTAAGAGTCTCTGAAATCAGACAAATTCCTTTTTGGGTGACTCCAGCAAAGCTTTTAAGTGGAAAAAATGCTGAATTAATTTGTGAACCTGTGAACGAAAAATCACCGGGAGTGATAACTTTTACGACAGGAACTAGCGGAACTCCAAAAGGGGTCGTCCGAGAACACGGGTATATGTTAAGGCAATTTGATGTTTTGAAAAACTCTCTTCATTTTGATGCCTATCAGGGAAGTGATCTTTGCATTTTTGCCAACTGGACTCTTTTGAATCTTGCGCAGGGAAAGCCCACCGTTTTTTTTCCTTCTAAATGGTCCAAAAGGAATTTCGATTGGCTTCAAACTGCCTCAATAAAATATAATATTCAGACTCTTTCATCAGGTCCTGCTTTTGCGAAAATGCTTAACTCGCACGTTAAATTAGAGACGCTGAAGGATATTCATATTGGCGGTGCTCTGACACCATGTTCTCTTTTTGATGAACTTTTTAGAAATTACCCTGAATCTCAAATTCAGCAAGTCTATGGATCAAGTGAAGTTGAACCCGTTTGCCTGGTGGATGCCCGATTGTCCGTAAAAAAGTCGCGCGAAAAAAATTATTACCATTCTTTATATCTTGGAAAGCCGATTGATAAGATTCAATTTGAAAATAAAGAGGATGGCATGTGGGTAACCGGCCCACATGTCTGTTCATTTTATTTGAATAATCAAAAGGAAAATGAATTAAACAAGCGGCTCGATAATGAAAAGCGAATCTGGCATTTTATGGGAGATAGAATTACCATCGATGAGCAAGAAGACTGGTGGTATAGCGGGCGCTCTCAGTTAAGTGCTGAAGATTTTTTTCTGGAGCAGAATTTATACGTATTTCTAGGCCATGATAATGCTTTCTTTTATCGCGATTCAACCAACAAAATGCTATTGATTGGCGAAAAACTGAAATCACGCCAGGCGATTTTAAAGCAGAAGTTCCCTGTCATTGACAGAATCATCGAAGCAAAAATTATTAAAGATATCAGGCACCGGGCCAGAATCGACCGCAAGGCTGTTCTGGCAAAGTTAAAATTAGGATAAAACTATGCGAAACTGGCTTACATTTTTTAGAGAAAGAACACCACTAGCTAGCTATTTGCTCATTACTTTTGGTCCTGCGCTTTCTGGTTATGCGCTGGCAGACAGTCCCAAATATGTTTCCTTGACCCTGGCCTTTACCGGGTTTTTTCTTTTCTTTCTTGTTTTAAGAATGATGGATGAGTACAAGGATTACGATAAAGATGTATTGGCCCATCCAGGAAGACCATTGCCTAGAGGACTTATCCCTCTGTCTCAGTTTAAAATGGCCATATCACTGGGAATGATTGTACTGATTCTTTTTAATATTCTTTTATTGATATGCGGGTTTAAAATTTCTTTTTATCTTTACTCGCTGGTGATAATTCATTTGTGGCTAATGTATAAAGAATTCTATATTGCGGAATGGATTAACGCCAGACCAATTCTGTACGCAGTAACTCATCAGCTTATTTTAGTTACTCTTTGTTTGTATTGTATTTCAATCTATTACAGATCAGAGTTTACGGGGTTTAAACTCATTGATTTCGCCTATTCTTACTCTGTGTTGTTTGCCTTTTTTAGCTATGAAGTTTGCAGAAAACTTGACCCCAAGGCTCACCCTGTGTTGAAGACTTATCTTTCTGTCTATGGAATAGGTGGAGTTTTGAAAATTGTCTCAACTCTGCTTGTACTCCATGTTTGTATGATAAGATTTCTTTTTCTGAACAATAACAACCAGTATTATTTTTATATTCCTATCGCTTTACTTTTTGGATCTTTGGTTGCTTTGAGCGCTCAAAAAATTAAATTTAAAATGGTAGAATTGATGGCCACTTTAAATCTTTTAGTTTTTTTATATTCGGGGATTTTATATGTCATTGCATATTGAACTTTATAGTAAAACTTCGGACAAACAAAAATTTATTCAGGAATTTGCGCAATTTCCGAGTATTCTCTTTGCTGAAAATCAGAACGTAAAAAAAATTCCCTTGGAGCTTGAAGCACTTTACTTCAAATTGCATGCACTAACCCATGATTTTATCCTGATCAAAGACAGTGGGAAAACAGTCTTGCGCTCAATGATTTGCCTGACGCCTTTTCAGGGACTGGCCTATTTTGGGCTTTTGGATTTTGATTATAAATCTGCCAATGTGTTGCCCATTTTAAATGAGTTTAAGGCTTTCATTTTAAGCTGGTGTCAGGGCAATGGTGCTGCAAAAATATATGGACCAATCAATTTTTCTACATGGCTTCCTTACAGGCTTTTAAGCTCTGTGGAAGGTGGTCCGATGTTTTCCTTTGAGCCTGACCGTCCTCTTGAATACACAAATTCTCTAAAGCAAGTGGGATTTTCAACCAACCAGTTGTTTTCATCCAAGGGTTACGAAGAACTTGATAATATTATTAATCTTTCCAAAAATGACTATGATAAAGCTTTGGGGCTTGGTTATACATTTGAATTTTTTCCGAAAGAATTAAATCTTGAAGATATGAAAGATCTGCATCGTCTTTCGCTTAAAATTTTTGATGATAATTATCTGGCCACTCCAATTGATTTTGAAACTTTCCGAACGCTTTATGCAACCCAGTCTAAAAAAGACGACTTCACCCTTTCGCTTTTTATAAAATCAGCTGCAGGGGAGAGAATAGGGTATTTCATAAATTTTTTAGAACATGACTATTGTGTAATCAAAACAATTGGTATTGATAAGCAGTACAGGGGCAGCGGTCTATCAAATGGCTCTATGTATTTGTCTCTTAAAAAAGCGGCAGATATGGGGATTCATCGCATGGTTGCGGCCATGGTAAAAGAAGGCGCCCAGAGCGAATCCTATGGCCGAAAAATGAAGCATATGTGGACTCATTTGTACGAGATCCTTGAACTTAGCGTTTCCTAGCTGATCAAAATGGCAATATAACCTATATTCTTTACACACCTGGTAGCGAGTTTTTCCAATCTTGTTACACTTTTAGCTGTTAAAAATTTCTCTGGGAACCAGGAATTCTATGCAAAATATTTCTGTGTATTTAAATCAGAGGGCCTCAAATGGGGCCAACGACTGGCAAGAGCAGATTAACAATGCTCTTTTCAGGAGTAATGTCGAGTATCAGATGCCAAAAGATCTCAATGAGCTTTATGGGCAACTCAATCTGGACGTTGAAAATAAGGTTGATGCTGTTTTGTCGGTAGGAGGAGATGGCACTGTCAATACTATCATTCAAAGGTTGGCAGGAACGGATATAAGCTTGCTGGTTGTTCCCGGTGGAACTGCCAATGATTTTGCAAGAGTACTGGGTTCAAATACGAATATTAAACGCATTACTCAGACCATAAGACAGAACGTAAAAAAGAAAATCGATCTTATCAGTATAAACGGAAAATTCATGGCAACTAACGGAGGTATTGGATTTGCTGCCGATGTCGCCAGGGAAATAAACGATCTTCGCGCAAGCTTTCCCCAGTTTAAAAGTTTCATGAAGCTTTCCGGAAAAAGTGTTTATTCATTGTTTCTTGCAAAAAAGTTGCTTAACAAAGAAATTAAGAGCCATAAATTTAATATTCATGCTGATAATTTCTCTGAAACAGTTTTTTCTCCTCTCATTTTAATTAATAATCAACCGGCGCTTGGTGGAGACTTTACTGTTGCACCTCGCACTTCACATACGGATGGAACTTTTAATGTCACTATATTTAAACACCAAAACAGGCTGGAACTGGTCCAGTGTATTCTGAGAATTTTAAACGGGAATTATCCAGTTAATGATACAAACCTGATCAGTTTTGAAACGAGCGCCGCCAAAATAGATCTCTTAGACGAGAATGCTATTTCCTTTTTTGGAGATGGTGAAATATTGAATCAGGCCCAAAGCTGGAATATTGTCTGCCATCCTGCCTTTCTTTCTGTTTTTTCTCCTAAAGACCAAAAAGATATGGTAAATCTTTGCACTCAAGTCTCACTAATGTAAGACGATAAACCATTATGAAAATATTTATCACCGGTGCAACAGGATTTCTTGGAAATTACCTTGTAAACATTCTGAGCTCAGAATTTGAAACAATATATGTACTTACTCGTAATGCCGATTTTTCAGGCTTTAACCATTTGGCCAATGTAAAGCTTGTCAAAGGGGATATTACCAGTCTGTCCATTATTGAAAGCGACATAGAAAAAGAAGAAGTCGTAAGAGAATGCAGCTACGCCATCCATGCTGCCGCTATCTATGATATGAAAGCAAGTCACGCCGAGTGCTATATGCAAAATGTGCTGGGGACCCAGAACACTCTGCGGCTAATCAAGAAAATGAAAAATTTAAAGGCATTTTATTATATTTCAACCATTGCAGTAGGAGATGACCAGACATTTTTTCTTGAAGAAGATCATTTTCCATCCAGGAGAAAATTTAATGATTCATACTCAGAAACTAAGTATCATGCAGAAAGATTAGTCAGAGAAGCAACACTTATTGCTCCGATCAGAATAATCCGTCCGGGGATTATTGTAGGGAACTCTGAGACAGGGGAAATGAACAAAGTCGACGGCCCATACTATTTTATTGAGGCGATGAAAAAGTACTCCAGACTTTTAAGAGCGATGCCATTCATGCCACTGGCCCATAATCCAAGAACGAAAATCCCGCTTATTCCAGTGGATCATTGCGCCCATTATATTTCTTTGTTGATTAAAAGGGATGATTATAATTCAAAGGTTAAAACATATCATCTGATCAGTCATGAGATTCCAAGTGTAAAAGAATTTCTTGAAGACCTCAATCAGGCCTTTGGCATAAAAACAATTTATCTCCCCACAGGAAAGAATCTGGTGAATAATTCCCTATTGAAACTCTTTGGTATTCCCAAAGAGGTAGTACCATTCATGTTTTCAAGACTCTCTTACGATAAGACCCATACAATAGAAGAAGTTCCTGAGTTGAAAAGCAGTACGTACAGTACTTTTAAAAAATCGCTCTTTGGGAATTGTTTCTAAGATCTCAACTAAGAATGAATATATGAAACACATTCTCTCTTTGGCCTTTGCCCAAGAACAGTATAATTTCGACGAAGAGGTGGAATTCTTCGGTGAAAAATATCGTATCACTCAGTACTCCACAAATCTCGATGTAGAGCTGACAGAAAGTATTATTAAAAAATATGACGGGCGTTGCGATGTTATATGTATTTCTGGTCTTCCTCATAAGATTAAATTCAAAAAAGGATTTTTCATACATCCTGATGCTTATAGAATTAAAGTAGCCGCAAAATATACACCACTGGTTGACGGGCAGATTATTAAAGACGTCTATATTCCTTATGCCCTGAGATTATTTTATTTAAAGAACAAGAATTTCCTATCCAAGAAAAAAATTGGATTTTATTCAGCTGCCCTTCAAAAAAGTTTCGTTGAAGTTCTGGAGGAACTGGAGAATACGCTGGTGATGGCCGACCCCTATTTTCTTACTAAAATGCCTTTTAATCTTCATAGCAGTAAAGGGCTTGAACAGTATCTTAAGGCACTTGCGCCTGTATTAAGAAGACTAAAAATCAAAAGAAGTAGCGTGCCCTCATTTTCAGAACAAAACCGTAAAATGAACAGAGCGCTTGATGAATTTCTTTCCTGCGATATTCTTGTAGGAAATGAGGCCAATATTAATTTTCTTAATTTGTCTCATTTAAAAGGAAAAACTCTTATCATTGATATTGTTTCTTCCGGTCTGGAAGAGAAATTAATGAATGCCGGATTGAAAGAAGCGCTCATATGCCTGCCACAGCTTTCTAACTATTCAAAAATTAATTATTCAATTCTCGAAGGAATTGTACAATTAAAAAAGGGAGCAGGCGATCATGTTACTGAAGATGATGTCATCAGTCTGGTGGACGAGCTTAAGCTTGCACCAGAAATAAAAACATTTAATATTGATAATAATACGCCTGTAACTTTTTCTTTTGTCATTCATCCCCTCAGCTCCAGTTATCTATTAAAACATCCTCTCTTTAAATACATGAATAAAAAATATGCCGGGTATTTTGAGAAAGGAATTGAAGAGGTGATGTCGGTGTCTCCCGGGTTTTACTATGGCAAGATCGAAGGAATTGTCAGTGAAAAAAATGGAAAAAAAGTGGAAGGATTAATTTACGCTGTCACAGAGACTCCCAAAAAATTAATGGAGAAAGAAGCTGATGTGATTTACAAAAAAATTCTGAAACTATGTGAGAAAGCACACTCTGCGGGGTCCCGGATTATGGGGCTTGGAGCATATACCAAAATTGTTGGAGATGCAGGCGTCACTATTGACAGGTTAAGTCCCATACCGGTTACAACCGGCAATTCACTTTCATCAGCTTCAACCTTATGGGCCGCCAAACTCGCGGTGGAGAAGCTGGGATTTGTAGAAAAGAAAAATAATAAATTTTGGGGAACGGTAATGATAGTGGGTGCAACCGGGAGTATTGGTGCAGTTTCTGCAAAGGTTCTTTCGTTTACCTGGAAAAATATAATACTTGTGGCCCCAAGGGCCTATAAATTAATTGAGCTAAAAGAAGAGATACTTAAAATTAACCCGACGGTGAATATTATTGTTTCCACTGATGCCGATTCTCACTCAAATGAATGTGATCTTATTATCACAACAACCTCAGGGCAAGGTAAGACCGTTCTGGATATAATGAAGATAAAACCGGGTTGCGTGGTCTGCGATGTTTCGAGGCCTTTTGATATCAGCGAACAAGAGGCCATAAGAAGACCTGATGTTCTGGTTATTGCCAGCGGAGAAGTTCAGCTTCCTGGAGAAAAAGTTAATCTTAATATCGACATTGGTCTTGAAGGTAATATTGTCTATGCCTGTCTGGCAGAAACAGCTCTCTTGGCAATGGAAGGCAAGTTTGAGTCCTTTACCTTGAGCAGAAACATTAATTATGAAAAAGTTATAGAAATAGATAAGCTTGCCAATGAGCATGGAGTGCGGTTGTCCGCCATCATGGGGCACACGGGATTTATCACTGATGAGGAGTTTAGTCTTTGTCGAGAGCATGCATTAAAACGTTTGAATGGTAAAAGTCATGACTAAGAAATATTTTACAGGACTTAATTATACATTAGGCAACGAGGATACCAGTGTTGAAATTGCTTTGGTTTCTCATTATAAGCCAAAAAATATCTTTGCTGTCTGCGGCAGTGGTGGAAGATCGCTTTCGCTGGCCTCTGAAAATATTGAAGAGCTTACTCTTGCAGATTTATCAAATGAACAAATCTGTCTGGCAAAACTTCGTGAAGCTACCTATAAACAATTGTCTTATGAGGATTTTTTACGATTCTGGGGATATTTTCCTTTTGGTAATGATCAAAATTCAGAAGCTCGGAAGGAGTTGTTTAACCGACTCCAGCTTGAAGCAGCTGTTAAGGAAATGTTCTCTCGAATCTTTCAGGAATTAAATTATTCATCACTCCTTTATCTGGGAAAATGGGAAAGAACTTTTCTTATTCTGGCAAAAATCAACCGGCGGCTTCTTGGACGTGATTTCGATCGCATTTTAAAGTTTGAAAATTTAGATGAGCAGAGAAAATATTATCAGGAAAAATTTCCACATAATCGTTGGAAAATGGTTCTATTTCTTTTGGGAAATAAAGCAATATTTAATGCTCTTTTATATAAAGGGGATTTTATTGAAAAAAATTCAGCTGACACTCATTTTCAGTATTATCACAAGGCCTTCGAAAAATTATTTACCTATGATTTAGCTCAGAAAAGTTTTTTCCTTCATCTTTGCTTTTACGGGAAAATTAATTCTTCTGCAGGCAATCCAGTAGAGGCCAGCGCTTTAGTTCATCACAGAATTAACGGCTCAAAGGCAAATTATCACTATGTTACTGAGGATCTGATTAAGCATTTGAGCAGCGGTACAAAACGCTATGACTTTCTTTCTTTAAGCGATGTTCCTTCCTATTTTAGGGGAGACCTGGAAGTTGATTTTATGCAAAAAATCCGGCCTTCTCTCATTCCCGGGGCCATAGTTGTTAATCGCTATTATCTCAGAAAAGCTCATTGTAACCTGGCAGCTTTTACGGATATTACCAAAAGGCATAGGGATTTAATCGATGCTGAAAAAGTTCAAATGTACGACATCTGCGTTTATCAATACACGCCTTAAATCAATTAAACTGTCTATACTTTAAACACCCTGAGGTGTAGTAATGTAATTAATTCATGTGCATCAAGAATTCTTCTTTTTTAGGATATTATTCCACTTATAGGGCATGAACTCATTAATGGAAAAGGCGAATTTATGAAAGATTTAATCTTTATTTTCATATTATCTGCGACAGTCGCAACAGCAGGTCTATTAAAGGACGAAAATAATATTCAGGATACGAAAGGTGTGACAAGTACTCAAAAATACCTCTCTTTCAATAAAACATCAGCTATAAAGCCAGTAATAAATTAGATAGAAGAAGACCAGATTAGAGAATATCAAAGAGTCCATTCTGTCTAAAATTCCCCCGTGCCCTGGAATCAAATCCCCCATATCTTTAATTTTTAAATCTCTTTTAATGGCCGAAATATTCAGATCGCCAAAGAAGCCGGCAATGGCCAGGAGTCCAGACAGCATCAAAACCTGAATGGTTGTTAATGGTAAAAGATCTCTAAAGAAATACCCAAACATGATTGAACCGAGCACCCCGCCTACGAGTCCTGCCCATGTTTTATTAGGAGAAATAAGAGGGGAGATCTTTCGTTTACCGAATAATTTTCCGGAAATAAATTGAGACACATCATTGAGCTGAGTAATGAGGATCAAAAAGAAAATCATACCAGGAGCGCCTTCTTTTAAGGCCTCGACATTTGGTAGAGAGGCAATATACGAAATATGGGATAAGGAAAAAACAGTCAGCATCAGGGCCCAATGAAGCTGGCTGAACGTCTTTATACTCTCTTCACTCAAGTCTTCAAGTATCGATCTAAAAGGCAAAAGAACGAGCATTCCAACCGGAATAAAGGTGAGGAAAGCAATAAAGTATCTTGAATAGGCAAAATAATATTGAAAGGGAATGGCCACAAAAGCAATGAACAAAGTTCTTCTATGACTTTTATTAAAGTTGAGCTTGCTAGTTAGCTCTCTGAGCGAAATGGCGGAAATTATGGCCATTGAAATAAACAAAACTTCACGTCTGGCACCCACCATGATTATGACGATCAGGAAGATGATCCACCAGGAATTCACTCTTTGTTTAAGGACGGCTAGAAAATCCCGCGGCCAGAAATAATCCCACCCATAGAATAGAAGAGTAAAAAACATAATTAATGAGAACGTGGCAATAACGGAAGATTGAGTTTGTTCGCCGATAGAAAGCATAGATTGCATTTTATTCCTCAATATTCTGTTTTATCTGTCGAAGAGTCCTTAAATTCAATTATATACGGAGAACTCAATGAATAAAAGAGAAGAAAAAAAATCACACTTTTCAACCTTTGATGGTGAAAAACTAGTTTATCGTTCATGGACGCCAAGTCGTGATTCAGTTGGTGAGAAAAAAGCCCTTATTGTCATTCATCGCGGACATGAGCATTCCGGACGATTGATTGAACTCATTGAAGGAATTAATCAGCCAGAATGCTGGGCATTTGGGTACGATTCTCGCGGGCACGGTGAATCCGGCGGCCCCCGCGGATATGCACCAAGCTTTTCTCATATAGTGAAAGATCTTGATACTTTTGTTAAATTTATCAGCAAAGAATACCAGATAAAAATTGAAAATATTTTTATCGTTGCCAATAGCGTGGGTGCAGTCGTTGCCAGCGCCTGGGTGCATGACTACGCTCCCAATATAAGAGGAATGGCCCTTGCCGCTCCGGCTTTTGAAATTAAACTTTATGTCCCGCTTGCTTTGTCTGGTTGTCGTCTTCTGGATGCCGTTAAACATCCGGCGTATATTTCAAGCTATGTAAAATCAAAATTCTTAACTCATGACCCGGTTGAGCAAAAAAAATACGATGAAGATAAATTAATCACGCCGCAAATTGCAGTGAATATTCTGGTAGGCCTTCATGACACTTCAGAAAGAGTCGTTAAAGACGCCGGGGCCATTCATGTGCCAACGATCGTTTTCTCGGCCGGAAGTGACTGGGTAGTAAAGAATGGTCCCCAGAAAACATTTTTTGATAATTTAAGTTCAAAGAAAAAAGAATTTATTGTGCTAGATGGATTTTATCATGGTGTTCTTTATGAAAAAGACCGTCAACTTCCTTTTGGGCATATTCATCGTTTTATCAACGAATGTTTTAATGCAAGTGTAGCAACAGTAGACATGATTGCTGCTGACAAACAAGGCTATACATACAATGAATATAAAACAATTCAGGCCGGTGATGTAAATATTTTTAACAAAATTAATTATGCTATCCAGGTGCTTTCAATGAAAACACTCGGAATGCTGTCTGTCGGAATTCGCATTGGTTATAAATACGGCTTTGATTCAGGTATATCTCTTGACCATGTTTATAAAAATAAGGCACGAGGGGAAATGCTAATCGGAAAAATTATTGATTTTTTCTATATCAATGCCGTAGGATGGAAAGGAATTCGTGCACGTCGTGTTCACATGAGAGAGTCGCTTAATTACTGTATCGATGAACTCATTAAAGAAGGCAAGCCAGTTCGTATTATGGATATTGGATCCGGTCCAGGCAGATACTTGCTTGAAACAGCTAAGAAATATGAAAAAAATGACATAAAAGTTTTATTGCGAGATTACTCCGACAGCAATATTAAAGAAGCTCAGGAAATTGCCAAAGATATTGGTTGCACCAACGCAGAATTTAAGGTTGCCGATGCATTTGATCCTAATACTTATAAAGAGCAGGCATTTAAGCCAAATATTTTAATTGTGTCAGGGCTCTTCGAGTTATTTCCAAGCAATGAAACTGTTTTAAAAGCTGTAAATGGGGCAACATCCATATTGGAAAAAGATGGATTTATCGTTTATACCGGTCAACCTTGGCACCCTCAACTTGAGATGATTGCTCATACACTTCCCAACAGAGAAGGTGTTAACTGGGTTATGAGACGAAGAACGCAGCTGGAAATTGATCAGATTTTTGCTGTGAACGGAGCAGATAAGCTTGATATGAAAATTGATCAATGGGGAATTTTTACTGTAGCGACAGCAAAATTTAAAAAGAGTGCATAGTTATGCCAAATACAAAAAATAATAAAGATCTGAAAGTGTATTTTGACCTGATGCTTGCCAACGGTGCATCTTCTCTTTACAGAATTGTCCAGGAAATGGAAATTCTTAATGCATACAGGCCGGGTGAGATCTTCTCAGCAACAGATCTGGCTGAGAAGCATCAGTTTAAAGTCGGACCGACCAAGGTATTACTTGATTCACTTTCAACAATGGGTCTTGTGGTAAAAAAAGGCGAGAGCTACTCAATTTCAAATGTTATGCATCTTCTTAAAGGGAATTATCAGAATTTAAGTTCTGAGTACTGGGCGCATTTGCCCACATTGCTCAAGTCCGGAACGCCCTTTAAAAAAATGGATGCCGTTGAAAATAGTGAAAAGGAATATCAGGTTCAGGTAAAATCGCTTGAGTGGATGATGGGGCCTTGTGCTGAACTAACCGCTCAGATGGTGTCTGAACTTTATCCGGAAAAGGAAACCAAAAATGCTTCTATCAATGTGCTGGATGTTGGGGCCGGCTCAGGCGTATGGGGATTTAATTTTCTTTATGCCAATCCCAATGCAACTTGTACCCTGGCCGACTGGCCCGCGGTACTAAAAGTAGCTAGAGATACTTCGGAGAGAAATAAGATTTCAAGTCGAGTGAGTTATATCGAGGGGAATTTTCATCAGACTAATTTTGGTGAGCCACGGTTTGATTACGCGACTTTGGGAAATGTTACCCATATCCAGACACCTGACGAAAATAAAAATATTTTCAAAAAAATATATAATGCTCTTTTGCCAGGAGGCAGGCTCATCATACTCGATGCCTATGGCAAAGTAGAAGAAGGAGCAATGGCACGTGCTCTTTATCAGATGGGGCTTACGATCAGAACGGTACAGGGCAAGGTATATCAGCCTGAGGAACTGGAGCCATGGTTAAAAGAAGCAGGTTTTACCTCTTTTGAATTTCATTCAATTGATGTTGTACCTCATTCAATGGGAATGTTCATTGCAAAAAAATAAATGAAAGCACTTGATTCACAGGCGATTCCGATTCTTCTTATCTTAGTGGCCGCATTTATCGGGGCATGTGCTCAGTATTTTTTCAAAGTTGGATCACTGAAAATTATTGAAGTGCCAATTTATAAAAATTGGTTTTTCTTAGCAGGGCTCGTTTCTTTTTTCTGGGTGCTGGTTCTGATAACCATGTCCTTTCGCTTCGGCGGGATGATGATGGTTGTCTATCCTGCCTATGGAACAACTTATATATGGGCGCTCCTTATTTCACATTATTTTGACAAAGCACCGCTCAATTATGTTCAGATCAGTGGTATATTCTGTATTATTTTAGGAATCGGTCTTGTGAGTTATCAGAAAAATTAAGTCAGTGCCTTTCTTATCCTATTATAGATAGTGACTAACAGCAGAACTGCCACGGCGGAAATAATGATAGTGTAAATTCTTTCCTGAACAACGCCAAAACAAATCATTATTGCCATAATACTAAAAACAAAAGCACGGTCGCTCTTTCCCATGGGGCCAGCGAATTGTCGCGGTCTTGAGATATGAAAGGCCGCCAATCCAGTTACTTCTGTCAGAGCGGAAAAAAAAATAATGAATAACAAAAGATAAGTGCTGATAAAAGAAAAACGCAAAAATGCAAAATAGAGGAATCCATCTGAAACAACATCAGTCACTTCATTTAGTATGGCCCCCATGGGCGTTTTTAAATCATGTTCTTTTGCCAGCATCCCGTCGATTGCGTTAAGTGCCATTCTCACGAAAAAAAAGAAAGGAAGAATAATAAACATTTCGGTTTCTGCCATAAACAAAAAAAGTCCTACGGCGACAGAAAGAAGGCATGTGACCAGAGTTATCTGGTTGGGAGTTATGCCCATTTTCCAGATGGCTACGACAAATGGCCTTAACATGTTTTGAAACTTTGGCTTCAGATCATAAATGGTCATGTAATGTCCTTTGGAAACTTTTGATTGACCGAAAAATTGCTCATGACCTGTATTTGAGATCCGCTTTGTATGGTCGTACCCGGACCCATTTTTGTGAATGCGCCGATGAAGCAGTTGCTCCCAATTTTTATTTTCTTAATATAGACAAAAAATCTGCCGTTCTTAACTCTCAACAAGTGGGATGACATATAAGTATTGTGACCGAAAATGACAAAATCCCCTACATCCATAAGACTCCTGTCATTTACGATTGTTCCTGGTGTCCAGAAAACATTTTTTCCAATTTTTGAGCCCCATAAACGCAGCCACCCGCTATAAAGTCCTGGCAAATAGAATAAGAGTCGCTCTAGTTGCGGGAAGACAAGATAAATTTGCTGAACCCGCAACGAAAAAAGCCAGGGAGAAAAACTTTTTTCATCGAGCCCAATATATACACCGCCTTCCTTTATTGGATAGATGCCAAGGACAATACGCTGGATTAAAAGCGGAAGGAAATAGGGTAGGAGTAAAAATGCCGCAAAAAAATATAAGTTTTTAGTGAGTACAAATTGAGCAAAACAAGTGATCATAATTGAAAAAAATATTAATGGAAAAAAATGCTGTAAGCGTTTAAATAAAAAATTTAGGATATGATCTTTATAAGTTGTCATATTAAAATTATAATTCATATTTCAAAATAGAAAATGAGGAATCATTGAGTTCAACCATAAAAAACATGAAAGACAAAAGAAAAGCGGTAACACCGCCCAGGGATTTTTTCTGGGGTGCGATCACCGGGCATGGCTTAAGTCTTCGTCAGGGCAGATTGAATTATATGTATGCCTGCCTAAAACAGTATGGTGATTTCATCATCATGTTTTTGGGTAAAAAAAGAACGATACTTGTAAATGATCCAGATGGGCTGAAGTATGTTCTCTTGGATAACAGTAAAAATTATCCCAAAAATACACCCGGCTATCAAAAAGTGGCCGAAGTTCTCGGGCAGGGAGTTTTTACAGACGTCGGAGAGGAATGGAAAAAAGGCAGGAGAGTTATTCAGCCTACATTTAATCCGAGCAAATTTGATCACTATTATGAACTGGTTTTTGATGAATCAAGTAAGTCAGTTGAAAAAATGCGGGCAGAATATTCGACCAATAAGACCTTTAATATCAATTCAATTTCCACCGCATATGCCTTGCATGTAATTGGCAGAAGTCTGTTCAACCAGACCCTTGCCGAAAGTTTTCAGGTTATCAGCAGGAATCTCTCACATTTGATAGATCTTACTGAAAAGAAAATGACTTATGTCACGCCATTTAAAACACCTGCAAAAATGAAGCTCGAAAAAGATTTTAATGAAACGCTTGCTTTGCTTGATGGGGAAATAGAAAAAATTATTGAGAAAGAAAAAACAAAACCAATGAATCCGAAAGAGAATATGATTCATGCTTTGCTTGTCTCGCCTCTTAATTTTACAGGAAAAAAAATACTTTCTCAGGTTAAAACCATGATTTTTGCCGGTCATGAAACGACGGCAAATGTTATCACCTGGAGCTTTTATTTCCTTGCGCTTCATCCAAAATGGCAGGAGAAAATATTCAACGAATTCAGGGAAAAAAAATTCGTTATAGGAAAAGAAGAAGACCTCGAACAATTTATTTATTTAAATTTGTTTTTAAAAGAAGTTCTAAGAATGCGTCCGCCGGCATGGTCTTTTGGGAGAGTGGCCATATCGCATGACAAAATTCATGGTGAAGATATTTTTCCTGGCGATCTGATTTCAATTTCTCCTTTTCTCATTCATCATCATCCGGACTATTGGGAAAATCCTGAAGACTTCAATCCTGAGCGCTTTATCAATCCGCCTGCTGATTATACTTTTATTCCCTTTGGCCTCGGACCAAGAGTGTGTATGGGGGAGCGTCTTGCAAACTTAGAAATGTGCATGTTCTTACTCCATGTCATTAAAAATTTCTCATTTATATTTTCTGAGCGGACTCAAAATGTAAAGATGAATGCTCAGGTATCTTTGCGACCAAATCAGGATATTTACCTTGATATGATCTTAAGATAGGGCCCCTAAAGAACAGTCTAAGTTACAGATTTTTAAATGCTTAAACTGAATCGACCTATTTTGTGGTCGAAATCCAAACCTTAAGACTGGAAGCATTTTTGTAAGGTATTAAAAATTCAACAACTCCCTAAATTTATCCGATAGAACCGTAGAATACTAACTGTTGTTATTCATTAACTTGAAGCAGTTTTAATTGAAGGATTACCTATGAAAAACTCATTCTTAATTTTGGTTTTGCTGCCGCTATTATTTATTGGAGGTTGTTCCAGTAAAGGGAAGGGTACGCCGACAAAGTTTAAGTTAAAAGTTGCAAGTTTAACCGGTACTGTAAACGGCATTGCAATCAGTGACGGGGTTTTGTACGGAAGATCAGATTTGGGTGCTTTCTTTGCCCATAAAATTAATACGTCGTCTGAAACTTTAGATATGCCTAATGGTAATTGGACCTTCCATGCATTTATTTGGGATGCCGCCAATGGTGCAACTGCGATGAATGGTAATATTTATTGTGCGACTACAACCGCTGCATTGGCCGGTACTGATGTTAATCTTTCTCTTACTCTTAATAATGCAAATTGTTCCAGTCCTGCCTTCTCTGATGGCAAAACTTATTTAGATACACAAACGCCGACTGCGTTTTATCGATTTGCAGAATTTTTCTTCGAAGATTGTGATGTTGTTCCGACTGCTCCTGATTATGCCTGTGGTCTCAAAAATATGGGGAATGCACTTTCATATAAAGTTGTCTTTCAAGAATACAGTTCTGGGTTTGCACCTGCTTCTGGATTTATTGATTCATACTGTGTAGCGGTTGGTACAGGAAGTCCGGATGTGTTTGGTTTTAGCAGCAAAGGTTTGCCGGTCAATTTCCCAAGTGGTCCGGGCTTTGGTGTAAGTGTGAAGATGTACATGAATAATAGTTGCAATGATGCAGATCCTAAAGGAGTCAGAGTCGTTGGTTTTCCAAATGGTATCGGGGCACAAAATGGCGCTAATGATAAAGTTTTATTTTCATCGACAAGTTGTGCTGATTTGCTCGTTACAACTACACCAGCAGGTATTGAAAGCTGTAAAGAAGTCTTAGGAACACCCGGTACACCTGCAAATGGTTGTGGTTCAAATCTTCCAATTATCAATCGTTTTACTCCAACTTGCAATACTACAACTTCTGCAGTTAATAGCTCTATTAAGCACATAGTAGCTCCTGCGGCGGTTGCTGATCTGTGCGCTCCTTATATCAATTTATCATCGGCAATTGGAGCTCATCCATTTGCTGCAGGGGACGGAACAAGTGTGCGTCCTTATAAAATTTGTACAGAATGGCAGTTAAATCAAATCGGTGAATTGCTTGCTCCAGTCAATTACAAGACTAGTTCTTATAAATTAATGAATAATCTCGATATGAATAAGACCGATTTTATTGCAGGCTACGCTAAGCCTTATTGCATGACTTCGGCGGGTGATACGGGAGCAACTGCCACATGTTCAAACAATACAGACATTACCCAGGCCACTTGTGAAACTAACGGAGCAGAATGGTTAACAGGAAGTCTTGTCGGTGATCATCATAACTTAAATTCGCTAGACGGAATTTTTGAAGCCGACTGCGGAATGTTTAATCCTACAACTGGCTTTACCGGAAGTTTTAATGGGAATGGGAAAACAATTTTTAATGGAAGAATTATTGCTCAGTCTGTTAACAAATTAGGGTTTGTTCGAACGTTAAATGGCGGTTCAGTTTATGATCTGAACTTTAAAAATTTTGAAGTCAGAGGAAATGGAATCATTGGAGGAATCGCTGGTGAGGCTACAGTTGGCAGCGTAACGAATACTATAAAAAATATTAATATCAATGCCCTTGATATCGAGTCTAATGGTTCAGGGAGTTATGTTGGTGGAATTATCGGTCAAGGTTTTGGAACCTCTAATCAGACAATACTTAGCAAAGTTCAGGTTAAAAAGGCCAGAATCAGGGGAGTGGGGTATGTAGGTGGTCTGGTTGGAAGCAACTTCGGAACGATTACTGGTTCGAGTTTTGTAGGTACTATCGATCAAAGCAACAGCAGTGGAAATTTTGTTGGTGGTCTGGTTGGTCAGAATAATTCTGGTGTTATTGATCAGTCTTTTTCAGAAGGCCTGATTAACTCTCAAGTTTTGAATGTAGGTGGAATCGCAGGTGATCATCTTGCCGGTGGTACAATTTCTTCAGTCTATTCTACAATGGTTATCGCTTCTAATTATATGACTGCCGCCAATGTTGGTGGTATCGCCGGACAAAGCGCGGGAACGATTTCAGATGCATTTTTCTCAGGAAATTTAGTGGCCACTGGGTCAGGAACAACTGCCAGTTTTGGGGCGATTATTGGTGCTGGTAACGGAGTGACAAATTCCTGGAGCGATCGTCCTTTAGGTGTTGCTGGTTCTGCTTTAGCTTATGGCCAGTTAAGGGATTCAACTTATGCCACGATGACTTTGACTCCCGCTTTTGTGAGAACAACCGGTTCTGTGCCACGACTTGCGTGGGAAGTTCGCGAGTGTCTGAATGCCTCCAATAATGGAGCTTTCAATATTCAAGCAGGAATTGGTTCTGCAATCGCTCCGTATATCATTTGTAATTTAACTCAACTATCAGCTATCAATGGTTCGACTTTGTATTATCGCTTGGGAGACAGTATCAATCTCGCCGATGGAACATTCAATACGAATAGCCCTATTGCCAGCTTTGGGGGAACACTCGATGGAGCAGGAAATATGCTTTATGGAGTCAATATGACTGTAGCTTATAATGCTTCTCCGACATTAAATGGTATTTTCCAAGAATTGAGTGTCGGCGGTGTTTTAAAAAATCTATTTGTTGCAGGAAATGAATTGTATCTCGGTGCTCAGACATTGGCAGTAGGTAATGGTGTTCTTGTCGGAAAAAATCTGGGTACAATCAGCAATGTCACATTGGCCGGAAACAGGATTGACGGCTATTCAAGCGTAGGTCTTCTTGCCGGAATAAATCCTTCTGGCACAATTTCTGATATTGATGTCAAGTACGGCAATAAAATGTCTGGGTTTCAAAATGTCGGCGGTGTCGTTGGAAATAATGGTGGCTCTTTGTTGAGAGTTGAATCGCACGCTGAGATTCTTAATAAAACGACTGAAACATTATTTGAAATTTTTGGCGGCGTTGCCGGATATAACAGCGGCTCTCTTGAACAAACCAGATTTGGTGGTCGCATAATGATGAATGCGTGGTCCGGCGCCACTGGAGGAATTCGAATAGGAGGTCTTGTTGGCAAAAACACAGGAACCATTAATAATTCATACACTGACAACTATTCAGAAATATCGTCAATGAACGATAATATTGTCGGTGGTTTAATTGGTGAAATGGTTTCTGGAAGTATTGCCAAATCTTTTGCTCTTGGGAAAGTCATTTTTTCAAATGCTGGAGCTATAATGATTGGGGCAACGACGTTTAATCCAATTGTTGGTTCTAATGTTGGCGGAACGATTGTTGGCTCAACTTATTATTTGGAAAAAAACATAGGTTCCCTTGTGGCCAATGCGATGACTTCCGGAACATGTACAAATGGGTCGACTGTATCCTGTACAACAAGCCCTTCATATAATCATATCAATGCAGATTTCTTTAATCTTAGTTATGGCTCAGGTGGAGATAAGTTAACTACCATGGTTCCCTTTACGAAGCTTAATTTGGTCGGTGATCTCACTGCTTCGTCTGCAGTAATTTCTACTACAAACACCGCAGGCATAATGCCAGGAATGGTTTGTACTGGGGCAGGTATTAATCCTGGCTCAACGGTTTCAAGCTTTACTCCCAATGTTAGTATCACTCTGAATATTCCTGTTGGTGGTGCGGGTACTTTTGTGCCTATTACATGTGTTGAAGCTACCAGCACCACCTTCAACTTTCTTTTGGTCGATAACGATAATAAATTGTTGCCATCTGGAACGAGCATAAATTTCTTCGGTGGACATATACCAAACTCAACAACTGGGCAGCAGACGAAAGCAAACATGGCGGTACTTTCAACTTTCTGCACCGGTGGTTTTACCGGAACAGCAGGGAACGAAGTCTGTAGTTCAGGTTATGATATTGCTGGTATAGATGCTGCACCAAGTGACTATGGTTATAATCGATTGCTCGCCTACTACAATGCAGTTATGAACGATACTGCAGTTCCGGCCAATACTCCGATTTGGGAATTAGATCATGAAGGTTCCCCTCGACTTCTGCAGCTTGAGCATCACTAATTAGATATAAAAAAGGCCAGCAATACGCTGGCCTTTTACTTTCTACTTAATTAAAAATTTAAAAAATTAAGATCCGCACATAATACAGTCTTCAGGATTTTCCAGCGAGCAAACCATTGCTGCTTGTTCTTCTTCAAGAGATTTTCTCACAGGGGCTTCATTATTTTTTACGGTGAACTGAACAGCATTAACGGCCGCGCGTGTACGCAAATAATACATTCCGGTTTTGAGTCCTGCTTTCCACGCATAAAAATGCATTGAAGAAAGTTTTCCAAAGTTTGGATCTTCCATGAAAACGTTGAGCGACTGACCTTGGTCAATATAAGGACCACGTCCCTGAGACATATCCACAACTGCCTTCTGTTTGATTTCCCAGACAGTTTTATAAAGAGCTTTAACTTCATCAGGAATACTAACAATATTTTGAACTGAACCATTGCTGGCAATGATTTCATTTCTCATCTTATCATCCCACAAACCAATCTTGATCAAATCATTAACCAGGTAACGATTTACAATCGCAAACTCTCCGGAAAGAACGCGTCTGACGTAAATATTGGAGGTGATCGGCTCAAAGCACTCGTTATTGCCCAGAATTTGAGAAGTAGAGGCCGTTGGCATCGGTGCAACTAAAAGCGAGTTTCGCACGCCGTGAGCTTTAACTTCCATTTTTAAGGTGGCCCAGTCCCAGTTTCCGCTGGAAGGTTTTACACCCCACATGTCGAACTGGAAAATTCCTTCGGACACAGGAGAGCCTTTATATGACGAATAGGGACCATCTTTCATTGATAGGTCTTTTGAGGCACTTAGAGCTGCAAAATAGATAGTCTCGAAAATATCGTTATTAAGCTTCAAAGCTTCTTTACTTTCAAACGGCAGTCTCATTTCAAAGAATGTATCTGCTAAGCCCTGAACGCCCAGACCGATCGGACGATGGCGCATATTTGAATTTCTCGCCTCTTCGACCGGATAGTAATTAATATCGATAATACGGTTTAGGTTAACCGTCATCTGATAAACTACATCATAAAGTTTTTTATGATCATACTTTCCATTTTCAACAAATCTATTCAATGCCACTGAAGCTAAGTTACAGACAGCTACTTCGTCGGGAGCAGTGTACTCCAGGATTTCGGTGCAAAGATTCGATGATTTAATTGTCCCAAGATTTTTTTGGTTTGATTTTTCGTTCGCTGCATCTTTATAGAGCATGTATGGAGAACCTGTCTCGATTTGAGACTCAAGAACTGCAAACCAAACATCCTGAGCACGAATCACTTTTTTCGCGAGACCTTTTTCTTCGTATGATTTATATAGCTCTTCGAATTTTTTCCCGTGGCAGTCGGCCAGTCCCGGAGCTTCATGCGGACAAAAGAGTGACCACATTCCATCTTCTTCAACCCGCTTCATGAATAGATCTGGAATCCAAAGTGCGTAGAAAAGATCGCGCGCGCGCTGCTCCTCTTTTCCTGTATTTTTTTTCATTTCAAGAAAGTCGAAAATATCAGAGTGCCATGGCTCAAGATAGACAGCGAAGGCCCCTTTTCTTTTACCGCCGCCCTGATCAACATAGCGTGCAGTATCGTTAAAAACTTTCAGCATAGGAACGATTCCATTGGAAGTTCCATTTGTGCCTTTTATGAAAGTCCCTTTCGCGCGGATATTGTGAATGGCCAGACCAATTCCACCGGCAGATTGAGAAATTAAAGCTGTCTGCTTAAGCGTCTCGTAAATCCCTTCAATGGAATCGTCTTTCATTGTTAATAAGAAACAAGAAGAAAGCTGAGCTTTATTTGTTCCTGAGTTAAACAGGGTAGGCGAAGCGTGAGTGAAATATTTTTCAGACATTAAATGGTAAGTCTTGATTGCCGCTTCAATATTATTGGCGTGAATTCCAAGCGAAACTCTCATTAACATTTGGCCGGGACGCTCTACGATTTTATTGTTCATCTTAAGCAGGTAAGATTTTTCAAGCGTTTTAAAACCAAAATAATCGTAATTAAAATCGCGACGATCAACGAGTTCTTTATCCAGAGTCTGGGCATTCTTCATGACGATTTCATACAATTCTGTAGAAACCAGCGGTGAATATTCTCCTGTCAGTGGATTGTGGTAATGATACATGGCCTTTATGTTTTCAGAAAAACACCCGCGTGTTTCCTTATGTAAATTGCTTACGGCAATTCTTCCTGCAAGAGTCGCATACTGTGGATGCTGTGTAGAAAGATAGGCAGCAGTTTCAGCTGCAAGCTGATCTAGTTCCTTTGTCGTAATACCATCGTAGATTCCTTCGATGACTTTCTTGGCAATTTTCATTGGATCAATGAAAGTGCGATCCAGATCAAAACATAATTGCTCAATTCTTTCAGTAATTTTGTCGAACTTAATTGGCTCTTTCTCGCCACTGCGTGTGATGACGTACATGTTAAAACTCCGCGTCTAGTGTGAATGTGTGTGATTGTTTCTCTCCGAGTACACCTGGTCTTTGATATTCAGATACTCGTTTTTCAAAAAAGTTTGTCTTGCCTTCAAGTGAAATAAGCTCCATCCACTCGAAAGGATTTTTTGTCTTGAAATGCGCAGGAACACTTAGTTGACTTAGCCAGTGATCTGCAACAAATTCGATATACTGTGCCATTAGCTCAGCATTGATTCCGATTAAAGAAACGGGAAGAGCTTCTGTGATGAATTCCTTCTCAATTTCTACTGCTTCAAGAATGATTTGCTTAATGCTTTCAGCATCAAGTTTTTCGTCTTCATTTAAAAGGGAATGTAAAAGTACAGCAAACTGACAGTGCAGACCTTCATCTCTGGAGATGAATTCATTGGAAGTGCATAGTCCTGACATAAGGCCTCTTTTCTTTAACCAGTAAATGGCACAGAAAGAGCCAGAGAAGAAAATACCTTCGATGGCCGCAAAAGCGATAAGTCTATGAGCAAAAGATTTTTTTGATGAAATCCAATTCATTGCCCACTTAGCTTTTTTTGCAACACAGGCCATATTTTCAGTGGCGTGAAAAAGTTTATCTTTTTGTTTTGGGTCTTTAATATACGTATCGATCAGAAGAGAATAAGTTTCACTATGAATGTTTTCCATAGCAATCTGAAAGCCGTAAAAACAGCGCGCTTCAGGGATCTGCACATCCTTATAAAAGCGCAGCGCCAGATTTTCATTGACGATTCCATCACTGGCTGCAAAAAAGGCAAGGACGTGAGAGATAAAATGTCTTTCGTCGTTATTTAATTTTGTTTCCCAGTCATTTAAATCTGGAACAAGATCTATTTCTTCAGCTGTCCAGAATACCGCCATATGTTTTTTATACATTTCCCAGACCTGATGATATTTGATCGGGAAAAGAACGAACCGTGAATCGTTGGGTGCGAGAATACCAGATTGAGCTGCTTCCGTTGCTGCTGCCATTGTGAGTGCCTCCTGAAATGTCTTAGTACCGTGTGTGTGTGTGTTGCTTTTCGTTCATTAAAATTATTCTCTTGGGCGCCAAATCCTAAAAAACAATCCTATTTAAAAAAGATAACAAGTTACTTGAGTTTTAAAAACATCAAAGTAGCTTGTGGTGGCTGAGGGCCTGGTCCAGTTCTTTAAAACTAGCCTTTCGCAGATCAGGAAAAGCATAATAATATCATATATTTGTTTGCTCAATGGATGGTCCTATGAATCTAAATTTTATGGTCTAATTTAAACTTACATCGCTTTATTATGAGCGCGTTTAAATAAAAATTATTTAAAATTAGGCTTGACCACCACAATATATAGTAGGGGCACCTCGTTTTGGGTTCATATATTTTGTGGCTGAGACATGAGAACGGACAATTTGGACTTTATTATGCTCTCGACTTCGCTTGACAGAGACGGGGAGGAGGCGCATTTTATCGAATTTCGAAGCATTAGCGACATGTTAAAGCAGGCTAAAAATATATGTTTTTTGTAAAAATGAAGCAATTTTTTATCGGTGATCCACTTACGATGGACAAGCTTGAAGAGGAACAGATTCCCAAGTGGAAGGCGCTTGCAGTTCTTTCTTCTGATGCGCTTTCCTCTGTTGCCTATGCTACTGAAGAAGTCCTGATTGCCCTTCTCACTCTTTCTGTGGCCGCTACTGCATGGTCGCTTCCAATGGCCGTCGGAGTTGCGGTCTTATTATTGATAATCACTCTTTCATATCAACAGACCATTTCAGCCTATCCTCATGGAGGAGGCGCTTACACTGTCGCCAAAGAGAATCTAGGTGAGACTGCCGGACTAGTGGCCGGCGCAGCTTTGCTGATAGATTATATTTTAACCGTATCGGTTTCTGTTTCTGCAGGAGTGGAAAACATTGGCTCGGCCTTTCCTTTTATAGCTGAACATAAAATCATTATTGGTGTTTTGATTATTATGCTGATTATGGCACTCAATTTAAGAGGGATTCGCGAATCTTCCAATATTTTTGCCTATCCAACTTATTTCTTTATTTTCAGCATTGTTCTTTTAATTGGAATGGGAATCTATAATCTAATGACTGGTTCTGCTGTTGCCCAGGCACCAGTCATGCACGAAATATATCCTGAAGTTCCGCTTTTTTTACTCCTGCGCGCCTTTTCCTCGGGCTGTTCTGCATTGACTGGAATCGAGGCCATTTCCAATGGTGTGCCAATATTCAAAAAACCATCGCAGAAAAATGCCAAAATAACGATGATCTGGATGGGAGCAATTCTGGGTTCATTCTTTTTAGGAATTACTCTTCTGGCCCATATTTACGGCATAACTCCTGTTCATGGAGAAACTGTAATGTCGCAGCTTTCGCGGTCTGTTTTTGGTTCAGGATTCATGTATTATACGACTCAAGTTGCAGTGGCGCTTATTTTATTACTCGCGGCCAATACCAGCTATGCGGATTTCCCGCGTCTGTCTTCACTTTTGGCAAAGGACCGGTTTTTGCCAAGACAACTATCAAGTATCGGCGACAGACTGGTGTTTTCAAATGGCATCATGGGGCTGACAATTTCCGCAGCACTATTAATAATTATTTTTAAAGGTTCGACCCATTCACTGATCCCGCTTTATGCAGTAGGCGTTTTTCTTTCTTTCACGTTGTCTCAGTTGGGTATGATTGTTCATCATAAAAAAGTAAAGATCGGTCAATGGAAAAAAGGGCTGATCATCAATGCCATGGGCGCAATAACAACATTTATCGTATTGATAGTCATAACTGTGACAAAATTCAGTCATGGGGCATGGATTATAGTTTTTCTTATTCCGGCATTGGTTTTCTTTTTTAAGCAGATCAAGCGCCATTATCTGGGGGTCGGGCATCAGTTAGCGCGGGACACTTATCACCAGGATCTCAATATTTCTGATCATCGAAAATATACCGCTATTGTTCCCATTTCAGGAATACATCCGGGAGTGGTCATGGCAGTTCAATATGCACTGTCCATTTCAAACGATGTGCGGATTTGTTACGTCGATGTTGATTCGGAGGCAACGGCAAAAATGCTGAAAGTGTGGGATAAATGGTCGCAAGGTCTTCCATTGCAGGTTTTGAAATCGCCTTATCGTTCTGTCCTTGCGCCACTCATCGCTTATATTGATCAGGTGCATATGGAATCAGGTAAAGAAATGGTTTCAGTGGTTGTGCCGGAATTCATCACCAGACATTGGTATCACCAGTTTCTTCATAACCAGATGACTTTAGTGCTCAGAACAGCGTTGCGCTTAAGAGCAGGGAAAGTGGTAACGTCCATTCGCTACCACTTGTAATCTTTCTTTAAACAGTTTGAAATTTTTTACTGCGCATTTCCACTTTAGCCTGAGTAATGAGTTTTTCAGGAACTTTTTTCAGGTCTCTGACCAATCCTACAAAAGATAAAAATTTAATCAACCATTTAGTTGGATCGAAATGGTACCAACGAATTCCATTTCTATAGTCGCTTGGAAAATAATGGTGGTAATTATGATAACCCTCGCCGTAGCTAAAGAGTGCCATGATGTAACTATCTCTTGCCGTATTTGTTTCAGTATAGGGACGAGTTCCAACAACATGGCAAAGAGAATTAATAAAAAAGGTGCAATGGTGAACGAAGACAATTCTTAAAAATCCGGAAAGCGCCAGACCGCCTAAAGCTGAGCCTAAAAAATAACCAATGACTGTCGGAAGAACAAATCCCATGACAACAGCGATCGTCATGTAGTTTCTATGCTGCCACATAACCAGTCTGTCATTTAATAAATCTTTCGGATAATGAGCTGTTTCTGTCGTCTGCTCTTTATAAAAAATCCATCCCATATGAGCATAGAAAAACCCTTTGTTGATATTGTAGGGGTCTTTCTCATGATCCACGTGACGGTGGTGAATACGGTGATCAGTGGCCCACTTTAGCGCTGAGTTTTGAAAAGCTGCAGCTCCAAAAATGAGGTAGAAAAATTTAACAATATTTCCGGATTTATAAGCTTTGTGAGAAAGTAACCGGTGGTATCCGGCCGTGATGGCAATTCCAGTCGCGAAATAAAAAATAATCCCAAGTATAATCTGGGAAAGTTCAAATCCGTGCCCTTTAAAATAGATCCAGCTTAAAGCGACGGCCGCGACAGGTGTTAAGGTGAGAAATAAAGAGTTAACCCAGTCGATTTCAAGTTTATCGCTTTTTTTTGGTGCGGGAATTGAGTCTATTTCAACTTCGGCAAGATCAAGATTCTGATGGGTCTCAAAAATAGATGGTTTCATTGGTGTGTTCTCCTGTTACTAGGATAACCGGGAGAACACATGGCCTCTGTAAAACAAGTGTCATAAGAAAGCGTTAATTATCTGAGGAAATCTTCAAGTACCAGAGATACTTCACTTTTTTCATCTCTGTACTTTACGATAACTGCACACTGTAAAGTGAGTCCCAGGTCATTGGCCCATGGATTATCCGACTTAACGGGTCGGTTTCCTGGTACAACTATGGCGTTCTCGGGTATTGGCTCGCCTTTGTTCAGGATTCTTTTATTAACTAGATCATAAATCGGAATTCCCTTAGAGAGAATCACTCCGGGAGCTATGACGGCCCGGCGTTTTATCTGAATGCCCTCTACGATAATTGCGCCTGCTCCGATGAAAGCTTCATCTTCAATAATGACGGGGGCAGCCCCTATAGGCTCTAGAACTCCACCAATCTGCACCGCCGTTGAAAGGTGTAC
The DNA here is from genome assembly GCA_041662705.1 of Bacteriovorax sp. Taxonomy (GTDB): domain Bacteria; phylum Bdellovibrionota; class Bacteriovoracia; order Bacteriovoracales; family Bacteriovoracaceae; genus Bacteriovorax. Next base: position 90,106 of record JBAZRY010000003.1, read on the forward strand.
TCTTTTTCCAATCTGCGCGCATGAACCAATTAAAACATGTGAATCAATCATAGTTCCTTCATCAACGAATGCTCCTACATTGACATAACTAGGCGGCATAATGATCACGCCTTTTGCGATATAAGATCCACGACGTACGCTGGTGCCTCCGGGCACAATGCGAATGCCTCGATCCACATTAAATTTTTGAGGCATTAAATTATGCTTATCAACGAAACCATTTTCTTCTTTTAATACACCTGCCTTAAAGGCTTCCAGGATTTGAGCTTTCACATCTGTATTGGCGACCCAGGCACCATTGATAAAATTGGCGGAACGAACGCGCCCGGCTTCCAGATCATTAAGAGTTTGCTCCCAGGTACTCATACATTCTCCTTATACCAAGTGTGTATTTTCTTATTTGCAGCCAGTACAGGAGTGTTGTCTGAAAGATCCAAGTGATGAAGGGGGGCCCTTAAAACATTGGTTTTAATTTTGCCCTGTGCGTGCATTAAATTTTTAACAGGTACAGGGTTAGCGGCAATAAAAAGTGTGTCACATGCCTTTTTCCACAATTCACTTTCAGCAGTTGTCAGCTTTTTCTCAAGCGCCTTAACAACATAAGCTCTGGTTTCAACCGGCCAGGCGTTGGAGGCAACCGAAACCAACCCGACGCATCCGTGAGGTGCGAAGTCTGGCACCATCCCATCATCCCCGCTGTACATGCGTACTTTTGGAGCTGCTTCCGCGTATTTTATAAAATCTTCAACTGATCCGGAAGCTTCCTTGATGGCCCAGAAATTTTTATGACCCGATAAATTTTTAACGGCATGGAAATTCATTTTTACACCGGTTCTTCCCGGAACATTGTAGAGCATGCAAGGCTTTTCTGCTTTATCTAAAATGGCCTTAAACCATTGTGTCTGCCCGTGCTCCCCGGGTTTTGCGTAGAGGGGAGTAACAACCAGATAAGCGTCAAGGGGAAGCGTATTTAAATAGCCGACGTACTCCAGAATATCTTTCTGATTGAAGCCGCCAATTCCTGTCATAACAGGCACAGATAAATTCAGAGCAAGTCCGAACTCCAGAATTTTTTTACATTCATCTTTGTTGAGGTTAAGTGCTTCACCGGTAGAACCCAGAATCACAACGGCAACCTGAGCAGCCTCTTGCTCTCGCAGAATTTTCTCAAAGGACTCATAATCGACTGTCGAGTCTTCATTCATCGGAGTTACAATGGCAGTCCAGAGCGGAAATTCGTTAATTTTTTTCATATATTGTTTCCTTGTTTTGTAGTCAGTTCATTCTGAACGATATCTTGAAACAGATGCAGGCCAGGGGCAAGATTGTTTTTTACTATTTTGTCGGCAGCAAAGAGTGCGCCGCTTGCAAAGATCTTTCTATCAAGTGCAACGTGCTTTAAACTAATAGATTCATCAGGAGTAGACAATACTAGTTCGTGGATTCCTGTCACATCTCCAATTCTCTCAGAGGTAATATCTATTTTATGCCCCAACCATTTTTCCCAAGAAAGAGCAGTCCCAGATGGTGAGTCAAGTTTCTTGATGTGGTGGACCTCATGCAAATTGAATTTATAGTCATCAAAAAGTTTTGAAGCTTGCTTCATAACCAGAATCATCTGATGGACGAGGTTCATCCCAAGACTAAAATTAGTAGCATAAATCCATTTTAATCCCAGATTCTTTAAGGACTGGTCAAAATTAAGAGGCCAGCTCATGCCAGTGCTGCCGCAGATAACAGGAATTTTTGTATCCAGCAAGAGAGGGATATATGATTTGAAAGCATCGCCGGGCAAAAAAGAAATAACGACATCGTGGCCGCGCATTGTTTCCATGCTCGGATTATTAGAAGTATCAAATACGGTGTGTGGAATATTTTTTTCTTTCAAAAGTTCCAGAACTTTTCCGCCTGTCTTTCCTTTGCCTAGCAGAGCTATTTTCATAGAGATTTACCAATAAATGTCTGGTGAAGACGGTTGATCACTTCCGCACCTTTTGTTTCTTCGATCATAAAACAGAAATTGTGTTTGCTGGCGCCCAGGCAAATCATTCGAACATTTACATCCGGAATTGTTTCAAAAATCTTTTTTGCCAATCCGGCAGTGTGGTTAATGTTATTTCCTATTAATGAGACCAGCGCAAGATTTTCTTCAACCTGAACTGCCGCAAATTTTTCCAGGTCGATAATGAGATCCCGGTTTAATAATGTCGAGTCGTCAAGAGTCAATGAAACACTGATTTCACTGGTAGTTATGGCGTCAACGCTGACTTTATGATCATTGAAAACTTTAAAAATCTGGTACAAAAATCCGTGGGTATAAAGCATCTCGGGTGTAGACAGGGTCACGAGAATTTGTTTTTTCCGAAGCGCCATTGCACGCACCAGAGGTGCTTCATCCACATCTTTTTTGACCCATGTTCCACCCTGTTCCGGATTAAAACTAGAGCCCACAAAGACCGGGATATCTGAGCGTATGGCGGGAAGAAGAGTGGCGGGGTGAAGTATTTTTGCCCCAAAAGTTGCAAGTTCCGACGCTTCTTTAAAAGAAATTTCCGGTATTGATCGGGCATCTTTGCAAGTTCTTGGATCAGTAGTAGCAATGCCGGCAACATCAGTCCAGATTTCCAGAACATCTGCGCCAAGTCCTTCCGCAAAAAGGGCCGCGGAATAATCACTTCCTCCACGACCGAGAGTAGTGGTCATTCCTTCTCTTGTACTGCCGATAAAACCTTGAGTGACGAACATTAAATCACTGTGCTTCAGTGCAGATAAATGCTTATCGCATAATAGCTTTATTTCTTCCGGAAGCGGGCGTGCTTTTCCAAACTGATTATCAGTTTTCAAAACATCTCTGGCATCTAGCCATCGGGCAGAGCAAGATGATTTTTCTTTTCGCAAAACTAAATTCACTGCTTCACAAAAAAGGTGAGAGGAAAGTCGCTCGCCAACGCTTTGAATAGAATCAAGCGCCTTGAGAGAGCAGTCTTTCAAAAGATGAACCCCTCTGGACATAGACTCTAATTCTTCAAACAATTGATTTAAGCTATCGATTTTCTCCGGATTCATTTCCAGGTCGCGAGCGATTTTCAGATGTCTTATTTTAATTTTTGTAAGGATGATCTGGGCATTTTCCCATGAGTTTCTTTCTGAGGTATGCGCCAATTCAATCAAGTCATTAGTCGTCCCCGAAGTTGCCGACACCACTACTAGCTTGGCATTTTGTTTATAGGCGACTTCAGCAGATCTCTTCATGCAATCTGCATCGCCCATTGAAGTTCCGCCAAATTTTGAAACTATTAATTTTTCCTGCATTATGATCACCTTTCCATTAGTCGATTAAAACAATCTGATTTAGAATGCATTTTAGAAGATAAAAAAGTGCGTGGGAAGATTAAAAAATAAATTGGGTAAAATACTATGATGAAGTTAGGAATTGTTGGATGGCGAGGAATGGTCGGGCAGGTTTTGTTGGAGCGAATGATCGCCGAATCCGATTTTTCGCACTTTGAAACAACTTTTTTTTCCACCTCTCAAAAAGGGCAGAATAACCCGCTCAAAGTTCTCAACTCGAATCCAGAATTGCTGGACGCTTACGCGATTTCAGAACTGAAGAAAATGGATATCATCCTGACTTGTCAGGGCGGCGACTATACTAAGAAAATGCATTCCGAGCTTAGGGCCTCTGGATTTAAGGGGTATTGGGTAGACGCTGCTTCTACTCTCCGGATGGAGGACAACGCCGTTATCATTCTTGATCCAATAAACAGGAATGTCATTGAATCGGCGCTTAAAAATAATCAAAAAGATTTTGTCGGCGGAAATTGCACAGTCTCGCTTATGATGCTTGCCCTTGGGGGTTTGTTTAAAAAAGATCATATTGAATGGATTACATCCATGACTTATCAGGCTGCCTCGGGAGCAGGGGCACGACATATGAATGAACTTCTATGTCAGAATAAATTCATCACTGACAAAGTCTTAAGTAATGGTGAAAATCTTTCTGACCAGATTCTGCATGTTGAAAAAAATGTAAAAAAGCTTCTCTCTGACCCCAAATTTCCAAAAGAAAATTTCGGTCATCCTTTGGCATTCAATCTGCTTCCCTGGATAGACAGCGAACTGGAGAATGGTCAGAGCCGGGAAGAGTGGAAGGGGAGCGCCGAGGCCAACAAAATTTTACAGACCAAAAAGTTTATTCCCATCGATGGAACATGCGTTCGCGTAGGGGCCATGAGATGTCATTCACAGGCCTTGACTATAAAACTAAAATCAGACATTCCCATTGATGAAATTGAATCCATGATTAAAAGTCATAACGACTGGGTTAAATTTGTGCCTAACAATAAAGCTGAGACCCTTAAATTTTTAACGCCGGAATATGCCAGCGGCAATCTTGAGATCCCCATTGGGCGAGTAAGGAAAATGAATCTGGGGCCAATGTATCTGAATGCCTTTACAGTAGGGGACCAGCTTCTCTGGGGGGCGGCTGAACCGCTTCGGCGTATGTTGCGAATTCTACTGGAAAAATAAAACCAGTTACCCGACTAAAGAATTTTATTTCCCCTCTGGAGTCAAATTCAGAATTTGCTAGAATCTAGATATCACCAACCAAATCTGCACGGTGATATTAAAGGATTTATTATGCAAAAAAAGCTCTGGATTACATGTTCATTAATAGGCCTTTCTTCGTTTGGTTCCGGCTGCTCAGTTTTTAAAGACCGAAGACCTGCATCTGATCAGGATACAATTCTTTCTCAAATTTATAATGAAGTTTATGATGCAAATAAACTGGTGAGTACCGATTCGCAGAGCTGTAAAAACTCATATGATGTTTTATACAAGAAGCTTTTTAATATAGCGGGCGTCGATTCCTATTTTGACAATGCCAATCTTTCAGTTATCGATGAAGATATCCATGCTTCATTTCTTGCCAGGATTTCAGTAAAGGATGCTTTTAAGGCATTTACCAACAATAATGCTGAAGATGCTGCTTGTCTTTCCAGCGCTCAGGATGTCTTCAAAGCTCTTAGGTACGTAGAGGATTATTTAGTCGAGGCGCGGATGGAAAAAGCATCGGCCGCGGGGCCGACAGAATATGTAAGCATGAAAGGTGACTTTCCCTATTTCCTTATTAACCCAAAGTTTGCTGATGATTTTAAGTCATACGAAGATTTGAAGTCAGGTGACGTTATTTTATCCAGAGGAAATGCCTATTCCTCAGCGGCGATAGCCAGGATTGCCCAAAGTGATTATCAATTTTCACACCTGAGTTTTGTTTATCGCGACGCTGACTCAAAAGAGCTCTATACAAGTGAGGCCCATATAGAAATCGGAAGTGTCACGGCACCTTTTGAAGACCATGTTAACGAAAAGAACGCCCGCTCGGTTATTTTCAGATATAACAATTCAGACATCGCTCATCGGGCATCCAAGGCCATGTATGAAAGGGTCAAGAAGCACCAGGAGAGCGGAAAAAATATTGAATACGACTTCAGCATGAACTACAAAGACGATTCAAAATTGTTCTGTTCTGAAATTATTTCCAATGGATTTAAACTTGCTGAGCCTGAGAGTGATTTTGTTCCAAAGTTTAAGTCAAAATTCACCAAAGGTATTATCCCGTTCTTAAATACTATCGGGGTCCAGGTTAATTCGGAAAACGTGGCATCGGTAGATGTTTTCGCTCCAGGAGATGTTCAATTTGACCCTAATTTTGAAATGGTTGCAGAATGGCGAAATCCAAAAAAACTGGAAGAACAGCGCTATAAAGATTTTATCCTTACTAAGATGTTTGAAATGATGGATAAGGATGGCTACAAGATAGATCCAACCATTAAAATGGATGCTATGAGCAGAACATTCTGGATGCTCCGGAGAGCGCCGATAGTTAAAAAATTTCTTGAAAAGAAGTTTTCGCTCAATATGAATCCGGCCCAAATGGAATTGTTTATGGCACTGGATAAAATAGGTGAGGCGTTTTATAAGAATATTGAAATGCGCTCAATAGAATTTGATCACCAGATGACTCCTAAAGAGATTTATGCCGCCATAGACGAATTTGTGAAAAAAGATTTTGAAAAATATAAAAAGTATAAGAAAACGCAAAATTCTGAGAAACCTTTATTTCACATATTGTTTCATCCCTAGTAATATCCTCGCATGAACATTCCAGCGAAGATTGAGGCCGTTTTAGCTGATTTAAAGGCAGGTCACCTGGTATTGGTGACTGATCATTGCGATCGGGAGGATGAAGCCGATCTTTTGATGGCAGCTGAGTTTGTTACAGTTGAAAAAATCAATTTTTTTCTGAATCATGCCCGAGGATTGATCACCAATCCTGTTAGTCCTGGCATTGCCAAAAAACTGGATCTTCCGCTTATGGTTCCTGAAAATGCCGGGACTCTAATGACGGCCTTTACAGTGAGTATAGATGCTCTCGAAGGGACGCACACAGGAATTTCTTCAAAGGATAGATGTCTTACAATAAAAAAATTAAGCGACTCGAAAACCGTGGCCTCAGACTTTGAAAGACCGGGACATGTTTTTCCGCTGATTGCCCACGCTGGGGGAGTTCATAAGCGGGCAGGTCACACAGAAGCTGCCATAGAGCTTTTAAAACTTGCCTGCCTTAAGGAAGTTGCAGTCCTTTGCGAAACACTGAACAGTGAAGGAAATGCTTTAAAAGGGGAGGAACTCCAGGCGTTTGCCGATCTGTTTAAAATTAAAATTATTTCAATAGACGAGATCAAAGACTACTTAAAACTGTTTAAATAAGCATGAATCGCCGGCACATCTTTTTCCAAAAAAGGCAGGGGAGGCATTAACGCAGTCTTTCGCTTGGGAGCATATCCTGGCGGATAAGACTGATGCACAACTCGCGACATAACAAGTTCAAGAGAAGATCCGGCAATATCAGGTCCGATACTTCCAACCAATTGTGGGTCTGAGTTGTGGCAGGCAGTACAGTTCGCCATATAAACCGATTTGCCACGGGAGACCAGTGGATCAACTGGTTTATCGTCTTTTTTTGAGCAACTGGAAATAAAAGAAACTGAGAGCACTAAAAGTGCTCTCAGATAAACATTCTTATAAATATTTTTTTGTTTCATAATCATTATCTGGCGAGTAATTCAATTCCAAAATAAAGAATTGCACAGAGTAACAGTCCCATGTGAGTTACACCCATAATTGAGGTGATTTTCACATTATCAGTTTTTCCTTTAATGGCATTTAATTCTAGAAGTCCCGCAATAACGGCTACGAAGATAAATACTTTCATTCCGTTGTAATCTTCACCGAACTGAGAAGGAAGATGAGAAGCAGCTCCCATGAAAAATAATAATGGAATTGAGAAGAATGTGTTGTGTCTTGAAGCAAGACCGGCCTTTGCACCAGCTGCAGCAGCTTCCGGAAGGGCAGCTCCGCCAGCAGCGATTTGTTTTGCTGAAGCAATGACGATTTTTTGCTTTGGCCAGATGATCAGCCATACGTTTAAGAACATTATTGTTCCAAAAAGAGCACCAGTTCCAATATAGGCCCACCAAGAAGTGCGCATTAATTCGCCCATCCCGCCGGCCATATGGCCTTTTAAACCGATAAGAAATACACCTGAAAGAAAAGTTCCCAATGCTCCGTAACGGAACCAGGCAAGGGCCCTGGGAACAAGCGTTCTTACAGCAACACCGCGAGACGATTTAATTTTTTCATCAGCATCCAGTTCTTTAAACCATTCACCTTGAACAAAATTGAAATAATAAAGCATGCCGATCCATACAACACCGGCAAAATAATGAATAAAACGCAAAAGCATTTCTGAGCCTTGCATTGAAAATAAAGCGAAATTCATCTGAACCCCCATGAGTAACGTTTATAAAAAAAAGAACTTAATAATTATGGTAGCAAATTAACTTTAAATGTATCTAATTTCTTATCATTTTGTTATTTAATTAACATAATGACAATATTTTGGAGTTAAAGATGTCTTCAGAATTCGAAATACTTTCTAAAAACCTGGCCAGTTGCCTGATTGATCTTAGAACGCGTCGTGGTCTTACACAAGCTGATGTTGCCAGGCTCGCCGATGTCCCGCGTTCAACAATAGCCAATTTAGAATCGGGGACAGGAAACCCTTCGCTGATAAATCTGGCGAAAATTTCCAGCGCACTGGGCACCTCGATTGAAATGCTTTTAACTTCGCCGGTTGCTCTGTGTAGAAAAATTCCGGCCGACCAGATAAAATCCATAAACAGATCCGGCGGTGATGTGACTATTGTTAAATTACTGCCTGACCCGATACCAGGCATGGAAATCGATAAAATTGAGCTCAATCCAGGCGCAAAAATGCGCGGTATACCGCATGCAGCAGGCACCAAAGAATATCTTCATTGCATACAGGGTGAAATAGCGATCGTTGTTGCGGGAGAAATTTATACCATTAGTAAAGGCGACGTATTAGCATTTCCTGGAGAGATCCATCATTCATATGAAAACATCGGTAAAGGAAAAGCTATCGGTTTAAGTGTAGTGGCCATTGCGCCGGTGGGGATTTGATTATTCTCGACCCTGAATGAATTTTAAAATGCTGGCAGATCCGCTTTTTAGCTCCATTGTAAGCGTATAATATCCGCCGGATAAATTATAGCTGGAAGCTTCATATGGGTTGGCATTGCCACCCTTAAAATTGCCGTAATAAAAATAAACTTTTTTCTGAACTGTGCTGCCATTTCTTAGATCTCTTAGTGCTTTTTTGCTAAGAATTTTATCCAGCGCTACTTCGAATTCTGTCCATGCAAGGCCATTTTTATCAAGATTTCCAAATATTACTTCCACATCAAATAAATGCGGATTTTCAAGCAAGATATGGTCGTCCTTATTGGTTTCTTCAATCGGGTAAAAATCAATTTTACCGTTAATTTCCTGGCATTTTGCAATCTTATAGATGAGGCGGATTTTCAAAGCATCATTGATCAATTTTATTCGTGGGGCGAATAGTCCGTAGCCTAAAATTGGTTTTTCAGTATCGCGATAAGTTTTACAAAGAACTGAATATCCGCCCATTTCCAATGATTGGGCCCAGGATTTTCCAGCACAGCTAATTGCTAATGTCATAGTAAGAAACAACATCTTTAAATTCATTTCTAATCCAAATGATGAACATTGCGGTTAAGGCTATATCGAAGATTGTAGCACCAGAACCTATAGAAAAGGTAAGATCTGTAGTTTTTTCAAAAACTCTCCAAACGCAAACGTATTGACTCAGAATAAAAGGAAACCAGAGACCTTTAATCTTTATTAATGACAAGTTTTCAAATACTGGGGTGGTCTGTGTCTACTGATCCTGGATCTGGCGCCCAATATCTTTGCGCCTCCTCAGAACCTTTCGTAGCATCGCCCACGGTGTATGAGTGAGCACCGGTTCCCGCAAGCCTTCCTTTGTCGACAATCAAATACTCATTGCGGATAGCTCGCCCCGCGAACCAACATTCCAGAATTTCCCGGACGCCGGCGGCGTATCGTGCCTGCGCATTTAATGTAGTTCCTGCCACGTGCGGAGTCATGCCTTGATTGGGCATAGTCCGCCAAGGATGGTCCTTAGGCGCAGGCTGTGGAAACCATACGTCTCCAGCGTATCCAGCAAGCCGTCCACTTTGCAACGCCCGAACAATTGCATCTCTGTCACAGATTTTTCCTCGTGCCGTGTTCACTATATATGAACCGCGCTTCATCTTGTTTAATAAAACATCATTAAAAAGATGCTCCGTCTCGCTATGCAGTGGGCAGTGAATGGACACAACATTGCAAGCGCCAACCATTGCTTCGACGTTAGGATAGAAAGTTAGGTTCAACTCTTTTTCAATACTTTTAGGAAGACGGTGCTTATCTGTATAATGAAGCTTTACCTCAAAAGGTTTGAGTCGTCTTAGAACTGCTGTACCAATTCGGCCAGCGCCAACGATTCCCACATTCATACCTTCGAGATCGTAAGATCGCTGTACGCAATCCGCAATATTCCAGCCACCCTTAGTAACCCATTCGTGCGATGTCATGTAATTACGAACCAAAGACAGAATCATCATTATCGCGTGCTCAGCAGTGCTAATACTGTTACAGTAAGTCACTTCAGTCACAGTTATTCCACGCTCAATTGCCGCTTGTAAGTCAACATGATCAGATCCAATACCTGCAGTGATGGCAAGCTTGAGTTTACGTGCCTTGGCGATACGATCTTCGGTTAAATAGGCGGGCCAGAATGGTTGTGAAATAACAACATCGGCATCAACAAGTTCTCTTTCAAAAACGCTATTGGGGCCATCTTTGTCAGATGTCACGATTAAGGTATGTCCATTTTCTTCCAGAAACTTGCGCAGACCAAGTGATCCCGAAACGCTGCCCAAAAGATCTCCAGGCCTGAAATCAATCCTCTCTGGATTTGGAAGAGACTGACCATCGGGATAACGTTCTAGCTTCGGAATTTCATCGCTAGGATAAGATTTAGGATGACCAGAGATTGGATCATCATAAAGAACACAAATAATTTTTGCCATAGATTTACCTCCGTATAATTGGCTTAGTCTTATTCCTAAATGCAATCTAAGGGCCATGTGTTTATCAATATTATCAAGAGGACTTTGCTATGATTGCCACGTCAAAACATAAAATCTGGTGATATATGTCAGGTATTTCATTCGTTGTTCTTGATGTTTTCTTTGATATCATCATTCCAACATTACCATGCACAAGTTTTTAACTAGTGCATTGGAGGGAGACCCGAATTATTAATTCTTTTAATACTAGAAGTGTAGCTCCTGATGGAAAATTTCGAGATATACTTCGGGCCCTCGATGAATCTTCGATCGTTGCCTTTACGGATGTGAAGGGCGACATCACCTACGTTAACGACAAGTTTTGCGAAGTTTGTAAATACTCAAGAGCAGAACTCATTGGACAAAATCACCGTATTATTAAGTCTGGTCATCATTCCCGTGAATTTTTCGCAGACCTATGGAAAACCATTTTATCAGGTAAGGTTTGGAAAGGAGAGATTAAAAATCATGCTAAGGACGGGACCCATTATTGGGTCTTCACAACCATTGTTCCTTTTTTAAATGAGCATGGAAAACCTTACCAATTTGTATCTATCAGAACTGAGATAACCGAATTGAAGAGAATTGAAGAAGAGCGAGACAGGGCACAACTGGAAACTGCTAGAGTAAAAAGAGAAGAGGAACTTAGAGAAGAATTTGTAGCCACTCTTTCACATGACTTGAGAACGCCGCTAACTGTTGCCCTGTTGTCAGTTCAACTCATCGAAAGAAATCTTAAAGACCCGGAAAAAATAAAAAGTTTAACTGCCAGTGTGGCCAATAGTATTAATCGGGTAGATGGGATGATTACAGACCTTCTTGATGCTAACAAAATTAGAGCTGGTCAAAAGCCTCACATCGATATCAAAGAGTGCGACATGGAAAAAGTTATTAGCAAAACTCTTCTAGACTTAACAGCAATCTATGGGAATCGGTTTATTTTAAAATCCAATGGAAGTCTTAAGGGTTATTGGTCTCCTTCTGGACTTAAGCGAATTGCAGAAAACCTTTGTATCAACGCGATTAAATACGGCCGTCCTCTTTATCCCGTAACCATTACATTAATAGGAATGGAAAATCAGGTGGAACTATCTGTGCATAATTTCGGAAATGGCATTTCTGATGAAGAGAAAAAAAGACTTTTTGATTATTTACATAGATCCTCGTCGGCCCAGGGAATGGGTGAGAAGGGGTGGGGGATTGGTCTCACCCTGGTCAAGGGGATGGCCGAAGCGCATGGAGGAACTGTAGACATTCGAAGCACTTCTGAAAAGGGTACTACTTTCATTGTGACTTTGCCCACGGATGCACGATGATCTCAAGCAAAACTAATTGAACAAAATTCCTTGTTGTAAAATGACCTGTCTGACAAATTTTTCATATATCTTAATTTCTGAGGAAGTGGGAGCTCGAACTTTTACTCGTTTACTTAGGAAGAATTCATTAAGTTCAGCATCTGTATTTTTAAGACGATTTTTAAGCATCTCTGATGACTTTGTAATTTGAGAAGCACTCATTGTTTTGTACCAAACAACATTATTTAAGTCATACACTTTTAAGGCCCTGGGATTTTGCCTAGAACTTCCTGAGATGTGGCAGTCTCCACAATGATAGGTGATAATTTCACGAGCTTCTTTTTCAAGACGAGTATCGATTAAGGTGGTGGTCTGTGCATAAAGATCAAAGTTGAAAGAACAAAGCATTATTCCAAAAAATTTGCTTTTCATTGTAATTCTCCTAATTGGTTATAGTGAATCGGCGTAGTGCATGCTCTACCCGATAACTAACATTATAGGGTAGACAGTTTTAGGGAAATTCCAGGGTTAGCCGAGGTTTGAAACACTCTCCGATACGTCATAGGCGCTGGGTTTGCGCGCGCTTTTGCAGGAATATTTCTTAGTTCTGAGGCCCTTTTTCATCAGTGTGACGATTAAATTTTTACTTTCAATGACAATCATCCACCATCCACGAACCCTGAATTCATTATAAGAATCCCGCTTAATCATTTTGGTAATATTAACCAGAACAAATGGATTCAGAAAACTCGGGAAAAATTTAATCAGATCATATTTCAGGCAAAATAGAATAAAAGCTTTCGGCATCAATGGTAAAAGGACAATAAATGCGTGATATTTTCTTGAGAGTTTATCCTGTTCAAGCTGGGTTCCGCCGGCAATATGCCCTCGAGTATGCTGTGAATTTTCCAGTTTCATTAATTCAGCGGGACTTAAAAGTTTTCTTTCTTTAACAATGGACAGGATTTCAGTAGATGGGTAATAGCGAAGCCAGAAAGCATAAATATGCCAAGGGTTTGTCTCTGCAAGAAGTTTGACTGTCGCATCCAGATCCGCCTTTGTTTCGGTCGGCAGGCCGATAATGATATCGACAGTGGCCCTTATTTTAGCGTTTTGAAGTGCCTTTAATGACAAATGAATCTGGTCGTCTTTGGTATTTCTATGAAGAAGTTCTTTTCGCAAATGCTGAGCGCCGGATTGAATTCCCATTTCAACGGCATCACAGCCGCTGTCGGCCAGGAGTTTTGCCATTTCATCATCAATAGTATTGGGATACACCCAGGCAAAATAAGGAATGCCGACTTTTTCTTTGTATAACGGACAAAATTCTCTGAGCCAGTTTTTGTCGAAACTAAAATCTTCGTCGTTAAAACGAACATGTTTTATATTATATTTTTCGCGGGCCCAAAGTATTTCATTAACTACGTACTCAGGGCTGTGGCGTCTTGCCCATTTTTGAGTTTTTAAAACTTCATTTTTATAAAGTTTCATCGACGTATTATTGTCACAAAAGGTGCAACGATACGGGCATCCCCTACCGCTCATTGTTGTATATCCATGATTCAGATAGGGCATAACATCGTAGTAAAGATCTTTGTCTGGAAAAGGAAGGGTATCCAAATCTTCAATAAGAGGTCGCATGGCATTTATTTTAATTTGCCCTTGTTCTTTAAATCCAAGTCCTAATACTTCACTGAAATATTTCTTGCCCTCTAAGGCCTGTACTAATTCCAGCAGAGTGATTTCGCCTTCACCTCGGATAACGTAGTCAACACAGTCGTGTTTTAAACATTCATCAGAATGAAAAGTCGCATGTGTGTTGCCAAATACTATAGGGATATTAAGATGTTTTTTAATCCGTGTCGCCCACTTCAAGGCCCAGGTTAAATCATCAGTGACAACGGAGAGCCCGATGAGATCAGGATTATGTTCATCGATTTTTCTAATAACTTCTTCGTAGTTATCAAAAATTCTGGCAAGACTCGGGTGTTGAACCCAGGGATTATCAAAAAGATTAGGATCATTGACAAGTGCGGTTTCATGCCCTTCTTTTTTAAGAAAGGCCGACAGGCACTGAATACCGCCCATTTCCTGTTGCGGATTTAAAAATAAAACTTTCATTCGCTCATTCTCTCACGCTTTGCCATTACCATGTTAACGGCAATAGAGGCAATAAATAGGACAAAAAAGACGATTGCCATCGTTACTTTATCCTGACTAGTAGCTGCCAGATTAGATGAAAACAACGCCCCGACACTATTGAGCAAAACAACGTCAAAAAAAATTCCAACGAACATCGTCAGCATATAAAGCCTAAACGGAATCTTTAAAAAACCCAATAAAATATTAATAACTCCATAGGGTAACAAAGGACTGAGTCTGGCCAGAATCAAATAAGAATAACCATTGTCCAATACGTTGTTACGAAGTACTTCGATCTGCCTGTTGTATTTTTTCTTAAGAAATGTAAGTGGAAGTTTTGTTCCCAGAAAATATCCGAAAGCTCCGCTAAGCAGAGTAATCGGGTAGACGATAGCTACCCCCTTCCAGAATCCAAAAACAGTACCGGAGAGAATATTTAAAAAGGAGCAGCTTCCCGGAAAGCTGAGGGTGGCTGAAATAAAATGAGCAAAACAAAAAAGCACGATGCTTAAAACAGGAAAATGATCACCATACATTCTGAGAGACACAATATGAGGGATGAACCATGACGATCCAGGTGTTTCGTTTTTGGTATTGAGAATCCAATAAACCAGAAGAATAACGATCAAAAGAGAAAAAGCATTTAATATATTTCTTGTTTTAGCTTTAATGATTCTTCCTCTTGGTCCTCAACTCTAGTTCACTGATTAATTCTTTAATTTTTCCTCCCGCATGTGCCCAGATTAAGTTGGTGTCGATTTTGCCATACTTCATGGTTTTCCATATTGGTGGATTGGTAGAAAGAACTCGTAGCAGAGTTAAAGTTATAGAAGATTTTAATGAAGATTGAAGCGAGGAATATCTGAACCCAATAGCTATTGTGTCAGTGAGGTTCTCAACAAAATGCCAGGTATGTGGAGGTATGTACATAACATCACCAGGTTCTAAGTGCGCAATATGCGCAGTCGCATACTTAAAAAGCGGATAATTATCAAAATCTGGGGCATCAACATCTACAGGGCTTTTTATATAAGCAGTATTTGAAATTTCCGGATACATCAGCAGTGAATCTTTAGGCGAATAAAGCGTCCACTTCTTTTCGCCATATGCCTGCACAGATAAATTGCAAGGCTGATCAGTATGTAAAAGTGTCTTTTGACCGGCACCGCCCATGAACATATAGTAAGTGTTGGCAAAAGTTTTTTTCCCTTTCATCCCCTGCAGCCAATTCATATTTAAATCTGAAACAAGTGCCGGGTTATTTTCCAGCAAAGGACTAAAACGCAGATATTTGTCTCCGCCTGCCTTGATATTTTCAACCAACTCCCGCAGAGTTAAAATTTCATAATGAGAATGATTTTCTCTTCCGGTCAATCCATTGGCATTCACCAGGAGCAAATCCTCTTCTCCGTAACCTAACTTGAAATAATCCAGATCCCATTTCTGGCAACACACCCAGTCTCTTGCAGCCGCTTTAAAAATAACGGGACGGGATTTTGCCACATATTCTTTCTGGAACTCAGTTTCAGAAAGATTGGATATACTGTTGACAAAAACGTTTTCTGGAATTGATGAAGAGGAGAGTTTATAAGTGATTCGTTTTAAAAAAGATCTTTTTAGAAAGCTTATTTTATTAAAAAGAAAACTGCCGAAGATTTGCTCAGCTAGCAAATAAGACTGAAACATCAATCTATCAGCAGTGCTGATGTTCGGGTTGTTTTGCATTGTAAATCCCTTAAATATGTATCCCAATAATAGTAATAAAAAAATGATTTCGCTATTTATAATTAGATAATTGCTATCTTGCACAAAGTTAAAATGAAAGTACTTGAACTTTAGCCCCAATTAATTTAACGTTTGTTTATGATTTTTAATAAGATAACAATATATTTACTGGCTTTTTGCCTTTGTTCTTCCAGTGCGGCTATTCAAGCGGCATCCGGTATAAATAGAAAAAGCGCCATTCTGGTAAAGGATAAGCACACAGGCCAAGAGGGAAAAAATGGAATTAACCTCAATGAAATTCTAAAGGATTTTGACAAGAATTACACTTTTGTTTCAGCTCATTACAGAGAAGATAAATTTGAAATCCGGTTAATCTACGCGAATAAACTCGGCATGGAAGGACTCAAAACAAAAGATTTAAAATTTAAAGATGGTTCAATTTTTTACAAAGTTGTTTATCAGACTGAGAATGATCCCAACTTTGAGGCATCGCTCGTTCCAGAAGGCCAGCCGCTCGTTCGCCAGATTATGTTTCGCGATAATAAAAAATTTAAAAAGTATAATGGCTGGGGGTACGCCGTATTTGCTGAAGATGGCACAACAGCAGCAGGAGATCCGGATGCGACTCTGAGCACATGCTATGCCTGTCACCAATTGGTTGAAAGTCGAAACAATGTTTTTTCATATGCAATGGAAACAATCACTCCAAACGACAAGATAGCCAAGAATCATTATACTAAAAAAGGTCTGGAAAAATCCAAGGCCCTTTCTGAAAAATTGTTTAAATTTAGAACAGGTAAATTTGCCGAACTGGATTCCAACCAAAAAAATCTGATTAATCATAAAAGCGTTGAAATAAACCTGATGGACGGTGAAATCTTAAAATTAGATTTTTCGGGATTTATGTCAGAAATTTCCACATTTCTCATCAAAAAGACTCTCGGTAATGGAAAGCCTTCTGTGGCAGAGAGAAGATTTCAAAATCAAAAATTGTTTGTTTACTCCTATGTTGATCAAGATTCCAAGGAGTGCTCTGGCACAGATAAACTTATCAGATATGGCTGGGGCCGTGACGGTCAAAGTCGGTCTCGAATTATAACTTTAAAAAAATGCTATTCAAACCCATCATCGGTAGTGCGTCAGTAGACAACTAGATGGAATCACCCAGAAAAAAAAGGCCCCTTAAATTCATGATTACTTGCGCGGGACTCGGTATGGGAAACGCTTCACGCGTCTGTGCAATCATAGAGGCTCTTCATCAAAAGGCGATCAAAGAAAACAAAAGTATCGAATTTCATGTATTAAGCTGGGGGGCAGGCCATCTTTTTTTAAAAGACTACAAGCTTACCAGTGATATTTATTTCAATCTAATAAAAATTCAAGGCTATGGAAATAATAAAGGACTATCTGCGTTCATCAGAAACTATTTGAAAAATACTCAAACAATCAAAGTGTTAATCAAGGAGTTTAATCCTGATCTCCTGATCCTGGATTCAGATTACCACTTCCTTGCCTATTTTCAGTTAAATATTCCTCGAATCAGCATTAATCAGGCCAGTGATGTCCTGGAGCGAATTCCTCTAACAAACTACAGGCCGCAAACTCTCTCAGAAAAACTTATGCTTTTTTGCAGAGAAGAACTGGATTCATTTTTTCAAAAAATAATTTCCTCAAAAGTTTTGGTCCCCTCATTTTCTGTTGATTCAAAAGGTGATCAAAATGATAAGCGCATAAAAATTCCATTGATTGTAAGAGAAGAATTTCTTGCACCAAAAAATGATTCGGTCCCAAATTCTATTGGCGTATTGCTTAGTGGCTCTGAAATAGACAAAGATGCTTTTTTAAAATTGAAAAAAGAACATAATATTCAGGTAATCACTCCAGGCCAGGATAAAACAAGCTTGCTTTCACATGCTGAAGTACTGGACAAGTTTGATATCATTTTTACTCAAGGTGGTCTCAGCTCAATATCTGAAGTCATTGCCAGAGAAAAATTTTTAGTCGTTTTTCCCATTCACAATCATCCTGAACAAATAGTGAATGCTCTTGAAGTTGAGCGCCTGGGCGTTGGCATGAAATCGTCGCTTCGGGACCTTGATGACTTTGATGATCTGTTTAAATTTATTCTTCAGAAAAAAGATAAGGCCCGAAGAGATTCAGTAGACTGCACCGGAGCACAAAAAGCAGCGGAAATTATGTTTCACTATTTTCAATAATTTTTTCAAAACAAAGTGCTCGGCTGATCAATGTAGGTTTCTCAGTCCCGATTTTTTTAAAACCAAACATTGCGGCCAGATTTTCATATTCATGTGAACTTCGAATATTTGCAGGACATCCACCAATTCCATGAAGTAATTTATAACCCAGGCCAAAAAGACCAGCCGCTGGAACCAAAAGCACTAATCTTCCCCCTGGCCTGATCATAGGGCCTATAAGTTTAAAAAAAACTTCCGGCCTGTCCACAAATTCCAGAACTCCGGCAGCAAGAGCATTATCGAATACCTTAAACAAATCCATTGTCTCTACTGATGCCTGCTGACAGGGAACTCCCCTCTTTTTGAGCTCATTGACCATCTTAGCAGAAGTATCTATTGCAAAAACATCCAGCATATAGTGCTCTTTAAAATAAATTGAGTAATAACCTGCACCACTTCCTAAATCCAAAAGTGATGATTGAGCTTTCGCATTCAGAAGTCTGGCAATAGAATCGCGCTCTTTAAGACGAAAAATTCGCCAGAGTCCACTGTCGCTTTTTTCCAGATAATGATCTGCCCGGGCATCAAAATATTTATTTATTTTTTCGCCCAAACCAATACTCCAGGATTTAAGATTGTGGAAGCTTTAACAATTTCAAATGAATAGTTGAACTGTTTCAAAAGATTTTGTATTTCTTCTTCAGAATAATTTCGCGCTTTATATGAAAAATTTTGCGAACTTTTATCCATTATTTTTCGATAATAAAAATAGGGGTTCAGCCGAGAAACCGATTTTTCATCTGTAAAAGAAAAAAATAGATTCTTGGCACGCAGCTTAGAGAATAATTCGCGCAATTGCTCAGGTTCAAGCCAATCTGTCAGTCCTAAAAAAATCACAAGATTTTTTTCTTCAAATGTTGCGCCTAAAACATCGCCTGCTAAAAAGGCAGTGTTAGGTTTAAGATTTCTTCTTTTTGCCAGTTCTATTGCATTAGACGCAATGTCGATGCCTTGATACTCCCCCACTTCTGTGAATATTTGAGCGGCCAGTATGCCACTACCACAGCCAAGCTCCAGCACTGTCCAGTCCTTTTGGGCGCGTTTTTTAATGATTCTGATTGATGTGTAGAGACGACTCCTGACTGTCCATGAGACTGGATAAAAAAAGTACAGCCTGGAGTATCTCAATTTTTCCCAATCAAGTATTTTATTTTCCCAATATGAAACGGGGGCATCGGGCATTTTCATGAGAAGTATTCCATCAGCAGCTTAAGCTCAACTAATCGTTCTGCTTGTAGCTTATCGTTAATTCCGCATAACCTGAAGTCATCAAGCTTGGCAGGATGAACGATCATATTGCTGTAGCGACTCATTTTTTCTTTAATGATCTCGCCGCTTTTTAGATTCTTTGCCAAAACATAGCCACAGGGCTTAAGAACAAGCTCAGGATCAGAATCAAAAATAAATCTTGTAAAGTAAACACTTTGTAAAAAACTTAGCCTATGTTCAGGGTCAATCATCGTTCTTATAGTATTTATTTGGTTTGGAATAAGTAAATGTTTAATACTCAGGTAAACAGCTGGCAGTAGATGAACGTGATGATGACCATCCAGCCCTGTGACAGGAATATTATGTTGCTTTAAAATCTCCAGTTGATGCAAAAAAATCTTTTCAACTTCTTGTCTTGAAACCTGTCCAGTCAGAGACTTAAAGATTAAAGTTTTTGAATCAAGGAAATTTCCATTCTTTGAGGTAAGCGAGGAAACTTCTGATCGCGATACCCCGGCACTGCCATAAGTCAGGTTAAAATGTAAATGAAATTGCAGCCCATTTTTTTTATAGCTTAGTAATTCTGAAAGCCCCTGCGTGAGATAGGCGGAATTGGCAATGCATGACACAGACGAGAGCAGATCATTTCTGGCAAGCTCCAGGATTCCGGCGTTCACTCCAGGTGATAATCCCCAATCATCAGCGCAAAAAATGGAATTCTTCAACTTCATTAGATTCTTTACCACAATACGTTTTTATTAATCCTAGCAACTCTACCGTTAATTGACGAGTGCCTTTCCACCAATGGAACGCCAGGTCCAATTATCTTGACGCAGTTTTTTATCTAAGTTAAAATTTTAATCAATTGTCGGGGAATTTCTCTATGAAAATCAGCATATACTGTCATTTATTATTTGGTCATCGCTGGTGAATCCTAAATCAAAATCAATCTTAAGCAATACTGCAATTGTCTTAGGCCTTTTTCTTATTTTTCTTTTTCTCCTGAACCCTCTTGAACTCCTGGATCAGACATATTTTTATATTTTTCAAGGCAGGGATATCGACAGAGCAAGATTGATACTTCAGGGAAAAGGTGTCTTCTTCGGCCCTGAAATGACGGGTGGCGGGAATCTCCCCGGCCCCCTGTACTATGTCTTACTTGCCGTTGGTCTTCTATTTAAGTCAAACTGGCTCAGCTCCTGGTGGATTCAGTACGTTCTGGCATTCGTAGGTTCAATATTTGGTGCTTATGCATTTAGAAAATCTTCGCCCATCGTAAGACTTTTTTGTGTTGCTCTTTTTGCCACCGCTCCATTTACTGCCTGGTTTTTACAAGTTTTTCTCAATGTAAGCTCACTTATTCCTTTTGTAGCCGCTGCTCTAACGTTTATATGGATTGCTTTTATTGACGAGGATTCAAAGCGCAGAAATTTTGCATTCATGGCCGGTTCTCTTTTAATTGGCATAGGTCTTCAGTTCCATCTTTCGATCTTATTTCTGTTTGCGGCTATGCTCTATATACAGTTTTTTTCAAAGCGAATTGGCGTTATGCCTGTCCCCGGAGAAATTTTTTTTAAAGGCCTATTTCTTTTTTTTCTCCCTTCAATTCCTTATTTCGTCTGGCTGATCTGTGCAAAATTCGGGATACATTTTGGAAAAGCCGCCTTTTACTCGGGTGAAGCCGACAATGCCCTTGCTACCAATGCTTTTTTAATCCAGAACTATCTCAGCGCGCCTTTTTCCAAACTACTCAAGAGCTGGATGGAAAAACTGCTCTTTACTGTACCATTTCCTCTGGTGCCACTTTTAATAACTTCGCTGGTTGCCACTTACAAAAAGAAATGGACATCTATACCAGATAGACGGCTGAAAATTATTCTCATCTGTTTATTGTTCTCCTTAATTCCCTACTTAAACTGGTATATTTCACCACAGGCAAACCGCTATACTATCCCTTTCTATCTTTGCCTGGTCTATGTAACTTTAATTTTATTCGAAAATTTACTATCTTCAGAAAACAATTTTTCACTGTTTTTAAAAATTGCAATCCCCTTTCAGATTCTGCTTTGGCTTGTGGCCGCAAAGATTGGTTCAGCAATTGAATTCAAGTCATATCTTATTTCAAATATTCTCGTAATTATTATTACGTATGGTCTGCTTCACTTGTTTGCCAAAAAGATTATTCTAATGGGACTCCCTGCCATTCTTTCAGTCTTGTTGGTCATTTCAATTAATCATGTACAGAAGTTTGTGACACCTGAAATTTTATTTTCATCGCGATCAGCTGAAGGGTTTATGCCTACGTATTCGGACTGGAAAAAAATTCTGTTACCTATTTACGCAAGAACCGGATGGAGTTTTGATGAACTCAAAACTAAAGTTTATTTTATCGGCCATCACAACAATCAGGCACCTGATTTGTTTCTGGATGCATTCAAAGACAAATTGCCACCTGTTGAATCACCGATGTCTCCGGATGGATTTTTTGTGTCGAATCGCTTTGGGGTAAATTCCAGGTCCAAAAAAAAGAATATATACAACTGGCTATTGCGCCAGAATCTGCACAAGGATGTTTTATCTGCCATTAAAGCAGGCGATATAAAAATCGGGGATAATATATCGGATACTAATCTTATTGCTCCTTACTGGATACTGAAGCAAACAAGTCTTCCGCGCCACTTTCACAACGTAGGCGAAGGGTATAATGTCTCTACTGAAGACCTGAGGCTAACTGAGGTTCAGGCTTCAGAAGGTATTAAAAAACTTTCAGATAGTGAATACATGTTTAAGTGGAACGAATCACCTGATCAGGACCCTTATTGCTCTACCGGGGCCTTTGTACGGATAAATAAAAGCTCGTCGAATCAAACGATTATTGCCCTAAGAATCATCGGGACAACTATTTCCCAAAGATCCCCGTGGATTAGCCCAAACTGGACTCAGGCGTGGCTGAGTCCTTACCTTGAAGTCAGCTGTGATGATAAAATTCATAAATTTATTATTTCATCTTCGATAGGATTCAGGCGCGAATACTCTCATCTTTCCAGAACGCCTTTTTTTGCGGGCAATAATTCAATCGTCGCACCTTTTGAAAAAGATTTTGTAGTCAACTGCCAAAGGCCTGTAAAACATATCAGCCTGGGAAGAAATAATTCTGAAATCGAGATGCTTACGAGCGTAAAAATAATTCCGGGAAAAGTCCTCACTTTAAAGCTACCGGAGGTCTTATAAAAAAATTGATGATCTGCCTATTTTGTTTTTGGGCGTGTTCTATAAATGATTTCGATGCTTTTCTGAAATCAAATAATGTAAATTTAAATTTTAATGGAAGTTTTACCGTTAAGTCTAAATCCTCAACGCCACTCATCCTGTTGGGGGAAAATCAATCGTCAAAACAGTTATTAAAAATAAATGTCCGACAGGTTAAGAATTACGCTGAAGCACTTGCGGAAGTCAAAAAAAGCATATTTCTAATTGTTTCTCAATACGAATTCACCATGGCCCCTTATCCTGGGCAGATAACGATTGCTTCAAATTGTGGTCTGGAATTTCATCCTAAATTAAATATTATAAATGAAGTCTATTATATTACTGCTTATGTTAATGAAAGACTCGCACTTAGCTTATGTAAAAGCGATGGGTACAGTTATTCCGTATCTACCGCTTATTTTCATGATGCTGATAAAAGCCAACTACTCACAGTTGATTTTTATCAAAGCAAAGATGTCCCACAGATTGCTTCGGATAATTTTTTCCGGATAAATATTAAAAATGTTAAGAATATAAATCTTGCTGAGTTCAGCAATCTAATTAAGTAGTCAATGCTAATGACAAAACTGACAATCTTTTTCCTTATTTTGATATCTGCCTGCGAATGCCTTGCTATTACAAAAGCACCGGGCATTCCAGCAACTGTCTCAACATGCAAGGACTGCAATCTGATCGTTATTTCATTTACGGCGGCAAGAAAGCGCAATATGAGCATGTACGGCTACAAGAGAGATACGACCCCAAATATTAATAAATTCTTTCAAGATTCATATATCTTCAACAATGCCTTTGCGCCGGCCACGTTGACTTCCACTGATGCCGTTACCTTGTTTTTCTCGCTTTCGCCTAATGTGCATAAAACATTTTTTCGAAGGCACAAAGCACAGTCGCTGGATTTGCTTTTAAAATATACGTCGCTTGCAGAAATGCTCACTAAAAATGGATACAAAACGGCAGCTTTTGTAAGTGACGAAGACTACGATTTCAACTGGGGTGTCGGGCGGACATTTCAATATTATTTCGACAGATCCTATTACGCTGATTATGGAATTGTTTTTAAACCCTTTACTTACACGGTAGGCACAAAGCAGCTGGTCCCCCTGGTTTCTAACTGGCTGAGCGGCCATCAAAAGGAAAAGAAATTTCTTTTTCTTCAGGCATACGACATGCATTGTCCCTATACTCCACGCGATCAGTTTGCAAAATTATATGATTCCCCCCATTCGCCATCGATACCTTTTAGCGATGAATGCTTTATGGCCAAAGATAAAATGAAAGAAATCATGGTGAATGGTAAGAAAAAATATGTCCTGAACAGCTTCTTTACTTTTATAAATCAGAGGAAAAAACGGCAGTATTATTTTAGCCAGCAGGATATTGATTATTTAATTTCCAGATACGATGCTGAGTTTAACCAGGCAGATTTCAATCTCAGTCCATTATTTGCTAAAATAAAAGAGCTAAAGCTCGATCAAAACTCTATTATTGTTTTCCTGTCAGAGCATGGCGATTACCTGGGAGAAAACGGTTATTTTATGAAACCGGCCTCTTCTGCCCAGGGGAATTTGCACAATGCCAATTTAAACTTTCCTCTGGCAATCAAAATACCTCGCATGAAGGCAAAAAATAAATTCCAGAATCAAATTATCCAGACAATGGACCTGACACCTACTTTTCTTGATTTATTGGGCATAAAACCCGACCTAAAAATGCAGGGTAAAAGTTTTAAGAATATCATTGACACCGCTCTGGAAATCAATGATTTTGCCTACGGTTATTCTGTCAGACAGAATTTCTCGGAACTCGATAGATCGATCAATTCCTACTTAGAGCTGGATACAATTCAAAATCATGAATGGAAATTAAATTGTTCCAGAGAATTTAAATTGCCTTCAAAAAAATTCATGAACGAGAAATATTTTCTTTTTAATCTAAAAAAAGATCCTGAAGAAAAAATGGAAATCAGTAAAAAAGAATCAGCTGTTTTTAAAAAATTAAAAACAGTTCTTTTAGAAAAAAGACATCACTATTCCAGAGTACAGTAAGCCTGTATCTGCTCTTTAAGCTTCCCGCTATAGACAAAAGCTTCATCTGTATTTATATGATCAAGTGTAATGAAATTTTTATTATCAACCGGTATTGGAGCAAGGTAAATACTTTCTGGGTAAGCCTGCATAATTTTTTTAAGATGATATTCGCTGTCGCGACGATATTGATCAGGATTAAACACACCTGCCCGTGAGGCCAGGGGGGAAGGCAAAAAAAGTATTTTTATGCCCTTTTCACGGCCTAATTCAAGAATTTTTTTAAAATAGTAATCATCTGTTGCATGCGGGATGAAACCTTTGGAAAAAAACTTGAGTTCATCGTCGAGATATGAATGCCTGGGTTGCGGTAGTTCTATATTTCCCGTGAATCCCCTGTCGGCTATCATTTGCTTTACTATCTTCAAGAAATTTTCACTCTGTATATATTTTAATTTCGAAGTTGTTACTTCAGGCATATTTGACAATTTAGCAACGCTCAGAATACTCTTAAGCATAAATTCAAAATAATTCATCTCTGTGGAGGGATATCCGTTTACGGCAACACTCTCATCATAAATCTCACTTAATTCTTTCACCGAAAAAAATTCAAGCAGGATATAGATTGTCCACAGCTTATCTTTGTAATGTAAATCCGTATTATGGCTGTTTGAAAAAAGAACGCATCCAGGCTTATGGGAATGATTGTCTAAATATCGCTTCAGCATATAATAACTAATCAACGAAGAGCCGCCCCAGCCACTAAGGTTCACGCTCCTTTTTCCCAATACCACGGGCATAATGGAATAAGCCGTTGAGGAGTCTCCAAGAATGATCAGTTCAAATTTTTTTTTAAACAATTTGGTATTTGCAATAACTCCATTTTTAAACTTGTAGCTGATTACCGGGACCTGAAGAAAAAACTGTCCGTAATTCATAACAGTGTAATAATAAATGCCATAGAGTACAATTACAGGAAGGAAGACTTTTAAAAATAGTAATAATCTCTTTTTCATTGCCATCTTGGTTTATCTTGAATAGTGCAATTATTATCTAATTAAGCGGTATTAACAGTCAATATCGGGCATTTCAGGCCGGCATCTTAATTAGTGTCTAAATTTCATACAGGAATGTAGTTTTTTCACTAATAATTGAGAGTCATTTTTAGAAGCTCTAAAATTACAAGGGTATTAATCTATTCCTTAAGGTGCATTTATGAAGTCATGGCTGTTTTTATGTTGTATTTATTTTGCCCAAAATATGCAGGCAGCAGAAAGCGACCCATTCAATTCCAGAGAAGAATCAAACCATCAAATTACTCTTTTAAACCATGGTCTGGGCTCATTTGAGGCTCGTCTGCAAATGATAGAAAAAGCACAAAAATCAATAGATGTTGAATATTTTATTTATAACCTGGATAAGTCGGGACGTATCTTTACACAGGCCCTTATTAAAAGAGCTAATGAAGGGGTAAAAATCCGCATCCTTCTTGATTATTTTATGGCTAAATCGGAAAACGAACTCAACCCTTTTTTGGCCAATGAACTGGAAAAATCGGGAATTGAAGTTAAATATTTTAATACAACTTCTACTCTGAATTTATTCAGCGGCCAGCGACGTAACCATAGAAAACTTCTTTTAATCGATTCTAATGAGGCCATCACCGGAGGACGCAATCTTGGGGATGAGTATTTTGACTTAGTTGATGATTTTAATTTTCTGGACAGGGATTTGCAAGTTTCCGGTCCCATTGCTCAGCATATTCAAAGCACATTTGATCAATTTTGGAATTCAAAATTATCAGTAAAAATTGAGCGCGAAAAAAAACCAGAGCCTCCATTTAGTAGCGGGGAAAATGAACTTAGCGACAGAATGGACTACGAGCGGGAGATTAGAGATTACAATCTGAGGATCTCTGCCGCAAAGAATTTTTTGACCATTCCTGAAGCTCTTTACGAGACAATAAGGGAACATGGAAAAAATCAACTTGCACTCGCTTATAGAGGAAACTGTTCAAACATGAGCATTAATACTGATTATGCAACTATTGATAAAAAGGCACCGAGGATAACCAAAAACAATCTTGCCGAAAGAATAAGGAATGCAAGGGAATCTATACTGTTTGATTCAACCTATTTCATTGTTGATAACGAATTTAAAAATGCCCTGGAAACTGCACTGGAAAATAAAGTTAAGGTAAGCCTTTTAACAAACAGTATCTATTCCTCTGACGCAATTTATGTCGTAACTGCTTTTGATAGTATTATCAGAAGCTGGATTCTTAAAGGACTAGAGCCGCATATTTTTAAAGGTATCCTGCCGGAAGATTATCCGACTATGACCAATAAAATATCCAACGGACGATTTGGTATACATGCCAAATCCTTTGTTTTTGATAACAAGGATGTCGTAATCGGTACATTTAACTTTGACCCAAGATCTGCCAACTTAAACAATGAAATGACTATCTCATGTGATAATAATCCCGAGCTGGCAAGATATGTATCTGAAGATATAGAGAGAAGAATGAGAGGAAGTATTTTACTTGATTCGACAAAGAAAGCTGATGATTTTCAATTTTACAAGGCCGGATTTTTTAAAAAAATGGGTTATTATATTTTGAAATATCCTTCAATACTCTTTGACTACCTTTTATAAACATTTTTGCCTGTTTTTGCCTTATATTTGATTTTTTTTGTTAATTTTTTTGACTCAGGTATAATTTAAGCAGGATGAATTTACCTGTAAAAATTAAAAAGCCAGTGGCAAACTTACAGCTTTTAAAAAGTAAAAGCGGATTCAACTCTGAATTAGAGTATGAGTTTTTCCATAATTTTGAGTCCCCTCACACCAGAAAATCCTATAGATCTGATATAAGCCAGTTTTTTGAATTCTTGAGGGACAATTTCTCCGACGTCTCAGGCTATGCTGACATTAAGCGAGTTCATATTGTGGCATTTAGAAACTGGCTTGCTGATTCGAACCTGGCCCCGAAAAGCATCAATCGCAAAATGGCGGCCAATTCAAGCTTCCTTGATTTTCTCGTGGAGAAAAATATCATTGCTTTCAATCCGTGCACCTCAATTAAAAGACCTCGACAGGAAGTCGTAAAGCCTACCAATGATGTGAGCGATGATCAAATCAGGACTCTGCTTGAATTAGTAGAGCCGCTTAAAGGTCCGGGGCTTCTTCATCGTGCCATTTTATACACCTTATTCACAACAGGGATAAGAAAGGCTGAATTGATTAATTTGAGGTTAAAAAATTTTTTCATTAAAGATGGTTTTCATATTATCGAAATAAGGGCCAAAGGCGGCAAACATTTAACCAAGGTCATTCACCCAAAATGTGCTGAAGTAATCAATGAATACCTTGATTACATAAAGCAAAATGGTGAAAAACTTCACGAAGAAGACTGGGTTTTCAGGCCATCAAAGAATCCACTGGATCCTGCTCATATTGTGAAACCACTTAATCCCAAATCAATTGATTATATTATCAAGAGCTGGTGTGCTAAGGCCGGTATTGACCAGCGAATTTCTCCCCATTCTGCCAGGGCCAGCTATATAGGTTCAGCGTTGGAAAGTGGCATGGATCTGTATAAAATCTCCCGTGATGTGGGCCATGCCTCAGTTAAAACCACTGAAGAATATAACAAGCGCCGGCAGAAACTATCCGAAAGCCCTGTTTTTGGTTTAGGCTTCATGAAAAAATCCACCAAGAAATCTGACGAATAACTGCCATAAATTCTTGGCGCCCCTCCTGCCTCCTCCCCTTTAGTTACAGTTTTATTAAGATTATTCCGACAAGAGAAGTATACTATTCATAGGAATATTTACCTTATGATAAAGCTTAGACCGGCACTACTATTAACTCTCCTTTTTGGGTCATCGGCCTATGCTGCTGAGAAGGCTGATAATGCTGAAGCTAAAAAGACAAAGACGCTTCCAGCTGAGAAAAGCGTATACGGTGAGATTAAAGAGACCAAGACCAAAAATGCTGATGGATCGGAAGAAACATTGCAAAAATTGCTAACAGTTAAAGGCGTGGATGTGCAATACAAACTATGCCAGGACAAATATAAAGACATTGCCGAAATTCCAAAATGTATCTGGGAAGGAGATAAATCCATTCCACCACTTTCAGAGGACATAAGAAAACAAGTTCAGGCCATGTACGCCCAGGAAACAGCGGCAAAAGGCAGATCGCCTGCAAGCGGCAGCTCTGAGACAAGCAATCTTACTAATAAATCAAAGAAACTCGGCGAAGACTATATGAGCGATCCGGCGGTGGTCGAGCTCTCCAAAGTGTTTCAAAAGAAACTCAACGAGGCCATGCTTGGCGATGAAGAAGCTCAAAAAGACAAGAAAACAATAGCGGCAGTTGATCATTCCAAATTCAATGATATTTACCGGACCGAATTGGGAAAAACCATTGTCAATGCTTTTACTTCGTATTGTCTTGAAGCCGATTTTGAAAATTATGGAAATGTGACCGCAAAGAAGAAGTGTAAAGACAAAAAGAATGAAGATATTCCCTGTGCCGTTACAATCTTATGTGAAGAGAAAGATAAACAAACGTGTATAAATGATAATCTAAAATCACTTAAAGGTAATTTAAGCCTTTCTACTGAAACCAAAGCTAATGATGATGCTGATAAGTGGACCAGATGTATTAGTTCAGTAAGCAATGTCTGCTATGCAGATTCTGATTATGACTATTCAGGTGCATCAAGTGCTTCCAGCGCTCAGCTAAAATATTCAAAAAATAAAGCCTGCATCATCATGGATTATGTTAAATCAGCCAGAAAAAACCTGCTGATTACTGAAGATCAGAAAAAATATTATGATTCTCTGGGTGCCGGAACATCCTTTCAGATCTCAAACGCAAAGCAGGTTGCCGTTACCGAAAAAAATTCCATTGATACAGTGACAACTGTTACTTCCAAAGAAGTTGAAGACTCCTACCAAAAATCAAACGATGTTTTAAAGAAAGAACTGGAAAAATGTATTGATGGTACCGGAAAAATCAGCGATCAGGAAATTTGCAAGAAGTTTATAAGCATGGACACTGAATCCAAAGAAAAAGCATTGACCGAATTCGGGATACGCCAGTTTGCTCTTGAAGATAAAATAAAAGAAAAGTTTGATGATAAGGGTGAAGTGGCCAAATATCTCAAGGAAGAAGGCTACTCCAAAGAAAAAATTGCTGCGATGACAAGCAATGACCCAGACATTGAAAAAATAAAGCAGGAAATTAGAGATCGTTATACAAGTGAGCGTGATGCCATTATTTCTTCAATGGCCGATAAAATAAAAAAGCAAACAACTACGAAAGATGGAGTCCTCGATACTACAACCAAACCAGATCAGGACAAGCTGAAAGATATAAGAGATGAACTCTCCCAGCGACCTGAGAACTTGAAACAGCTCGTGCACTTCAACAACGTCGTTTCTTCCTACCTTGAAATTGACAAAGGTTCTGCAGGAAAAAGCCGTAACGTTGCTTCTCTGTTTGCAGAAATAAAGGGCGGGGCTAAAAATATAAAAGGTCTTGATGATACTGAAAAGCAAATCAAAGAAATTGGTAAAGCTGCCAATACTGCCGGCCTAAAATCAGAAAAAGGCGAAACTCCGACTGAACTTGGAATCGATACTCTGAATGGTCTGTTTAAATATACTAACGAGAAATAAAATTCTGCTCTAGGTTTGAATACTTAACTTTATCCAGTGCATTGGCACAAATTTTTTGAGTGGAATAAAACTGATCCATCCCCCGGATTTGTCCAGGTGCTGGTGTGACGGCCGTAACAATCTTCAATCTCTCCCCGCTTTCAAGTTTATAAGTATTATCCGCCTGAAGAGTGAAATAATTCAGCATATAACCATCCATGCCATTTTCTGAAAAAAAGACAATCTGAACTTTTACATCACCATCAGTTGTGGTGTTATTCAAGGGCTGATTTGTAAAAACTTTCGGACATACTTGTGCCAGATAGCCAGATCTGTCCGTCTGAACTTTCTTATTAAATTTTAAATTGGGATCAAATCCGGCCTGAGGAATATACATAAGAACGTTCTTATCATCATATTTCATTATTGTTGCAACGTTATATGTGCTCGCCATGTTTTGACAATCGGTTTTATTCACCTTAAATATAAATTGTGTTCCGTAAAAATTTTCAGTTGGTGTTCTGAATCTTTGTGATTTATCTTTATAGGCATAACAAATCCTGGTGGCGATCCCAAGCTCATCATTTGAGAGAATTTTCTCAGTCGAAATTTTCGCCAGTGGATCAAATCCTGTCGAACGCTTACTGTTTCCACCACCGCAACTGGACAAGATAAGGGATGTCGATAAAATAAAGAAGAATGTTTTGCTTGCAAACTTATTCATAGCAGGACTATCGGCATACAAGGGAAAAAAATTGACAGAGTTTAAAGGTATTCTCGGAAAATATAAAATAATAGAAACCGAAGATAAAACTGAAACAGTTTGGTCGGAATATTTTAATGAGGCCTGCCACAATTTATCAGGGGCCTATGAGGAAACAATTCATAACTATATTTTAGGCTGCTCGATTCCCGATCTTATTGCTCGGAAAAAGGGGTTTGCTGTACTCGACGTAGGTTTTGGTGTCGGGATTGGCTTAAAAGCACTCATGGATCGAATGGCGCAGGCATCAATTAAACAAAATGTTAATTATTATTCGATTGAATTGGATGAAGAACTTCTACAGTGGTCACTTAATAAAACGCTGCCGGGCCTTTCTTTAGAGAGAAAAGTATTAGCTGGAAATAATTTAATTTGCTATCGCGGAACATGGAATGAACACCTAAAGATTCAGATTTTTGTAGGAGATGGCAGAGTTACACTCCCTCTGGCACATGCTTCAAAATTAATCAGTCCTATTGATGCCATTTTCCAGGATGCCTTCTCGCCAAAGAAGAATCCTACCCTCTGGAGTACCGAATGGTTTCTATTTCTAAAAGACATTTCTGCGCCTAATGTTCAGCTTGCGACCTATAGTTCTTCTATCAGTATTAGAAAATCATTGATTGGGGCGGGTTGGAGTATAGAAAATGCCCGAGGATTTGCCTTAAAGCGGACAATGACCAGAGCGAATTTAACCGGTACGACATCTCCTGAGCTAATCCTCCAGCTATCACGTTCTCCCTCTCTTGAAATAAAGGATAAATGAATTATCATATAAGATATAGGCATTTATAGAGGTAAGAATGGCACAAGTCATACTAATAGAAGGCAACAAGACACTTAATGATCTCATCTCGATAAATCTAACGACCTATCTGGGTGTTGATCTTATTCAAAGAAAGAATGCACAGGAAGCTCTTAGTCTTTTGAGCATCCTGCCAAATGTTGATCTTATTATAACTACTGCCAAAGTAATGGATGAGCCTACAGCGGAAATTTTGATTCACTACATTCAAAATAACAAACTTGAAACGGGTCTTATTGTTTTAGGCAGTACTCAGAAAATAACAAATGATTTTACCATCAATATTACCGATGAAAAAAACTGGGAAGAAGTCATTCAGACCTCTGCAAAAGTATTAGGCATCAATGAAGATGTACTCGCCAAAAGAATTGTGCCTGATTATATTGCAGTCCCCGTCAGATATTTTTTGAATCTGGACAATGTCAATTGCGATGTTTTTATCAGAATTAAAAAATCCCCTACTGAATACCAGTTTGTTAAAAGAATTCATAACGGTGATACTTTTTCCAAAGACTCAATTAAACGTTATATAGATCAAGGACTGGAAAATTTTCATATAGCCAGAGACTTCTATAAAAATTTCACCATTTTTTTATCCAACCGTCTGGTTGAAAAAATCGATTCTCCCAGTATGGATTTGACTACAAAAATTCAACTTATGGGCGATTCCTACGATATTGCTGTCAGGGAAATCAGCAAGCTTGGATTTAACAGTGAGACCATTCAATTAACTGAATCAATCATTCAAAACATGGTTAAAAATTTCGAAAAATCGCCGGAGATGTCGAACCTTTTACACAAAGTCATCAACTCCCAGACAGGACTTTTATTTCAACGCTGTCATATGACTTCCGTCGTGGCCAGCGAGATGATAAAGAATTTAAAAATTAACGAGAAAGAGGCGTACGAAAAAATTGCCTACGCCTCCTTTTTTCATGACATCATGCTGGCAGACCGGGAAGAACTTTCTAAAATAAATTCCTTTGATGAACTTGAAAAGGCAAATCTGAATGAACAGGACTGGGACATGGTCTTTAACCATGCAATGGAAGCTTCAATACTCATCAGGAAGCACCCTGAAGCTCCTACCGGAGCAGATGAAATTATTAAAAATCATCACGGGACAACCAATGGCAAAGGTTTTTCAAATTCAATTGATAAGCTTCCGGATCTTTCTAAAATATTTATTATAGCTCATCATTTTGTATTAGAATTGTTGCGCTTTAAAGAAACAGGCGGCGAGCCGAAGCCTGTCACCGAAGAACTCCATAAACGCTATCCAAGCCCGGAAGTTGGCATCATGATAAAGGCCCTGGAAAAGACTCTGAAAAAGAAATCAAAATGAATGCTATTACCAGTCTTTTTGGAATAAAATACCCTATCATTCAAGGTGGAATGGTATGGGTCTCCGGAGGAAAGCTTGCCGCTGCGGTTTCTAGTGCCGGTGGCCTTGGGCTTATAGGTGCAGGCTCAATGAAACCTGACCTTCTTCAAACTCATATATTAAAGGCCCAGTCACTCACAAAAAATCCGATTGGTGTAAACGTTCCCTTGCTTTATGAAAAATCCCAGGAACAAATCGATATGGCCTTGTCGTTAGGAATTAAAATTTTTTTTACTTCTGCCGGAAGTCCGAAAAAATTTACCAGCTATCTAAAAGATAAAGGTGCCATAGTTGTTCATGTGACCAGTAGCCCTGAGCTTGCTATCAAATGCGAAGAGGCCGGGGTTAATGCCGTTGTAGCAGAAGGCTTTGAGGCCGGTGGCCACAACGGACGTGATGAAATCACCACCTTTAGCCTAATTCCGCAAGTGAGAGATTCAATTAAAATTCCTTTGATCGCTGCCGGAGGAATTGTCGACGGCAGAGGCATGCTAGCAGCCTTTAGCCTTGGCGCCGACGGTGTTCAATTGGGCACCAGGTTTTTGATGACTAAAGAATCCAGTGCTCATGATAACTATAAAAATCTATTACTCAAAAGCTTGCCCGGATCGACCAAGACACTGATGAAGGCAACAGTACCCGTCAGATTGTTTGATAATAAATTCGCAAAAGAAATTGTAAAGATTGAACAAGCCTATAGCGGAGAGACCTTAAAGCAAAAAATCAACGAACACCTTGGAAAATACCGGGCCAGAAACGGCATGCTTGAGGGCGATATTGACGATGGAGAACTGGAGGTTGGTCAGGCAGTGAGTTTGATAAAAACTATTCCAAGCGTTGAGGAAGTTTTTCAGGACCTTATAAATAGTTATCACAGGGCCTTAATAAAACTTCCTCACAATCTTTAAAAATTTAACTATATCCCTTTTTGAAGCGCAGCTATCCTTTGGGCCAGCGGCGGATGCGATGAAAAGTATTTCAAGACACTTTCTTTTGAAGAAATCTGCATTGATCTGAAGTTCGGCTCACTCTCTGACTTAGCTTCAATCAATTGTGGATACGCACGGGAGAGTGCATTTAAGGCCGCGATCATTTTCTCTTTGCCTGCCAGATCAGCGCCGCCCTTATCCGCGCGGTATTCCCTGTAACGGGAAAACCATGCAACGATTGGCGCTGCCAGTATTCCAAAAATTATATCTAAGGCAAAGACCAGCATCATATGGACAAATGGATTGGGAGCGCTATCGTCATCTTCATTTCTCATTGCTTGAGTTATGGCAAAGGCTGCAATTCTGGAAAAAAACATGACAAAAGCATTCACAACTCCCTGAACCAGTGCCATCGTCACCATGTCACCATTGGCTATATGGGCGATTTCGTGGGCCAGTACACCTTCAACTTCTGCCTGATCCATGCTTGCGAGAAGCCCGGAAGAAACAGCGACGAGAGAGTTATTTCTCGAAGGTCCTGTGGCAAAGGCATTCAATGTTTCATTCTGATAAATTCCCACTTCAGGCATGACAGTAAGACCTGCTCTTCTAGATAGACGATGAACAGTATCAACCAGATTTCGATGTGGACCTTCAAGCGTAATGATCTGTACACCCATCATCCATTTCGCCATCATTTTTGAAAGCATGAGCGAAATCAGGGAACCAACCATCCCCCACAAGAAGCAGAATCCCAGTAACGGTGCATACTGAAGACCTGCACTGGTTATATAAGACCCTATCCCGAGTACCGTCATCAGGATTGAAATAGTCGCAACGACTAAAATATTTACAGCTATAAACAAGAAAATTCTTTTCATTTAACGATCTCCAGAAATAATTGTCCAAATACTATTTTGGTAGCAAAGTTTATTCTGTCAAGGGTTGCAAGTTTGAGTAAAGCTTTAAAGCCTATGTACCGATCTATAATTAAATGATCAAGCAACATTTAAACACAAAAGAATTTCTTTGGGTCGCCATTATATTTTGGGCGGCAAGCTTTACTGCCATTGAAGCACCATTTAGTTTTGTATTTAAGACCGCCATTCACGACTGGCAATTATGGGCCGATGCCATTATATCCATTTTATTTGTAATTGATTTGATTTATCACTTAAGGGAAGTTAAAAAACTAAAGGCTAAGAAAGACATTCATGTCCCGCAGTCTAAATGGGTTTTCCGCCTTATGCTGGTGGTTGATATTCTCGCCTGTATTCCCTTTGATCTTCTTACCCATTACTTAGGTCATCAGGATTTATTCACTGCTTTTCGTTTAATGAGAATGGTCCGGATTATAAAGGTTTTTTATCTCATAGAAAATATAACTATTGTGCCCAGTATTTTTAAAATGCAGTCAATTGTCATTGGATTTTTGATGGTGGTGAACTGGATAGCCTGTGGATGGATTTATATTTATCCAAAGGCTTTGGATACAGATATTACCTCTTATTATATTAAATCTTTTTACTGGGCGCTCACCACGCTTACAACTATTGGCTATGGCGATATAACTCCGCCGGACAATATCGGGCGAATTTTTACCTGTTTCATAATGATCATTGGTGTGGGTATGTACGGTATCGTCATTGGTAATATTTCACGTATATTAGCAAGTGCTGACCGGCATAAGGAACAGTCCCGAGAAAAAATCAGCGATCTTCTGATGTTCATGAAGCACTATAAAATCCCTGATGGACTCCAGCATGCTGCCATTAATCACTACAGCCACCTTTTTTCAAAACGTCTGAGTGACAACGACGAAAAAATCATCGCTGATTTACCTCATGCCCTCCAGCAGGAAATGCAGATCTACATGAAAATTAAGCTCATCAGCAATATCCCTGTTTTTCAAAACTGTCCTCATGAATGTCTGAAAGATGTCTCAACTCATCTTGAGCAAATCTATTCTTCACCGGGAGATTTGATTATCAAGATCGGTGATATGGGTGAAGAAATGTTTGTTATTTCTCATGGCAACGTCGACGTTATTCTGGCCAGCGGCGAACGGGTAGCGACTTTGCATGACGGACAAATATTTGGCGAGATCGCGCTGTTGAAAGAGACGGCCAGAACAGCAAACATTCAATCCCAGACCTATTGCGATCTTTATAAGCTTACTAAAAAAAGTTTCAACGAGATCGTAAAACGATACCCTATTCTACTTGCCAATATAGAAGGCACAACCAACAGAAGAACGTCTGATAAAGGACCGACCAATAAGTCATAGACGCTTTATTAAAACCCAGCTTTCTTTTTAGCTGCTGCAATCATCGCTTCGCGAGTCGCTTTGTCTGCCCACCGCTCTTGCGCTTCTTTAGAAAGTTTTCTGATCGGATCGAAATAGAAAAAGACTTCACCAGGCTTCACGTTAGGTGCGGTCCACACTGAGATACCATTTTCCTGGTCGTAATATTCATACGAAGCAATGTGGCGCTTTCCACCACCACCGGGAGCATCACAAACAAAAGTTGGTGTGTTGAATCCGGCGGTCGTTCCCCGCATTGCTTTTTCAAGCGCTACACTTTCTGCAATGGTTGTCCGGAAATGTTCGCAGCCCGGAACCATATCATGAATATAAACATAGTAAGGCTGAACATTCA
The DNA here is from genome assembly GCA_041662705.1 of Bacteriovorax sp. GTDB lineage: Bacteria > Bdellovibrionota > Bacteriovoracia > Bacteriovoracales > Bacteriovoracaceae > Bacteriovorax. The sequence goes on from JBAZRY010000003.1 coordinate 126,822, forward strand.
TATAACTCATTTGCTTTAACAGTAAAACCATATCATTGACGTCATCGTTTACGCCTTCTTGAAGTACGGCCTGATTTCTGACGATGATCCCTGCCTGAAATAAACGATCCATGGCCATTTTAGAATAAATGGTAATTTCTTTCGGCGATGAAAAATGGGTATGAACCACAACTGATTTTCCCATTTCACGCCCTTTTTTATGAACATCGCAAAGTGCATTGAACCACTCATGATCGGAAGTAATTTTTTGCGGATAGATCGCGATCCCCTTAGTTGCGAAACGAAGTCGTCTGATGTGAGGAATATTAAGCAGGTTTTCGCCGATGAAAGTTAATTGCTTGGGAGTAAGCATAAAAGCATCACCGCCGGAAATAACCACATCTTCGATCGCAGGATGGCTGCGAATATAATCAAAGGCCGCATCCATACGCGCGGCATTAACACCATAAGTTTCTTTTTCAACTGTTTCAGTTGAACCGCCTATCAGGCGAGAGCGTGTACAATATGAGCAGTAAACCGGACAGATTGTTGTAGGCAAAAATAATACTTTGTCATGATATCTATGAGTGAGACCAGGCACCGGAGCATCTGCATCTTCATGAAGTGAGTCCGCTTCATAATAAGGGTGGTCTGGCAAAAATTGTGAACCAAGCGGAAGAAACTGCTTTCGAAGCGGATCATTAACGGGATCCTTCCAGTCAATCAGTGCAAATACATAAGGTGTAATCCGAATATTCATCGGAGTTCTTTTCTGACCGTCCAGCATATCCTGATAAAAAGATTCTGTGCAAAGTTCCCCGAGAACTGTTTTAACTTGTTCTACTTTTTTAATTGAATGTTTCATCTGCCACATATGATCTGCAAATTCTTCTTTGGAAACATCTTTCCAGGCAGGAATCACTTTCCAGAAATCATCATCCCTGAAGTGGCGGTGTTGATCATCTTTAAGAGTTACTCTGAGTTTATTATTTTGTGACATAAACTTAATTCCTTTCGTTCATATTAGAGGGCATAAATAGTTTAATTTCTTAATTATGCCTTTTTTTTAAAAAGTTTAAAGATGAAGGGCGACAAGAGTAAAAAAATCAGGAAGATGACGAAATAATGAAAATAAGCCTTAATGTCAAAGTGGACAATCTGGCCCAGGTAATGGGAGCCGCCTACAATTCCACCGACCCATAAAACCGCACCAGCTACATCAAATATTATAAAACGTCCTACATTCATTTTACTTGTTCCGGCCACAAATGGTGCAAATGTCCGGACAAATGCTATGAATTTACAAAATAAAATCGTTTTACCGCCATGCCGTTGATAAAATTTATGGGCCATTTCCAGGTGTTTTTCCTCTAAATAAAAACGCCCGATATTGATTCTTACGGCATCGGCGTACTTGCGACCTAGAAAATAGCTAAAATGATCGCCAAGAATTGTGGCCAGAATAAGTGAAGGAATAAGGATTTTTAAATCAATATCCCCTCGTGCGGATATTAATCCAAGCGTCAGCAACAATGAATCCCCGGGGAGAAAAAAGCAGAATAACCCTGTTTCAAAAAACAAAATGGCTGCTAAACCTATATAACCAAAAAACTGGAAAAAACTCAGAGGGTCCGTCGTAATTTGAAATAAGGAGTGTAGAAAATCCATCATATGTGCCCGAAAGTGTATCAAAATTATCAGGGTCGACCTAGTAAAAATTTACTTTACGTGTGGTATTATTTAAATCATCCTGACGCTATGGAATCAGACTTTTAGGATTGAACTATGCTATATTTTTTTCGCGTTACGATTACTGCCATTTGGGTTTGCTTTTGTTGCCTAATTGGAATCTTGGTCGGGATCATTCGTCCCTTCAATCCAAGAAATACAAAAATCGCTGCGGGCCTGATTGGCTGGGGAAGGCACTTACTTGGTATTGAGATAGATCTCAGAAATAAAGAAATTCTTGATCCGGCAAGGCCATGCGTATTCATCAGCAATCATCAGGACAACCTGGATATTTTTCCAGGCGGTTATACGCTTCCTCAAAACACCGTCACCATAGGCAAAAGATCTATTATCTTCATGCCATTTTTTGGCCAGTTTTTTTGGCTCTCGGGCAATATTCTTATCGATCGAAAAAACAAGAAGCGTGCATTTGAAACAATGGATGTTGCGGCCAATGCCATTCGTGAAAAAAATCTTTCTGTCTGGGTCATGCCCGAAGGAACCAGATCGCGAGGGCGCGGAGTTCTTCCTTTTAAAAAAGGCCCGTTCATTACGGCAATTAAAGCACAGGTGCCCATTGTTCCGATAGCTATCAGCACTTACACCAAACATTTAAATCTCCATCGCTGGGATACCGGGAAAATAATTGTGCAGGTTTTGCCGCCTATTCCAACCAAGGGAATGGTTCCTGAAGATGCCAATACGATTAAAGATCAGGCATTTCATTTGATGAGAGAAACTGTATTTAAAATAGATCAGGAAATTGAATCCGGAATGAAGATTCATTAATGAGCAAGCGTCGATCAACACACAATAAAAGATGCCTGCGATGCCGGATAAACAAACATCTCTGCTTCTGTGATCAGATCATTGAGCACACTACCAATACGCGCATTTCAATTATCATGCACCATCGTGAAGAGCACCTCACCTCAAATACCGCCAAACTCGCGACGATGACTTTGACCAATGCTACTATTTATCCACGCGGTCTTCCCGAAAATCCTTTTACACTTGACCAATTAAATCTGAAACCGGAAGTGTTGGCGCTCTATTTATTTCCAGATGAAGACGCTATAGAACTCAACGCCGATTTTCTCACTAATCATCCTGGTCCTTATCATCTTATCATTCCGGACGGTACGTGGAGTCAGGCCAAAAAAGTCCGAAGACGTGAACCAGGTCTTTCAGAATTAAGATGTGTTAAATTAAGTGATGATGTTAAGGGAGAGTACAAATTGCGTAGGGGCGTACGTGTTGATGGTGTCTGTACTTTTGAAGCGATTGCTTACGCGCTTTCAGTTCTGGAAAATAACGTAATGGCCGAAGATCTATTGCGCCAATTCAGACTAATGAATGACAGAGTGGCAAAAAGTAGATCAGCTTTTGAGAACTGATCTACCTCAGAAATTTAAATCTTTTATAAATTATTCTTTATCGTGATTGCTGCCGCCAACTACGTAGCAATTAGATCTGTAGAGAAAATTATCCACAGAAGAAACCTGAGACGAAATTTCTACTTTAAAATCAATCATCAAATTAAGAGTTTTAATATAGCTCTCTTTAGTAGTAAGTGTAAGTTGTTCAAATGCATTGCTTGACATCTGTCCGGCCTCGAAATGTTGTCTTGTTCCGTTTACTTTAATTTCTTCAAAAACCTGTGCAGACCCTTCGGCCTGAGCCTTTTGTACCTGGAGAGAAACAACACCGTCGACAACATTGTATTCATCCACTGAAACAATACCTCTGGCATCAAACTTATGAACGCCGGCAACTTCAGGTGATTTACACTCGAAAGTGATAATCGATGCACTAAGTGCAAATGAAAGGGAAAACAGAGTTAGGGCCAATAATTTTTTCATGTCAAAATACCTCTTAAATTCCAGGTTGTGCACTTTCTACGGGATTGATCCCGTTGTTAGTTTCTTCTGTGTATGGAGAATCCGTTGTTATCGATTTTAAATCAGGCCCGTTGCCTCTAGGGATACGTCTTGATTTTCTTTTTAGCATAGAAACTTTATAAGTCTTATGCCCTTTTTTCTTTTTCTTAACTTTCTTAGAGCGTGCCTCTACTGATGCAGATCCCAATAAGAAAAACATCAATAAGGTAAAGGAAGCAATACGTTTAAACATAATAACCTCTAATTTTTATCAGCGATTTTTACCATTAATGCTTAGTGTGGCAAGAGGTTTCTGATGTAGCTTTTAATGTGCTTAGCAGTAAAATCAGCTTTTCGAAGACTTGACGCCTTTTTAATAAGGATTAAAACCACCAGGAATCTGAGAATTGTGGATATATTAAAGACATCATAATAATAGAATTTAGCATCTAATAAGAGAGAGCCTATAACCGCTCCGGCAACTCCGCAAAAATTTGTAAGCGCCATATGAATCCCCAGCAGCACACGGGAGCCTTCCTTCATTGATTTATGAACAAAATTTTGCACCATCAAGATCTGATTAAGTTCAAACCCTCCCCATGCAATCCCGGAAATAATTTCAGTCAGCAGAAGAACATAATAGTCCCTGGTGAGCACCCAGATTACTGGAATAAAGGTGACAGAAAGCATGGTCAGTTGAACGCCAAAAAAAGCGGAAAATCCCTTCCCTGCTCTTCCCCAGGCATTAAAAAAAAGAGCGCGACCAAAATAAGGGACGGAAGTCAGAATTACATATTCAGTCATGGAAAGTTTTAAATCATTCATCATATACGGCACATAAAAAGGCCCGCTCACTAAGCAGGCAAGGCGAAAAATAGCGGTGAGAAAGATGAATGGCCAGATCAGTTTTTTAAATTCAAAAGGAAATTCATGTTCCGGAATTTGGTGTTCAATGGCAGATTTAAGTTCGGCATTTTGCTTTATTTTTTTTGAAAAATTTCCTCGAATAATATGAGTTTGAAGTGCAAGCGACAAAACTCTGGCGATAGCACCTACGAGAAAAACATAGACCAGCTTGAACCAATTAGTATATTGACCTAACAAGGCAAGGGACACATAAAAGAAAAGGATAATATACCAGGTAATGCTGCTTCTTCTGGCCATATATTTTCTAAAATTTCTTTTCGGAATAATTTTTCCGGCCCAGTCAATCCACAAAGGGGTAGATGTCAGGCCTCCGATAAAATGAATGCATGTGAAAAAAAGCAGCCGGTCAAAACTGAAGTCAGTGGCAGCCGTATAGAGAATCCCCAGCACACCGAAAATCTGAAAAAACATGGTCCAAACGACACTACTGCCAAGATGTTTTTCAGAAACAAATTTAGGAATAATTAATTGTGCAAGAGCGCCGAGTGCCAACGGAAGTGTTGCCAGGAGAGCAAGTTCAAACGATGTGATATTTTGTTTGACGGCATAATAAAACAGAAAGCTTTCGGTTGAAGCAACCATTAAGGCATAGAGACCGCCTTCAATTTGACTTAACTTTACAGTTTGTTTGAAATTCACCAGACTATAATAGAATGAAAAAACATCTATACCTAGCATTTAATAAACCCTATGGAATTTTAAGTCAGTTTACGTCCGATAAACCGGAAGAGACTCTGAGTAATTTTAATTTGCCCGCGGGAGTTTATGCTTGTGGCCGATTAGATAAAGACTCGGAAGGGCTTTTGCTTTTAACTGACGACGGAGAGCTGATTGATCGATTACTAAATCCTAAGAATGATAAAGTAAAAATCTATTGGGTTCAGGTCGAACGTATTCCTTCCCCCGAAGACTTAAAAAAATTAGAGGCCGGCGTTTTAATCGGCGACTACCAGACTAAGCCCTGTCGCGCTCGCCTGCTTTCTCCTCAACCGTCCATTAGCGATCGTATTCCCCCTATAAGAACCCGCCTTAGCATTCCTACCTGCTGGATTGAAATAGAGTTAACGGAAGGAAAAAATCGACAGGTCAGACGAATGACTGCGGCTATAGGTTTTCCAACATTGAGGTTAATTCGACGTCAAATTGGAAAACTAGAGCTCGGTGATCTAATGCCTGGAGAATTCCGGGAAGTCGAAAAATCTGAGATCTACTAAATTTTTAAAATTCAGTGTTGAAACTTTTGAATATAGCACAGCTCATATTATTTTCTCAAACTCATTGAAGATAGTCAGGGAGGTGGACAAAAAACCTTAACGTTTTGAGCTGTCTTTCATAGGAGATCAAACATGACAATTCGGCATAGGCGAAAACAAGTGATTATTAAATTATAAATAATCACTTACTTGATGAAGACTCCAGTAACCGCCAATTATTCTTGTCCTTTTGGGCTTGATACTATCTTGATATAGTGAAAATTGCGTGTGCTAACTTATTAATATTTAGAAACGGATGGTGCCAAAAAATATATATCTACTCAGATAAGAAAATGCACTTAGACTTCATAAAACTTAAAAAATGCAAACAAAGAGGCACGTATGTTGAAATTTTGCATAATTATCAGTTTCTGCTCGATAATGTTTTTGAATATAGAGGTTGCGCTTTCATTTGATTGTATTGTTTCTCCTTTGTCTATCGAATCTCCTAATTCACTTGAAACATTTTTTTGTAAAGTCGATCCAAGAGATACTTATTTATATACTGACCCCGGCGATATTTATGTTGATCCATATGTACCTTTGTACCCAGGTAAGGCGACCAGTTTAAACCTGACAAATCTTACTAATGATCAAGGTGTTCATTTGGAGGCCGGTGATTTTTTAAGCCTAGAAGCTGTCGGTGATTTTAGATATGGACAATCTTTTTTCACTGAAACTGGAACAATGATGCTTGGAGTTTTTGCAGGGAGCGGTGGGGCATTGATTCCGCCAGGGCCGGAAACAACCGCGAATGGTGCGACAACATCCCCTACTAATTATTACAATATTCCTACTGATATACCGTTTGATTTTTTAATACCACAAGATCAAGCCGTTCTTGTAGAAGTCCCAGAGGGAGCAACCCAGTTGCTCTTTTCAGCAGGTGATTCAAATTTTGCGAATAATATTGATTTGGATGGAGATTTTAAAGTTTGGGTTAAGGTTACAATTATTCGTCTGAAGTTCAAAAAAATAGTAGTTGAGAATCAGGTTGGAAATCCAAATCTAAATGCTGACTTTATTACAATGAAACCTTCAGTTGATACAGGCCTTCCCGAATGTAGAATTATTCAAAAAAATCCATCTAAGCAAAAGATTATGCTAAAATGTTTTAGCGCAGGAAAAGTTCCATCAAGTGAATGCGAGGTTAAATTCGAATTGTCGCCAGGTACAGAAAATGGTGGTCATGATGCTCATACACATCTAGCTACAAGACCATTGGGACATTTGCATGAAACTGACGATTCTAAGATTGTGGAAAATCAGACTTATGCCATTCCAAAAGATGGTTTGGCAATAATTTACACCGCACCTGAAGTATCCGGGACAGTAGTTTTAAGATTTGAAGTTAAAGATAAAGCTTATGGAACAATTATTAAAGCGAAGCCAACCATTTTTAGAATTAAGGTCCAGGGAGATTTTCAAAAAATTCAACTATCGAATCTGAAGTTTGTTAACATGAATTCTCATGCAGATGGGTATTATGGATTACCTATGACAATATCAAAGCTAGATATTATGCTTGCTCGCTACAAAGAATTAGCGATAGCATATGGCGTTCCTGAAAATGCTATTATTCCAATTAGATCTGAAGCAGCAAGCTTAGCATGGGGAGGCTTATATGACATTGGTAGAAACTGGAATGAATCGCATTGCGGACATAGAGATGGTAAAACCTTAGATATTTCGATGTCCTATTTCCTGAACAGCCAATATGATTTAAAATTGAGAAAAGCGTTAGCTGATGCAGCCAGATCGAAGGGATTTGACTTTTATAAGAACGAATCACCTGAAAAATTTATCGATCATTGGCATATGTATTGGATTAATTAAGGAGCAATTATGCTAAAAATATTTTTATTGAATCTTTTTTATTTCACAAGTTTAGCCATGGGAGATATTTGTCCTCCGCCTCAGACAAAAACAGACCCTAAGCTTAACGCTTCGGTTGAATTTGATCGTAAAACTAATATGTATACATACTCCTACGTAATAGAAAATGGAGAAAAAGCTTTAATTCCAATACTGTTTGTTAGGTTAGTTATAGACATAGGGCCTCAAGAAATAATAGCTCCAATTAATTTGTTTGCAGTATTTGAGAATGAGCCACCTGGATCTAATTTACCAAAACACTTACTAATGAGTACTGGAGTTGATCGATTAAAACCTAGGTCTAAAACTGGCATTTATTCATTTAAAACCGCACGAAGCCCAGGTCTAGTTAAATATTACGTCGATGGAGATACTGACGCTCCTACCAGCACACCGATTCCTGGCAATCCTGAGCCAGTTCCTAATTGCCCAGGATTTTTCTTTGATAGGCCATTTATGGAAGGGCTTGCCAATGGAATCACTACCGGGCCAGCACCGCTTAATCAAATTTCAGTTGAATTTAAGCTTAAAAAAATGAAAGATAAAAAACAGAATGTTCAAAAAGACAAAAAAGAAAATCAGGAAGAGGAAGATGAGGATTTTACTGAAACCACTCCTCAAAAAGATAGTGGGAAAATTGTTGCAGTCTTAAAAAGTAAAAAAGATTTTGATGTGACGACCATAAATATTTCTTCAATTCGACTTGGAACCGGGCAAGCGCCTGTTGAAACTTCTGAAATAAAGGGTGCTAAAAATCATGAAGAGTTGCGATTGGTTTTTGATATTGCCAAACTCGGTATCGAATGTGATCGCGATCGTGTTTTGTTTTTAACGGGTAAAACAACTGATGGAAAAGATATTCTCGGAGCAGAGCCTATCAAAACAAAGAATTGTGATCAGCCACAAGCCAAGAAAAAGGGAAAAGATAAAGATTAAAAATATTTTGTTCTAAATGAAATCATTCGGGTGAATTTCACGAACATTGGGTCGTACAAAAGGCTGACTCACCTCTATATTTTTATCAAAAACTCTGGAGAGAAGACTTAGACCTATTTTAAAAAAATCTTCGACTCTTCCTTGGAATCAGACTTTTTTGCGATTCTTGTAGTCCCTGGTGGCCGCTACATTGTCAGAAAGACCGTATTTCTCAAGAACGCCCAGCTTCTTCATAATGTCCTGAGGAAGGCCCAACGTATCGTCTTTAATCAGTTGCCCATAGCTTAAAATTTTCTCTTTTAATTCCACGCCTTTTTCATAAAGCGCTTCAAATCTATATTCAGTTAAACCTAATTTTTTCCATTCCGGTATAAGTTTAGCTGCCGATTGAGCAGTAGAATTAAACATGGTATTTCGGCATTCCTGATCGGCCTTCAGCTGATGAAAATTCCCAAATTGATCTTTTAATTCCACCCGGTGTTCTTCGCAAGGCTTCCCACAATCTCTAAAACTAGAGCCAGTACTTAAGAAGGCGGCAAATACACAATGCTCCATGTGAAAAGACGGCATGTACTGATGAATCGTCACTTCAATCGCGCCGGAAATAGTCGCTTCTAAAAGATCACTCAGTTGATTGGCATTTAAATCATAAGAAGCACAAACTGATTGCAATTTTTTGCCAAGAAAATAATTGGCGGTCAAAGAATTGGTCACATTTAAACTAAAATCCCCACGCAATTCAAAAGAACTGTTGCTGAAATACTGAACAGCTCCAAGATTTCGACAAAGAATGACATCAGGATTAGCGCGCTCGATAACTTTAAAATTATAATATTCGTTAGGTTTTAAAATTCTCGTGGTCGCAATTCCCACTTTTATGTTGGCTTCTCTTAAGAGGTTGACCGATTGAGCGTATTCTTTGCCGAATTCATAATCAAGATAGACGACTCCCAATATATCTTTAATCGAATCAGCATAGCTGATCAATTCTTTCACCTGATCTAATTCTCGAAGTAAAATATTAAAGTGACGTGCTTTTGCTTTTCTCTCTTGGCTTGCCTGATTAAAAAATTGTTCAACCGAATGAAGCTTTGGAACTTCACGCTTTATCCGGACTGACATCATGCCTTCAGTAAATTTTCGGCGCAAAATTTTTAATTCTTTCTGGTGAAGAAAAAACTTTTTATCTCCACTGAAATTAAATTCACCAAGCACAAAACAGGTGGCACTCAAGGCCCCCAACTCACTCTCCAGGTCATGCACAGTAGTCGGCCTCTCTCGAGACTCGGCCAAAAGACTCTCGCTTTCATAGTGGCAGGTATGTTCGCCGTCACTGACTTCTATTTTTAATGGAAAACCAATTTGTCCCTGGGCCATAATGCTTAGAGGAATGCGCTTTTTTTGATTTTTATCGCTGAATGATTGAGTCAGCGCTTTTTCCACCTCGGCGTCGTGATTAAAATAAACTTTAAATCCTGGCTTAATTTTTTTTAAGTCAAAATCGCGGGCAAAAAAGCACTCGGTTATATCACCGGTCTTTTTTACATCGTAGAGCATTCCGCCTATTTCAATTTTTTTGCCGTTTAAAGAACTGGCCAGCAGCAACCCATCCCCTTTTTTTAGATTGGCATAAGTCGATTTTATTTTGATTGATTTACTTAAGACTTCAGAAACTCTTCCGATCTCCACTCCGCGATGAGCGCCAAAAGTTCCTTCTACTAATTGCTGATGATCAACACCATTGAGCCAGCCGGAAAAAAATCCGCGGGAATAAGTAAGTCCCATTTCTCTTTGGGCGTCTTCAATATTTTTCTCAGTAAAAGTTTTATGATTTTGTTTTTTAGCAATGGCCTCGCTGTAATTTTTAGCCGCGGCCGCAACATATTCAGGAGTTTTTAAGCGCCCTTCGACTTTAAAGCTGTCGATCCCAATATTAACAAGCTCAGGAATCTGAGCAATACCGCAAAGATCTTTTGGGGAGACGAGGTATTTCTTGTCGCCCATTTCTTTTTTACGCCCATCAACAATTAAATCATACTCAAAGCGACAACTTTGAGCGCATTGACCTCTATTGGCCGATCTCCCGCCGATACTCTCCGAGGTAAAGCACTGACCAGAGTAAGCGACACACAAAGCACCATGCACAAAAACTTCCAATTCGCGGTCTGTTTTTTCTTTAATGGCCTTCATTTCCGGAATACTCACTTCCCTGCCCAATACAAAACGCTTAATTTTCAGATCATCGAGTAAAGTCATCGCTTCATGATTAGTTACAGTCATTTGAGTTGAACCATGTATGACTTGTTCGGGTGCCAAGGTGCGGACAAGTTTAGCAAGACCGATATCCTGAAGGATCAGGGCGTCGGGTGCGAGTTCTATAACTTGCTTTAGCAACTCTAAGACAGCAGGCAATTCTTCCTCAAAAATAACAACGTTGAAGGCCAGATTAACTTTCACGCCATAAAGATGGCAGGTCTCGATCATTTCTTTGAGTTCATTTATAGAAAAATCACTGCTTCTTCCACGCGCGTTGAAGTGCGGCACACCGACATAAATTGCATCTGCGCCGTTGTGAATGGCGGCCAGGCACATATTCATGTTGCCGACAGGAAGGAGAAGTTCACTTTTTTGATTCTTTAACATAAGCTTCTAGTATAATTTATTTTTCACTTCATGGAGTATCGTTATGAAAAAATATTTAATCCGCCTTCTACCATTATTGTTTATTACATTACTAGTTAGCTCTTGCGGGATGCAAAGTATACCTACTGCCAACAATCAAGTAGAGGCAAGCTGGGCAGAAGTGCAAAACCAGTATAAGCGAAGAGCTGATCTTATTCCAAACTTAGTCGAAGTCGTCAAAGGTTATGCCAAACATGAACAGGAAACTCTTACTCAAGTAGTGGAAGCTCGTGCAAAAGCAACTGCCGTTAATGTCAATGCAGACCAGTTAACAGAGGAAACGATGGCGAAATTTCAAAAAGCACAGGCCGGGCTATCTTCTGCTCTGTCAAAACTTATGGTGGTAGTGGAAAAATACCCTGATTTAAAGGCCAATGAAAATTTTCGTGATCTGCAATCTCAACTAGAAGGTACAGAAAATAGAATTACAGTTGCAAGAAACCGCTATATTGAGTCCATTAAGGAGTTCAATAACCTGGTCACAGTTCCTCCAACTTCCTGGTACAATGGAATTTTTCTGCACCTCTCGAAGAAACCTCAGTTCGCTGTAGAGAATCTTGAAGAAGTGCAAAAAGCTCCAAGCGTGAAATTTTAATTGAAAAATTTATTGGCGCTTTTTTTATTTCTGGCACTTTCTCTGGCAAATTGTTTTGCCCTGGAAGTGCCGGCACTCACCGGACCGGTGATGGATCAGGCGCGCTTTCTCAGCGAAAACGGAAGCCGCGCCATCTCCAATGCCCTCTACAATTTACAACAAACCGACGGAATACAATTACAGGTTCTGATCATCAGCAAACTTGATGATGAAACAATTGAAGGCTATTCAATTAAAGTTGTGGACCAATGGAAAATTGGTAAAAAAGGCGACGACCGCGCCGCCCTATTTTTAATTGCGGCCGATGATCGCAAAATGCGCATTGAAGTTGGTCGCGGACTTGAAGGTGAACTGACTGACTTAAAAACCAGAAGAATCATTGATGAAGTCAAACCTCTCTTTAAGGCCGGTGATAATGACAACGGCGTAGCTCTAGGCCTTTCATTAATGGCCCGGACTGTCGGCAGCAAACTCAGTTTTGAAGGCGGGAATGTCAAACCAAGACACGCCAGAAAAACTGTCAGTTCTTCTTTTCTGATTTTAATTTTATTCTTTCTCATCATTTTTCTTCAATATGTCTTTCCCAATGTCGGCGGTCGTGGCGGTTTTGGTGGAGGCGGATTCGGAGGATTTGGCGGCGGAGGCGGCGGAGGTTTCGGTGGAGGGGGCGGCTGGTCTGGCGGAGGCGGTGGCTTTTCAGGTGGCGGCTCTTCAGGAGATTGGTAAGTTCAAAGTGAAATTTAAACAAGTGAGAGTGTAATGATTATAAGCAACAAAGACAAACTTCTGATTAAAAACTTGATCAAAGAAGCTGAAACTAAATCTCAGAGTGAAATAGTCCCGATGATTGTCCATCACAGCGATATCTATCCTGCTGCCCATTTTAGAGCGGCCATCATTGTTTCTTTTTTATTTTCCCTGGGGCTTTATTTTTCTCCCCTTTCAATTATCAATCCCATTTATTTTTTATGGATTCAGATTCCCGGACTTTTTATCGGGTATTTTCTGGGGCAGTTCCCTTTTATTACAAGAATGCTCATAACGAAGGCGGAGATCGATCTGGAAGTTACACAGAAAGGTTATGAAGCCTTTTTTAATCATAATATGCATATTACCCAAGGTCATACTGGAGTGCTGATTCTCGTGTCGATGATGGAGAGAAAAATTAAAATCATCGCAGACAGCGGTGTTGCCAAAAAAGTTGATCAAAAAATCTGGGATGAGATCATTGGTGAGTTTGCAGAAAGAATTCATGAAGGACATTTTGTTGAAGGATTAAAACACTGCATTGAAGGCGTATCAAATGTTCTGCAGACCTATTTCCCCGCCACTGCAGAATCAAGCAAGAACCAGTTGAAAGATGATCTCATAATTGAATAATACCCGATAAATCCAATCCTGTTAGTTTATTTTAGTGGTCGATGGGCCCTGGGCCCTTCACACTATCATAATGTTTAAAATAATATTTACTGCCATTTTTTTTCTCCACATTATTATGTCATTTACAGCTCTGGCCGCTGTCCTTCCGGCCGATAAAGAACAATTTTGTGAACGTTTTGGTACCACCCAAAGAAGCCGCGAAACCATCCAGGACTTATCCGGTGAAGTCAGCAATCTTATGGCCTTTAAAAATAACGGTGGACTCCTTAATGGCGGCGTCTGCTGGTGGCATTCAAGATTTCAGAGAAATATCCTCTATCTTTCAATTTTCCGTCCAGAAATGCCTAGGCCCACCAGCAATAAAGAAATCCAGAATATAATTCATGAAATAAGATTGGGTAGAAATGTTATCACCATTCCAGGTTATGCCAATTTTGCTGAATTCTCAAAACTCAATCAGGCGCTCATTCAAAAAGAACTCAACGACTGGCAATTATATGATGGTATCGTTCTGGGGGGATGGATGGACGGACTCAAAGGCGACACAAAAGTGCCTGCGGCGACTCTGGAGCGCATGATCAGCAATATTCATCAATACGTTAGCGTTAATAAAAAAATAGCCTACACAAAACTTCAAATTAAAGGGATTACAAGTCATGCCTGGCTCGTGGTTGGAATGAAACAAATGCCTTCGGGTTTTGATCTGGGATTTATTGACAGCAATAATCCGCGAATGACAGAAATCTATTCTTATAAAACGGGTGATGAGAGTTTCTTCATAAAAGGTTACGGAAATTTTGTCCCTTACCTGGAATTTACCCGCGAAGAAGAAAAGTTGATAAACTATGCAAAAGTATTTTGTGGTATCAAAAATATCGCGCAAATGCCAACAGCTCGGGATGAAGAAAAAAATTATCAAACTGACTTAATGGAAGCACGAAATATCCAATAATTTTTAGAAAATCATATGCGGTCTAATATTTTAAAGACAAAGCCATCAAATATTTCAGACTTTTCAACTTTCCAGTCATTCATTATTAAGTTTGGAAAAAAAGCATCTGCCGGTCCTGCATAGGGAACTTCTGACAGATAGATTTTTTGAGTATAGGGCATAAAAAATTTAAAAATTTCCCCTCCTCCTATAATCATCAATTCCATATCTTCAATCCCTAGTTCTTCTTCAGTCTCTAGAGCAAGATCAAAAACCATCATAGGATCATGAACAACAATCACGCCTTCTGCTTTAAATTTTTCGTCACGGGTAATGACAATATTTGTTCGATTGGGAAGAGCTTTGCCGATTGACTCAAAAGTTTTTCTGCCCATCACAACCATTTTTCCGGTTGTAATTTTTTTAAAATTTTTCAGGTCCTCTGAAATATGCCAAAGGAGTTTATTTTCAAAACCAATTTCGCCTTTGGGACCGGTAGCAACCACCATTGATACAATCATTGCATTCCTTTATATCGCAATCGGAGCCTTGATTGTTGGATGCGGATCATAACCAACAAGTTCAAAATCTTCATATTTAAAGTCAAAAATACTTTTAATTTCCGGATTTAATTTCATTTTAGGCAGAGGTTTGAAGTCGCGCGAGAGCTGCAACTTCGCCTGTTCAATATGATTTAAATACAAATGAGCGTCCCCCATCGTATGGACGAAATCGCCATACTCAAGTCCGCACACCTGGGCCATCATCATCGTTAAAAGTGCATACGAAGCAATATTGAAAGGGACACCTAAAAAAACATCGGCTGATCTTTGATACAACTGACAAGAAAGTTTTCCCTCAGCTACATAGAATTGAAAAAAAGCATGACAAGGAGGCAATGCCATTTTTTCAATTTCGGCAACATTCCATGCCGAGACGATTAATCTTCTTGAATCTGGATTTCTTTTAATTTGATTGACGACAGAAGTTATCTGGTCAATCGTTTCTCCACTGGCACCTTGCCAGCTTCTCCATTGAGATCCATATACCGGCCCCAGATTTCCTTCTTCATCGGCCCACTCATCCCAGATGGAAACGCCGTGATCCTTCAAGTATTTAATATTGGTTTCTCCTTGAAGAAACCAAAGAAGTTCGTGAATGATTGATTTTAAGTGAAGCTTTTTAGTCGTTACCACAGGAAAGCCTTCCTGAAGATTATAGCGCGCCTGATAACCAAAAACAGACCGGGTACCTGTACCTGTGCGGTCTTCTTTTATTGTCCCGTGATTTAAAACATGGTTCATTAGTTCATGGTATTGTTTCATATTGTCTCTCGTTGTGTGTTAGCACCTATGATAATTAAATTCTATCGTTCCCAATCTGACATTACAATTTTCATCTTATTTATTTGCTTTACAAAAATTGGTGTGAACACCAAAATTGAGTAAAGAAAATCAGCTCCGTAAGGAATCTAGGAAGTTTTAAATGACAAAAACAATCACTGGTCTTGAGCGCTTATTGGCTGAGAAATCCCTTCAGGACAGCATCAAGGGTAATATCGCCTATTTATGTCATAGCGCTTCTATTGACTCCCAGTTTAATGCCGGAGTGATTTTATTGCAGAAGCTTTTTGGTTCCCGCTTAATTAAATTATTTGGACCTCAACACGGTTTTGTCACTGATGTTCAGGACAATATGATGGAATCTGGACATTACGTTCACCCCTATTTCAAAATCCCTGTCTATTCACTTTACTCGGAAACAAGAACTCCCACTGATGAAATGCTCCAGGGGATAGACACTTTACTCGTTGATCTCCAGGATGTAGGCACACGCGTCTATACCTATATTTCGACCCTATCGCTGATCATGGAAAAATGTCAGAAGAGGGATATAAAAATAATTGTTCTCGATCGTCCCAATCCAGTTGGCGGCGTCATGATTGAAGGAACTATTCTAAGACCTGATTTTAAATCTTTTGTAGGTCGCTACCCCATTCCTCAACGCCATTCGCTCACAATGGGTGAAGTCGGCCTCTATGGAAAAAAAATTCTGAAGACTGATTGCAATCTTGAAGTCATCTCAATGAAAAACTGGAAGCGCGCAATGTATTGGACGGAAACAGGCCTGCCTTGGGTTCTGCCTTCGCCAAATCTTCCAACTCCAGAAGGCGCCATCACCTTCGCTGGAACAGTTTTATTTGAAGGCACCAATATAAGTGAAGGTCGGGGAACCACTCGTCCCCTGGAGATTGCAGGCTTTCCCGAAATTGAATCTTTTTCATTTTGTGAAAAAGTTTTAAAAAAATTTCAAGAAGAAGGACTGAGCGCTGGATTCAATCTTAGACCCATCATCTTCCTGCCAACTTTTCAAAAACATATGGGAAAAAACTGCGGCGGTGTCCACATTCACCCCACTGTAAATTCTCAATTCAAGTCATGGAGCGTTTCACAGATGCTATGCCGCGAATTTAAACGTGAACTTGGAAACGAATTTAAATTTCACGACAAACCTTATGAATACGAATTTCATAAACTGGCCATAGACCTGATTAACGGCACGGACGAAATTCGCCACTGGGTTGATCAATTAGGCTCATTAAAAGAACTTCAAAAAATCGAAACCCAGGGGCATGATAAATTTCAGAGTGAAAAAGAAAATATCGTCATTTACAACGATTAATCCCGACTAAATTTCTTTACAACACGTTCCTTGATGTTACTGTTATTACTATCAAATGATTAGATATTGGCTTCAAATATTATCACTGTACAAAGGAGTTCTGATGAAATTGAAATTGCTCTCTTGCCTGATTACTCTGGCGCTTTCTGCAACTGCCATTGCCGAGGTTAAAGTCGGCGTGGTTCTTCCCACTTCTGGTGGAATCGCTACTTTTGGACAAGAAAATATCAACGGTATCAGACTGGCGATGAAAAAAATTGAAAAAACTTCAAAACAAAAAATTACTCTTATTGTTGAAGACGATAAATCTGAAGCACTTGAAGCAACGAATGCCATCAGAAAACTTTTAAACGTTGATAAAGTAAGCGTAGTTATCGGAGAAGTAACTTCTTCAAACACACTTGCAATGGCGCCGATAGCTCAAGAAAATAAAGTTCCGCTTTTTAGCCCGGCAGCTACAAACGTTAAGGTAACTCAGGTAGGAAATTTTATTTCACGCGCCTGTTTTACAGATGATTTCCAGGGCGTTGTAATGGCGAAATTCGCTGTTAACGACCTTAAAAAGAAAAATGGTTTAATCCTTATTGATAACTCGTCTGATTACTCAAAAGGCCTGGGGTCGGCTTTTAAGGATGAATTCCTTAGGCTTGGCGGAAAATTAGTCACAAATGAAGAGCTGACCTATGTTCAAAAAGACATGGACTTTCAGTCACTTCTTAGAAAAGTTAAAAGAGCTAACCCGGATGTTATTTTTCTTCCAGGATATTACCAGGAAGTCGGTCTAATCATTAAACAGGCCCGCGCCCTTGGTATCAATGCTCCATTTCTTGGTGGAGACGGATGGGATTCACCGAAACTTTTTGAAATCGGAGGACCTGCGATCAAAGGAAATTATATTTCTTCGCATTTTGCCCCGGATGATAAAGACCCAAAGGTTCAGGCCTTCGTAAAAGATTATGAAAAAGCTTACAAAGCTAAACCAGGTGCAATGGCAGCTTTAGGTTACGATGCAATTGGCATCGTTGCAGCGGCCATTAATCGTGCCAAATCAACTTCTCCATCTGATATCAACGAAGCGATTATCTCAACCAAAAACTTTGCCGGTGTTACGGGTTCAATAACAATCGACGCTAACCGCAACTCGAAAAAAGCGGCAGTCGTACTCGAAACAACAGCTTCTGAATTTATTTTCAAAAACAAGGTTAACCCGTAATCATGAGTCAAGAGACCATCTATTATTTATGGGATTGTCTACAGTATTTAATTAACGGTATTACTCAGGGGTCACTGTATGCATTAGTGGCCCTGGGTTACACCATGGTTTACGGTATTATTAGATTAGTAAATTTCGCACATGGCGAGTTCCTGATGATAGGGGCCATGTGCGGCTATTATGCGCTTCAACTTCAATTGCCCATGCCCGCCGCCATTTTAGTGGCCATGCTTTCAGCAGGCCTCATCGCTGTGATTGTCGAGCGAATTATCTACAGGCCAATCAGAAGTGCCGGAAGAATTCCGGCACTGATTACTGCCATTGGCGCTTCACTCTTTTTTCAATACGCAGGCCAGCTAGTATTTGGGGCCGAACCAAAAACAATTCCGGCCTTTATGGTTGAGAAAATTTATAATTTCGGTGAAATAAATGTTTCGAACATTCAGTTGAGCATCCTGGCCGTCACCATGCTGGTGCTCTTGTTTTTATGGTGGCTTACTCATTTTACAAAAATCGGAAAGGCCATGAGAGCGACTAGTTTTAATTTAGCTGCGGCAGAGCTCATGGGTATTAATACCAACAGAATTATTTCCTTCACATTTTTTCTAGGTGCAAGCCTCGCGGGTCTTGCCGGAATGCTTATGAGCTATACCATGTCAGTCGATCCCTTAATGGGAACCAATCTCGGCATCAAAGCTTTCGTAGCAGCAGTTGTAGGCGGAATAGGCGTTATTCCCGGCGCAGCTCTTGGCGGTTTTATACTAGGTATTGCAGAAAATCTTGTGGCAGGTCTTTATAAATCCAGCTATCGGGATGCAGTCTCATTTATTATTTTAATTATTATTTTATTAGTAAAGCCAGGTGGCATTTTAGGAAAAAATATCAAGGAGAAAGTGTAGTGGATTATTATCTACAAATTCTTTTAGTCGTCGGTATTTTTATCACGCTTACTTTGGGACTCAATTTAATAAATGGATTTTGCGGCCAGTTCTCATTGGGCCACGCTGGATTCTGGGGCGTCGGCGCTTATGTAAGTGCAGTCTACAGTGTATATTTTGCTCTGCCCGTTCCGGTTGAAATCAATATGATCATTGCCATTATAGTCGGCTTCCTTTCAGCAGCTCTTTGCGGACTTGTGATTGGTGTTCCCTGTCTCAGACTTAGAGGGGATTACCTGGCCATCGCGACACTTGGTTTCGGTGAAATTTTAAGAATTATTATTATGAACACAGAAGCCGTCGGAGGTCCGCGCGGCTTTATTGATATTCCAAAATGGGCCAATATTTACTGGGTTTATATTTTCGCCGCTCTTACAATTATCTTTATGCTTAATTTAAAACGATCGGCTTTCGGACGCGCCATTATTTCCATCCGTGAAGATGAAATTGCCGCTGAAAACATGGGTGTTAATTTATTTCGCTACAAACTTTTTTCTTTCACCGTAGGTGCAGGGATCGCCGGAATTGCCGGGGCCTTATTTGCTCACACTCAGCAGTATTTGAACCCTAATAATTTTAACTTCATGTGGAGTGTCGTTATCCTGGTCATGGTTATCTTAGGCGGACTAGGGTCGATTACCGGTTCTGTGGTCGGAGCAGTAATACTCACACTTTTTCCAGAAGTATTGCGCTCGATTGGAGGCCATGTTTCGGATTGGAGAATGACAATCTATTCACTTCTCTTAATCATTCTGATGCTCATGAGGCCGGCGGGAATTTTCGGGTCTCATGAGTTGAAAATATTTTCCAAAAAAAGGACGGGACTGTTATGAGTTCAGATCCTCTTTTAAAATTAAATAATGTCACAATGAAATTCGGCGGGCTCACAGCCGTCAGCGATGTTAGTTTTTCCGTCAACCAAACTGACCTTGTGGCCATCATCGGTCCAAACGGCGCCGGAAAAACAACACTTTTTAATACGATCACCGGAATCTATACTCCAACTTCGGGTTCAGTTGTTTTTAACCTGAAAGATTTATTAGGTGTGAACTCAAGTGATATTGCCGATCTGGGAATTGCGCGCACTTTTCAAAACATACGTCTCTTTAAAGACCTGAGTGTCCTCGACAATATTCGTCTGGCTAAACACACAAGAATAAATTATGGATTCTGGTCCGGCATTTTTAGGACTCCTGCGTATCACCGGGAAGAGCAGAAAATTGAAGCGGAATGCATGGAACTTTTGAAATTATTCAAACTCGAAGACAAATTCGATTACCTTGCTAAAAATTTATCTTATGGGGCCCAAAGAAAACTGGAAATGGCACGCGCTCTTGCCACTGGTCCGAAACTCTTGCTACTGGATGAACCTGCTGCAGGAATGAATCCCACGGAAACAAAAGAGCTCACGGAACTGATTCATTTCATCCGCGATCAGTTTAAAATTGCCATTATTCTAATCGAACACGATATGAAACTCGTTATGGAAATTGCTGAAAAAATTTTCGTCCTCGACTATGGAAATTTAATTGCAGAAGGAAGTCCTAAAGAAATTCAAAACAATAAGCGGGTTATCGAAGCTTATCTCGGAGCAGATATCGAGGTCAGCGTATGAGTAAAATTCTGGAAATCGTCAATGCCAATACTCATTACGGTGCAATTCATGCAGTGAAGAATATCAATCTTCATATTAATCAGGGAGAAATTGTCACTTTACTTGGTTGTAATGGCGCGGGAAAAACATCCACACTCCATACAGTTTCAGGATTGCTTCACGCAAGTTCAGGACAGATTCTTTTTAAAGGGACTTCAATAGAAAAATTGCCTGCTCATAAAATTACGGCACTCGGCCTGGCACAATCTCCTGAGGGACGTCAGGTCTTTTCCAATTTGAGCATTAAAGAAAATCTGGAAATGGGAGCTTATCTCAGAAAAGATAAAGCGGGCATTCAGGAAGATCTAAAATATGTCTATTCTCTCTTTCCTAAATTAAAAGAGCGTGAATCCCAACTTGCTCAAACACTCTCAGGCGGAGAACAGCAGATGCTGGCGATGGCACGTGCCTTTATGAGTAAGCCTGAGCTTTTACTTTTAGATGAACCATCCCTTGGGATTGCACCTATTTTAGTGGCTTCCATTTTTAAGGCGATTAAAGAAATTAATCAACGGGGAATGAGCATCCTCCTAGTTGAACAAAATGCCTATCTGGCACTCAAGATTTCAGATCGGGCCTATGTCCTCACCAACGGTGAAATCACATTGCAAGGAAAGGCCCAGGATATGCTTAATAACGAAGAAATAAAAAAGGCTTATTTGGGGCACTGAGTAAGTACCATTTCTTATTTCATGTTTTCAAGCACTACAATTTGCATTATCATTTCCCCTTCTAACCTTGAATTTTTAGGAATTTCTCATGATGACAACTCCCTTTCCAGCTCTCTCTTTTAATGAAGCCGTTAACGTATTGAAAAAATATGTGAAGTACTCTGAAGTTAAAGATCAAAAACACATCGATCTTTCACTCTGTACTGCCGAAGATCGTCCGCTGGCCAAGAGAGCACTGATTGTGGCCAATCTGGAAGTTGAAAAAGGAACACTCACTCAAGATCAATTAAAAGCTAAACTGGGTATAGACTAAGGAATAATATATGTCGCAAGCACTAAACGATGCAGTTCACTGGGCGGATTTAACGGCGGATAAACTCATTCGTCAGGAAGATAAGGAAACTTATACTCTGGCCTCTGGAATCACTCCTTCCGGTGTGGTTCATTTCGGAAATTTTCGTGAAGTAATGACGACTGAACTTGTCGCGCGCGGACTTAAAAAACGCGGAAAGAAAGTTCGCTTTATTTTTTCCTGGGACGACTACGATACATTCAGGAAAGTTCCGGCCAATCTTCCAAAACAAGACGAGCTGGCCAAATATCTCTTTCAGCCCATTGTAGATACTCCCGATCCATTTGGGGATCATGAGTCCTACGCTGCCCACCATGAAAAAAGTTTTGAGGCACAATTAAAGAAAATGGGAATTGAACTGGAGCCCATCTATCAGGCCAAGAAATACCGTGCCGGGATTTATAAAGACCAGATTATTAAAACACTAAAGCATAAAGAAACGATAGCCGGCATTCTCAATAAGTGGAGATCAACTCCCTTAGATGAAAACTGGTGGCCGGTTTCAGTTTACTGCGAAAAATGTAACCGCGATAAAACGGCTGTTACAAATTTCGACGGTAACCACACTGTCACTTACGTGTGCGAATTCGAGGAATGCAAACATCACAACAGTCTCGATTTAAACACAACAGACCGTGCAAAACTTCCCTGGAGAATGGACTGGCCGATGCGTTGGGCATTCGAAAAGGTCGATTTTGAGCCAGGCGGAAAAGATCACTCTTCTCAGGGTGGATCATTTACTACGGCTAAAGAGATAGTGGCAGCTGTCTATGACTGGAAAGCACCCATGTATCTGCAGTACGACTTCGTGTCTATAAAAGGAATGGGCGGAAAGATGAGCTCTTCCAAAGGAAACCTCGTAACGGTCAACGACGTTCTCGATGTGTACGAACCGGAAATGGTCCGCTGGATTTTTGCCAGCTACAAAACCAATATTGATTTCGGCCTGTCTTTTGATTTAGATGTCATCAAAAATTATGAAGACTTCGATCGCATGGAAAGAATGGCCTATGGACTTGAGCCAGGTAACGAGAAAAAAGTGGCTATGGCAAAAAGAGTTTATGAACTCTCCCAAATTGGCGAGCATCCTGCCCAAATGCCATTTCAACCGGCCTTCAGACATCTTTGTAATGTTCTTCAGATTAATGATCTGGACGTCTTACGTGCCCGCGGCTTTTATAACAACGAAATTAAGAATGACCGTGACGAAAGACGTTTTCAAGAAAGAGCGCAACGAGCGGCTTATTGGATTGAAAACTCGGCCCCTGAAGAATTCAAATTCTCGCTGAATAAAACTCCGGTCAATATCAATATGACCGAAAAACAGGCAGGGTTTTTAGGGACTCTTCGCAAATACCTGGAAACCGAATGGACCAATATTGCCGATGATAAGGCCCTGCATGAAAAAATGTATGAAATGATCAATGCCTTTGAACTTGAGCCGATGGAAGTCTTCACTCTTCTATATAAAAAACTTATCAATCTGGAAAAAGGGCCTAAATTAGCGGGCTTTATCAGAACGATCGGTCAGGAAAGGGTTCTTAAACTGCTAGTGCCATAATGAATCCATCTCCCCATATAATACTTGCCGTATAAAAAAAATTCTTACAAAGGGCCTTATATAGGCCCTTTTTTACACGATCTAAAAAAGAGCGTTTGATCAAATCAAAATTCAAATGTATTCCTCAAAGAGAGATAATATAAATTTTACGGAGTAAAATGATTATGAAGACTACTTTGGTTTTTCTATTTTTGTTATTTTCAGCGGTTGCTTCTGCTGATATTTGCACGGTTGTTATCCGCGATCAGTACGGTTATGACTATGACAGCTTCACTCGCTCATCGTATTCAATGACAGCTGCATGTGATGATGCTACCTGGGACTGCCGTCAGAAACTTTCTGACTATCAATCTTACGGGCAACATTACAATTCACTTTGTACGATCAAGCAAGTGGCCGACACATATCCTCCGTCGTACCCACCGAGCTATCCACCTCCATACCCGCCATCTTACCCACCAAGATATCCTGATTATCCTAGATATCCGGATTATCCTCGTGAACCAAGATACCCACGTGACCCATATCCACCAAGATATCCCCGTGAGCCGAATTACCCAAGATACCCAAGAGATCCATACCCGTCTCCGCGTGACCCAAGAGAGCCACCTAGACATGAACCAGGTTCAGAACCTCGTCGTCCAGGACCACGTCCTAGATAAATATTGAAGATAAATATTGAAGATAAATACTGAAGATAAATATTAAATCAGGACCGGAGAATAGTATGAAAACATTATTGGCGCTTTTTCTCTTAACATTTTCTGCAATGGCTTCGGCTGAAGTTTGCACTTCAGTCATTAAAGATCGCTCGGGATATGAATGGGAAAGCTTCACACGTTCTTCTTATTCTCAGCAAGCGGCCTGTGATCAGGCAATCTATGACTGTAGAGGTGCTTTAAGTTACGGCCAGTCAATGGGGCGCTACTACGACGCTTTTTGTGAAATTAAGTACGACAGACAAGATCCGTACCCAGATCCACGTGGAGTGATCTGTCAGGCGGACCTGGTTGATCGTTATATGAGAACAATCAGAATGTTTACAGCTCCTGGAGCAACTGAATATGAAGCCTGCACACAGTCTATGAGATTTTGTCAGGATGCCTTAAATCGTCGCGATACAATGGGGACTAATTGTGTAAACAGAGGACTTATTGATAATAGAAATGATCCACGCCCTCCAACGAGAACTAAAACAGAACAATGTACTGCAAACCGTCTGGACCCGGCCGGAATGTTTATTCAGCGTTATGTGGCCACTGCGGTTGGACCGATGAATTCTGATGTAAGAGGGCAAGCGTGCAGACAAGCAGTCAATGACTGTAGCCGTGATCTAAGAGGCCGTCAGACTTGTCAAATTAGCCGATAAAAAATTAACTTGAAAAGAATCGTGTCCCCTAATTCTGTAACAGGATTTAGGGGATTTTTAGTTTTGGCGCATGCCCATATAAGAAATAACCAGCTGTAGATGCACAAGCGCCTCTGCCAACATCTCAGGTTGATTTTTATAAAGTGTCTGACCCAGATAGGCCCCTAGCTTAATGAGGGATTCCTGGGCATTCTCAAGATGATCAAGAGCTTCTGTGGAAATAATTTCAACTGATGGCCTGATATCAATTGATTCCAAAAGCCCCGTTAAATCTTCGCCGCCCTTAAATCTTTGCATTAAATCCGGACGATTCGTTAAAAGCTCAAATAGCACAGCGTTTACGATACCATTTTTTAAATCAAGCTCCTGGTCCTTTAGAGAAGATCCAGAATAATCCAATGTGTCGTCAATGAGCTGAAAGGCCAGTCCAAGGCTGATGCCAAACTGACGTGCCAGTTGTTGAATTTCGGCCGGCATTTTTGCATAAATGGCCGGAGCTACGGTGCAATAGCTCATAACGGAAGACGTTTTCTTCAAAGCTACTTCCCGAATAAGCTCTCTTGTGTAATCACGACTTTCAATCAAATCCAGCTGCAGCCACTCGCCCTCGGAAAGATCCTTGATAACCATGGACATTTCTTTAACAAGAGCTAATTCCCCAGTGGAGCTTAAATCCACAATAACCGAAGACAATAAATAATCTCCGGCAAGCACGGCTTTTTTATTTGATGCCAGGACATTTATGGAAGGAGATCCCCTTCTTAAAGTGGCGTTGTCAATAACGTCATCATGAGATAAGGACGCAGCATGCACTAATTCAGTGGCACGGGCAAATGGTGTGATTGCTTCAAGATCAATTTTAAACAGATTTCCCATTAAATAGGTAAGAAGCGGTCTCAAGCGCTTACCGCCCTTGAGAACAGTGCGTGAAAGTACCTCATCTATAGCGTCATGGGCGTTAACCGAGCGGATGCACAGATCTAAATTTTTAGACCTTTCAAGGACGTGGGATGGAAGAGAATCCATAAAATCCGTAATCATTAACTACCTTTTTTAAGACCTTGGTCTGAAACGCCAAAAACTTAACAAAAACAATCATTTTTGTAAATCCTATTCTTGCTAGGGACAGTCGCTTTAAGGTAAATAAGGATCACCGTTTTTTAGATACTTTCACTCCCAAGGTAACTTTTCATGAACGAAATTAGCGAAAGAAAAAAAGAATCTTATAAAATTTTTAATGAAATCGCATCTACTTACGATTTTCTTAACCATACTCTGTCTTTAGGAATTGACGTTTATTGGAGAAAAAAACTCCTAAAACATCTTCCTCAAAAGGAGTCGATAAACGCCCTGGACCTGGCCACAGGAACAGGCGATGTGGCGCTGACGCTGGCAACCGACCCTAAAATAAAAAAAATCACAGGTATCGATCTTTCAAAGGCCATGATTGATATAGGCGTTCAAAAGGTTAAAAGAAAAGGTCTTGAGAAGAAAATTTTTTTGATGCTCGGAGATGGCGTCAATATTCCGGCGGCCGATAATGCGTTTGACCTGACCACAATATCTTTCGGCATAAGAAATTTTTCCGATCCGCAAAAATCTTTACATGACATTCACCGGGTCCTTAAAGACGACGGGCGCCTGATGATTATGGAATTCGCCATCCCAACCAATCCAATTATCCGTTCAGTTTATTTCTTTTACTTTCGATACCTGCTGCCTCGGATTGGCAACCTGGTTTCCAAACACAAGGATGCCTATACTTATCTGAACAAGAGTGTTGAAGATTTTCCCTACGGTGAAAAATTTTTGAAAATGATGGAAATTGCTGAATTCAAAAACTTACAAATGAAGCCACTTACTTTTGGAATCGCCATGCTTTACATTGGTGATAAAAGAAAATGAAAACTGAGCGTTTCTTAAAAGAGGAACTTCAGAAGATTCACTCAACCTTAAAAACATCGCTGAACAATGACGATCAATCAATTTTTCGTTTTCAATATGACGAGATTGATACTTGTGAATTATTAAATCACGTTACCTGTGAAAAGATATTCTATTTCAAATCGAAATATGGAGACTTCTCCTGCCTGGGCCTCGGCCACTCCGAAACAGTTAAATCCAGAGAACTGAATGATTTCACAAAAAAGTATCCCGATTTGTTTCTAACGGCTGCATTTTCATTTGAAGAAAATGCTCTGGACACAGAATTCATTCTCCCTGAATGGATATTTATCAGACGTGATGGAATAACTGAGCTCACAATCAATAAAAGTTATGAATACAAGAACTTTTCGACTCCAAATTTATTTTTTAATTCAAGCTTCGATCTGAATTTATACGACCCATTTATACCTCCATGGCAGTCGTATGAAGAGCACCCTGAACACGATCAGTGGGCAGAGATGATCAAAGCAGCTGACCAGCAATTTCTTAATGGAGAACTTCAGAAAATAGTTTTATCAAGAAAGAAAATTTTCGGCTACGAATGCCCAGTTGAACCCATGGCCTTTTTTAAAGCGGCTATGGCACAAAATAATTTTGCACAGTCAAGTTACGCTATATTTAATCAGATCAATTTCGGTGAGACATTTATTAGTCTGACACCAGAAAAGTTTTTTACAATAAAAGACCAGTCATTTGAAAGCATCTCTCTGGCAGCAAGTGCTCCCAGAGGAGTTACGGAGCAGGAAGATGCCGTCTATGAGGAAAGCTTAAATACGTCGGAAAAACTGGTTCGCGAACACAATATTGTCACAGAAGAGATTGTAAAAAAAATTAAAACAATTTCTACCGAATTAATTGTATCTCCTCTCCAAACCATGAAGCTGCCCTATATACAACACCGTTCTGTCCCCATAGCAGCAAAGCTTAATCCAGGCATCACTGCTCTTGATCTTGTAGTCCTCCTCCATCCAACACCGGCAGTGGGCGGCATTCCCTGGGACAAGGCCCGCAATAAAATTCTTGAACTAGAACCAGGTCCACGCAAATATTACGCGGCTCCGATCGGAGTCATCAGTGAGCATTATTCTGAAATGGCAGTTGGAATTCGCGCTGCTTTAATTGAAGCTGCTAAAATTACCCTGTACGGAGGGGCTGGTATTGTCAGCGGTTCAACAGCTGAGGAAGAATGGCTAGAAACAGGAATAAAAATGAATCCTTATTTAAAGGTTGTAAATCATGAGTAAATTATTATCAGAGAACATAAACAGGGTCTGGAGTTCACTCATTGTTGATGAGTTTGTGAAGAACAACATTACTCATTTTTATCTCTCGCCTGGAATGAGAAATGCTCCTCTCATAGCTGCACTCACTCATTTAAAAAGAGGCAACAAAGAAATAAAAATCATTATGTGCATGGATGAAAGAGCGGCCGGCTACAGGGCGCTTGGATATTCAAAGGCCACCGGAATTCCCTCTGTTTTGATTTGCACTTCCGGAACTGCCATGGCCAATTATATGCCGTCCATTATTGAGGCGAAAAAATCTAATCTCCCGGTCATAGCACTTTCTGCAGACAGGCCGCCGGAATTAACCTTTTGTGATGATAACCAGACCATGGACCAGACTAAATTTTTCGGTGATTACGTCCAGGGTGAAATGAATCTAGGAGCTCCTTCAATTGAAATTAGCCCCCTTGCACTGACATCATCACTCTCCAATTTAATACACAAATCATTGTTCCCTCAAAAAGGACCTGTGCATCTTAACTGCGCCTTTCGCGAGCCTCTGGAAAATACAATCGTTCCACTCCCCCTCGAATATTTGCAGCTTGCCGGCGATCAGATCAATCGCGATGGACCGAGCACGCGCTATATCAATCTTAGTACAGTGCCAGTGCAGTCCGACTTGTCAGTTATAGCAAGTATCTTAAAAAATTCCAGGAGCGGTCTCCTGGTCATAGGAAGCTTGAACCCTTACGATGATACTGATGCCGTCGTTGAGTTCGTTCAAAAACTAAAATGGCCTGCCTATTTTGATGTTTCAAGCTCCCTCAAGTATCAGTTCAATTTAGCGGATAATGCCCTGCCAACTTTCGATCACCCGGAGGTTCAGGAAGCGTTAATCAGCAATCCGCCTGAAACAATATTTCATATCGGTGGGAGACTTACCTCCAAGCACTATTATTCTTTTCTCAAGCGTGTTCCATCCATCAATTTAATCACACTAAGCCGAAACGTTGAGAAGGAAGATCCCTCACACCATACAAAAACACGCATCAATGCTGATATCAATTCAACACTCAAGGCACTTTCTCTGGAATTCGGTTCTTCAGTGCTGCCTGAAAAAAAACTTGATATAAATTTTGAAACTTTCACCCAAAAGAAAATAGCGTTGATAGACGAAGGTCCTCTTGCCTATCCGCTGGTCAGCAAAGTAATTGTTGATAATATTTCCAATAATTCACTTCTCTATATCGGCAACAGCACTGTAGTAAGATCTTTCGATGCCTATTTCTCCTATAAAAACAGGAAACAGATTAAGGTCGCAACCAACAGAGGCGTCAGCGGGATAGAAGGTTTTATAGCTTCAAGCTGCGGTTTTATCGACGGGGTCAATAAAGAAGTTTATCTGGTGATTGGAGATGTCGCTTTCATCCATGACTTAAATTCACTCTATTTTTTAAAATCGTTGAAGACACCGCTTAAAATCGTTCTGATCAATAACGATGGCGGAGGAATTTTTACTCTACTTCCAATCAGCAAAGAACCAGATGTACTGGAATATATCACCAGCCCCCATGGGCAAACTTTTAAAAAAGCAGCCGAGTTATTTGAAATTGACTACATGCCGGTAACCGATAAACGCTCATTGCTTAAAGGCTTCAGTGAACTGAAAGAAAAAAAGCATCACTGCCTGATGGAAATTTTCATAGACAATAAAACTAACAAAGAAGTCTATGACCAGTTGAGGACCATCAAGTTATGATTAAAAACTGGCTCATGGCCGTTCGACCGAAAACTTTATTCGCTTCGATTGCACCAGTCATTCTTGGTTTGACCATTGCTTATACTCAACAGTCCTCTCTTAACTGGATCGTTGCTATTCTCACTTTGCTGGCGGCGCTCTTGATGCAGATTTCTTCCAATCTTGCCAACGATTATCTTGATTCGCTTCGCGGAACTGACACTCACGAGCGGCTGGGCCCTACCAGAGTCACTCAGGCAGGGTTGATTTCAGCCTATACAATGAAAAAGGCGCTGGTATTGACCATGTCCCTGGCATTTCTAACCGGCATCTATCTCATGTATGCCGGCGGTCCGGTCATCGTTTTCTTCGGACTTACGTCGCTTTACTTTGCCTATGGTTATACAGGTGGCCCGTATCCTCTTTCATATAATGGACTTGGTGAAATTGCAGCCTTTCTTTTTTTTGGGATCATCGCAGTCACAGGAACAACGTATTTACAGACCCACGAATTTTCAAGGCTTGCTATTATTTTGAGCACGGGTCCTGGATTTATTTCCGCAACAATTCTTGCCATCAACAATCTGCGCGACATCGAAACAGATCGAGAGTCCAGAAAAAAAACAATTGCTGTTCGCTTTGGTCATTTGTTTCAACGCAGGCTCTGTCTCTTTCTTATTGCTTCTTCTTCAATCGTCCAGCTGACAGTCATTTACATTTTTAATTATATCTGGCTT
The DNA here is from genome assembly GCA_041662705.1 of Bacteriovorax sp. Taxonomy (GTDB): domain Bacteria; phylum Bdellovibrionota; class Bacteriovoracia; order Bacteriovoracales; family Bacteriovoracaceae; genus Bacteriovorax. Next base: position 157,076 of record JBAZRY010000003.1, read on the forward strand.
TTCCCTGCCGCCTTCTTGTCTCTTTTTTTCTACACAAATTGGCTGCATATTTATACAGGTCCTGTCGATGAAAAAATGAATCTTGCATTGGCAAGGACTGCTCAGTACCTGCTTTTCTATTGCCTGCTGGCTTCCACAGGATTGCTTCTTTCAACCGGTAAACTTCTGTGAAGGTTCGGCTTGCCTGTTGCTTTGGGGAGATAAAATACAATGATGCTATCATTGTTCAGGAGAAGCGCCTCACCGAAAATCGTGTACTCAGCGTAAATGTATCAATCGCCAATGACCTAATTGCTACAATTGATTTCACGGCCCTGCTCCATTTTCATCATCACGCCATTGACGACTCGAAAATTGTACTCGATCAGTTTTTTGGAACTCAGGAAATTTCTTTGGCATCCATTTCACTGGATATGCCATTTTTTAATATGATCAAATCACCTCTTCCTTTTTGGGAAGGAGAGGAACTGTTTGTCATTGAAAGCGTTCTTTTTTCAATCATTGAAAAATTATCCCCTGTCAGTCTCTCCCGCATAAATTGCAGGTCTATTAAATGCAATCAGCTTTATTCCAAAATGGATTCTAAAACACCTTCGTGCCTGAAAATAAAGATCAGACCTACAGAAGAGTCCCTGGAAGAGACAAAAAATATCGTAGGGCCTATGATGAAGACAAATCCAGAAGTGAGTTTTCGATTGGACGGCAATCGCTCTTTTGATTTATTGCAACTTCTGAACTTCATGAAGTCACTTGAGAATTTTTGTGGACCTGATTTTTTTAATTCTGTGGAATACCTTGAAGAGCCACTTAAAAATCATGCTGAATACCCGGAATTCTCCAAACTGCGCCCTTACCCCGAGGCCCTCGATGAAACAATTATTGATGCTTTAAAAAATAAAAATGATTTAAATGAGATACCAAAAACCGCTCATCTTATTTTGAAGCCGTCTTTAATCGGCATCAGCAAATGCTTTGAATTAATGTCCAGATCCGCTGAAACCGGCCATAAAATCATCATCAGTTCCTGCTATGAAACATATTCGGCCATCCGGCCGCTTCTATTTTTAGCTGCTTCTAGTCCACTTGCTTATCACGGTCTGGATACCTTAAAATTCCTACCAAAACCGTTGGTTAATAACAATACTGATTTCACCTTGCTTTTCTAATTAGTGGATTTAAAATTCAATTCATTTATAATTAAATCTTCAATAAATATGTTCTGGAGATTTAAAATGAAATCATTGATCAAAATTAGTTTTTTAGCCGCAGTTTTCACTCTTGCCTCATGCGCTCATCATAAAAGCTGCGATATGCATGGAAAAGGTAAGGAAAGCTGCAAAGAATGCTGCAAAGACGGCCAGTGCAAAATGAAATCTGAAACAAAAGAAGAGCCTAAGAAGTAATTTCCGGCAAAAATGCTCTCTTCTCCTCAATCTTGTTTTGCTTTAAAATTAAGATTGAGGAGCCCCAAATGAAAAAAATCATTACATCATTCATTATTCTTACAACTGGCCTGTTACTGGTGTCATGTTCGCACCAGAAGAACGAAGAGCGCTCTGTGGCATCGCAATCATGTTGGGATTCTGTTAAGGGCGAATACCAAAGTTACTTCGATTCTGTTGAAAAGTGTATAGAAAAACAATCTGACAAATGATACCTTGCCCCCACTAAGACATTTTTGGGGGATACATGAGAAAGCTCATTTTCGCGTTTATGGCCGTTACACTAGCGCCTTCCATCGCCTTTTCTTTTGATACTTCTCTCAAAGGCTTCATTGCTCTGGATGCCCTCAATTATGAAAAAATTCAACGCAAGAAAGGCGCAGCTGTTATCGGTATCGGTGTTATCGATCTGAAAATATTTGCTGAACAAGAAAACATGACGGCCGCAATAAAACTTAATATTGACGGCGATCTTTCCAAAAAATTTACTATTTTTGAAGAAGCTTACGTTGGCTATCGCGGAGTCAAGGATTGGAGATTTTCTCTCGGTAAAGGCGTCGTGAAATTTCAGAACCTTCACTGGGGTGCTATTGAAAATACTTATCTGGACGGTGGCTCTGTTCTTGGTACAGAAAATGGCTGGAGAAAAGTCAGCAATAAGGCCTTTGCAAGCGTGGGCTATGGCCATTACAACCGCGGCTTCCTCGATATCGTCTCCATCTGGGGTGAAAGTACAGAAGTTACATTCGATGAAAAAGGAAATCCGGTCTACACTGCAACTGGTTCTTCCACTGCTAAAACCGTCAGCGCTTACTCCACACAAAATGTTCCGGCCTTCAATACTTCAAAACAAATGGGGCTTGCAAACAAGTTAGAGCTCTACCAACTTAAAAGCTGGACCTTCACTGCAGGGCAGATCTTTTATAAAAATAAGCTTGCTCCAAAAAACAGTTACGCAATTGATTTCGGTGTTAATAAAGATGATCCTACAATTGAGTACTGGGTTGATATGCTCTACGGCTTTAGCAGCAAGGCGCCTTTTGATTCATACACAACGGCCGCTAAAAGCGAATACTTTATACAGATGGGAACTCAGTATCACATTGATGAATTATGGAGCATTGTAGGAAACACCGAGTTTCTTTATGTGAAAGACATGGCCCATACCTATACACCGTTCACAGTAGATGGAGTGACTTATACTGCTGACTCTAAGTTTGACCGTAGCGGGCATACAGTAAGATCGAACAACTATAAAGTAGAATCGGCCGTTCAATATAAACTCTCGAAATCTTCGTTCATTACGACCGGTGCCCTATATGAGAGAAAACTTGCTTCGAGAAACAGAGTTAAGGATCTGACTTTTATTAAGGGTGTCGACAATGTGAATGCTGAGGCCTTTAAAGTCGCGTCCAGCATTTCATTCTGGTTCTAATTCATTGAATTTATATCGGGCCATCCCATGAGGCCCGGTCTTTACCAACAGGTAAATTTTTCAATCGTTACCCAATTCTCTTTCAATTATCTGCTCAAAATTATACATCTTTTTCGGGGGATTCAATGAGCAGATCAAGATTTGATAAAACATTTTTCGCGCTAGCTTCACTATTAACGCTTTCTTCAGGCATAAGTGTAGAGGCCAAAATTATTAATCTTGATGAGAATACAGACGTTATTTATGGCGAAGACGATCGGCATGAGGCCAGCGAATATGCTGATCTGGATTTCGTTGAAAAATCAAGATCTGTTGCCATCAGAGTTCCCAACAGACGCCTGAGCGATGACCGGGAGGATGACACGCTTATCAATTTTCCTCATAGAAAATTAAAAAGCGCTATTCCACAATTATGTTCGACAGAAAGATTCGCTGAAGAATTCAGCGTCGGTGACTGTTCTGGTTTTTTAGTTGCGCCAAACATCCTGGTGACAGCGGGTCACTGCATGTCCTCTGAATCGGAATGCACATCAAATAAATGGGTTTTCGATTTCGATCAAGATACAACCGCATTTAAAAAAAGTGATGTCTATGGCTGCAAAAAAATCATTACTCAAAAAAGTGTATCCAGCGAAAAAGAAGTCAATGACTATGCCGTTATTGAGCTCGATCGCGAAGTTCTGGGACGCGCCCCTCTAAAGCACAGAAAAATTGGCCGTGTTATGCTAGGAACTCCCCTTCTGATTATCGGCCATCCATTGGGTCTTCCTCTTAAAATTGCTGATGGAGCAAAGGTCTCGCGCATGAATGATACAGAAAGAGAGAAAACAATTCATTCGTGGCTTATGCGCGCAAATTATTTCACTGCCAATCTTGATTCATACGGTGGAAACTCGGGCTCCCCTGTCTTTAATAAAAAGTCAGGAAAAGTAGAAGGAATCCTGATTCAAGGTGCGGATGATTTTGTGTTTAACAATGAAACTCAATGTCTGGAATCAGTTCATCTTTCCAATTCTCACAAGAACACTTATGAAAAGGTGATGAGAATTACAAAAGTGCCGGGTCTTTAATTATTCAGTACTCGTGCAGCTTCTTTAGCAAAATAAGTAAGGATCATATCCGAGCCCGCGCGCTTAAAGCTCCACAACATTTCAATCATTACTTTCTCGCCATCGATCCAGCCTTTTTCTGCAGCGGCCTTTACCATGGCATACTCTCCACTGACGTTATAAGCGGCCATAGGAAGAGTTGTATTGTCACGAATGGTTTTAATCACGTCAAGATAAGGAAGGCCCGGCTTAACCATTAAAATATCGGCTCCCTCTGATTCATCCAGATAAGCTTCTCTAAGGGCCTCGCGAACATTGGCATAGTCCATTTGGTAGGTTTTCTTGTCGCCTTTTTTTGGAGCAGAATTAAGTGCGTCTCTAAATGGCCCGTAAAAGGCAGATGCGTATTTAGCAGCGTAGGACATAATCGCAGTATTCGTTAAATTTTCTTCATCCAGAGCATCTCTGATAAAACCAATCCGGCCGTCCATCATGTCACTTGGTCCTAAAATATCAGATCCTGATTTCGCTTGCACGAGCGACATACGCGCCAGTACTTCTAAAGTCGCGTCGTTTAAAATTTCACCAGTTTTAGGGTCTACTAAACCGTCGTGGCCATCGCTTGAATAGGGATCGAGAGCAACATCTGTCATCACCAGTAGATCTGGCAGCGCATTTTTAACCTCGCGAATGCAACGTTGATAAAGTCCATTTGGATTATAAGCTTCGCTTGCACGGGTATCTTTTAATTTATCGTCAATAGCAGGAAATAGAGAGACGCATGGGACTCCAAGATCAAAAAGAATTTTGCATTCTTTTACCAGAAGATCCACCGATAAACGGGAGATGCCAGGCATGGAATTAATTGGCTGACTAATATTAATTCCATCAATAACAAAAAGGGGTGCGATTAAATCATGAGGCGTGAGACTTGTTTCACGAATAAGATTTCTAATAGCCTGATTTTTTCTGTTTCTTCTTGGGCGTGAAATATTAAGCATAAGATCCTCTATTTAAGCCTGGCCATTTGTTTAGCTTTAAAGGCCATCGCATAGTAAGTAATTTGTTTCAACATTGAAGTCATCCCATTGGCCCTGCTCATTGATAGGTGCTCACGAAGACCTATATCTTCTAAAAATGTCGGCTTGGTCGTAAGGATTTCATCGGGTGTTGCTCCGGAATAAACATAAACAAGCAAAGCAACGATGCCTTTAACTATTGAAGCATCGCTATCGGCAGTGAAGACCACTTTATCTTCAAGAAGATCTGCATGCAGCCAGACTTGAGACTGACAGCCCTTTACTTTATTTTCTTCAATCTTATAGGCCTCTTCCATTGGCGCCATTTTTTTGCCAAGATCGATCAAATGCTTATACCGCCCTTCCCATTCATTAAAACTCTGGAATTCTGTTTTTATTTTCTGGATGCGCTGACTAATCATATATTCCCTGGTGAAACCCAAATACCCGATCAATTTCAATAACTATAACACCAAAAATAGACAAAATTAAGTCTTTAGTGCGACCAATTTTTCTAGCATTCCTAAACAATCTGAATATGTTAGAATAAATCCATGACAACCAAGCCTAATACAATTTCAAAAGGACGGATTCTAGTCTACCGGGTTTTTGACATCGGAGAAGAAGTCAACCTGGAACAAGCTGAGAAAATTCTCTCAGAAGCGACCACATCCAGATCCAAATTCAGGCTGAAAAAAATAAACCGTCAGGCGGTTATCGTTTCTAATGACCCATTAAGTATAATTTTGGGGCAGTATGCTTTTACTTCAGGCGAGCAAAATTTTACCTGCGATATCAGCGCTAAACTTTGGGACTTCGGTACCCTTTCCCTGACCTTTGAATTCATCATTCCAGAAGGCACAACTATTGATGAACTGCGTGTTCTGTCTGGACTCATTCAGGATTTTGATGAGCTCGATGACCATGCACGCTCGCGGGCCATTGAACTAAAACAGCAAATCCATTCTGCCATAGGAAAGATCAACGAGATCAAAGACGAAGCGGTCAATGAGGACTTTATTCTTTATTTTATCGAAAAGTTTTCAAAGGACTACTCAGATGCCTCAGTCATTTTGCAGGAAGAAGATATTGCTGCACTTATTTTAAATGAAGAAAAACACACCCTTTCACCTCAGATTTATGAACGTATACATGAAACCAAATTGCAGTATTATAAAAATGACCTGGCCGTCATTGACTGGAACAGCGCTTTTGTCATTGAACCAAGCGGATCACTGGATATACCGGACGTAATAGAATTTGCCTTGAACCAGTTGCTGGAGATGCGCTACTACGACGATCTTCTCGATAAAAAGCTGCGCGAAATTTATTCGGCCATCGAACTTAAAGAAATGAGTATTTTCTCCACACGCTATACAGACCTGGCACTGGAAGCTGGGCAGCGCTATATCGAGATCGCAGAAATTGTGGAAACAGTTGAAAATTCCCTGAAAGTTATCGGAGACCTTTACCATTCAGTTGTATTCAGAATGGCCTCCAAAAAATTCAGATTCAGCGACTGGCAGACCAGCATTGATAATAAACTGGAAAATCTTGCAGAAATTTGCAAACTGCTTCTGGATAATATCAATCACCGCAGAAGTCATTTACTCGAATTAACCGTTATCGCGCTAATCAGCTTAGAGCTCATACCGCTGTTCGAGCATATTCAAAAACTGTTCAAATAAAATTAAAGTACAGGAGTAATATTTACAGTCATGCCTTTGATTGTAAATTTCGACTCAACCCCTAATTTTGCAATGATTTCTTTCTTTGCAAAGGCACGGGCGCCACTTGTTTTGTAGAACTTCATTTCAATTGAAACTTCATCGCTGTTTTTGCCCCTGCGAGGATTAACTTCAATCAAGACATTATTTTTTTTATCAAACTTTTTTTCAAGCGCAGCCGTTTGATAAAAAGGCATAGCTAAATCCGACGTCATCGTCTTGTTGTTGGACTTAAACTGCATGTTTAGATTGATCATTTGTGGAGCAGCTTTGGATTTAACATTGATGGCGGGAGAAATACTCGCACCGGACTCTGAAGAAAACATTCCATAGACAGCGATCACGATAACCAGAAAGGAAAACTGCTTTTTAAAAAAGCTTCTCACGTTTGCCATTTTTCACCCTCATAGTAAAAAAAATACCCTAGTGAATAAAGTATAAAGATAATATAAACGCGATGGCAAATTTTTATTCTAGTTTTTTAACACAAATATTTTCTGGAAGAAAAAATATTTCACGATTTTTTATTTTGGAAAAATCTATCTTGAATGCCCGAAGAGCGATCCCTGCTGGTTTAAATATTTCAGTAGACCCATAAAGCTGATCGCCAATAATAGTTTCGTCATGCCGAAAAAGTTCATAGCGAAGCTGATGCGATCTTCCCGTTACAGGTTCAAGCTCCCAATGAGAATTCCCGGATTCATCGATAGAAATCAGCCTGGCCCGTGTGAGACTATCCTTACCGGCAGGAGACTCATAGGCCCTTTTTTTCCCGCGCAGAAGTTTGCAAGTCCATTCAAAAGTCTCACCTGCTTTAAACTGACCGCTCGACTTTGTGATGGCCGAATAAATTTTCTGAATATGCTTATTTTCAAACCAACCGTTCGCGGCCCTCTGAGCTTCGGGAGTCAGAGCGTACATAATGAGTCCCTGTACTTCAAAATCCAGGCGATGAACCGGATAAATCCGGCAAACAAGATCCTCTTCAAGCAGACGTCCAAGGCAAATTCTGGGATCAGCTTCTCCCATGCGGGATGGAACGCTTAAAATATTAGCTCTCTTGTCAACTATTATAAAATGGTCGTTTTTAAAAACGGTTTGATAGCTCACGCGCCACTTTTACCATAATTAGGCAGGACTCGTGCACTCGGGTCCCTCACTTTGCAATTTTCCCAGCTGGAGTTTGGCATCCAATAATCAGCGATAAGCTCGGCACGATTGGGGTAAAAACTCTCAAAAATATCCCGGTAAAGAAGCGACTCTTTAGTGAATGGAGTTTTATAAGGATATTTTTTAGAAGCGTCCTGAACATCTTTGTCGCTGTAGGTTTTATCAGCAAAGGCCTTCAGCTCATCAACCATACTGTGACCAACGGCATCCGAAAAAGCTGCCTTTTCACGCCATAAAATATGCTCCGGAAGAATTGCCGCTTTCTTAAATGCTTCCCGCAGGAGAAACTTTCCAATACCGGTTGTATTCATCTTAAGGGCCGGGTCTATACTCATAACGAATTGGACGAAATCGCTGTCAGAAAAAGGAACTCGCGCTTCAAGCGAATGTGCACTTATGCATCTGTCAGCGCGAAGGACATCATAGATATAGAGTTCCCGAATTCGCTTCTGTGCCTCTTTTTGGAATTCTTCCGGACTGGGAGCAAAGTCAGTATACTTGTAGCCAAAAAGCTCATCGCTCACTTCACCTGACAAAAGTACTTTGATATTCGTATTCTTCTTAATGTATTTACAAACCAGGTACATCCCGACAGAGGCCCTGACAGTTGTAATATCCCAACTCTCCAGATGATAAATGACATCTCTGAGCGCTCCCAGCACTTCCTCGGTCGTCATTGTGACATTGGTGTGGCTGGCACCGATAAAGCTGGCGACATCCTGGGCGTATTTGGAATCAATTGCATCGTCTGTCATACCAATAGAAAAAGTTCGTATTGGTTTATTGGGATTTAAGTTTTGAGCAATGGCGCAAACCAGACTTGAATCGAGCCCGCCGCTTAAAAGAAAACCAACCTCAGCATCGGACTGTAGTCTCTTTTTTACTGCCAGCTCAAGGCGCTCTTGAATCCCATCCAGGATTTCACTCGTGTCGAGCTGATGGTATTTCTCCACGTGGGCCAGGTCAATATAAGGAATAATATTTTCACCATCGTAATAATGCCCTGGTGGAAATGGGGATACCTTCTCGCAAAACTCATGAAGTGCTTTAACTTCTGAAGCAAAGGCCATGAGACCGTCGCGTGTTTTCCCATAAAACAGAGGCCTGATCCCCATCGGGTCTCTGGCGGCCAGTAATTTTTTTGATACTGCATCCCAGATTACCAATGCATATTCAGCATCCAGAGACTTAACTAATTTTTCTATTCCCCACATTTCATAAAGCGGGAGTAAGACTTCGCAGTCAGAATGCGAAATGAACTGATGGTTTTTGCATTTTTCCTTAAGCGAAAGATAATTATAAATTTCCCCGTTACAGACCAGCATATTTGTGGAGGCAGATTTAAAAGGCTGACGTCCGTGATCTGAGAGATCCATGATGGCCAGCCGGTGGAAGGCTATCTGTCCACCAGGATATGGCACCAGTTGATGATCATCAGGGCCGCGGTGAATGAGCTTTTTAGAGTTGCTTGAAAAATTATTGTCTGAACCGGTCAGCTCCTGCACAACTACGAAACCGCACATACATAACTCCTTACATTTCATCAGGGAGAACCCGATGCAAAATTGTATCACATTTGGCTATTTAGAGATTTTCTTTATCGATAGATTCCCTGTTGCCGATTTTGAGAGAATTTTAATCTGGTAATCCTGGCTCTCCCCAAGTTCATTAAATAATTCTCCGGTGGCACTTTTGTGTCCTACTTTGATCTTGCAATGAGCTGGCATAAAAATTTCAGTGTGACCTGCGGCAGTAACGATATCAATATCGGCCCTCGCCGGGCATTTTTTAAAACTCATCTGCATATCACCCGTGGCGGTTTTTCCTTCGATATTTTTTAAAATATCACTCTTGATATTAACCGCTCCGGTCGCAGTTCTGAAGATTATTGACCCAAGAGTATCGACCAGAGCAATATCGGCCGAAGAAGTTGAGACATCGATATCAAGACTTTTATTAGTTGGAACCTCAATTTTTAATTTAGATATGCAATTGGCCTTCTCGAAAATGGCATTTTCTTGTTCAACCTTGATCGTTAAGGTGGCCATATTAAGGTTTTGAATAAATTTGCATTGTTTATCAAATTGAATTTTTTCAATTGAAACGACAATTTTCTTAGAACTGGTTCCCAGAATCTGAATTTCCCCTTTGGCATTTGAGACTTCAAGTCTCTTGATACTAGAGGAATCAAATTCCCGAACCTCAGATGCCAGCGCAAAACTTGCAAAACAGAGTGTGTTGATCAGGATTAAATAAATTGATTTCATAAGGTTTACTCCAAGGATATTTGGCATTAATCTGGATTGCCAGGACCCAAAGTTACCGCCGGAATTGCCAAAATGAAATCCCAAAATACATTTCTATTTACCATTTGTTCTCTCATCTGGGGCACCACCTGGCTGGTTATTAAATTTCAAATTGACAGCACGAGTCCCGTTGTCGGGGTTTTTTATCGTTTTATGCTTGCTGCCGCTTTAATGTTTCTTTTTAATCATTTCATCACAAAGAAAGCTCTCAGATACCCACTAAAAAATCACCTCTTTTTTTTCTTACAAGGCATATTTAATTTTTCCCTCAACTATATTCTGACTTATATGTCCGAAGAAAGAATGAGCTCCGGCCTGGTTGCCCTGACTTTTACCTCGCTAGTCTATTTTAATATGCTGGGCCTAAGACTCTGGTTCAATAAGCCTGTTTCCAGGAATGTTTTTCTAGGGGGTCTCTTGGGCGCCTTCGGGATTGCCCTTTTATTCTGGAAAGACTTGAGTGCTTTCAATAGCGGTGAGGGAGTGGTCACTGGTGTCCTGATTGGAATTGTAGCCTCTTTTTTTGCTTCAACAGGGAATATGTTTGCCTACAAAAATCACTTATTAAAAGTACCTGTGGTTATCTTTAATTCCTACGGCATGCTTTACGGAGCGTTATTTAGCCTGATAATAGGCCTTCTTACCCATGAAAATTTCGTCCTGCCCACGACTCCCGTTTTTTTATTCTCGCTTTTTTATCTGGCTGTCTTTGGAACTGTGATCGCATTCTGGGCCTATCAAACACTGGTTGGTACGATGGGAGCTGATCGCGCCGCATATAGCAGCATCATTGCACCCATGATTGCCGTTGTGGTTTCAATTCTTTTTGAAGGCCTGCGTTTTACCCCTTATATCTTTGGGGGAATCGTTTTTTGTCTATTGGGAAATATCATTTCACTGAAACAGGAGGTTTTAAATGTCGGAAAATAAGAATTCAAGAAGGGTATTTTTAAAGTGGTTAGGAGCTACAGGCGGACTCATAAGTGTGCATTCTACCTTTGGAGCTGCCGGGCAAATTAAAAATACGGCAAAAACGCTCAGTAAGCTAAGCAGTATAAACAAGTCTGCAATCTTAAAAAAAATCGGGCCCATTGACTACAATATAACAATGTCAGATGACAGCAATTATCTAGGTGATCAACCTCAATTAAAGGCCCACCCCATTCTTTGGGATAAAGAAAATTTTTTAAAAACCAATAAAATTCCTGAACCTGAAATGACCACTCCTTTGGTTATAATTGGCGGAGGAATGAGCGGTCTGGCGAGTGCTTATCTGCTTAGAAAATATAAACCGATCATCCTTGAACAGGCCAATCGCTTGGGCGGAAATGCCAAAGGAGAGGTCTGGAACGGACTGCCCTATTCTGTTGGTGCTGCCTATTATATGGAACAAACACCGGGAACGGAACTTTACAAACTTTTTGAAGAAGTCGGCGCCCACGCTGTCTGCCGGATAAAAAATGAAGAAGACCCGACTTTGTTTGACAATCAATTTTTCAATAATTTCTGGAAAGGAGAAACGAATCCAGAAAAAAAAGCTCAATTCCTCAAACTGGCCGGCTATTTTAGAGATGTATTCAACGAAACGAACAACAGAATTTTTCCGGAAATTCCACTGGCCATATCCAAGTTCTCTGAAGATTTAAAAATGACAGGACATCTTGCCGATTTGGATAAATACAATTTTAAAGACTTTTTAGAAAAGAAAATTTTAGACAATGAAGCGCTTCATCCCCAGATAGAAACAATGCTTGAGCATTATTTCTGGTCTACATTTGCCAGTCCTCTGAAAGATGTAAGCGCCGCTCAGGGGCTCAATGCATATGCTTCAGAGTTTGGAAAAGTTTATACGGCCCCGGGAGGAAATTCTGCCGTGGCCGAATGCTTTTTAAAAAAAATTCTGCAAACAGTTCCCGCCCAAAACATGAAGACGGACTCTTTGGTTGTAGATGTTCTGGTTAAACCCGATCACACCTTAGTCACTTACAGCGATTCAGCCGGCGTGCTTCACACCATTAAGGCAAAAGTAGCGGTCATGGCCTGCCCTAAGTTTATCGTGAAACATATTTTGCGGGACATTGAACCTGAGAGATTATCGGCCATCGCCAAGCTAAAATACCGTGCCTATATCGTAGGAAATGTTTTAATTGATCAGAAAAATCCCCAATCATTCTACGATTTATTTTTATTAGATGGCGGGAAAGACCCGGAAAAATCCCAGGTCACGGATGTTATTTCCTCCAACTACGCTCCAAAAAAACATTTTAACCAAAGCGTTTTAACTTTGTATCGTGGCTATCCTTACGATGCGGGAAGGTCTAATTTATACGATCCGGAAAGCTTTAAATCTTATAAAGATGAAATGGAAAAACAGTTGAGTGAACAAATTCTCCCTTCACTTAAGTTCAAAAAAGAAAATGTAAAAAGTATAAGAATTACCAGATGGGGCCATCCTATGCCTGTTCCGACACCTGGACTCATCGCCGACGGGACAGTGGAATTAATAAGAAGGCCATTTAAAGAAAGAGTCTTTTTTATCGAGCAGGATAACTGGATGCTGGCAGCAATCGAGACCTCTGTAGAAGAAGCGCTTTATTGGAGCAAAGAAATTAAACAAATGTTGGGCTAACAAAATATTTTATTTGGGTGCATTCTTCCCACTTTCTGGAACGGTGGAATTCTGAGAAGAGGCGGGTTTAGATTTATTTCGGGCGGAATCGACAACGCCTGCTTTTACACGTTCGTTTTTAGACTTCTCTACACAGACCTGAAGCCTTTCGACATTGTCGCAAAACTGCGCACGACTTTCCTGCTTCATACAATTGATCTTTACTGTAAAGAAGGTCATAGCAGATCGAAATGCTAAGCGGGATTCATTGCTTTCAAATTTTTCGCATGTAATATCTTTCACAGAACTTGCGTTTATCTTGAAGGATAAAGCTTTTGAAGAATTTAAAATTCTGCCCGCGGTTGTCACTGGCCAGTCTAGATTGCTGATTTGATTTAATTGTTCATTGCAACTAATTAAAAGGTTGCTGGTTTCATTTAATGCAGATTCAACGTTTTTCCTACAAGATGTCACGTTACTACCATCAATATTTGCCGCAATAAAGACTTCGTAAAAAATTGCAATCACGGCAGCTGTCACTATCGCGATACCGGCAGCATGGGCATTATCCAAAAGAAAAGCAGATTGAATTGTATCAAACACTGTTTTATCTGCTTTCGTTGTTGAAAATATTTTAGAAAAAGCTTCGATTGCTTCTTTAGCCGTAGTGTATTCAGCAGCATTGAAATCTATGCCGTTCACATTGACTTTAGTGGACAAAGCACCACTTAATTTAATTTTTATATTATGACCTTCAGTAGATTTCAAAAATAGAGCCATATTTTGATATGAAAATTGCAAATCCTTAAGGGAATCTTTGTTTATTGAAGAAAAATATTCTTCAATATACTTTTGATCACTTTCATTATTGAGAACTTTTAAGAAATTCTTTTTAAGCTGATTCTTATTACCGGTTTTTAGAAGTTCGTTTGTGTGATTTACAGACTTTTTATAGAGATTATTAATTTCAGTATCTACGGAATATGTTAAATATTGTTTTAGGTTATTTGGAACTTGTTCAGCATAAGAAAGGCAGATTAATTGGGGAATAAGAATAGTAGTAAAAAACAGTTTTAAAAGCATATAAAAGCTCCTTAGATTTATTCAAATACCTTTCGGAGCTAATTGTTTTTGCTTTAGAGAGATACCCGACCAAATATTACAGGGAAAACTTTACCCTTTAATTTTTTTATTTTCTCCCAAAGGTGCCACCTACCTAATGGTTTAGCAGGTGCACAGCCAGTTTGAAATACGCCAGTATTTTCGGGCATCGAATCACGCTCTAGTTAACGATAAGGCCCCAAATAAACGGTAAGTAGGGATATGACCCTAAATTTTATGATAAAATCCAGTTATGAAAAAAATGATTGGACTGACCATCTACCTCTTAGCAAGTCCTGCCTTTGCCGATTATTGCGAGGACCATAACAATTCTATAACGACCGCTACGAACACTAAGATTATTTTTAAACGAGCAAAACTATGCCAAATGCTTATAGGCGCCTATAGTGATTGCAAATTCAGCAATACTGTAAATCTAAAATATTCTGATGTCCCGTATGAATATTGTGAGGATGATCTGATAGATAATATCGCTCAGGCCAGATCTGATGTGACAATTATGAAGGTCCTTCCAAAAAAATAAATTTTCCTAAAATTTAAATTGGTAAACCGATCGGGTTGCCTCAGCTGAGCTCAACCAGTGTTCACCAGTTCTTTGAAAATTAGCGGACTCAAAATCTTCAGGAAACCCCGCCCAAGTTAAGGCCTTACCGTGTTTATCCAGGGCCGAACGATCAAATGGATATCCTTCAATAGAAGTCCAACCGCGTTCTTTTCCATAAATTTTTAAGGCCTCAAGAATATTGGATTCAGGTAAAGAATCACGCACATCAGTCTTTCTTGTGATACAGGTAATTCCAGCTATATTTTTAGCGTCTTCACCAACCTGTACAACTCTCTTCCATGCCCAATAAAAATCGATCAATGGTCCAACGCTAACCCAGGCTACAAGTTTTTTTTCTCGATAAACTAAGACACCCAAATGAAATTTGGATCGCACTTTATCAAGAACGCATGACTTATTCAGCTCCGGATTTTCGGCCTTCCGCTTATCCCATTCATCCATCGAACTGATCTTTTGATGCCAAAATGAACAATAGCAACCTGTATCCTGGCAATTAAGAAAAGAAGAGAATTCTTCAAAATTTTGCTCAGTAAGTGGTTTGCATTCAAGTTTTTCCATAAGTGTTTCTCAACCTTACCCTTTAATTTTTTTATTTTCAGGATCAAAAAGTGGCTTCATCGAAAGTGAGCACGGATAATTTTTACCTGCCACTTCAACTTCCCAATTACCAGAATTGATATAGTCGGCATTGATCGCCTCACCTGCTTCAACCATCACAAGACCAACAGCACCGCCTAGTGTATGGCCATAAGATCCTGCGCGAACATAACCTACTGCCACGCCATTTCTTCTGACTATTTCAGCGTGGTAAAGAAGAACACTCGGGTCTTTAACAAAAATGGAAAGGAGGCGGCGTTTATAAGGCGCTTCAGCTTTTTGAAGAACTGCCTTTTCTCGACCGATAAAAATTTCCTTTTTTAAATCTACTGCAAAGCCCAGACCTGATTCATAAGCATTATCGGTATTGTCGATATCATGCCCATAATCTTTATATCCTTTTTCTAAGCGCAAACTTGCCAGCGCTTTAAGACCCGCGTGTTTCAGACCAAATTTTTTGCCGGCCTCTACGATGCGATCATATACATGAACGGCTTGCTCAGTTGGAATATAAAGCTCGTATCCAAGTTCTCCTAAATAAGTAATACGCACACATAAGACGCGGGCAAATCCGATATCAATCTCTTTTGCAGCCCTAAAAGGGAAAGCTTCGTTCGAGAGATCAGCATTCGTGATTGTCTGAAGTAAAGCGCGAGACTGCGGTCCCTGAATGTTGAGCTGACCGTAAGCTCCGGTCATATCAGTGACAAAACAATGAGCATCGCTCGGAGTGTTTTTCTTCATCCAAGTTTCAGCATGGCGAAGTTGAGAGTCAGTAACAACAACAAAATACTTTTCATCATTAAGTTTTGTGACTGTTAAATCCGCTTCTAATGTTCCTGCTTTATTTAACCATTGGGTATAAGTAATCATACCAGTCTCTAGATCAACATTATTGGCAGAAACATGGTTGAGCATTTTTCCTGCGTCTCTTCCCTGAACCAGGAATTTACACATGAAAGACATATCCATCAAAATAACATTTTCTCTCGCTGCCTTATGTTCAGCTTCCCAGTAAGGAAACCAATGCATTCGTCCAAAGGATAATTCTCCCGTCTCAGGTTTCACTCCAGCTGGAGCATACCAGTCTGCACTTTCCCATCCACTTACGTCTCTAAAATACGCACCTGCTGCCACTAAGCGCTCATGAAATGGAGAACGTTTTGCGTCTCGTGCTGTCTCTGGAGACTTAGTTGGATAATGGCATTTATAGACCATGCCGAGAGATTCAACAGTTCTTTTTGCTCTGTACTCAGGATTGTTTTGATAGACTTGTAATCGATCAATATTAAAACCTGTGACGTCTACATCAGGGTTTCCAGTGATGATCCAATGAGCGAGCACTCGGCCCAATCCTCCACCTGTCAAAATTCCAATTGAATTTAATCCTGCGGCCACAAAATAATTTTTTAATTCTGGAGCTTCGCCGACTATCGGGCGCAAATCAGGCGTAAAGCTCTCCGGACCGCAGAAGAATTTTTTTACACCAACATTCATCGATATTGGAACACGTGACATGGCCTTTTCTAAATAAGGCGCCATGCGGTCCCAGTCAGGATTAATTTCACCGAAATTAAAATCCTGCGGGATTCTTCCCACGTTCCATGGTGCACAGACCGGCTCAAATAAACCGATCATCAAACCGCCCACTTCTTCGCGCAAATAACAATATGAAGACGGGTCTTCTAAAATCGGAAGATCCGGTGTCATCTCTTTCATGTCTTCAGTGATTAAATAATAATGTTCTGCTGCCTGGTTGGGAATATTAACGCCCGCCATTTCACCAAATTGTCTGGCCCACATGCCGGCGGTGTTCACGACATATTCGGCCTCTATATCGCCAAGATTTGTTCGTACACCTGTAACAACGCCGTTCTTTTTCAGAATGCCGGTTGCACTTACTTCTTCATACATTTTTACGCCCATCATGCGCGCACCCTTTGCCATAGACATGGTGACGTCAACAGGGTTAACACGTCCGTCTTCTTTCACGTAAAAACCGGCAAGAATATCGTCGACTTTAGCGATGGGAAAAAGTTTTTTTACTTCAGCAGCAGAAATTTCCTGAACATCCACTCCGCAAAAACGGTTAAAGGCAGAAACTCTGCGATACTCTTCAAGGCGATCCTTATCTGTGGCCACTTCGATAAAACCTACCGGTTTAAAACCAGTGGCAAGACCAGTTTCTGCTTCAAGATTTGAATACAGGTCTCGGGTATATTTTCTCATCTCAGTGGAAGTTTCAGAAGTCGAGCCAAACGTAACCATCAGACCCGCCGCATGCCAAGTTGTGCCGGACGTCAAACGATGGCGCTCGATAAGTACTATTTCGTTCCACCCCATTTTTGCCAGGTGATAAGCTACCGATGTTCCAATAATTCCGCCGCCTACAACTACGACACGAGCATGTTTAGGTAATGTTTGAGTACTCATAAACCACGTTCTCCCAATGAAATTCCAGCAAATTTATTTTGATCAGGAACTTTATTATCTCTCGTCGTAAGAGTCAAGAATCTATGCTAGAACCTAATCATGAATGAAATTTTACCAGGCCAATCCACAGAACTTCTCAAAGAACTTCACATTCTGACTAGAGATGGAAAGCTCAATCAAGACAGCAAGCGAAAGCTTAAGCAGGTCCATCATTTATGCCAGTTTATCGAACCCTTAATCAAAGAGACCGGCCCGGATGTAACAGTGGTTGATCACGGGGCCGGAAAGTCATATTTAGGATTTATTCTCTATGATTTATACCTGAAAAATGTTTCAGGAAAGAAGCATATTTACGGAATCGAAACGCGCGATGAACTGGTCACGAAATCAAAAGAGCTGGCAGCAAAATGCAAATTTCCTTATATGACTTTCCTCAATCTCTCGGTAGAAGAATCAATTCATTCTGATAAACTTCCCGAACAAATTGACATCGTCACCGCCCTTCATGCCTGCAATACGGCCACTGACGATGCAATAGCCTTCGCGCTGAAGAAAAAGGCCGGTCATATTGTTCTGGTTCCCTGCTGCCAGGCTGAAATGGCCAGTGTTCTTAGAAAAAATAAAAACAGAGACCTCGGCAGAACGGCCATGAGCGAAATATGGCGCCACCCCATTCACACTCGTGAATTTGGAAGCCATCTCACCAATGTCCTTCGCTGCCTGCAGCTGGAAGCTCACGGCTATCAGGTAACTGTAACCGAACTTGTAGGCTGGGAGCATTCAATGAAAAATGAACTTATTGTCGCCAGCTATAAAAACCTTCCCGGAAAAAAAGCAGCAGACAGACTTAATCAAATATTGCTGGAGATGGGCCTGGATGAAATGAGTGCTCGTTTTTTTATTGAACCCTAAAAATTATTTCTTTAAGATCTCTTCAAACAAATCCTTTCCTGAAATGTCCGCATCAACTGCATAAGCTTTAAAAATATCCTTAGCGCTTTTGCTGGCGACGGTGATGGCAATTTTATTCTCGGGACAAATATTTAAACAGGATGTCGTGATCACTCGCACAGTGCCTTTTTCAAACTCTGATTTTGCAATTGATTTAAGATCGCCTTTAATCCTTTCAGGTGATGACTGCTGATTCTCAGATTTAAATTGCTCTCCACATCGCTCGCAAATCATGACAACTGTATCTGACCAGCCAACTTCACTACCTTCAATATTTTTATTATGTTCCATGATAACCTCTCCTGTTTAGGATTTAGATCTTATTATATTGAATTGTAAAAGAGAAGGCTTCTTTATATGATGGATTCCATGAATCAGAATGCAAAATCTCCTTACGAAAAAACCCCTTTCATTATATTACTAGGCTCATTAGCGGCTTTTGATCCGCTCTCAATCGATATGTATCTTCCTTCTTTTCCCCAGATTGGAAAGTCATTTTCAGTCCCGGTATCATCCGTTGAATTATCATTGTCTGCATTTTTTGTCGGGCTCGCCATAGGGCAATTAATTTACGGACCGCTTGCCGATATTTATGGGAGAAAAAAACCTTTGGTGGTTGGAATGATGGTTTATTTTATGGCATCCATTGGCTGCGCATTTTCCCCATCGATTGAAATATTTATACTTTTCAGGGTCATGCAGGCCCTCGGTGGTTGCTCTGGAATGGTCATTACAAGAGCAATCGTCAGTGATTTGTTCGATAAAACCCGCGCCGCACATATTTATTCCATGCTGATGCTTGTGATGGGAGTGGCCCCAATCCTTGCTCCACTGGCCGGAGGATACCTGACAAAATTTTTGGGCTGGAGAGCGATCTTTCAGGTACTGGCGATATTGTCATTGATAAGTATTTCCTGCACTGCTTATTTCTTACCGGAGACACATAAACCCACGCTGCAAAATACCAAGCGTCCTCATTTTTTTTCTTTACTTAAACCGACATTATTCGGCTACTGGGATTTATTAAGAGACAAAACCTTTATGAGCTACTGCCTGTCGAGTGGATTTATGAGGGCCGCGATGTTTGCCTATATTGCCGGCTCTCCTTTTGTTTTCATCACACTCTTTGGAGTTCCATCTGAGAATTATGGCTGGATTTTCGGAACCAATGCCGTTGGCATCATCGGCGCTTCTCAAGTTAATCGTTTGGTGTTGAGAAGAGCAACTCTTGAAAATACTTTTAAGTACTCAATGATTGCTTCAGGGGTGCTGGCGTTTGTTCTCTTAGTCAATTCTTATTTTTTTCATTCCTTGTTTGCCATCTTAATTCCTCTGTTTTTAATGACAACTTCAATGGGATTTCTCTTTCCAAACTCAGCGGCACTGGGGCTTGCGTCTCAGGGACACAGGGCCGGAGTCGCGTCGGCCTTATTGGGAACTCTTCAATGGTCCATTGCTTTTGTGTCATCTTTTTTTGTAAGCTTATTTCATAACGACTCGCCCATGCCCATGACCGGAGTCATTTTTGGCAGCACGGTTCTGGCCATTTTATCCCTGAGATTACTTAGCAATGAAAAAAATCATGCTCGCTGATACCGGACTCAATTTGTTTCAATCTATTGAAGTCTCAAAACTTCCAAAAGAGATTCTGGAGATTTTTTATAAGCAGAATATTCCTTTTGAATCCAACGACACTCTTTATCTCTTTGCCAGCGGCGGAAGGGATTTATGGAATCGCCTGACACATCCTCTAAACGAAAGTGAACACCCCATTGATCATTTTTCAATCTCGCAGATAAAAAAAATGGATCCAAAAGCCCGGATCCTATTTCCCCATGAAGAATGGAATGTTCCATTACAAAGACTGGGACGATTGCTGAATATTTCCAGGCCATCTCCTTTGGGGATGGATATCAGCAATGAATATGGTCTATGGTTTGCTTTTCGCGGGGTCTTCCTTTCAAAACAAAAATTTAAAACTGAAAAATATAAACTATTTAAATCCCCCTGTGAAAGCTGTGCAGATAAACCCTGTATCAGTGCGTGTCCGGGCTCAGCGCTTAATCCAGCCGGTGATTTTAAAATTGCTAAATGTGCCGATTACAGATTATCAAGGGATTCAAAATGCGCGCAGACATGCCTGTCTAGAATGATTTGTCCCTACAAGGCAGAACATCAATATAGCGAGGAACAAATTCATTATCACATGACCAGGATCGCACTTCTGAAACATCTCGCTAATTACGTTTCCTCATGTTGACAATATTTTGGCAGCTTGTAATATAAAATTACGATGAAAATAATTCTAATAACAGCATTGCTCGCGACAATATCTGCCTGCACAGACTTCTCTGCACAGACTCAGGACAAAAAGCAGACTTTAAAGCAAAAAAAAGCTCCGTCGCTCAAGAAAATGATGGAAACAAAGAAATCACCGTCAAAAAACGAAATGAGTGGCACACTTACCAATGGCATTGTTTATGAAGTGGCCCAGGAAGATGACGGGTATGTTGTTTCCTTTAATCCGTTCATTGCCAGAAATGATGAGCTCTTTACCAACGTGACCAATCAAATTATTTCAAAACTTTACAGCGATAAAATAAATGATGAATCGCATATATCTATCGAAAGCAGCATCGACTACACCATTTACAAGGGAGCAAAGGCCAGATACAAGATAGTCCCTTTTATCGAAACTAACGGTGAAATCAGCTTCATCACAATTACATCATTGATGTAATTTAGTATTTAAACGTCGGAACTGTTGGTTTGAATAATTCATAGACATAAATGCTAAAAATTCCGAAAACCTGAGAAATGGTAAGCGCAAGCAAAATCATTATTAATAAAGGTGGACTGGAATGAACCCTTGAATTTCTCTCCAGCTCAAGGATTTCCACTTTATTCTTTACATATGTTTTCTGAAGACCGATCCGCGCCAGACTGTCGTTTAGGGATGCATAAATTTTATATTCAAATTCATGACTGGCATTCATTTTCTCAAGCTCGTATTGAAATGGAACCAGACCTGTCTTTTGATTCTCAAAATTTTTGAGGTAACTTTGATAAGTTTTCAGCTCAAGATTTAACTCTTTATTTTCATCTTCGAGCAATCTGACCTGAGAAGACTCATTAAATTTACTGATCACTCCCGAGTCCGAAATCTTTGAAACATTAATCTTATTCCTTAATTCAGCAATTTTACTTTCGTTATTGGAAAGAGCAATGCGGGTATCGTTTATATTTTTCTTTAGCTCGCCAATATATTTTGAACTTTCACCTTTCTCGCTATCTACGGAGAAAATCTGATTTTTTTGCATTTTTCTGACCGTCGAATTTTCAATGCGTTCAAGGCGCCCGCGAACGCCATCTATTTCAAGACGAAAATAAGCCTCAGCACGATTGAGATCGTCCAGCTCTCTATTGATTAAATTATTCTGCGCTTCGAGCAGAGTTTCGTTTACCAATAAAACTGTGAGCTCTCTATTATTAGATTTTGCATTGACCTCCAAAATATCTGCTTTCGAGGCATTGAAAGAAATAAGTACAGACAACCTATTGGCGACCTCATGAATATATTCAGAATTCATACCGTCAGAATTTTTCGCTTTTAAAAAGTGTTCAAGAGCTGGTATCGAATGTTGGGATCTTAGCTGCAACAGTCGCTGTGTTACAGATACAAAAAATTCGTGTATATCCAGCAAGGCAACCGCACGGAGAACGGGGTCGTCCCCTTTGAACTCGGGTGAAGGAATATCTCCTCCAAGTCCTGCCGCATGTCCAATGATAGACTGCAGTTGACTATTGCGAACATCTTTAATAATAAGTTTACCCGAGCCGGGATAGCTCGGGAAATACTTATGTTTTGAAAGCGCGCCTAAGGTGAACACAAGAGCAAGAACGATAAGGTATTTCCATCTTTTTGTAAAAATTTGTAAAACTTGGTGCAGACTTATTTCATCACTGGTATTCATACGGTTTGGTCCTCTTCTCTCAAAATTTAGGAGTCACTTCATGCGAAGATTGGTTGCTTCAGTAATACTTTACACACTTCTAATTAGTCAAAGCTTAGCTGCTCAAAATGAACTGACGAAAAATCCTAAATACAGCTTGAACTCTTCTTCTGAATTTATATTTGAATCGTATCCAAATCAGGAACTCATTCCGATACGCCTTTTAGGAGCGATCAAAAATGCCGGACTCTATCATATACCAACTAATATGAAATTGACTACACTTCTTGCACTGGCCGGCGGAACAACCACTGATGCGGATCTTGAGAATATTGTCATAGGCAACGATCAGCAGACAATCCATCTAAGCGATGGCGCTGAGAAAAAAAGTTTAAACGTAGATCTTGAGGAAGTATTGAAGAACGGTGCAAAAAATGATTATACGCTTGTATCAAATGATATTGTTCTTATCAAAAACAAGTCTCCACTGATCAGCAACGACTCCTTTAGAATGATCTCAATCATTTCTGTTCTTCTGACGACCATACTTACAGCTGTTTTAATTCACGACAGAACCGACTAATGCACCCAAAACTTACCGTCTCAAAATTAATTGATGGATGCTGTATCACATTGATGATTCTCGTCTTTATATCAAAGCTTTCTTTTAAGTGGGCAAAACTCATTCCCTATTCTGTTCCACCATTGATTTTTCAATATGGCCTTCATCCCTATGTTAATTTCGGACTTCAGTTCATTCTATCTTTAGCTCTAATTTTTATCTGGTTTAAAAAAAGAGAGCAAATGTCTATGTCACCTATTTATAAAAGCTATATTTACTGCATGGTTGCCGTGCTTTCTATTCAGACATTATTTCAGATCACGTTGGTGAATATTGGCAGTTCAATCATTGTCCAGATAGCGGGGCTGGGAATGGCGGTCATGCTGGTGCTCGTTTATGGAATTATTATTCCCAGTCTGTTTGATCTGACAAAATTTATCTATTGGGTTCGCCGGGGAAGCGTCTTTCTTGTAATCGCAAGTCTTTTTACTCTTCCGTTTCTTTATGGAGATATGTTCAGGGGAGGAAGATTCATAGGGCTCTTCAAGCATATCCCTCACATGGTTACTGCAAGCACGGTGGCCTTCATATTCTTTTTTCCTACTTTGTTTGAAGATAAAAAGTGGACTTTGAAAGAAAACACACCTCTTAAACTTTTTATTCTGTTCCTACTCGCCGTCGCTGTCTTGCTTACTTCAACAAAAGCGGCATTTGGAACAATTGCCATCACTGCCTTTGTAGGCGCATTCCTTTTCGGCTCCAGAAAACGGACTATTCGACTCTTTAAATTTTCTTTTCTTTCCTGTTTTCTGGTTTCCATCCTCCTGATAGGCGCCCCTACTTCTGAATTTATGTACGAAGTGACGACAGGAAAAACAGGCTTCGGCCTCCGAAAGGCGCAGGACGGAGTCTCCACCCGAATGGAAGAAGTGACCAGAGGCTGGAATATGTTCGAGAAGAGCCCTTATTTTGGGCTTGGATTGCTTTATAAATTTCTCAACAATTCAGATGATGGAATTGAAGTCGAAAGTTATAATTCCTTTAAGGATCCTCACAATCTTTTTGTATCTGCCGCTGTAATCGGAGGCTATCCTCTATTCGTTCTGGCTATTATCGGCTACATCATGATGGTCATTGCCGCGTTCAGAGGACTGGCCCAATCGGATCCAAACCGCGCAATTGTCGCGCTTTTTCTTCTTTCCCATTTGCCGGTATTTGTCATCTATCACGCGCACTTTTCACTCGGCGGGATGGCCGACCGAATCTACTGGCTGATTTTTGGTTACCTGGGACAATTTGCAGGAAAAAGAAATATTAATCCTTTGCAAGCTCAATCTTTAAGCATAAATAATCAATAGCGATTAATATTTGGAGGCAGTTATATGAATTCAAAGAAAGTGTTTGGTTTAATCAAAAAAAAGACAAGCAAAATTGATCTGGTCATACTATTTCTGGCGGTAGCAGTCGTCGCTGTCGGAATGAGTCCTCAACTATAAGCCGCCATTATTCCATGATTATTGTTTTTATTCCGACTGTTCCTATAACAATAATCTTGTTAACTTTAACGTGAAATTTAGAGACCGCTTTATCTTTTTGAAAAAGTTTCCAGGTATTTTTATCTTTTGCCAGTTCAACTTCGTATGATTTTCTTTCCCCCTTAATGCCATTGAAGAGAGTATCAATTATAATTCTTCCTCCGCGATCATAATCAAAATTGTCTGACTTTAAATTGAGAACATTATATCCGTCTCTTTTTTCAAGAATGACTCCGTCGCTGGTTTTCAGGTCCAGTGGATTTAAAATATCCCGTCTGATTTTTGCACCATTTATATAAGTGTCTTTGTACAATCCCTTTAAGGTATCGGTGGAATCATCAACATTTACAATGAGATTGTAAACTTCGTTATTGTCGTCGTTATCTGTAATTGACAGCGTCTCTTCCCGTGCAAAAAGATTAGTGGAAAAGATTATCAATATCAAAGAGCAATAAAGTAGTTTCTGCATATTTACCTCTGTTAATAAATGAATAACATTACGGGTCTTAATTGACTATTCATTTTTGAGTCTCTAAATGAATGAAAATTGTTATCATTTAAGAAAACGCATAAAATATTTCCTTTAAAACATTGAGAAAATATATTTATTAAAGGTTCAATTATTTTCTATCCTAACAGAGCGAGGATCATTCATTGATCCGCAAATTAGGAGCAATCATGAAAATAATATTTAGCTTAATACTTATGGCATCATTCTCAGCATTTGCACAAGATACAAAACCCAAATCAGAATCTAAGAAAGACTCGCAGTCGTTTTTTAAAAAGAGCAAAAAGGATCCTGACTCAAATCCGCAAACAGGAATTATAACCGACACAGTCTCAACTAGGGGGGCTTCAACCACCCGGACAGTTAATAGAGACTGTAAGATGGTAAAAGGAAGATGGAAATGTCATATTTCAGGAACATTTGAGCGTGATACCGATAATATGTTTGTACCACCACCTGCGAATAGCGGCTTGCCAGGATTAAGAGGCCGGCTCGAACCTGCCCCAGCAATAGTCCCACCGATACAACCGGGTTTCTATTAAATTTTTGTTCAAAAAGAGAGGAGTAGTCAATGCGAAAACTTTCGAGCTATCTGCTATCTGTCCTTGCTCTATTGCTTTGCACGACTCAGGTATTTGCCACAGAGGCCAGCGAACAGGTGCGATGGCCTGTACCTGATTGGGAAAATTTTGATAATACTGAAAGATTGAAAACAAAAGAATGTAGAAATTTTCTGGACTTCGCTGTTAATGGCGACAATTTTCTAACTGATGGCCTGATCATTATAAAAGATGGCATGGTTCATTATGAATTTTACGATTCAAAACACGGCCCCAATACACCTCATGTTATGTGGTCAGTCAGCAAGACCATCACTGCCGCTTTGCTTGGGATTGCGGAAAATGAAGGAAGAATTAATCTCGATTCTGAACTCAGAAACTATTATCCAAAACCAGATGCCGATGAGAATTACCAGAAAATCACAATAAAAAATCTCCTCTATATGGATACCGGATTTTACTGGGATGAAGACGAAGTCAAAATTGATCGCAATCCCATGGTTAAAATGCTCTATGGGACTGGCCATAAAGACATGGCCGAATTTGCTTCAAGCAGAAAAATAATTAAAGAAGGCCCCAGTTACAAATGGAATTATTCAACTGGAATACCGACCATCACAATGGGAGTATTAAAAAAAGTCTATGGGCAGGAAGATATTGAAATGCCATGGAGAAATCTTTTCAATCCCCTTGGCATGAAAAGCGCTGTTTTTGAAAGAGACCAATCCGGGACATTTATCGGAGGGTCATCATTCTTTGTTACGCCAAGAGATCTGGCCAAACTTGGCTATCTCTATTTAAACAATGGCCACTGGAATGGAGAAATACTGCTTCCACCTGAGTGGATTAAAAAGATGCTCACCCCTTCACCAGGATATCTTTCATCTGGAACAATCATTACAGACGTCGTTAAAGATGGTGTTTACGGAGGATCTATTTGGCTAAACAAGGAAACAAAAAAAGGAAAAGGTAGACAATTTCCCAATGTCCCGGAAGATATGTACCTAGCATTAGGTTTTAACGGGCAGCTTCTCATCGTCATCCCTTCTCTCAAAATGATTATAGTCCGCACAGGACACGACCTTGAATTTCGTTCTAAGCTCAACGAATTCATGAGTCGGGCCATACAATGCTTCGAGGATCCAAATCACAAAATTGGCTCAAGCGGACCTACTAAGACGATCAAAATGGGACTAGGAACTCTGATAAAAAACGTAAAAAATGGTATCGAGGCCAACACTCTCCAGGCTTCAATTGCAAAAACAATTTGCTCATGCCATTTTATTTCAGGCATAGACATCCCCTCCTGTGTGAAACGCAATAATTTTACGATGTCGAAACTTTTTACTAAAATCTCTGTAAAGCAAAATAAAGAAAAAGATAACAGACAATCCATCCAGGTTCGCCTTTCCAGGTTTGCCAGACTCTTTAAACTCCATTTTGGCAATTCAACCAAGGCTTTTTACAGCCCGGACAAGCCATTTTTTGGCTGTAGCCTGCAATAATATGTCTTTTTCTTGGCAAAGCAGAGATCGCGGTTTATCGTTTTAATATAAAATGGAGGCTATATGAATAAATTTTTATTATCATTTGGAATGCTATTGTTCAGCTTTTCAATTGCAAACGCAGCTGGACTTTCCGGTGGCGAGCAATTTTCGACTCAAAAAATAGAAGGACGGCTATCCGTTCAATGTATGAGCAACACGCCTGGGCCGACTTCCGGTTCGGCAATCTGCCGCGGAGAGATATTGAATCCTGGAGAATACTCATATTTTGTAGGTCCAAAGATTGATGCCGACACAGTAACATTGCGAGCTATTCGTGAAGATGGAAGTGAAAGCAAGACCAAATCAGAAAAATACGATGGTTCTGTTGGAAAAAGCAAAAAATCTTTTAATCTTTGGATTAGCACTGTTCTACAGCGTCCATTACTTGGATTTGGCAAAAATACTGTAAAATATAAATTGAGCAAGGAAGGTATAACTGTTGAAGCAGGTGAATTCATCGTCAATGTCGTTGATGGCGGGAAATCGGTTTGCCAAAGAACTGGTTACTATACTTCTACAATGTCTTCTGACTGTTCTATGCCTCAAAATCTGTGTTCACGCTATTTCAGCGAAAACAATTATTGCCAATAATCTTTCTTAATTTCTCAAACTCATTTCTTTAAAATTAATTTTCCAGGGGAACTCTCCCCTGGAACTATAATGCTTTAATATGTAAAGAATTTATTTTTTATATTTTATTTCATTTCCAATTTATGGAATACAGACAAAGAAATGTCGTGGTCTTTGTTGTGGCCATGAATGCGATACTTGATTGGGGATAGGTGGCATTGGGTAATACTGGTGTCATCTATTTTTTTTTAAAGCATATTATTAATTTAGAGGAGGAGATATGGAAATGAAAACAATTAATTCTACAAATCCAAAAGATCATGCTCAGCACATTGAATTCTATTTAACCGAATTAAAAAATCTTTGTCGTAAAGAAATTAACCTGGTCAAAGATCCAAAAGCAAAGGCCTTATTCGAAACGACAGCTGAGGTTTTAATCGGGCTTGAGACAGCATTTAGCGACTATCAATCAGAAAATGAAGGTGCATGGGTTAACGACGAAGACCGGCCAACCATCCAGTAAAAAAAGGCCGTCACCACACCTTCGAAGTGACGGCTTCCTAGAGCTATTGCATAATATCATCACATGCGTTTTGTGGATCCCGCTCAATTAGCTCTTGAACACTTAATAAAAGTTTATTACATGCCGGTACTACCTAGGCCTCTTTTCTATTTATAGGCCCGTAGTGAGTACGGGCAATTCGAAGCATAACCATCGCATACTCTGTGGCAAACGCAGGGCACGCTTTATTGAATGCCTGAAAATCTGCACCTGCACCACTACCTAGGTTGCTTAATGAACTACAGCTTGCACCTTGTTTGAATACGTCCAGAAAGCATTTGCTTTTATCAGCTTTGTATTCAGAATAAAGTTTATTAAGCTCCGGCGAAAAACTGATTGAATCTAAACTCGTTTGAAACAGTCCGGCTTCTCCCGCAGCTGAAGGCCTGCCCGATCCGGCGGAACGATCCCATCCTTCACAGTATACTCCTGAGCTCTCACGCATCCCAAGTCCCATACCAAGAACATATAAAGCACGTAGCGGCCCTGTCCCTTTCTCGCTCGTATCAATAGGGAGTGAGGCAAAGTTTGTTTGGTAATAAGTAAGGGCGTCTTTTGTCGCGCTACTTGATCTAGCGCCCGAAAGAATATTTACAAGCTGTGATGGAGTTGTTTCTGCCCTAATTTTTCGGCAAAGTCCTCGTGCAAAACTAAGTGCTACTCCTT
This sequence comes from Bacteriovorax sp., assembly GCA_041662705.1. GTDB lineage: Bacteria > Bdellovibrionota > Bacteriovoracia > Bacteriovoracales > Bacteriovoracaceae > Bacteriovorax. Next base: position 185,963 of record JBAZRY010000003.1, read on the forward strand.
TGGTATAGCCAATAGGAGCGCGACCGCGATTAGCCCATGAATAAGAAGCGCAGCTGGAATTGCCTGCGATGGTTTTAATTTGATCCAGGTAAGGACCGGCCTCGCCGGGAATAGTTGTAGAAGGATTTGTGGGAGTTGAACTCCCTGTTGAGGGCGTGGTATTCGTTACTTCTGTGTCCTCCGTATTCGCTCCCTCCACTTCCGGAAGTTTTGCTCCGCTTGCATAAACCTGATTGATTGCGCCCAATATAAACATAAAACATAAAACTAATTTTTTATTAAATTGCTTCATCCTAAAGCTCCTGAAATTTTTAAAAGCGTTTTTGTATAAACGCTTTAACATTTAGATCATCATGATCATGTTTTCTGAATGAGCAGAGATTGTGCCAAGTACGATTTTTGGTAAAGCAAAGAAATTTTAGGAATTTTGAGAAAACAAAACAAAATGATCAGTGTCGAACTGACTATTAATGCACTCAGTACCTGTAGTTAAAATATCACCGAGGAAATTGCATTGTTTGTCACATGCAATATATATTTTTTTAAAATGCCGGACCGGCATCTATCTTGCTGTACATAGTATGATGGTATGGTGGAATTATCGAGTCACTGTATTCCATTAAAAAGATTAATAGGGAGTGCATATGAGAAAAAAAAAGACACTGGTCATTGGTATTGTTGCCCTGATGCTGGCAAGTGGATGTGCCACGTCTGCCCGTTACAAGATGACAACGAATGAGCAAATAGCTCATGGGGCAACTGGTGTTGTTTCCGTAGTACCTACAGACGGCAATAACACTAAACTGCGCTTGAAAGTCAAACATTTATACCCTGCTGAAAATATCCAAAATGGAGCAACTAATTACATTGTCTGGGTTAGGCCGGCAGGCTCAGATCGCTTTCAGAATGTGGGTGCCCTGCAGGTCGACAATATGCTTCAGGGAGAATATATGACGACTGTGCCCTATTCCAGTTTTTACGTAATGGTTACCCCGGAAAAAAGCAATATCGTTGAGACTCCAAGCGGTCCTACTATCCTGGAAAAAAGAATTTTTAGATAGCCTTTTTCTCTGGATCCTTTAAGACAATAATAATCTCGTCCGTGGCAAATCTTGGTCTAACATCCTCGATGGAGTTTTTAATGATTTTATTTTTAAAAGCATTATCAATCTTAAGCCATTTTTCACGAACAAAATCCGGCGCATTATTTTTTTGAAAGGAGATTGCTAAATAATTCTCTCTTAACTGCCACATAGATTCATCTATATAAATATGAGGATGAGCATCACCTGGTGAGCGCCCGCAATAATTGCTGGGACCGCCAAAAGATTCGATCATAAAATGTGTCTGCTGGGACGTTATCAATTCCTGAGCAATGTTTCTAAAAACCTGCTTAAACCAATTGTCTTTATAAATTTGTTCATAAAACTCAAAATTGATTGCGTAAATTAAATCGGCAAATTCCCTACTATTTACATCCACTATCTCGCCTCTGTAGATTATCACTCTGAGAAAACTATCGGTCTGACCTGATGTTAATTTAGATAAAACTGCTCTTAAATCCTATCAATATTACAGTGAATACATTATCCGATCGTTTTATATTATGAGTTCAGTATTTTATTATCACTGTGTGCCCAGCAAATTGAGTTATGGAAATACATTTTTTAAAATAAAGATCTAAAGATTAAAAATTATAAGGAGAATTTTTATGGCCATATACAAATCACACACAAACATACCAGTTGAGATTGATCATCTTAACTCCCACGCGCTTATCAGCTACAGATCAATTGTTGCGGGATTACTTGTTTCTGTTTTTACAATGATAGGCTTGATCGGATTAGGGTTAGCTGTCGGCGGAATAAGTATGGACGCTGAAACTAGCGCCAAGAGTGCAGGGATTTTTTCGGGAATATGGTTTCTTGTCTCAACAATTTTCTCATTATTTGCAGGGAGCTATTTTGCAGCACGTGTATCTAAATATAGAGCTGCAAGAATTGGTTCAGCTCAAGGATTGGTTATTGCGTCCGTCTTCCTGGGTGTTTTTCTTTATCAAACATTCGCCATTATCGGCACAGTTGGATCTGCGGCCGGTAAAATGATAGGTAAGGCCGGAAATATCGTTGTCATCGGTGCAAACCAGGCATCAAGCAATACTGGATTTGGGACTACCATCAACAATATGACAGAAGATGCTCTTGGTGATTTAAATCTAAAAGATGAACCATCAGTTGTGGCGCAAGGTTTGGGCTCAAGACTGTTACGCAGAGATATTAATGGCGCCAAAAACTATCTGGCCTATCAGGCAGGACTTACACCTGCTGAAGCCGACGCAAGAATTGCAACAATGCGTGCAAGAGTTGATAAGGCAGTAATAGATGCGAAAGAAGGTGCGGCAGTGGCCCTTCGCTCAACTGGCTGGACATTATTTTCATTAGTCATCCTTGGAGCAGCGGCATCAACAGGGGGTGGAGCTATGGGTTCTGCTGCAAATTTTAGAAAACCAATCATTAAAGAAAGTGTTGAAGGAGTGCCTTATGGACATCGCGTTTAAAAAAACAACACAAAACATTCATCAAGCAAATGGCCCCGAATACTCGGGTCCATTTAATTTTTAAATCTAATTATTATCTTGAAATTTATTCTACAAAGACATAAGTTTTTTCAGCTTCCAATTTCTTAGCAGCGGTCATTGCTCGTTCAGTTTGATCAACAGCATAGGTTTTTTGGAAATTATCCAGAGCATAATGCTATTTTCAAGTGCAATCAGTTAAAAGCGTAAATCCTCATTAAGTAATACTTCCAACTCAGATACTGTTTCATTTTAAGGAGCAAGATTATACTGTTTATAGATATTATATATTTGTTTTGTTTTATTTTATTAATTAAATAATCATCCGTGCTACTAAATATTCTAAGGAGGTTTTTGTGATTAAAAAATTTACAGCTACATTACTAGTCATGGCATTCACGCAAGTGTATGCGGCATCGCCGATTCAGCAAGCTTCTTCAATGAAAAATGAGATGAATAGAGCTTTTGATGAATTGAATTACAGAATGAATGTTGAATGGGACCAGACTGATCCAACATATGTAAAAACAGCACTTGCCGACTTTGAAAAAGAGATAAACGTTCTTCAAGAACAAGGTTTATCTGGTAAAGAATTAGTTCAATACACTCTAGAAAAAATTAAAGATCAAAAAACGAGAGACGAAGTTAATGCAATTTCAAAAACTATAAATGAAAATCAAATGAGTTCTGAAGAGGGACGCAACTTTGCCATTTCAAAACTAAGCAATATGTATTCTCACGGAGCAAGTTGGAGTGGAGGCAGAATGCATATTCGCCAAGTCGCGCTTATCTTGGGAATTATCGCTCTTCTTTACTGTTGTTACAAAGTAAATCATATCAATAATGGAACTGACGGAACTAATGGTACTGACGGAGCAACTGGGCCACAAGGACCAGCGGGCGAACAAGGACCAGCGGGCGAACAAGGACCAGCGGGCGAACAAGGTCCAGCAGGTCCTGCTGGAACTGGTGGTTTCTGCAATGGTATTGGTAATTGCAATGGTATTGGAAATGGCCAAAATAATGACAATACTGGTTCTTCAGGAACAGGAACTGGAACTGGAACTATTACTGGAACAGGCCCAATTACTGGCTCTGGAGATATTTTTCCTCCACTTTTTCCAATCCTCTAATTCTCTTCTTCGTTCACTTATTGGTTCCAGTAGACTTCGGTCTGCTGGAGCTTTTTGTTAAAAAAGTTATCTTTAAATATGTGTGATCTGGTTACAATATTTGTATTTTTTGATATTGTCCCGACTTAGGTCTTGCCCTTACGATTTATCTGAACAATAACTTAAGACGGCAAAAATGATCCGTTGGATTTAGTCTCAACAATAAGTTATCTAACATTAGTTTTTTTCCCATCTGCATCGGTTGTTAATAGGAGAAAAAGCCGCCATAAAATCTACAAAACATCTCATTCCATTGAATTGTTTCCCAATATAACTCTGTTCCAACTTCATTAAGAGGCAAGCAAGCTCTAGTATTAACTTATGATACTCGCAATGATGAAGAACTCATTTCATGACTTACTCATCGTGAAAAATACAAAGAACAACTCGACTTTTGATTGGACTAGATCCTAATATGACGACCGATGAATTAATTCATATACAAAATACATGCCCTCACATTCCCGTGATACTTCAATATGACCAAAACTTTGGAGTACAGACTGAATTGACAGATCAGTGGACAAGTGGTAATGACTAAATTAAGCGTAAATCAAAACGTAGTATAGTCTTTGATTTGATTCTAACTAGCCTTCTGTCTGACTTAAGTTTCGAAAATATTTTTCCTATATATTTTTTAAAGGTACAAAAAATTACAGTGAAACCAATTTATAAAAAACCCAAGGGGGACAAAATGAAAAAGATCTTATTATTAGTTATGGTCACCATTTTTTCAATATCAACACTCCAAGCACAAACAATGGTGACTATCAGCCCTGGCATTGTCGCAAGATGTGAAATAAGGGACTACCCACTTGTTAATTGGATCTATGACATAAAAAAAGAAGAATCAACTCAAGACCTAAAGGTAACATTTAAAACTGCGATAGGATCATGTAAAGATAATATACCTTACTTGCAAGAATTTACTTCTGACGATTCTACTGTCAGTTTCTTCAAAGAAGGTCTAACATTGCCTTGGAGTTATTTACCAGAGATTAGCGTTGAGAGAGCGTCACTTAAATCCCTAAAGGTCTCTGTATCAGTTGACAAGCTGAAGCTTTTTAAGAAAAAGAATCATAGACATCTCGCCTTCAATTTTCATTCAGGATCTTTTACTGAAGAGGAGAAATTAGTTAAAGAAGAGATGAATAGACAGGGATTAAAGGGTGATGCGATGGGCCTCTACGAATACATGAGAAGCTTGTACTTCCCATGGAAAATGGAGCTTTCGTTAAATATTCAAAAAGATTTAACCGAATTAAGCTTTATGAAGTAACCGTTTAATAAAAAGCCCTGACGTATTCTCACTCTTATTAACTAGCATTCTGTCTGACTTAAGTCTCTAAAAAATAAAGAAGAAATAATCGCCCATCGCCTAAAAAGCGATGGTCTTTTTATATGCCTAACTAACTCACAAAAATTCAAATCGACTCGGATACTTTTAATAATATTTTACTAACGAGAGCGAGTATGTTGGGTTAGCTGTCGGCGGAATAAGTATGGACGCTGAAACCAGCGCCAAAAGTGCAGGAATTTTTTCGGGAATATGGTTTCTTGTCTCAACAATTTTCTCATTATTTGCAGGGAGTTATTTTGCAGCACGTGTTTCTAAATATAGAGCTGCAAGAATTGGTTCAGCTCAAGGATTGGTTATTGCGTCCGTCTTCCTGGGGGTTTTTCTTTATCAAACATTCGCCATTATCGGCACAATTGGTTCTGCTGCCGGTAAAATGATAGGTAAGGCCGGAAATATAGTTGTCATCGGTGCTAACCAGGCATCAAGCAATACTGGATTTGGGACCACCATCAACAATATGACAGAGGACGCTCTTGGTGATTTAAATCTAAAAGATGAGCCATCTGTTGTGGCGCAAGGGCTAGGCTCAAGACTATTACGTAGAGATATTAATGGCGCCAAAAACTATCTGGCCTATCAGGCAGGACTTACGTCTGCTGAAGCCGATGCAAGAATTGCAACAATCCGTGCAAGAGTTGATAAGGCCGTAATAGATGCGAAAGAAGGTGCGGCAGTGGCCCTTCGCTCAACTGGCTGGACGCTATTTTCATTAGTCATCCTTGGAGCAGCGGCATCAATAGGGGGTGGCGCTATGGGTTCTGCTGCAAATTTTAGAAAACCAATCATTAAAGAAAGTGTTGAAGAAGTGCCTTATGGACATCGTGTATAAAAATGATCAAAAAAATCCCCAGATCGCTTAGGTCTGGGGAATATTTCCAGATTCAGCTTTTATTTGAAGCAAAACTGCCATAACATTTTATTCAACATGACATGTTTGCGCACATTGATTATCCTTGCTTTCCTTTTTAACGGAAATGCTTCAGCTAAAGGTATTGAAAAAAATAAGCTTGAAGCTACCTTTAAAAATGCAGCTGCCAATTACGATTTTCATAATATCGGACTGGTTCTTTACGACCAAAACAATAAGGCAATATTTAAGTCAACAATAGGAAAAATGGACCCCAAAAAACCTATTGCAATTGCTTCCTCATCCAAATGGATCACAACTGTTATCCTTATGCGACTGGTAGAAAAAAACGTTTTATCTCTGGATACTAAACTGGGCGACATCTTCAAAGAGATCGTAATACTAGATCCTCGTGCTAGAGAAATAAAACTGCGGCATCTCTTATCTTTTCAATCCGGTTATGTTGGTGATCACCCTTGCACTGTAGATTACAAGGAAACGCTCGATCACTGTGTTGAGACAATTTTAAAACTAAAACTTTTAGAAAATCCCGAAACCGCATTTCGCTATGGCAATGTTAATCAGGAGATCGCAGCACGCATGGCCGAAATTGTGACAAAAAAGAGCTGGAATCAGATTTTAAAATCAGAATTGGTTGATTTCTTTAAAATGCATCCTGACACAACTTACTACACCCATCCTCGTGACAAGCTTGGTGGAAAAAAACCTCTTCCTTCTGCGGGGCTTTTAATATCGCCGGTTGATTATGCCAAAGTATTAACCATGTTTCTTAATGATGGTGTTTATAAAAAAGAAGTTTTCATTTCAAAGAAATACCTTGGTGAAATGTTTAAGTCTCAATTTTCAAAAGACATGAAAGGAATCTATTCATCGCCTTTTCAGTACGTAAATCCTGATGTGCCGTATGGATTTGGTGCGTGGATAGAATCGGAAAATATTATATCGTCCCCTGGAGCTTTTGGATTTGTTCCATGGATTGATCGAAAAAATAAATACTCAGGGATTCTTTTTCAGGTAAACATGGTAACGAAAAGCTTAAAACGGAATTATATGATTATTTATAAGATTCGTGATCAGATTGAGAAAGGACTGCTGCCGAAATAATTTACGGCAGCAGATCAGATTTTTATTGCCCGGCTATCTTTTTAGGTGTCACAGTTTTCATTTCATTTATCTTTGAAACAATCATTTTAGTGGATGGAACATCCTTATAAAGCTGAGTATAAACAGCTTCAGTTGCACTGCGGATTTTATTCCTCTCAGTTGTAGGAACGGTATTCCAGGCAAAGCCTAGTTTAATTAAATGCTTCTTCGCAAGCTCATAGCGATGTACTGTCAAATTGCGTTCAAATCTAGCTGCAAAAACAGCAGCATCCTTAACAATTTTCTGGTCTTCTGCGCTCATTGATTGAAACTTCTTTTCATTGATTAAAAATATTGTTGAAAGCAAAGTGTGTTGTGTTTCTGAAACTGAAATTTTATTCAAAACTGAAGATTTAATAACTCCGTTAAACTTAACCACATCCTTTCGTTCAAAGAGTTTGCGCTCAAGATCCGGAAGATTAATTTCTTCAGCATCGATAATCTTGCTGTTTATCATTACTGTTGCGCGATGTCTTTTAGATTCACCGTCATTAATTTTATCGTTTTGCTCTTCAAGATCAGCTATTTCTCCGCCTAATTCTTTAACTGCTCTCAGGCGAATTAAACTGTCAATAGTTCTAAAGTGACGGCCATTCCAGCTTTCTCTAGTGATAAGTGGTTTGTCTTTTGGAGTTAAGGCAACTAAAAGACCGCCGCTGAAACTATAAGCAAGTCCGCGCATATTATGAGTTGATGAAGTAGAGGCTAAAAGATTTTCACCAGTTTCACTTTCTAAGAACCGATTGACATGGTCATAGTTTTCAAAAACATATGGCAATTCGAGCGCGTGGTATTCTGGATTTGAAACACTCGCCAGATAATAAGAATATCCCTGGGCAATATCAACTTTGCCTTCCTGAAGAGCTTTTACGCCCTCAGCACGTTGTAGAGCAACTGCCTTATTTTCTGTATAAGCATCATTGGAAGTTTGTTGTTCTTTTAATTTATTGAATGAATGAGTTTTTTTGGCCGAAATTTCAACGACCACTCGTTTATTGGTTTCTTTCTCTACTTTTTCTTTAAAGACTTTGGCCATTCTAACGAAGTAATCATATGGAGAATGCACAACTTCCCATCGCAATTTAATGACTTTGTCTTTTTTAGTCACTGCTTTTTGATTTGTCTCTGCAGCAACGGCAGCAACAGAAAATAGGGTCACCAGACAAATTGAGCGGAAGAAAAAATTCTTCATCGTAAAACTCCTGAATTTTGGCATGAAGCCATCCACATTAATGCAAAGTATATTTATTTGAAATGATTTTGAGAAATATGTCAATGGCAGAGAAATTGGTGCCCGCTGCCCGATAGTAGACGAAACACTTGCTGTTGATCAAACGATCCCCGCACAGTGGCAAGAGTCGAGGGTAAATCTTAGCGAGCTGGCACGTTTGCGACGGGTTGAGGGCTGGTCTAGAAGGCAACTAGCTGAACATTTTGGCAGAACCGAGATGGCTATTCTGAATTATTTTCAGAACATTAAAAAGAAAAGCCTTTAGCCACTAATCTCTAATTTTGTCGGTCATATTTCATAAAGTAGCATAACTAATGATTTCCACATAATATTGGCAATTTTTCCTTGATTTTCACTTGATACTCAAAATTCATGTCCGTGAAATCAAGTTATTAAGAAGAAAAATATTTTAAAAAAGTGATTGGCTAAACAGGCCTTAAAATCAATTAATTCTTTTTATAATCGCCTAAAAAGTGAGGACGTATTGAAGGCTTTAATCTTTGCACTAATTACCCTAATTTCACTCCCAACATTTTCTGATTCTAAGAGGCTAAGCAACAACAGTGATGAGAAAAAGAAACAGGAAAGACATCCTCAACCACTTTCTGTCTTTGATATAATCCCCCTTAATTCGCCAGTAAAAGAATCCACTGCAAAATTCTTACTAAAAGTGCCAAATGGATTCGATATTGATGAGGTTAAATATAAGGTAAAAAATGCCTTTCATTCTTTTGCAAAGGATAAGCCTCATCAAAAGATCAACTTAATTAATGGGCCTCAAGGAACAGAGTTACATGTTTCTGTTTCTAAATTGCCTCCTGGGTTTTACCAACTCTATGTAAAAGTAAAAGATCGCAAAAATAAAGAGCATGAATTTAAAACCAAATATAAGGATCATGCGATGTTTGTCATTGATCAAACACTTGAAGTAAAAATGCCAGATTCTAAGATCAATAATGCAACTTTATTAGGTGTTGACTCGGACAACGATGGTATTCGCGATGATGTTCAGCGATGGATTAATGAAAATTTCAGTAATAAGCCAATTGTGCTTAAATTAGCGTTTAAACAATACGCGATAGCAATGCAATCTTCACTGCCAACTTCAAATAATAAGACATTATCAATTCAAACAAGTCATGCAACACTAAAATCTCAAGGATGTCTCTATGAAGTGGGAGACGAAACTGGAATACCCGGTAGAGAGCAAGAAGAAATAAGAAAAAAAATTAAATTGATGTATTTGAATACAAAAGAAAGAATTGAAGCGGAATTAAAAGCAGATGAAAATTTTCATGGACAGGAAGTTACCATCTTATCAAAAGAAGAAGCCTGTAATTTTTAATTAAAATTCTAAAAAGGAATTTGCATGAAAATGATAATCTTTTTGCTAATGATTCTTTCATTTACCGCCGTTTATGGCGCCTTAGAACCTAGAGGCTTAAAGTGTTCTGGGGCAGGAACAGATGTCTTACTTGTTAATGGAATTAGCTGGAGCCGAGATACTGTAGAGTATATACTTCATAAACAAATTAAGCCATCAGTACCAAAAAGTTATCTAGATAGTAAAAGCCCCGCTGGGATTTTTGTAAGTTTTAAGTATTCTTACAATCACACAGATAGTTTTGCGCGAGATATTCTTGAGTCTGCAATTCAGAAGTTAACTCAGAATTTTAAAATTCCACTTAGTACTGCCTACGTTTATGCTTATCATTATTTATACCGAGGAATTGTCGCGATTGACTTCTTAGAATCTATTCTTAACCAAAATAATCCAAATAAAACTTTATTGTTTTCTAACGCTGTTAATTTTTTGAATTCATCTTTTCAATCTCAAGACCAGTTAATTGAGAAGGCAATGTTAGATGCTTTCAGAAACAATATAGGCGATACTAAAGATCTCAAGAAAAGTATTTCTGCAACTTTACTTTCTGGAAAAAAACTAATTTTAATCACAGAGTCACAAGGGAACTTTTTTGCAAGGCAGGCAATATTAGATTTTAAAAATGGTGAACGTTTAAACAATGAAATAAGAACAGGGATTTTTGATAACTTTGAAGAACACGTTGGCCAACTACAAATTGCTCCTCCAACGGGGTCACTTCTTGCAAATAAGAAAGTCGTGCTCAATGATAGGGATATTATAAATTTAATATTTTTTGAAAGACCTGACAGCAATTTTACGTTAACTCCACCTTCTCCTGACTTACGCAGTAATGAAATTGATAAGTTTGCAAATCATTTTATAACATCAACTTACTTAAACGATGAAAATATGACCACTGGAAATTTAAGTCAGCTTAGAGAATTTACCCTGCAACAATTAGTTAATGTTGCCGCCACTCTTCATTCAACTTGCCCAAAGGCAAATATCAGTTTTGCAACAAACTATCTGCAGGTAAAATTTAATTCAACTAATCCAGATAATCCTGATGTAAAGGGATTTATTTATAAATGGGACTTTGGAGATGGTTCAAAATTTGAAACAGATAACAAAAAGATTTCACACAACTACGCTGTTCCTGGCATTTATACTGTTACATTAGAGATTGTTACTCCTTGGGGGGTAAGCGCATTTACTTCGGTCAAAGTAGAGGCCATTGCGCCTCCGCCTCCTGTTCATGCCTTCATAAATTATACAAAAACCAATCTAACAGTTAACTTTTTAGCAAATCAAAATTTTCCAAATGAAACGGGGTTTGATTACTTATGGACTTTTGAAAATGGAAGTACTTCCGATGCCAGAAATCCAAGCTATACATATGCACAGGCAGGTCAATATACAGTATCCTTGAAAGTCTCTGATGCTTTTGGAAATTTTCTAATAACCGAAGCCGTTATAGTGGTCACTGCTCCAACAACACCTCCGCTTATTTATCCTGTTACAATTAGCTATAGCGCTCAAAACCTACGCCTATTTTTCCTTGGAAGCGGTGGTCCAGTTGGCGCTACATTTCGCTGGGATTTTGGTGACAATTCAACCGAGACAACATCTGAATTCACGATTACTCATGATTACGCAACAAACGGAATATATACAGTTACGTTAGAAGTTTTAGATCAATCTGGTAATGTTGTTGGAAGTGGAACACTAAATGCTGTAGCCCTTGATCCTGAAATAAGAATTTTAAGTTCCCCCCCTAGTATCGTGGTACCAGGATCGTTTATTACTTATAAGGTCCAGTGTGATATTGGTGAAACAGTAGAAATGGATAGCAATTTTACATATGATTTTTTTACAAATGACTTTAACTCCATAGGCATTACAGATTTTATTACTGACTGTACGGGGTTAGGAGAACAAGGCTATGGCGAATCCACTGGCTCATCAATCCATGATGTTACTTGTAGGGTAAGAACCTTTACCGAGACAAATTTTTATTCATTTATAGTAGCGAATAACCTGAATATTAGTGAGGAGCCGGTTGGAGTTTGTAACTATACTTCTAACATTAGATTCTATGCCTCATTTTCATGCACCGTCATAGATCCAGTAACTGATGAAAAGTATCGAAGTAAGCAACTAACTGCAAATCCGATTGATATCCACTTCAGTGCTCCCGCAACATGTCCGCCAAAAACTGGAGAGTAGAAATACATGGTGCGCTGGAAGGGACTTGAACCCCCATGCCTCGCGGCGCTACCACCTCAAGGTAGTGTGTCTGCCATTTCACCACCAGCGCAAAATAGGTAGATTAGAAGAGTCCACAATAATAGGGGCCCCTAAATTTTTTGGCAAGAATTAATTGTAATTTTCTATTTTCTGCGACTCGGTAAAAACATGTCAATTTCATCGAGATAGAATTTAATACGCTCTTTGGCTTCTTTAATGGCATCGAGACGATCATTAATCATATTAATTAGCCTGTCGTCAGGACTCAGAGACTCTCCCCTTTGATGACGGTTCATAAAGGCCTCGAGGCTGTGAAAAGTGTCACCGTCGAGTTCGTCTTCAAAATTCAGCTCAAAATGTTCTTCCAGCGGGAGCTGATCCTCGCCGATATGGGAAAATTCATTGAGAAGGTCATTAACCGGATCGTTTCCGAACTCCATTCCAGAGAGGTCAATTTTAAAATTCTTTGAAGACGGAAACATTACCAGGTTCTGAGTTTCGTCTTCGTAGGAATTGGTTTTCATGAAGCGTCCTTTTGATCTCTTGTTAATCTCAATCCATGATCATCCCAGTCCTGATTTTGCACAAGGTATGCCTGAAATAATTACCTGCATTTAATACTTTAGACAGTCGTAATGCCCATAACTCATACACCCCTATAAAAGGCCGTCTAAACATTAGGCAGTCTTTGCCTCCGAAGCCTGATAAAATCAAGACTTGAACTATAATATTCATAGGAGAATTCATATGGAATTTGAAAGAATTGCCTGCATGAAGTGTAAACATTATCACGTTACTTTTGATCCGGCCTCGCCTAGAGGATGCAAGCTCTATGGGTTTAAATCCAGTGTCATGCCTTACGTGTTAGTGAAGCAGTCTACCGGTAAGGACTGTTCATCATTTGAAGAAAAAGTGAAAAAAAAATCAGAAAATGGAACAGACGATGGCAGTGAAAAAAAAGATTATAACGATCCTAAATACTGGGGCTGAGATCGAGGCTCTGATCCATTGATAAGGTGCCCATTGTCTTATTTTGTTCGTAATAAGTAGGCCCGGATTTTTCAATCATCGCTCCACCTAAACATACATCACCGTCATAAAAAACTATAGATTGTCTGGGAGTAATGGCCCTTTGAGGCACGTCGAATTCAACAGATATAATACCCTCATTTATAGCAGTAATGGTACAGGCCTGGTCAGTTTGTCTGTAGCGAATCTTGGCAGTGCATTTAAAGGGGAGCTCTCTTTTAAAATCCCCTCCGGTAAACGACAGATCTGTAGCAGTCAGGTTATCTGCGTACATGGCCGGATGAGACTCTCCCCGCTCGACTTTAACGACATTGCGCCCGATATCTTTACCTACAACAAACCATGCTTCTCCGGCCCCACCGAGGCCCAGACCTTTTCTCTGGCCAAGTGTGTAGTAAGCTGCTCCTGTATGGCGTCCGACAACTGAGCCGTCAAGAGTTTCAAAATCGCCGTCTTCGAAAGTAATATAGTTGGAGAGAAATTTTTTAAAATTCCTCTCGCCTATAAAACAAATTCCCGTTGAATCTTTTTTGAACTTAGTCGCAAGGTCATATTTCACAGCAATTTTTCGGACTTCCGTTTTAGGCAGATGCCCGATAGGGAAAAGTACTTTTTCCAGGATTTCGCTTTTAATGGTGTAAAGAAAATAAGACTGGTCTTTCTGGGGGTCGGCCCCTTTGACCAGTTGATATTTACCGGATTCATCTTTTCGTTTCTGGCAGTAATGCCCGGTTGCCAGAAAATCAGCCCCCAACTCGAGGGCCTTTTCATAAAACACTTTAAATTTAATCTCGCGATTGCAAAGAACATCGGGATTGGGAGTATAGCCCTGTTTATACTCTTCAATGAAATGGTTAAAAACCTGTGCTTTATATTCTTCAATGAAGTCGACTGAGTAATAGGGAATATCTAGTCTTTCGCAGACGCGGGCAACATCGGCAAATTCTTTGGAGGCCTCGCAAACGCCATGTTCGTCGAATTCTTCCCAGTTTTTCATGAAGAGCCCGATCACGTTATAGCCCTCTTCTTTTAAAAGGGCTGCACAGACAGACGAATCCACTCCGCCGGACATTCCGACTATAACGGTAGTTTCTGCTTTTGATTTTTTTACCTCAGCGCTCTTCATAGAGGCTTTATAGCAAATTCAGCTCTATTTGACTATGCCATAGTTCCAGGCGAGCACAGACCCTGTAATATATCTAAAGCCATTGGTGTAAGTATTCATATTCAAAGTCTCTACGAAGTCATTAGGGGTGTTAAAACGAGGGTTAAAATCGCTCTCCCAGTTCTGACTTATGCAAACGGCGGGAATGCCCGCTGCCCAGAAATTAATATGGGAGCTTGAATTCATTCCATTGGCCTCTGGTTTAAATTCAACCGAGCTATATAAGCGTTTGCCGTTGCTGGTAATTAGTTCGGCCAGCAACAGGTCGTCTTCACTGCCTTTCATTTCAGGGGCCCTTAAATAGAGTTTCATGTTATTCTGTTTTTTTTCCTTGTCGTCGCGTTTGGAATCATGACCAAGCATGACCAGATTAATAAAACCCGAAATTTTTTGACTGCCATATTTTTCGATATAGGCATTGGATCCAAGAAAGCCAAGCGTCTCGAAATCAAAAAAAACGATGCGCACTGTTTTGGGAAGATCAAGCTTGTCGAGAATTTCAATCATCGAAAGTAATGCTGCGACACCTGTACCGTTATTGTCTGCCCCAGGCATCGCCCCTTTAGTATCCACGACCATCGTTTTAGGGTCATTGAGCAAAGTATCGTAATTGGCACCAAGAACAAGCACCTCATCAGGTTTTGTCACCCCTTTTTTTTCCCAGATTAAATTAAAGCCTTTTTTTCCTTTAACAGAATCGAGCGCTTTCATCATTGAAAGCGTGAATCCCTTCCAATGATTGTAATTAGGGTCAGTCGGTGAAACTTTAGCGACAACTTCATTTTTAAAATCGTCTGCATAAAATTTGCCGGCCTTGGGAATATCAGGAACAAACTCCTGCACCATCACAGTTGTTTGTGCCGATTTAGCAGCTCTTAACTTTGCTTCAATATAGTCTCTGCCTTTTTCATGTCCCGGACTGCCTATAAACCGGGAAGGTCTTGAGCCGGCCACAAAATCACGGAGATTTTTTTCAATGTCGGCGCGCGAAAGTTTATCAACAACGTTTGTAATATTGTAGTTGGTTTTAATTTTCTTTTCATAATCTTTGATTTCAAAAGCGTTAGCAGAGTACATGGACGCTATTGCAAGCAAAGAGCTAAAAATGTAATTTTTCTTCATCGTGATTGTCTTCATCATCTTCCTCTTCATCTGAATCCTTGCGATAATATGGGAGGGTATTAAATTCTTCGTTAGCAAAATTTCCGCCGACTTCAACAATGGCGCTTCCCAGGACTTTTCCCTTATCTTTAGGTCTTGTGTAAAAAACAAAGAATTGTCCGGCAACTAAAAGGCCGGTTCTCTGTGTCTCAAATTCAATGAGACAGTTTTGATTATTTTTAAAATATAAACGACATGGAATTTTATCTCCGCCGGAAGACATTTTCACATAAACAATCAAAGGCAGGGACATATCAAGGTGATCAGCCGCATTGAATCGTACTACATGGGCGTGGGTATATCTTAGACGTTCAGGAAAATCGATAAAAACATTTCCTTTATAGGGAACGATAGAAATAACTTCTTTTGCAGGATCAATAGGATTTTCCTGCTTGCTGGGAATATTATTCTGGCCTATATAAAAGCGATGAATACCTGTGTGTTCGCAAATGGAAGCTTCAAGTCGGTAGTCATAAATAGTTCCCGGCCGCAGAAGATCGTGGGGAGATCTTGCTTCAACCAGCGGGATCATGCGGGGATCGCGCATAATATGATGAATACTCTGCTTAGGTCGCTTTAAATAATCCACTTTTATCAAGGCACCGATCTTTTCAACTTCTTTTTTTCTTATTTCAGAAAGTGGCAGCATCAGATGAGCGAGATGTTTCTGATCAAGCCTGGCGAGCATATAAGACTGATCGTGTTCCAGATCATTGGCAACCAGCAATTCAAATGATCCTGTCTTCTGGTTTTTCAGCACCTTTGCATAATGCCCGGTTGCAATTAAATTGGTGTTAAATTTGCGGGCCTTATCAAGAAGAATTTCCATTAAAACCAAATTAAGAAAAACTAGTGGCTCAAATGTATGACCGCTTAATATTCGGCCAACTACGGGATCGAGAACTGTATCAGCAAAAATATCAGATGCATTGACTGCATAAAAAGGAATATCCAGATAGACGCAGATGTCTTTTACTTTATTGAGGTCACTGATGACGACATCACTAAAGGGACCGGTTACATCACCGGCCTCGAACAGCTGTAGACCAATGCCAATACAGCGATAGCCCTGCTTTTTTAATAAATAAGCAGCGACGGTCGATTCCAGTCCGCCGGTCATGGCGATTAAAACAGTTTGGTTGGAGGCTTTATCGTTCATAGAAGTATTATATCGCTGAAAAAAAAATTTTAGTTTTTTTTTAAGAGGTGGAAAATAGGGCTACCCGAGTCTTCTTGTCGGGTTTGGTTTCTCTTAAGCTTCCCCTTAGGGTTGTCGATACAGTCCTGATGACAAAAGTGAACTTCGAAGAGACCTTCGAAATCTATTTATTCACAGATAACGAGGTTGAGAATAATTTCTCCAAGCTCAATGAATTTTTGTCTTTTCTAAAATTTAACAAGGTAAATCTCCCGTATAAATTCTCATATGTAGGCAGGGGCGACAGTCTTATCCCTGAAATGACATTGAATGAAAATATTCTGATGGACTTCAGCCCTGATTCACTGACAGAGGCCCGGGAACTTCAGTTCCAGGAATTTTTAAAGCAAAGACCGAATCAACACCTGGAAAAACTCTATCAAAAGCTCGCCTTTCCTCACGAGCTTCCCGATCATTCTGATGCGCAGATGAAGCGAATTGCGATACTTATAAAATCTCTTATCTTCGAAGGTCAGTTTATTTTTCTGGAAGAACCTGAAAAAGACCTGGACCATGAATGCACCGAACTCTTCATATGCGCCTTGAAAGATCATATCTCCCGAAGCAAGCAGAATGTATTTATCTATTCCAGCCAGCTGGATCTGTGGACTCCGCACGTTCACCAGCATGTAAAGCGAGAAAAGGATTTCAGCTTCAGCACAGAAAAAGTTTCAAGAAGCTGGATGTGGAAAAAAGAGCGTGAACTCTTTTATAGGGCCATGACGAAAGAGTCACCTAAAAGCGAACTGCTGTTTAATATCCCCAAAAAAAATTCAGGCAAAAAGTCTGCCGCATAATCTCTTTTAATAATTGACAAGAGAGCTCTTACATCTTGATAATAGTTATATTACTATGACTAAAAATAAAATGCCGTTAAATTTCATTGATGTTTTCTCCGGAGCCGGCGGCCTTTCCTGTGGTCTGGAATTGGCGGGTATGCGTTGCCTGCTGGGAATCGATATGGATAAAAACGCCATTGAGACTTTCAAGGCAAACCATAAATATGCCAATGCTTATTGTGGCTCTGTAAAAGAGCTTTCAGAAAAAAAATTAAAAGAACTTATCAATAATGAAACTGTCCATGCCGTGGTCGGCGGGCCTCCCTGCCAGGGATTTTCAACCGTGGGAATCGGAGATCCAAACGATCTCAGAAATTCATTGTTTAAAGAATTCATAAGACTCGTGAAAATCACCAATCCTTATTACATCATCATAGAAAACGTGACTGGTCTGATTGCCAAGAAAAATGAAAAAACTCTTAGGGCCATTTTTAAACTGTTTGCAAAAATGGGATATACGCTTGATGTTCAGGTAATGTCTGCAGAGCTCTACGGTGTCCCTGAACGCCGAAGACGAACAATTATCATTGGCTCAAGAATCAATAAAAATATTCTATTTCCAGTGCCGGATTCCAGCAACATTATGACCGTTGGAGATGCTCTTAAAAACTTAAAGGCATCCAACGGAAAATGTTACAACCATGATGTCGAGCAGGCTTCAATTAAATCCAAAGTGGATCGGGAAAGAATCGCCTGCATTCCTGAAGGATGCGGCATTCGCTATGAAGAAGATGAAAAAAAATATCTTCCTAAAAAACTTAAACTTGGTATTGATTGGGAAAATCTTCGGGAAAACCGTTTTAGACAAACGAAATATCAAAGGCTCTCCAGAAAAAAACCCGGCCCGACCATTATGACCCACAGACATAATTATTTTCACCCTACTGAAAATCGTTATCTCACTCAGCGTGAAGCCGCGGCCATTCAAAGTTTTCCAAATGATTTTAAATTCAGCGGACCACTCTCAGCTCAATGGAGACAGATTGGAAATGCGGTTCCCCCAAAACTTGGGCTGGCACTCGGAACAACGATTCTTGCCATGTACGCCGAAAAATCAAGAATCGTAACTTCAAAATCAAAAAACAATGTAAAATCTGACGAACTCGTAACGACAATCAGAAAACGCGCTTTCGTTTACGCCAAAGAATTGGTTTAGTGCACCGACTGAGCGTGATGAAGTTTGTAAAAATAGTTTCCCTGTAAAAGAAGCTCATCGAGCGCCCCTTCTTCAACTAATTCACCGAGATTGAAAACAAACACCCGATCACATTGCTTTAGTGTCTCAAGTCTATGGGCAATGATCAGGCAGGTGCGATTTTTCATCATGGTCATAACCGCCTCATGAATAATTTCTTCATAATAAGGATCAATATTGGCGGTGGCCTCATCCAACACAAGGATGGATGGATTTTTAAGCAATACGCGGGTAAGGCTGATCAGCTGCTTCTGCCCTACACTCAAGTTTGCCCCGCTCTCCAAAAGCTCCATATCGAGGTTAAAGCCTTCTTTGGCCAGTGATTTAACAAGCCCTGTCGTTTTACAGGCATCATACAATTCCTGATCTGAGAGAGTGTCATTATTGGATAGATTTTCTCTCAGGCTTCCCTTGAAAATAATCGCGTCCTGGGCCACGAAACCGATCTGATCACGAAGGCCGTGTCGATCAAAACTTCTGATGGGGATGTCATCAATTTTTATATCACCTTTTTGAAATTCATACAGCCTGGACAATAACGACACTGTGGAGCTTTTCCCGCAGCCAGTTTTTCCAACAAGACCAATTTTCTCGCCTGCTCTGATATGAAAATTGAGATCTCTTAAAACCCAGCCGCCTTCAAGATATTTCATAAAGACATTTTCAAATTTTATATCGCCTTCTAAGCGGGTAAGGGCCATTTTCCCGTTATTCATCAGCACTTTTTCTTCATCGTCCTCGTTCAAAAAACTCATAACTCTCTCTGTGCTGGTAAAGGCCTGCTGGACAACATGAATTTCACGGGACAGAAGCATCATGGGATTAAAGAAGCGTTCGTAATAACGAACAAAAGAGACGAAAAGTCCCACACTGAAGACTCCACTGATAACTCCAAGGCCACCGTACCAGACCAATCCGATAAGTGGAATGGTTGCGACAAAAGAGACAAGGGGCATACTCCAGGCAAAGAGTAAATTTCCACGAAGATGGGCATACAGATAATCATCAACTGTCTGGCTGAATTTTTTCATTGTCCAGTTTTCAAGACCGAAGCTTCTGATGACATCAATGCCATTGAGAAATTCGGAGAGCTTGGCATTGATGGCGGAAGAAAATTTAGAAACTCTTCTGTTTGAGTTTTTTAAAAAATCTTTAGTTTTTATCACCAGATAAATTGATGGCAAAATTGCGGCGGTCATCATCAGTCCCAGCTTTAAATCTGAAACAAGCATTGCAAGCACAGCTAAGACAGTCATCATGCCGGCCGATACAAGATTCCCTAAACTGTTTGTGAAAAATTCTTCTATGCCTTCAACATCATGGGTGACTCTGGTCACAATTCTTCCCTGAGGCTGGCGATCATAATATTGCAACGGCAATTCCTGGAGCTTTCGGAATAAATGTTGGCGGACAACAAAGATAACTTTTGAGGCCGCATCAGCTAAAATTTTGCGCCCTATCCAGATAAAAAGGATGCTGCCAACTTCAAGCAGAACAATAGCCGCAGAATAGAAGATAGAATTGTCCATATTTCGGGTGATGAGTCCTTTTTCCAAAAGGTCTCCCATCAGTTTCGACGAATAAATCGCCAGCATTGAACTGGTAAAAATAAGCGAGAGCGCTCCGGTTAGCTGCCATCGATAAGGCCGGGCGTATCGCAAAAGCACTTTTATAGAACTGAAATCGCCAAGAGCGCGCTCCGAGAGCCTTGACTCATCCTGATCATCTGCCATCAGGTAGGCGTTTTTAGTCTGTTCACTGTAAAGACCAGGAGGGGCAAGGTCTCTCCCCATTCTTTTGCTGATGATTTTTTTTATTCTTAAAGTATTCATTGGTGACTATCCATGATCGGCTTCAATTCAAAAGTCTGATCACAATATTTTAGCGTTGATTTTCTGTGAGCAACCCAAACCAGAGTTACATCTTTCAAATGAAGATCCAGATTTTTCAAAATCCTCTCTTCAGTTATGGTATCAACGGCACTCAGACAGTCATCCAGAAATAAAAGTTTTGGTTTTTTTGCCAAAGCTCTGGCCAGAGTCAGTCTTTGTTTCTGACCACCTGAGAGATTAATCCCCCATTCACCCAGTTCTGTATCAAGACCATTTGGAAATGACATGACATCTTCTTTAAGCCCCGCAAGATCTAAAAATCTCCAGATATCTTCGTCAGATAATTCTGCATCCATCGCTACATTTGTGCGGATTGAATCAGCAAAAAGAAACGGTTTTTGAGAAACATGTCCAATATATGAACGAAGGTTTTTATGAGAATAGGATGAAAAGGGCTTGCCATAAAAATTGACAACTCCCTTGCTGTTTTCCCTTTCAAGACCGGTTAAAACAGAAAGCAAAGTGCTTTTACCGGCCCCAATGGGTCCGGTAATTCCCAGTCGCTCACCCTTTTTCAATTGAAAATTCAAATGAGAAAAAAGCGGTGTTTCATTTTTTGAATCCGGAAGAAATGAAAAACTCAGGTCTCGAACTTCAAGCACGTTCTGAGAAGAATCGCTATCATCAATTTCAACTCCTGGCTGCAAAAGAGAAACATCTTTTTCCTGGAGATAGATTTCTGTCAGTCTCTCCAGCGCGGTGAAACCTTTTTTCCATTCAGAGACAATAAATCCAAGCGACATAAGCGGATCATGGAGAAGAAAAATCAGCCCCTGCATTGAAATAAATTCCCCCACAGTCATTTTGCCGTAAAACGTGAAGTAGATTCCCATAATGAAGAGAACTATATAAGAGACAATTGAAGCGGCACCCATCACTGGAAGATAGAGCAAAGAAATATTTGTCCCTTTTAATTTCTGAGCGCGATGGTTCTCGGCAATTTTCATCAGACGCTTTTCCCAAAACGGACCGGTCTGAGTCAGACGCTGAAGCTTGATGGTTGAAACCGCTTGCGAAGATAAATCGTTAAAGTTAGATAATGTGTCCTGAATAGTTCTGTATTGCTCCACTTCCCTTTTGGAGAGCTTTCTGACAAAGATCGGAACAAATAAAAGAACCACAAACGATAAAACCGCCATAGGCAAATGGATTGCCGCCATGGTGAGAAAACAGAAAATGCCTAAAAAGAAAACGTCAGTGATGGCCACAAGAGTGAAACCAAAAACAAAGCGCGCACTGTTTGTATCCGAAGCACAGGCATTCATTAAAACGCCTTTAGTGAATCGGCGGTCGAGATCGTGCTTTTTAAAAAAGCGAACATTGTCCCAGATATCTCTTCGGAGCATTCCGCAGGCATAATGGGTCTGACGGCCTAAGGTTATTCTCCACATGAAACGGAAAATATTTATCAAGACGCGGGAAATGGCGAGCACAAGAAAAAGTCGGATAAATGTTTCGTGATCATTGCTGCCGGTTAATACTTCTGGAATAGGCTTTTTTGTCATGAAGTCGACAATCCAGCCAATATTCTTTGGAGCAAGTACTTGCATGAGATTGGTTAAAAGAACGGAGAAGGCCCCCAGAGAATAAATAAACCAGCGGTCTGCCAGAAAATTCTTCCAGATAAATTTTGCGTGATCCTGAAACTTCATGTTTCTCTTTTAAATAATGGTCGTGTTATTAACAAATTTCTTTTAAAATCCAGGCTTCAAACTCTTCCAGATATTCTTCAATCATAGGCAATTCCCTTTTGACTTTGGAAATTGCGGCCTGAATGCCATTTTTAGTATAGGAAATATTTTCTAAAGAGGCCATGAGTAGTTCGACCATTTCGGGATGAAGAGAATCGGAGTAAATCTGCGCTTTTTCTACAATGGCCTTTTGAACATCCAGGTGCACATCCATCATTCCCCAAGCAAAACGCTCAGACATTTGATGGTTAAAATCTGGAGCTTCTCCGAAACGCCACTTCCAATCACTCATTCTTTGAAAATGGGCCTGCAGTTCTGGAATACCGGACAAATAGCGATGATCCAAAACTTCTATCGGACAAACATTATCATAGTGCTTAAAAAATTCCTGAATGACCCGTTCACACAGAGCTTCATGAGTGATCTCGGGATTGAGATCAGTCAGATTGGCCACTCGTGCCCGGACAGAGGTAATGCCTTTTGACTGCAATTTTTTAATATTGGGATTTAAGTATTGAGACAGTTTTGTCATATCTGCATTGATTAAGAGTGTACCGTGATGAAAGGATCGATCCTTTGTCTCCTTAAAAGCGCTCCCTGAAATTTTTTTATCCCCATCAGCAGTACTGACCAAAAGGTCGTTTCTCCCTGATGGTGCGGCATTAAGACCAAAAGAGTTAATGGCATTCGTGATAATTTTATTATTGACCGCCTTATCAAAGTTTTCCTTGCTGGATAGGAAAGTAAAATTGGTATTACCCAGATCATGAAACACGGCACCTCCGCCACTTTGTCTGCGCGCCAGGGTAATATTATCTTCTTCCATCTTTTGAGTGTTACATTCAGTCCATGGATTCTGAAATCGACCAATAACAACTGTATTGTCATTTCTCCACAAAAAGAGAATTTTGGTTGTTGCCAGCTCTTCGGCCGATAACATATCTCTGAAAATCCAGTCTTCAGTAGCTATATTAAAGCATGGATCAAATGTATCAGAAATTAAGACCCGCAGATTGCATTTAGTTTTCACTATCCGCTCCAATACTTAAATCCTCTTCAGACTCTTCCACAATTCCCGGATCCTTTACTTCTTCAGGAATGATTTCCCAGGAAAAATGCCCGTCCAGTTGAGCAAGATATTCGTTCTCTCCAATATACCCCGCCTGTCGCATTTTTAATAAAATGGAGTTAATAGTTCTGGAGGCAAAACTAGTCAGCGTTTTATTTTTAAATGACTTCGCATACTTTACGGGGCTGGGAAGAAGCATGGCCAGAAAGGCAGACTCCCGGGCATTTAATTGCGCCGGTGTTTTGCCGAAATAATATTTCGAAGCAGCACCAATGCCATAAAGGCCTTTGCCGTATTCAATGACGTTTAAATACATTTCAAGAATTTTTTGTTTACTTGCATAACGCTCAATCATTAAAGACATCAGCATTTCTTTTGATTTTCTTCCAAATGTTTTTTCGCGGCTTAGATAAAGATTTTTTATCAGTTGCTGTGTGATGGTGGAAGCTCCTCTCATTTTTTTCTTGTAAACAAAGGAGTCACGGATGGCATCTTGCAGCTGCTCAAGATCATAGCCTGGATGCTCATAAAACTTTCCGTCTTCACTGGATATTACCGCCTGCTGCAATCTCTTTGAAATTTTATCAAGCGAAATCCAGCTTTCGGGACGCTCGCTGACTCTGGTATAAACGGCATGATTACCCACAACACTAATCGTGTAAAAACTTTCTGAAGCACGTGTTATGGCATATAGAGAAGAAAGAAAATTAAACAAATAAAAAAATATCAGCCCCGTAACAATAAGCCAGAACCCAATCATAAAACGAGTTTTAAACCCGCTGAATTTATCGGCAAATGTCCTGGATTTGCTCACTCCAGGTGTCTCAGGCATAAAATCCTTATCAGTCGTGGTTTCCATGACTTCACATACCCCGCACCCGATGAATTGTCCCCAAAAAGGATAAAATTTACAGGTTCAGGTCAATTCTTTTCTTCCCGGGCAGGGATTGTGATAAAAATACGGAATTGTATCCTGTATGAGGTATTTATGAAAAAAATTATAATTTTGGTATTAGCTACAATCCTTTCAACCAGAACATTTGCGCTTGATAAAGTAACCAATACTCTGGCCTGGACTCTGGCCAATACTGTTTTTAGCACAGCTCTGCTAGAAGCAAGCAGTGAAGCTACTTCCATTGCACTTTCTTCAACTGCCCAGAAAAAAGAAGCGCTGAGACTGCAGAATGAAGCTCAAAGTTATTATCAGTCTGGCATTGCAAGTCTTTATTTGCAGAATAAAATTCAAGTTGCTAAAGACCTTGATTCATCATTATCAGACGATGAGTCAGTTGATCTTTTAGTTGAAGCTTCACAAATTATTTTAGCTGAATAAGCCCAAAAAAAATGCAGCTTAGGCTGCATTTTTACTATTTAATTTTGAGTTTTGGGCCCAAAAAAAGGCCGGTTTTAAAACCGGCCTCATAGTTGAATCATTTTTATTCTTATTAGATATGAACACCAAATACTTCCGGAAGGAATTTTTCTTCCAGATTTTGAGCACTCGTCCCGATCTTATCAGCAATCTTTTTAAGTACGTCAGCTTTAGCTTTTGAGTCCTGAGCAGCAACTGCGATTTCTTCCAGACTTACGCCGGTAAGTGTTTTCAAATCGCTCATCAATGCAAGCTGATCTTCCTGAGTTAATTGTCCATTGCCATGGCTAAGCATTCTTTCGATTTTGGACCCCAATGTTACCATAGACATAGAAGTTTCAATGCTTACGTTATACGCAAACGATACTCTGGCCGCTTTTTCGTAGAATCTTGCCTTTTCCTGCTCTTTTGCCATCAAGCTTACGTCAGTCGTACCGGTCTCATCTTCATATAGGTAGCCAGAATTTCTTCCTTCGTAATAGCCAGTACTAGAATGATAATCGACAACTTCATAATCATTTCCATATGTATCTCCATTGTAGCGGCCTGATAATATATCGCCTCTTTCTATAGATCTGAATTCAGAAGCAACTGCGCTGTTATTAGAATAATAATCGTAATACACGATCGTCCGGACATAGTTCAAGCTGACAGCTTTATATTCGCTGTACTTGGCATCCCAGATAACAAACCATTTTTCCTGGCCTGCTTGCTGAGAGCGAAGCGTTTCGTTGGTATAGAGTTCAACAGCAGATGAGTAGGTACCATCGTTGCTGTTTAGGGCAGCAACAAATTCAGAGGCTAGAATATCAGGTGAAGAATAGGCCCCATAAGTTGACGTGGTTGTTCCGCCGGAACTTCCGCCAGTGCTTCCACCTGAAGTACTTCCACCAGAGCTAGGATAGCTTGGATAACTTGAACTTGAGCCTGAACCACCGCCACTGCAGCTGGCCAGTAAACCAAGCGCAAGCAACATTGATAACTGAGCACATCTTAATAATTTATTCTTCATTCCAGTATCCCCCCTCTAAATCAGCTGTCCATCCAGCGTCCCATGATCAAGGAGTAACACCTGCCAAAAATGAAGTCGACTATTTTAGTTTTGCTGTAAGTGTTTAATTAAAACCGGGAGAAAACTCAGTTCCATTTTGGCCCCGAAGGGCCTCGAGTGGTGTTGATATGGGTCCGATTAGTTCAAAATTTCTTCAATTAATTTTCTAAGCTTGCTGTCAAGGATCTCCTGCTCGCCAACCAGATCCCGGTCCATGAGTTCGCGCACTTTATTAAGGCCTTCGGAGGAACTTAAAGAATGAATAAGCAAAGTTCTACTGCTGTCTTCACGGGATAAATTCAAAAGTACCTCGCGTATATAGTGTTCCAGCTTGCTTCTGTAAATTTTCCTGATTGCCAGAGATTTTTGGTTGAAAAGACTTATGTTGGAACTGATGGCCTTCAAAACGGCTACTTCGGCCGGCATAAGTTCTTTTATAGCTGCCTCGATATTGGCAATAGAATCCTTCGACTGCTCAATTTTCTGCTCCATTTCAGTTCGATTTTGCATTTCATTAATCAGCGGTACACCGTAACCTGTACTAGCAAGGTCGGAAAAATTTTGTTTGAAAGCGATGTCCGATTCTTCCATCAGCTTCTTGATTCTTTCTGATTTTGCGTCATCATTTTTACCAGATTTGTAATCCATAAATAATTCTGCTGCTTTCTTTCTAAATTCCGATGTTCTTGTACGTAAAATCTGCTGCTCCATAACTGAGAACGACGAAGCCTTTACCAGCGAAGATTTTATTAAACTCATCTCTGTATGTAGATCCTGAGATTCAATTTTGATTTTTGCAAATTGATTGAACTTACCCAGCCGCTCATCACTCGAACTACCCTTGATGAAATTCAGTACGGCCTTTTTATTCTCAGACCCTCCGTAGGCACTCTTATACGCCAGAATAAGCTGGTCAGTTTTAGCTTTGAATGATTCCTGCGCTCCACTTTTTAAAGAAAGAAATTCAAGCTGATCCAGATCCTGAAGCACACCCCTCGGTGTGACAGAATGAACATCGCTGTAACCTGATCGATCCAAAGCACTTTTTAGCAGATCAAAAGATTCAACAGCACAGTTGTTGGTGACAAATTTATAGGAACCTCGATAATTCCAGTGCTCTTCCAGAACTTTATTAATGAAGTCAGTTTTTTCTTTGGTGTTTAATTTTAGTGGATAAGAAACAACATCACGCAATTCATCGCGATTGTATTCATCCAACACGTCTGCAAAATTCAGTATGAACAGCATCGACGGGTACCCGCCAAGGATTCCTTTAAAGTAATTAAGAGTGGCATCTTCAACATTGGCGCGATAACTCACAACCATGTGATAAAGACGATCCTCGAGGCATTTAGGACCCCATGGTGTTGCTTTGATCATTTTATTGCTTATGACATCCATGCGTTCCGGAGCGCACAGGACAATTCTGAACATGGAGTGACCAAATCCGGATGACAATTCTCTACCAGGTGATGCCATCAGATAGTCAATCCTATAAACTCTTTGAGGATCTAGTTTCATTGGAAAATACCCGGCAGGCGTCGACATCATGACAATATTGCTTAACTGGCATGAGCGGTTTGGAAATGGATCAGCTTCAAAAATTTTCTTTAAATAATCAAACATCGCCGGTTTTCGACAGGCAAATTCCGGGTCCATTGAAAAATATTCTGAATTGACAGCGAAGCTTTCAGTGACGCTGCTCAATTCATATGCATCTGCAGATCTCATCGGCTCGCTATTTTTATTTTTTGTTTTTAAAAGTCCTTTCTTAAATCCGGCGCGATAGCGAAATTCTTCAGAAGATGATGGATTGTTATTATTGAAATCGTATGCATGAACCAGCTCGTGGACTATAGTGGCAATGGCCTGGCCATATAAAGACTTATGTTGGCATGCTATTTTTTGAGAATCTGCCTGTCCGATTGCCAGTTCTCTAAAAACAGCAATATTCAAAGTTAAGCGGTTTTTTAAATGATTGTACTCGCCGTAGACGAACGGCTTTTTATCTTTATCGCTTCTTGAGCAAATATCTTCAGGTATTTTTTTATGCCCGGAAAACTTTTCAAATCGCAGTTCAATTCCGGCAGGTAATCCGGCCTTTAATTTAGCGGGAAGGTACTCAGAAACTTCATCCAGCGCCTTATTAATAATGGCCTGATTTTTAGCATCCAGTTTCTGGGATAATTTAACAGGAAGGTCATGTGCCATGAGCGAATGAGCAATGATCAAATTTATAAAAACTATAAAAGTCTTAATCTTCATACAAAATGGCTCCATAGGAATGATGATTCCCATGAATATTTGCATTTAAGGTGCCAAATTCAGTGACCAGATTAAGGAGAGATAAGAGACCGGTCTCTGAGCTGATTGTCTAAACTTTAGACACCTACAGATGATTAAAACAGATTGGGTTGTGTAGTGTTCGGAGACATAGCAAACAAAAGCTAAATCTGCTTCAAGAATTAGGCGAAAAAAATGCCCAGATGAACCTGGGCCTGTGTCTTCGTCTACCAAATAAAACTGAAAAAAGGCCCAGATTTAATCTGTGATTAGTGATTTGGGAATTTTATTTGCCACAACGTGGGTTATTTATTTCAATTTCTTTTGCAAGAGAATCCATTTCCATGTCACTCCGCCTTTGATCTAAGTTCGCCTGATCCTCGCTTTCAAACGGCTGCCAATTCATAGGCCCCCTGCATTCGCCCTGGGTTCCATAGCGTTGAAGTTTGCCGTCAGCTCGCGAAAGGCGATCATACATATAAGCATAATTGGCCTTAGAGGTTTCATTTATTTTATAAAGTTCTTCTAAAATACTTAGAACCTGTTTTTGAAATGGTCTGTCGAAATCTGCATGCTGTACCAATACCCAAGCAGCAATATCATAATCCTTTCCAAATTCACTGATCGTAATCCATTTGTAAGTTTTTAGAAGTTCTTTCATCATTTCTGAATTACTGACCAAGAGCTGTTGCAGACGTGGCTGAAACACTTGCATATAATAAACGACTTCAGGGCTATTGGGATCTATATAATCTGGAAATACTATTGATGCAAAATTAACAGAATAATGATCGGCCATTGCCATATAAGTAATTTCGCTTTTTACCCAGTCTTTATTATTATGGTCTTCGGGGAACGTGCTGTAGGTCTTTCGTAGTTCTGCAATATGCTCATCATATCCAATTATCTTGGCATCAATATGTGGATACTGGTCATTAGCCGCATTTGCTGCAAATAATGAAACATAAGCAAGAATAAAACTTAATAATACAAAAAATTTCATAACTCCAACTTAGCATGTCAAAAATTCATCTGCATATAAAGCAAGAATTTTTTATAGGTTTTAAAAATTATTTTTAAAACTAATGCCTGGGGAAAGCTTGAAATCACATGATGTCTTTGTTTTTCAATCCAAAAGCAAAGGAAAGGCCCAGATTTTCATTGGGCCGTCATCTTACTCTATATTTTTATGATCAATGTTTTTATCCATTAGGGGAGTTATATTTTCAATTCAAACAAAAAAGCAATTTGATCTTTGAAGTCTAAATGTAAGAAACCATGGGCTTGATCAATTTTTTTGAAACCAAAATTTTCATGCATTTTTACTGAAGTCTTATTATTGGAGTCGACGATAGAATAAAGGCAATGTGCTTTTAAATTCTTCAAAAGCTTAACCCTTTCAATTGTAAGATATTTTGCAATGCTGTTTCTTCGCCATTTACTAGAAATAAGAATTCCCATTCCATACCAACCTTCTGGAGCGGAGAATTTCTTTTTATTAATTGGAAGGCCGTCTGAATGATAAAAACGACATAGCCCAACGACTTTATTATTAATAATAGCTACATAAAGCCAATAGGTGGGGTCATCTTTATTTAGCTTTATTTCATTCAGTGTTTTAGCTTTAATTATTTTGACTGAATCGTTTGGATTCCTTTCATGCATTAATGCAGCGATTTCATCAATGTGAGTATCGTTAGCTAATTTGAATTCTATGTTTGTTGGAATTTTTTTGCTTTTAATTTCTGGATTAAATGGTTCATCAATTTTCATGCATTAACAATATATTGATGACATTAATTTTGAAAGTTTATATGACTAATAGCAGATAATCACCTGAAGCACCGTGATCTCGATGCATTTCATAACAGCAACATAAAAAAGGGAGGATTTCTCCTCCCCCAAGTCCTAGAGCGATCCCCTTAACAACTTTAAAATTATTGCTAGTAATTTTAAAATCAGGATCAATAGCTCTAGTACTTTCAAAACCTTGAGCATCCGTGCCTCCAAAGAAGGGCCTTCATTGGCCTTGGAGCTCTCGGCTTGAATTAGTTTAAATTTGTGTTAAAATTTTTCATCCCCAAGTCTAGGTTTGCTAGACCTATTTGGAGCTTTCAAAACCTTAAAACCCCTCTTATCATGAGGGGTTTTTTATTGGATCAAATGAGGTTGTAAAATTAGAAATTATTTCTGAATTGAAACTTAATGATAGAAGACTGAATCAGGTCATACAAATTGTTCGTTTTTCGAAACAAGACGTAATCCTGATCAGTGCTAGCGTTTAAAAATGCTTAGTCTGCTCGCATAGGTGCAAATGGCAATCAGATAAGCTCTTCCAGACGTTTCAAAATGGCCGCCAGACTCGTAAAGACTTCTGCCTTCTTATTTTTTACAATTTCTTCAAGTGGATAATTGCCTTTTAAAAGCAATGTACGCGGACCCTCGATTTCCAGGACATCAGAAGCTTTGTCACCAATCATAAAAGATTTTGACAGATCAATATTGTATTTGTCTCTGGCCTCAATCATCATACCTGGGCGGGGTTTTCTTCGCTCGCTGTCGTAATCCAGACAGTAAAACCAATCGTCAATGATAGCATTTTTTGTTTTCAAAAATTCGCTCATCTGAGTATGAAGTTTAATGACGTCTTCTTCTTTATAAAAGCCCTGGGCTACACCTGACTGGTTAGTGAGAACATAAATTTTGAATCCGCGGGATCGGGCAGATTTTATGAGTTCAAAAATACCTTCAACCCACTCGATATCCGAAAATCTATACACGTAGGCTTTATCTACATTGACAATGCCATCGCGGTCTAAAAAAAGAGCTTTTTGTTTCATGCTTTAACCTTAATTGAACAATTAATCTTATAAGCAGCAGTCGTAAATTTATTCATGGGTTTTACCCTGATTTGCAGAGTTACAGCTCCCATAACTACCTCTACAGAAGAGGCCATGTCTTTTATCGGCATCAAGGCGCAAACTTTATTGCTGCTTTTAAAAATATCTTCAAAACTTTTTATGGTCACTTCACTCAACTCATAATCCTGATGAAAGCAATTGACCTGAACTATATCAGCATGCCCAAAACCACAAAGGGCATACAGAGATTCAAAAAACAACTGTTCGTCAGTTATTTTCAATTCATGAAGCAGCCCTGATAATTTCAAAGCAACACGATGATAATTTTCATGAACGATTTGTCTCATGGCAGGCTCAAGCTCTCCGGGAAGTTCACTGTATTGATCACTCCATCTGGAATCAAAGGCCCCCTTGAATTCCAGGTCGGCCAACTGATAGAGCCGGTGGCCCATGGCCAGAAAAGACTCATCGACTTCGTGGTTTAGATTCTGTTGCATGAGTTCGATTTTTGCGGAGTCAAAAGAATCAAAATACTTGGACAAAAAACTTTTTACACCGGCACTCTTAGTGTTGATATAGCTGTGGTCCTTTGTCAGTTTTAAACTCAGTGCCAGTTTTTTTCGCTCGCCAGAATCTTCACTATAGCTCCCGACAATATCGGTTTCATTCCAAAGTTCAGAGTCATTCGTCGCCACCATTTTGCCGATGACATTCCACTGAGAAAAATTATATCTACCGAGATCTAAGGAGCGCCAGAGTTCCTCGACAGTCTTTTGGGCAAGTACAGGGAGTTTAATCAAGAGTTTGGGCTCATGGGTGCGCATCAACTCCTCATAGCTGCCTAATTTTGATTTAAATTCGGCAGGAAGATTAAACAGGAAATCACTTTCCAGTGAACATTTAGCCGCTAAGCCCTGAGTCACAAGGAATTCGAATAAATTACCTTTCCATTCATTTAGAATGGCCTCTTTTTGCATTTGATTACTATAGTCAATATTTTTCATTTTTTCGCGCAATTAATTTAATAAGAAATTGTCAGATCGTTTCGCAGTCACTACACTATTAAAAACTGTGATTTTGGTCTGTACTAATACTACTAATAGTATCAAGACCACTCAAGGAAGAAAATGAATTCATTTCCTTCATTACTTGAAAGTATCGATGATCTCAACAAAATTCAGGTCGAGGGACTACTCTCTCTAGCTTCCAAATTTAAACACCGTGAAAGCGAATCCACCCTTTTTACACATAGAAGACCCGTTATAGCTACGTCATTTCTGGAAAATTCAACCAGAACAAAGCATTCTTTTGCAATAGCTGTTCAAAGACTGGGTGCTATTTATATTGATTTTAATGCTGAAACTTCCAGCCTGAAAAAAGGCGAAAGCCTGGAAGAGACCTTTCTCACTCTATTTAATCAAGGCGTGAATCTTTGTATTTTCAGATCGAGTGTTTCTCATCAGCTCAGTCAGTTCAGAGAATCGCCTCCAATCAAAATTATTAATGGCGGTGATGGTGTCAATGAACACCCCACTCAAGCACTGCTGGATTTTTTTACATTAAAAGGACTCACGCCGGAACTGAGCGGTAAAACGCTTGCTATTTTTGGCGATAATATTCATTCCAGAGTCGGTCATTCGCTCACCAAACTTCTGCCCATGTTTGGGATGAAAGTCATCCTCTGCGGCCCCAAGGTCTTTCTGCCTGAAAAAAGCGAGCTGCCACCAGGCGTGGAGCTTTCAACAGACAGGGATGAGACCTTAAAAAAATGTGATTTTATTTATCTGCTTAGAATTCAAAAAGAGCGTCACCTGGACGCTCATTCAACCCAGCTGTCCAATGACGATGATTATCACAATACTTACGGTGTCAGTCTTCAACTTTTAAAACATATAAACAAGCTTGTTCCGGTTCTCCATCCAGGTCCTGCCAACATCGGAGTAGAACTGGACGCTGCTCTCATCAAGTCCTCACTGTATCAGGGATATTTACAGGTGCAAAATTCCATTCCTATGAGAATGGCGATCATTCAATCAATGCTCGTAAACAACGACAAAAACATTGGGAACATACATGGAGAAAAATTTTAATCACAACCTCAAAAAAGCTGCGGCTTATCTTCATTTTGAAGATGGAACCAGGTTCAGAGGCCATGTAAACCGAACCTCCGATGATCCGGAACTTATAAAGGGAATCTGGGGTGAAGCTGCTTTCACTACTGGCATGAGTGGATATCAAGAAACAATTACCGACCCTTCTTTTCTAGGCCAGCATATACTTTTTACCAATGCCCACATTGGAAATTATGAAGCTCATCCCAATATCAATGTTGCCCAGTCTAAGAAGAGCTTTGCAACTTGTATTATCGCCAGAAATTTTTCTTACAATGAATGCCTCAACAAATTAGATGTGCCGCTTTTCTCCGGTGTTGATACAAGAAGCCTGGTTCGTTATTTAACAACTAAAAAATCAACATCTCATAAATCAGTACTAACTTTCAGAGAATCTCCCCCAAGTCAAACCGAGTTCAGCAATGCACGTTTAAAGACAGATGATCTTCATCTCGTTTCACAAAAAGAAAAAATTATTCACCGTGAAGGCGACAGACCCATTGTCATCATTAACTACGGAATCAAGCAGGCAATCATAGATCAGCTATACACGCTTGGTTTTCCACTTGTTTCACTTCCATATAACGCCAAAAGTACCGATGTACTTGCTCTATCACCACGTTTAATTTTCTTATCCAACGGCCCGGGAGATCCCAGAAATTTTCATGCCGAAACTCAAGTTGTGAAAGAACTGCTTGAATCAAAAATACCAGTACGGGCCATTTGTCTGGGAATTCAGCTCATTGGTCGTGCACTTGGTATCGATGTTCAGAAGCTGCCATTTGGCCAGCGCGGGGCCAATCACCCGGTAATTGATCACATCACAAATAAAATTATCATTACTTCTCAAAACCATGGTTACGCCATTGAGACGCAATCTTTTAATCAGAAGAAGAACAACAATTCATTAAAGCGCGAACTCTATATTCAGCACACTTCCCTTTTCGACGATTCGATTGAATCTATTGCGACGACAGACCATTTTCTAAAGGCCGTGCAATATCACCCTGAAGCCAATCCTGGCCCTCATGATGCACATGATTTTTTTCTTGAGATTAAAGAATATCTCGATGGAAAAATCACGAGTCCTGTAGATGTTAAAAAATTGTTTCCTTTTAACAAACTTACAACCCGATTAAAAAAGACAACTCCTTACAAGCGCATTCTTCTCATAGGTTCAGGCCCGATTAAAATCGGCCAGGCAAGCGAGTTTGATTATTCAGGGACTCAGGCACTAAAGGCATTGAAGGAAGAAGGAATAGAAGTTGTTCTGCTCAATTCAAATCCTGCAACGATCATGACCGATCCCGAAATGTGCGCGCGCACCTACATAGAACCCATCAACAAAGAAACGATCAAAAAAATAATTCTTAAAGAACGCGTAGACGCCGTCCTTTCAACTATGGGTGGACAGACGGCACTGAATCTTTGCGTGGAGCTTGAAGAGGAGAACTTTTTAAAAAACCACAATGTGGCCCTTCTTGGTGCGAATGTCGACACCATTAAAAAAACAGAAGATCGCGCTTTATTTGCTCTTGAACTTGATAAGCTCGGGTATCAGACTGGGAAAAGATTTACTGCCAAAAGCGAAGAAGAAGCGCTTGTCATGGCCGTCGAAAAAGTAAAATTTCCATTGATCATCAGAAGAGACTTTGCTCTTGGTGGAAAAGGTGCAGCCCTGGTTTACTCTACATCTGAACTGAAAGAGGTTTTCACTTCAGATATCAAATTTCCGGTCACAATGGAAAAATCATTGGTGGGACAAAAGGAAATTGAACTTGAGGTCATGGTAGACAACGAAAGAAATGGCGTGATTATCTGTTCAATTGAAAACGTCGATCCATGCGGAATTCACACCGGAGATTCAATTACTGTAGCTCCTGCAATGACCATAAGTGATCGATGCATGCAACAGCTTCGCACCATGACTCTCAATATAGCCAAACATATGGGCGTTGTCGCCGGCGGCGCGAATGTTCAGTTTGCAATCAATGAAAATGATGAGGATGATATTACCGTCATTGAAATGAACCCGAGAGTTTCAAGGTCAAGTGCACTTGCCTCTAAGGCTACAGGCTACCCGATTGCAAAAATTTCTGCACTCCTTTCCATCGGATACACTCTAAAAGAAATCTTAAACGACATCACTAGAGCTTCACCGGTTGCTTTTGAACCAACGCTTGATTATGTGGCCCTGAAAATACCCATTTTTCCATTCAGTAAATTTCCAAGCTCCAGCAAAACGCTTGGACCGCAAATGCGTTCAGTCGGTGAAGTTCTCGCCTTGGGTGGAAGCTTTAACGAAGCCTTTTTAAAAGCATTGCGTGCGCTTGAGATGGGACTTGAAATTCCAAGTCTCACTCAACTCAAAACCACTCCGCTGGATATGGACCTGGACTATATTAAAAACCGCCTGAAGACCGCCAATGAACTTTCTCTTCTAACTGTTCTTGAGGCCCTTCGCGCAGGCATGAGCGTTGATGAAATTTATGCTCATTCAAAAATTACCAAATGGTTTATTAATCAAATGGAGTTAATTGTTTCGGCCGAAAAAAATTTAAAATCAAGAAATGAAATTTTTAAATCCCCGGACACAATCATTGAGTTCAAGAAAATGGGACTCTCCGACAAGCATATTGCATTGCTTACGAATAAGTCTCAAAAGGACATTTTGGAGTTTAGATTCCAGCATAAAATTTTTCCAGTATACAAAGCTGTTGATACCTGTTCCGGAGAATTTAAGGCAGAGACTCCCTATTTCTACTCTACCTACTCAGAAGAAAATGAGGCAATATCTCTTGGGCTCCTCGGAAAATCAGTTGCCATATTGGGCTCAGGTCCAAACCGCATCGGACAGGGAATTGAATTTGATTATTCCTGTGTTAAATCCTGCGAGCGACTCCGCGAAAAAAACGTTCTCTCTATCATGATCAACTCAAACCCCGAAACCGTTTCGACGGATTATGACAGTTCAGACCGCCTCTATATATCGCCGCTCTACTCAGAGGACTTGTTTGATATTCTTTATAATGAGAAACCTTATGGCGTTATTGCATCTTTTTCCGGGCAGACTGGAATTCAACTTCGAGAACATTTAGAACGAAGCTTCAGACAGGAATTGTTTAAAATTAATTTTCTAGGACCGACTTGGAAAATTCTAGAAATGACGGAAGACAGAAAACAATTCAGTGAGCTTACCAGAGAAACACAACTATCGCATACCCACTCAAGGGAAATCAGCGGCAAGAAAAATCTCGTGAATGCCATGATCGATATTGGTCTTCCTGTCATTATCAGACCTTCTTTTGTTATTGGCGGCGAATCCATGTACATCTTTTATTCACACGAAGACTTGAACGATTTGCCTAAGGCCTTTAAAGATCAGCTTCAGGATGGCTCTGCAACTTTCCAGGTTGAGACTTATCTCGAAAATGCTATTGAATACGATGTGGATCTTGTGCGGGACGGATATGGCAATTTTACTTTTGCCGTCTGTGAGCATATCGAATTTGCCGGTGTACACTCCGGCGACTCAGGCATGATCACACCTCCGGTAGTTCTCACTCAAAAAAATTACGATGAGCTCAAGAGCATTTCTTTTGCCATTGCCAATAAGCTTGAAATTGTCGGCCCCATCAATTTTCAATTCGCCATAAAAGAGGGCAAAATTTATTGTATCGAGGCTAATCCAAGAGGATCGCGCACTTTGCCTTTTTTAAGCAAGGCCTACAATATTTCACTTCCAAAAATTGCAACCGATGCAATGCTTGGAGACAGAATTGAAAACCGAGATCAACCTTTGTCTGGATTTTTCAGCGTTAAACAATCGACCTTCCCGTTCGATCGTTTCATCCAGGACAATATACTTCTTGGACCTAAAATGCGATCTACCGGCGAGACCATGGGAATTGACAGCGATAAGGAAAAGGCCATCTTAAAATCTTATCAAGGCAATTATCCCAATCTGGGAACACGTGGAAAAATTCTGATCAGCCTTGCAGATAAAACCAAAGAAACCATTCTTCCCTATATTAAGTCTCTCTATAAAATCGGGTTTACTTTTGTCGCCACCAAAGGCACTTGCGAATATATCAGAAAGCAAGGCGTGCCTTGTGATTCAGTCAAAAAGATTGACGAGAATGGACTCAATATCCTGGACGTTCTAAAAGATGAATCCATGAAAATGGTTTTCAACACTCCTCAAAATCAGGGTCAGTCGCAAAACGATGGTGAACATATCAGAAACTCAGCTATTCAATATGCCATTCCATGCTTTACCAGACCGGAAAATATCAGAGCGGTTGCCCAAGCATTGATTGGTACACACGAGACAGAGATTGCACCATTAGCGCTTCAAGAGATGTCCAAATGATTGTAAACCAGACTATAGTTGCCCTTGATCAGATGACTTTAGACGATATAGATCTCTTTCTCTCTCGTCCTGTGAATACAATCCCCATTGTAAAAATCGGACTTGAACTTTTCGTACAATACGGCCCGGATCTGGTCCATAAAATTCACAGAGAGTATAAGAAAAAAATTTTTCTCGATTTAAAACTTCATGACATTCCCAAAACCGTTGAACGCGCCATTCATTCGCTCAAAAACCTTCCTATCGATTTTCTCACTATTCATATAAGCGGTGGCGAAGCCATGTTAAAGGCGGCCGTACAGGAAGCAAGAAAAAGTATTCCTGAGTGTAAAATACTAGGAGTTAGTTTTCTGACTTCATTGGAGGAAACTGATTTAAAAAACCTTTTCGGGATCACTGATCCCCATGAGGCTTTTCTAAAATTATTCAATACCGCAGATGCTTCTGGGGTTGATGGAGTGATTTGCTCACCTCATGAAATAGTCCTGCTCAAAAAATACCATCCAAGACTTCTGGCCATCACACCCGGAATTCGCTTTGGTGACGAAATTCAAAATCAAAAAACACAAGACCAAAAAAGAGTCGCTACTCCAAAAGAGGCAGTTAAACTCGGTGCAGACTTTATTGTCATGGGCAGATCGCTTACCAAAGCGGAAAACCTTGGCGAGCGTCTTTTGGAATTATCTTAGCCCGCATGATTTTATTCATCGACCATATTCAAATTACCATTCCTCACGGCGCTGAAAATCTGGCGCGAGAATTCTATTGCAACTTCTTAGGCTTCAAGAAATACCAAAACCAGAATCTCTAATAAAGCGCGGAGGCCTCTGGCTACAATTAGGGCAGCAACAGATTCATGTTGGCTCAGAAGAATTTGACAGGTCAAAAGCCAGGGCCCATATCGCCTATCGGGTCTCTGATCTGAGCAGCTGGAAAGAAAAATTAAGAAATAAAAATATTGATAACATTAACGGATTAGAAATCTCCGGGTTCGACCGTTTTGAATTTCGGATCCCTTTGGAAACCGTGTCGAATTTATCCAATCCATTTCCTGATTAGAAAATGTCCGGGTTCATACAAAACATTTTTTAACTCAATTTTTAGTGCACTTAAAAAAGAGCTCGAATCAATTGTGTCTTCTATCATTCTTTCAAAACCCGGATAAAGCCTTGAAAAGTCCGCTATAGCGGGCAAAGAGTTGTAAGGAGTGATGATGGAACTTGCCTGTTTATGTTTAACGGAATTTCCTAAAATATAATTGATGGCATTTTTAATTTCTGCAGGGGTTTTCAATTTTCTAAAATGATATCTGGTTTTAAAGACCTGGCCCTTAAGTCCCTTTATTTTATTAATTCCCTTTGAGAAACTAATGCCAAAAGACTGCATTCCTTTTCCCAATAAAACATTGCTTTCTGTCTCTATCAAAAGATGAACATGATCATATTCCAGCGTATAATGGATCACTCTTAATCCAATCAGCCGTGCCTTCTTTATAGAAGAATGCAATGCTTTAATAATACTTTTATTTCTTAAACCTGATTTTTCTTTATTAATTTTAATAGTCAAATGAAGCGGTGTTCTTCGCTTGATTTCATCCCGGGCAACATGACGTATCCCACGATCATGAATGGCGGGTCGGCCTGCACCTTTAATATTATATAGCGTTTTCTTTTTCATTTCGGCACTTTAATTTGGGCAGATATTGTTTGTCAAACCAAAAGCCCAAATAAATAGTAAAATTATTTTGAGAATTCTTCGCTAAGTCTTGTGGAAATTTATTTCAGAATCGCCGAGTTGCCTCAGTGAATACTCAAAAAGTAGAATTACGGAGAGAATATCAAATCTTCAGCCCTTTAGAGCTAGGGAAATTATAAAAAGGCAGAATGAAATTCCGGATTTAAAGCTAAATGATTGATTACTTAAGCAAAGACAAACGGAACAAAACCTGGCCCACAATCATTAGATTTAGATCCGGAAACATGGCCATTCTTAATTAAAGTATGCTTTAATTTAAAAAACATTTTTGAAGGAGAATTCCATGAGATTATTTTTAATATTTATATTCGCTTTAACTTCATTCAATGCATTTTCACAAACTATTAGTAGTTATGATTGCAAGTTTACCTCAGTACTTTCGAATGATCGTTTTGAAGAAAATATAACATTAAGTAACCAGGCTCCTGTGGCTTTAAGAAAAGTAATGGCCGGGAAAAAACATTTTTTTGATTTTCAAATGTTTAAAGATGGACGGGGAATTCAATTTTTTCAATATATGGAAGGAATCATTGATGGTAATGATGTTTATTATCCACAAGGTAGTGTCACAACACATTTAATGCCAGATCAGGAATCTATTTACCTTGGAGCATATATTTGCGGTAGCGATACTACCTGCTGGGCCTTAGATTGCCAGTTAAATAAATAGACTCACGTCATTTTGCCACTAGGTTCAATTAGTCTTCCCGTTCATCAGAATAAAGAAAAATGAATCTCCCCTATCTTTAATTTAGGCTTATTTTTATTCTCTATCTCTTATTCTGAGTCAACGTGATCGATTTTAATAATTTACTCTTTTTAAAATCTTTAAAGCATTCAGCTTGATTATACCTCATAGGCAAATAATAAGATTTTCCATCAACTTCGATTGCCAGATTGGTCGTGACAAAAGGAAAAATGCCGATGAGGCTCACATCATCGTAAGTAGAACTGTAAGCTGCCCATATTGAAACCTGGTGTCCGCCGATATTTTGAGCAGGTTGAGCGCCAAAGCAATTAAAAAGCACACCGTCTACCTGACAGGCACTTGCCGGCATAGTAAATACTAAATTATCACCCAGATCGGCGAGGATATCGGCGCGGGTACTGAGAGTTTCAAGATCGTAAGGCGTTATCACGCCATTATGAATCGGCATGTACTTCACGCCATTATGATGAATAAGATTAAACTCCACCACTCCATCCTTTGTCTGGGCAATCAGACTCGTAGTGGGAATTTCAGTCACGCATCCGAGATTCAAATCAGTGGCAAATAGATTCGTTGAAAATAAAAATGCCAGTAATAATTTCATAAAATCTCCTTAGTTGTCCCAATAGGCATCTTCCAGACTCTCTTCTCTGGCCGGAAGACCTTTAATTAATCTTGGGGAATTTTGCTTTAAGACTTCAAAACTTGCACGATTTGAATATTTGCTTACCTGGTGAATAGAGGAATAAGTCAGAAATTTAGCAACATGTTTTGGAGAATTCGGCGTGACCTGACGATGGTGACCATTGGAAGCAATATCATGAAGCACAGCTGAGAGCGCGGCGTCTCCTGCTCCATTGGTATTTTTAATAGTTCCCGGCCCCCCCATATAAGGGTTGATGTGAGTGTAAATTTTAAGCGGATTGCTGCAATCGTTTTTCATCATAGCGCGGGAGTATTCATAACGATTGTATTCCGCAATGGATTTTGAATGGATCATATCTTTAGTTTCTCGCTTATAAGCGTCTTCGACATGCCCTGCGAGATACAGGCCTTTAGCGCCGACAGTCAGCAGCACCATGTCACACAAATCGAGCACTCTTTCACAGGCCATTAATGGGTCTTTCTCATCAATCAGCGCCATGGCCTCATCTTCGTTCATTGCACAGAGTGAAACGTATTTATTGATAAAAAATTTGAAAAACTCTTTTCTTGAACTTATCAACGTGCTTGTGCCAAGTGAAAGTACAACAGGCACATGATGTCTAAGAGCCAGTTCACAGGCAGCAATATTGGCCTCGTACATTGTCGAAGATTCATCGCGAAGTGAATAGGCCGAGACAAGAAGCGCAGCCGCACCTTTAATGACGTCTTCTGGAATATAATCAGGAGTAAGGTCATTCATAATCCCCTTCCCAATGGCGAAAGAGCGCTCGTGATCGGGCGTAAGAAGGCAAAGGGCCCTGGCCATCGGACCATCCACCGGCTTGAGATATGAAAAATCGACAAATGAATTAGTTGTACAGATATATTTGAAAGCGTAATCGCCTACTGAGAT
Organism: Bacteriovorax sp.; assembly: GCA_041662705.1. GTDB lineage: Bacteria > Bdellovibrionota > Bacteriovoracia > Bacteriovoracales > Bacteriovoracaceae > Bacteriovorax. Next base: position 227,236 of record JBAZRY010000003.1, read on the forward strand.
ATTTTTTGAAATCGCCCCGAGAGCAACTGATCTCGAATCAGAGAGGACACTATAATTATGAAGAGTGTTTCCAATAGCGCCTCCGGCATATTCCCCCAATATAGAGCCGGCTTCTTTTAATTCACGATAGATTTCTTCAACTACTCCATCAGGCATGACGGAAGATTCACCTTTTTTGATTCCGAATTTTTCGAGAAACTCATAAGGAACGTACGCTTCAATATCCACGATCAGCTGGTCGATTCCAACCAGGTAAACGGAAGATCGGTCGGAAAAATCAAGATCAAATGGAATTCTACCGGCCTCGGTAACAGGGAAGTAATGCTTTGTCTTTCTTTTGCCTGGAAATTTCAAGGAATGCCCCTTATAATTTTTCTAATGCTTACAAAATTTAATGCTCTCATTCTAGGATGTATTTTTTTATTCGTCACTCTCATAGTGAACCCCGCTTTTAGTGAGGAATCAGAGCTGATTACAGGACCTCAAATCGCCCGGATCATAGTCCCAAGAGCAATTGTTTACTCCGACGAAAACATGAACAGCCCCCTTGGTTATATATCCAACGACAAGCTAATTACAGTAGGAAATCCCAGGAAAAAGAACCCCGATTTAGTCCCTTTAGTGGTTTACGGCCGGCTTGCCTTCATTGAGCTGAAAAATATCCATTATGAGAGCGAGTTAGCTGAACAGCTTCATTCCAAACGCGGAGCTCCTCAGGAGCATAATATTGACGATGTTTTAATAAAACCCGAAGAAAAACTCTCTGAAAACAATTCCGCTTATTTTAACCTCCACCAATTTTATGGAGGAAAGGAAACCAGCGACCTTTTTGAGAGCGTAGATGGCACGGCCAAAGATAATTTTACCGGCATCGGGATCAATTTTCTTCATCGCCAGCGCTTCGGCAGAGCGATCTGGGGAGCTGGTTTTGATTACAATTTTTTGAGCAGTGAGAATATTGATTTCACCTATTTTCTTATCAGCCCATTTTTTGGTTATACCCCGATGCGGACAAAATTGTTCCTGGTGGACTTTGTATTTTCCATCGATTTTTCAGCAAACTCTCAGTTAAATCTCAACAATAATTTTGTTACAGAACCGGCCCCATTTATTTACGGACCTCAGCTCCTGGCCAGACTTGTTTTTTTACCAGATCAAAACTACCACATCACCGGGGAGCTCGGCTATAGAAGTTATAAAGTCCTCAGAGTCGAAAATCTTCAGGACGCCAATGATGCCAGTATTGGCGGCGTCACCAAATTGAGCGGTGTGAATATCGGAATAGGTCTTGCCATTGAACTATGAATACAATTATTCCTGAATTAAAACTTTTTCAGAGTCATCCGAATTATTTTTATTTTCCTTGGCCTTTTGAAGATAAAACTTTATCTTTTCATCAGGTGAACTGAAATTGCCTTCGTATTTGGCCCTTTCCGCCATCTCTTCTTTTTTAACTTCCTTTTCCAGATCCTCTTTAATTTTCCGTTTTAATTTTTCTTCCGGGGTCTCAAGTAAAACATCTTCGGATCCGGAGAGGTTTGAGCCAAATTTTTTGTAGGCGTATTCATAAAATGGTTTAAGATACTTCAAATTTGCCTTTCCTCTTTCCAGAAACAAAATGATGACCCGGACATACTCGCGGCTGGACAGATCATGCGACCATGCCGCGAAAAGATAAGTCATCCCTTGCTGGTCAACACGGCTATTATAAGAAATGCTTTTATATTGGGCATAAATTGGGATTGCAGAATCGGGAGTTGAATTCTTGTACAAAGTTTCTCTGATAAGTTTGCTTCTAAAATGTTCGGCGGCAAGGTTCCCTTTTTTGGTCTTTATTGTCAGCGAATAAATAATTCCTTTATCAACCAGGTAGAGTCTTTCATGCCTGAAGTGTTTATCCTGATTCAGCAGTTCAATCAGTCCGTGCCCGGATTGAGCATCAAAAGATATGCGGGTTGAATCAGCTGGAAAGAGATGAGTTCTGTTATAGAGAATATACAGGTTGTAAACCAGATCGCTATAACTAACTTCTTTCAAGGCTATAAGAGATTCATAAAAACTTTTACCGACGTTTGATGGAAGAGAAAGTTTTTTGGAAAACAAATCTCTCCAGACTTCTTCATCGGTTTTTCTGTGAATGTGATTCTTAAATATCGGCAACACAAATAATTGCTGATCACCCGATAAAGTTTCAAGTCTGTAAGTTTTTTCAACCATCATTGAGAGCAATTCTGTATTCTTTCCATCGAGAAACTGTCCTCCCAGGCGCAGGCCGGTACTTTCACTCTTAATATTGGGAATGAAAGAGAATACAGGATGATTGATTGGCATAGGCACAAGTAAATTTGAAAAATGGAAAGTTCTATAAAGTGAACTGTCATCCGTGTCTGTTTTTGGCCCATCAAAAAATTGAAATTCGTGTCCGTCATAAAAAACCGGCAAGCTTGGCTTCATCACGAGAAAACGAGTATTTACCCCCTCGGTTAATGTGAGGGTGTAAATGTGATAAGGCGCTATAACAAACAGGGCCAGAGCTGTCGCTATCAATAAAAGCGCAATAGTCAGGAATATAAGCTTTTTAAACATATGCAGGCTTATCGGTAAAAATCGGCTTAAGTTAATGAAAGATCGTCTCTGTTTTGCTCCCTAAAATATCTAATAGGGTAGATATTTGCCTCAACTATTTCGATTAATTGCCGACAAGTATAATGAATATATGGGTAAAGGATATCCAAGAAGGTGTATCAATATGAAAATAAAAAAAATACTTCCAATCATGATCGCTGTATTGGCCACCCTTACCGCATGTGACTCTCCTCGAAGCAAGCGAAGCATAAGTTCTGGAGTAAATTCTCTCAGCAATACACCTGCTCCTATTAACTGGTCTAATCCCGCAACCGGGTCAACTGGCACTACAGGAACGACAACTACCGGAAGTACCGGAAGCACTTCAATTATTCCAACTGATGCCAACCATTGTAAATTTGCAGCTGATGGCGTAACCGGATTTGAATCAAACAGCTCTCATCTGGGTGACTATACGCTTTGCCAGAGTTCAACTGATAAGAATCTCTTTTATTTTCAACTTAAGACTGCGCCTACGAACTCAAGCGGCGACGTCAGCATCTGTTTTATACCTACAACCAGCAACGGTACGAATTCAATTTATGTAGGTAACCCGATGTGCGGTTATTTTAAAAATGCAAAAGATGTAAGAAAAATAAACTTCATTAAATACCCGGAATATTCAAACGCCAATATTAATGGCGTTATCTTTTTTAAGGACCTGAGCTGGTATTACTACAACAGTTATTCGATGACCTTAGAGGCCTATAAAACCTGTATGAACATGCTTGCTGCCGGAAACCCGACCTATTGTGAAAGATTCAAAAGTGTCGGTCAGTATGTTTACAAACAATATTAATTAATTTTTTATATGTCCGGCTATTTTCTTGCCGGTCCGCCAGCTTGAATACAAATCAACATCGTTGGTTGGAAATGCCAGCACCGGAAATACACTGACTGAATCGTCTTCTTCTGAACCTTTTCTTTTTAAGCACGATATAATATAGAAAAAATCACTGGAATCTTTGATAAAAGATTTAATGTAAACGAAGAAGCTGTCCCCTTCATTGTCTTTGAAATCAAAAATCTCATCCGGAGAATCAAGACATTCCTGAAAACAAAATTCGTATTCATTAAAATTTTCAAATGAAATATCACTATCTTTTCTTTGGGCCAGAAGCTCTGCAAGTAATTTTGATTTTTTGAATTCAAGCAATTGCATAAAATTGAAATCTTCTTCATCCATATTGAATTCATCGCTGCCAGACGGAGGAAGGGCTTCGCTGCTGCTTTTATTGCCATCGCGAAGCTCTCTTAAAAATTCCCGCGATTTAGTCTGTGTGCTTAAAAATATAAATGACCCCTCGCCTTTATAGACCGTGCAGATAACAATTGAGCTGAAATTTTCAAAATGCTTGATATATGTAAATATTTCTTCATTGAGTTCATTTCGCAGTGTCAACACTTCACTTGGAGATCCGAGTACTTCATCAACCATTTTTTTCTCATCAATATTAAAAGTAATCTTTTCATTTTCAATATTGAGCCTGATGCGAATCCTGGACTCAAGGACTTCAAAATGTTTGATGATGGGAAGATAAAAATCCTCAATACAGGCCTCAGAACAGAAGCCCTTACTACTGTTGTCTTCAATAAAAAGAAGCCTATCCAGCGTAGGAACAACCAGTTTGCATTCAGTACAATAATAAAGCGGCCGGTTAAATTTCATTTACAGGCTTAAGTTTAAACCAGCAAAGAGTGAATTGGAATAAGCGCCGTGCAGATCAAACAGCTTTGCACTCGCCAGGTTCTGATCCGTTTTAGGTTTATTTGTTCTGAAATGCGCACCCATTTCCATGCCTATTCCTGGAGCGAGGCTCAGGTTAAGTTTTGGAGAAAGAGCAGAAAAACTTACGCTTTTTTGAAGACGGTTAAGACGGCTGGTATCATCTGAAGCATTGATCTTGAAATTCTCGGCTTCAACTTCAAATTGAATATCATTGGAGACCATCCAGCCCCCGCTCACTGTAATTCTCTGAATATTTCCAATGCTCATGTCTGTGTCCTTTTTTGGAGCGCCCGTCATGGTCATATCAAAACCTAGCCCCAGCCCGAACGTACCAAAACGTTTGGTCGTTTCAAGACCAAATATTTTATCTGTGCGTGAACTTGCCAGTTCCGACGAGCCGGCAAACTTTCCTCCTCCAAAAATATCAAACCTCGCCTCTTCGCTTGGTGAACCTAAACGAAGCCAATTAAATCCGATAATACCTTTAGGATTTCCACTTTGAGAACCTGCTTTGTTCTGGGCATTCCAGTAAGAAATATCAAAATAGACATTAAATGGAGTCTGTAAATGTGTGTTTAAGTTGATCACGCCGATTTTCTCTGCTTCAATTTCCCGTGCTTCATAATTAGCAGTAAAAGAAAAATCAGATTTCCAGATCAAAGATCGCGATTCAGAACGCGTGGGCTCCATTCTGGCAGAAGTCTTGTTAAGCGGTCCTTCATTTTTTTTATTTTCTGCTACCGGTTCACTATAATCAACCAAGGCGAATGAATTAACTGAAAAAATCATGAATAAAGAAGCTGATAGAAATTTAATATTTGGTTTCATAGTCTTTACCAATCCTTGGTGCAAATTAATTATTCTGGGAGGATTCTTCCTGTCCCCAAGACTTCTCTAATAGGATAACTGCAAAAGGGGAAAATTTAAACCATGCATTTTTAGCCGAGCAAATATGACAAGCATTATTTTTTTACTCTAACCTCCTGTTTTCCCGAAACGGTTCTCCAATGGAAAGAGTTACCCTCTCCTAATAAAGAAAGGAAATCAATTAACATATAAAAAGGATCTTATCACTCGGAGGCCAGACTTTGGACATTCACTATCGCCCTGAAGAATCAATGAAAGCACTTATACAACTTGGAACACAGGGGCACTTTCCTCTTTTTCACGAACTGTGGATGAAAGATCCGGCAATATTAGACAAAAAATTTCATAGAATAACCGGTCTAGAAAGAGCACGCGCTAAAAAACTTTTTCAGCGAGTTTCAAAGCACCGGCAGCTGGAACATAAAAAGACTGTACTTCTCTCCATGGACGATGGAGACAGAAAACTTTTTATGAAAGCATTTTTTAAACTAGTCGAAGGAAAAATCCTCGACCTTAAACCAGAGATTCATTAATTTGAGAAAAAGTCCGATCACTGCTCTGTTTATTTTTCTTTTTTCCACCCAGGCCTTTGGTGAATATAGGGTTTATCAATATTACGTCCGTCCTAAAATTCAGAACATTGTCACTGTCAGTGCTGAGCTTGTAACATCCACGCTGAATCCTGTCGCCTATATCGCCTATCATGGCGGCAACGAGTCTGTTGAAGTTAATCTGCTAAGATCCTGGCAATGCATGGGCAACACCTCCAAAGAACCGGTCTGTTCTGTCAGCGAAGGAAAAGAACTGAATGGAGTTGCTCAATGAAAGTCAACGAAGCTAGTGCTGAAGCAAAAGCATACTCAATAAAGCTCGATGAGAAGCTTCGAAATGATACTGCAAAAAAAGAAGCCGAAATTAAAAATATCAATCAAATATACGAAAAACAGATTGAATCCGCCAAAAGCGAAGGCCAGGACAAGTATATCAGCAGTCTCAATCGCAACGATGAAATGCTGGTCAGTGCGTCCAAGGATTTCGAGAAAAAGCTCTCCAACTACAAAGACAATCTTAGAAAAACTCAAAGTTATCTGGCAAAAGAGGATCAGGGACTCAGAGAAGAGCACCAGGAACAAATGGATAGTCAGAGGGAGCAATTCGAAGGCAATATTCAGGAAAAATTCAAGAATGCAATGGATATTCAGCAGGACATAAATGGCCAGATGAAAAACAGAGTTGAACTGGTCACGGATAAATCTCTTGCGGAGAGAAGAAAAATAGAAACAGGTGCAAAGAATTCCACCAATAATCTTGCGCTTGAATACGGAAGAAAAGCGGCCGCCGAAGAACGCAATTACCGTTCTAAACTGGAAAGCGATATCCGCATGCACCAGGAGAACATTAATATTCAGGAAAAAGAACTTAAAAAAGAAGCCGACACCAAAAGCGATAAGGATAGAAGACTTGTTCAGGAAAAAATGGTCATACAACAAGCTGAGCTTAATTATCTCGACAATCACCAGAAAGATATCTTAAGTCAAAAACAAAATGATTTTAAAGTGCGTTACGACAATCTGGTCAACGAGCATAATGCCTTGATTGAAGATCTAAAAAGCAGCTTCGAGGCCGATGTTAAAAAAATGGCCCAAGAAACCACTGTCCAGAAAAGAAATATTGCCGCGAAAGAACATGATACCTTCTATAGAATAGAGACGCTAAAACCCACCATTGTAGAAAATGAAAAAGAATACATGGTCTCACTTCCTGTACCCGAATACGAAAAAGAGAATGTGCATTTGTCAGTACGGGGCCGTGGAGTGAAGATGACTTTAACCCGCCGGTTTACAGACACGATTGAAGATAAAGATGGAAGCACCAATCGTTCAACTAAAAATGAACTTTTCAGCCGCGAGTTCCCATGCAAAGACATTTTGAATCCCAAATTAGTTGATCAAAAATATGAAAATGGAATTCTCACCTACCGCATTCAGAAATTATAAAAAATTTTAATCATCCGAACTGATCGGTCTGTTGGCAGTCTTGCTCTCGATCTGATGATAATGCATTTTTTCCACCTGAACGATGTCGCGCAGCTCATCACTTAAAATTTTCATTTTCTTAGGATGAAGGAAAACATAAAAATCCAGATGCCGCTCATTTTTTTCTTTATCAAGAATCTCTTCATGCAGCTCATCGATACGGTCAGTTATATTAAAAACAATTTCTTTAACAAAGTTTTTGATATCGCCTCTAGAAAGAATTTCTATATGAAAATAACGGTGATTTTTTGTCGATTCAAATCCCTGATATATAGGCCCCAGGAGTCTGAGAACCGAGAGAATCGTCAGGGTAAAAATGGTAGCAATGACCGGAAAACCATATCCAACCGTCATACCAATGGCCGCCACAACCCAGATCGTAGCTGCCGTAGTCAAACCAATAATATTTCCTTTATCCTGCATGATGGCACCGGCACCAAGGAAACCGATCCCGGAGACGATTTGGGCAGGTATTCTGGCTGCATCATAATTAATACCGCCCCCCTGATCGTGGCCAATCATAGAAATGGCAGTATAGAGTGTCGCTCCAAGACAAATGAGAACATTGGTTTTAATGCCGGCATTTTTCATTTTCTGTTCCCGGTCATAACCAACAAGGCTCCCCAGGACCAGACCGGTAACAATTTTAATCCCCATTCCTAGATAGGCGTCAACTTGTCCCAGGTGTTCTATAAAAACTGTCTCTGTTGCAACGATCATTGTCGTATTTCCTTTTTATTTTGGTATGATTAATTCAGGAGCCGGTAATCTATTATAAGATCAAACACCTTATTATGAAAAGACCACATCTCGTTCATTTTTTAGCAATAGTGACTGATGACTCGATAAATATCAAGGCATCGATCACTTTAAAGGAAAACCTGATCGCCCAAAATCTCGATCTGGGAATGAGCACGCCTAAATTTCCTATCCAGGCGCTTAGGCTTTTAAACGCCTATCAGTTTACGATGAAGATTGTCGGAGTGACCAAGGACCAGAAAGAAATATACAAAAAATCTTTTGAGTCAGATTCCTTCGGAAATTTTAATTTTAAAATTCCAAAGACCCTGGAACGAGAGCAGATAGAGATCCTGCAATTGTTTGAAGTCAAGAAAAAGCCAGGTCTGGAGCTTCACCTCGGGACTTACATCCCGCTGCGGATTTTTTCACCAAAGAAGATTATTATCTGCGATTTTGATAAAACATTAGTCGATACAAAATACTCCACTACTAAAGAAGTTTATCGCTCTCTTACACGCCCTATGGCCGAGAATCCAACCGTCATTTCAAGCGTCAATATTCTACACCGCTATATAAGAATTGGGCATCATCCTTTTATTCTTTCGGCCTCTCCACATTTTTACGAAGATTCAATGAGAGACTGGCTCTATAAGAATAATATTTTTTCCGCTGGGATTTTTCTAAAGGACTACCGTCATTTTTTTTCTTTTCTTGAAGGTGAGCTCACCACCAAGGATTTAAAATATCAAGGCCTCTATAAGCTCAATCACCTGCTCGATATTCTTCTGATGACAGGCATCCCTGATGAGCTCGTACTTATGGGAGACAATTTTGAGTCAGATCCCGCCATCTATCTCACGCTGGCCAGAATTCTCAGAGAAGATATAGATCCATGGGTCGTCTGGAACAGTATAAAAGAGCAGGATATTTTTCAGCTGAAAAAAAAGCAAAATTCCCAGTTTTTAAATAAAATCTATCAGCTTGATAATCTTCTCACCAGAAAGAGAAAAGACATAGGCTTTCAGAATGCATCCAAAAAAATTATGATAAAAATTTATATCAGAAAAAGATTCAAATCAGATGAACTTGCCGCTCCTGAATTTTTTGAAAAGCAGAAACCATATCTTGATTTGATTGAAATGTATGACGGACTTTATCAGGACGAGTTCGACCGGCTCAAAGAATCTCAGGAAAATAGCGTAAACGGAGCAGAAAGCACAATGTAGCCAAGACACATATAAAGCCCGTTCCTATGAAATCTTCTGGCATCATCTGCGCTTTTAAACATTCCTTTTGTCAACGGCAACTGAGCAAAATCAAATTTGACAATTTCTAAATAAACTCTGAGCAGAGCTGCAACGAGCATCGCGATATTCAACCATTGATTGCTTGTGCCGTTAAAACCATTTACAATATCAAACATATTTACCCCTAAGGAAAGACTCATGGATCTCCTCACTCTTATCGGCGACACTGATGAAAATTTTTATCAACTAGGGTTGATGGACCGTGAATCGGCAAGAGCTGTCCACAGCGATGTCAAACGAATGTTGAGCACCCCATGGAAACCACTTAATATAGCGCTTGAAGAAACCGCAAAAGTTGTACTCAGGAACTCGTTGCTAAAAAAGACCGAGTACTATGATCACCTAAAAGCTTATGCCGACGGAATGGGAATTGCGCTTGAAGAAGCGGCCTATATTATGTTTATTCCAGAAATTGTCAGCTGTATGACTAAATGGGCACCCGGGCTCATCAAAGGAAATTTAGGCTGCTCCAGTTTTATTATGAGGAATGACAATCAAGAAGTGGTGCATGGAAGAATTCTCGACTTTCCGTTGCAAGGCTCTTATGACTTGAATGAAAGGGCCATTCTTTATGACTTCAAAGGAATGCCCAGGATGTTGGGATTTGGCGCCAGCGGAATCCCCTTTCCCTCTATCACTTTAATGACTGAGGATGGAATAACGCTTTCACTTCACCAGAAATTTACCAATGTATTCAACAAAGATGGCATTTCGATTTTTTCCCTTATTTTCGATATGCTAAGTAAGGCCCGCGACCGCGCCTCCGTGATGGATTATCTAAAAAATCATGAAAGCATAACAACCTGGAGTCTATACATGTCATTTAAAAATGGCGATGTACTGGCGGCCGATATAATGGGAAAAGAGATTTATGCCAATAAGCTGGAAGTTCCCGATAAAGGAATATTGTATTTTTGCAATCACCTTGAAAACAAATCTATTAATCAGGAAGACATGCTACCTCCGGGATTTCATCAGTACAATATCATGAGAGAAGAAATCGCCGGAAAAAAAATCGCCCACATGCTTTCAAAAGGAGTTATGAGCGAGTCGGCACTGATAGCGATGATGGCCACTCCGTACGATCAGAAAATGAAAACCAAAGGTCACTACGAAAATTATAAGATGGACAATATAACGCCATCAAGTCTCACCGTCATGACCATGAATCCAACTTCTGCTCAATGCCTGTACATAGATGGCGAAGCCCCAAAAGTTTTCAGAGACAATATTTTGCATATTACAGACTGCTTCGACAATCCTGTGCAAAAACCAATCAAGATTAAAAAGAGTAAGCCGGTCTCAGAGGATTATTATGAGGGTATTAAGTCTCTGATGAAGGCGCAACAAGGATTTGATTTACACGATCCTCAACTTGTCTATCACTATCTTCAGTTTGCCATTGATCACCTGGAAAACTATCCGGAGCAAGTTCTTGGGAAGTTTTACTTTCTGGTAGCACAGTATATGTTCGAGACTCACCAAAAGGTGCTCACATCCATTTTGCATGACTTTAAAAATCTGGAAGGACATCTCCCGGTAAACCTGAATGACCACTGTCTTTTATTTATCGGAAGGCTCGAGCGTATTCTTCAGCTGCCTCATACAATGGAAGAAGATAAAATCAGACACCCTAAACTAAGAAATGTTCATACGCTGGAGTTAAAAATTCCAAGGGCCATTTTTCATGCCAGCACTAAGGGAATGATAGTCCCGCGACTCGACATAATTGATGTCATTTACGCATACATTTATTAATCACAGGTGAGAAAATGAAATACATCCTTATGTTAATTATTACAGCTTTTATTGTGCCCCAGACTGCCCTGGCCACAACCCATATTCTGTTTCTGGGAGATTCTCTCTCAGAAGGCCAGGGACTTGACGAAGGACAATCCTTCCCCAGAGTTGTAGAGAGAAATCTAAGAGTAAAAAAGCACGATGTCGCCGTTATCAACGGAGGAGTCAGCGGGTCAACCACCGCCAGCGGACTTGGAAGACTTAAATGGCATTTGAAAAAACCCGTTGATATTTTAGTCCTGGAACTCGGCGCCAACGACGGTCTTCGTGGTTTGAAAATCGATGAGACTGAAAAAAACCTGAAAGAAATTATTTCCTATGCCAAATCACAGAAGATAAAAGTTCTACTGCTAGGTCTTTTAATGCCGCCTAATTATGGAAAAAAATACACTTCGGATTTTGAAAATATGTACAAAAAAATAAGTGAATCAGAGAAAGTGTCTTTTCTTCCTTTTCTGTTGAAAAAAGTGGCTGGCTATAGTGAACTTAATCTCTCCGACGGCATTCACCCGAACGCAAAAGGCCATGAGCTGGTTGCCGCAGAAGTGACAACGTTCATTGAAAAGAACTTATGAAAGTTAGTATTAGTGATATTAAAAAATCTTATCTTCAGGGAAAAAAGACAATTACTGTGCTGGACGGGGTCACTCTCGAAGTCCACAGCGCAGAGATCATCGCTCTCTTGGGAAAATCAGGCTCCGGCAAAACAACTATGCTTTCACTACTTGCAGGTCTGGATAAACCTGATGCCGGTTCTATTAATGTGAATAATGTTGAACTCACTCAATTAAGCGAAGATAAACTCTGTGATTGGCGCGCAAAAAACCTGGGAATCGTCTTCCAGCAATTTCATCTCATCCCCCATTTGACCGCGTTGGAGAACGTGCTTCTTCCCCTGGAGATTATTGGATTGGACGATAGAAATTTAGCGATGGAATGGCTGTCGTCCGTTGGACTTTCCGAAAGAGCTGATCACTACCCTTCCATGCTTTCGGGCGGGGAACAACAGCGTGTTGCGATTGCCAGAGCACTGGCAGCGGGACCGGCACTACTTTTAGCCGATGAACCGACTGGCAACCTCGACGTGGAGACGGGCAAGTCAATCATCGAAATCCTTTTTAAAATAGTGCGTGAAAAGAAAACAACAATGATCGTCGTTACACATGATGAAGAGCTTGCAAGAAAAGCGGACAGGATCATTCGACTTTCCGGTGGCAAATGTCTTTCTTAAAATTTTTCTGGCGCGATTTTAAATCAGACCAGGCCTACAATTGGTTTACAATTCTGTGTGCATCACTGGGCATCATTGGCCTGCTTCTGGTTGAATCCTTCAAAGTTGGTGTTGAAGACAAGGTCACCAAAAATGCCAGAAATTTTATTGCCTCAGATCTGTCCATATCAACCCGTAGAGGATTCGAAGCTGATCAGAAAACCAAAATAGAGAACTATCTTTCGGCCAAACAACTTAGCTATGCCAGATGGATTGAAACCTATTCTCTCGTAAGCAGATCAGACTCTGAAAATCCGCTGGCAAAATTGGCAGACCTCAATTTCGTTTCTCCCGAATTTCCTTTTTATGGAGGCGTTGTTCTGGAGGGAGAGGGATTTTTCGGTGCCGGAAAATGGAATCGGATTCACCAGGCGCCGAAGGCTTGGATTTCAAGAGATCTGTCGTGGGAATTAAGTGTCCGGCAAGGTGATTCAATTAAGATAGGCGAAATAAGTTTTGTCATAGACGGCATTATTAACGAAGATAAATTTTCTTCTTTTCGAGGTTTCAATCTCGCTCCGAAAGTTTTTCTTTCCTCCAATTTTCTAGACCGGACTGATCTGATTAAATTTGGCTCAACAGCAACCTACACCTACGCAATCAAGCTGAGAACTGATGAATCATTAGAAACTACTCAGAAAGACTTCAGGACCATGCTGCCTGATCGCACCGTTAAAATAACCGGTCCGGAAGAATCGAGCCAGCAGATTTCAAGATCGCTGCGACTTCTGGCGGATTACCTGAGCCTTATCACCTTGATGACTTATCTGTTGAGTCTGATCGGACTCTATTATTTTACTCAGCATTTTCTTTCTAAAAAAATTAAGATTTTTTCCATTTACAAAGCGATGGGAATAAAAAATTCATTTCTTTTTAAAGTTAATTTTGCCCATCTCATTGTTCTGACAACGGCATCGGTGCTTATCTCAACTTCATTAATAGTCTTCATTCTCCCACTCCTGGAAGATTTCTTTTCAAAGCTTATCGGTGAGACTCTGTTCTTTCGGCTCAACGGCCTGTCGCTTTTGAGGATTCTGGCCCTTTCTTTATTTGGAAGCCTGTGTGCTCTGGGACCTCTTTTCTGGGGGGCCTTGCAGACGCCTGTGGCCATTATTTTTCAGGACCTACCAGCAGAACTTAAGAGAATAAAGTTTTATTATTTCATTCCACTCATGCTTTATATAATCCTTCTGGCCGTCCTGCTGGCCAATTCCATAAAGGTCGGAAGTATTTTTCTGCTCGCACTCGCTTCCATTATTATGCTCGGTGCGGTTTGTTTTAAAGTCTTCACAATTCTATGTGAAAAAATTTCTATCCGTCTTCAATTTATCAACCGCCATGCCCTTCGCTCCCTTACCCGCTATTTTACTTCTTCTTTCACCATTTTTATCTGTCTTTTAATGGGTATGACACTCACAATATTTATCTTTCAACTTGAACGCTCTATTCGCCAGGAATTTTCACCAACCACCGGCACTCTAAAACCGGATCTGTTTATGTTTGATATTCAGGATTCTCAGATACAGCAGTTTAGTGCACTTGTGGAAAGTGAAAAATGGCAACAGACCATGCTAGCACCGATGGTCAGAGGGCGATTGCTGAGAATAAATAATGCAGAGACAACGAAAAGACAGGAACCAGGCGAAGCCAATTTTTCAACAAGAGAAGACGAAAGCTCTCAGGGGATAAAAAACCGCGGTGTTAATTTAAGCTACCGTTCAAAGCTTTCATGGTCAGAAAATATTGTTGATGGAACCTGGAACGGGAAGCGCTGTAATCCAGATGCTGGGCCATGTGAGATCTCGCTGGATAAAGGCTATGCCAAAAGACTAGGAGTTGAACTAGACGACAAGCTTGTTTTCGATATTAGTGGAATCGAAATTACAGGCATAGTTCGCAGTTTTCGCTCAGTCAAATGGACAAGTTTTGAACCCAATTTTTTCATTCTGTTTCAGCCAGGAATTCTGGAGGACGCTCCTAAAACCTATCTGGCCTCCTTTAAAGTTCGTTCATTGGAGGAGAAAAGAGCAATCTTCTCAAAGATTGCCCAAAAATTTCCCAATGTGTCCGTACTGGAAGTTTCTGAGATTTTAAAAAAGGTAACTGCCATATTTGATCTCATGGCACTCGCCATAAAGTTTATCGCCAATCTTTCCTTGTTTGTGGCACTGGTGGTTTTGATCGCAGTAAGTTTTAATCATCTGGATTTAAAAAAAAGAGAAATGACTTTGTATACAATGCTGGGATTAAGACAGGAAAAAATTAAGAAGATAGTTAACCGCGAATTCAGCACACTCCTGCTTTTATGCATTTTTTTGTCCCTACTTTTTGGTTCATTGATGACAATTGCGATGATGAAGTTTCTGTTTGATTCAGGACCAATCTTGCGGCTTCCATTTGTCGTCTCAATTATGGCCGGGATTGGAATAGTCCTGTTTACAATTGTTAGTCTGCGAGTCCGCTACCTAATTAAGCGAAAAAGCCTTTTCTAAGCTGAAATCATCAAAAAATCTTACAATTTATGACAGCCGTTCCGGAGAAGTGTCGCTGCTAATAAATTCGGTTTGACATTAGTCCCTGCACAATTTAGCTATATATATATGAAACAATTCTGCGCCAAGCGCCTGGTCCTCAGCACGATTTTGATCGCATCTCTTGCGCTCACAAGCTGTGGCTTTATGTCAGATAAGCCACCGGCAAATACTGAAGTCTATAAAGTAGATGATCTGCAGGGCTGTAAAATTGACGTCACTAAATTGGGCGAAATTTTCAAGTCAGATCAGGAAGAGCAGATCAGGTGCCTTCAGGAAAACTTCATTCAATTCACTAAATATGTCCGCTCGGAAGATACTGCGACCATCTCAATCGGTGAACTAACGGCCTTCGTAAAAAAGTTTTTCCCTACCCAGAGTGAAGCCATTATTAAAGGACTCGGTATCCTTTTTCAGTTGAACATGGTTCTGCTCAGAGATGATCCCAATAAAATTTCACGATTCAACATTAGACCCTTTTTTAATTTCCTGGTAAAATTAAACAAAGAAGCTGTTCAGGTTAATCAAATACTGGATGAAATTGAAGCCGACAAAACAAATGACAATTTCTGGGCATTAAGAGAAAAACTTAATACAACCATTACCCGCTTTTCTCTCGAGACAATCAAAATCATCGAAAAGTCATTCGGTCCTGATCAATATCTGAATTTAAAGGAGTTTATTCTCGAAGTCGGTAATAAAATTGAATCTACTGAAATCACTCCGGAAACAGTTGATTCACTTCTTTTTATAAAAAAGATTCTGGCCGGCGGAAAAAAAGAGTATCTCTCTTCACAGGAACTTAAATCAATTGTTTCAAAGCTGCCTAAATTGCTTATCTCGGCTTTTGATCTTTATTATGTCAAGAAATCAGATTTCCAGTCCCAGTCAGATTTTTCGCGCTTCTATCTCCTCAAAGTTCGCAGTCTTTATAACATTCTCCAATTCGACCAGCCGGACTTTGAATTGTTCACAATTGATCAGATGATTCATTTGTCAAAAATGTTTGGAGCAGCAAAATCTTTTTCTGATTTCAAGCCCAGCTTTATGGCCATTAAAAGTAAAATCATTCACGGCAACGAGAACGCTTTTTACCTAAGTGATATAAAAGTACTTTTGGACATGGCCCATGATGCAATGGAAAAAATCTATTTCAGCCACGTGACCTATAACGCTTACAACGAAATCATGGCAAAAAACGAGGTCATACTAGACCTTGATCAGCTTGATCTGCCTGATAAATACGATCTGTTCAACCAGCCTCGCTTAAAGGTTCTTCATAACGATTTCCGCGATACTGCAGTCAATATTCGTTATTTTGCCGGAGAAGCCGAAAAGGTGCCTTATTATGGAAATGAAATAAAGAGAAATAGATTCGGCTTTACCCAGTCGACTCTCCTCACCTGGCTTTGTTCCAAGATGATGCTCGCCTATGGACATATTGACTCTGCAGGAATGCTCAAAGTAAGCGTTGAAGAACTAAAAGTATTCCTTGATGACATGAAACCTATTTTAAAAGAATTTAGAATGCTGTCACCTAAACCTACTATGGCCCAAAATGGAGTTATGCTGGCCGATCTTTTTCAGAATAAATCTGATGGTGATCAGGAAATTGGCCTGGTAGAGATGACTGACTATGTTCAAATGATGCTTTCAGGGGCGCAAGTCTCTTCCAAATTCAATGCTGAGCTTATCAAAAGATGTGATTTTGGAATCAATCCGGATGATCCTCTTTTTACGGTGGATTGTTTTAATGAGCATTTTTTTGATCTTCTTTTGAATCAGCTGGATCTGAAAAAAAGTGTTTTTCCCGGTCTTCAAAAATACGTCACAGATAATACGCCAGAAAAACTCAATGAGTATTTAAAAGGGGTACAAGGTTACGCCCGGGATTATCCGGATCCGAAAATTCCGATCAACAGACGCGACAGCACCCTGATTATGGGGGCCTTCATAAACATTGAATCAACTTTTCTTCGTTATGATACCAATGCGGATAATGTGATTGATTTTAATGAATTGAGTGTTGCATTTAAAACTTATAAACAAACTATTATAAAAATGGCCAAGTTGCCGCCCTCCAAAGAAATGTTTGCACCTTCTATCTTTTATTACATGGTTTATAAATTAAGAGTACCGCCGACAGGAACGCTGGGCCAAAGTCTGAAATTTTTTGTTTTTCATAAATGTGTTTCAAGCGAAAAGTGCAGAAAGGTTTTTCTCCCGAACATTGAAGCAAAAAGACTCAATATCGGTAAGGTTTTGTACTATCTTGCAAACCCTGCTGCCCTGTCCAGAATCAACCTGGACGGAATAGACATGCAACGTGATCTGGTATTCTAAAAAATTCTATTTTCATATTATTTTTTATTCTAATGCCTTAAAATAGCTAAATGACTTTAGAAGCAAGTTACAGAACTTCCATATTAAAAAAAGAAATCATTGATTCCTTGTTTGAATTTAAGCAGGAATTGTCCCCAATTTTAATCTGGCAAAATGATGGCGGCAAACGCAATATCGCCATGGTTATTATTGAGGAGATTGATTTAGGAAACCAATCTGTAACACTAAGGCCTCTTGATAATTCTACTAGTGTTGATTTCAGCAAACTAAAACTTAATCATCCTTTTTATCTGAAGGCTGAAAATAAAAGTATTGTTTTCAAACAAGAGAAGCCCGCCAAAAAAACCCCCAAAGGTTTCATTCAGCTTTCAATTCCCAGCGAAGTAAAGATGTTTGAAAAAAGAAGGGAAAAAAGATACACTTTTGCGGATAGAGACCCAATGATCACCGCAGATATTTATCCAGGCGCCAGCCTTGATATTTCCTCGAAAATAACCAATGTTGATCTTGTAAATATTTCTCTCTCAGGTATGTGCTTTTATTGTCTTAAAAAGCATGCACGCCTTTTTTACGTCAAAGACAAAATAAAAATTGCGAAAATCGGTTGTCACTCATTTCAGAGGTCTGTTTTTGCTGAAATAAAATATATTACCAATGGAACCGGCGTTAATGACCAGATACAAGTCGGCATTCAATTTGCCGAGCCGATCACTGAAGACATTTTGAAAATCATATATTCATCTTAAAATAAACTGGCCCCAGACAGGGGCCAATTCATCTCTCTCAATATTAAGTTTATTACTAGAGGCTACAACGTTTCCATTGTAACTGGTATAGAATCCCCGCCTGGACATCAGCAGAGTCGACAGTTGCCGTCGCCTGATCATTGTAGCGGTTTGATTTAACCAGCATGGCGGCGTTTACTCTTAAAATAGTGTCGGCCCCGCATGGCGACCATACCTGGGCATGGACTTCAAGGTTGTTGGTGAATAAAAAGTCTGTGTCTGTTCTTCCGATAAACTGCTTGTCAAAACGTGGGCCCCTGGAGCCCGCAAGAAAATACTCCGCAGTCATTCGAGCACTGGCCTGTGGTGGAAGCGAAACATATCCTCTGTAATCAACGCTGACAACTGAAACACTGAAGCCCTGTGGGATATGAACCGGTATAGCGATGTTGCAGGTTTTTCTCATCATGTTTCTCTCTGCTCCACCCGCTTCAACAATAAAACTGTCAAAAATAAGCGAGAGCGACTTGGCATCTGGACTTAGAGTAGCCGAAGCAGATCCTGCCGGACATCCGTTACCCCCATAGGCTGGATTGCCAAGCTGAATGTCATCAGCATGAGCAGCTTTTACTGCAGAAAGTGTCAATGCAAGTAGCGCCGACATTATCAATGTTTTGTTCAATTTCATTTCCTTCCCCCCTAACTTTAGAAAAGCATTTTGCTTTCGTTAATCTTTTTTTAGTGGAAATTATTTTAATATGAAAGCATAAAATGCACGCTCAATCTTTTTGACCGCCAGATGGTTTTTTTAGAAATTGGAGGGGCGGCCATGTGGCGATCCATTTGTTCATCAATATCTTTTTTATTTGTACTATTCACCCAACTCCTTTATTTCTTCCTAATAGGGGGATACTTATGAAAATAAAAATCATCATCACTGCTCTTTCATTTCTCACAATTCTGTCCGGCCACGCATTGGCAGAAAACATCGTTCTTCAAAATATAAGAGTCGGTGGAACAGGATGCCCAATGGACATCACCCAGATTGTGACCGCTCCGGATTTATCATCTGCATCCATCATTTTTCAAAGTTTCGAGTCACATGTACCTGCAGTTCTCACCAATCCGAAAGCATCCCCTTATATCTCCATCTTAAACTGCAACGTATTTGTCGATATAAAACTTCCGGCCAACATGAAACTGGATTCGCTGGAAATCAGCTACGATATGAGAGGGGCTGCCATATTAGATACTGGAGTATCCGGAAGCTTTAAAAGTTTTTTAATAAGCAGTAATGGAATGGGGACTGAGCGATCACAAAGAACCCAGATGTTGCAGGAAAAAAACTGGCTAAACAGCGGTGCAGATCAACAGGAAGACTTTCTGGTACAGTCTACTAAATCGCTTCCAATTAACTCCAATTGTGGCATTGGCTCCCGTTCCGATTTAGTGACAGTTCATCTCCAACACCAACTTGCCAGTCAGATTCTTAGAGGACATGAACGCACAAGCGCCGAAGGAACTATTACAATGGATTCATCAGATATGAAGGGCGGTCTGAAGCTGAATGCACACGGATCAGCCTGCAGAGGGCAAGATAACCAGGGCGGCGGCAACGGCAGAAATTGTCGGATTACAAGAGTAAACGGGCGTGCCGTAAGGATTTGCCAATGAAAAACTGGGGTCTCTTTGACTCCAGTCTTGTAAAAAATACGCAGTCAGGAATCGCAAAAACTAACTCTAACTTTCAGATGAAAGATTTTAATTCCCGCTCTCATTTAAGATTGCTACAAAGAAGTATGAATCTTTCTCAAAACGAAAATTCAGGGGTCAATTCACAGCTAAAACAGCTCACCACTGCTTATATGGATAAGCACCCGGGGCTCACTTTAAATGCCCTGGCCGGGCGATGTGGCGTTCCTGCAACAACTATGCGCCGCCTGATGAAGAGCGACGCTGAAAAAAGCGAACTGGCCCCTCACTCTGTATTGTCACTTGTTTCCTACCTGCTTAAGGAAAAAAAGATTTCATCACTGTTAAAGAAAATCGACGGTCCTGTTGCAGAATTATTAAACCGCTGTTTTGATCAGTTTATCTTTGACGAAGAATCATCATCTCATACTCTCAATGCCGATTTAAATAATCTCTTTAAAGACAAGACCACCTATCTGATCTATAAGCTTGCGGCCAATCAATGCGGTACAAGTCTCGAGGAAATAAAAAATATATTTGGTCTATTAGGGCTGCAAAAACTTTCTGAGCTGATCGATAAAGGATGGATCATTTCAGATGATAAAAATGCTGAAACTCTCCACGCCAGAGAAAAAAATTTCTCCGTCGATCTGGCACTGGCCCATCAATTAACTCATTCTCTGGTAGATTTTTACAAACCCCGCGATGTTGAAGCTGGATACAATCTTTTTTATTCTCTTTCGGAAGGGATGAATCAGGAAGGAATAAAAAAGATAAAAGAAATTGAAAAAGATGCCGTTAAAAAAATTTTCGATCTTATGAATGAAAAAAAATATCTTGGTGATATACCCTACTTCGCTGTCGTCATATCAGACGTTTTAGGCTTAACCCCCAAAGATCAAAATGAAAATAGTAAAGGAGTCCTCCAATGAAAAAAATACTGGCCACCGCATTTATCGCTGGCTTTGCACTCATGAGCATGAATCATGCTTCTGCCATTGAACTGAGCACTGTCGATGCTGTTGCACGCCAGGGCATGCAGGTAAGAATGGGAGAGCTGACAGGTGCCGGATCAAAATTCTCACTTGGCAAACTTGCTGGACTTGTCTTGCCGGAGGGAGTTGTGATGAAAGAAGACTGCTCAGGCCTGGTTATGAAAAATGTAGCCGACCCAAAAATTTCGGACATCATAAGAATCAAAATCGATGGACAGGAAATACCTGCCTCAGAATTTGTAGGTTTTGTGGTTTACTAAATTATTTTGAGGAAGATCCTTTTTTAACCTTTTCATTTTCGGACATTTCAAGCTGAATTCTCATTGTGGCCTGGAGAGCTCTGATTGTATCAATCATCTCGCGGAAATCAAGTTTGAGTTTTTCAATATCCTCATTCTTTAAAACTAAAATGTCCGCTTTAAGTTTTTCCAGTTCGGTCTGCTCACCGACTGTCTGTTTACCGTCTTTTGGTTTCTTCTCTGCACTTTTCTCTTTCAATATTTTATCTGTTGCTTCCTTATCAGCAACCATCTTCTTGACGAGTTTATCAAGATCGCCAAGCTTGCTGGAATTCTCGTTTAATTTAGCTTCCATTGTTTGAAGTGTTTTTGCTAGATTGGTTAAATAACCTTCGACAGTTTCGATTCTCTCCTGCTTATTGAGACCCGTATTGTCGGTCGATTGATATTCTTTAATTTGGGCGAAAGCATTTGTTGATAAGGACAAAATAATGCTCACCATAAGTGCCGTAAGTTTTGTATTCACTGCATTAATCTCCAAATAGCTGTTTATAGTTGATTAAAAATAACATTTTTTTAAATTTTACCCAACATAATAAATTCCTGACTAACTAATTCAAACATTTTATGCTAGTTTAGACCATCCATTTTAACTATAAACTGTTGAATTCTTATTAAGGAGTTTTCCATGAAGATCTTGTTAGGCCTTTTGGTTCTCGCTGTGTCGATCACTGTATTTGCTGAAGATAAACTCGGCACCAGTAACAACCCGGTCAAAATTTATTTCACACCATCAGTTGATGCTAATTCAATTGCCACAAACTCAGACCATTTTTTAAAATTCATGGAAAAAGAAACCGGCCTGTTTTTCAAGTCTGGAATTCCTTCAAACTACATCGCAGTTGTTGAGGCCTTCGGCTCTTCAAGAGCTGACATCGCAGTTATGAACTCATTTGGATATCTTCTTGCCAATACAAAATATGGTGCTGAAGCTAAATTGAAGACGCTTCGACATGGAAAGGACTATTATGCCGGCGCCATTTACGCCAACGCTAACTCGGGCATTAAATCGATCAAAGATCTTAACGGAAAAAAATTCGCCTTCACTGACCCATCGTCAACTTCCGGATACCTTTTCCCTCTAAAAATCCTTAACGACAGCAAAGTTAAATTGGGAAGCCAGATGTTTGCTATTAAGCATGACAACGTCATCACTATGATTTATCAAGGTCAAGTAGATGCTGGTGCCGCTTTTTACTCAGACGCTTTTGATGGAAAAATCAAAGATGCAAGAGAAAGAGTCATGACCCAATTTCCAGACGTTGAAAAGAAAGTCACTGTTTTAAAAATCACAGATAAAATACCTAACGACCCATTCGTTTTCAGAAAAGGTATACCTGCTGACATCACTAAAAAGTTCATTGATGGTTTAAACAAATATCTTGCAACAAAAGAAGGTGCTCAGGCTTTCAAAAATATTTATGCTGTTGATGGCGTAGTTCCTGCGACAAATAAAGATTATGACGATCTTCGCAAGGTCTTAAAATCTACGAATACAGATATATCTACATTAATTAAATAAGTTCACAACATTGGATGAGTTGATATGTTAGAAATCAAAAGTCTCAATAAAGTTTACCCCAATGGATTGCATGCGCTGAAAGACATTTCTTTTAGCGTACCTCAAGGGGAATTCCTGGTCGTCATCGGTCTTTCGGGCTCCGGTAAATCGACGATGCTCAGATGCATTAACCGCCTCCACGACCCCACTGGTGGTGAAGTTCTTTTTGAAGGCATCGATACAACCAAGCTTAAAGGACGGGCACTTCGTAAAATGCGCTCTGAAATTGGAATGATTTTCCAGCATTTCAACCTCATCCCAAGAAAAACAGTTCTCGCCAACGTATTGACCGGAGAACTCTCCCGTACAGGGATCCTCAAATCAATCTTTGGGATTTATTCACCGGAAGAAAAGGCGCGTGCGATGAAATACATCGATATCGTAGGCCTCAAGGGCAAAGAAAAAAACCGCGCAGACAATCTCTCCGGAGGACAGCAGCAACGCGTTTCGATTGCCCGCGCACTTATGCAGAATCCGAAGATCTTATTGGCAGACGAGCCGGTTGCTTCTCTGGATCCTGCAACATCTCACTCGGTAATGCAGTATCTGAAAAAAGTTAATGAAGAACTTGGTGTAACAGTCATCTGCAACCTCCACTTCCTTTCGTTGGTACGCCAGTATGCTCACAGAGTAGTCGCACTCAAACACGGAAAACTGATTTATGACGGCAAGCCGCTGGAGATCAATGAAGAATGGTTTAAGACTATTTATGGTGAAGACGCAGTTGAAGTGACAATTAATTAAAAAAAACGGACTGAACATGCAAAAAATTATTAAGAAAAAAGCCAATAAGAACGTATCGATGATAAAAGCCTTGATCCTTGATATACTTGCCTGGGCCTATATGGCATTGGTTTGTTATAAAATTATTTATGAAAAAATTATCATGGAAGTTCGCTATCCTGAGTTCAGCTGGAATCAGCCGCTTTTCAGCCTTTATTTTGGACTGGGTTTAAGTGTTATATTATTCTTTACCAGTTTTTCACTGGGCAAAGGAGTTATGGGACTGATTAAAATTGATGAAAATGAGAGTGCAACTGCCAAACCATTTGCCTGGATTGGATATATGCTCATTGCTCTGACTTTCCTGACTGGATTTTATGTTTCACAAATATCCATTAAAGAATTTTTCTCGGCTAACGGACTTGAAGGTGCCAAAAGAATTTTTACCGCTTTATTCCATCCAAACTGGAGTATTTTTCAGGAAGGTCTATTTGCGGCCATTGAGACTATTTACATGGCCTTTATTGCAACAGCGATTGCAATCCCCATCGCTTTTATCCTTGGTTTTTTTGCTGCCAGAAACCTGATGAGCGGAAATGCTTTTGCCTTTTTCTGCTACAGCGCTCTTCGAGCTGTCTTGAACATTTCCAGATCAATTGAGCCATTAGTCTGGGCCATTATTTTTTCTGTCTGGGTAGGAATTGGTCCATTCTCAGGGATGCTGGCTTTGTGCCTGCACTCCATCGCTTCCTTGACCAAGCAATACTCAGAACAAATTGAATCAATTGACGACGGTCCGATTGAAGCAATCACAGCAACAGGTGCCCACCCCATTCAGATTGTGTGGTTTGGCGTCGTACCACAAATTGTTCTTCCATATCTTTCCTATACAATCTATCGTTGGGACATCAACGTTCGTATGGCGACAGTCATTGGTCTTGTTGGAGGTGGTGGTATCGGTAACCTTCTGATGCAATACCAGGGACAAGCTCGCTGGAACGAAGTTGGATTGCTGGTCATCCTGATCGCTGCGATTGTCTGGACAATGGACTGGGCGTCTTCTGTAATCAGAGAATCATTAAAATAATATTTAAATAACAACCCTTAATCTTATAGAAGGCAAATCATGAAACAACTAATCACTCTTGGCCTCTTTGTATTGATTTCACAAAGTAGCGCTTTTGCTAAAAGTTTTGTTTACTGCTCAGAAGGATCTCCAAGCTCATTTAATCCTCAACTGGTAACAGATGGAACATCTACCAATGCAACGGCCGGTGTGCTTTACAACGGCCTGGTTGAATTCGAAACAGGTACAACCAAAATTGTTCCTGCGCTGGCGACATCATGGGAAATTTCTAAAGATAAACTGACCTATACATTCAACCTGAGAAAAGGTGTTAAGTTTCATACAACAAAATATTTTACTCCTACACGTGACTTCAATTCTACTGACGTTCTTTTTTCAATTGATCGACAGAGAATTGCAACTCATCCTTTTCACAATGTGAGCGGCGGGAAGTATGAATACTTTGACGGCATGGAAATGGGAAAAATCATAAAGGACGTGAAAGCTCTTGATCCCTATAAAATTCAGATCACGCTTAATTCTCCTGAAGCTCCATTTCTTGCGAACCTTGCAATGAGCTTTATGGGAATACTTTCTGAAGAGTATGGCAGCAAGCTGGCAGCAGCTAACAAAAAAGCTGATATGGATAATTTCCCTGTGGGAACCAGTGCTTTTATATTTCAATCTTATGCCAAAGACAGTGCTATCAAATATACCAGTAATCCTCAGTACTGGGGTCCTCATGGAAATATTGATAAGTTAATTTTTGCCATCACACCGGATGCTAACGTTCGCTATCAGAAATTAAAAACAGGAGAATGCCAGTTTGCCAACGAACCAAGCCCTTCTGACATCCCTGACATGAAGAAAAACCCGAAACTTAAAGTTATGCAGGATGCGGGACTTAATGTTGGTTATCTTTCAATGAACGTAACCAAAAAACCATTTGATAATTTGTTTGTAAGACAGGCAGTCAACCATGCCCTTAATAGAAAATCCTATATCGAAGCTATTTATCTGGGAAATGCCGTTATTGCAAAAAATCCTATTCCACCAACAATCTGGTCTTATAATGACGGCGTAAAAGATTATGACTACAGCCCTGAAAAAGCGAAGGCATTGCTGGCCAAAGCGGGACTTGCCAATGGATTTGAATCAGAAATATGGACTCTGCCTGTCTCTCGTCCTTACAACCCTAACGGAAAAAAAATGGGTGAACTAATGCAGGCGGATTTAGCAAAAGTTGGTATTAAAGTGAAGCTCGTCACCTTTGACTGGCCAACCTATCTAAAGAAGGCAAGTCAGGGCGAGCAGCATATGCTTCAGATGGGATGGACTGGAGATAACGGCGACCCTGATAATTTTCTCAATACACTGCTGGGTTGCGGAGCTGTAAAAGCTGGAAGCAATTATTCAAAATGGTGTAATGAAAAATTCAACAAGGCCGTCGTTGAAGCGAAGACTGCCACTGACGTTAAAAAAAGAACGTCGCTTTATAAAGATGCACAAAAAACTTTTAAAGAAGATGCTCCATGGGTAACTCTGGCGCACTCAACCGTTTTTAAAGCAATGGCAAAAAATATTAAGGGCTACAAGGTAGATCCTCTTGGTCACGACAGTTTCACACAAGTCTCTGTTGAATAATTAATGAAATTTTTTATTAAAAAATTTTCAGAATTGATACCGACGCTTCTTGGAATAAGTTTGATCTGTTTTTTTATGATCAGGCTTATTCCGGGAGACCCTGTTCTAAATCTTGTCGGCGAACGCGGAGTTGACCCGGTAAGATATCTCGAAATGAAAAAGGCCCTGGGTCTGGATCTGCCGATCATTGAACAGTTCTGGCATTTTTTAATTA
Organism: Bacteriovorax sp.; assembly: GCA_041662705.1. Classification (GTDB taxonomy): domain Bacteria; phylum Bdellovibrionota; class Bacteriovoracia; order Bacteriovoracales; family Bacteriovoracaceae; genus Bacteriovorax. Next base: position 253,404 of record JBAZRY010000003.1, read on the forward strand.
ATGCCTTCCGGGGAAACCTGGGCACATCCATCGTATCAAACAATTCAGTCTGGTCAGAATTTATGGAGCGTTTTCCTGCGACCATAGAGCTCAGCTTAGTGAGTTTATTTTTTGCTGCCCTTATCGGCATACCACTTGGAATCTATGCGGCCATCAAGAGAAACAGTTTTTTTGATTATTTTTTAATGAGCAGTTCGCTGATTGGGTATTCAATGCCCATATTCTGGTGGGGACTCATTCTTATTCTTATCTTTTCTGTGAAACTGGGACTAACTCCTGTTTCCGGCAGAATCGATTTAATATTTGATATACCTCTTTTTAGCGGGCTCTATCTGATCGATACTCTGCAATCTGTAGTCGTCAAGGCCGAAGGCCTTAAGCCATTTCAAAGTGCGCTCTCTCATCTTATATTGCCGGCGATTGCATTGGGTACAATTCCACTGGCAGTCATCGCCAGAATGACGAGGTCATCTATGCTTGAAGTTTTAGGCGAAGACTATATCCGAACCGCACGCGCTAAAGGCATGAGTAAACCCCGTATCATTTATATTCATGCATTGAGAAATGCCCTGGTACCGATTGTGACAACTCTGGCCTTAATGTTTGGATCAATTATTACAGGCGCAATACTCACAGAAACCATTTTCTCATGGCCTGGCATAGGCAAATGGATTGTCCAGAGTATTACTTCACGTGATTATCCAGTCATCCAGGGTGGAGTTTTAATCATTTCATTTATCATCATTATGACGAATATTATTGTTGATGTGATTTATTATTTCTTAAACCCCAAAATGAGAAGTTGAGAAGCTAACGAAAATGAAAGTATTTTTCAGTGAACTCTATTTCGAACTAAAAAAAAATCGTGGTGCCATGTTAGGGATCATGTTTATACTTTTTAGTTTATTTATCGCTTTTCTCGCACCAATTCTTGCTCCCCATAATCCGACCGAAGTTTTCCCAGATGCTTTAAGATTGCCTCCATCATTCATTGCAGGCGGAAAATCCGGATTTTTTTTCGGTACCGACGACATCGGGCGCGATCTTCTAAGCCGCCTCATCTACGGATCACGCATATCTCTTTCAGTTGGTTTCAGCGTTGTTATCCTCTCGTTGATATCAGGAACTTTTCTCGGGGTGATATCCGGATTTTACGGAGGATTCATTGACCGCTCAATTATGAGACTTACTGATCTCATCATGTCTTTGCCAAGTATTCTTTTTGCAATTGTTATCGTTGCGGTGCTAGGCCCAGGAATCACAAATGCCATCGTCGCAGTAAGTGTTGTTGCTATTCCAAATTTTATAAGAATCATTCGTGCTCAAGTCATGGTTGAAAAAAACCGCCAATATGTTCAGGCCGCAAAGCTATTTGGTGCAGGAAATTTCAGAATTATGTTTGTTGAAATTCTTCCCAACTGCATGGCACCGCTTATTGTCCAGGCAAGCCTTGGCTTCAGTGATGGAATTTTAAACGTCGCGGCCCTTGGATTTTTAGGTCTTGGGGCTCAGGCCCCTATGTCTGAATGGGGTACAATGCTTTCAGATGCCAGAAGTTACATAGAAAGCTCTCCATGGATGGTTACACTCCCCGGACTTTGTATCCTGCTGACTGTTCTTTCATTTAATCTTTTAGGTGATGGTCTCAGAGACGCTCTTGACCCTCGCTTAAAGAAGCAGAATTGAAATGAATCAGAATTTATTAAATATTAAAAATCTCAATATATATTTTAAATCGGATAAAAATCCCCGGCCGATCCATGCCGTTCGCGATTTGAGTTTTTCACTAAAGCATGGTGAAATGCTTGGCGTGGTTGGCGAATCAGGTTCTGGTAAAAGTATAACTAATCTTGCACTGATGGGAATCTTAGGCGAGAGCGCAATTGTTAGTGCAAGTGAGTGCAACTTCAGCGGCAAAGAATTATTACAACTCAAAGAGCGTGAATTCCAGAAAGTCCGAGGCGGCGAAATTGCCATGATTTTCCAGGACCCGATGACCGCCCTCAATCCCTTCCTTACTGTAGAATTTCAAATCGTAGAAACGATTCTTGCTCATCTGAATATCTCTAAGGCCGAGGCAAAAAATAGGGCCACTGAACTTTTGCTTCAAGTCGGGATTACTTCTCCCAAGGATAGATTAAAGTCTTATCCATTTGAACTCTCCGGAGGAATGGCACAGAGAGTGATGATTGCCATGGCAATTTCAACCGGCCCCAAGCTTTTAATTGCGGATGAACCGACAACTGCTCTTGATGTCACTATTCAAAAGCAAATTTTAACTTTGATAAAAACGCTGCAGGAAAAAAATAACATGGCGGTTATTCTTGTCACTCATGACCTGGGAGTTGTGAGCGAATTCAGTGAAAGAATTCAGGTTATGTACGCCGGAGAAATAGTTGAGACGGGGGTTACAGCAGATCTCATTAAACATCCGCGGCACCCTTATACGTTTGGACTTTTGAGTTCGCGTCCCGGAGCTGTAGAGCGACCTGCAAAATCACTTCTTCCTTCAATTGCCGGCATCGTTCCTTCTTTTCACCAGCGACCTGCCGGATGTCAGTTTCACCCTCGCTGCATTCACATGCAGGAAGACTGTAAAAAATACGACATCCCTCTTATTAACGGATTCAGATGCATCCATCCTATGAAGGGGCCTCTGAAATGAATCAGATATTAAAGGTCACTGATCTGCATAAAACTTACGATATCAAGAAAATTTTTCAACCGAAGTTGAAACTTAAAGCTCTATCCGATATTAATTTTCATCTGGATAAAAGAGAAACTCTTGGAATTGTCGGTGAATCGGGATGCGGAAAAAGTACACTGGCAAAAGTACTCACAAAACTGGAAGCAAGAACTCAGGGGGATATAAATCTTCTTGGGAAAAGCTACGAGGATATTCCGGCAAACGAATTCCATTCAAAAATACAGATGGTTTTTCAGGACCCTTATCAATCTCTCAATCCGAGAAAAAAAGCCTTTGATATCATCGCTGATCCGCTTCGAATCAACACAACGACCAGTGCCCAAGATACGCACGCTATAGTCATGGAAATGATGAAGAAAGTTGGTCTTCGCGAAGAATTCAGTTTGCGCTACCCCCATCATTTCAGCGGTGGTCAGCGCCAGCGTCTGGGGATTGCCCGCGCTCTGATGTTGCGCCCAGAAATTCTCATTCTAGATGAACCAGTCTCGGCCCTGGATGTATCCATTCAAGCACAGGTTTTAAATCTACTGCTGGAGCTTCAGGAAGAATTCTCACTTGCTTATCTGTTTATCTCCCATGATTTATCAGTGATTCAGCATATGTCTGACCGGATATTGGTTATGTATCTGGGTCGTGTCGTTGAATACGGCAGCAGAGATCAGATTTTTAATAACCCACTTCATCCCTACACTCAGATACTTTTGGAGAGTGCGCCGAAAACACACCGAGAAAAATCTGACCACGTCATCACTGTTAAGGGCGAGCTTCCATCAGCGCTTAATCTTCCAAAGGGATGCGCATTTCAACCACGCTGCCCGTATGCAACCGAGCAATGCAAGAACGAAATACCTGAATTACAGTTAAAAGATGGCAGACAAGTTGCCTGCTCTCAGGTTTGAGATGTTTTCTTTTATCAAAAGAATTAAACAAGATTTAAAAAAAGAACTAAATATCTACCATATATGCATCGGTTTTATCACTTCGATTGTAGTGCTTCATGTAAACTTTCTGCTTTCACTAAGAAATGAATATTCATTTTTTTCATTTGTAGAAATCCTCGCATGTCTCGTCTACCCGCTTACATTATTATTCTTTTCCCTCGGACAGAGTTCAAGGAGTTACTTCAAACTCAAGGCCGCAAAACTACTTGCGATCTATTCACTGTTTATTCTTTTTCTGATTTTTTACTTCTCAAGCATCCTAATCACCCGCGACCTTTTGCGTTTTATAATAATTTCACTAAACGGAAGTTTGTTCTTTTTCTCAATGGGAAGACTCTCTACACAGTTAAGAAACGAATTTGAATTACAAGTAACCAAATTTATTTTCCTCGGAAAATTTATTGGTATTGCCTTTACCCTCTTCTCCATTTCTTACCTGGGTTATAACCTCCTGGCATTTATTGCTCTGACTTTGTCATTCATTCTGTTTTATGGAATTAAAAGGAACATTATCGTTATACTCAGCACCTTATTTCTTCTGCAATTGTATTACCGGCAACCAATTGAAACTTATCTAACAGTGCATACCTTTGACAGGGAAAGAATAATCGGATTAAAAGCTGCCAAGATGGTGGGATATAAGCTGCAAAACCAGGACATCAAAACATTCTGGAGTCTCAAGGGATTTGCTGTCCTAAATAGAACAGAAGACGATGTCTACTGGTGGATTCATAATTTCAACGCCGTCTATAAAAGCTCCCAAAAAACAGGCCACGACAAGAGAGAAAAAATTTATTTGAACACGCTGCCGGAAGACAAAGTTCTCATCATTGGAATCGGCGGAGGCATGTCACTGAAGTATATTCCGGTAATATCTGAAAACATCTACTCAGTTGATTATGACTGCGCAGGCCTCAGGGAATTTAGCAAAATAAACATTGACCTGAACAAAACAACAGTAAAATGTACAGATGCAAGCAAAATAGCAAGCCATTACCCTGACACAAAATTTCAATACATCTATCTTGAGACTGCACTTACACAAAACAATCAGGCCCAGTCGCCATTTTTTTCTGGCTTTCATCTACTTACATATGAAGCGTTAAGCTCCTACAAGAATATGCTGGACAAAGATAAGGGGATCTTCATTTTTGAAGTCAATCGCTACAGCCCCCGCAGGCAAATTGTATTTGGCGCAACCCTTTCCAACCTGACAAAAATTTACGGTGAGAACAACTGCAAATTAATATATGACAGCTTAAAGTACATTAAAAATCATTATGTTTTGTGTAGTCATACCCCTCAGAGAATTCAAGAATTTCTTGCAGATGAGTTGCAATTAAATAAATCCGATTATTCTGCTGATCAGAACCTGACCGATAGTTTTCCATTTATATATGTTAATAACTTCATGATCAGAACTTTTGGAACTTCTTATTATAATTATTTCCAAATTCTATGCGTCCTGATCTTTCTTGCTTTAATTTATAGAATAAATAAAAAAGAAAGCTCAAGCCGTCTCTACTGGTCGGAATTTTTTAGCAATATACAATTTTATTCGCTTATTTATTATGTGGGTGGATTTATATTTGACACGAGTTTTAGCTTCCTTTTCATTTCCAGCATTAATCTCATTACCATTTTCATCGTGATACAGCTAAAAAAGAAGGATTTCAGCTTCAACAAGCTGCATTTAATTGTCTACCTGCTGTTGTGTGCAATTTTATTTTGTACCGTAAAAGACTATTCTCTGGGCCTCTACGCCAAAAACCCGCTTATAATTACTACCGTTTCGGCCATTTTTATTTTAAATTCATTCTTATTTAAAACTAATATTACAAATAGTTTTTATAAGTTCACAAATTTGAACATTGTGCTTTATGTATTTTATTCATTGAGTGCCACAATCGCTTTTGCCATAGTCTTGCTGATAGGAATTTTTCCCACACTACTTCTTAGCAGCGCCGGGTATCTGTGGATCAATATGTTCCTAAAAGCGGATTAATTACCCAGAAAATTGGCAGGAGGTCTCAGGTAAAAATCTTTGCTGGTTACCATTGGTCCAAACTTCTTGCCATCCTTACTGATAGAAATCGAAATTTTATACCAGGTATTGTATTCAACTCGTTCTGCAATTGCCGATAAAAATGTATTCACATCGAGTTTGTCAAATACTAGAAAGTTTTCGCCTTCAACAAAAACAGCATCGTCTGCCTCAGGAGAAGATGGTCTGTTTACGATCAGCAAACTGATAACTTCCTGGTTAAAAATTGAAAAACCATTACTCCCGCTGAGAGTTATTTTCACGTAGCGAGGTTTTGCTTTGGTTTTAAATTTCATTTCAAACTGAAAAGCATCCTTAGGGGTGACAACCAGATCCGCAATCTGTACATCTGCACTGCTATCCAATCCTTCATACAGAATTTTATTCCCTTTCATCTTTTCAAAATCGCCTGCAACCGTGTTTATGGTCGGAATGCGAAGTGTATCATTGATCTGTATAGGTTTAGGCAAGGCGCTTGAATTGAAGACCAGATGACGTTCAATGTCTTCACCTGCAAGCGACATCATAAAAACTCGCTGGTAATAATAGCCCCATGTGGGACTGCTGAACATTTTCTTCAATATCTCTGTAACTTGCTGCTTGCTAAGTTCAATCTCTTCTATATCTCTATTATCTTTTGTGAAAATATCAGTGGCTTCTGCCAGTGCTTTTAATTTTTTCCAGGAATCATAAAAATAAAGGATACTTTTATGACGGGTCAATATTTTATTATCAACCTGTAATATGCCGGGTATTCCAAGTAAAATATTTTCAGCAATCATGCTGCCAATGAGTTTTCCTCTGGTGATGGGACGCTCTTCAGGCGGCAGTTCGAAGCCTTCTTCAACATATCTTAAAAACTCGCTCTCAGCCATTTTGAAAAATTTATCAAGATGATTCTGATTGAGTCTGACACTGTAAGTGAACTGAGTAATTCCATAGTCTATTACTTCTTCTTCATCAAAAAGAGGAGTTGTAGTCTTTTGCTCATAACGGGCAGCATTTATTTCTTCCTGTGTCGGTGGAAATTTCATTTTATGAGCGGGTACTCTCTTTTGAAGTGTAACGGGAAATGAAGGAATAAGACCCGGACTTAAAAACAGTGTATTAATTTGATTGTGATACTTATCGAGTTCGTATCCATTGGTCTGGGTATCCTTTAAGAAACCTTGCATTTCGAAAACCCATTCTTTATTTAAGTCCCTGTTTTTAACATTGACCTGATTTTCAACTATGAATTTAAAAGACTGTTCCAGTTTTCCCTGAAGAAGTCCGCTGGCAAATATATTGCAGCCGAAAACACCGGTTATCCCTATGTAATTTTCTTCTTTGATTTTAGTCTTGAAATTCTCGATTGAATTCGAACAGTTCATTTTCTTTTCTTTTAGGAAAGTCATCTGAAATTTCTTACTTAGTGTCTCTAGATTTTTTATTCCGTCTTTTCTATATAGAAATTTTACTCCGGTCGGTGAATTATGATTGGCCATAGATTCAAGGGCAAGCCTGTCAGCATCTTCAAGCATTCCTAATGTTGCCTGATTATAAGCTTCTCGGGCCAGCGGGTAGTGCAGATCAAATTCATAACCCATTTCAATTGATTTTTCTTTTCCTTTCATAAAGCTGGTATCTAGAATTTTTATATCAAAATTGGTTCTTGCGGTGGTATTTCCCAGCAGCGTGAACCCCTCGTATATTTCATTATTAGAACTGACAATATAATTGACGTTATCGCCCCTTTCTTTTGCAGTTGTAAGCTTCAAGAGTACTCTCTCTTCACTTCTCTCATTTTCAACTTTCATTATCGTGATACGGAAAGATCCCTTCAGGTAAGTTGATATGCTCATACCGCCGGTAAGCGGAGTCAGTCCAAGATTCAAAGAAATAGAAGGTCCGAACGAAACTCCGCCGGATCCGGCATAACTTACAATTTCATTGGTCTCCAGATGTTTTACCCATTCGGCCTTAAGCGGAATTTTTAAAGGAAAGGCAATCCGGTTAAGAGTTGTAAAATATCGGGCCTGGACGTTTTTATCCAGATCGATTCCCTTACCCTTTTCGTTCGTAGTCACATCTATGTAATTAGTGTCGTCTTTCTGATTTTCAAGTTCCTCCAGATCGTGCTCTGCTTTTTTCAAGAGTTCCATCTTGGACAATGATTTAATCTGTAATTTAAATTGGTCGTAATCATCCTTAAAGTTAATGCTGTCGCCGACAAAAGTCTGTTTGATATTCATGAAATCTACAGATCCACCGGCACTTACTGATAGTGAGAGAGGGAGTCTGTTTTTTAAAATATGCCCTATAGTAGCGCTGAATATGTTTACGCCAACTGGAATGGCAATGCTGTCCTGAATAGTAAATGACATCCCGTCCAGGTTGTCGGTGACTTTGCGCTGTGATTGTATTTGAAATGAAAGCCTACCAAGTGACTTGTTAAACAAAGTGATGTTCTCAAACTTGTTCCAGATATTGTCGTTTATTTTATAGCCCTGTTTATTAATCTCGCCTTTGACTTTGCCTCGGATTGCGTCCTTGATTTCCTCATTGGATTTGTTTTCCAGTCCCATTTTTTTGATGGCCTTGTCGTACATTTCTTTTTTGCGGGCATCAAGCGCGACGCCGGAACTCTCTGGTGAGAGTTCTTTTGAAGATGGATTTCTGGTGAGATTCAAATCCGTATTACTATCAACAGTTTTATTCTTGCTGTTCATGAGCGAACAACTTGTGAAGAATGTGATGAAAGAGATCAGAAGTATAAATTTTTTCATGCTCGCCAACCAATAAAATGCAATTAACACATTACAATTATCGGTTAACGGCCAGCATTTCTAAATCTTAGTACTCCTGTCTGACTCTAGTAGGGCAAAAAATGCTATAGACGGGAGTAGTAATCGTCCCAATATTGCCGGGCGGCTGCTTTAGCCTGATCCTTATCACCATAGACAGCTTCCAGGCGTCGCCCGAGAGTCTTCAGCGTGTACTCGGGAACAAGCTCGCGGTCTAAATAAGTATTGTAGGTCCTGTTAATCAGGTCTGCAGATAAATAATCAAATTCAGCATTTCTAAAGAGCTCAACTTCTGAAAAATAATAGTTCACGCCTTCGAGCCTCTCGAGCGGCAGAGATGGATCAAAATAAGTGGCCACTGTTCTGACGTCTCGAATATAAATCTTTGAATTCAGCTGAAGCTCTTTAGAAAGTTTGCTGTAAACATCAGCATCGACCTGGGCATTGTCACCAAACATTAAAAATTCCAAAGGCTCGTTTCCCTCGATATCCAGTGAATTCATCTCATCTAAGATAATTTGTTTAATAACCGCATACTTAAAATCAAATGTGGACCTCTTCTCACTCATACTCTTCAGGGTTGAGCGCCCAAGAGGAAAATGATTCTTCTGAAGCCATTTCTGCGCATTAAACGTGAAACTTTTAGCAGCAGAAACGTAATAGAATTTAACTGTTTCTCCGCGGCCTTTTTCATTCTCTCTTATTTCATTAAAAAAATCGCGCATTTCCAGATAGGGAACTTTTCTAAGAAAATGATAAATTTGCTCAGCCCCCTTGCCTGCAGAATTGGACTTTTTAATTGTATCGTCAATATCTGAAACTACGATGGTTTTGGAATAGACCTGAATGGAATATAAGAACAAACACAAAAACAAAAGACAAAGAGACCTAAAAGAAAATTTCTTAGAATCAAACATTCCAAACTCCATTGCGAAACAGCTTTATTTATTAGCTTGTAGCTTCTATGATAGGGGCCTAAGTGATAGTTTGTAAACTACAGGAAAAACCGACCATGGGACTCATGTACATATTTCCAGTTGATATTGAAGACCGGGAAAGGACCGAATTAATAATTGATCCTCAGACACAAAAAGAGACAATCATCCTTAAAACCTATGGCCTGCCAATGGTCTTCTGGTCGTATTTAGCGGCAGCTTTAATTGTGATTGCAACCATGTGGCTTGCCTCAAAAGCGGCCATCACTAAACTATTGTCTTATGATGACAGAACCCTTGTGGCACTGGGATACCTGGTCCACTACACCTTAATCCTGACCCCATTGGTATTACTTTCCTTTTTTTTCTACGAAAAGCACCTTAAAAAAACGGGCAATGATATTACATTGATCTATAAAATATTTTTTATTAAATTTTTTTCAAAGAAAATCGTGCTCGATAGCAACGAGGCTCTCTCGGTTGATCATTTCATGGATTCGCCAAACATTGCCAAAATCCATAATAAAGAAGAACTAAGAGGTTTTGAAAATAAAGGGTATTTTGAGCTTTATGCAAAAAGCGCTGGCAAAAACGTATTTATCGACCGTCATACCAGAAAAGCGGACCTGATTAAAATTAGAAACCTGCTGAGCAAGTATTAATCCTTCTCCATTTCCTTCATTAACTTGTCAGCTTCTGCCTGACTATCTTTAATCAGTTGCAACTGCTTTGTTAATTCTGCTCGTTGATCAGGCGAAATATTTAAGCCCTCGGTAGAAGCAGGAATCGCAGCAGGATCAACAGGGGCCCCAATATCGGTCGTCTGGCCAGATATATGGTTTTTTAAATTACTTACTCCCGTTGCAGCTGGCTCTTCAGAGTAAGCAGTAAAATTGATCGTAGAAACAGCTAAAATTAGTAGAAGGTTTTTCATTTTCACTCCATGAAAATTATAGAAAAAATTGGCTCAACTCATTTAAAACAATATTTCTATTTGCATCTCTATCCATCATAACTTCATGTTTAGATGTTTCAAGATAAATTCTCTTGCAATTGGCAGCTTCGTCACATAATTTGACCATTTCAGACGGCTCTGAATAAGCCTCAATGCCCGCATTAAACACTCTCAGGGGAGCACTGATCTCATGGTAGCGCGAACGAATGGAGTTGGTTCCCTTCATTATTTCAAGGATCCAACGGTTTGAAACACCACCAATTTTAGTTTTGGGATAATTATCAAACGTGGACATTGCCATGCTAAAACGTGCAGGGCTGGTCGTGAAAGTATTTTCCTCAAATTTAGAGTCAGTATTAAAACCTTTTTGCCCGATGGCAAATTTAGCTCCACGACCGGCACGAGTCATCGCCTCTACAATCGCTCTGGCTACGCCATACTTATAAGGCCTGGTCATTATCTTCAGCATTGGAGAACTAAAGGCCACCCGGTCAAACGCTTTTGGATGCTTTAAAAGAAATGCAGTCGCAATCCCAGCTCCCATTGAATGGGCAAGCAAAAATTTTTCTTCGCAATTTTGATCGAGTTTCAAAAGCGCGATAAATGTTTCAAGGTCAGCTACATAGTTTTCAAACTGGTCGATATGGCCCATGTCTGCAGGAGATTTCATTCTTCCAGATGAACCCTGCCCTCTATGGTCCATGAGATAAAAATTAAGATTCTTTCCTGCATCAGTTTGCAGAAGATCATAAACGACTTCAGCATATTTTTCTAAGGGCTCAGTACGTCCTGGTAAAATAACCAGACAATTATCGGCCTTTTGTCTTATCAGTGTTCTGTAATGAATGGAGACTTTATCCGCACCAGAGAATGAACCTTCGTGCATAGTGCTTAAAAATGGTATGATTTTTTCCTGAAAATTCTTCTGGTAATCGGTTTCACTGATAGCGAATACATTAGTTGTAAGGAGAAAAGAAGCAACGATTGATACCAATAAACTTTTCATGCAGGCTCCTTATAAAAATTTTATTCTCTGAACTTTTTATACTCTTTATCTGAAGGTTGTATTTTCTTATCATTATCGGCCTTCAATTTTTCTGTTTCAAGGCGTTCATCACGCAATTTTTGTTTCTCTGGAGATAAAGGACGGGTGTAATCATTTTTTTCATAATCAACTTTATCAGTGTCGAAAAATTTAGGACGTTTACCGCCGGCAAGTTTTTTGGGCGCCTCTGAGTCCTGGTTTTTTTCCCAGTGTTTTTTCCAGGTCTCTGCCTTCGCAAGACTCTCCGTTTCTTCCTTTAATCTCTCGTCTGCTCGTTCAAGTTTTATTTTTTTGATATCAGGTTCTTTTCGAATTTTTGTATGCTGTTTTTTTTTTGTGAAATTGGACGTTTTGTTCTTTAATCGGGCCTCGTCAGAAGCCTTGTCGTGCTTACTGATATCAATCGTCACGTCCCCTGTCAAACAGGTCTGGCAGGCCAGACGCTCTTTCGTAATATGAAACACATTGCCTAATAGTTTTAATTCTTCAAACGGAGGCGGTGTAATATAGTCTTCGCCTGAGACAATCTTGATTATACAATCAGTACAGCTAGCATGTCCGCCACAGCTGGATTTAATATAAATATTCTGCTCCCGCAATGCGGTCAGGAGATTTTTTCCTTCTTCGACTTCAACGACTTCGCCGGAAGGTTTTAGAGTTACCTTGTATGATTTAGACATAATTACCTTTTATAAATTTTTTGAAATCTGATCTTCAATTTTGCCAAGTATTTTAGGCTTAAGCGCTTTCAATAGAAATGAGAGATCAAGATCTGCATCACAATACTTATCAAAAAAGCAAAGGGTGAGTTTAAAGCCCGCGCCGGTCGATCTGATAATTTTTTTTTCATCATCAAAAACATGATCGGCCTTGACCTGGAATTTTTGAGCGTATTCAGGGGATGAAATTAATAATTTAACTTTAGAGTAAGCTTCTTCGGAACCACTTGCAGTTTTATAATCGATTTTGTGTCCCATTATTAATCCTTAGTTTTTTCCGGTTGAACCAAAACCACCGGTCCCCCGGGCAGTCTCTGTAAGTTCAGCCTCGCTGACTACATAAATCGCCTGAGTCACAGGTGCAAGTACGAGCTGAGCAACCCGATCCCCGTGATTAATAACTTCTTCTTTGCCCCCCAGATTACCGAGGATAATTTTCACTTCACCACGATAGTCTGAATCGATTGTCCCGGGAGAATTTAAAACCATCAAGCCTGTTTTAAAAGACAGGCCAGATCTTGGACGAACCTGTACTTCATAGCCTTCCGGAATTTCCATTGAAAGACCCGTCGGAACTAAAACGCGCTCACCTGGCAAAATCTTCAAAGATTCACCGACGCCCAGGCTTGCGCGGACGTCGGCGCCCGCAGCACCATTAGATTCATAAGATGGAAGGGGAAAGCTCTCGTCATAGTGCGAGAGCTTTTTTACTAATACATTAATTCTTTCGTTCATTATGCTTTCTTTTTAATTGGCTCAACAGCTTTAGCCGATAATTTGATTCTTCCCATTTTATCGATTTCCATAACTTTAACTTTGATCATCTGACCTTCAGTTAAATAGTCACCTACGTTCTGTACTCTATCATCAGAAAGTTCAGAAACATGAACCAGACCAGAAATACCAGCGAACTCTACGAACGCCCCGTATTCTTTAATCGAGTCAACGCGAGCGCTGAAAATTGAACCAATTTCAGGTCCATTGATCTGAAGATCGACAGCAGTTACACAGGCCTTAAGTACTTCTTTATCAGAACCTAAAACTTTAACCATTCCTTCTTCTGTAATTTCGATCGTGACTTTATATTCTTCCTGAAGTTTCTTGATATTTTTTCCACCAGGTCCGATGAGTGCCCCGATTTTATCTGTAGGAATCATGACAGTCATAATCGTTGGAACACCTGGTTTGAATTCAGGTCTCGGCGTTTTAATGGTTTTTTCCATTTCAGCTAAAATATGCATTCTTCCTTTGTAAGCCTGGCCGATAGCATCTTCTATGATTGCGGGAGTAAGACCTGTAATCTTGATGTCCATTTGAATAGCTGTTACACCATCTTTAGTTCCAGCAACTTTAAAGTCCAAATCTCCAAGATGATCTTCATCACCTAAAATATCAGTCAGGATTTTATATCTTGCTCCGTCAGTTACTAATCCCATTGCAATACCTGCAACTGGATTAACGATAGGAATACCGGCGTCCATCAGTGCCATTGATCCGGAACAAACTGAGCCCATTGAACTTGAACCGTTTGATTCTAAAACTTCACACACAACTCTTGTTGTGTAAGAAAATTTATCTTGAGGAGGCATAACTGCTTTAAGTGCTCTTTCTGCAAGATTCCCATGCCCAAGTTCTCTTCTACCTGCTCCACGAGATCCTTTTGCTTCACCCACAGAGAATCCAGGGAAGTTATAATGAAGGTAGAATTTCTGATATGAAAGACCAGTAATACGGTCACTCATTTGATCCCCAAGGGATCCGCCGACAGTAACTGTCGCCATTACCTGAGTTTCACCGCGGGTAAATAGAGACGACCCGTGAGGTGCATTTAAAATATTTACTTCAGTTTCAATCTTTCTTACTTCGTCCAATTTTCTTCCGGCAATTCTTTTTCCTTCTGAAAGAATATCATTTCTCATCATATCGTATAAAAGACCATCTACAGCTTTGTATGCTTCTTTTGAAGCGCCTTTGTCATCTTTTAATCCGAATGCAACTGGATTCACCTTAATTGCATCAGCAACAGCTTTGTTAAGTGCTCTTACGGCATCCTGGCGTTGCATTTTATCGTTAATTGCAAGTGCAGCTCTCGCTGTTGTTGAAAAATCAGCAGCAACCTTTGCGCCAAGAGCTGTGTTCGCTTCAGCAGAAGTGTATGTACGTTTCTTCTTTCCAACTTCTTTTTGCATTTTATCAACAACGCTACAGAATTGTTTAATTTGCTCGTGACCAAAATTGATAGCTTCCAGAACTTCTTTTTCCGGTACGATTTTAGCCTCACCTTCAACCATCAAGATAGCATCTTTTGAAGCTGTGATAGCAATTTCAAGATCTGATTTTTCCCACTCACCGAAATTTGGATTGATTGTCAGTTTTCCGTCAATACGGCCGACTTTACATGTTCCAAGCGCGGCTGAAAAAGGAATGTCTGAAATAGCGATAGCCGCTGAAGCTCCAAGTCCTGCCAGGACTTCCGGATCCCCTGCTTCGTTATATGAAAGTACGGAACATGTTACGACGGTGTCGAACATATAATCGCCCGGAAACATCGGACGCAAACCGCGGTCGATAATTCTACAAGTCAAAATTTCAGCGGTAGAAGGACGATTCTCGCGCTTCATGAATCCGCCCAGGAATTTTCCGGCCCCGTAAAATTTTTCCTGATATTCAACTAAAAGCGGAAAGAAATCCTGACCGTCTTTTAATTCTCTTGCAGAACAAACTGCGACCAGAACCTGAGTTCCGTTACAGCTTACCAGCACTGCTCCGTCTGCTTGTTTTGCCAGACGGCCTGTTTCTATAGTGACTTCTTTTCCACCATAATTGAGTTTGTACTCTTTCTTGTTTTCATTCATAACCAAATAACTCCATCGTAATCGACAATACCATTAGCGGTACTGTCTAGGGTTTGATGGAAAGGCATTAAAGATTTTTGTGGGACTTAAAAGATATTTCAATAGGGTGATTAGAAACTTAAAGAGACTTTCCTTGGCACAATATTCAAATATCCCTCAAATTCCCGACTTAAAATTCAACGACTTTCCAGATATTATTTTAACCTTTTAAAACAAAAAAGGAACCCGAAGGTTCCTTTTTTGGTAAGTTTTTTTATTTTCTCAGGCCTAATTTCTTAATCAGTGACTGGTACTTGTTAGCATCAGTTCTTGAAAGGTAAGACAAAAGTCTTTTTCTTTGACCGATTAGTTTCAACAAACCACGGTTCCCTGAATAATCGTGCTTGTGTGCAGTAAAATGTGGTGCAAGATTTGTAATTCTAGCAGTGATCAAAGCAATTTGAACAGCAGTACAGCCACTGTCTGTTTCGCCTGAACCGAATAGACGCCCGTATTCAGATACTACTTGTTTTGATTGTTCTAAAGTGATCATAAATGTCTCCTCGCCAATGCCCCAGTAAGATTAAATCAAACCGAAATAAAGGTGTTTAATAATAGTTTTAGTGTTTTAGCGGATAAACTCGGACATGTAAACTTTTAAATTATTGATAAGCCTCTCCTCTATCTGCCGTATTCTCTCTCTAGAGACCCCGTATTGGTCGGCAATGCTTTGGAGCGATGCAGGAACTTCTGATAATAACCTTTTTTCAAATATTTCGCGGTCTCTCTCCTTCAAGTCTTCCAGGAATGATTTTAAATGGTCCCTCAAAATCTCAACGCCCTGGAGATCAGAGAGCCGCTCATCCACCGGAATATCGTCCTGATTTGTCAGACTGTCGCCCAAACTTGGGCCTTCATCGTCTAGGCGGGCCTCAATGGAGAGCTCCGAGCCGCCACTGCCCAGACGGCGATCCATGACTGCAACCGCTTTTTCAGAAACTCCGAGATTGTCGGAAATCATTTTATGATCCGGGCTTATACCCATTCCAACCAAGCGTTCTTTTTCCTTGAGCAAATTAAAAAAAAGTTTTTTCTGCTCATTGGTTGTACCAATTTTTACAAGGCGAAAATTATCGAGAATAAATTTTAAAATATAAGAGCGAATCCACCAGCTGGCATAATAAGAAAGCTTTGCACCTTTGGTGGCGTCGTATTTGGAAACGGCTTTCATCAAACCAATATTCCCTTCCTGAATCAAGTCCATAACATTCTGCCAGGCAGAGCGGTATTCAAGAGCTATCTTTACTACGAGTCGCAGATTAGCGAGAACTAGCTTTTTAGCAACTTCAATATCGCCGGTATCCTGCATTTCCTTAATCAGCATTTCCTCTTCTTCATGATTGAGTAATTTATAGCGGCTGATTTCTTTCACATATTGAGTGAGAGGGTCCTGAGATCCTACCTGAGCAGGAAAACTTGGTTCTGAATTTAATACGCGATTAACAATTTCCAGGTCAGTACTCTTGTGGGAAATAACTGCAGGAAGGATTACTTCGTGTTTTGAAGATTTATTTTTTTTGGGACTGTCTTTGGCTGCATATTTTTTGGACATGGAGGCATTCTAAATGAAATACATGACTTTGTCATTTAGAGTTGACTGCATTATTTTTGTTTTTAGCCCGACTATTTAGTACGGTTTTCTGATGATTGATATATTTTAAAGCAAAGAGTCCGTAATTGAGCTCGACATTTATGGGCTCAAAGCCCGATGATTCCATTTTAAAATTCTTCTCTGAAATAGATAAAAGCTGCCCGGTCAATTCGTTGGCAATCAAGCTTTCAAGATCTCCGCGCCATGGAGGAATGATGAATTTTTCACGTGCGAGCGCCAGGTCACCGGTCATTTGCAGTTTAAATCTATTCAAGAGCCGCTCCCTTCCTTCCGCGTCTTCCGGATCAAGATTTCTGAGCGAGTCACGGTAATAGATCAGGAAGCTTCTTTGTATATTTAATTTAAAACTGACCCGCACTTTTCCAGTCCTCTGGCTTATACGGTCAAATTCGCCGAGATTAATATCAAAAGCAATATGCAATTTGGGTTTTGATGTATTGAAATACAAATCGCGATCGACCAGTTCAAGAGTCATCGGTTCTTCAAAATAAAGCTCTTTGTTCAAAGTATCGGACTGGGCCTTTGCCCATTTTGTCCAGGTGTAGTCGATACTGGAACGCAAAACATCTTCGCCCTTCTTGAACTTATCAGCACGAAGAAGAAAATCCGGGACTCCCGTCAAAAGCGCAATAAATTGCGAATTGATAAAATTCTCTTCATCGAAAGTAATGGTATTCATTATTTTCGAAAGTCTTTCATCATTTTCATGCGGCTTATAATCTACAGTCCGGAATTCTTCACAATAAAGACGTCTCATGTCTTCGCTGAGACTAGTCCCGCCTACGGAATAATAAACTTTATTATAAAAATTTTCTCTGTCCGTTTTTCTGCAAATTAAATTTTCACACCAGACCTGAACAGTGTTGAAGTCGTTCATAAGAAAAACAGTGTTGTCACGTTCCTTCCAGTCGATTGTTTTGTTATCCAGCTGACGGAAGAAAAAAGACATCAGCGCGGAGTTTTTTAAAAGTGGAACCATAAGTCCGGGGTTGGCGGGATTTCCTCCCCAGGAGCACACGGTTTGAAATAGTTTGATCGTAAATTTAAACTCTTGCTCCAGTGCTGTCCTTGCCGGCAGATAATTGTCGATATTGTCGGGAAAAAATGGGTTGCCGGAGACGCTTGGCAGTTTAAAATTGTTTTCTTTGTCAAACTTAACAAGCAGGTTGTTAAGCAGTTCTTTTTTACTGATAACTGAAAGATTGGCAGTGCAACTGTTCCCGACGAGTCCCTCCACCAGATTTTGAAACTCTTCCCTGCTGAACTCCAGGGCCTTTGCGTATTGCGGAATGGCCCGGGTTGTAATATCTAGTCCGATATACTGAATTTCTGAAAGCACTGATCTCATCACCTGAACTTTCTGCCACTCAGTTGAATAATGAATTTCCCGCGTGCTCTTGCAATAGTTGATCAGATTTTTCCCCTCTTCGTAGAAGCCGCGATAAAGGGCAAGCTCCCGCTTAAAACTCATATTGACGTTTTGTACAGAACGGTCACGGGTAAAGACGTAATTGAGCGGATCCGTACTGTTCTCAGAATAATTTTCAGAAAAATTTCCAAGCACAAGGCTCTCGATGGGGGCCAGTGCCCACGCATTAAAAAGCGGCAAGCTTAAAACAAAAATGATTATCCAATGAAACATATTCAAGTTATCGGGTTAACAGCCGAAAAAATGAATTATGAAAGGCAGAATTTTTACCTTATTCCTGAGCGTATTGCTGGGTTTTAAGCCAGCAGTGCTTATGTCATCTGAAGCAGATGTGCTTGCCAGTGCGACTCTGAAGGAAATCGTATTCGAGGAAGATGAGTTTGCAGATTCAGCTGCCCTTGAAACCGAACTGCAAAATGAAAGCTACTCGCGCTCAAGCGATATAAACAGCTTGTTGAATGCAAAATTTAAAATGATTAGCGGGGAATTGAGGCAGGCAAAATCCTATCTCAACCGGATTGACGATGAGAAGAGCAGATTATTTTCAATTAAAAAACGTTATCTCGCACTTATCGCTTTCATCGAAGGTAATTTTGTCCAGTCACTCGACTATCTAAGTGACAAGCGATTTTTTTCCAACTCCCAGTACCCCAAGGTATGCCTCTTGAAATTAATTAATTATATGGCACTGAATGATCTTCACTCTCTGAATGAAGAAAAGCAGACGTGTATGTTTTACTCCGGAAAAACTTCAAAAAATGACCAGTATTGGCTCGATACAATGGTCAAATTGAAACTCAAAAACACTGCAGGCGTAAGAAGAAATCTCATCACCGACGTGGAAGGAACTCTTTCAGACGATGAGATGTCCAAGCTCTGGCTCAAAACGGGCCTCTATCTGAATAAGGAAAAAGAGATACTAAACATGATCTCAATACTGCCTGAAAGTTCATATCAGTCCAAACGTCTTCGAGAAATTGTGGCATTCATGTACCTGCGCTCTGGAACCGCCGCCGATAAACAAAAAGCCCTGGCTTTTATTGATGATATAGATACTGCCAATGCGGAAAATATAAAAGGTAATATCAATCTTCAAAATAAAGAATATGAGCTTGCATTCGGGCATTTCAGACTGGCCCTTCAAAAAAAACAGGATTCAACCAATTCACTTGAAAGGGCCATCCCGCTCGCATGGCTTCTGGGTCAATGGAGCGATGGACTCGCAATGTTGACTAATAATACCAATAAAAGTCTTGATCCAAGAAATATCAGCGCAATCAGAATTGCTTTTCTCATACGTGACAAGCAATTTACCCAGGCACAGAAAGAACTGACACTTCTTAAAATAGATTTTCACAACGAGCCTCCTTTTGAAGTCAGTATCATGGACAGTTATGTCGCTCTGATGATGGGGGCCGCAGACCGCAAATTTGATAAAAGAAAAGTTGAAGAATCAACAGAGAATGCATGCCGGAACTTTGACGGAATCAGCTGCTGGATCTCTCTCCAGTTTGTGGAGTGGGAAAATTTAGGAAAGACAATTAAACGCGATGACGAGATATTCACTGATAAGGACATGACCATTGAGTCTCTCAAAGAAAAGAAAATGATAAACCCGCTTAAAGAAACTGTTACAGTTGATCAAAGAGACATCGAGGAACTCGACGGCGCAGGCATCGAGCTCATGAAAATCCAGGGAAAATAATCTTAAAAATCTGA
This sequence comes from Bacteriovorax sp., assembly GCA_041662705.1. Taxonomy (GTDB): domain Bacteria; phylum Bdellovibrionota; class Bacteriovoracia; order Bacteriovoracales; family Bacteriovoracaceae; genus Bacteriovorax. Next base: position 273,190 of record JBAZRY010000003.1, read on the forward strand.
AATGTATTTCAGTTCAACGCCTGAAGTGTTTCGCTGAACATGGTTAATACCGGTAGATCCCGAACTTTTCTGGAATTGATTTTCCAGTTTCAGACCAAGCCCAATCCATTTTTTATCAGAAAGAGCATATTTTGGAAGCACTTCAATCTGAAGCCCTGCACCTTCATTGATGATGAGATTGTTTATGCGCTTTCTAAAGGTGAAGAGTCCGCCGGCACTTGCATCAAGCGAATATTTGCGCCCTCTCCAGAACTCAGCATTGGCACCTATACTTAATCTGGTCAAAACAACTTTTTTCAGATTGAAAAATGCAGGATCTGCCACGGTCTGATCCAGATAATGATCCTGATGAAGTCCAAATTTTGAATAGATATTAACTTTTTTTGTCAGCGCAAACTGAACACCGAAAGAAAGACCCATCAGTTTTTTTGATTCCTGGGTGACACTGTTGGCCAGTTTACTTGCATAAGTAACTGTACCGTAATCAATGCCGACAATTGGACTGAAGCGATTATTGGTGGCCATCTGCCAATCCAGAGAAAAGCGATAGGAGTCTTCAGAATTAAGCTCGAAAAATCTAGCTGCGGCGGAATTCTCGTTAACCTTTAAAGTTTGATCCATGAACCAGACAGAAAACATAACTCTATCGCGGATAAATTTTTCATCGATATTAAAAGCGAGCTCTTTCTCTTCCGGCTCCATTCCCACCACAATATCATGCGCGATATTTTTGTTAAGATCCTCTTTCATTGCCAAGAGCTCAGGCTGTTTATCGGCGGTGTCAGCAACAACAAACCCTTTTTTAGCATCGAGAACCAGACCTTTAGGTGCAACGTACTGACCGGTGTCTGCATCAAAATCGCCGACTTTTTCTGCAACATAAACACCAGACTTGTTGTCGAGTTTTGAATCAGTTCCGGGAGCGATATAGAGACCTGTATTGAGATCAATAAAGCCACCCGCCTTAGGCGCAAAATCTCCGGTCTTTTCGTTATACATACCCTCAAGCGGTGCTGCCTGCGGAGCTATTTTAAGCATCTGCTTTGTCTTTATTAAACCAGTCCCGGATTTAAGATTTAAATTAGCGGCGTCCTTTTCCTGAAATTCTTCATTCTTATATAAGGCTTCCAGCTGAAGCGGAGAAATTGTAACGGGAAGAGACGTCTTCTTTAACGAATCGGAAGAAACAGAGTTCTGTCCGGGAGGAACAATGACTGTAGACTTATTTTTTAAAATTTTATTGAGTTCTTCAACTTCATCAAGCTTCTTGGCAGGTGTTTCAACCACTTTAGGAACATTGGTGAGCTCGTCTCGAACAACCGATTTAACAGGGGCATTCTCAAGACGCTCATAGGTTTTTTCATCAACCTTGGCCATCGCTACTTCACCCTTGTAGGTAAGAAGTGATGTCATTTTGTTTTCTGGATTGTAGATGGTCTGAAACTCTGTCCCGCGCACGCCCATGGCAGCAGTTCTGGTCTTAATAAAAAATCTATTTGTGTTAGTTTTAGAAACTTTCTGAACTTCAGTTCTGATTTTTCCTTTGAGCAATGAAATAATTCCTACAGAATCATTTTTCATTTCGGTAATAACAATTTTACTTTCCGGACCAACGTTGATTTCAGAACTGTCTGCAAATTTGATTTTAATAAAACTATTAGGACCAGTAACAATCGACGTGTCTTCGAGAAACCTGTCACCTGACACTACTTTTCTGGCAATCCTTGCACCGGGACTCAATTGGGTAATTTCTCCGCGCAATTTTATAGCTTCAGCAATAGTCTCGCTATTGGCAAAAACAAAATTTGGAATTAATAAAAAAATTGGGGATAAAAAAAGTATGAAAAATTTCATAACATCCTTTCATGAGAAATGAATAAATATTTTATTATTCTACTGTGATCAGGGATAAACGCCAAGAGTTATTTAGTTTGCTTAAACTCTTTGCCGTCAAAACTTAAAGTAATATTTTGGTCTTCCTGGCGGCTGGTAATATTCACCGGACGTTTCCAGAGAGCATAAAGATTTCTCAAAGTGTCAGAGGCATAGCCAAAATCAAGATCGACCCCGCGGTGGACGTGCCGAAGGAGGAGTTCTCCCCGATTGCCGTAATTTCCGCTTTCAACTTCAATGACGGGGGAACCAAAATTAGACAATTGAGTCAGCAGTTTATTTTTAATTTCGACAAAATCGCGGGTCTCAATTTCACTGCGACCAGTTCGTGGATTGTATTTATAAGTGAACAACTGCTGGCGCTCGCAAAATTCCGGGGTAAAAAATTCGTCAATGAAACTTACATCGTTGTGAGTCTTTCTCACGTCAAAAATTTTCTGTCGTCCCAGACCCAGATCTTTATTCCAGCTGTGTTTTTTTACCATATCTTCACAGTCGTTGTATTCCTTTCCAAAACGCCCCGTGTTCCAGCGATATTCAATGTCTCTGTAGAGTTCAATCCCTATTTTGTAAGGGTTGATATTCTGCTTGCTCATGGACATAACACCGGCGTGGTGGTCGGCGTAATCTATGATCTCGGAAGCCTTAAGCGCTCTGTTGGTCATAATGTGAGAGTGCCAGTAACTGGCCCAGCCCTCATTCATAATTTTAGTTAATCTTTGGGGAAGAAAATAATAAGCTTCATCGCGAAGAATACCAAGTATATCTGATTCCCATTCTTCGAGTGGAGCATTTTCGAGAAGGTAGAACATGACGTCTCGGGGTGAATCTATTTTTTTGTCACGGAGGTCGGCCTGTTCCGGCACAGGTGCCGTTTTTCCTGTTTTTTCTTTCGCACGCATAAAAGACTTCAATGCCGTCGAGCGCTCATCTGCCTCATTGGCAATGTCTTCACCGGCCTTTTTCATTCTCTCGTCGCGTAGTCGCTTTAACTCCTGGGTTTCAAAAAGAACACCGACGTCGATAAGATTTTCAATTGAGAGAACGCGGTCGATAAATTCTTCGACTTTATTCTGTCCATAACGTTCCATATAGCGGCGGATTTTAGTTCCATGATTGGCCATTACGGCCATCATATTTCTGTCAGTCGTCGAAAACCATGCATTGTTTTTAAAAAAATCAGCATGCCCGTAAACGTGGGCCATAACAATTTTCTGATCAACCATATGATTGGCATTAAGCAGATAAGCGTAGCAAGGATTGGTATTGATAACCATTTCATATATTTTCTGCAGACCGTAGGCATAGCCTTTAGATAGTTGATCATAATCCATTCCGAAGCGCCAGTGGGGATATCGATTGGGAAACCCGCCTTGGGCTGCCAGAATATTAATTGTATCGTAATCGCAGACTTCAAATCGTACCGGATGAAAATCAAGGCCGAATTCCAGTGCGTAGCCATGAATTTCATCTCGTATGCGAAGCAGCTCGCCTTCGAGTGGTCTTGTTCTGTCGCCCATTCCTATTTTCCTTTTCCTAAAAAGTCTTTAATTGAATCAAGGATTGCATCTTTGTTTTTGATTTTAGAAAGTATAACCTTTTCATCATCCTCTCCGTATCTGGAAACCAAATCTTTATAAAACTGCCCTGAACCGTAGCGCGATTCAACTTGTCCGTAACAAAAAACATTGGAAGCCGGAAGCAGGTCCTGATCCAGTATCTCGAGACATAATTTTGTATCGTCCGCCGACCAGTTGTCCCCGTCAGAAAAATGAAAGGGATAAATATTCCATTCATTAGGATCATAATCAGTCTGAATGATTTCACGACAGAGCTTCAAAGCGCTTGAAATAAGCGTTCCACCCGACTCGCGTGTCTTAAAAAAAGTTTCTTCGTCTACTTCTTTCGCAGTTGCATCGTGAATGATGTAGCGGACTTCGATATCTTTGTACTGGCTCTTAAGCCAGAGATTGATCCAGAAACTTTCTGTCCGGACAATTTCTTTTTGCTCATCGCCCATTGATCCGGAAACGTCCATCATATAGATAACCACAGCAGAATTTTCAAATTCTACTTTGGCATCACTGGCACGATAGCGAAAATCTCTTTTAACCGGAATAACTCTCGGGTCCAAAAAATCGTAAGTTCCCGAAGCGATTTGTCTTTTCATCGCTTCTCTATAAGTTCTTTTAAAATGCTTTAATGAATTAGGACCTGTCATTCCAATGGACGTGTACTTGTTTGTCACTGAAGGCATGGCCTTTTTGCCTTTAGGTTCAATGCGCGGTAGAGCAAGCTCTTCACCCAAAATGCTCGCCAGTTCCTCTAGCGTCAGATCAACTTCAAGTTCTTTATTCCCGGCAGAGTTACCGACTTCTTTTCCGGATCCGGGACCTTCACCCTCTTGTCCGTCAACCGGATCACCGGCCTCCCCCTCACCTTGCCCCATGCCGCCTTGATTTCTGTCGCCGAATTTAAATCGAGGAGTATCAATTGAGGGCATCGGTATTTTAAAGGTGCCGTCTCCTTTGGGAGACGGCATTTCACCTTTTGAAACGTATTTGCGAAGATTATCTCGAATGCGACCTTTAACGATCTTTCTAAAACGAGCGTGGTCTCTTTTAATTGGATGATCCATTCTCTATCCTATGATTTACCTAAGATTTAGCAGAATCGCCTTTAGCAAAAATAGAGGCTACAAAATTAAGTGCATCTGTTGCACAAATTTCACAGTATCCATGATTTTTAATTAAGCGAGACTTAACAACATCGATTTTTTCCTGAGTTTCTTTATCGACAACCTTAGAAATAATGGTTGTTAACTTAATTGAATCCTTCTGGTCTTCAAAAAGTTTCAACTCAAGAGCACGGTGAAGTCTTTCATTCATTTTATAATCAAAAACTTTTCCTTCAATCGCAAGAGCTCCGATGTAGTTCATGATTTCTCTTCTGAAATCGTCTTTTCTCGACTCAGGAATATCGATTTTTTCTTCGATACTTCTCATGAAGCGCTCATCAGCATCTTCCAGTTTATTGGAATATTTATTTCTGATTTTTTCTTTCTGCGTGTACGCCTTGACGTTGTCAATGTAATTCGCGCAAAGAGTCTGTATGGCCGATTCATCCACAGAGATGGCTTTTTGTACGTCGTTTTTGACGATATCTTCATACTCTTGTCTGGCAATTGCCAGCATTTCTTTATAATGATCCAGCTGCTCCGGTGAATTAATAAGACCGTGGTGCTTCAGGCCCGATTCAAGTTCATTGAAAACCATGAATGGATTTAAACACCCTACGTGACCATTTTTTACCAGCGAGTTTGAAAGTTTATCCTGAATATAACGGGGAGAAATTCCTTCCAGACCTTCGCGGATAGCTTCTTTTCTAAGCTCCTTAACATTGTCTTCATTGTAACCCGGAAGAGTTTTTCCGTTATAGAGTTTTAATTTTTGAAGTTTAGTCAAATCTGATTTCTTCGGCTCTTCAAGTCTTGTAAGAATTGACCACGTCGCCGCCATTTCAATCGTATGAGGAGCAATATGAACATGCGGAATTCTTTCAGCGTTAAAATCCTTCTGATAGATTTTTACTTCCTGATCCAAACGGGTAATATACGGAACGTCGATCTTCACTGTTCTGTCGCGAAGAGCTTCCATGAACTCGTTTGATTGAAGTTTTCTGAATTCCGGCTCATTGGTATGGCCTAGAATAACTTCATCAATATCAGTCTGAGCGAATTTTTTTGGTTTAATTGATTGCTCTTGTGAGGCCCCTAATAAATCGTACAAGAATGCCACGTCGAGTTTTAACATCTCGATAAATTCCACAATACCGCGGTTGGCGATGTTGAATTCGCCGTCGAAGTTGAATGCGCGTGGATCAGAGTCCGATCCATACTGAGCAATTTTTCTATAATTGATATCGCCTGTTAACTCAGTCGAGTCCTGGTTTTTTTCATCTTTTGGCTGGAACGTGCCGATCCCGATACGGTCTTTTTCAGACAGCAGCAGTCTCTTGACTCTTATGTGCCCTAAAACTTTTTTCCAGTCACCGTTATATTTTTTTAAATAAGCACCGAGAATATAGCGATCGGCGGGACATACTTCAGCTTTTATATTTACTTTGTAGCCGTCTTTTTTGCCTTTATTAACTTCTTCAAGGAAAGCCTTTCTCACGTCGACCGGCAATAACTTAAGCGGCTCTTCATGCATGGGTGACGGGAATAATTTCTGTCCGCCAAGAATGTCTGATTCATGTTCATCAAACCATTCAAAAGTATAAAGTGCACCTTGATCTGTTTTAGAGTAATGCTCCAATCCTTTTTTAATCATTCGCGAGATTGATGATTTTGCAGAACCAACCGGTCCGTGTAAAAGTAGGACACGTTTTTCAGTTCCGTATCCTGCAGCGGCTGATTTAAAAAAGTTTACAAGCTTCATCAAGTGGACATCAATTCCAAAAACTGCATCTTTTCCGTTGGCGATAGGATCATCAAAGAAGTGATAGCGAACAACTTCTTTTTTATATTCAGTATAATTAGTCGTACCGTAGGTCATGATCATGTCATGAACACGTTGAAATGCATTTCTGGTTATCCGCGGATTTTCAGTAACTAAATCAAGGTATTCCTGAAATGTTCCTGTCCAATGAAGATGAGAAAAATCTGAAATTTTATAATTCTCATCCATGAATTTATTAATATCTAATTTCGACATGAGTTCCCCCTAGCAATTTTTTATTGTCTTATCCAATCTAATTATGACATAGAAAAAAGTAATTTCCTAAAATTATAAACCCGAGCAATAAACTCCAAAATTATTCAATTAAAAGTCTTAGTTGACAAAAATCCATGAGGCTTCGAGAATAGAAAAATACCTTTTTGAAAAATCATGTTAGGACAAGCATATGGGACTGATTGCCTCAGGCAATACCGACATCGGACGTAAAAGAAAAACCAACCAGGACTCCTACCATGTTGGGGTGGACAGAAAACTTTTTGTTGTCGCCGACGGTATGGGTGGCCACAACGGCGGGGATATCGCTTCGCAGATGGCAGTAAAAGTTTTGCCCGACTATGTGGAACACAATCTCAACATGGAACCTGTGCTGTTATTGACAGGCTCCATCAAAGAATCCAATAGATCCATTAAACATTTTGGTGAAACTCATCCCGAATTAGTCGGTATGGGCACCACTATCGTCAGCTTTTTTTTCAAAGGGCAGAATATTTATGTCGGAAACGTCGGAGACTCTAGGGCCTATTTAGTCAATCAAAAAAAAATCTACCAGCTCACCAGAGACCATTCTTTAGTTCAAGAAAAATTAAACTACGGAGTCTATGACCGCGAACAGGCGGCATTGGATCCCCAGAAAAACGTTTTAGTGCGCACTGTTGGATTTGAAGACGACGTGGAAGTCGATGTGTTTGTTTACAAGGTGAACAAGAACGATATATTTCTCATCTGCTCCGATGGTCTCCATGGCAAAGTAAGCGATGAAGACATACTCTATCTGATCAACAAGAACATCCCCGACCCGGCACAGGCAAATCAAAAATCGGCCGATCTTGTCATACAGGCTTTGATTGACCAGGCTAACGATAATGGCGGTCAGGACAACATCACGGCAATTCTTGTCATCGCTCAATAAAGTATTGCCATGCCTCCCCTTAAAAACTACAATTTAGCTAGGCAAAAGCTTGTATTTTTTGAATTATATTTTTCAGGAGAATTCTTTGGATCGCTATTATACATTAATGATCATTCCGGAAAAAAATAAAGAAGTCAGATCGTTAAAGATTCCTCGCATATTATTTAAGAGCTTAATTTTTTTGTTCGTGACTTTTGTTATACTTCTAGGAATTTTAACTTATGACTACTGGAATGTTTTAAGCCAGGTATATGAAAATAAACATTTACTCGCAGAAAACAGACAGCTCAAGGAGCAAGTTCAACTTTTTCAGATGAAGCTCAATTCCATTACAGAAGATCTCGAGCGCATCAACGTTTTTGAAAGGAAGTTACGGGCCATTACCGGTCTTGAAACTATCAAGGCAACGACTGTAGATTCCGGGATTAGTTCTGATATCATGTCCACTTCAAAATCCCAGGTAGGTGCTCTGCCCGAGCCTGACCGCGATTATTCTCCCGGATCCATGATAAAAGTTTTTAAGGCACAACCTAAGAAGGCGATGGAAAAATTAGTCCAGTTTGAAGAAGAAAAAAAATACCTGGACGCAAAAAAAATATATGAAGATAAAATCGCCAGCTCATTCAGTCTCGGTGCAGGTTATAGCTACACTAAAGAATGGTCATTTCTCACTCGCCAGAGTTTATCAATGGCCCCATTGTATGCAGAATTTGATTTTAAATACGACGTTGTCACCTCTTTTTTAAAAGAAGTTGAAGTGAATGTTCACGAACTCGATCAGCATCTTCTGGACAAGGAATCTTTTCTTCGATCCACTCCTACTCTGATGCCGGCCAACGGCCATCTCACGTCAAATTACGGCCCGCGCATGAGTCCTTATGCCGGCAGAATAAAAATGCATGAAGGTCTGGATATCGGCGCCTCTACCGGAACTCCAATAGTGGCCCCAGCTGACGGAATCGTTACTTTTTCAGGACCGAAGCCCGGGTTTGGAAATTTTGTACAGATTGATCATGGTTATGGAGTGGAAACTATTTTTGGTCATGCTTCAACTCTTGCGGTAAAAAAAGGCCAGCGAGTCGCACGCGGCGATAAAATTGCAACAGTCGGAAACACCGGTTATTCGACAGGACCCCATGTCCACTACGAGGTTCGTGTCAACGGCACCCCCGTTGACCCGCTCTACTACGTTTTGAATTAAAAATTTAAATTAAAAAGATAAGAAGATAATAGATATCTAGGAGCTATAGGGAATGAATCCATTACAATTTATTTTTGGTACAAAGTACGACCGCGATTTAAAAAAACTACGCCCATATGTGGATCAGATAAATGCACTTGAGCCAAAAATGCAGAAAATGTCTGATCAGGAATTGCAAGCGCAAACGCCGATGCTGAAAGCAAAACTGGCAAGCGGCACGCCTTTAATAGAGCTGCTGCCTGAAGCATTCGCTACTATCAGAGAAGCTTCGAGACGCGTGATGGGGATGAGACACTTCGACGTCCAGCTAATGGGTGGTGTAGCTCTTTACAACGGATCAATTTCTGAAATGAAAACAGGTGAAGGTAAAACACTTACGGCAACTCTTCCGCTTTATCTTATCGCACTTGAAGGCAAAGGCGCTCACGTCGTCACGGTCAACGATTACCTGGCTAAACGTGATGCTACCGAAATGGGTGTCCTCTACAACTGGCTCGGCCTTTCAGTCGGGGTCATTCTTACTCAAATTTCTGATGAAGAAAGACAAATCGCTTATAATTGCGACATTACTTACGGAACCAATAACGAATTCGCTTTTGACTATCTTCGCGACAATATGAAATTTTCGCTGGAAGAATATGTTCAGCGCGAACATCATTTTTGTATCGTGGATGAAGTCGACTCCATTTTAATTGATGAGGCCAGAACACCGCTCCTCATTTCCGGACCATCTGAAGGTGATCCATCCCTTTATTACGTGGCCAACGATATTATTCCAAAGCTGCAAAAAGATGTTCACTACACCATCGACGAAAAAGCCCGTACGGCAATGTTCACTGACGATGGAATCATCAGAGTTCAGGAACTCACCAGGATTGACAACCTTTTCAATATTGAGCACTCGAATCTCCTTCACCATTTAAACCAATCGCTGAAGGCCCATGCTCTTTTTAAAATTGATGTGGATTATGTAAACCGCGACGGACATATTATTATCGTCGATGAATTCACCGGAAGATTAAAAGAAGGTTCGCGCTGGTCAGACGGACTTCATCAGTCGGTTGAGGCAAAGGAAGGAGTCCAGATTAAATCTGAAAATCAGACTCTTGCTTCCATTACCTTCCAGAATTATTTCAAGCTTTATAAAAAACTCTCCGGTATGACCGGAACCGCAGACACCGAAGCGGAAGAATTTATGAAGATCTACAACCTGGACGTTGTGGTTATTCCTACCAACCTTCCAATGTGTCGTATCGATGAACCGGATATTATCTATAAAAATCGTGTGGCTAAATATAAAGCAGTGGTTGAACTTATTCAAAAACTTCATGCTAAAGGGCAGCCCGTTTTAGTGGGTACTATCGCCATCGAAACATCTGAACTCCTATCGATTGAATTAAAAAAAGCTGGCATTACTCACGAAGTATTGAATGCAAAACAACATGAGCGTGAAGCAGAAATTATAAAAAATGCCGGTCAAAAAGGCGCTGTCACAATTGCCACCAACATGGCAGGTCGTGGAACGGACATCAAGCTGACAGAAGAAACCAAAGCGGCAGGTGGACTTTATATTCTGGGAACTGAGCGGCATGAATCACGCCGCATCGACAACCAGCTTCGCGGGCGATCAGGACGTCAGGGGGACCCGGGTAACTCAAAATTCTTCCTTTCGCTGGAAGATGACCTGATGAGAATTTTTGGTTCAGATAAAATTTCGGGACTGATGAATACTCTGGGCATGAAAGATGATGAGCCCATTGAACACAAAATGATTTCAAATGCCATCGCTAAAGCACAGAAAAAAGTTGAGGCCCATAACTTTGACATTAGAAAACATCTGCTTGAGTACGACAACGTCATGAACGAACAAAGACGTATCATTTATAAAATCCGCCGCGATATTTTAAACGATGCTGACAATCATGGATTTGTTCAGGAAATGATTGAAGACGTCTCAGTAGATTTTTTAAATGCCTATCGTCCGGACAAAAAAGTTCCTCTTGAATCCTGGAACTGGTCGGAAATGACTACGGGATTTAAACATGCATTCAACACTGATACAGAAATGGCACTGCAGGAATGTATCAAGTCATATGATGGCGATGTTGAAAATTATTTTGCGGAAGTGGCCAAAAAAATTCTTGAGAAAAAATTTGCAGCTTACGAACCCGAGCAGGTAAAATACGCCCTTCGCGAAATACTTCTTTCTGCGTTTGACCAGCACTGGAAAGATCACTTGCTGCAAATGGACCATATTAAAGAAGGTATCAATCTTCGCGCCTACGCCCAGAAAGATCCTCTTACTGAATACAAAAAAGAATCGTTCAATCTTTTTGGGGTCATGAAAGATTCAGTTAAGAAATCTATTGTCACTAATTTGTTTACAGTAAGACTGTATACCAAAGAAGAAATAGAAGAACTTCAAAAAAGGCACCAGGAAGAACTTGAAGCTCAGCTGGAAGCCCACAAGAGATTGCTTGAAGAGGAAACGAGAAAAGACGAAGCAAAGGCAATTCAATCCGCCATTAAACGCGGATCAGCTAAAGTCGGCCGCAATGATGCCTGCCCTTGTGGTTCAGGAAAGAAATATAAACAATGTCACGGAGTGGACGCTTAATGACCAATGGAAATGACGATGATGATCGAAAAGATTTAACCAGGATCGAAGACCTTTCTGAGTTTTTACATCAGGAAGATGAAGAGACTGAAAGTAAGTTTGGTAGTTTCAATACTGAGACTCTCGATAATACTTCCACAGATGTGACCACGGGGTTAAATGTTGATCAACTCGACGATGTTCCGGAAAACGAACTTCCTCCGGAGTTGCCGGAAAGTCTTGAGACTGCTCCAGATTTTTCTGGGTCTACTGAAGAACCTGAATCGACCGTCTCTGAGATGAATTTCGGTGATCCGGAAGAGTCAGGGGAATCCATTGGATTTGGAGAATCTAGTGAAGAGATGTCCTTTGATTCAGATACGACCAGTCAGATAGAGGCCCTTGATGACCAGCCCTTTGCTCTAAGTGAAGAGCCGCAGGAAGAAACTGAAACTGATGCAGTTGATATGGCGGAAGAAATCGCAGAAGAAAATGCAGATTTCGCTTTTTCTTCACAAGAAGAAGTTCAAGAAGAAGTTCAAGAAGAAGTTCAGGAAGAAATACAAGAACAAAGATTTTCAGTTCCCCACAACATTCAGGAAAAATTCGAAGAGGTTAAAAACTTTGCCCAGAATTTTTCTTACGGACAGATCCAGGGTGGAGGCAATCCTCCGTTTTCCATTATTGTCCGCAATTTAAAATATGAAAACGACGCTGAAGATATCATTACTCTCCTCCGAGAATTCGGACTGGTGACGGATCAAAATCAGCAGGAAACGGAAAAAGCACTGCAAATGGGATCATTGCTCATTCCCCAGATCAGTGAATACAGTGCCATTGTTCTGGCCCATAAAATTCGCCGATATGACTGCGATATTGAAGTTGGTCTCTCGGATGAAGTTCACCCTTCGAAGTCCGGAGAGTCGAATCCGAGAGGATTGATGAGAAGGGACAGTCTAAAACAGAATATTACGGAGAGTTTTAGAAAGGATGAAGAAGACACACCTATTAAAGATATCATTGTAACGACGACTGCTACACTTGCCGGTCACAACGTGAAGAAATATATCGGAGTGCAGACCAGTTTTGCCATCATCGACGAAGCGGAACTTGAGCGTTTGAAATTCGTGCAAAAAACGGCACGGATGAATTCAGAGCTCCAGGATTATGAAACAGATGAATCCGTCACAAGTGCTCGGGCCTTCAAGGACTATCAAAGTTCATTTGATTATCTCTTCACAGATCTTTGCGATCAGCTGAAAGTAAAAGCGATGAAAGAAAAAGCAAATGCTCTTCTGGGATTAAATTACCAGCTGACGTCTCTTCCCTTTGAAAAATCTAATCTTGGGAGCAGCTGTTTTCAACTCACATGCAGCGCCACTCTGGCGGTGGTAACGGCTGAGATATAATGAAACCAGCTCACTATCAAGCAGTTGTTATCGGTGGAGGAATTGTAGGCGCGGGAATTTTCCGAGATCTCGCTCTTCATGGAGTCAATACCCTGTTAATTGATAAAAAAGATTTTTCTTCGCAGACAAGCGGCAGTAGCTCAAAGATGCTCCACGGAGGAATCCGTTATCTGGAGAATATGGATTTTGCGCTGGTGTTTGAGGCCCTTCACGAAAAAAATCTCTGGCTAAAATTAATGCCTCACCTCGCCCATGAAGTCCCTTTTTATCTTCCGGTTTTTAAAGATGCCAAGAGGCCTCTCTGGATGATCAGGCTGGGGATGTTTCTTTATGATTTTCTTTCCAGTTTTGAAAACTCTCCCCATAAAATCAGAGGGCGCAGAAAAGTATTGGCAGAAATTCCTGATTTAAGAAGTGAAGGCCTTTCCGGGGCAGGCGTTTATTATGACGGGATTATGGACGATGCCAAAATTACTCTGGAAGTGATCTTCGATGCTCTTCAAGAAAAATGCGCACAGGCCATGACGTATACTGAAGTGACTACTGTGACTAAAGTTCACGGAAAAAATATTATTCATTGTAAAAACAGTCTTACCCAAAAAGAGTTCACTGTGACTTGTGATCAAGTAGTCTTTGCATTAGGGCCTTTTACCGATCGCTTTCTGGCAAAGATTCCTATGTACAACTGGCAGAATGTTTTGCTTCCGAGTAAAGGATCTCATCTCTGGATTTCGGCAAAAGATCTTCCGCTCAAGCATCCCATCGTTATGACCACAAAAGACGACCGGGTCATTTTCGTTATACCTCATGATGAAGAGATTTTAGTTGGCACGACCGAGGTTCCTTTTAACGGGGATTATTTTGATGTGGTTGTGAATGATTCGGAAATCGACTATCTGCTCAAAGCACTTAATGAATATTTCCCGAAACTATCCCTCAATCGCAATCATATCCTCTCTACTTTTTCCGGAATCAGACCTTTAGTACAAGAAGAAGGCGGGGCAGATCGAGGAAAGACTTCAAGAGAGCATAAAATTTTTCAACCTATGAGCGATACCTATGTCATTGCCGGTGGAAAATACACTACGTTTAGAGTTATGGGTCAGGATATTACCAGAGAAATTTGTCACAAGCATGGACGTGGCTATAACGAAAATTATTCCATTCAATATTTGCGACAGAAATCAGTGATCATTCCCTTTGAATGGCATGTTCCGACACGCGAAGAATTAATTCGTATCTGTGAGACGGAAGCACCCAAAACATTTCAAGATTTAGTTGTCAGAAGACTTTCAATCCCAGGCCGAAAAATCTGGGACCTTCGTGCCGATGGCGTCGATTTCAATCAATATTTTCTTGGTCATCTGGATGTGCTGAAGAAATATCTGGTGATCTCAGAAGAGGATATCAAAAGCTTTAAATAATTGAAGATTTTTTACACCTGCTTGCAATGAATCCCCACCCTGCCGTTTAATACTAACATATGAAAAAAGACAGCTAAATTATTTTGTCTTCCCTGTCGCTGCGTCTGTTGACCCGGTATTATTCATAATTCCTTCAATCTGCTTTGATTTACTGGAATCTAGTACATTCACTGAAGGATTACATTGAGCGGCCTCTGCTTCAGCCTTACGTAATGTTTTTGTAATAGCATTTTGAGCGACGTAGGCTCCGGTACAGGCCGAATAACAGCTATTAATATTGTCACTTCTATTCTGCACATTCCAGGCAAAGGTTCCTGTAATCTCTTTTGTCACTTCGGCCTTACAAGTTGCATAGCAATTGCCCAGATCCATAACAGGATAAGCACCACTATTGCATCTTGCCTGCGTATTGCTGGAAACAGCATTCTCCACAACTTTCAAAATTTCGAAAAAGCGCTTGCCCCCCTTTTCAGTAACTGGATAATCTCTTTTAAAACCGTTATTGATGATATCAATATTCTGATCCCCAAAAACCGGAAGGACTTGTTGGCAGGCCTTTTTAGAAACCTCATCTGCAAAAAGGGAAGTTGCAGTTAGTCCTAATAAACATAGTGTGAAAATGATTTTTATAAGTGTCATGAAAGTCCCCGTTATTTATTTTTTAAAAGCGATATGAGAGGCCAAAAAGAACACGCGGACCGGAGAGCGTCTTTGTGACTGTGACGCTGTTGCCGTAGTCGTACGTTTCGCTGGAATGATAATAATCAAAAAGCGCTCTTACACCAAAGCCATTGCTAAGGACATATTTTGCCCCCATCCCCAATGAATAAAAAGTATTTGATCCCTCCACAGGAGTTTCTGTGGCAACTCCGTTAGTGGTCACTGTCTCAGTGACGGTTGCACTACCGGCCCCAAAAGTGACTCCGCCATAACCGATTAACTTATTGGTTGCAGCTGCAGAATTATAGAAATGATAATTAACTCCACCACCGTATTCAAACCAGTCCGATGAAATTTTTACGTCATCACCGGTTTCCAATGTTCTTTTATGTATAAAAGCAATGACTGAAGTATTTTTCAGAAATCCATCGGATGTTAAAAAATAGCGCTCAAGACCGCCTGAAAAATCAACAGATGAAGATGTCGATGCGGTTGAACTCTGAGCAGCCGTTGAATCTTCAACCGTTCCTGTAAGTGCATTAACGTATAACGTACCCCAGGCTTCCCAGTTTTTAGACGTATCTTCTCCATAGTGATGAAGATCTTCACTAACACTTACTTCATTAGCGGCCGGCACATTTTTTTTAGCTTTAGGCTCTTTTTTGGCAGGAACATCTACATCTTCAAGGCCCATTCCTTCCAGTTCTTTTTGTTCATCAGCATTTACTTTTGGCGTAGCCGCTCCCGCGTCTGCCTCACCAGCAGCTGCTCCCGCGTCCGTAGGAATTTCTTCTTCCTTTAAACTTTTGCTCGGGTCGTCTGTGATTTTCACCGGACTTGCAATTTTTAAATTGAGAACTTTACCATCGACAACTTCCGCCGGATCGACAACTCTGTAGAGTGACCAGATGGACCTCGAAGGGGAAACTTTCTCTACAAGCCCCCGCGCAATGACTCCGGAAGTGATAAAAAATTTGGCGTGGTCACCGACCACCAGCCCGTCTTCAGATCCGCGGTTAATGAGAATTGTTTTTTTAGAATTCGAAACTTTTAAAAAGCGCAGAGTTAATTTTTCGTCCATCTCCAGAGCAAAAATGTTTGTCGCTGCCATCAAGGTTATCAGCATTAAAAGAATTTTCATTCAGATCCCCTAAAAATAAACACTCATTCCTAACATATATTTTATGTCGGTCACGGAAATTTTGCCATTAATATTGTCAGCTGCGGGCTCAATCACCGACAGGCGTTTCGAATCAATCTGGATTCCGGCATTAAAACTTGCCCCTACATTAACCGTTTCTTCCGTAAGGTCTCCGCTTCTGAATCTATATTTTGTCATCAACTGCAAAGCAGGCAATGTTAATGCCTGATAAGAATACTCATTAGCAAATTCCACTGACTGCATTTTTACCGAGCCGGATTTTAGGCCTACGCCTGCTAGCCAGATAAAGGAATTAAGGGTCAGGGGATTATTAACCAGGTAATAGTTTATGTAAGCGCCGTAAAAAAATTCCTGACCTCTGGCATTTTGTCCGCCGACATCGTAGTCGGTGGTTCCGAAATCAACCACTGCCTGAATCGACCAGTTTTTTAATTCTGTTGAAGCTCTGGAGAGATGCCAGTCGTAACCGAAGCCAAGGACAAATCCCAGGTTGCGGTATTGTTCATCAACTGAACTCGAGTGATCAGTCATCGAACCGGAGTAATTAAACATGATTTCATTGCCGTCAAGTTCATTGAGAGCAAGATCACGTCGCCTGCTCTCTTGCTCCATTCCAGTCTGAATGAAATATCGTCTCAGCGCCTCATCGTCCATATCTTCAGACCAGGCAACACCATCGCGTTTTATCTTTGCAACCGCTCTTGGGTTGATTATTTCGGCTGCCTTCTTGTCTTCACGGGCCTCATCGTAGGCTGAAGTCACAGTGATATCTGCATTTAAGTCCCGAAACCCAGGGACTTTCTTCTGCTTTCTATAAAGTCCGTTTTCCAGCCCGTATTTTTGTGAATTGATTTTTTCAACATAACCATCAGCTATTGAATCGAGCAGTTTTTTATCTTCCTCATTTTCGATGTCACCGACTTTGACTTCCCGGTTTCCTATAAAATATTTTTCCTCGGTCTCGTCGTTGTAGGCATCACTAAAACGCACGCCCGCTTTTCTTTTCCAGCCTTCATAAGACTGGATAGATAAATCAGCTTCCGGCACTTTTCTAGTTTCGTAGAGTTCAGCAGATTCCTCGTAATCCTTTGCATCCTGCAAAAGTCTCTCAGGAACATTCGTCTTATTTTTATCAAGGTACTCGGAAGAAGAGTTAAATTCATCTGCGGGAACAACCACGTGCCGCTGTTTCATTTTAATCGTGCGACCGGCCTTAACATCTTCCGAAGTCAGCACTAAAAGATGTGTTCCCGGCACAATAAATTTGGGAAGGTGTACCTTATCAAGGTACCAATAAGATTTTTTGGGAAAATCTTTGACCAATTTTCCCTCGGCGACCATGAAAATTTTTGGGTATTTAAAATCCCCGGTCTGAATAAAAAATTTACCGTAAGATCCTTCGGTAAACTTCTCCAGACTACCGCGGTCAATAACAATACTTTTCTCAGAACTGGAGAGCTCCTGTATGCTCACTTCCGAGAGACCGATAGCGAAAACCTGGCCGGTAAATGCCCCGAAGGACCACAAGAGAGCGACTATGTTTAGTATTTTCATAATAGACTAAGTTTATCATGAGAATACGCTATGCATACAGAAGGGAATTCCTTGCTTCACGGCATCTTTTTAACTATAACTAAGGGGTAAAAATTTTCGTATAAAGAGGCCTACCATGAGCAAGAAAAAGATTAAAAAAATCTACAAATATGAATGCACCATCACTGGTGAGACATTTAAAACGACTGCGGAAGCGGATCAACCAGGTGAATTGACCACCGTAAGTGCTTACTACCAGATGAATCCTGAAAAAGACGACCGTCCAATTGAAGTTAAAGTTAAAGTAAAGGCCAAAGAAGAAGAGGAAGCAGCTTTCAAGGCATTAACCGAGTAATTTAATCACATGAATAAAAAACAAGTTATAATAATAGGTTCTGGTCCTGCAGGATATACCGCAGCGCTTTATACTTCTAGAGCAGGCCTTTCGCCCATCGTAATCGAAGGCCACGAGCCGGGCGGACAATTAACCACTACGACCGACGTCGAAAACTTTCCAGGGTTTCCGGAAGGAATCTTGGGACCAGATTTAATGACTAATATGCGTGCACAGGTTAAGCGTTTTGGAACTGAATTTCTTTCTACCAAAGTGACAAATGTTGATCTTTCTAAACGCCCATTTCACGTCAGTTGTGAAAATGGAAATGAATTCCTGGCAGAGACTTTGATTATCTCTACCGGCGCATCCGCAAAATACCTGGGGCTTCCCAATGAAATGCAATTAATCGGAAAAGGTGTTTCTGCATGTGCAACATGCGACGGATTTTTTTACCGCAATAAAATTGTTCATGTCGTAGGAGGCGGAGATACAGCACTGGAGGAAGCAAACTTCCTTACCCGTTTTGCTGAAAAAGTTTTTTTAATCCACAGAAAGGATACTTTTCGCGCCAGCAAGCCAATGCAGGAGAGAACATTCAATAACCCTAAAATCGAAGTTCTTTGGAATACGGAAGTTAAAGAAATTCTTTTCGATGATTCCGGTGTGCATGGACTAAAAGTTTTTGATAATAAAAAAAGCGAAACCTATGATAGAAAAACAGACGGTTTCTTTTTGGGAATCGGTCACGAACCCAATACAAAATTTCTTAAAGGCCAGCTTGCCCTGGATGACCATGGCTACATCAAAACTCAGGGAACTCACCCCGACACATCTGTCCCGGGAGTATTTGCCTGCGGAGATGTGCAGGATCCGTATTATCGTCAGGCGATTTCTGCAGCGGGATCAGGCTGTCAGGCAGCTATCCGCGCTGAAAGATTTCTTGAAACAGAACACGACAAGACCAACGCGAAATAATTTTTAGAGTTTGCTCGTATCTGGTTTAATCACTATATCCACACGTCTATTTTGAGCTCTTCCATCGGCTGTCTTATTGGTTGCCAGCGGCTTCTTATCTCCAAGCCCAACAGCTTCAATTTTAACTTCATCCGGTGAGAGTGCTCCGTTATTGGATTGAAGATAGTTCTTCACCGCCTCTGCCCGGTTTTGTGAAAGTCGATCATTGACAATTTTAGCGCCAACCGAATCGGTGTGTCCTTCAACGACAACTGTACTTGAACCAAATTCTTCCATTACTTTTTGAACTTTTAAGAGGAGCGGTTCATTTCTTGGTTGAATCTCAGCCTTTGCGCTGGGAAATTCCATTCCCTTCAAACGGATCAAAAGGGCATCGCCTTGCTTATATACTTCAGCCTCATCAGAGGAAAACTGTTTGCGGGCGAGCTCATATTTTGCATTGAACTCTTTTTCTGCTTCTAAAATATTACGCTCTTCCAATAATTTTCTTTGTTGTTCAATGAGAGCGGCATTGGCACTGGCGGTTCCCTCAAGCGTTGTTACAGTTTCAACCAGCTCGCCTTTAACACCTTTTAACTGGCCCTCGCGAGCGGCTACTTTTAAGCGCTCTTTTTCAATTGCCAGCGCCATTTCTTCTGAAGAAACTTTATTCGATCCTTTGGCGGTGCGATTGATATTAAATGCATGCATTGCCGCCTCACGCGTATCAGTTGCTCTGACAGCAATTCCCTTCGTATCATGACGATTTGCTTTGATATAAGCTTCTGTTTCAATATAATGTTTTTCAGCTATAGCTAAAGTTTTAGGTGCAAATTTTTCTGCTTTTTCTTTTTTTGCCATATCAATTATTTTTCTACTTTCACCCAGATTTTTTTCTTTGATGGCCTTTAGTTCCAGGGCCAGATATTTTTCCTGAAGGGCAGATCGTCTGTCAGTTGCCCGCTGGAATCTATTTTTCTCAATATCTTTTGTCACTTTCGCAAATTCATTGTCTGCACTCGCAAACTCTTTAGGAAAAAAGGAAGCAGCCTCAGCGTTAATCGCGACTCTTCTCGCATCAACTACTTCAGTGATATTTTCTTTCGCTACAGCTGCGGTTGCATTGGCGTCACTTAGATATGATCTTCCAACTGCCACGTAGCGAAGAGTGTCTTCGGGATCTTTACCTTCAGAGGCACTGTTTTTCGCATCCCTTAAGGCGTCATGTGCCTCCTTGAAATTTTTCGGCGAGAGTAAATCGACCTGGCTTCGCTGTGCTATATGTATGTCTTCTTCCAATTTTGCAATTTCCTCAGTAGGCAGTGCAGACTTGGGGTAATCTTGGACAACGGGGCCGGAGCTACAGGCAGTAAATGCGAATAGAATAGACGCGAAAAGCAGGTTTGTAGGTGTCTTGCGAATTAATTTCATGTGTTTTTCCTTTTAAAAGACCAGTATCAACTATGGACTCTGCAAAGCGAATGCCGGCAATCTCCGACTTCTCTTGTCGTCTTAAGGCACTAACCCATCAAAAGTATTTCAATTTCAATTATTTTTTAAAAATTATGCAAAAAATCAAAATGCACCTTTGACATACATTTTTATTATTTGAAACAATGTTTATGGGGAAGAAAAGATTTTTTCCCTTCACAGTCCACACATGTGTAACGATAACCAAGGAAGGTTTTATGAAAGCACTCACTAGGGTTCCGATTTTCAGCTACAACACAATCGCAACTACGCTTCTCATCCCTACCAAGTCACTTGAAATTAAATTCCGCAAAACCTACCTGACGTCTGAAACACTTTTTGAATTTGAATCCATCCTCGCCTGGGCCGCCACTCACACTGAAGTACAAAGCCTTTACATTACCAGCTTCGGTCCCGACTTCATTCAGGGTTTTGATCCTGAAGAAGTAAAAACTTTGTCAGAAGAAAAATTAAAAAAACAATTCGCTAAAATCGCCACCATTACTCAGTCGCTCCTTTGTCTTTCTCAGACAGTAGTGGTCGATATGAAACAGGGCACCCGAGGCGTGGGCCTTGAACTGGCTCTGGCCGCAGATGTCCGCATCGCTAAGAGCGACGCTGTCTTCTGCTTTAACCATCTTTCTCAAGGTCTCATCCCTACTTGCGGGATGTTTTCCTTTTTACGAACCTATTTAAACCAAAATGTTCTTCGTTCACTTCTTTTATCAGGCGTAGAATTCGGCAAAGAAAGTCTTCTGGCCTTAGGCGGATGGTGCGAATTCGATAAAGATGCCTGTTCTATCCTTTCCAATATTTTTGCCCAGGCACCGGTTGCGCGCATTCAGGCCAAACGTGGACTTTTCAACAATCAAAACGCCAGTAAAGATGATCTGGATGTGGAAAAGCAGCTCTTCAATGCAGTCGTGCACTCGAAGGATTATACCAAGCAGAGTGATTTTATGAATCCGTCTGAGTTTAAAGAAAAAATGTCGGAAATCAGAAATTAATATGCGAAAAGTTTTTTTCATATCTTTTGCAATTATCCTCACAAGCACTTTCATATTTTATTTTTTTCTACCAGCGGCCTTATGGTCGCTGGTGGTCACTGTTCCTTTCATTGTTATTGGTATTCGCGATATTCTTCAGCACACACAGGCTATCCGCAGAAATTTTCCAGTTTTGGGAAATTTTCGTTATTTGTTTGAAGAAATCCGTCCCGAGATCAACCAGTATTTTGTCGAATCCAATACAGACGGAAGGCCCTTTAGCCGTGAACAACGTTCCATCGTTTATCAGCGGGCGAAAAAGCAGACAGACACAATACCCTTCGGGACTCAACAAAATGTCTATGCTGATGGATATGAATATCTGACCCACTCTATTTATCCGACTCATGTCGATCCTAAATCTCTCAGGATCACCATCGGTAGTGATCTCTGTAAACAGCCTTATTCTGCTTCAATCTTTAATATATCGGCCATGAGTTATGGATCTCTTTCTCAGAATGCCGTCCTTGCTTTAAATGGTGGAGCTCGTGACGGAAATTTTGCTCACAACACCGGCGAAGGTGGACTTTCTCCTTATCACCTGGAACCAGGTGGCGATATTATCTGGCAAATCGGGACCGGTTATTTTAGCTGCCGCGATCTGGACGGACATTTTGATCCGGAACTTTTCCGGGTGAACGCCTGCAGGCCTCAGGTAAAGATGATTGAACTCAAAATTTCTCAAGGAGCAAAGCCCGGTCATGGTGGCATCCTTCCTGCGGCTAAGGTATCGCTGGAAATTTCCAAAATCAGGAATGTTCCAATGGGCAAAGATGTTCTCTCGCCGCCGGGCCATTCTGCTTTTCACGACGCTGATTCGATGATGCATTTTATTAATAAACTTCGTGATCTCTCAGGTGGAAAACCCGTTGGCATAAAATTGTGTCTGGGATATCACCGCGAGTTTGATGATCTTGTTAAGAGCATGTTGAAACTGAATTTATATCCGGACTATATTGTGGTCGATGGAGCGGAAGGCGGAACAGGCGCAGCTCCGTTGGAATTTACAAACTACATGGGGACACCTGGAAAAGATGCTCTCATCTATGTTGTAAATAAATTAAATGAAGCAGGCCTTAAGAGAAAAATCAGGGTTATTTCTACTGGAAAAATAACAACCGCTTTTGATATTGTAAGACTCCTGTGTCTTGGAGCAGATGCGACCTATGCTGCTCGATCGATGCTTTTATCTTTAGGTTGCATACAGGCGCTGCGCTGTAATACCAATCAGTGCCCAACCGGTATCGCCACTCAAGACCAATCCTTAATGAAAGGATTACATGTACCGAGCAAGCGCTCTCGCGTCGCAAATTTTCATAGCGAAACGGTAAAAGTTGTGGGCGAAATGCTGGGTGCAATGGGACTTAAATCGCATAACGAATTAAACCGCTCCCATTTAATCAAACGCGTTCATGACAGTGACGTGAAGTCTTATGCCGATTTAATTTAAAACATTTTAAAAACTTAGCAGCAGTCTTAATTCGTGGGCCTCGAGAACGCGTTTAACTTTCTGGAAGTCATCAGTGATTCCCATGAGAAATCCGCCTCCTCCTGCCCCACATAATTTCAGCGAATAATGATTGGTTGAAAGCCCCTCTCCCCAGAGATCGCGGTAAAGCTTCGGTATCATCGGTGAGAAATGCTCGTGCTGAAAAGCCGAAAGCAGTTTAAAATTCTTCAACAACAGATCAATGTCGACATTCAAAAAATTATCTATGCAGTGATTGGTAATAGGCTTTAATACATCTTCGCAGAGATTGGAGAAGCTTTCATTTCTTGATTTCTCCAGAAACAAGTTAACCAGTGGCTCAGTTTTTCTTGAGCGCTTTGTATTGAGAAGAAATATACCTCCTGCCCCTTTCTTAAATTTAGGAATGGAGACTGAGCCAAGTTCATTTTTATTCTTGATCAGAATAGGAGAATTCAGATAACTGATCAGTGGGTCAACACCTGAACTCGCACCATGAAAATGAGACTCCATCTGGGCAAAAATATTTTTTAGTCTCTTGATATCAAGGTTTGAATGTTTTTCCTGCTCATAGCGGTCAAAGATGGCAGCAACAAGCGCGCCTGAACTTCCTACTCCATATCCTTGCGGAATAGTTGAATCAAAATAGAGCCCCTGACTGATATCAAATTCAAATGAAGACTGATCAAACTGAAAGCTAAGCTGACCTGATTCGACCAGCTGTTTTAAATAGAGTGAGAAGGCCTTGAGCTCGGGATCAATGACGGTGGTATTATCGCGGCGGAAAGTAAGCCGCCCTTCAAACAGAGAATAAGGAATGAGAAGGGCCATGGAATTTTGAATAACACTATATTCACCAAAGAGAATGATCTTTGAGTAGAATTTTTTTTCGCTGGTTAATATCGTATCCTGAGCTTCACTCACTTTCTTGCCTCAATATTTATCGGACCACTTCCCATTTCATCATGAATGCACTTTACTGCAAGCTCTTCATCAATCCATTTGCGCACCAGCGTTTCATGAGATTTTGGGTAAAGTAGATGAATATTAGGTCCGGCATCGATAGTAAAGCAAACAGGTATACTTTTTTCCGTTCGGTATGCACGAATTTTTTCAATCAGTAAAAGGCTTTGTGGTTTTAATAAAATATAAGATGGTCTGGAGGTCATCATCATGGCATGAAGCATGAGCGCCTCTTCTTCAACGACCTCAATGAAGCTTTCTATGTTGCCAGATTTTAAGGCATGGGCGATCTTTGTAAAATTGGCCGACGCAATTTTGTAGCGCTCGTCCTTAAACGGATGATTTTCCATCAGTCCATGACCCGCTCTGCTTGATACGGACTTCGTTCCCTCATCAACAATTAAAATTGAGTCACAATAATTATTAAACACGGCATGGGCATCCGAGAATGGAGTGGCATAGTTTTCAGAAACATTTCCCCATGAAACAATTCCTCCGTAGACCGAACGGGATGCGGAGCCCGAGCCAAGCCTGGAGAGTTCAGAAGCAAGACTAAAGAATTCTTTCTGTTCATATTTTTTGTCGCGATACAGCTCATCTAGTGACAGCAGACAGAGATTAAGTGCACTCATCGAAGAAGCGGAGGAGGCGATCCCTGATGAGTGAGGAAATGTATTGGAGGAATGAATCTCCAGGTGATGATTTAAAAGCCAGGGAAAACGAGCTGTCTGAGTAATAAGAAATTTCTCAATCTTTTCTTTAAATTTTAGATTAGGAGACGATTCAAACCAGAAATCCAGCGATAGCTTATTTTGAGAAGCCAATTTTTGGGCAGAAATTGAAAGTTCCGTTACAGCATTCTTCAGTGTAAAGCTGATGGACGCATTCTGAGGAAGCTGATTGCCCCTTTTTCCCCAGTATTTCACCAGGGCGATATTAGAAGGAGATGTCCACGCCGCTTTCATCATTGCCAACTTTTTTAGTGGATAAGATGGTTGGAGAAACCCATTTTTACCGAATCATTAGATAGAGCAACTGCTGGTCCGGAAATCAGATCGTCGTAGCTATAAACGACATCCAGACCTTTTCCTGCAAAATAATTTTTTACCGATGCAAGATTTTCATCCGTTGCCACCATGACAAAATCACCGCCCCAGGCACCAAGAGATTTAATCGCCCCATTAAAATCAGAGAAAAGCAATTCTTTCACCGGTGTCATTCCAAGCGATGATCCAACCAGTTCCTCATGCAGAATCATGGCGGCCTGAAATTGCTTCAAGGTATTGGCGTTCAGAAATTCCTGAGTGAGTTCAGTCATTTTAGTAATCAATGTGGCCGGGTATGGACGCTTCTTAGTATAGTCTTTTATAGCATCGCGGGAGTTCTGTTTTTTGCCAAGATAGACAAAAAATAAATTCTCTCTGAATGACGGATGGAAATAGATCGGAGACCAGTTTGGACCACTGGCAATTTTTCGATAAGCAATCGGACCGTCTGATTGTGCGCAGGCAATATCGTATCCAGAGCCACCGTGAGTTTTAAACAGCAACTCAAAGGGAGAAACATAGGCCCACTGAGCGATATTGTAAATCAATGAAGAACTGCTACCCAGTCCCCATGAAAGAGGAAATCCCAGTCGAGTTTCT
The DNA here is from genome assembly GCA_041662705.1 of Bacteriovorax sp. Lineage (GTDB taxonomy): Bacteria > Bdellovibrionota > Bacteriovoracia > Bacteriovoracales > Bacteriovoracaceae > Bacteriovorax. Next base: position 298,601 of record JBAZRY010000003.1, read on the forward strand.
ACTTTTACATCTACATCGTCGCGAAGAAAATGCGAGTTTTGTTTTCTCACCTGTTGCAAAATTTTTTGCAGAAAGAGAGCTTCCTCAGTAGGTTTTTCATCGAGGCATTTAAAATGCCAAAATTCAAATTTTGAATCAAACCAGCACTCCCCTTTTACATCGTAAGATTTCCAGCTAAGGGTTGGTGAAAATGATGGGGAATACTTTACTGACAGGGATTGTCCGACTTTTGTCGGAAGTGCCAGTGAAAGAGCACCGTCGAGGACAAAATATTCCCCGCTCAATAATATTTTTCCGTGGCCAAAAAAATACTGATTTTTTTCAGGACATGATTTTTTCAAATCACTATTGATCTGGGTTAAATTAATTCCGTTCATATTATTCATAGTTCCTTAAGTCAGAAACAAATTCCCTGACTGCTTTAAATGAAATAATTTCGTTTTCAAAATAATGTTTAGCTGCTGCACTTTCATTGGCATCAGCCTCAAGATGATTCAATATATTCATCAGGTGCATTTTCATATGCCCTTTCTGAATTCCGGATGTCACAAGCGATCGGACTGCTGCAAAGTTTTGGGCAAGTCCTATACAGGCAACAATCTTCATAAGATCAGGAGCCGCTGGCCTGCCTAGTAAATCAAGAGACAATCTCGCCAGCGGATGCAGAGAAGTAAGGCCCCCCACAGTCCCGATGGAAAGCGGTAATTCAAGACTCATGCGAAACATTCCGTCTTTTATACTGACGTCACTTAAACCGCGGTACTGGCCGTCTCTGGCAGCATAAGCATGTCCACAGGCTTCGACTGCACGGTAATCATTCCCGGTGGCAACAACGACTGCATCGATCCCGTTAAAAATTCCTTTATTATGGGTAGCTGCACGAGTGACATCAATTTTTGAAATTCGAATAGCGCGCGCAAATTTTTCGGCAAACTCAGAAGCACACATCCCGAAATTTGGGTCGTTCAGATCTTCGATAGGGCATTCTACGAACGCACGAACTCTGCAGTCAGGCGTGTAATTAGAAAGAATGGCCATAACAATCTGAAGCTCGCGATCCGAATCGCTGAATTCAGATGCTGTCATTATTTTATCTTTGAGGGTTTTGCCGAGCACTTCAAGAATTGAATTGATAAAGTTTGCACCCATCGCATCGCAAGTTTCAAACTGTGCCAGGAGCTGATAATAGCCCGGCTCATCTTGAGTTCTGTCGACGAGTGACAAGGAAGTCATCCCTCCACCGCGATTTTCCATATTGGATGTAAGCGCTTTTGTAGACTCAATTAATTCCGGTTTGATTTTATCAAAAAACTGATTTAATTTTGAAGCCTCGCCGTTCCAGATAAAATGCACTTGCCCTACTTTCGTCGTAGAGATCACTTCTGCATGAAAGCCTCCGCGTGTCAGCCAGAAATTAGCTGAGCGGGCCGATGCTGCAACGACAGAACTCTCTTCAATGACCATCGGGACACAGAAAAGTTCGCCATTGATTAACATGTTGGGAACAACGCCCATAGGGAACAAAAAATTAGTCACTGTATTTTCGCTGAATTCATCAATTGTTTTTTGTAGAGTTGAATCAGAGTGCCAGTATTTTTTAAACTGTGATTTAGCATTATCTGAATCAGAAAAATAATTTTTTACAATTAGATCAATTTTTTCGAATTTTGATAATTTTGAAAAACCGTACATTGGTTGTTGTTCACTCATCATAATGATTCCTTGATAGCTAAATATGCCTTGGCGATTTTAAGACCAGCAATCTGCCCTGCTGTAATTTTTTTGAGATCCTCATAATCTTCGGCATGGACGAGAAAGCTTTTCGCCTGCCCTATGACGGAAGTAAAGCTCAGGTTCTCACGCAGATAATATCCATCAAGAATATTTTCAACTCCGCCGGAAATAATAATCTGCTTTGTCTTATATTGGGGCTTAGATTTAAGAAGGCTGTTTAAACAGGTGATCATCTGAGGAGCGGTATGACCAACCTTTGTTAATGCTTCCATACTGGTATTTTTCTCTCTCATTTGCTCGAGCCTGGAAAAATTTGTCCCGCCGAAAGCTGCCAGTTCAATCCCGGCAACAGGAAGCTCCAAAAGTGCCTCGAGACTCTTAGGTCCCATACCCTGTCCTACTTCTTTCACAATTATTTGATGTTCTAGTATTTCACACAAACGACTGAGGGTTTCTATTGGCGAACGCTTCAGGCGATCGCCTTCAGGCTGAAACCATTCCTGCAATGGATTAATGTGAACGATGAGTCCGTCAGCATCCAAACATGCAACAAGGTCATTTAATTTTTGATGACCAATCTTTGATTCAAGCATCTGTTCAATCTGTGCGATTCCAAGATTGGCAAAAAGCGGAAGATCACTACCGATAATTGGACGAAGATTAAAATCTTCAAAATAATTTTTTTTATCGTGAAGTAAAACGCGGCAAGATCCAAGGCCCATTCCCAATCCAAATTCACGGCAGAGTCTTGCCAGGTTTTGATTGATATGTCTTGCGGGACCAACTCCACCTGTCATGCTCGAAACCCAAAGAGGGGCGCTCATTTTTTTGCCAAAAAATGAAAGCGATAGATCTGTCTCGCTGGTTGGATGTGCCGAAAAAAGTGGTTCATAATAAAAGCGGCCATCCACTTCCAGTCGATTGGTCTGAGCAGCAACTGCCAGCTGAATATGATCCAGTTTTCGGGTTTCTTGTAATTCTACTTTGGGCATAGATCCTTTATTTATCATGATGCAATTGGCTCGTCATGTTTTTTTATGTCTTTTTAGAGCAGTAACCTGCTGAAATTATTCTCGTTTTATTCGGAAATGACCAAGACAAACTCTCGCTTAAACTCCTGAATAGAATTAAGCAGCTCATTTGGGGTTCCGAGCATTAGACTTTCTGTATCGCCACCAAGGTCCATGGCGACAAATATCTTTTTCCCAGAACTATTGCCGGACCACAAAGAATTCATTTCTTCGAGCACTCGTTTTAAGCGATAAGGCGTGTCCATCAGGATGCTCGAATTTTTTTGCAATAATAATTTTTTGATAACTGCAGCGCGCTCCTGGGCATCCAAAGGAAGAAATCCTTCAAACCAGAATTTCTTATGAGAAAATCCGGAGAGTGCCAGAGCAAGAACAACTGAATTGCAAAAGGGAGTAGATGTCACTTTGATGTGATGCTGATGACACATACGAACGAGCTCAACACCGGGATCATAAAAGGCGGGAAGTCCACCATCGCTCATGAGAAAAACATTTTTCCCGAATTCCAGTGCACTCAATAATTCGCGGGCAGCAGTCGCAGCAGTGTGTTCGTTGTAGAGAACAAAATCTTCGACCACTTCGCGGGGAAGACCAAAGCCTAGCCATCTTCGACGACCCGGCTTTAAATCCTCAATCACAAAAAGTGAGCTTTCGCGCTCTTCGAGCGCGGCTTTCATAAGAAGCCTGTGAGCTACGGGCTCAAGCTCGCTGTTCTCCGACAGCGGAGTCGGAATAAGTGTCAGGATTCCTGTGGTTTTCATGGAGGATAAATACCAATTAAAAGACAGAATTTATAGAATAATTCGAGACAATGTATATTCTTCATCATCTCGAATTCATATCTAAAATTAAAGCTTAAATACCTGAACAGGCTTGGTAATTTCTACACTTTTCGTCTCGCCACTTAAGACTTCAACTGAAAGTTTCTTGATGTGGGTGAATATTTTCCGAAGAGAAATGCTGACTTCGGAGCCGGCCAGATTGGCGGCACAAACCACTTTTGCTGTGGCCTCAATTTCGCTGTGAACACCACTTTCTTTAGAGTCTTTTTTAGAAGCAGCGGCCTCTTTTTCTTCGATGATTTGTTTAAAGCTCGCCTCGCTTACTTTGCAATTGAGTTTTTTATCAAAGGCAATAAAGGCCTCAAGATTTTTGGTCCATTTAGCCTCAAGATCAGCTAACAACTTTTTTTCTTTAGCTGTTTTTGGTGCATATTCAAAACCTAAAAAAGATTCAGCAGGCCCGTCCATATCAATATCAACAGTATTTTTTTCTACGGCCATTCCCAATTTTAAGGCCCCATGTTCGTGAGAATGGAGTGAGTGCTCGCCGGCCATTGCACACGCAGTAAACAAAAAACCAAGAGTCACAAGTGCCGATTTCATAGAGTCTCCTTAAAAAATTATTTACTAAAAATAGGATCAGGATACAAAAAACGCAACCCATTTGCAAATTATTTTGTAAAATAACTCGCGTTGCCATAAAAATGAAATAACTAGTGAAGCGGTTTTTTCAAAAGCATCAAAGACTCTAGCAGTAGACTCAATTTATATAACTTAATAGCATCATGTTTATAATTATGATACTATTAAACTATGAAGTATTCATTTAGCTACAGCAAGTACATCGTTGATATAATCAGAAGCATTGAGCGCGAACTGGCATCAATCAATCCCAATCCAACTGATAAGAACCTGGAAATTCAATTAAGAAAGAAAAATCAGATCCAAACGATCGTTGGGACATGCCAAATTGAAGGAAATACCTTAACCCAGGAACTTGTTACCGAAGTTCTAAAAGGTAAAAAAATACTTGGAAAAGAAAAGGAGATAATTGAGGTCAAAAACGCTTTTGCCCTATACGAGGCAACAGATTCTTTTAATCCTTCTTCCAAACGCGATTTTTTAAACGCACATAAGTTATTAATGCAAGGTTTGGATTCCAATGCGGGAAAAATCAGAAAGGTAAATGTCGGAGTCGGAAGTCAAAAGGGCCTTAAGTACATAGCTCCGCCTTTTAGGGAAGTTCCTGAACTCATCAATGATCTTTTTGAAGACATTCAAAATCCAGAATACGACGAAATCACAACAAGTGCCCTACTCCACCTTAAAATTGAAAGTATCCATCCCTTTGTAGATGGTAACGGACGCATTGGACGTTTCTGGCAGACGCTTTATCTAGCGACAAAGGTTAATTATATTTTTCAGTTCTTAAACATTGAAGGATTAGTAAAGGAAAATCAAGAAGGCTATTACAAGGCCCTTATTAAATCTCAAACCAATAAAAATTCAAATTACTTTGTGGAATTTAGCCTGGAACTCATTTTAGAAGCGCTTAAGAAATACAAAGCTAATCAACAGAATTTCACCAATGGAAGAGATCGCGTTTTATCAGTGAAGGGTACCTTTAAAACAAAGCTCTTTTCTCGTTCAATGTACATGAAAGCTATTGGAGTAACTTCATCGGCTACGGCCTCAAGAGATCTGGTTGAAGCTGTGGAAATGAATATTCTCGAATCTATTGGAGAAAAAAATCAGACGAAGTATAAATTTAGGAAGTAGAAGTATACATACAATCATAATTCAACTGTCTTCTTCGCCTTAATTGAAATTTGCAAGCCCAACGCATCTATAATCTTTAGAAAAGTATCAAATCGAGGATTTCCATCTCTGCTCAATACCCTGTAGAGATTTTCTCGATTCAATTGGGCCTTCTCTGCAAAGGATTTAAAACCTCTTGCTTCAGCAACATGCCTTATGGCCATAAGTATAGCTTCAGGACAATCATCATTATCTTCGAAGCTCGCTTTCAAATAAAGGAACTGTGATTCCTCATTTGTTCTCAGTTCCTCAACGACCGCATCATGAAATGATACATACGGTTTTATTTTATTCATTTTCTCGCCTCTCATTTAAATTCATTCATTTACCCGTTCAAGATAATCCAGCCAAAAACTTTGTGCCTGATAAATATCACGTGACTGGGAAGCTTTAACCCCTCCTAGCAAAACAACAGTGCCATGGTGATTGATTCCGAAATAAACTCTAAGTCCCCCACCATAAAAAAATCTTAGTTCATATACTCCAAGCCCGACTGGCCTACTGTCGCCAAAATTGCCAGTTGCGACTCTCGCCAATCTAGCAAGAATCCTTGCTCTTAAGGCAATATCAACTTCATTTAGCCAGAGCTTAAATGGACATTTTCCCTTGCTATCAAGATAATATTGAAGTTCCAACGCCCCTCCTGAGTGTAGCACATAAGCTACACTTGCTCAAACCAATATTACATGCAATCTAAGTTGTCAGGGATATCCATAAGTAGCTGGATTTTTAGAAAAAATTAAAAGGGATATGAAATTATTTGCGTGACAAAGCAGCACGTCACCTACATAAAAGATTGATGAATCTTACTGATAACGCTTCTTTTTTTATTGTCTATCCTCTGAATCTGGAGGATTTGGGTCTTATTGAACTCGAAGAAAAATTCAAGCTGCATTTTCCAAATGATCATTTCGAAATTAAAGAAAAGGTTCCCGGTGGAGTGCTGATAGAATGCCCGGTCATCACAGGGTTGAGTTTAAATAAAATTCTTAGAACACCGACTCGTATTCTGATCCGGTTGGGTGAGTTTAAGTGCAGAGACGCTCCGAAGCTTTTTCAAAAAATGTCTAAGTTTAACTGGGCGCCGTGGATGATCGGCCAGACTCCCATCGTCGAGAGTGCTTCAACGAACTCAAGATTGTTTGATTCAAGAAAAATTGAGAAGGCCATACAAGATGGTGTGAATCAGTACTATCGGCATAAGCCTGTGAAGAAAAAATACCTGGAGTATTGGCAAAATTATAAAAATGCGCTCCTGCCAAAAATTTATTTCCGCGCGGTGGATGACGTCTGTACGATCAGCTTGGATACGACCGGCGAGCGCCTGCATTTAAGAGGTGAGAAAATCCTGACGGGCCTGGCGCCTATTCGGGAGAGTCTCGCGGCGCTTTTATTAATTGAACTAGGCAGACATTTAGAAAACAAAGAGAATGTCACTTTGATTGATCCCATGTGCGGCTCCGGAACTTTTTTACTGGAAGCACTTGATGCCAAGAAGATCACGACGGAAAGAGAATTTTCGTTCCAGCATATTCCGCTGGTCCTGGATAATACCAGTAAATTTACTCAATTAGTTTCCAGTGCAAATACACGCTTTAAAAACCTAGTTGGGTTTGATCAAAATATTGAGGTTGTGGAACTTGCTAAAAAGAACTGCAAGGACATTAATATCAAAATTGAACAGGCCGATCTGTTTGATGAGGAGATTAATCCAATTCAAAATTCTGTGGTGATCATGAATCCGCCATACGGAATTAGGGTTGGAGAAAAAAGTGAAATCAATCTCGCCTATTATTTAAAGGTCATTGTGGCGTCTCAAAAGAAATTTAATCCTGAATTATTGGGAATCATTATTCCGGCGGACTACCGGTTATCTGGCAAACATAACTTCAAAATCCTTTCGGCCCGCCCATTTAAAAATGGCGGAATTGAAGTTGTATTTTATGTTATCAACAGTTTGTAAAAAATTCATTGTCAGTTTTCAAAACATCTTTATAAGTAGATAAACCTGATTCAGTCTTAATCTGTCCCGGGGAAAATTGTGAAAAAGCTTTTTAATGTTACGTGCTTAATTTTGATCTTAACCAGTTGTAGCAATAGTGGCAGTGGTGTGACTCCAGTAAGTGCAGGGGGAACGGCGGCCAATCCAATTTACGGACAATATAACTCATCTGATATTTCTATAAATGCCTTCCTGGATGCTCTATATACTGTTGATAGCGAACGCTCTTATTCAATCATGACACCAAATTGGAGTATGCATAACAGTATCGTTATCTGGGATAATAAGAACAACGTTTATAAGGCCGTCGATCTGACATACCTTCGCACCATTGTTTATTATGATTATTATTCAAATGATACAGCTGTAGCGAGAGAATTCAGAAACGCCGAAGCTCTTGCCACTAATCCTAATGGTCAGATTACAGATCACAGGGTTGATTTTGAAATTGTAGATTGGCAATACACTTACGATTTCCAGACCAGTACATGGAGTGACAGCTACATAGGAAGAATGAGTGGAACAATGTATGAAGATGAATTGATTTCAACAGATGTAAGCTTGCTGGCCCGTGAAAAAGAAAATGATAAATTTCTTATTAAAGCTGCCAAAGTCTCTATGGCATTACATGTGAGCATTGAAACTTCCCTTTCAATGGTTACATTGGGTACAAAAATAGAAAAAATGCTCTCACATCGTAGCAATGAACTTACTGAACAGGACACAATGGCATTATTAGCTGATATGCAATCACTGACAGGAGTGACTCTGGCGGAATTAAATGCAGCAACAGAAAACAAAGTTAAAAAAGAAGAAGTATTGGCAAAGATCGCTTCAAAACTTGGCACGAGTGTTCAGAATCTCGAGCAAAAGTTGTTACCAGAATTTTTTGGAGTTACTCTTTAGGCCGCAACGGAGTTCCAACACACTTTGCCAGTAGAATTTTCTCATTTCTTCTTATTCACACGATGCCCGGGTTTTGCGAGAATTTCAATATAAAAACTCTCCTCGCCTTCCGCCGCTGCTCTTGCATCGATCGACTTATTGATTTCCGAAACATGAATAACTTTCGCATCTTCGACATTGCTGCCAAACTTGCAATCAAAATCCCAGAAGTCTGCGCCTTCTGTTACTTTCTTTTTTCTTTCTCTTGTAATGTATTTATTGATTTCATGCTTTACGGCATCTACAAGTCTGGCCGGTGCAATCTTGGGATCAGTTAATTTAAAAGTCTTTTTCATAGATATCCTTATTTTAAATAAACCTGCGTCTTCACCGTCACGCCATTGGTATACGGAATCAGCACCAGATCATTTTTAGAAGCATGCTGAACTTCTTCGCCCGATGATGTTTTCACCCAAGGCAAAGTCACTATTTTTTCTTTGCCTTCCGGCGTGATCATTTTAATTTCATGAAATTGACTTCGATCAAAACTATCCGACTTAATCATAAGTGCCAACTGCTGATCGCGTTCAACATCGACAATTTCGCCGATATAATTGGTATCGCTTCTTTGGGTTCTCTTATTTTTTAGCTTGGTAAAAAGCACATCGGTCTTATTGATATTATAGAATCCTTTAATCAAAGGACGCAGATGATTTTTCTTTATCGAGAGTTCACTCTCCGCAATCTTTCCCGAAAACAAATTCAATACATTTTCCAGGTAGTTGAACGACTCATCAAATCTCAAATCAACCCGGGCATGGTTAATCTCCATCTCGCTTAGTTCATCAAGATGATCCAGAAGATAAAGATCCTTCACATTGAACATAAATGTCCCGTGAGTATTTTCTATCAGCGGAAATCCAGAATGAGGACTCTCCTCGCTCGTTCCAAACGCCTCTATCGTTTTCTCTTCAATGCTCGTTTTTTCAAGCGGAGACAAAAGTTTTCGTGGACTATAAAACAGAAGAATTCTTCCAAGCACCAAAACTTCCAGCGGCGTCTTTAAAATTTTTGCGTAACTCTTCAGCATTTCTCTGGAAAGCTCGTTGGAAAGAATTAATCTCTCGCACTGCTCTCCTAAATACTCACTCCATTTAGAGAGACCAACCAGATTATGATTCCCGTTTTCTAAGATCACTTGCATTTTAAGCCACGGGTATCTAGTTTTGATAAATTCAACCGCTCCGGGATCCTGCACTCTGATAGCGCTAAAATCGTGCAGCGGCAATCTCTCGATAATCCTGCAGGCATTTTGAAATTTATCTTCCTGATTAAGCGCATCCCATTCAAGTGTAACTAACAAATCATTTTTTCTCGCCAGCGCCAGAATTGTCAACATTTCGTCAGTAGACGTTTTTGAATAACGACTCAGCTCAGTAGTTCCGACAATAATCTCTAGCTGATTTTTCTCAATCATCGGTTTTGCCAGGAGAGTTTCCATCTCTGATAAGGACTCAATATAGGTCACACAATTCATTTTCATAATGTGTTCACCCGCATTCTGATAATATTAAATTTTTCTGCACCTGCAGCGTAAGGAATTTTCACTACACTTCCTGGTTTTGATCGCTCCAGATTCACTCCCGATAAACTACTCAGGAAATCAACATTGAGTTTAGAAGTAGCCCCTCTAAACGGCATAACTTCCAGAACATCTCCCGGGTTAAAGGCGCTTTTTACATCAACCAGTAAATGCTGTCCCGGACTTGCTTCCAGAACAATTCCTGAAACAACGAATTTATTATCGTCTGATTCGCGTGAATTATAGATGGAGGACTCATCTGCATAATGATCCAGAGAGCCTGTCGTATAATCCCGATGACTCACTTTTCGGAGTTCTTCTTCCCAGGTGATCATATCACTGGACAAAAAATTGCCATGTTGTTTGTAGTATCGCAAGGCATCTGAATAAACTTTTGAAATAGTCCCGGCGTAATGATGACTTTTATTTCTTCCTTCAACTTTTAAGGAATCAATTCCCGCTTCGATAAATTCTGGAAGCAGTCTGATTCCTTCCAGATCTTTGGAGCTCATGAAATAAGCTTTCTTCTGATCTTCATTGTTATTGTTGTTTGACAACTTATCGATGGAATACTCAAATCGGCATGAATGCGCGCATCCTCCGCGATTTGAATCTCTGCCCTGGGTATAATTGGAGATCACACAATTGCCCGAAAAAGACATGCACATAGATCCGTGCACGAACATTTCAATCTCCAGACCTGTGGCCTGCTTAATTTTTTTGGCCTCGCGGATGGTCACTTCGCGCCCGAGCACAATTCTCTTTGCGCCCATTTTCTGCCAGAGTTTTGCTGATTCAATATTCAGACAGCTCGCCTGCGTCGACAAATGGACGACCAAATTAGAATGTTTTTTAATTGTTTCAATGACACCCAGATCAGAAACGATAACCGCATCGACTTTTAATTCTGACAAAAGCCCCAGAAATTCCGGAAGTTCTTCCAGATCTTTGTCATGCAAAAAACTATTGAGTACTACATAGACCTGTGCGCTCCTGCTATGGGCAAACTCCACCCCTTCACACATCTCTTCATAAGTAAAATTGTCAGAAGCGGCCCGAAGACCAAATTTCTGCCCGCCCAAATAGACGGCGTCCGCTCCGTAGAGCACAGAGACTTTTAATTTTTCTAAGCTCCCCGCGGGCGAGAGCAGTTCTGGTGTCCAATGTGCCATTTATACATTTCCACTTATTAATTCCTAATTAAGCTTTTAGATACCAAAGATTTTGATACAATCAAAGTATGATCAAAAAATTTTTCATCTCCGTGACGATTTTACTCGCATTAGCCGGGGGTTATGCCTACTGGAGCTTTTCCGCCAAAAGAACTTTAATCACCCCGTTTCCCTACGCTTTTAATACAGAGGCCCAAAAGGCCATAGAAAGCGAGCATGCGGATGTCCAGTCCTCTAAAATCCTGATTGTCGGAGACCGCATGGGCGCGGCCCTTTCTGCCTACACTCCCGCCATCGTAGACGAACTCGCTAAAAGCTTTAAAACCCCCCCTAAAGTCTACAACTGGTCCAGAGCGCACGAAGGGCTGCACCGTACTCTTTTTAAACTAAAATCGCTTAAAAAAATTCCCTCAATTGTCATTTATCACGGAGCGAGCTCCGAGCTCTACGAGAGAGCTTTCAGCGTTCTCGACAGCTCTGCCATCTCTAAAAATTTTGCCGCGTACGATGACGAGCGAATTATTTCCCTCATCATTACCTTCCCGTGGTTATCCAAAGTGTTTTATAACAAAATGGAATATTTTGATCTGGGCCCAAAAATTGCGGAATACCAAAATCAACTTCCCGGTCCACTAAAAATGCAGGAAAAAGAGATTTCTTTTAAGCTATTTAATTACGAGCTTCGCGAGCTGATCGATCTGATCAAGGACAGTAAAAGCAATCTTATCTTGATCACGACTCCCCTTAATCTTGAAATTCCTCCTAAGGAAGTGTGCTCGCAATCAACCAGCAATACAGTGATTGAATTGCAACAGGAAATTGAGCAAATGATCAAGGAAGGAAATTATAAGACCGCCCACCCCAAAGCACTTGAGCTTGCCGGTGAAACCTATAGCAACGCCCGCACATTTTATCTTTTGGGCCAGGCAAGCCTGGGTCTTGGTGAACTGCAGATGGCCAGAGCCGCTCTTCAGCAGGCGAGCGCGTTTGACTGTACAGCCTGGAGAGGCAACGCCGTCTACAATGCCATTATGAAATCAGAGGCAAAAAAACGTCAGGTCATGCTGGTAGATTTTGATCAGTACATGGCCTCTGCTCTTTCTAAAGAAGGACTTTTCATTGATGACATATTCCCGCAGACAATTTTCTACCAGAGCATGCTGGTGGATTTAATGGAAAATTTGAAAAAACTTTTAAGTGTAAATGACTAGGAGACATAGATGGAAAATGCTGAGCTCGTGAGTTTAAAAAAAGATCAGATACTTTTCCTTGCAGAAGAAGAAAACAATGATCTCTATATTATTCAGAAAGGCAGAGTCATGGTCTTTGTTCAAAAAGGCAGCCAGATCATTCCTGTCGCCTATCTTGGAGGTGGAGAATATATCGGCGAACTTTCCTTCTTTGACGATGAACCTAGAAGTGCCGGTATTATCTGCATTGAAGACACAACTTTTAAGAGAATATCTACTGATGAAATGAACGCCCATTTCCCTGATTGGCTCAAGACCATAGGACTTCAGTTGACCAAAAAGATAAGAGAAGGTGATGAGCTCATCAGGTCAAAAGGTATCCGTAAAAAAAATGTAGAGTCCATTAAGCCACTCTCCATGGAAGAGCAAACCCGTTGTTTTAAGTTGTCAGAGCAACACAAAACTACAAAGAAATAAAACACTCGGTGAATAACTGACACTGAAATGTGCGTCAGAATTTGGCATAGAACTCGCAATTGTAAGAAGTAAGCAAAGAAAAGAGTTCTTTGCGGAAGTTTTACAGGGAGGTTTCAATGGGTTCACTATTCACCGTAGCTCTTTGTTTGATCACAGTTTTCTCAATTGTCAGCTGCGCGAGTACAGATCGCACAGTTGCAACAGAAAATGTTGTCGGACGTGCTCCAGAGGGAGATTATCGAAGCAATTTTAACAAAGAAATTAGCAGGCAGTATGTACGAGAAAGATATTGAGAAAGGCCCCTTAGGGCCTTTTTTAATTTAATAATTTAAATGAGTCCTAGCTCTTTCACACTATCGCGCTCACTTCTAAGCTCGTTCAATGTGACATTAAATTTCTCTTTCGAAAAATCGTTCATTTCAATTCCTTCCACAACTGTAAGCACTCCGCCTTTCATTGTGCATGGGAAAGAAAAAATCAGACCCTTGTCCACGCCATACTGTCCAAGAGAAGCAAGACACATAGAGAATGTATCACCTGCTTTCGTGTCGTGAGTAAGAGCGTGAATCCCGTCGACGACTGCGTTTGCAGCAGAAGCGGCAGAAGAGAGTCCGCGCGCCTTTATGACAGCTGCTCCCCGTTTCTGAACTGTTTCAATGAAAGTCGTCTTCAGCCATTCAGTATCGGTGATCACTGACGAAGCAGACTTGCCGTTGATTTTAGCTGTGTAGAAATCGGGGTATTGAGTAGCAGAGTGATTTCCCCAGATCGCCATATTAGTTACGGCAGTAACGTCTACGCCTGCTTTTTGAGCAAGCTGAGTTTTTGCGCGGTTTTCATCGAGCATAGTCATTGCAAAAAATCTATCTGACGGCATTCCGCTGGCAGCATTCATACAGATAAGAGCGTTGGTGTTACATGGATTACCAACGACAAAAACTCTGGCGTCTTTTGCAGCGTGAGCGGCAATGGCCTTACCTTGAGTCGTGAAAATTCCACCATTGATTTTTAAAAGATCAGCTCTCTCCATTCCCTCTTTTCTTGGAACAGATCCAACCAGTATTGCCCAGTTAACATTGCCAAAACCTGTGGCGTAATCGCTGGTGCAGACAATTTTTTTAAGTAGCGGGAACGCGCAGTCGTCCAGCTCCATCGCAACACCCTTAAGTGCAGGTAGGGCAGCTTCAAGTTCAATCAACTGGAGTTCAACTTCAGTTTCAGGTCCAAACATCTGGCCTGATGCGATTCTAAACAATAAGGCATAACCGATTTGGCCTGCTGCCCCGGTGACTGCAACTTTTACGCGATTTTTTGCGCTCATAAATACTCCAGATAAATTTTGAAGGTGGGAAGAAACTTATTAATACTAACTAAAACTCTTCTTTTGGTAAATAAACATAAATGAATTTTGAGTGCTTTAATAGTTGTACAAATTGACTTAAACTAGAAAAAGTAAAAACCGCAGACAGGACTTACCTATGAACGAGCCACGTAATAATTCAAATAATCCAAATAACAATCGTCGTCATAATAATCAAAGACGCAGACCACAAGGTCCAGGTCAGGGTCAACCGCAAAATACGGCACCTAAAGAAGGGGGCGGCGGCGGTGGGCAAAGACGCAGGCACGGTAGAAATCATCACAATCGCCCTAGAAATCCAAATGGGCCGAATCAACAGCGTCCCGAAGGCCAGCAGAGTGGCCCTCAGGGATTAAATATTGAGAGAATTTATGAAAAATACCTCAATCTTCTTGATCAGCACTTGATTGCCAGAAGAAAATATCACGACTTATTCTATAGAGCTGAGCCTTCGCAAAAGCATAAGCTTGAGCGAAATTTTTATAATACGCTCAACGATATTAGAGAATTTGAAAACAAGCTTGCTCCAGAGGCGCGGGAGTTGTTTGAAAAGAGAAATAATGGTTTAAAACAGGACAATATATATACAACTAACCATGAGCTGCCATTGGCAGGTGAAGAAGCTCCACCGCCGACAGAATGGGCAGACCCACACTTCCTAGAAAGCCAGCAATTAGCAAACTATGCTGAAGATAAAGAAGAAAGCATGGGCACTGCTGATGATTATTTAAAATATAAAAATCTGCTCTAGGAATTATAAAACGTCAGCGTTCTCCATCCCTCTCATTGGAGACTTTTTTGAAGTAGCCGCTTTATTGAAATAATTCGTAAGCGTTTCTTCATGGTCCTTAAGGATGGCACTTTTTAGTTCTTCAGGATTGATGTCCAGAACTTCTGAAATTTTCTTCATCATTTTTAGAGGTACGTTACAAAGTCCTCGTTCAACGTTAGAGATGAACTGGCCGTTCTTGTAACCCAATAAAAGCGATAAATCTGATTGAGAGTAATTTTTCGGGTGTCCAATTCTTTTCGAGCGGACTAAAGTAGCTATGTTTTTAAATGTTCTCATTATTGTCTCCGTTTTGTAGTTGTTTTTTATGTATGCTCAAGATTTTTTAATCCGTTAAGGAAGTAATCTTTAGACTACCTTAACATTGATTAGAGAAAACTTAAACATAGAAAGTCGATAAATAGAAAATTTCTTATAAATAAATAACTTTGTGAGTCTAAAATGATTTTTACTAGCTGGAATGTCAACGGATTACGCTCAGTCTCAAACAAGGGCTTTGAAGTCTGGTTTAGGAAAAACTTACCGGACGTAATCGCTTTACAGGAGATAAAGGCTACAGAAAAAGACGTCGAAGGCCTCGTGAGAGAATGGAGTGATGTCTACGATATTCATCTCTATCCAGCTCTGAAAAAAGGCTATTCAGGGACTGCTCTCTTTATAAAAAAAAATTCCGCCCAAAAACTTATTTCCATCAATAGAGGCATAGGCGTTCCCGAATACGATAATGAAGGACGTTTAATATGGGCCGAATTTGAGAATGTTTTTTTCTTAAATGGCTATTTCCCTAACGGGCAACCAGATCATGGGCGTGTGGAATTTAAATTGGATTTTTCCAGAAAAGTCGTCGCCCTGGCCCACGAGTTGAAAGCTAAATATGGCAAGGAAGTGATCATCGCCGGGGATATCAATACGGCCCACACGGAGATTGACCTCTCCAACCCCAAGGCCAATGCCAAAACGACCGGATTTTTGCCCAATGAGCGCGCCTTCGTTGATGAAATGATCGCCGGTGGACTCACTGATGTCTTCCGGCATTTTAACCCGGAGAAGGCCGGCCAATACACCTGGTGGACCTACAGAGGTGATTGCAGGGATCGCAATATCGGATGGAGGCTGGATTATTTTTTTGCGACTAAAGGCCTAATGCCACTGATTAAAAAAGTAGAACACCACACTAAAATCTTAGGTTCTGATCACTGCCCTATTCTTCTGGAGCTTCACTAAAACTTGGCGCCCATCTGGTAATAAACGGCTGCCGTTTTGTTTTGGTCAACACGCACATCGAGCACTAGGGTGATATTTTTATTCACATTCTGAATATGTTTTACTGATGCATATTTTATTTTATCTTCCCCGCTTCCGGCCAAAAGCGACAGAGACTGTGATGTATTGATCTGAATATCTTTGGCAAGCAAATAACTGCTCTGACCCGTCAGCGTATTTCGGCGGTATTCTGATCGCACGTACTCCATCGCCTTGTCGCCCACCGACATTGTAACAACCTGTCCATTGTTTTGCGCTTCAATTTTGCCGGAAACTTTAGCCTCATCAAGAACTCTGACGGAATATGGAACTGTTACTTTATAATTAGTCTCACCGCTGATTTTTGTATCAAGATTAATTTGCCCCAGGTCGCTGCCGTCGGGAGCCTTTAAGAACATGACTGCGGAATTGCCTTTCAGAGAAGTATCAGAGGTCGCCTTCACTTTCAGGCCTTCAACAATTTCCTGCTCAAATGTTGCCGCCACAAAATAGACGTTCTTAGGAATAATTTTATTCTGCATTTTAACATCGGCCTTGAATTTAATATCCAGCCCGTCAGTAGATTTGGCAGGAGTTCCGGGAGCTGCAGCAGTGGATGAAGACAAGGCTTCATTCCCGGTACTCTGCGCTTTTTCCGGAGCATCCACCGAACTCATGTCCGGAAGGTTGTAGGGATTTGTTTCAGCAGCTGTGGGCGTGTATCGATAGTAGCGGAATTTTCCACCTTCCTTATTCATTATGGCCTGTACCACAATATTTTTTTCAGATCCTTCTCCGCGATAATAATAGATGACTTCTTCCATCTCAGGGTTGATATATTGGAAGGAATTCACCTTGCTAAAGGATAAAACATCTTCGGCCATAAGCCTAAACTGTCCATCGAAGCGTGTGGGTTTTAAATCAGGCGTATAATCCATGTAGCGTTTGCAGTCTTTTTTTCCATTAATTTCTTTCATCGCCACTGTGTAATAGAGAAATTTTAGTCTATTGATTTTGACAGGAAGTTCGGCAGGTGCCTTAGGATCCTTTGCCATAGTCTCAACGACATCATTGATTTGTTCGGCAAGAAGCAAATGGACCGGGCAATGGCCGCATGATTTAGCATTAATCGCTTCTTCTTTCTCAAACTTATAACGCCAGTTGGGATTTTCCTTTTTGGCATTATCCATTGCTTCCTTGATTGATTTCAGTGAATTTTCGTTAGGGTCGACGACAGGTCCAAAAAAATCCTGGGCATTGAGCTTGACTGAAAAGAAGGACATAATGAATAGAAGAAACAAACACTTCATGGAACATTTTTCGGAATAAGAAGAGAAAAAGTAATGTTAAATGTTTTAGTGAATTAATTAGGTATTAATATGGCAAAATTTTCCCTGATCCCCTTTGATCCGGCCACTGCTCCAAAAATTCGCATTGAAACGGAACTCAACCAAAATAGTGATTCACTTTTTATCAGTTACCGCATCAGAGCGGGTTTTGATCTTATTGACTGTGGAAGCGGAACGCCTAAAAAAGAAAGAATAACCGGTCTCTGGGAAAAGACCTGTTTTGAACTTTTTGTAAAAAATGAATCGGGTCAGTATGTTGAATTTAATTTTTCACCCAACTTTGAATGGAATTGTTTTTACTTTAATAAAAAAGGCGATGCTCTCAGCGAATGGAGCAAAATGCGGGCGCCGGCAACGGATATCTTATTTTCCGAAGATCATTTTTTGCATTTTAGCGTCATTAAAAAAGATTTATTTCCCGACGGATTTTTTGATAGCGAGCATAGCTTAAGTGTGGGGATTACTGCCGTGATAAAAGAAAAAACAGGGGCCTTGAGTTATTGGGCCCTGTCTCACGCTGACAGCAGACCCAATTTTCATCATTTTGATTCGTTTAAATATAAGTTTTAATGGCGATTGTGTATTCCTTTTCAGTCACTTTGCTTACCAGGCCTGTCACCAGAAATTCCTGGAAGCATGAACCTGTCAGCTTTTTACCCATATCATCCATGACTACGCTATAAACTTTGTCTTCAGTTTTAAAATCAAGGGAGATGACCTTGCCTTCTTTTGTGCGCTCGCGAGGCTTTATCGTCCCTGAAAGTTGAACAAGTTTATCTTTGTAAAAATAATAATTGTCGCGGTTGAAACCAGAGGACTCAGATTTACTCTTTTTACCGGATGATTTGCCTTCCCCGTCTTCATCATCAAACTCGAATTCCTCATCGCCGCCATCGGTATCAAGATCAACTTCATCTTCATCAAATTCGTCTTTGAATCCACCCATAAACAGGTATTCCCCTTAAATAAATTACTGCCATTTTTTCTTACAATTCTATATTAGACTAAAATTTTCAGAATAATCACTAGAAAATCAACACTTTGGTGAAATTTTTAAAGTTTCAGCCCTTCTCGAGGAGTGCTATACTGATATCAGGAACATGTATGGAGGCTTTTGTGCTCAAAATAAAACAATTAACTCATTTTTCTTTAATTTTGCTGATCGCTGCATCTTTGTTTGCCCCGGTTAAGAATCTTAGGGCCCAGGATGATATGCCAGTAAGCGACGATGAAATTATTGTCCCACCAAGCGGAAGCACAGCGCCGGTCATAGATGATTCGGATGCAACTATGGACCCGGCGATCGTTGACGATTACGAGAGCTAGTTAGGACTTTTTAAAAGTTCCTTTCTTTTCTTTGCAAGCTTTTTCAGTAGTCTTTAACCACCCCTTAGACTTACAGGAATTTTCCCCTGCGCAGCCATTCTTTTCAGAATGACATGCTGACTTGCCCTTACAAGCATTGATGCCGTGACATTGTCCTTCTACAGAAGTTGCGTCTTTTGGAGCCGCTGTTTTTGCAGCATCTTCAGCATGAGCTGCGAAGGCTAAACCAGATAGTGCTGCGGCCAATAATAAATTTTTTGTTCCCATAAAAATCTCCTCACTTAAGAACTTAAAGTTTGAAAAATAATAACATTCTTCTGGACAAATGCATCTCGAATCTCGAATATTCTAGATATTATATTTTTGTAATATTAGTTTTTGGGCAACTGCGTGATTGTAGAACCAGATATTTTAAAAGAGCTTCCGCACTTCGAAAATTTTTTTAACCGAATTGGTTTTAAAAGAATCGACGGGTCCGTTTTCGGACTTCTTGTGCTCGCTCAAAAACCGCTTACTTCAGAAGAGATCGAAGAGGCCCTGAAACTTTCACAAAGTGCCGTCTCCCTTTCTCTGAAAACACTCGCCCATTTTGGAGCGATTGAAACCCGTGACCTCCGAGAAAATTCCAAAGCTAAAGTTCACACCGCCCGCGAGGACTCACTCAATATTGTGGCATCTGTTTTTAGAAAGCGTGAAGAAGAATATATCATCGACTTTAAACACATGGCCCAGAGAGTTCTTGATAAATCCAACGGACCTGAAAACAGTGCCCGAAGAAAACGGATGCGGTCGATTATCACCACCTGTGAAATCGCTGAATCAGTCATGAATTTTGTCATCACCATCGCCCAGAACAAATCCCGCGAAGCACATGAGCAATACTCTGCTCAATACGACGCCATTGTAAAGCGCTTGCCTAAAGCACTGGACATGATTGCGACAACCGCCGGACCTCTGACAGATATCACTATTAGTTTAAAAGAAAATTTAACTGAGCGTTTTAAAAATAACTTTAAATCCTCTCGATAAAGGAATCTTAATGAAGACAGACAAACAAAGAATTGTAATAACCGGTATCGGTCTCACCTCACCCATGGGAAACAATCTTGGCGAACTGAGATCAGGTCTTCTCAATAATGGTTCTGGAATTACTCACACAGAAATTCGTCACATGGGCGTAGTGGCTGCAGGACTCTGCAAATTTGATGAAACAAAATATCTTTCAAAAAAAATGCGCAAACGCGGAACACGCGCCGGCGCCATTTCTGTGTATTGCACCAATGAAGCGCTGCTGGATTCGGGATTAGATTTTGAAGGCGTGGATAAAAATCGCGTCGGAGTTTATCTGGGAATTACCGAGCACGGAAACGTAGAAACTGAGAATGAAATACACGACCTTTATAACTCTCACAACATGGACGTATCGCTGTGGTCTCATCACCACAACCCGCGAACTGTGGCCAATAACCCCGCCGGTGAAGTAACACTCAATTTAGGGATCACCGGACCTCACTACACAATCGGAGCGGCCTGTGCCGCCGGAAACCTGGGGATCATTCAGGGAGTTCAGCAGCTCCTGCTGGACGAAGTCGATATTGCTTTTGCAGGTGGAATTTCTGAATCGACAGAAACGTTTGGAATATTCGCCGCCTTTAAGGCGCAAGGTGCTTTAGGGCATCACGAAGACCCGGCCCTTGCCACAAGACCAATGGATATCAACCGCAACGGTATTGTCGTCTCTGAAGGCGGAGCTGTTTATGTGCTTGAGCGTTTATCGGACGCTAAAAAAAGAAAAGCCAAAATTTATGGCGAAATAATCGGCTATCACTCAAACTCAGATGCCAGCGATTTTGTTCTTCCCAATACCGAGCGCCAGATTGAATGTATGAAAATGGCAATTAAAAAGGCCGGTCTTGAAATGAACGAAATCGATATTGTTAATATGCACGCGACCGGTACTACCCAGGGAGATATACAGGAATGCGTTGCTGTGAAAAAACTTTTCGGCGACTGCCCGAATGTTCACGTCAATGCGACCAAAGGATTTATCGGGCATGCCATGGGTGCGGCCGGAGCTCTTGAGCTTGCCGGGAATATTCCCTCATTCACAGACGGGTATATCCATCCGTGTAAAAAAATCGAAAATCTGGATCCTCAATGCAACGTAAGAAATTTAGTCAACGGTGAGAAAGTTTCACACGACGTAAAAATATTATTAAACAACTCGTTCGGTATGCTTGGAATAAACTCCACATTAATCGTTCAAAAGTACAGGGAGTAGTTATGGTTACAAATGAAGAAGTAAGAACAAAAGTTTTAGACATCATCGCTGATATTGCTCTCGATGATGATGTTAACGATCTAAAAGATGAAGTCGCTCTCAGAGAGCAGCTCGATCTTGATTCTATGGATTTTTTAGATATCGTCATGGAACTAAAAAAGCGCCATAAGATTGAAGTGCCTCAGGAAGACTATACAAGACTCGCTTCAATGCAATCTTGCGTAGAGTACCTGGCCCCTAAATTCAATGCACAGGCTTAATCATTCAAAAGTTGATTGCGTAATCATCGGGGCCGGCATGTCAGGACTTGCTGCCGGCATCCGTCTTTCCATGTACGATAAGAAAGTTGTCATACTGGAAAAACATTCGATCTCCGGCGGTCTCAATTCCTATTACTCACGGGGCAAACGAAAATTTGACGTGGGACTGCATGCCCTCACCAACACTATCACTCAAGATGATAGAGGAAAACCATTCAATAAATTATTAAAACAGCTTAGAATTCCCCTTGGAGAATTCAAGCTCTCGCCACAGAACTATTCGCTTATTCAGTTTCCGGAACAAACTTTAAAATTTACCAACCAGATTGAAGTTTTGATTGAAGATATCAACCGCCGATTTCCAAAGGAAATCGACGGTTTCCTGGGGCTCCTTGAATATATTAAAAAATTTGATGAGGTTAATCTTAATAATGAAACTGTGATGGCCAAGTTAGTTGTTCGCAATTTTATTAAAGACGAGTCTTTAATCGAAATGATCTTCTGTCCCCTTTTGATTTACGGGAGTGCCTGGGAAAATGACATGGATTTCTCCCAGTTTGTCATTATGTTTAAAAGTATTTTTCTGGAAGGATTCTCTCGTCCCGAAGGCGGAGTCCGCACCATCATCGATCTTCTTTTAAAAAAGTTTTCTGAATGTGGTGGAGAGTTAAGATTTAAATCTGAAGTCACGCGTATCATTTCTGACAACGGCAAAGTCGTAGGCGTAGAAATAAATGGCGGAGAAATTATTGAATGTGACAATATTCTTTCTTCAATGGGATTGCCTGAAACATTCGGGATTTTAGATCAGGATCAAAAAAACCATCCCCGAGTGGGAAATCTTTCATTTACTGAAAGTATTATTATCACCGATAAAAAGCCCCGCGATCTGGGCATCGATGCCACGATTATTTTCTATAACAATCGCCCCCAATATCTCTATCAGAAACCACAAACGCTGTTTGATAAAGAAAGTGCTGTCGTCTGTTTTCCCAATAATTTCATTCGCGATGATTTTGACGAAGGCATTATGCGGGTAACAAATATTGCCAACTTTGATTTATGGAACGAACAACTGCTCTTGTCTAAAGAAGGATATAAGGATCATAAGGACATTGTTTATAACGAAAGTTTGAATATTCTAAAAAACTGCGGACTGAATTCTACTCATGAAGTTTTATTCAGGGATATTTTCACTCCCACGACCATTAAGCGCTACACCGGCCATTTTGGCGGGGCGGTATATGGCTCTATTGATAAATCAAGAAACGGAACAACAAAAATTAGTGGACTCTATATCTGCGGAACCGATCAGGGCTTTTTAGGAATCGTGGGTTCTATGCTGTCTGGAATTTCCATGGCCAATCTTCATATATTGTCGGGTTCCCTATGAAATTTAATAATGTCGTCATTGAATCATTCGCCTACGCTCTATCTGATGAAATCATGACTTCAGACAATATAGAAAAGCGTCTCGCTCCCCTCTATCAAAAACTTAAATTGCCCGAAGGACGCCTGGAGCTGATGACCGGGATTATTTCAAGAAGAGTCTGGCCTCTGGGTACCAGGCCGAGTGATTTGTCTACCAAGGCAGCAGAGAAATTATTTTTGAAATCAAAAATTAAAAAAGAAGATATTGATCTGCTGATTCACGCCTCTGTCTGCCGGGATTTTCTGGAACCGGCCACTGCATCAGTCGTGCATGCCAATTTAAATCTCTCCCGCCATGCTATGATTTTTGATCTCTCCAATGCCTGTCTGGGTGTGATCAATGCAATTGTAGTTGCGGGCTCAATGATTGAGTCAGGTCAGATAAAATCGGCACTAATTGTTTCCGGAGAAAATGGCGGGCCACTTTTGGAGAGCACCATCAATGAACTGCTTACCAATCCTGGCATTGACCGGAAGAACATTAAAAAATATATCGCCAATTTAACTATTGGCTCAGCTGCTACAGCACTTTTGCTGACTCAAAAAGACCAGGCCCCGGATGCACCAAAAATTTTAGGTGGTGCTGTTGAAACGGATTCCAGCGCCAATCATTTGTGCCGAGGCGACGGCAATACTCACTCGCTTATTATGGAAACAGACTCAGAAGAATTGCTCAAGTATGGAGTGAATCTCGCCAAATCAACCTGGCAATCCATGAGAGAAGAGCTTGCATGGACCAACGACACACCGGATTTGGTTCTCACTCATCAGGTCGGAACTGCTCATGAAAAACTCTCCCTGGAGTCTCTGGAATTAACTCACAAAAAAACTTTTAAAACTTATCCCTACTTGGGAAATACCGGATCCAGCGCTCTACCCATCACTCTTATGATGGCGGCTGAAGAGGGGCAAATTAAAAAAGGTGATCACATCGCTCTTTTAGGAATTGGTTCGGGACTAAGTTCACTTATGCTTGGAGTACAATGGTGATGACAATACCTGATGAATTAAAAAGCGAATACCCTTTCAAATCGCATTTTTTATCTATTGGTAAGAATGATTTAAAAAATGAATTGCATTATGTTGATGAAGGCAGCGGCGAAGTGATTCTCATGTTGCATGGGAATCCTACGTGGTCTTTTTTCTATAGAAACCTTGCCAAGCATTTCAGCTCACATTATCGCGTAGTTGTTCCCGATCATATGGGTTGCGGACTTTCAAGCAAGCCCCAGGATTATGAGTACACTCTAAAAACACATATCGAAAATATTTGTTTATTAGTTGAAAAATTAAACCTGAAAGACATCACACTCGTTGTTCACGACTGGGGCGGCGCTATTGGGATGGGTTTAGCGACAAGATTTCCGCATTTAATTAAAAAAATTGTTATCATGAACACGGCAGCTTTTCGCTCAATGGAAATTCCGGCGCGAATTAATATTCTCAGAAATCCGGCAGGTGAATGGTTCATCAGACAATTTAATGCTTTTGCCGGCCCTGCCACTTTCATGGCAACTAAAAAAGGTCTGAGCCCATTGGTGAAAAAAGGTTTTACGCTGCCATATAGTGATTTTGAATCAAGAATCGCAACAGCGAAATTCGTGCAAGACATCCCTATGAATGACAGGCATCCTACCTATGAAACATTGAAAAATATTGAAGAAAAACTTCCCACACTCAGCTGCCCTGTCTTGATTCTCTGGGGAGAAAAAGATTTCTGCTTCACTATGAATTTTCAAAAGCGATGGATGGGAATTTTTCCTAAGGCCAGATCAGTCACTTATCCGGAAGCCGGGCACTACCTGATTGAGGATGAAGAATCTTCCGTCATTAATGAGATCGAAAAATTTTTAAAGGACTAATTTGTGAATATTGCTTCGAGACTTACAGCGAACGCTAAAATTTTTCCTGATAAAAGAGCTGTTGTCTTTCCAAGATTCAATAAACTGACCGGGGACTACGATTATTCCTCTTTGAGTTTTAAAGAGCTGGAGATCATGTCCAATAAATTCGCTTACCAGCTGGGTAAACTGGGACTCAAAAAAGGAGACAGAACCCTTCTTTTTCTCAGACCAAGTCTTGATTTCTCTGCAATGACTTTCGCTCTGTTCAAGTTAGGAGTTGTGCCGGTATTTATCGATCCGGGAATGGGCAAAAAAAATCTTCTTAAATGCATCAGGGAATCTGTCCCTGTTGCTTTAATCGCTGAAAAAGAAATTCATTTGTTAAAATTTCTTTATAAAGATGTTTTCAAATCTGTCCGGATGAGTGTCACCAACGGCAAATTCACTTGGGGTAAAATGATAAGCCTCACTAAAATGAAGAAAGAAAAAATTCAGAGTTTTAGCTGCGTACAAACGGAAGCCGAAGACACTGCTGCTATTTTATTTACTTCCGGCGGAACGGGAACACCTAAAGGAGTGGTGTACACTCATGGCCTTTTTGATCGCCAGACCACGATGCTGCAGGAAATGTACAAACTTACCAATAATGACATTGATATGCCGGGATTTCCTCTCTTCTCGCTTTTTACCATAGCCATGGGACTCACCAGTTGTATCCCTGATATGGACCCGACAAAACCAGGTCAGTGCGATCCGGAAAAGCTGGTGCAAAATATTAATGATTTAAAACCAACATTTCTTGCCGGCTCTCCTGCTATCTGGGAGCGCGTGGCAGAGTATTGCAACAGTCACGATATCACTCTTCCGTCTGTAAAATATTTAGTGATGTTTGGCGCTCCGGTCTCCGTCAGGCTTCATCGTTTATTTAAACCCCTTATTACCAATGGGACAACCTATACGCCTTATGGTGCGACTGAAGCCCTGCCCGTCTGTAATATTTCGGGAGAATTTATTTTAAAGAATACGGCCCAACAGACTGATGAAGGTCGCGGTACTTGTGTAGGCCTTCCTGCTCCGGGAATAGAAATTAAAATTATCAAAATTACCGATGAGGTGATCCCGGCATTTAATAAAAGTCTTGAGCTTCCAAATATGACCGTTGGTGAAATTATTGTCAGAGGGCCATCAGCTACACGCGAGTATCTGGATCTGCCGGAGAAAACACGCGAAGCTAAAATCTATGACAGCAACAATACCTTCTGGCACCGTATGGGCGATCTTGGCTATATAGATGAATCAGGACTGCTTTGGTTTTGCGGAAGAAAATCTCATATGGTCACAACTACAAAGGCCTGTCTATACCCAATTCCGGTTGAGGCCATCTTTAACAAGCATCCGGCCGTGAAAAGATCTGCCCTGGTTGGACTTGGCCTGCCCGGCAGACAAGTTCCGGCCATAGTGATTGAGCGAAAAGACGGACAGTATCTTTCAGGAAAAGGCCGCTCATTATTTGAGAGCGAGTTGCTGGCACTTGCAAAAAGATATCCTCATACCAAAGACATTCAAAAAGTTTATTTGAGCCGCTCTTTTCCGGTCGATGTCAGACACAATATCAAAATTGACCGTTTAAAATTAAAAGAAGAAATTGAACAACATGAAAATAACTAAAGTACTCATCACCGGCGCCGGCGGTTTTCTTGGTAGTTATATAGCCCGTGAACTGGCCGCTGAAAATTATGAACTCTATAGCTTCTCCAGATCGACCCATCCCCAGTTAAAATCCTTTGGAGTAACAGAAAGACTCGGCGATTTGGGAAATTTTAAAGACGTCAAAGAGGCGCTGGAAGGGATGGATGCTGTTGTTCACACGGCAGGAATGGTTGGCATGTGGGGCCGATATTCTGATTTCTATCGAACAAATGTTATTGGCACCCAAAATGTAATACGAGCGATGAAAGAACTGGGAATTAAAAAATTAGTCTACACCAGCACGCCAAGTGTCGCCTTTGGAAGAGATAATCTTTGCGGAGTAGATGAATCGACACCCTATCCGGAAAAATATTTAACTTATTACGCAAAAACTAAATCTATCGCCGAGAGGGAAGTTCTAAAAAGTAATTGTGCAGAACTATGTTCGGTCGCTTTGCGGCCGCATCTCATTTTTGGACCCGGTGACCTTAATTTAATTCCCAGATTGATTGAGGCTCACAAAAAAGGACGATTAAAAATAATCGGCAACGGCGACAATCTGGTCGATGTTACCTATGTTGAAAACGCAGCACACGCTCATGTGATGGCGCTTGAAAAACTTGAAGTCAATCACCCAATCGCAGGCAAAGCCTATTTTCTGGGACAGGGTCCTGTTAACTTATGGGATTTTACCAATAAGATTTTAAAAGGTGCGGGACTAACTCCGGTGACCAAAAAAATCTCCCTCATCTCTGCTTATCGAATCGGATTTATGATTGAAAGTTTTTTAAAACTCTTCAGAATTTATAATGTACACCCGCCGATGACGAGATTTGTGGCCTTGCAGCTGGCAAAATCCCATTATTTCAGTCATTCCAATCTGGAACGGGACCTGGGCTTCAAACCTCAAATATCTATTGAAGACGGAATCAGGAAATTATTCTCATAGAATAATACGCTGCCATTTATCCAGGCGATTTTGATCAAAAGGCTCAATCTGAGTCGGATTTTTCTCCAAAAACATTTTGACAACTTCTGCGGCATTGCCCTGTGCATTTTCGTTGGCAGCATGCTCGAGCATGCAGGCAGCGGCAGCTATATTGCCTATAGAAAAAGCGATGTCCCGCGCCTTTGTTTCAAGTTCGATGTCCGCATTAAGAATTGAATTTTCAATGCTGTTCATCAGCTCATCCAGTGAAGCCAAAAGACGCGTGCATTCATGCTGGAGATCGGCCGATTGTATTTTCTTTATTTTATGTTGAATGAATTTTACAAACACCGCAAATGAATAATCTTTTTTCATCGCACGTAAGAGATCCAGACTCAACACATTGGTTGTGCCTTCCCAGATGCTGAAGACCTGATTGTCGCGATAAAGTCTCGGAATGCCGCTGTCTTCGATATAGCCCACTCCTGCAAAAACTTCCAGAAGTTCACTGGTGGCACGGCAGACTTTTTTTGCGGTATAAAGTTTTGCAACAGGAGTAAGAAGCCGCAATAATTTTTTAATATCTTCATGTTCAAGTTCAAGAGCATTATCTTTTTCATAAATTTCATCGTTACCCAATAACTCAGACACAAGAAAAGTCAGGTGAAAGCAGGCATGATAGTCAATCTTAGCTGTAGCGAGCACCGCTATGTTAAGCGGATGCTGGCCGATGGCCTTATTGAAGGCTGATCTTTTATCAGAATAATCTACGGCAAGCGCCAGTATTCTTCTAAATGCGCCAACTGAAGTAATGGCATTATAGAGACGTGTTATGTTAAACATCGATGAAATATTTTTCACTCCATCGCCCACATTGCCTACCAGAGTTGCCTTGGTGCCTCTTAAAATGATTTCAGCAGTAGGAAGTGCGTTTGTCCCAAGCTTTTCTTTTATGCGTATAATTTCAAAATTATTATTTTCTGAATTTTCATTTTTCAATTCGATATAAAAAAGAGAAAGTCCGCGGCTGCCCGGAATAGTTTTTCCGTCTTTGTCTTTAATTCGCGCAAGCGCCATACTCATCTGAGCGGTGATCGCTGAACAAAACCATTTTGTGCCGTAAAGTCTCCAGCCATCTTTGGTTTCTTCGGCTACTGTTTCAGTATGAGAAACATCCGATCCGCCAGTCCGTTCAGTCATCCACTGGCCCGAAGTCCAGAAAGTGTCCGGATCTGATGAAGTCAGATGAGCAAATGCCTTTTGCTTTAATTCCGGAGTACCATAAATCTCAATAAGCTTTGCCGCCCCATCAGTCATCGCCAGTGGGCATGAAAAAAAAGCGCTCGAAGGATGAAATAAATATAATTTTGCGAACTGAACCATTCTTGAATAGGCGCCAAAATCGCGGGTATACCCCAGACTAACCAGCCCCTCCGAGGCACTTACCCGGGCGAGATTCTCCCAACCGGAGGATGTGATAACCCGGTCTATTCGATTGCCCCAGGGATCAAATGCTACAAGTTCCGGAGGATTTCTCTCAGCATCACGTGCCATCTCCTGAATGTCGCTGACAACTCTTTCACCAAAATCGGCCAGGTCGCGGCTGACAATTCGCTGATGCTTCTTAGGAAGCTTGATTGCCAAAAAAGATTTAAGCAAATCATCGTCTTCGTATTGATTTTTTAGAACGGGTGCTTTCTGAATAAATTCTTTCATATGTAAATGCTGAAACAGAAGCTCTGTTTTGGCAATGTAGGTAATCATAATTAATTTAGCTTACTTT
Source organism: Bacteriovorax sp. (assembly GCA_041662705.1). Lineage (GTDB taxonomy): Bacteria > Bdellovibrionota > Bacteriovoracia > Bacteriovoracales > Bacteriovoracaceae > Bacteriovorax. The sequence continues at coordinate 327,557 of JBAZRY010000003.1, forward strand.
TATAGTCAGGGATTATTGATCGACTACAACAGAGGCCGGCACGCGAAGATTTTCCAGGCGCATATAGTGATCCACAACACCAAAGCCTTTAAAATCGCCTTCATGAAAACTTGTTGTGAAGTTGGCCCCGGAAGCGTCATAGGCACTGAAACTTCCAAAGAAGAAAACGTTTTCAAGCCCGAATAAATTGTAATAGTGAACTTTGCTGTTGCAGTTATTAACGATGTTCGTAGTCAGGGACTTGAGAGACCAAAGCGGGATTTCCACCCAGTCTGTCTGGTCCTTAAAAGTCAAAGCTGATAGACAGCTCTTTAAAAAGGCCCTTTTCTTTGCCGCTCTGAAAATATATTTGCCTGCCTTCTTCTCACAGGAATTAATGCTATCGGCAGTAACTTTTTCATGGGAGAGATCTTTATAATAATCAATATAATCATTTTGCAAAGATCCTTTGCAGTTATTGAAAAGACTTCTAAAATTAAAAAATTTGTTTTTAGGATATTCGTCACAAAGCGCGCTCAGATGATCAAAAACTTCACCGACATTCAGTGAATTTAAATGCCTGATGCCATCGGTGTTGACCTGATACTGTCCATTAATTTGAAACGGAGCAATCAGCTGTTCATTTTGAATCATGCCAACGGCCTGTGGATCGACTCCGGAATAACGTTCAAGTAAAAAAACCGCGCGATCGCGGTATTTTTTTCCGCTCATTCCTTTTGTTTTTTTTGTCATGAATGATGCACTAAAAGTCAGTGAAAGTTTTTGAAAATCGTCCTGAATATTCAGGGATTCACGATTCTCCAGGAGATTTCGTAAACTATCATATTCAATGGAAACTTTTTTTGAATCGCTGGCGAGTTTGTTGGCGTTCACATCGGAATCTGTAAGAGCAAAAATCACGCCGGCAAATAGTCGCGACACGAGATCCTCTGTATATTTTATTTTTTCGTAATAATGTCTGAAAAATGTTTTTACCCTTCCACCAGAAGTGACTTCAATCTGTTGTGTCTTGGAACTTCTAGTCCCACCCAAAAGTAAAAAATTGTACTTATGATTAATGGTCTGGGCAATTTTCTTTTCTTCAGAAATAACATAAGGGGCAAGTGTATTGAGATCCCCTTCGCGGTTTTTTAAAAGCTGCTGAACTTCAGAAGCAACCGGACTGACAGGATCCATTTCTCTAAGATCGTTTTGCATGAATTTTAGATAGATCTTATAACTTGAACTGAGTTCATAGCTGAAGTCATAAGAAAGAAGCGTGAGTCTCAAAATCTTTAAAAAATCAGCCTGGATTCCCACTGAAACGCCGGCGCTCACAGATTTTGTTTTTTCAGATGAAAGCAGAATTTCATCTCCATTCTTGCCCGGACTGTTAACAACTTCCACCCGGGAGAGTTTTTCAAATTTTGCCATGGCTCCGGCCATACCGTTAATTCCCTGATAAATTGGAATGGAAACCAGACCACCGGCCTTCATAGAAAGTGAATCTTCCTTAAAAACCATTTCATTTGCGCCCATCGCAGCGACTTTAGAAAATTTAAGGGCCTCAAACGGTAAAAATAATTTCTCAAAGTGAGTGGTAAGTCCTTCTTCATAAGAATTGGCGAAATGCACCCATGTAAAAGTTCTTTTGAACACGATCCCCGCAAACAGAGCGAGATTCGTCTGAGTGATATCGATCACCTTTGAATCTGCTAAATTGCTCATGATTCTTGAGGCATCTACAGAGACTGAAAAAGTGTCGGTAACGATCCAGCGTTTATCATCAAATAAATCCGGCGCAAGATTGCGATCGACGTTGATGGAGAAATCGACGAATGGTCTTCTATAACTTAAACCTATGCTATTGAGGCCGCCGGTGATGGACGTTGATCTATTTTGGAGGACCCGCGCCGCTTCCCTTCTGCCAATATGTTCATACTCCTGATTCATCTCATCAAGAATCTGTTGGTAGAGATTATTTTTTGTTTCGAAGGGATTGAGCGAACCAGCGCTATCAACGGCATAGTTTTTCTTTAAAGTCTGAGCATCAGTAATGTTCAGGTAGTTGAAGCCCTGATCTTGGGCAAACGCCATTCCTGAAAAAATCAGGGCTATCACGATGAATGAGTATTGGAGCTGGGTTTTCATGTTCTTCATTATGACAGACTCATCGGTTTCCCCAAATGAAACTTGACGGATTCAGTATCCAGTACTTAGCCCCTCCCTCCGGGAGAATTTTTGCCAAAAATATTCCTCAATAAAGTGCAACCTGCTAGAATAATGTTTATGAAAGGAACACGGCTCATTCTTCTGATTTTATCCATTTTACTGCTCACCATCAGCAGCGGGCTTCTTTTTTATAAGAATCTCTTTCTTCTGGAGTCCCCAAGTTCAGGCGGAAAAGTTGATTTTGAAGAACTTCGTTACACCGATCTGCAGATCAATGCCACAACTGCCATGCTAAGAAAAAATCTCAGCGCTGACTTAACAGTTCTCGATGGTGAAATTGTGCGCATAAAAGAGCTGATGAATATCGTTACTGACGTCAATAAGAATACAATTGAACTGGCCGATTCAATTAAAAAAATCCAGGCCTATTTTGATCACAAAATTAAAGGACTCAATGATTTTAAAGTAGCGCTTGCCGAATTAAAGACGTCTGTGTCTGCCATCAACCAATCCTATAATGAACTCAATAAGCAAAACATAAAGTTCACCGTAGACAAAAAAGATTTCTACAGGGAATGCGTTGTTGACGCTCTTTATTACGTGACAGTGACAAATAAAGACAACGAGACAAGGCTTTTTGAAGACCAGAAAATTCTGGGCCAGATTTTAAGTTTCGCCACAGCTCCTAATCCGCACATTCAAAAATTCAGCCGCCACGTAGAAACCATCCACCGCAGAACCAATGAAATTGAAAATTTAACTGACAGCTTTAATAATGAAAATTCCATCAGGAAAGAAATGACAATCGTGGGTCAATATTATCGAGAGGCCCAGAATTCAAGAGCACGCGATGGAGAAGTGTTTCTTACCATGGTCTTCGGCGCGATTGTGCTGTATTTAATTTCGGTAGTGGTTATCTTAAAGAAACTGACCTAAGACTTGTGTAGACGAATCAAATATCAAAGTACAATTTGATCTGTTATCTATGACAGTTGAGCATTTTAATTATCAAATTGTTACCACTGCACTTATTTAAAATTTTCAAAAATGAACGGATTAGTGATGGTCGATAAGTTCATTTTTAAAGAGCTTTTTTAAAGCTCCCATCAAACTTTGATATTTGATCATTCTGTAGTGAGTAGCTTAAGTCTGCCTGGAAAAAGCAGCAACCACTTTTTCATCAAAATAATTGGCACTCATTCCCGCATCCACCAGCATATTACTGGCGTTAATCCCGCTGGAGCTCGGGCTTAAAAGATAGACGACAGTGTTGGCGACTTCAGCCGTTTCAAGCGCTCTTTTTCTCATAGTAAGTTCTTCTGCATAGAGATAATTTTCTATATACCCCGGGATACCAGCAGAGGCGGATGTTTTAAGGGGACCCGAACAAACAGCATTAAAACGAACATCAGTGTCTTTAGAAAAGGATTTGGCAAGAAAGGCCACACTAGAGTCAAGCGCTGCCTTAACGGGTCCCATATAGCCGTAGTTGGTGGCACGAGTGCTTGAAATAGAAATGGTGACGACTGATGCATTTTTTTCCAGGACATTTTTCAGCGCGTTTGAAAGCGCAATCAGAGAAAAACAAGAGATGGTATTGGCCTGGATAAAATCAGCCAGCTTCGTTTCATGAAAGGGCCTTATTCCCTCTGAGTAATTAGCGAAAGCAATTGAGTGCAGAAATCCGTTAAGGACAACTCCCTCGTTTTCTAAAAGCTTACCGAAGTCATGAATGCCGGCTTCGCTCTCAACATCCAGAAGATAAATTTTTTTACCGGGAAAAAGTTTTTCGACCCGCTCCCTGATTTCTGAATTTAAAACGGTAAAAATGACGTCAGCGCCGTTTTCCAGCAAAGTCTTCGCAGAATAATAAGCAACCGATTTTTTATTGGCCACGCCGGTAATAAGAAACAATTTATTTTCAAGATTTAAAAAACTCATACGCTTGCCACCGCAAATTCCAATACCAGAACCACTTTGCCATTCACCCGAGTTGTGCCTTTCATATAACTGGCATTGGACAAAGACCCCGTTAATTCAACTTCCATTTCCAGTGTCTCTCCGGGACGGACCATGTTTTTAAACTTAGCATTCTGAACTCTGGTCACTACGCCCAGACCACCTGCCTGATTGTTCCCGGTCACCTGAGATGACATAAGGGCAGCTCCCGATTGAAAAAGGGCTTCCTGCAACAGAACTCCTGGCATGATGGGATTGCCGGGAAAATGGCCTTTGAAGAAATCTTCATTTCCTGAAAGCGTAAGTGTTGTAGCTATTTTTTTTTCATCCATGCCTACAATTTTATCAACGAATAAAAAAGGCGGGCGCTGAGGAATAAGGTCGATGATTTTGGGAAACATTACAGGCCTCCGGAAATTTCCAGACTCGCTCCGGTAATATAACTTGCTTCCCGACTTGCTAAAAATAATACAGCGGCAGCAACTTCAAAGACCTGGCCAAAGCGCTTCATCGGGACTTCTTTCATATATTCTTTACGCTGATCTTCCGGAAGATCTGCTAACAACTCAGTATCGATAAATCCCGGGCAAATATTATTCACGGTGATCCCGCGTTTTGCGACTTCTTTGGAAAGTGATTTAGAGATGGCGATCTGGCCCGCTTTTGAAGCGGCGTAATTGGCCTGCCCCGGAAGCCCGAGAGCAGCTCCGATGGACGACATGTTCACAATTCTCCCGTAGCGATTTTTCATAAAAGCGAGAACGGCGTGTTTGCTCATCAAAAAAGTGCCGGTAAGATTTGTATTTATGACATCATTCCATTCAACCAGCGACATCATTGCCGTCACCTGATCTTTTCGAATGCCGGAATTGTTGACGAGAATTTCTATTTTGGGATGTGTGGATTCAAGTTCACTAAAAAATGATTTGATCGCTTCTTCATCTCTGACATCGCATTTTTTAATGATGAGCTTGTCGCCATATTGGAGGTTTTCTTCTTTAAATTTCATCGCGGCAACGTCATTGCCGGCATAGGTGGCGACAACAGTGGCGCCCTCTTTTAAAAAAGCCTCTGAAATACCTCTGCCTATCCCACGCGTTCCACCTGTCACAATGGCGGTTTGATTTTCAAACTTCATAACGTCCATCCTCATTAATTTGGCAAATTCTATAGGGAGAGGACGGCTTTGAGAAGGAAGAAAGGCCAAAAACTGGAGATTTGTCGTGTGTCAATTCCGCCTAAACATCAATTGCACTATTAATCAGGGATTGATAGCATTTGTTTAAAATTTTTACCCTAAGGAGTGTCTATGATCAGGATCGCGATTGCCCTTGTCTCAATACTTGCCATTCAGTCTGCCTTTTCATTTGAAACCGGTAACTACCATGGGGTGAATGGAACTCAGGTTTGCGACCTGGATATGGTTCAGAATTTAAAATCAGTCACTCTTAATAAGCTTACTTGCCAGGAAACAGCTCAGAATTATGATGTTGATCTTGAGCCTACAGAATTGCATTTTGGCCATTTCGAAATTTATGATGAAGCAGCAAACACATATGTGACAGCGGATGCAACAGCTGATCGAATGAATTTAGTCATTAAAGATAACACCAATAAAGTAACCTTCTTTCAAGAGTTAGTGAATCTAGGCAGCAAGAAAGTTCAATTCCGTTTTCAAATCGCCAGTAATGGCAATACAATGACCTGGTTTGATGTTGTTTTAACTAAAAAATAATCACTAAATACATGCGGTCACTCTTATGGGTGATCGCAGCTATAAAACACCAAAAGAATTTAAATAATAAAACCGCAAGAATGTACATTTTTACTTGCCAATCAATATCTGCCTAAATTAGAATAACCCAATGAAAAAGAAGACTTTAATCAATATTAAAGGAGCAGGAAGACCAGCAATCCACGACCGCGGCATCAGACATATCGCCCGCGATGAAATAAATCGCCCCACTCCCCTTCACCTCACTATCAAAATTGAGCGGCCCAAGGCAGGTCTTAAAAACAAGTCCATATTAAAGGTGCTGCACAGGTCGATTAAAAAAGCACGAATGGCCGGAATCAGGATCATTCATTACACATTAGAGTTTGATCACGTTCATCTTCTGGTTGAGGCCAGTGATAAATTAAGTACTTCAAAAGGGATGCAGTCATTTGGCATTACGCTCTCTAAGGGAATTAATAAAATAAAAGCTATGAAAGGTCGGGTCTTTAAGACTCGCTATCATTTCAGAAAATTGAAAACTCCAGGAGAAATTAAAAATGTGCTCAATTATATCCTGGGCAATTCCATCAAGCATAAGTATGCGACTTCAATTATTACACCCTATAATTCGATTATGGCCGTAAAAAATTTTTCCAATCTATACCCGGGTTTTGAAACGATGATTGAAAGTGTCATTACCAAAAGTTTTTTGCTCCTAAATTTAAAAAATGAACTCAAAGATATTTTGAGTCCGGCAAAAAATTATCATTTAAGGAGGCTCACAGATTGAAGATGGATTACAAAATATTTTATTCAATGAATCCCAAATTAAAAAAAGAGATTGAAGAAATTTATCCGCAAATATTTGAGAGCTTTAACAGCGAAAAATTCTTTAAGAAATTTGATTACCACTCAGAATTCCTTTTGCTCATAGCCTATGACGACGGAAAGGCCGTGGGTTTTAAATTTGGCTATGGCCAGGACCCGGATCTTTTTTATTCATGGACCGGAGGAGTCTTAAGGGGTGCGCGAAGACAAGGCATTGCTCAAAGGCTCATGGAAATGCAGCATACATGGTGTAAAGAGCGTGGCTATAAAAGAATTGAAACCAGAACCAGAAATAAATTCCCTGAAATGATCGCGCTCAATGTGAAATTCAAATTTCATATCGTTGGAACAATTACTGAGACGGATGGGACGGCGAAAATTATTTTGAGGAAGGAGATTTAAATCCCTCGGCCTTATCCAGCCGACTCAAATAATTATCCACTTCGTGGGCCTGAATGACACCATAATTGGCAGCGCCAAGCCAGCCGGACATGATGATTCCAACTGAGCCTGCGTGAAAAAGGCCGTCGACTTCTCTGTGCATATTCATCGATACATCGAGGCCTTCGAATTTTGTCCCGAAGCTCGCTCCTTTCTCATGCAAGGTATAGCGCTGGACTGTTAAAGGCGTGGCCGCATCGACGTAATCAATTTTTTCTCGCACGCCCGGAATAATTTTTTCTAAACCAGAGATAGCGCGCTCGATGACGTATTGTTTTTGTTTTTCATATTCCTCTTCAGATAAATTAATCCAGTCTTCGAACTTCGCATTGGAACTTGAAACCACCGCATACCTAGGATCAAGATGCGGGCGCGTATCCGGGTAATATACAGAGAAAGTCTGACTCCCCACTTTGGGAGATAAAATCAGGTCAGTTGAAAAATTTCTGTCTTCGCTGGTGAAAACCAAATCACCCACAAACGGGATGGTCTCGCCTTTTTTAATCCCCATATAAACCTGGCAAGAACTGGTATTCAATCTCACCGCTTCCGCTTTTTTTACGAATTCAGATGAAAAATTTTCAGCCCCCACAAGCTTTAGCACTGTCGCTTTCAAATTGGAATTAGACACCACAGAACGTGCGTGGATAACATGCCCTTTCACCACCACACCGGCCGCCTTTTTATTTTCTATAATAATTTTTTCAACTCTCGCCTGCATCTGAATATCGACACCATTTTTTAAAAGCTCGTCTCTCATCATGGTGATCATCGTATCAGTGCCACCCTGAAAAATATAAACGCCCTTACTCATAAAATTGCTAAAAACAATCCCATAAGTAATCGCCGGGTCTTCTAAATTTGATCCATTGGCATAAACAATCGGCTCTAATAAAAATCTGGTAATATCTGATCTATCTGGAAAAAACTTTTGAAACAACTCTCCATTCGTCATCTTCGAATTGTCATAAAAATTCATGGTCGCAAGTTCATTAAAAAAAGCTTCAACCGTCTTTTGTTCAACCCCAAATTTTTCAATAAGCACTTTTATAAAATGCTCTTTGGTGAAATCAGTCTCAACTTCAAACTGAGGATTGATATAACGAACTGACTTTAATTGATGAATGCGTTCAGCAATTTCACGGCTCCAATATTTTCGACATGTCTTAATCATCCCCACCGGGAAACCGTGGAGGCTGACATCGAAAATATGCTCGCCCTCATTCCTCTTAAACCAGGTCGCAAATCCCCCCAGCTTATTATGGGACTCAAGCAAAAGAACACTTCGACCGTCTCTCGCCATTTTATTTGCAAGCGTCATCCCCGCAAGCCCTGCTCCGATGACAATGACATCGTATGTTTTATCTATTTTATCTTTGGATGAATAAAGCATAACTACTTTCTTCTTTAAATTTTTGGAGTGATCTTATAAACCGCCGATCCCAGCTCTCTTTCATCAGAGTCCACAATCACGCAATAGAAAACTATTTCGCCATGATCATTCATATCAACATCACCGCCAAACCCCGGGTAATTGGGATTAGATAAAATTCTTCCCATCCCAAGATCAGTCATGATCTCATCGCCTTCACCGACAATGCGTTTGACTCCTGTTTCATCTGCAAGATAAATCCCGCGCTTTCCATTGATATCTATTGCTCTAAAGGCCACTTGCCCCTGAGCATTTATTTTAGGAGCAAATGTTTCAATTTCTGTAATATCATTTTGCCCTTCAAATGCAATCACTTTCAATACATTATCTTTGCTGATCACAATCGCGCCTTTTCCGTCTTCAAGTTTCACAGTGAAGGCCACCATCCCTGTGCTCGAGAGCGAAACGGTATTTCCAAAACGCAGAAAAGGAGATTTTGGATCGCTGTCTCTATCTTTTGCAATCGCTGTTAGCTGTCCACCTGTAAAAATTAAAATCTGATCCGGTCTTTCTTCATCCCACTGCCCTTTATCACCAAGGCGCGCTTTAAACGCCACGGCCTCTGAGTCATTGAACGACGGTCTGAAAAGATAGGCCGATTTCAATCCCATGCTCTCCACGCCTTCACTCATAATTTTATTAAGCTTCTCTTCTTTGAATTCATAAAAAATGCGGTCATCAAAATCATCAGTCGCCCGAAAATAAATTTGATCATTATTTTTTATTTGAGGGTATGTATAAAACTTAATCGGAAGATTATCCGGACTCAAAACCTGTTTAACTTCAAGGTCTTTTGTGTCGAGAATAAATAATCCATCAGTCACACCTTCGTCGTGGAGATTAAAAACGATCTTGCCGTGATCGTTAATCGACGGATCGGTAATAAAGCGCTGCTCAGGAGCTACGTAAACAATTTTTCCGTTTTCATCTTCAAACGTTTTGGACCAGATGGCCTGATCATTCTGACCTTCAACTGCCATGATCCGGAAGCTGACATCGCCCCGGTTATTAATAACCGGATTTGTATTGGAGAGAAAACTCATGGCAGGAATATTGTATCCATCGTTGATATTGGCGCGTGCCAAAATCAGTGGTGCATTGTATTCCGGCAAAGCAGAGAAAGCCGTCTGCGCGAGCATTAAAATTATTAAACTTAAAAATTTCATCATTCAATTCCTTTTTCTTTTTTGATAAGTGACATTGCGATTTTTACGCCGTCGACAGCTGCAGAGGTGATTCCTCCTGCGTGTCCGGCGCCTTCGCCACAAGGAAATAATCCCTGATGGCTGCTTGACTCCATTGTCTCTTTGTCTCGTACTATCGTTACAGGTGCGCTGGTTCTGGTTTCAGGGGCAATCAACAAGGCCTTATCCGAAATGAATCCCTTTAAACTCTCATCGAATTTTAGCAGAGCATTCTCTAAATGTTTAGTCACAAATTGCGGTAAAATTTCACGTATGGACGTTTTGACAATTCCCGAAGGCGTGGAGGTCTTGATCCCCGCAGTTTCAGGATTGATTCTATTTTCCATAAACTCTTTCAAAGTCTGAGCAGGAAGCTCACGCCCGCTGGCATTTTGCCGGGAAGCCTCGTAGGCTTTCTGCTCAATGGCGTGCTGAAAATCCAGTCCACTTAAAACATTTTCATTGGTAAAATCCTGGCCAGCCTTCACACTCACCACGAGTGCAGCGTTAGACCATCTGGAATTTCTGGCATAATTGCTCATGCCGTTGACCACAATTCCACGGGCCTCAGTGCCTGAAGATAAAACATAACCGCCGGGACACATACAGAAACTATAGGTTCCCTTTTTTGTGCCAGCATCTTCGTAGCTCAACCGATAACGGGCGGCACCTAACTCAAGGCCTCGAAATTTTCCGTATTGAATCTGGTCTATCAATTCTCGGGGATGTTCTATGCGCACGCCGACAGCAAAATCTTTTTGTTTCATCTCAACACCCAGCTCATGAAGATGTTGGTACATTTCTTTAGCAGAATGTCCGGTGGCGAGGACCACGTATTTTGAAAAAAGTTTTTCGCCGTTTGAAAGTTCTACTCCAATGACTTTCTGATTTTCTACAATCAGGCGATCGACGCGGGTGTTGTATCGAACTTCAGTGCCACGGGATCGCAGATAATCCGTCATCTTGTTGATGAGCCCGCGAATCTTATTAGAGCCTAAATGCGGATTAGAAATATACGCTGTTTCTTTAGGAGCTCCAAAGTCAACGAAGCGATTCATTACGTATTGGACAAAAGGAGACTTAATTCGCGTAATTAATTTTCCGTCAGAAAAAAGCCCGGCACCGCCTTCGCCATAGCAGACATTATTTTCAGGATCAAAAATCCCATAGCGCCAGAATTTTGCAATATGGATCATGCGCTGGTGGGCACGGTCTCCGCGCTCGATAACAATTGACGGAACTCCGAAATCGGCAAGCCTGAGAGCACAGAACAATCCGCCTGGTCCGCCTCCAACAATGATGGGAGGAGAGGAAAAAGAACCGACTTCAACAATGTTTTCCCGGACAGCTTCAAACTGCTCACCTGCAAAAAGAATTTCAACATTGTAAGTATATCGGGGTACTTTACCACGGTTGGCACCGCGGGCATCAAGCGCCTGATTCAAAATGCGATAGTCCTGCATCCCTGAAAAATTTTTTTCCAGATAGGCATCAACATCTTCGTTGAAATCTAATGTAAACTGGACCTTTTTAGTCATTTAGTGTTCCACTATTCTAAGTTTTAAGTTTAACTAATATATGGCAAAATTCATAGTAATACTCACGCATGAAGGCTTTATATGACAGAACAAAAAGCACATTCGCTCAACGTCTCAATGATTGTCATTGGGGATGAAATATTAAATGGAAGAACAGCGGATCTGAACGCCAGCTGGCTTTCAAAATTTTTATTTAAAAAGGGGCTCAGTTTTAAGGCCACAAGATTTATTCACGATGATAACGATGACATCTTCCGGGCCCTTAGCGATTCAATTTCTGAAAGTGACATCATCCTATTGTCGGGGGGAATTGGTCCGACTCTCGATGATAAAACCAAAACGGCACTCGCTTCTTTTTTTAATAAAAAAATCATTGAGAGAGAAGATGTAGCCGAAATTGTCACTGAAAACTATCTTCGCTTCGGCAGATCCTGGATGCCTGAACTCAATCAGTATCATTTTTTTCCTGAAGATTTTATCGCCACTAAAAATCCCAACGGACAGGCGCCCGGCATCGCCTATTTTGACCAGTCAAAGGGAAAACTCATTCTCGCAGGTCCCGGAGTCCCCAGAGAATTTACTGAAATCGTCGACGTTGAATTTTTTCCTCTCATCCAGAAGTTTTTCCCTGAAAGATGTCTGGAAAATTATCAGACAGTCATTCGCACCAGAGGTGTGCCTGAAGAAAAAATATTTTTTGAACTCTGCCCGAAGTTATGGAGTGAACTGGAAGTTTTTGGAAAAGTCAGCTCGCTTCCTCACACCATCGGAATTGATATTGTCGTCAGCTACCATGGGTCATTACACAATCATCAGAAAAAACAAACTGAGATTCAACAATTAATTGAACAATCAGAACTTGCGAAATATGTCTGGCAGTACGGCAACAGATCCATCAATGAAATGGTGCTTGAAACAGCGCTGGAAAAGAAATGCACCTTCGCCCTTGCAGAGTCATGCACGGGAGGTTTGACTTCATCAAAGATCACGGATCTTCCCGGAGCTTCTGAAGTTTTCATGGGTGCTGTTGTCAGCTATTCCAACGATGCCAAATCAAATTTGCTCGATGTAAATTCTGCAACACTTTTTTTGTTCGGCGCTGTCAGTATCGAGACAGCAACTGAAATGGCAGTGGGCGCCAGAGCGCAGTTCGCCGTGGATTTTGCCGTTTCAATCACCGGAATCGCAGGTCCCGGAGGGGGAACAAAAGAAAAACCTGTCGGTACAGTTGTGATTGGATACGCTTCAGAGGCACAGCAAGGTGCAAGAGTGTTTAAATTTCCGGGAGACCGGATCAGGAAAAAAGAGCGTTTTTCAGATATGGCACTTCTGACTTTGCTTGAACTTATGCAGAATAAGATTCAGGATTAGTGGTCGAGTAGTTTCTTTTGTTTTACTTCAGCAATGGCCTGGGTCTTTAAATTTTCAAGGTCGTTTTCTTTCATGCTGGCAAGTGCCCGCTTGGCCTCTCTACCTTCTTCAGGTGAAATTCTTCCGCTCACAACCATTTTATCCAGCATACTCTCCACCTGTTTTTTCTCCAGGCGAATAGATCCCATCATCTGTTCCATGTTTTTATATTCGGTTTCATCCGAGGCATTCGCGGTCTGCAACACTCCGCCCGCAACAACCAATAAATTTAAACTAAACAAGACAAGCAGCTTTTTAAAATGTGAGTTCATGCAGGTTGCCCTCTCTGTCAATTAAAGACCAATAAGATCTATCTAGAATTATCGGGCAACTCTTAAAATAGCTTGAGTAAATTCATCGGAAATCTTTTTTTTCATGAGTTCTCAAGTACTTCCAAAACGAGTAAGACCTGAAACAAAAAGACCAAAGCCCTAAAAAATGGGCAGCTTGTAGCAATATCTGACTTAGCTTATCGGAACTAAGAGCATGAAAGCTGAAAGGTTCACCATAAAAAGTCCGAGTCTCTCTATATAGTAATAAAATAAAATCAACCATTCTCTTACGATTTCCGATAACTAAATGGGTACTTAAAAGACCCGATATAAAGATGGGATATAAAATTTGAAAGCTCTTAAAAAATTGACCGCAATTTTTTTAAAGACATTACCGACGACGGTGATGTTGCTGGTTTTCATGACTCTTCAATCATGTATTCAGGCGCCGGCCAATGGAAGAAAATCTCTGCTCAAAGGTTCAAACAGTACAGCGCCAACCTCAGACACAAAAATTCCTGTCTTCACAGAAGGAAATAATTTTATCCAAAATGGCGGTGTTGTTTACAGCGCAGCCGTCAATTTTGATTTGAGCTTTACGGATACAATGCAGCTCCGTGGAAAAGACGTCGACAATTATATTCGTTCAACCGGTACACAAACCATCACCTGTTTAACAGCACGATTTACAAATGCCACCGTCAATCAGGTAAATATTGTGGCGGCCATTCCTCATTCAGTGAATAACTTCACCAATCAGACGCTGGAATATTATTATTCACTTGCTCCTTCTGATGAAACAACCAATAAAAACTTTTGTCAGAAAATCGGGCTGATCAATAAATTATTTTCACTCTACCCGACGTTGACTCCTGTCTATAAAATAAATGCACTCTGTCCGAGTGGAACATGCGTGAGTTCAACTTACAACAGTCAATCCCTTGAACTTTTCAGTCAAAGTGGAATTGCGTTGCCTCAGGTAGCTACCCGACAATTGACTTACGCCGTTACCAATCGCCCCAATATTTCCGGCCCGATTGGACAGACTTGTGTGACGACTTCAGAATGTCAGGCTCAGGGATATAACTGCTGCAGCCTAGGTCAGTGTGTGAAAGATCTGGCGTTGAAACCCAACGTTGACCAGTCTTCTACAGATTATATTCAGGCCTTGCAGGATATTTTAAATAATCCAAATCATATTTATCTTTATCCGCAATACTATTTTATTTGTACGACACCAACCACACAGCCAACATCGCCGACCACTCCAACAAATCCGACCGGCGATGCAGCTGCCCGCTTGAAAAGTCTTCAGGACCTTTATAACTGTACAACAAAGGTTGAAGGAGAATTGGGCTTTTGTACAAAGACAATTACCGATGCTCAGCTTAATACAGCTTACAGCGCCGGCAGAGATGACCGGAACTTTTCTACGACTTATACCAATCAGTCCACATCAAGCTACACGCCTTCTCAAAAAGAAGACCTGACTGGAATTCAGGAAGTCACATTTGGAGAAGTCACTCTATTCAACCAGGACCAGGTGAGCAATGAATCTTCACTTCGCCCGGATCCCTATGTCGTATCTGCTTATTTGACAATTAACGGTCATCATAATGACGACAATGCAACTGGAGCAGTTGTTAAAGTAACGGCAAAACCACCCAGTGCAGTTTCATCTGATCTGGTCATTAAATATAAAACAGACTCAAGCTGTACTCAAGTCAACTCATCGCTGGGAAAATGTGAAAAATATTATATACAGGGACAGCAAAAAAGTGGAGACACGACTGCTCTCAACCGCAGAGGCCGGGTAACAGATCATTTTCCGGCATCGAATCTTTTTATGCTTCCGTCATATGCCCATACCGGCAAGGCCATTAAGGTTGAAGTTGACGGCATAACAATGAGACAAGACACTGACTGGCAGTTGAACACCGCAAGTCCTGCATCCATTCAGTTTATCAATGCAACCAGCGGACTGAAAGTTTTTGATACTCAAAAAGTTAAGATTACATTCTTCGTGGATCTTACTGTAAACCATGTCATGGATTCAAAATTAGAAGCACTTGCTAAAATAAAAGAGAATTGTCATTGTGCCGATTTAAATTGTTCTCTCAGACCTGTTACAAATACGTCAGGAACTATTGTCGATTTCGCCTGTGTTTATCCGGATCCAAATCCGGTTGTGCCTCCTGTATCTCAGAAAATTTATCTGAGCTCTAAAACAGTTCCAGTGAGATATTTCGATTCAACCGGTGTTTCGAAGTCAACGGTTAACGGAGATACATTACCTCAGGAAGGAAAAGCTTTTTCATACCGCAAGGACAATCTTCTTAATCCATCCAACATGCCTGACATCGTTACACCTGTAGTTGGTGAAGATACATATGTTGGCTTTAATGAAGTCTATGGATCGCTTTCATATAGTAACAATGCTGCCAAGGCGGCCAAAGAAGTGCCCGTTGCAAAGGGTAAAACTTACGATATCTATGTTGATAACGGAACCTATTCCAACTGCGTCCAATGTGGTAATGATTACTACTCACAGTTGAACAAACTCTTCCCGCTTGCGCAATTTGGCGGTGGAGTTGTTCCTCTTCAGTCGCGTACAGACCGCTCGCAGGCCAATGGAATCCGATCCGACGATTTTGCTTTTGGTCGAGCCTGCTTTCTTCCTGTAACGATGACTCCATGGTCGCACGCCGTTGCTTCAGACTCTCAGGAACAACGCATGAACAGACAGCGTGCCCAGCACTTCTTTTACGCCAACGGATACCAGCACGATTGGTTTGGTTTCGACTAC
Organism: Bacteriovorax sp.; assembly: GCA_041662705.1. Lineage (GTDB taxonomy): Bacteria > Bdellovibrionota > Bacteriovoracia > Bacteriovoracales > Bacteriovoracaceae > Bacteriovorax. The sequence continues at coordinate 343,295 of JBAZRY010000003.1, forward strand.
GGCGCAGTCATCGGTTCATTTGATGGAGTCAAATGGTTTGCCATAGGGACAAACCGCCGGATCAAGGCGGACACGAATAAATTATTTCTCGCGGTAAACAGCCCGTTTGGTGACCTGGCCCTTGAAAGTACTTTCACAGTGACAATTAATGATGGTTCACTCAATCCGATTGGAACAAATATGATCACCTCTGATCTGGAATCAGACGGGGCTCAGTGCCAGAAATTTCATCAATGTTCGACAGACAATGACTGCGCGACAACGCTGGGTTGGGACTACGTCTGTACGACGGTCAACGAAACAACAACTTCATGGCCGCGCTTTGACGACAATGCCAAGGAAATTCCGGATGCGCAGAGAGATGATACGCGTCTTACCAGCATTCTTGGCGTATCGTCTGTAGGAAAACGATGCGTTTACAGAGGACGCGGTTCAGCCTGTACTCAAAATTATCGTGAAGCTGCCATCAATATTAATTCTACTTTTAATCAGGCCCAGGTTCAGTCTCAGCATACTTGTAGTGCTAATAATTACTGCCAGCCTATCTCAAGCAACAGCACTCTCAATTCAAAATTCAATAATCGCATAGCTCGTTATGGTAAAGTTCGGACAGATTCCAGCTCGGATAGTTTCGGCCTTGGAGCAAAAGTTCCGGGAAGACCAATGGAATTTAATGCCATCGAACAGATGCGCTCGGAAACAGCGCGAAATTTTAACAGCAATAAAATTGCCGGTCTTTGTATTCCGGGAAGAACTCCTGAATCAAACACCTTCGTCGGGCAAAACTCAACTATACCTTCGTCTGAATACACTGGTGATAAAATTCTAGGCATTGGTATGACCTATAAAAACAGCGACACCACTCCTGTGCAGTCTTACCTGGCTTCCTGTTCGGTAATGGATACTACAGAAAATTATTACTACGCCAAAGGCACTCCTAATTCATCCAACAGTGCCAACTCAGAACTCATCAGAAGTTCTGCGACACAAAACATTTCAACCAATGCACTCGCTATTTTTAAATCTATTTTTGAAAGTACCAAAAAATTAAGTTTTCCTGTTTACTCCAATAGCTCTGCACCACTCACAACTCTGACGTTTGGTCCCAACAGATGTATGCGCGCACCGGGAGCAAGCTGTTTTTCTGATCTTGACTGCGCCCCATCCAAGTCAATTGCGGATAAAATAAAAATGCTAAGTGCAGAAGATTCAGAAGTGACTGCGATCATTAATAAATATGAGGTAAAATTCTGGCAGGAAGAACTGGTGTGTTCTCAGTCCACTCCAAAAAACAGTTCAACTTATAGTGCCTTTGAAAACAGATGCTGCCGTGAAGTCGGCAAGACTATTTCCATTGCAACAGACGATAATTCAATTCCTCTGCTAAATTCTTCAGCACCTGGGCTCGATATCGTTATGAGCGAACAAATGCGCTACTCGCGCGTAGCAACCGTTTACAAAGATCAAAAGGACGATCCAACAAACTACCCTCCATTACAGGGCGCCGTTAAGGATCAATGTACTTCTGTCACCGGCTGTATGAACACCAGTGCCCTGGTCAATCAATTTAAAACGTTCGCAGCTTATGCGACAAGAACGAGCTGTACAGGCGACTGGATACGAAATTTCAACGATGGAAAACATATCTGGAGCAGTTCAAAATTACAGGAATTCAATCCGGCCATGTTCCGCTGTATGAACTGGTTGCCGGGTAACGATAATTTTACATGCCAGGGATATGAAGTGGATGATCCTGGTTGTAAAATGATTCAGACTTCGCCTTATACTTCTAAAGGAAAAGGCGTCATGAATTTTCTGGCTAAACTTGAACTCTCAGGTATCCCTCAGATTGCCATTGAATCAGAAGACTATTACACAACGGCAACTGAAGGTGATATGTCGTGCCGTTCATACCCAACAAATCAAAATGGCTGCTATCCGGGACACCCAGATCCAGGAAGTTGCAGCGGGGCCACATCTCTTGTTAACTATACCTACCCAAGCAATCTCTATACTGCAGCTGCCGTGAGAGAATACCGCGATACAACGCTTGGCCTGGATCTGTATTCTGTGAGCGATACCACCAACTTTGTTGGTATAGAGAAAGTTTTCAAAGCGGATGAGGTTGTGGGATGTTTTCCAGCAGGAACAACCATGTCAGCAGGAGCTGATGCCAATTTATGCTGTACAGGATTTATCAACGGAAAGAATAATAAATGTCAGCTACAGGATTTTGTCGACATAAGTGTCTACACAAATTTATATGTTTCCTCTGAAGCCAAGAAAATAAATTCAAGTCTGTTCGATGCCAATGGATATATCAAAGATCCATCTTATGTTGCCCAGCTGGCCTGTGAAAAAAACATGTGCGCTTCAGGCGTCGTGGCCTACGGGGTCCTTATCTCAAAACTAGAGATTCCCGGGCAGAAAGAGGCTCCGAAAAAATTCCGCTTTCTTGAATCCAACACGGCCGCGGATGATGCTAACGGATTGCTGACTTTATTTAATAGAGGATTAAAGCTTAACACCCACGCCTATTGTTTTACTGCCGGATCTGATGGCGGAGAGGATTTAACAATTATTAATTGCGGTAACTAATCCTTCAAGTTAGTATTGATGAATGGAAGCATTATACACAGCACTGATTCTTGGAATCATCGAAGGCTTAACAGAATTTCTGCCCATCTCTTCTACCGGCCATCTGATTATTGCCACGGACGTTCTCAAGCTCAATCAGGAAAAATACTCATCCTTTAATATCATCATTCAGCTGGGAGCTATTCTGGCAGTTGTCTTTTTATACCACACCAGATTTCTCCAATTCTTCAGTTTAAAGATTTTGTTGGAATTGAAAAAAGATTTTACGGCCCAAAAAAAGCCGGAAATTCTGAATGCATTACATATCGCCATGGCCATATTACCTGTGCTTGCCATCGGTTATGTGAGCAGACATTTCATCAAGGAACACCTGTTTAACCCGATGGTAGTTGTATCCACCCTGGTAATTGTCGGTGTGATCATGATCATCGTTGAGAAAATTAAACCCGCACCTACAATAAAGTCCGTTGATGAACTCAGCTATAAACATGCATTTATTATCGGGATATCTCAATGCATGGCCCTCATTCCCGGTGTCTCACGTTCCGGTGCCACAATGCTGACAGCTATGATGATGAAAGTGGACGTGAAAACTGCGGCCGATTTTTCTTTCCTGATTTCTGTACCGGTCATAGCCATTGCCACCGCTTATGAATTCATAAAATCATATGCAAGCTTTAATGCAGGCGATGCTTTTCAGCTTGGGGTGGGTTTTATTGTCTCTTTTATTGTCGCATTAGCAGCGATTAAAGGCTTTCTGGCAGTCCTTAAGAAACTATCCCTGACTCCTTTCGCAATTTATCGAATTATCCTGGGGCTCTGGTACTATTTTTTCTTCCTGAGATAGCACCAAAAACTGCCATTAATTCTTGCCACTTCTGCTAAATCCCGCCTGATCAGGCCCGAAGAAAGTCTCGCCTATAAACGATTGAAATAAAAGCCACATTCATCAAAGCTCACAATGCATGCCCATAACATCATTAAAAAGAGCATGATTAAAAGTATCAGGCATTAAAATAAGGATAACTATCACAGTTTTTTAGGATTTATCCGATTAGAACTGGGAATACTCTTTAACCGTATGGATTTGCCGTTATGAAGAAAATCAACAAAGTATTAAAAGTTTTAATGATCAATGCAATCATTTGCTCATTAATGCAAAATCCTTTCGTTAGTAATGCGATGGCAGCGGAAAAAGGCAGCAGTGATATCAATGCCAAAGATATTATTAATGTTGTCAACGCTGGTCTCAATGTAGCCGAGAATATGCAGACTCAGATGTTTGCGATGAAACAGCAGCAGGCAGCGCTTGAAGCAGCTCAAAGAATGAAACAACAATTGGGACCGTTTTGTGTTAATCCAAAGACCGGTGCCGCCTGCTATACGACTCCTGGAAAATATTTTCCGGAATGTACTCTTCCCGCTTCTATTTCTAATATGCCCGCCAATGCCTGCGGAAACGCAACTCCAAATCCGGTTCAGATTGGTGAGATGATAGGGTTTCAGGATCTATCAAATCAATGGGTGAATTATTACGATCAAATGTCCAACAAGGCTTCTAACTCAAAATACCCGGTCGGTATGGCCTGTCTTGTGGACAAACAAAAAGCACTGGACTCTCAGCTGATTGAAATGAGCAATAGTCTGCAGAGACTTCAGGATCGATTAAACCAGGATAAACAGATTTTTCGCGACAACAATAAAAAATTACTGGAAGACATGAACGCTGCCAACGACGAATTATTTGGTATGGGCGGTGCCAGCAAAAATAACCTGAACATGAAGACACAGGATTTTGCTAAATTCTTTTCACAAAACTGCCAGTCCGTTATTGGTAAAGAAAATTTAAAAAATGGTACTGCCGGCGGATTTAACGGAATACTTCAGGGTCTCAGCTCAACAAATAAAGCCGCTGCTGATTTTAATCTTAATAAAGCAGCGATCGAAAATGATCTCCGTCGTGAAGTAGACAGAATTTCTGCCGACATCAACAAAGGCGGCATTGATTTCTGGAGTGGTGATGTTAAAACGACAGGATTTGCTTCAATAGAAGCAGCTGTTACCAAGCAAAGCGCAGAATTTCAGGCCAGTCGTAAACGTCTCACGGATGAACTAAAAGAATTGGGCTATACTCCGCCGCCGATGGATAAAAATTTCACCGCTGATATGGAAGAGTTTATTGCAAGCTCAGGGGATTTTTTCAAGAAAAAATATGTCAACGACTGTGTTACCGGAGCTGATAAAGGAATAGCTATTCCAGTTGATGATATTTTAAAAAGCATTGAACAAAAAAGCACCAGAAGCGGCGGTACAGTCACAACTGACTATCGTGTTGCGCTTAAAAAAATTCTTGAATCAGATGCGATGATGGATGAAAAAATGGCGTCTATCAAAGCGCTTGAGGCCCAATACCCGGGCATAAGTATTACCTATAAAAACGAATCTCAGGCAAGTGTCACAGAAAGCCCGTACACTCTTTTTATGAGAACGATTGAAAAGTGTGAACAGAGATTTGCTCAGGACGATACTTTTTCAAGCAAAGGCTCTAAAGGCGTTTCGTTTCAGAAAAAAGTTGACCGCGGCCGTGCGGCACTACAGGAATTAAAAAATTTAAATGATGGTTTTGCAGGAAGAATCCGCCAGTCAATCACTGAACAGGTTCTGAATTGTAATGGAAAAGAATTTAAATCAGGGAATTCATGTAACGAAGATACGATGGACAGCTCTAAGGGCGGCTTCTGCGTAACTCACGCCAGCCAGTGCTCAAACCAGATTCTTGGCTGTTACGGTGAAGTGAACAAACATGTTCAGACCAGAAAAACAAAAATGGAAAATCTCTCAAAAGTGTTTAATGCCAACGTAGCCGCTATGGTTGCCCGCTCTAATACTTTATATGAACAACAAAAAGCAGCGATTACAAACATCACTCAACTGATACAATCGAAGTTCCCGGGAACCAATTTTGAACTTCCAAAAGACATGTTTGTTTCTATGCCGGAACTTAAAAAAGATGCTTACGGCGTAGAGATGGCCGCAGACGGAGATATGAAGGCGTTCCTTGACGGCGAAAATTCAATGCCGGCAAAAATCGACAAGCTTAAAGAAATATTTAAAAAGCAAAGAGAGACTGTTAACAAAGAAATTGGCGACTATATTGCCCTTCAGGAAAATGCAATGAAGGAGCAAAGAAGCCGTTGGGAAAAACTGGCCGGCAAATGTGAAACCGCCGTTGATGCATCTTCAAAAGAAATTGCCAAGATGAATGCTGAACGTGAAAAAGCTCAGCGCGAAGAGGACGCCAAAGTCGGAAAATTCTGCAAGAAATATAATAGTATCAGCCAGAACCCGATTGGTGCCTGTAACAAGGCTAAAGATCTGGCGGAACTCTCTGATGCCATCTCCGCCCGTCTATCAAGCCAGGCCACAACTCTTACTGAACAATATGCTGCTGCCTGTGACGGATTCAATAACCAGAACGATGAGCTTCCGGATGCCTGTTCAGCAAAAAAAGAAAGTGAATTAAGTTTCAAAGAAAAGGCTGAGTGTGCAGCAGGGAAAAAGAAAGGATCGGCACGTCTTCCAGAACCGAAGCCAATAAGGTTGTCAACACTTTGTTCGACTGCTGAAAAAGACGATAAAGACTTCATCGCAGCGGTACTCACAAATTTCTCTGCAACTGATCGTGAAAAATTAAAAGATGCCACGACTCTTGATGAATTGAAATCTAAAATTGAAAGCGAAAAAATTGCTGACAATAAATTTGTCGCTGATATAAGTGACTTCATTGCTGATGCTAAGGGCGAAAAAATTTGTCAAAAATTAACAAGTAAGGTTAAGCCCGCAAGTTCGGATGAGCTCAAACGTAAAAAAGTAGAGCTGGCAGTGGAAGAGAAGAAATCCCCTGTTGACGCAGGAAAAGTGGCTGGATTGAAATTGGATATAAAAGAAGCAGAAGATAAAGCTAAAGAAGGCAAAGCTGAATTTGATGCCATTTCCCTGCAGCTTGTAGCAATAAGCGCGGCACCAGATCCAACATCAACCGTTTCAAAATATAATGAAGTGAAAAATATCGGCGAACAAATGGAAGGGCCTTGCGATATGCAAAGCAATACAAGCGTTGCCAAGAGCGGCGGCGATTTCCTTGAAAGTTTTGACAATTCAATTCTGGGAGCATCTAGACAACGATGAAGATAAAATTTTCACTATTTAAGATAACTTCGTCAGCACTAGTGATCCTAGTGCTTTCGTCGTGTGTACCTACTGCCGGTACAAGCCTTCGCTCGCGCGATTCTGCCAATCTTGTCGGCACAACGAAGGTATCCGTAGGTGAAGGGAAAATTTTAAGCGATAACCCTATCATGCTTTCAGGCAACAGCTCTCTGTCAGATTCGTTTGACCTCAATAGACTGGCCTCGACAGCAGCTATAACCAACGGAAGTTTTTTAAGAGCGAACAGCTCATGTTACGGCCTGACTTACTGTTTTGAAGTTCGCGCTGATAAAAATTCTGTCTCTGCCCTTCAGACTTCTGACGGGAAATGGGGCTTTCTTGCTGACACTCCTGAATTTTTGCAGGTCAATGCTTTTTATCATTTGAATAAAATGACTAATTTATACTACGAAGATCTTACAAAAAGTTTTGCACTAGCTTATCCCTTTTTTACTTTTCCACCTGCGGCTGCACCGACGCCTGTTTACGATACGGCCTTGCCGTATGGAATGATGCCTTCATTAAATGTCTTTAAAGGTTATGACTCTATACTCACTTTCTATGCAGACTGCAACGAAGCCGACGCCGCTTATTTTAAGCCGTCAGACTGGTCAATATGCCTTGGCTATATAGCGGATTTCCCTTCTGCTAAATGGGGCCATGACAGCACAGCGGTTTATCATGAAACAGGTCACTATTTTCAAAAACTGCAATTGAACTATAGAAACTACGCTTCAGTCGGTGAGAAAGTTGATTTAGGATCCGGCTATTATGACGAGGCAGGATCTATCGGCGAAGGCCTCTCTGACTATTACAGCTATCTGGTTAACGGCAGAACCCATTTTGCTGAATGGGGTGCTGGAAGATTTTCGCACGCTTCAAGACCACTGACAGAAGATGATGCTATCCACGCTCCGGGAATAAGCAGCGATGCGGATCAACGCCTCGCTTACCCTCAATATGTCGGGTACGATCCTAACATTCCGACTATTCCGATCATTGATATACATGCAACAGGCATGATTATTTCACATTACCTTGTTGCGCAGACAGAAGACCTTATGAGCAGATGTTCAATGACAAAAAGAGCTGCAAGCGACATGATCCTGCACCTGGTGGGTGAAACTCTTGCCGAACTCGGAGACCTGACTTCAAAAGGGACTGAATTAAATACAACTGGTAATCCAAAAATAAATTTACGCACAGGCAAAGCGCTTGAATGGGTCAGAAAGGTCAATCCAATAAACTTCCGTTCATTCAGCCAGACCTTTGCAAAAAATCTACTTATTAATTTGAGCAATCCATTGCTCAACCGTTGCAATGGAAGCATCTATCCTCAGGACCAGATTGAATCCATACTCGATCAATACGGACTTCTCTTATTTAGAACCTATAACCAAAACCGAAACCTTTCCATTCCAGGCGACGCAACTTTTGCCAACACAGCAGTCAGCGCACTCAATCGAAAGAAATCAGTGTTGATCTCAAAAGATCTTCTGATTCTCGATCCAACAATCAATGCCAGCTCTGCATTTGTCATCGACGATAAAACTATAATTAAAAATAGTCTTGTTAATCTTATGAAGGAAGGTCTTGTAACATCAATCTCTAACCAGACGCCAAGCGATTTAGGTTTCAATAACAACAACTCAAAAGTCAGCCCGGGGGAAATTGTCGGTCTGGCACTTAATCTTTATAATAATTCAAACTCTACGATGGCAGGTGTTCAGGTGCTTGCCAATGACTGGGACCATGCAGATGCTACTGGAAAGCCATGTCAGTTCAGTACATCTATGTCGAATGATCAATGGCCGCTGACAAGCGAAGGTGGTGTACCATGTACAACCATAGCTTCTACAGACGCTGATTTTGCACCTATCTGCTTTATACAGTCAAACGAAACGACTGCAACAAAATGGGTTTCTCAGACTGAATTTAAAACTAAAATGGCACTTGATTCATCGTTTTGTCTCGACCCGTCCAACACAAAAGATTGTTTCATCAGAGCTCTTAAAGGCGCTGATCAGGCTAATTTTTCAAAATTGAATCCTAAATCCACATGGGGAAAAACACACGCTGACCCAACCAGCGGTAAAGCTCCCGAATTAAATATTGGAAATATTGTTTTATTTGAAGTTTCCAAACATATTCCTCCAGGAACCATCGTGGATTGCCGAATGAGACTTCGCTTCACAAACTGTGAAGACTGCTATCATGATACCGGCACTCGGGCAGGATACGATTATTTAGACAATGATTATAATGGTCCAAGACCGTATAAGATTATTCACCTGCAAATACCGATTACTGATTAAAAAACTATGAAGAAATTATGGTTATTTACATTATCAACATTCATAGCTCTGACCATTGCTTTTTACAGTAAGCACCCGCTGTCTATGTATAGCGGCCAGGGTAATCCCGCCTGGAAAACTTTTGAAAAAAAATCCAACAATCTAATCTCCGGTCACACGGCAACCGTAACAGAACTGGCGGCTGCCCGCATTCCTCTTGCTAAAAGAGAAATTGCCCACGATAAAAATCAATATTCAGACAGTTTCAGCGCTCAGAAAAGAAACATGAATTATCAGTATCGAGAGGATAGAATCCTGATCGGAGATGTTCAAAAAAACAACTATCAGGACGAATCAGTTGAACTTGAAATGATCAACCGTCCCAGCTCAAACTGGAAAGACCTGCTTGGAAATGATCTTATTCGTTTTCAATATGAAGATACAAAGGTCATGATCAAGGAGGAGTATTCTGTCATCAAGATTCAAAGTGGCAGAGGCCTCTATGCAGAACAGGTCTTAGTCACATTTTTTTCCAAAAATGGTAATACCAGCAGCTATCGCGCTTTGGTTGATGCTGAAAGCGGTCAGATCATTGAAACCTGGGACAAAACTATTCACGATAACGTTCGTTCGAGCACCCCTAAATTCACCTTGCCCGCAGAAAACAATAGCGGAATCATCGCCCGTTAATGAGAAATCTTTTCACATTCTCAAATTCAACCTTGTAAAAAAGGTCCTCTCAGTTCATATTCCCGGCTATGAAAAATCTCATCCTGTCACTACTTATAAGCTTTAGCACACTTTTACCAATTGCGGCTTCGGCCATTACGTACGAAGTGATCGGCCCATGCTCGGAGAAGCCTGTCTTTGCCGGTAGCTTTGATCTTGCGGATCTCTCCACAAATGCAGGCAAGGCCACCGTACAGATATTTGACCAGCACAAAATTCCTTATCAGGGCGACGAGAACGGTTTTAAATCGATCATTGGTACTCCTACAGGCACTGATTCAATCGAAGTCATTTCTGAGACAAAAATGCGCGCCTACGGATGGTGTTATTCCATCGATGGTGTGGAACCGGATGTAATGCCAAAAGATGTGCTCTTCAACAGCAGCGACAGTAAGTTAATCTGGTTTTATGCTTACTCAACCTATGACAACGGCAGCTGGATTGATTACTGTGTTCCTTCGTATAGAGTAAAAGCTGCACAATTCTGTTCAAAAAAATAAGACCTATAAACTGCGCTACTACAACAGTAGTGGGTGAAACAGAGAAAGAACTACTGGTCTGATCAAATATCAAAGTTTGATGGGAGCTGTTTAAAAAGTATTGGAGCATGAGACTATCGACCATCACTTATCAGTTCAATTTTAAAGAAGTGCCCAGAACGCGTTCAGTGACAACAATTTGATAATAAAAATGTTCAACTCCAAAGATAATAGATCAAATTGTACTTTGATATTTGATCCCATAACTACCACTATAGTAGGGCATCTCCTACTATTTAGATGAATTTTTGGTATTCAGCGAGACACTCTGGATTGCTTAAAGCTTCGCTGTTCGTAACTGGTTTTCCGGAAAGGATACGCGAGACTGCGAGCTCAACTTTTTTCCCTGATCTTGTATAGGGAATATCGCTCACAACATGAATTTCTTTCGGCACATGTCGTGGAGTTGTATTTTTTTTTATTTGTTCTTTAATTAGTTTCTTACGTTCTGGAGTTAACTCCTCACCTGCTTTTAATTTTACAAACAACAAAACATCCACGTCGCCATTCTGATTTTTTCCTACGCAGAGTGAATCTAGGATGAACGGAAGTACTTCAGTCTGGCGATAAATTTCAGCTGTGCCTATCCGCACGCCGCCGGGATTTAATGTAGCATCTGAACGTCCGTAGACAATGACTCCCCCGTGCTTTGTAATTTTCACGAAATCACCGTGAGTCCAGAATCCTGGATTCTGGCTGAAGTAAGCGCTGTTTATTTTATCTTTGGATGAATCATCTAAGAAAGCAACCGGACGATTGGGAAATGTATTCCGACATATAAGTTCCCCTTCCTGCTCTCTCACGGCCTGGCCGTTATCATCAAGTGCGGCCACATCCAGAGCAAGGCCCAGGCACTGAATTTCCCCCCGATAAACAGGCATGACAGGGCAACCGAGCATAAAGCAGCCAATGATATCTGTGCCACCGGAGATGCTTGAAAGTTGCACGTCTTTTTTAATTTTTTCATAAACGTAATCATACTGTTCAGGCAAAAGTGGAGAACCAGTAGAGAGAATTGTTTCAAGCGTGGGGAAACCCGACTGAAATTTTGCTTCCGTGTCCTGCATGGCCTTTAAAAATTTTGGTGAAGTGCCGAAAATATTAATGCCTACACGGTCAATCATTTTGAAATAATGTTCAGGCGAAGGCATGGCCGGAGAACCCTCGTAAAGAATAACTTCCGCTCCGAAATAAAGAGAACTAACCAGCCAGTTCCACATCATCCAGCCACATGTTGTAAAGAAAAAAATCTTTTTTTCACTCGTCAGATCTGTGTGCAGCCCAAGTTCTTTTATATGACCAAGTAATGTCCCCCCTTGAGAGTGAACAATGCATTTGGGTTTTCCTGTCGTACCAGACGAATACATAATATAAAGCGGATGAGAAAAAGGCATTCTGTTAAATGAAAGTGCAGCCGCTGTTTGAAGGATATCAGAAAACACGACAGCTTTCTTAAAACCACTTAGATCAATTCCACGCCCGAGAAAATCTACCAGAATAATTTTCTCCAGCCCCGGAAGTCTTGCTTCAATTTCCCGCAAGCGGTCTGTGAGATTAAAATATTTACCATTGTATTCGTACCCTACTGCGGCCACTAGAACTTTCGGATTAGATTGGCTAAAGCGATCAAGAACTCCAACAAGTCCGAAATCGCAGCTGGTGGAAGTAAAAACTCCACCGAGAGAACTTGTGGCCAGCATTGAAACAACCGTCTCCGGAATATTGGGCATATAAGCTGCGAGTACATCACCGCTTTTTAAAAATGGCTTTAAAAACTGCGCCATTGAAGCCGTCTGGGCGCGCAGATCTTTATAGGTTAATTTACTTTGCGCTCCGGACTCATGCTGGGAATTAAGCGCGATATCCTCATCTCTACCATGGGCTAAAAGATTCTCTGCAAAATTGAGTTTTACATTAGAAAACCAGGTGTAATTGGCAAAGCCTTCTTCCAAAAGAGCCGGACTTGGTGAACCTTCAAACTTTACACCAAAAAACTTTGTCAATTCAGTCCAGAAAACATTTTTATTATCAACTGAATATTTATGAAAAGAATTATAGTCCCCGTCCAAATTTAAGTAATGCTGAAATTCCCGGATATTGGATTTCTGCATTCTTTCAGTTGAAGGTTGCCACAATATTTCACTCATAACTATTCCAGGGCCTTTTTCAACTCTGCTTCTGAGCTGGCATTTACTTTAGCGTGAAGCGAATTCCCGTGGGCATCCATAGTCACAACAACTGGGAAGTCAGTTACAGATAATTCCCAGATGGCCTCAGGTGAACCAAGATCAAGCCAGTGGACGGCATCGACCGAATCAATTTTTTCTGCCAATACCTGAGCAGCGCCACCGATAGCATGAAAATAAACACACCCGTAGTCCTTGCAACCCTGAAGGGTTTTAGGCCCCATGCCGCCCTTTCCGATGACACCGACAATTCCGTAATCCTTCATCACATCTGCCTGGTATGGCTCTTCTCTGATTGAAGTTGTCGGTCCCGCAGCCGTTACTTTATACTCTTTCGTTTTTTTATCCTGAAGAATAACAGGTCCACAGTGGTAAATAATCTGGTTAGATAAATTAACCGGAGGCTTCACCCCATCATGAAGTCGTTTATGAACAGCGTCTCTTCCGGTAAAAAGTTTTCCGGTAATTAAAACCATGTCGCCGACTTTTAATTCTCTTACAGCTTCATGAGAAAAAGGATAATTTAATTTTTTCATAGAATATTCCTTAGTATAACCATTTTTTAATCTGATTGTTTTTTGCGAGTTCAATTCCCTGACGACGAAAGGCCCAGCACATATAAGAAATTGAAACAAAGAATGAGGCCGGCAGACGATTGAGAGCGCTGATCTTGCAGCCAAGCAAAGTTGTTTTACCACCAAATCCCATTGGACCGATGCCAAGCTTGTTAGAAGTATTCACAATTTCCTTCTCCAGCTCCGCCAGCTCCGGAACGCTGTTTTTATCATCCAGCTTTCTTAATAATTGCTCTTTTGATTCTATATATCCTGCACCACGGTCTCCTCCGATGCAAATTCCAAGAACGCCCGGTCCGCAGCCTTTTCCCTGCGCTTTATGAACGGCATCCAGAATAACTTTTCGAACACCACTTAAATCCCTGCCGGCATCAAGCGGTGTGTGGGGAAGCGAATATTGAGCGCCGACATTTTCACAGCCACCGCCTTTCAACATGAGTTTAACTTCAACTGTACTTTTTTTATGTTGGTGATAATGAATTGAAGGATGCCCAGGCCCCACGTTCATTCCTGAATTTTCTCCGGTTAACGAATCAACAGAATTTTGTCTGAGATATCCAAGCTCAGTTGACTTCACTACAGCTTTCAAAATATGAGCTGTGAATTTATTCTGGTCAAATCCAGCGGGATGACTGACGTAAAAAAGAACAGTGCCTGTGTCCTGGCAAAGTGGCTGGGATTTCTTTTTCGCCAGATCAATATTGGCTTTTATGATATTCATGGCATATTCAGCAGTCGTATTTTTTTCTTCTCTATGAAGCGCTTCTAAAATGACTTTCTGGACATCGTCGGGAAGAACGGCGGAAGTATTTTTTATAAGTTCAATAAGTGAAGATTCAAGTGTTTTGTTTGAATTTTGAGCTTTCAGTGGCCTTTTGGACGGAGATTTTTTGGCACTCGTTGTTTTTACTGCTTTCTTCGAAACTTTTTTCCGGGATTTTATCTGAGATGTTTTCTTGGTTGCCACGTGATTTCTCCAATATAAAAAGATGGACATAATAGAATAATATTTAGGTGGGAAAATTATAGCAAGACTCCAGCAAGTTTAGTACTGTTTTTCCCTATGATCTCATTAAGTGGACTCAATGACAGACAGCGCGAAGCCGCCGAAACAATCGAGGGCCCTGTCCTTATCCTGGCAGGCGCCGGTTCGGGAAAAACGCGCACAATTACCTATAGGATTGCCCATATGGTGGATAATCTTGGCATAAAAGGCGACTCCATACTGGGGGTCAGCTTTACCAACAAGGCCGCCAAGGAAATGAGAGAGAGAGTACTAACCCTTCTGGGCGCCAGAAAATCCCGCGGTGTTTCACTGCTGACTTTTCACTCTTTGGGAGTCAGGATTCTTAAAAAAGAAATCACGAAACTAGGTTATCAGGATAATTTTTCTATTTACGATCAATCCGATCAGATCGGCATTGTCCGCCAGGCCATGAGACTTTATTCTGATGAAAAAAAATTCGATCAGAAAGATATTCTTTCTAAAATATCTTTTTTAAAGAATGCCGGTATTCACGAAAATGATTTTGCGAATTCTGTGCATTTTAATCCTGAAGACCCATACAGCCATGCCACTGAGTATGCATATCGCTTTTATCAGGAGAAGTTGAAATTTTTTAATGCCATTGATTTTGACGATATTCTTTTTTTAACACTGAAACTCTTTCGTGCGCACCCTGAAGTGGCTAAAGCCTATTCTGAAAAATTCAAATACATCATGGTCGATGAATACCAGGACACCAATACCCTGCAGTTTGAACTAATTGTTCACCTGACATCCACCCACAAAAACTTATGCGTGGTTGGCGATGATGACCAGTCCATTTACGCCTTCAGAGGTGCAGACGTTACCAATATTCTGGAGTTTGAAAAAGTTTTTCAAAATGCAAAGATTGTTAAACTCGAAGAGAATTATCGCTCGGTCACTTCAATTCTTGATCTTGCCAATAACGTGATCAAGGAAAATAAGAAACGACGGGACAAAACGCTCTGGAGCCAGAAAAAAAGCGAACATGTCCCCCTCCTCTGGGCCATGGGAGACACTGATCATGAGGCCGAAGTCATTGTTGAAGAAGTTGTCCGGCATCAGGGCAACGGCGAACACCTGGCAAATATAGCAATCCTCTATCGAAGCAATACGCAAGCTCCACCAATAGAAGACCAACTAAGACTTTCGCAAGTTCCCTATCAAATTATCGGCGGCCAGAAATTTTACGATAAAAAAGAGGTAAAAGATCTTATGAGCTACCTTTTTGTCATCCTCAATCACAGCGATGAAATGGCGCTCAGAAGAATACTCAATATTCCAAACCGCGGCATCGGGAATGCAACACTGGAAAAATACCTGGCGAAATCCGGAGAAGAAAAGACGCCTCTGTTTAAGGTGCTGGAAAAATATCCACATATCGATCCCGCCAGATCTGCCGGTATTATCACCTTTATTGAGCTTATTAATAAATATAAAAAGAAATTTGAAACGGGTACTCTGTCGGAGAACATCAGCGTTCTGATTGAGGAAATTGATTACCTAAATTTCATCGACAAACAATATGACAATGCCAAACAAGTGGAACGAAGACGAAACGATGTGATGAATTTCATCGAATCTGCCAATCGCTTTACTGGTTATTATAAAGAAAATGCCAATCTTAAAAACTTCGTTGAAAGACTTCTGCTTCAGGACTCTCAGGATAAGGATAAACTTGAAGATGAAGGCGACTCCGATGTCAGAAAAAATGAAGTAACTTTGATGACTCTTCATTCCTCTAAGGGACTTGAATTTAAAACGGTCTTTCTGGTCGGTGTAGAGGAAGAAACTCTCCCTCATAAAAAAACTATTTCTATGGGAGAGGATATCAGTGAAGAGCGCAGACTTTGTTACGTCGGCATCACACGGGCCCAGGAAAACCTGATTATGACTTATGCCAAGCAAAGAAAAATTTTCGGCAAAGATATTCCAAGAAATAAGTCCCGATTTCTCAATGATTTGTCAGCAAAAAATCTATATATAGAACAGGACAGAACAACGTTTGGACATCTGAGCGCTGAAGAAGCAGACACTTACAAAAAAAGTTTTTTTTCCAATTTGTTAGACACGCTGGATGAAAAATAATCTAATCTTGAAAATCCTTACATTCAATTGCTTTTGTTGCCATTGAGAAGTGCTGTTGCAATGATTTCTTTCAATTAATAAATCAGAGGTATTTATGTTGAAATTAAAATTTTGCCTTTCTACGCTTATATTCATGAGTATCAATGCACAAGCTTACTTTATTGCATCCAATACGGAAAAAATAGATTCTACAAAACCAACTCATATTATGATGGCCGGGAAGGCTGACAAACTGGGAGAG
Organism: Bacteriovorax sp.; assembly: GCA_041662705.1. Taxonomy (GTDB): domain Bacteria; phylum Bdellovibrionota; class Bacteriovoracia; order Bacteriovoracales; family Bacteriovoracaceae; genus Bacteriovorax. The sequence goes on from JBAZRY010000003.1 coordinate 359,781, forward strand.
CTGTTTCTACACTCGCTGCTGACGAAATCGCAGGTCATAAAAGAAAAATACCCTGAAAACCAGCTGGTAATTATTGGCCGGAATGAAGATCAGGATTTCATAGCAAGATCAGGTTTCAAAATCATTGAATCAAATTCAATGATGTTAAAAGAAAAAGCTCTTGAGGATGTCATCGATCTTCTTCAAAATATTCGTTCACTGGATATTTATGCTCATTCAAATGCCGCTCAAGGAATTGTCATCGACAAAAACATGCTCACCGGGCAACTGCTTAACGAAAAAGATGGTTTATGGGACAAGCTTCCATCTAAAATTTCCAAAGACACCTATATTATGATTCACGGGTGCAACTCCGGAGTAAAGCTTGGTCCGGAGCTGGCAAAAAAATTAAGGATTGCCGTTCTGGCCGCGCTTACCGGAACAGATTTTCAAAACATATACAGCGATAGTTTCTGGACCCAGGAGTACAACGCCTCAAAAGACAAAATCTCCCCTTCCAATAAAATTTCTTATAGCGAAGAGAAAGTCTGTCGAAAAGGTTTTTGCACAAGAATGAAGCCAGACAATTCGTCTTATAAAGGCCACTGGGGCGACTGGAGTGAAGGCGGCTATCCAACATTTAAAATATTTTGCGGATCTAACGTAAACTCAGACTGTGCCAAAGGGGCCATAGAAGCGCTACTTTCTTTTCCCTCTGTGTTGCCGGCGAGTTACGTGAACTCAATTGATCGATTCAAGGACATTGTTCAGGATTTTTTGTGTCCATTCGGATTTAGCACTGAAAAACAAAATGAATGCAAAAAAAATCTTGAAGCCTCACTGGTGAATAAAAATTATGCAAACTATTCTCCTTTCAGAGGACAAACTCTTAACTGCGATTTTGAAAGATGCTTTGCCCATTTCAAATGCAATCCCATTACTATCAGCATTAATCCAGGGGCCTGCAAATTAAAAAATGAAAGGCCAGGACCTAATGCAACATTCACCAACGAATATAAATTTCTTATTGAAGGCTTTGGCAAACACTAATCAGATGATGAAAGATAAAAGAGGGCCATCCTTGGCCCTAACTACCGTCCTTGGCGCCAATCCCTGGCCTTAATACATATCTTCCGTGAACCAATTATTTCTGAACAAATACCGTTAATTCCCTTTTAACAAAAAATATGCTTTTCATCTCAACGCGGATTTTCTGAACGATAGCGCAATCAATCTTGCGTTCATTCAGAAATTCTTTAAGTCTGACTTCGTAATCAACATTCCAGACATAATAAACTTCAGAAAACGACAGCTCTTTCACAGCATTGCCCTTTTCCGTACCGTCCCCCCACTGCCCGCCGGTGCGGCAGCCTTTCGGAGTTAACTTTAAAGAACCGCAGGAAGCCAGAGTCAGAAACGTTAGTATAAGAAATATTTTTTTCAATACTCTCATTTCATATCCTGCTTAGAGGTCAGCACGACGATCTTATAATCTGCCGGACAATAGAGTCCGAAAGTCACGATCGTATAAAAAACACTCTTCCATGTCGTCGTCTGATAAATACTGACATAAGACGGAAGATTAAGCCCGAGTCTATTTCCATGATCTTCCAGGTCTATGTTCGAGCGGCCTGGAGACATTCCCCAGAAAAAAAAATCGCTCGTCCCTTCTATCTCGACCGTTTTTTCGCTATTAGGATTGGCTGCAATTTTAAAGGGAGTTCTTCCACTCGCAATAAAATTTAAGCTGGTACAGCCAGTAGTGGATAAAATAATGATAATGAATAAACAAAACACACATGATGTACGCCGATTCATTCTCACTCCGAACAAATATTTTTTCTTAGATAAATTGTCCTTCGTTTCATAATATTGTGTCAATAAATTATGAAACTTAGAACGCTAAACTTTATTCAGACTTAAATTTTGGAGTTCGCTTTTCTTTGAAAGCTTTGAGTGCTTCGAAATGATCAGCTGTTCTTTGAGCGATACCTTGAAAAGTTGCGAGCATATCTAAAGAAGAATTGAGATCATGTAGATAAGATAATTTCATCGCTTTTTTAGTCATTGATTGGGCAATAGGAGCACCGCCGGCAATGACGTCACCCAATTTAAGTGTCTCGTTGATCATTTCTGAATCTTCGAATAAGTTATTAAGCAGACCGAATTCAAGTGCTTTTTTTCCGGGAAAGGTTTCAGAAGTTAAAAACATCTGCATCGCTTTGGAATAGCCCACGACTCTTTGAAGAAAAAAAGTTCCTCCGTCACCTGGAACAAGACCCATTTTAGTAAATGTCTCGGCAAATTTAGCGGCCGATGAGCCCACTCTTAGATCGCACATCATGGCCAGGTCACAGCCCGCACCGATGGCTGCGCCGTTAACCATGGCAATGATCGGGGTTGAAATATCCTCTATACAACGGGGAATCTGCTGAATCCCGTGCATATAGCGCATTCGAAGTTCGTTGGACTCCCCTGCAAACATGCCGGTTTTTTCTTCCATTGCTTTGATATCCCCGCCTGCGCAGAAACTTTTACCGGCGCCAGTAATGACGATGACTCTGATATTTTTATCAAAATCCGCATGCTTCAAAACGGCTACCAGGGAATCAACCATAGGCAGGGTAATCGCATTCATCTGCTCAGGATTATTTAAGGTCAGCCAAAGCTGATGAGAATTTTTAACTTCAATCTCTAAGTGGGGGAATTTTTGATTATAAAAGCTCATAAGGGACTCCGTATTTTTTACAGGATTCAACAAAATATTTATAGCTATGATAAAGGAAATCAGACTAAACAACAAATCAGGGAAATAGAATGAAAACTATCATCGCAGTCCTAATGCTTACTTCACTAAACGCATTTGCTTTTGAAACTGGTATGGGACCTAATGGCCCGTGGACCAAGGGACCTCTTGGTTATACGGATATTTTAGTCTCTTCACAGGCCTCAACTGTTGCTTCTTACGGCACAAATGTATTATCCGCTACTACCACCCATTTAAAGGTCATTGCAGTGGCCATTGAGAATGATTCTCAGGACTATTTTCAAAATGGTCAAATGAGCGTTCTTCTTGCCGGTTATGTGGAAAAAGTACTTGAGCAAGATCAGGAGCTATCAATTGATGAAGCTGTTTCTATCGTTTTGGAATTTGCTCACTTACATAGTATTTAATGCTGTTTCTTCTTAGGAAGATCAAAATAAAATAAACTTCCCTGCCCGGGCTCACTCAGAACTCCCATGACGCCGCCATGTAAATTGACGATTCCATGGCTCACTGATAATCCAAGTCCGAGCCCGCTGGCCCTTATTGTTGCATCAGAACTTCCCCTTGAAAAAGGTAAAAACAGAAACTGCAGCTGATCTTTCGGGATTCCTGCACCGCGGTCTTTCACTGACACTTTTACCGTTTCAGGAAATTCTTCCAGGCTTATCGTAATAGGATTTTCCTGGGTATATTTTACGGCATTATCCAGAAGATTGGAAAGCACCTGATTAATTCTCACAGAATCAATCTCGATCATAATGGCATTGTCCGGTTTATCAAAAATAAATGTTCTCTCAGGAAACTGAAGTTTGAAATCTGCCACACATGTAGACACGAGTGAAATTATATCAGTCTCTGCTAACATTAAGGTCAAAAGCCCTCTCTCAAGCCTCGACATATCCAGTAAATCAATAACAAGTCTTTTAAGCCTGAAGGCCGGTTCATAAATTTTTGTCAGAACATCTATTGTTAACGGCGTACCTTTTTTAGCCTGTTTCAGTGCAAGCTGCAGAAAAAGCGTCAGCGAGGTCACAGGTGTCCTGAGTTCGTGGGCGGCAATATCCAAAAACTGAATTTTTCTTTTGGCCATTTCTTCAGTGGCTTCTTTGGAGAGGCGTGCCTCTATCAGATCTATTTTATCAGTAATGTCTTCGGAAATTCCTATCAGGTAAAGTGGCTTTTTATTTTCATCATAGAGAGGAACTTTCTTGGTATGCAAGATACGATCTCCATTTAAACGGGTTAGTATGGGCTCCTCCGGTATATCCAGAATTCTGCCGGACTCTAAAACCGCCCGATCCTTGGAAGTAAAAAAATCAGCCTGCTCTTTTGGAAAAAAATCGTAATCATTTTTTCCAACCAACTCTTCCTGGGTGTATCCCAACAACTCTTCTCCGGCCTTGTTGAATTTCACATACCTCAGGTCTTTGGCATCTTTTACAAAAACCATATTCGGCAGATTTTCCAGAATTGATTCCAGAAAAATACGTATATCTTTAAGCTGCAGATTATCAATTTCAGTTGTGCTGGCCCTATTCTTCATCTGCATAAAACTGGTGATGTCTTCAACGTAATGAATGATGTATAAAAGATCTCCCTCATGATTGAAAACCGGATAATTAGAAGGCCTCCAGAACCGCTCCAGGTAAGGACCATTGGGAGTCTCGGGGTTTGGAATATTATATTTTTGAATGCTCATGATATCCGGTTCTAAATGTTCTCTGACACGTTCAAGTGATTTCATTAAATTTAAAACACCTGTAGCTTCAGGATCTTTAGGATCATCCGGGAAAATATCAAATAAAGAGCGATAAAGAATTTTATCTCTTTCAGTCTTGGTTGCGAGCAGATAAGCATTATTGACAGCAATAATTTTAAAAGAAATGTCTAAGATAAGATATGGCGCAGGCGTCGATTCAAACAAAAGCTTGTAGTCAATATTGTTGTTTACATTTGTTTGGTTCATCAGATTCCCTCTAAACAAAGAAGTATTTTAAAACTCCTTTTTTTTAAATGAAAGCCTGAGCGGGTTAATTCAGAGATAGATTATTATTATGAATTACTATAGAGAAATCAATTACTGACCAGAACTCAAATACGCCTTTAAGTACTTCGAAGGACTTTCGCGCTTCAAGATTGAAAGAATATTCACTGACGCTGCCGAAAGCTTTTTAATATCAATACCTGTTTCAATGCCCATAGAATTGAAAAGAAAAAACAAATCTTCTGTTGCGACATTTCCCGAAGCGCCTGTTGCATATGGACAGCCGCCGAGACCTCCAGCAGAGGAATCAAAACTCTTGATGCCCATTTCAAGCGAAGTCAGAATATTGGCTGCGGCCATCCCGCGCGTGTCATGAAAATGCATTGAAAACAAATCCAGATTAAAATCAGCGTCCAAAAACTCAATTACTTCTGCAACCTGCTTAGGATTGGCAATCCCAATGGTGTCTCCCAACGAAATTTCATAAACTCCCAGATCCAGCAGTCTGGTGGCAATTCGTTTCAGTTCTGCCAATGACGTTTTCCCTTCATACGGGCAGCCAAAAACAGTGGATATATAGCCGCGGGTGCGAATATTATGAGCACGGGCCACAGTCATTACTTCTTCAATGCGAACGAGAGATTCATCGATAGTGGCATTGATATTTTTTTTGTTAAAAGTATTTGATGTAGCTGTGAAGACAGCAATATTTTTAACGCCAGAATTTAGAGCGCTCTCCATACCTTTTAAATTGGGAACAAGAGAAATGAGCTGCGTTTTGGATAGCGTTGACTCGACCGCAAGTCGGGCGTAAAGCTCAGCACCATCACTCATTTGCGGAATTTTTTCAGCGCGGACAAAACTATTGGCTTCAATAATAGAGAGACCTGAAGCGGCCAGCGCTCTTATAAACTGAACTTTATCGTCCAATGAAACGATTGTTTTTTCATTTTGAAGCCCGTCGCGAGGACCGACTTCCACAATTCGCACTTTCTTAGGCAAATTCTTCAGCATAATTTAATAAGCTCCACGCCACCGGAGACCTGATCACCTTCTTTAAAATGAATGGCCTCAATAATACCTGCCTTCGATGCCTTAATAGTATGCTCCATCTTCATGGCTTCCATTACCATAAGCGGAGTACCTGCAACGACCTCATCACCAACTTTCACCAATATCTTTAAAATTTTTCCCGGCATTGGAGATTTCATCTGTCCGTGATCTATTGCTTTCGCTCTTCCACGCCCTCGTCTGGGAGCTTCAATTTTGAATTCCTGACCGTCGACAACACATTCCGTATCCACCAAAATAACCGGACGATTTTTGCCATTGAGATTCAGGACTATTTTTCCACTTTGTAAACTGCCCAGATTAACAGAGTACTCTTCACCGCCAAATTTAAACAGAACAAAACTGGCATTTTCATCGACGATATCAACGTCGACAATTTCATCATCAATTAAAAATTGTTTTTTCATCAAATATTCCTAAAGCCGCTGAGGCTTTTCCATGCATCGGCAATTTGTTTTTTATCCGCCGCAGACGAGGCCATTGCTGTGCCGTTATTTTTAGAAATCAAGATAGCCGCCGCTATCGCCAGTGCCAGCTCTTCTTTAGATTTCTTTTTTGGCTTCAGTTTTTCTGCATATGTTTTTACAAAATGGGTATAAGTCAGACCAGACCTGAATTCAGGAAGGCCCAGGATGCGTTTTAGATAATCGCGATTTGTTTTCAGCCCAAGGAAAACAACTTCGTTAAGCGCGAGATTTAGTTTGTCGGCTGCCAGATCTCGGTTTTCTCCCCAGGAAATCAATTTCGCCAGCATGGGATCAAAAGAAATGGTGACTTCATTTCCATCGACATAACCGCAGTCAAGTCGTGTGTGGCGTAAAGTTGTCTGCCCGATTTTTCTTATTATTCCAATGCTCGGGAGAAAATCGTTGTCCGGGTCTTCAGCGTATAGTCTGACCTCGATGGCATGACCGTTTTGTCTTATATCTTCCTGCTTGAATGGAAGGGCCTGTCCTTCGGCCACAAGAATCTGAAGACGAACTAAATCAAGTCCTGTCACCATTTCTGTAACCGGATGTTCAACTTGAAGGCGCGTGTTCATTTCAAGAAAATAAAAACTTCCGTCAGTATCCAGAATAAGTTCAATAGTCCCGGCACCGACATAATTTATTCCCTTAGTAATTTTGATCGCGGCTTCTGTCATTTTTTTTCTTAGTTCAGGCGAAACTGCTGGACTTGGAGACTCTTCCACTATTTTTTGGTAACGGCGTTGAATAGAGCATTCGCGTTCAAATAAATGAAAATGATTGCCGTGCTTGTCGCTCATTACCTGAATTTCAATATGACGAGGTGATGTGATGTACTTTTCAAGCAACACGGTATCGTCACCAAAGGCATTCATCGATTCACGTTTTGCTCCTTCCAGAGCAGCCTTAAACTCAGCTTCAGACTCTACAATGCGCATCCCTTTTCCCCCACCGCCGGCAGAAGCCTTGATGAGTATTGGAAAGCCGATTTTTACGGCTTCTTTTGTGAGGTGGTTTAAATCCTGATTATCACCGTGGTAACCGGGAATGGATGGAACTCCCAGTTCCTGAATTTTAATTTTAGATGATTTTTTATCACCCATTAAATCGATTGATTCGGCAGATGGTCCGATAAAAATCAATCCGCTCTCATTTACAAGCCTGGCAAAACTGGATTTCTCGGAGAGAAAACCATAGCCGGGGTGAATGGCGTCTGCATGGCAGTTTTTTGCAATTTCGATTATTTTTTTCTGGTTGAGATAAGTGCTGGAGAGAGGCCCTGAGCCCAGACAAAAAGATTCATCACCCGCACTGCAATGAGGAAGAGATTTTTCTTCGTCAGTATAAAGCGTAACGGTTTTGATGCCCATCTCCCGCGCAGTCTGAATTATCCGCAGAGCAATTTCACCGCGATTGGCGATGAGAATTTTTTTTATTTTTTTCACTGCCAGCTCGCCTTACGTTTTTCAAGAAGTGCGCTCATGCCTTCCTGCCCTTCTTTGCCCGCTCTCACCTTTGATATAAGTTCACAGGTAAAATGCTTTGCTTCTTCAATGGAATGGGTACTTATAACATCCGCAATTAGTTTTTTTGCCATGATTGATGCTTCCGGGGCTGCCGCCAAATATTCTTTAACGAGCGCCTCAAGATCCTCATCGAGTTTATCAAAAGATGAAATCTGATGGACAAGCCCCATTCTCACGGCCCTTAGCATATCAAAACGAACACCGCTTAAAAATGCGGCCCTTGCATGGGACTCTCCGATTTTCGCAATAACAAATGGAGAAATAACGGCCGGTAACAAGCCCAGTCTCACTTCGGTAAAGCCCACGAGTGCAGTATCTATGGCAATAACATAATCGCAACAGGCAATGAGGCCTGCGCCTCCGCCAAGAGCGGCTCCGTTCATGCGGGCAATGGTTGGTTTTGTAAATTTATTAATCACGGTAAAGAGTTCGGCTAATTTTTGTGAATCCGCAAGATTTTCATCATATGAATAATCTTTCATTCGCTTCATCCAGTTGAGATCGGCGCCGGCACAAAATGATTTACCTGTTCCTGTTATAACGACAAGGCGGATGCTGTTATCAGTGCTCATCTGATTAAAGCAATCAATCAATGCTGAAATCATTTCATCATTAAAAGCATTGTGCACATCTGGTCGATCCAGAGTGATTGTGGCAACACCACGCTTATCAATTTGTTTTTTATAAAACATAAATTACATCCTAAAAAGGCCGAATTTAGATTCGCCAATCCCTGAATTCAATGATGCTGCTATCGCCAGACCTAATAAATCTCTGGTCTGTCCCGGATCAATGACCCCGTCATCCCAAAGCCTTGCAGTTGAATAATACGGGCTTCCTTCAACTTCATATTTGTCCAGTATAGGTCGCTCAAATGCAGCAACTTCTGCTGCAGACATTTCTGGTTTGCCTGAAGCTTTTAGACCTGCCTGCTTCACTGTGGATAAAACTTTAGCTGCCTGCTCTCCACCCATTACAGAAATGCGGGCATTGGGCCACATCCACAAAAAGCGCGGACTGTAAGCGCGTCCACACATACCGTAGTTTCCTGCTCCAAAAGATCCGCCGATAATCACTGTAAACTTTGGAACCGAAACAGTTGAGACGGCCGTCACCATTTTAGCGCCATGCTTGGCTATCCCTTCATTTTCGTATTGGCGCCCGACCATAAAACCGGTGATATTTTGAAGAAATAAAAGCGGAATTTTTCTTTGTCCGCACAGTTCAATAAAGTGAGCACCTTTTTGCGCGCTCTCGGAAAAAAGAATACCATTGTTGGCAACGATACCAATATGCTGTCCGTGAATCCGGGCAAAGCCCGTCACCAGAGTCGCTCCATAGCGTTCTTTGAACTCATGAAATTCTGATCCATCCACTAAGCGCGCTATGACTTCTCTGACATCAAAAGGCTTTCTGGTATCTTTAGGAATGATTCCATACAACTCAGTTACATCATAAAGTGGCGGCTTTATTTCATGAGACGAACTATCTCTTAGGCCCTGCAATTTTCCGGGCGATTTGAAATTCAGGTTTTCAATAATATTTCTGGCAATAATAAAAGCTTCTTCTTCATCATTGGCGAAATGATCCGAGACACCGCTGACTCTAGTATGCACATCAGCTCCCCCGAGGTCTTCAGCCGTTACAATTTCTCCGGTCGCGGCCTGAACTAAAGGAGGACCGCCTAAAAAAATAGTTCCGTTTCCCTTTACGATAATTGTTTCATCGCTCATGGCGGGAACATAAGCTCCACCGGCCGTGCATGAACCAAGCACTACTGCAATCTGAGGAATACCTTTGGCAGACATCTGTGCCTGGTTATAAAAAATTCGCCCGAAATGTTCGCGATCAGGGAAAACTTCATCCTGCATTGGTAAAAAAGCTCCTCCGCTATCGACCAGATATAGACAAGGCAGATTATTTTCCAGAGCGATTTCCTGGGCGCGAAGATGCTTTTTAACAGTCATAGGGAAATAAGTCCCGCCTTTAACAGTTGCATCGTTGGCAACGAATAAACATTCTATGCCGTGGACTCTGCCTATTCCTGTAACCATTCCTGCACCAGGAACTTCTTCTTCGTAAAGATTATAAGCGGCAAGTGAACTGAGTTCGATAAAAGCTGAATCCTGATCAAGAATTTTTTCGATGCGCTCGCGGGGAGAAAATTTTTTTCTGTCGTGATGGCGTTTAACTGCTTCGGCGCCGCCGCCCATCTTTACTTTATTTAAAAGCCCGGTCAGTTCTTCTTTAAGTGCAAGATGATAAGCAATATTTTCTTTGAAATCATTTGCGGATGTGTCGATGTGAGATTCAATAGCGTCCATGAAATCCTCGAAAACTAGTTAGGAGTTAGTGCCTATCTAGTTTAAGAATTTTAAGACCTTGTAGCAAGAATTAACTCATTCAAAATATACCATAGCCATTCGCATTATTTTTTGCGAATACCTTCAGTAATTTCTTTCAGTTTTAAATATCTGGTCCGTTCGATAATCCTATCTTCACTCTGAAGCAATTCAGCCTTGCTATTGATGCTGGCAGGAGCTCTTTTTGGCACAGTTTTAGCCTTGGCAGCCTCCGTGACAAGCTGTTTTCTAAAGACTGGCATCCCAAATTTATCCTTCACCACTGCATTGTTCTCCATCTGAGGAATAATTTCCATCACTACTCCGTTTTCTTCAATATAAAAACGTGCTCCTTTAAGTTCAATAATTTTCTCGTAAATTTTTTCAGCGGCTTTTTCGCTGCTCAATCCATCTATTCTTGTGAGTACGAGCCCGTTTCTGCTATCACCGGACGAACCATTGCCGCCACTGATGCCGGCAGGGGACGCTGCAATCGCAGCAGAAGACGCTCCTTCCCCCGAAGGAGCTGCAGCAGGCGCTGCACGCGACTTGGCCCCAGAATCGTGTGCTGCAATAGATTTATCTTTGACATCTCCCGCGGGCACGGAAGACTCGATGCGAGCTGCAGATGACAGGCCGGTTGCACTTATCGGATTATTTCCGACTTCTGAGACCACCGCAGACTGAGTGAGCGCACTTCTTTTTGCTTCCGATTTCAATGAGGTAATTTTTGCTTTTAAGTCAGCGATCGTTTTATTCTCTTCATCTTGTTTGCGCTGTTTTTCAATTTGCTCTTCATCTGCAACTTTCTCTGCCTTTATTTTCGCCAATGCCTCTTCCGACATTGCCAGTTTTTTACTGAGCTCATCTATTTTATCAAAAAGCTTGCCGCTTGCAGGATTGACTGCAGCACCTTCTTCTTTCACATCGCTGGCTTCTGGCTGATTTTTAATTCCGCTGAACTGGGATACATTGTTATAGAGCGAACTACTCTCATAATTACTTGTAGAGGGATTTGTACTCGGCATATTCAAACTACTGCCTGAACTCCTAAAGCTCTCGGACATCGATTCAACAGCTGTCTTTTCTTCAGGTTTTTTAACATTCTCAAAAGCTGCTTCCGTCGGCTTTTCTACAACAAAAGTTTGGGTATCACTTGTGTCTTTGTCTGTGCTCTTCACCTGGGTCTTTTCCAGATTATTGAAAGAGTCTAAAAGTGGCTTGCTGTTTAAAAGTGAATAATTTCCAAGATAGGATGGCGAACCAAACCCATAATCAGTCTCTTCCCAAAGATCCGTAGCTTCCGGTGGACGTTTATATAAAGAGGGAAACAAAGATTGCGACCCGAGCCCTCCGTATCCAAGAAAACCGCCGGTTGAATCACTGCTTTCACTTTCTTTTTTGATTTTTACAAAACTGAAGGCCTTGCATCTCTGGGCGTCCATAATCACTGCATAATCATTTAGATTCTGTATGCCATTAGGAAAGATCTCTTTTAAAGTTTCATATCGGTCATCTTCTAAGTCTGCAGGCATTCCTCTGGCGGCATGATTGCGGTCCCATACATACACTTTTCTGGCCATCAAAATATCGGTCGCGTCTCTGCAAATATCACTAAAATTTGGTGTGTTTTCACAGCTTTTATTAAGAATGCCCTTTGCCGTCTCCTTCCTGTATTCTTCCAGTGCTTTTCTACCCATGGCCGGATTAGTCGTCGACTGAACCAGCTTTTCAAAGAAATCAAAATGCGGCGATTTTTTGTAAATGTCTTTTGAAGATGAAATTGATTCACTCGAATAATTAAAAACAGGATCTAATTTTCCCGCTGCTTCCAATTCACTTAATTTAGCGAATATTTTCTGAATCTTTACCTGATGAATTTCTTTTGAACTAAGTATGGCAGCAATGCTGTTAAACATAGCATCGTCGTTGCCGAGAGCATCTTTGGCCGTCGCATCGGTTCTTTCAACAAAATAATCTTGAAGTACGCTTTCAGCGTCAGACTTACGTGTATGAGTATCTAAAAAAGATTTGTAATCTTTTTGCGATCCTATTCCCTTTTTGTTGTAGCAAGTGTTCTTGACGACAGAACAGTCTTTCTGCATACGCAGAAAACCACTATCCATGACAGAGGCATCGCAGATTGTTGCAGATTGAGCAGAACGATGATCAAATCGCGGCTTGCAAGTCGGGGCCAGGTCTTTGCCAAATTTTTCTTCAGCAAATTTTCGCAAGACCTCCATTTTCTCCATGTCGACGATGCTTCTGTCCAGCTTCAGACCAACAAAGTCTTCTGCGACAAACTTTGGAAGAGTCTGAGACGAACTGAAGCTGCGTTTATCCTTGGACATTTTAACTTTACTGCACGAAACGAGCAGACTGCAGTTTAGGTCCGTATAGCGATTGCCTGCGTCTTTCGCAAGGGCCCCACAGGCACTCATGCCACCGAGCAAGCTCATCCTTGCTGCGAATGTGGAAACTTTTGCATCTGTAATAGCTGCACTGCCATTCTCACAGGGAGCTGTTCCTGAAAGATCGGTTGCCAATTCGATATCCAGCGGACTCCCTAAAAAAGATGGCGCGGGATTAGCAGCGCCAAACAGCGATAGATAAGGGCCGCCGGTGGTTGAGTCCTGAAAACCAAGTTTACTTCCTGCCGGCCATAATGGATTTTCATTTTTTTTAAAGGGCGCAAACCCCGTACTTCCATCAAAAGTCTCTTCAGCTTGTATTGCTGAAAATAGGTTCAACTGAATTGAGATTAGAAGTAAAAAAATATATTTCATGGAAAACCTCTTCATCCGATCTTATCGGAATTTAAGGCCAATACTTGAGTAGATGAGTTAAATCCTCGAAGTAAACCACTTTACGCCTGATTAGCCGTTTAAATCAGTAAAATCTTTTAAAATTAGTGCCCTAATTAATTGTCAGTAACAGGTGAAGTGATTTAAAATTCTCATGTTTATTTGTTTAAAATCTTAGCAATGTGTGGAAAAAATGAATTCAAAAAGCGTATTAAACCAGGAACAAATTGATTACTGGACTGAAGTGGCCAATACATTTCAGTGGAAAAAAAAATGGGATTGTCTTCAATCGGGTAACTTTACCGATGTCAATATCAAATGGTTTGAAGGCGCCAGCTTAAATATCACCGAAAATTGTCTTGATCGCCATTTAGAAAAACGCCGCCAAAAAAAAGCACTTATCTTTGAACCCAATAATCCGTCAGAGCCGTCCCAGTTTTTTACCTATGGGGAGCTTCATGTCAGCGTCTGTCGCTTTGCTAATCTACTTTTGAAAAAAGGTGTGAGGAGAGGAGACATTGTTTGCTTTTACATGGGAATGGTTCCCGAATTGATGATGGGAATACTCGCCTGTGCCAGAATCGGTGCCGTTCATACTGTCGTCTTTGGCGGCTTTTCCCCACATTCACTCAAAGGCAGACTGGAAGACTCCAGAGCTAAAGTTATCGTCACAAATGATGGCGGATTTCGCGGAGATAAAATCATTCATTTAAAAGACATGGTGGATGAAGCCATTTTAGATCTGGGTTTTGTGGAAACAGTCTTAGTTGTCAAACGAACCCACACGAATATATCAATGAAAACAGGCCGCGATCATTACTATGACGTTCTTATAAAAGATTGCGGGCCTTATTGTCCGGCGGTTGAAGTCGATGCCGAAGACCCACTTTTTATTCTCTACACATCGGGCTCTACCGGACAGCCAAAAGGTCTGGTTCATACTACCGCGGGTTATATGGTTCATGTGGCCAATAGTTTTAAAGATGTTTTTCAAATAAAAGAAAATGACATCTTCTGGTGCACGGCAGATATCGGCTGGATAACCGGCCATAGCTATACAACTTACGGACCTCTCTTAAACGGCTCTACAACTGTCATGTTTGAAGGAGTGCCGACTTATCCAACTGCTGCCAGATTTTGGGAAGCGGTTGAAAAACATAGAATCACACATCTCTATACTGCTCCAACTGCCATCAGGTCTCTAATGACTTTTGGTGCTGAAATCCCTGATGGATTTAAAATGAACACACTTAAAGTTTTAGGATCAGTGGGCGAACCAATCAATGAAGAAGCGTGGCACTGGTACAATATGCACATTGGTAAAGAGCGCTGTCCAATAGTAGATACCTGGTGGCAGACCGAAACAGGGGGGATCATGATTTCGCCGATGGCCGGCATCACAAAATTAAAGCCAGGCCATGCAACACTTCCACTCAAGGCAATCGTACCGACCCTTGTGGATGATAAAGGCAGTGAGCTTACTGAAACAAAAGCTTCCGGAAATTTATGCATAAAAACTCCGTGGCCTGGAATAGCGAGAACTATTTTCAAGGACCATGAAAGATATAAGCAAACTTATTTTTCAACCTATAAAGGTTATTATTTCACCGGAGACGGCGCCAGAAGAGACGAAGAAGGATTTTACCGGATCACCGGTCGCGTGGACGATGTTATCAATGTCTCAGGTCATAGAATCGGCACAGCGGAAGTGGAAGCTGCCATCAATGAACATCCAGACGTAGTGGAAAGTGCAGTCGTAGGCTTCCCTCATTCTATAAAAGGCCAGGGCATCTACGCCTTTGTTATCTGTGCTAATGCTTCAGCTAATATTGAACTCGAAATTAAAGATACGGTCCAAAAGATTATCAGTGCTATCGCCAAACCGGATATTATTCAGATCGTAGACGGCCTTCCTAAAACGCGTTCTGGAAAAATCATGCGCAGAATTTTACGCAAAATTGTTGAAAACGATCTCGAACACATTGGTGATACATCAACACTGCTCAATCCGGAATGTGTGGAAAAAATAATTGCGGGAAAAAAGGTTTAAATTTTTTTTTCTTCGCTGAGTTTTTTTAGATGCGCCTCAATTGTTCTTTGAGCAAAGGGAATCAAGGAGTCATCGAGTCCTTGATAGATAGACTCCAGCATTTCACTCATGCCCTTTCCTTCGCGTGCCAGATTTAAAACCTGAACTTCCCGCTCTTTTCTATGCTTCAAAGTTTCTTCGAGCTTATGAACGCCACCGACAATAATACCGTGGCTGGGAATACAATTTTTGGGATTCAAGGCTATGATCCGCTCCAAAGTCTCTAAATATTTTTTCATATCGCCTTCGGGCGCCTGAATAACAACAGTACCTATCGTTTGTATAAGATCGCCCGCTAAAAACCAGTTCAAATTATTTGGTGCAAGCGCCAGTTGCCCTTCATCATGCCCGGGCACCTCATAGACTCTAACCTGATGACCTAAACTCTTTGTGACAATATCCCCTTCTTTTCTGAAGATCAGGGGAATTCCTTCAAAATAGCTTTCCCCGCTTCTGGCCTTGATTCTTTGAAAAGTATCAGCACTGAGCTGAATGCCAACACTAAAAAGCCGCGCAATCTCTGCCGCAAATTCATAATGATCCGGATGATGATGAGTTAGAAAAATTGAATCAAATCCGATTTTTGAAACTGATTTTAAAAATTTTTTTAACTCAAATTCATCTTTTGGTGAAGGATCAATTAAAAGCTTCGGAGCATCCGCCCCCCCATCTCCAATTATAAAAGAATTAGTACGACTGGCAGGAGGAAAGGTATTTGAAAGCGGGAGAAATTGGCGGACGCCGCTGATAGATTCAATCATGGGAACTTCAGTCTCCGGGTCATACGGTAAACTCATATCAATCGGAGTTTTGTGTCCGGGATTTGCACTGAATGTCTTTAACAAAGTGATGGCCGGAGGTACAACAAGCACCTGACCCTGCAGATATTTAGAATGAAGGCGATCTGGCGAATTCCACTCACCAAACTCAGCCTCGTTGGGATCAATCAAAAAATCCAATTCATGAGTCAAAGTTATTTTGAAATAATAATTTTTAAAGCGATAAGGATTAAATTCAGGCGTTACGGCTACCCCTATATCGTCAATTCCTATGACTTCTCCTGACTCAATGCCTTCGAGCAAATCGTAATTTAATTCTTCTTTAACTTCACGAATCAATGCATGCAGAATCTGGGGGCGCACATGTTTGGGCCATAGATCACCCATGGGGATAATATCGCTGTCGGTCTTATCGACCTTTCCACCGGGCGAAGCGTAATAACCGGGAAAAACAGGCAGATAATTTTGCCTTTTAATAAAAAATACTGAATTTTTTGTTACAAAAACCGCAGATACAGATTCTTTCATATCTTTTTCCAGATGCTATAGATAAACTTATTTAATAATATCGGTCACTCTTTAAGAATTTACCATGTAATACACAATGGAGGAAATATGAAATTTTTGGTCTTTAGTTCAATGTTGCTGTTGAATTTTTCTGTATCTGCTCAGGAAAAAAAAGTTAGAGCTGATAACCCTTGCAAGAGCGATGTCATGAAATATTGTGCTGCAAACGCAGATGACAAGGCAGCAAGAGCAAAATGCTTGCAAGAGAACATGAAGAAATTATCTCCGGCATGTGTTGCGAGAATTAAAAAAATAAGAGAAAAAATAGCCCAGAAAAGAGCTAACGAAGGACTTGGAGCTAAGCCTCAAGCTGAAATTAAGCCTCAGACCCCAAAAGTAAAACCTTAGTAGGTCTGAATTTTTCTGTTACTCAGTCCATCTAAGTATTCTTTGCTCTTTTTCTTCAGGCATGCCCTCAATGAAGAAAGAGAGCAAATGCTTACAGCTCTCCCCGCCGCTTCTGCTACCGCTTTTGACGTGCCCTTAAAGCCTCTAAGACCTGAAGGAAAATAATAGTCAATTTTATCCTGATACAAGAGCGCCTGATCGTAAAGTACGCTTCTGCCATCATAAAAATCTCCTATCACAAAAAGGTTATTCATTGGCGCCAGATTCTGCGGAAATAATTCAACACCTTTCTTTATTTGTGGAGAGATCCTGCCCGAAGGTACAAACCACACTCCCGGCAATTCATTCACTATGCGCTCTTTAGTTATAAAACCGGCCGCCGTCACCACCAAATCAATCTGATTCTTTTTGATCCAATCAATCGCCTTCTCCCAATACTCTTTTCTCTGATCGCCTCTTTGATTAAAAACAATTAATGGGAAAACTGTGAGCGAAATAGTTTTATCCGTAACAGATTTTATAAACTCTTCCAATACCAGCTGGCCGTGAAAACGCGGTGAGAGTTTATCAAACCGGGAACTATGACAATCAAGTTTTACGCTTTCGGTAAGGTCGATGGCTTTCTCAATTTTTATAATACTTCTGGTTTTGATTTTTTCAGGGCAAAATCCGGTGTCTACTATGGCGATCCGAATTTCTGAATGAGCGACGGTAGATAAGAGTAAAAACAAGGCCGGCCCAATAAAGGCCGGCCCAATAAGTAAGTTAGTTCTGATTTGGGTTTGTAGCTGGTTCAATAAAAAATGGACGGTGAATCGAAGCTTGTTCATAAGCCTTATTATAAAGGTCTTTATTGAATTTTTTCAAACTTTTCTTAAAATCATCTTCCATTTTCTCAAGAACCTTATTAGTCGCACTTGTAATTTTCTGCATCATCAATCGGTATACGATCTCAGAGTTGCTCATTGCGTTTGAAAGAGTATCTTTTAAAGCGATTGCCGGAAGTACTGTGCTCAGGCTTGCCTCAGTAACATCACCCTGACTTGCAGCTTTAAGTACATTGATGAAAAGAGAGCCGTCATTACCGATCATTTCAACCCATTTTTTGTCGCGAGAGAAAATGCTTCCTGACTCATCATAAGCTTTATTGATACAAAGAACTTCTGAAAGAGCTTTAAGAGAGAACATTTTCACTGTGTTGTTTGGAGTAAAGAATGTATTGCGGTTAATTTCGCTTCTCATTCTTGCAACCAGTTCATTGGCAGACAAAGTTAAATCACGGGCAAGGGCCATATCATTTGCAAAATTGTTTAAAGAAGACTGAATCATAGCACTTGATTTAACAACTCCATCAGCTCTGTGAGGGTTTGTAAAAGCAACAGTCTGCTTACCCCATAATAGTTTCTGGGCATCTTTAGATGAACCGATGCTTAGAGCATTTTTAAGACCAGTAGCATTTTCGTCGATGAATACAAATGTTGATGATTTTGACTTACCGACAAAAGAGTTCAATGACTTTATATTTGTTCCGTTTTCATCGTCAACAATCAGAAGAACTTTCTGATCAAGACCGTTGGCAATAACCTGTGAGTTAAGAGTTGCTAAACTTAAGTCCAGAACGCTTACATTTTCCGATCCATTTACATTTGAAAGAGCATCAAGAAGCGCTCTTAAGTTTCTCTCAGAGTTAGCAACCAGAACCGGCTTGCCGGCTTTTTCAAGGTACTGTGCTTTTGCCATAGTAATCAGGTCAGATCCAAGAACACCTAATGTAACTCCATTCTGAGAAATGACAGCAGAGAAACTCAGGTCTCTATATACATCTGATTCACTTGTAACCAAAACTTCAGCGTCAGATAGCTGAGCGCTGCTTTGAATTGAAGATAATATTCCAAATTCTTTGGTGATAATTGATGACTGAGAGTTAACCTGAAGCTGAACTTTCAACTCTCCGGCATGAGCGCGTTTTGAATTATTTGTTACTGCAATTGATAATTTATTAGCAACTCCTTTTAGAAGCTGAGAATTAAGTGCCAATCCTGAAAGAGCAAGAGGGTAAGCAACACGTACTGCTTTTTGATCTGCACTCTTTAACACTCCTCCGTCAATTTCATCAAAGTGCAGAGCTTCTACAGCATCTTTACTTGTCAATGGCGACACAACTCTTAGAGAAGATCTGGCCGTAGAGCCGATTGATGCATTTCCTGCAATTTTAGAAAGAGCTGCCCCCTTAACAACGACCAAACTTCTCGCCGCAATTTCCGGAAGCTTAACAAGTGAGCCGTTATCGAGAGCAACAGAAACGTTTTGAGCTGTCTTCATACCAAAATTTCTAAGAGTTACTGAATGAATAGTCGATTCACCTGGCTGGAATACTCCGTCAAGTTTTGCAATTCCACTTACACCGCCGTCAACCATTTCCGAACTGACAAATGCCAGGACTGCATTGTTGTTGTAGACTGCGCTAACTTCGCCAATTCTTTTTTGACGGTAGATTTCTGTCTGAGCTGCAATATTTGCATTAAAAGTTTCAAGTTCAAGGCGATCAAAATTAGCGCGTCTGATCTGTTCATATCTTTCGTTGTATGCAGAAAGCTCCGACGACTTATAAGAAGACTTGTACTCCAGAGAAGAGCGTGCTGGATTAGCGTCGGCACGGTCAAATGCTACTCTGAAAGCCTGGGCCTTAACGACCGGGTAATCACGAGAGTATGCGCGTTCATCTGCTTCTTTTCTTCCGCGATCGTAATATTCCGGGTATTCGCGGTTAGCTGCCTGGTCATAAGTTCTGGAATAGCCATTGTCATAATTAGCATTGTAGTCAGCGTCGATTCGACGAAGAAATTCATAACGAGTGAATTCTCTGTATTGGAACACGTATCCGTCTGCATAAGCTTTCTTTAAAACTTCTTTATTGTTAAAAACATTTGGATTAAAACTAGGTCCGTTGAAATCTCCCGGATAGCCTGGAGATCTTCTTGAGAATGATCCTGCAAATGGACCGTTAACATTAACTGAATTCAGATCGCCTGTTTCGTATTTTAAGACTGTTTCTTTCTGGCCTATATCCTGTCCGCGCGATGAACCCGTGCGAACCGCACGCTCCATACCGGCCTTCTTTCCCTGATCCATTCCTACTGTAGCAGCATTGCTGGCGTCAGCTCTTTTATTTCCTGCTATCGTTCCTTCCCGGTTTCCAGCATTGCTGTTACCGCTTCTTGTTCCTTCATTTGTTCCGTCGCGCTCGCCATCAAGTCGTGCGCGTGCCGAACCGTCGCGCTCACCTTGATCAGCTCCTCTTTTATACCATCTGTCCTGGCCGTCACTAGTCCCTTGATTGTAACCATCGGTTTCACCATCTCTGTTTCCAATGTCGTAACCAAGTCTTCTGGAAAGTGCCGTACCGTCATTTGATCCGTCGACCTGACCTCTGCTGGCACCTTCTCTATTCACAAACTGGATTGAAGCAATAAGATCCTGTCTATAAGACTCTCTTTCTCTTGCCGCGTTCTGAAGACGGATACCGGCATCCTGTGATCTTTTTAAAACGACTGCATAATCTGCTCGTATTTGATCAAGTCTCACGTTCAGTGGTCCAAGCTCTATTTTAAGAGCTCCATATTGTTTTGATTTATCAAGGATCGCCTGATCAGCGGCAGCTATTTGGGCCACTACTGCGCTAATTTGATCTTTATTCACTTCAGGTGTTTTATTAAGTTCAGCCAATTTAGCTTCTAGAGTTACCTTTGTAGCCTTTGTTGCATCAATATCTTTTTGAAGAGCGCTCATGCGTTCAACATGTTCATTCTTTTGTCTCTCCATCGCCTGAACCTGTCCCGCGACCTGGTCTCTGCTCTGGTCAATTCTGGCAAGTTCGACTTTTAATTCTTCTGTCCGTCTGGTCAGGTCGTTGAGCTCCCGATCATCCTGAAGCCTGAAGCTCTGCTGGCCGATGTAGCCGGGAATTTCGCCTGCGATTGCCAGACTGAACTGAGAAATCATGGCAAAGATAAACACAAACACGAACATTAACTTCTTAGAATACAACATATCTCTCTCCCAAATCGTCACCAAATAAAAAACAAACGCAATTTTAGGGGCCAAAGAGACACCGTTAGATGCCAATTCGCCTCCAAAATCATCCGTTTTTTTGGTGGAGTTTAATTAATTGATTTCAAAGCAATACCAAGGCCAAAACTAGAAATTTTTCATTTAAAATTCTGACTTTTGATTACAGTTTGTTTGGAGTATATCAATACCTAAAAATTTGAGGGGCTTTGTGAAAAGATTACAGTGTTTAGTTTTAGTCTTAGCAAAAAATTCAATTAGGGGGTGTAATAAAGAAAATGTATTTTGAAGGAGCTCTGGCATGAAACGTCTATCTTTATTAGTTTTTGCGGTCCTGGCATCAGTTAATGCTTACGGGCTGGATTGCTTACCTTTTTATACCGGTTCAAAAAATGCCGAAATAGTCTGGCAGAAAAAATGTGATGTCATAACAGAAGACGAAGGCCCGGTCAGAATTACCAACGCCACGGCTTGCCTGACGGAACTCATTAAGGCTTATCCCAAGGCCCAAAAAACCATCGCCCTTTCAGTGGAAATGACAAGAGACGGCCGGTCTTATCGTGAGGTCATTATAAATTATGTTAATAATGCTGTTATTGATGGAGATAAAATTGTTTTTGATCAGGAGACAGCTTCTCCGGAGCTTATGAGACGCTACAGAACTCAGGTTCAGTATGATAAATCAACGGATGAATTAACCATCAAAAAAGCTGAAGGCACATTTTCACTTTCAACAAAATTTAATTTTAAAATGTCTTGTCGTTAAACTTTAGCCGCTGCGTATCGGACTTCGCGATAGCCCTTGATGTTTTCAAGTGCTTTAAGCTCTCTATAATCCAGGGCCCCTAAAAGAAGTTTTTCTTTTATAGAACAGGCGATCTCACGTTCCAGCTTATGCCAAACTGGCAACAAGGAACGAAGTATTCTTGCATGCCTCATTATTTTGAGCATCCAAGGTCTCGGTGAAAAATCAAATTCAATTTTTTTGGTGCCGACATCAAAGGCCGGTCTGTTGATATAAACTTTTTTAAAACTGCTTCCAAGACTTCGATAAATACTCTCATCGTTGGCTCTTCTCATTGGCGAAACCATCACATGAGCAATATAGATTTCGTCTTTGACAAAATAAGTGCGCGCAAATGTTCTGACGGCCATTTTTAAAAGATCGGCATCAGAGTCTTTTTTATAATTAGCGGAGAGCTTTCTACAGCCATCTATAAACTGAGTTAACTCAATACCTCTATCGTAAATAATAATATCGTGAATATATCTGCCCAGATGATTTACTTCTATTGAAGGAAGAATCGCTTTTAATTGAGAAAGTGTTGAATCAAATAATTTCACATACGTCGGGCCGGCAAAGATTGAACTCTCGATTATAGAAAGTTTTAGCAGTTCAAGCTGATCCTGCCGGTGTGGCGTATGAGCAACAGCATGTACGCCCAGAGCAAGTGAGCGGCCCAAATTAAAAGCGACCATATTGCTCGAGAGCTCGGCTTTTTTCATGGTGGCCGAGAAGGCTCGCTCAAGATCAGGCAATTCAAACGGCAGAAGCCCTCTCTGGAAGGCCACACCTAAAATCATGGCAGAGGCATAAACGCTTTTGCCAAGCTGCTCTTCACAGTATTGTTTCATCGGTTTCAGAATCAATCGATCGCCCAAAAGCTTTACTAATTTACCCTGCAATTGAGTTTCGTTGATCGGCTCAATCTGTTTTCCTTTATCCAGTAAAATAGAAAGCGGTATCTGAAATTTCTCATCAAAAACAGCTGATCCTTTCGCATTTAAAAAGCCCAGGTGTTGTGAGCCGTCCAAAAGATCCGGCGACAATAATAAATCGGCCCCGCCCATTGGTGTAATCTGAGCGTGAGACTTTCCCATTTTAAAGAGCGCAAGGTGAGATGTTACATTTCCATTTCTCTGTGCCAGTCCCTTCTGATCGACAAATTTAAAATCGATATCAGATCTGCCGCCCATGTTTTTAGCGGCCTCGGCCAGCACGCGGGAAATTGTCGTGACGCCTGAGCCACCAACTCCGGTGACGACTACACGGAAGTCCTGGCCTTCGGCTATATCACTGAGGGATTTTTTGATAACCGGAGCTGGAAGAGAATTTTGCCTGTCCTCTGTCGTGTTCTCATTTTTATATTTTGTCGGGTGATAATTATACACTTCCACTAATTCAAAGCTTGGGCAGGCCTTGATTTTTGTGCAGTAAGAATCGGCTACGCATATCTGCGGGTCGATTGTGACTTTTGATCCATAAGGATCGAAAGTCTGAGACAGTCCCGGACAACCTGTGAGTTCAACACAGGCCCTGCAGTCTTCACAAGCGTCAGTATTGATCTGATAAAAATTCTGAACTTCGAGCGCTTCACCTTTATTAAAAAGGGATCGCTCCGCTGCTTTTTTTTTCCCGTGAAAGGTAAGCCCGCACTCTTTATTGGAGATAATAACTTTGGTTCCTTTTTTGGAAATTATTTCGCGCAATAAATTTTGATAAAAATACCTGTCACTCGGATTGACTTCAATCGCCTCATTGACTCCAAGTGCCTTCACCATATTGAGCATGTCCTGGGCCGGACGCTTAAATCCTTCGACGGACTCCCCGGTTCGAGGGGTGAATTGATGACCGGTCATGGCGGTATTGTCGTTATCGAGCAGTATGTATGTAATATCGTGGTTCATCTGCACGGAGTTTGAAATGTCAGTGATGCCTGAATGGAAAAAAGTCGAGTCCCCCATCAAAACAACTGAAGGGTTTGTGGTAAACAAATCAACACCCGCACCAAGCGCTCCCCCCTGTCCCATAGCAGAAAGATTGTGCATTTCCTTAAAGGGCTCTAAAAAGGAAAGTGAATAGCAACCGACATCGCCATGACTAATTAAATTGATATTTTGTTTTTTCAAATGGCCCCGCAAATCTTTTAACAACGAAAGCGTTTCGCGGTGAGGACACCCCGGGCAAAAAGTCGGAAGACGTCTTGGAAGAACTTCATCAAGAACAACACCGGCCGAAATTGCATGGCAGGCACCAAGCCCGAGCGTTGTCAGTGCAAGTGAGACCTTATCCAGAACGATTTCATAATTGAGTCCGCCATAAACAGGAAAGCCTTCAATATTTTCAATTTTTTTTCCGAAGATCTGAAGATTGATCTGATGGCGCGCGCACAGCTCATATATTTCCGTTTCCAGAAAACCGCGTTTTTCTTCCACCACAATCAATGTCTCAAGAGTTTTTAAATACGGCACAAGGAGTTCGGCAACCAGCGGATAAGGAGCGGCAACTTTGTACAATGAAAAGCGATCGAGAGCATGGTTGTCATCCAGAACATGCTTTAGTATTTCAAAAACCGCGCCGGAAGTTATGAAGCCGATTTTTGAATCCGTATTTCCAAATATTTTATCGAGTTTAAATTTTGCCAGAACTTCATACACTTTAGGAAAGCGCTCGTTGATCATGGAAATATCAGCTCGCAAAGAGTTCGGCGGGACCATGACATTTTTTGAAAGATCAAAAGTCGCCGGATCCAACTCGATAAGATCGCTGTTTATTTTCTTTTCAACTCCAGACTTAACACGTCCCCCGCCTTCGGCCATAAAAGTAGTCAGAAGCAATCCCTGATAAACTGAAGTCTGCAGCGATATTTCCAGAGCGACGCTCATCCAGTCCTTGAGCTCTGATGGCGTGGAGGGGTCTAAAAAGGGAATGTGAAGATGCTTGAATAAAAAGCGCGAATCCGCCGGACTCGAAGTAGAAATTGACCATGGATCATCGCCGACAACGATAACCACTCCGCCGGTTCCAGGGTTCGCAAAATTTCCAACTGAAAGTGCATCGGCTGCAACATGAAGACCCATGGACTTCATGGCCACTAAAGCATTTTTATGGGCCTGTTTAGCTCCGCTTGCCATAGCTGCAGCATTGGCCTCACTATTGGCGATGACCACGCGTATGCCGCGTGCATGCATTTCATCCTTTTTCTCATAAAGAATATTAAAATAATCCGCTAAAGGTGAGCCGGGATATCCGGTATACAAATGAAATCCGGCCTCTTTGGCACCCTCTATAATAAGTTCGTTGCCATTATAAATTTGGATCGAATTAGTATGGTCTTTATCAGACATTTTTATCTTGCTCTTTTTAGTTGCTCTTGGGTATTTATGAATGATTAAATTCTATCCTAAACATATGAACAAGGAAGGTTACTTGTGTCAATAATCAACCCTACAAATCCGCTGGGAATCGAGGCCATCGACCATCTGGAGTTCTGCACAGATACCTTGAATACGCCGACTAAGGAAACATTCTATAAATTTGGTTTTGAAAAGAGCTACGAAGATCCAAAAATTAATGCCGAGGTTTTTTCTCAAGGGCAGGTCCGCTTTGTTATGATCGCACACCCGGACCAGAATGATTATTCGGTAAAATATTTTAAAGCTCATGGAGAAGGCGTCTCCAAAATTTCTTTTATTGTGGAAAATGCAGAACACGCTCTCAATGAAGCCGTAAAAAGAGGGGCCGAATTAAAGATTCCTCTGACAATCGTTGAAAGCGAGCACGGGACTTTTAAATATGGAAGCATCCAGGGATTTGGAGACGTTCTGAATGAATTCGTTGAGCGCCCACGCGCCTATTTCCGGCCAAACTTTAAGCACATCGAAAACGATCCATTGGCAAAACCGCTGGCGCAAAGATTTTCACGCATAGACCATTTAACCAACAATGTCGCTAAAGGTGAGATGCGACGCTGGGTCAATTTTTATAAGCAAATTTTTGGCATGGAAGTGACGCGCTATTTCGATATCAAGGGCCAGAAGACAGGCCTTGAATCAGAAGTTGTTCAGCTTCCCAATGGCTCGGTCATTATTCCAATCAATGAACCTTCAGAAAATAATTCAAAATCTCAGATTCAGGAATTTTTAGACCTACACAAGGGGCCCGGCGTTCAGCATATTGCACTTATGACTGCCGATATCATTGCCTCTGTAGGCGATTTACAAGAGAGAGGAATTAATTTTTTAAAAATTCCTCATACCTATTACCAGAACGTTCCAACTCGCCCATTTAAAATAACCGAGGGCCTGGACGTCCTGGAAAAAAGACAGCTTCTGGTTGACGGTGATGAAAAAGGATATTTGCTCCAGAATTTTACCGAGTCTTATGTAGGCCCGCTTTTCTTCGAAACCATACAAAGAAAAAATCACTGGGGATTTGGTGAAGGAAATTTTCAGGCACTCTTTGATGCTATCGAAATGGATCAAATGAGCCGCGGCTACCTATAGGCGTCGCAGGTACGAAAAAAACTCCGGCAGCAAAACTGCCGGAGCAAGTAAACTTTTAATTTAATTAGAAAGTTGATGGTGGAAAACAGAATGGAGGAGGTCCAAATGGAGGGCCGAATGTATCGCATTCGAAACCACCTGACTCACCTTGCTCACCTTGCTCACCTCGCGGTCCTTGCTCGCCTTGTGGGCCCTGAGGACCAGGAGGACCTTGTTCTCCACGTTCACCGTCATGATTCTGTGTGCAGCAGATGATAAGAATGATAACGCCTAAAAGAAGCGCAACATGCATTCCCATTCTTTGTCCAGACCAGCTTGTTCCCTGAGAATATGTGCTGTTTAATTTTGAAAGAGCAAAAGCACGCGCTTCTTCCATTGTCATTTGGTTTTCATTGATCACTTTTGTGATCGCTGCAACTTCATCGCGACTTTGCTTGTCTTTTATTTTATCAAGTGTGTATTGAACTAATTCTTTATTAGTTAATCCACTTTTTTGTAATTCAGTAATTTCTTTTTCAAAATCAACTAAAACAGAGTCCACAAATTTTGAATCGCGCTGATCCCACTCAACATTGAGACGGTAGTTCAATTCATCAAAAGACTTGTTCAATTGATCTGCCAGCGCAAACGACTGCTGCACTGGAGTTACTGCGTAGACTTGCGTAAATGCGGTAATCAGGAATAAAGCTGTAAATTTCTTCAACACAATGACCTCCCTAAAAAAAGTTTTAGTAGCACTGCGGTTTTGTTCGTATCGAAATGAGTTTTTTCTAATACATAATAATTATAAAAAAAATTGTTTTTTAAAATGACCACTCAGGCAATAAAAAGAATAATCAGGGCCGCCATCGCGGGAAATGCCTGCAAAAAAAGAATATTTCTACTGGCAGTTATCGCACCAAAAACGCCTGCCAATAAAACGCAGGCAAGAAAAAATAACTTAAGTTGAAAGCTCTGTTCCGGGTTTCTTGCGCAGAGTGACCAGATTAATCCCGCAGACAGAAATCCGTTATAAAGACCTTGGTTCGCCGCTAAAACAGCCGTTTTATTAGCAAACTCAGCGTCAATTTTAAAAATTTTCCTGCCAGAAGGCGTTTTCCACATAAACATTTCTAAAAAGAGAAAACCCAGGTGTAAGAATGCGATAAAACTTATAATAACGATTAGTAATAACTCCACTTTATTTCCCCTTCCGGCAACGGATCATTGATTGCTAATACTATTGCACTAGTGCTACCATTTTGGAACTTTTAGATTGAAAATACCAATGAAAAACAAAGGAAATATGCATGTACAAAATGATTGCCATCTATAAAATGCCCGCAGATGTAAACGCATTCAACGACTGGTATAAAGGCCACGCGGAGATTGCTAAAAAAGTTCCTCTTGTAAAAGAATTCCGCTTTTCTAAAATTACCGGCGGTCCTCGCGGTGCCAGCGATCTTCATTTCATCGCTGAACTTGTTTTTGCTTCTAAAGAAGATTTCAAAACGGCCATGAGTTCACCTGAAAATATGGCAGCTGGTAAAGATGCATTCACAAATTACAAAGACATTATTTCAGTACATTTCGCTGAAGAAGAAGTCCTGAAGGCATAGTGATGGAAAATATTCTTTTAGAATTCCCTTATAATAATCATAGGCACATTGCTCTTGTGCGTTTGAACAGACCGAAAGTTCTGAACGCTCTTTCAACAGACCTTATGCAGGAACTTGTCGACTGCATGCTGATGCTGGATAAAAATCCTGAAGTCAGAGTTATCATATTGACGGGAAGCGATCGCGCTTTTGCAGCAGGAGCGGACATTGCCCAGATGGTTACGGCCACTCCGGTTGATCAGATCAATGACCAGCGCTTTCGAACATGGGAAATGCTGAAACTTATCACCAAGCCAATAATTGCAGCTGTAAACGGATTTGCTCTCGGCGGCGGATGCGAGCTTGCCATGTCCTGCGATTTGATCATTGCGGGCGACGAAGCAAAATTTTCTCAGCCAGAAATTAAAATTGGGACAATTCCAGGGGCAGGTGGCACCCAACGCCTTACCCGCGCTATCGGAAAATCCAAGGCTATGATGATGGTTCTCACTGGAGATATGATAGATGCTAAAACTGCCTATGACTGGGGACTGGTTGCGAAAATCGTTCCGGCCGAGACTTTGCTGCAGGAAACTTTTGAAATGGCCAAATGTATTTCTGACCGGGCACCTGTAGCTGTCAGACTTGCTAAAGAAGCTGTGAATAAATCATTTGAAATGACACTAAAAGATGGAATGGATTTCGAAAGAAGAAATTTCTATTTAACTTTTTCTTCCACTGATCAAAAAGAAGGAATGAAAGCTTTTATGGAAAAAAGAAATCCAAAATACACAGGAAACTAATATGACCTCAGGATTTAAATACATTACTTACGAAGACGATGGTGCGACTGCCATAATCGCTATCAATCGTCCGGAACTCTACAATGCACTCAACACTGATGCAAAAATGGAAATCGTCAGCGCTATCCGTGAAGCCAACAAAAACCCATCCACCAGGTCAATCATTCTCACCGGAAATGGAAAAGCATTTTGCACCGGTCAGGATTTAAACGACAGAAGTGTTCAGGCCAACAATGGCGGCGTTGATCTCGGAAATACTCTTGAAACCGAATGGAACCCATTGGTCACGAGCATTCGCCACTCCAAAAAAATTGTTATCGGTGCCATTAATGGCGTCTGTGCAGGTGCCGGCATATCTGTTGCCATTGCCTGTGATCTCATTGTTTCAAAAGCGAATACTAAATTTGTCGGTGCTTTCTCAAAACTTGGCCTGGCCCCAGATGCCGGCTCGACTTATACCTTCGTTAGGGCCCTTGGTTATCAAAAAACAATGGAATTCTTTTTGATGGGCAATCCCCTGGAGGCCAGTGAAATGCATGCAGCAGGACTGATCAATGCCCTGGACGAATCGCCTCTGGAAAAAGCAAAGCTATACGCCAAAACAATAAACTCACTTTCACCAAACGCATGCGAGATGGTCAAAAAGAATATTCTTTCTGCACTGGATTCAAATTATAACGAGTCCATTACCAGAGAAATGCAGACCCAGCGGTTTCTTGGCAATCGAGCCGATTACAAAGAAGGACTGACTGCTTTCATGGAAAAGCGAGAACCACAATTTACTGGAAATTAGAAAGTATTTTTTTATTTAAATCAGGAGAACCTAATGCCGACTAAAAATCAAACCAGAGAATATTCAAATGAAGAGCTTGAACTCTTTAAAGAAATTAAAGCTGGAAGAACATTTGAATCCAGCGAAGAGTTGCCGCCATTTTACAGAAAGCATTTGCTGAATCTTTTATGGATGCAGGCTGACTCGGAATATTCAGGGGCTCTGGGCTACATGCCATGGATAGCGAAAGCGCCCACATTGGCTGAAAAGGTCCTTGTCGCGCAAATGGTTAAAGATGAAATGAGACATGCTTCAGTGATTTATCGTTTATTAGACGAACTCGGGCAAAACACAGCTGAGCATGTTGCCAAGTCGGAACTGGGCTACAAACTGGATGAAGACCAGGTCAATATCGGCTTTAAGCGAATTAAGCCAGACTATCGTGTGAATATTTTCTATTACGACATCAAACACTGGACTGATTATATTCTTTTTAACTTCCTGATGGACAGAGCGGCCGGGCATCAACTTCTCGATACTTTTAACTCTAGCTATATGCCGTGGAAAAAGGCCATCGAAGGAATATACAAAGAAGAAGTCATGCACCTTGCCCACGGAGATAAATGGGTGAAGATTCTTTCCCGCGATCCTGAGCAGAAGAAATTCCTGCAGGAAAGACTGAATCTATGGTGGCCGCGTGTAATGAATATTTTTGGTTCAACGGTCGGTGCTTCGAACGACCTTTATGTTAATCTTGGTTTAAAACAAAGAACAAACGGCGAAATCCGCGGCGTCTTCGTCAAAGAAATCCAGGAAATGTGCAAGGAAAACGGCTTAACGCTTCCGGATTACCGTGAAGAAGATCAACCTCAGCGCGAAACAACTGCAAGATAGGTTCAGATGGAAATCAATAACGTTGTTATTATAGGCGCCGGAACCATGGGACAGGGAATTGCCCAATGGTTCGTTCAACAAAACATTTCGGTGGAGATGGTCGATCAGAATCATGAGTTTGCGCTTATGAGTCTTGAGAAAATCCATCGTAGTCTAGATAAATTAGTTGAAAATAAAAAACTGCAGGCACCGGATGTTTTAAATTTTAAAAAGAATATCAGTGTCAAAAAAATTGATGAAGTAAACAAAAACGCTGATCTGGTGATCGAGGCTATCATCGAAGATCTGGAGGCAAAGAAAAAACTTCTTGCGGCCCTTGATCAGTCAATGAGTAAAAAAACGATCATTGCCACAAACACGTCATCATTTCCAATCTTGCAGCTGGCGCAAGCACTGTCAGTTGATCGAAGAAAAAAATTTCTGGGACTGCATTTCTTTAACCCGGCCACCATTATGAAATTAGTGGAAGTCATTGCATGTTTGGACACGGATTCAACACTCGCTCAAATTTTTGTTGAATGGTTTAATGGCAAATCCAAGGTGGCCTGTCTATGCAGTGATTCACCGGGATTTATCGTCAACCGCGTGGCCCGCAATTTTTATGGTGAAGCGCTTCGGGCGGCTGACATATTTGATGCAGAAAAATTCCGCGAGATCGATCTTGTGATGAAGGATATAGGTGGATTTAAAATGGGCCCGTTTGAATTAATGGATCTGATCGGCATTGACGTTAATTTCAGCGTAACAGAGTCAGTCTACAAAGCATTCTTTGATGAAGCACGTTTTAAACCTCACCGTCTTCAAAGAGACATGGTTCTTGCCGGAAGATTGGGCAAGAAAACGGGAAAAGGATTTTATCATTATGAGTCTTAACAGTCATTCAACCCAAAATACTAAAACACAATCTGATCACAATAATGTCATGGTGGTGGCGCATCCTGATCACCCGCAATATTTGCAACTAATCCAGCATTACAAAGTCAGAACAATCGATGAAGCGATTAATAGCTTCGATACTTATGAATTGATCATTGATCTCTCTCCCCTTCGAACTCAAAAGAAATTTTTATTTTTAAAAGAACTCGCCAAGACCACTAAGGCCGATATTATTTCTGATTTAACTTTGTGCTGGGGCGAGTGGATTTTAAAATACTCGCCACAGGTTAAAGCCTCCGTCTCAACCCTTTTCTATTCCCCTGCGAATGCTTTTGAATATTCACTAAGAGATTCTGCCGATTCAAAAAATCAAAAACATATTGCTGAATTTGCAGCAATGACTTCGCAAAAAATGATTGAGCACAAAAACCTGGGGCTAAGTTTTCATTACCCGCGAACAATTGCCATGATCATCAATGAAGCTTATTTTGCTCTTGGTGATAACCTGGCAACGGCAACGGATATTGATCTGGCCATGAAAAATGGTGTGAATTATCCACTGGGCCCCATTGAATGGGGAGAGCGCATCGGGCTTCACAATGTTGCTCAATTATTAGAAGAATTAAGTACAATCACGCGTGATGAGCGCTACAGATTATCCACAGAACTAAAACTGCACGCCTTTAAACATTTGTAACCGGAACATATAGATGAAAAGAACTTTTATTGTTAATGCCAGAAGAACGGCCGTTGGAAAAATTGGCGGTAAGCTCGCTTCCGTCAGAGTTGATGACCTGATGGCCGCAGTTCTAAAAGATATTAAAGACTCAATAAGTTTTGATCCCACTCTCATTGATGATGTCATTGTCGGCTGTGCCAATCAGGCAGGAGAAGACAATCGAAACCTGGCGCGTATGTCAGTGCTTCTTTCAGGACTTCCCTTGAGTGTTCCTGGCACAACGATGAACAGACTTTGCGGCTCATCACTTGACGCCATCATTGACGGTCACGCCCGCATACAGGCCGGCATTGCCGATTGTTTAATTGTCGGTGGAGCAGAAAGCATGACAAGAGGGCCGTATGTACTTGCCAAGGCCCAGTCGCCTTATGATCGCGAACAAAAAATGTACGATACAACTTTTGGATGGAGATTTCCTAATCCAAAGATGGAGAAAATGTTTCCGTTATTAGGAATGGGAGAAACGGCGGAAGAAGTGGCGACGCTTTTTAAAATTTCCCGAGAAGAACAAGACCAGTTCGCTCTTCTTTCTCACACCAAGGCCTTAGCGGCCTGGGATCGCGGGGATTTTTCTGATGAAGTCATTCCCTTTAATGTCGAAATAAAAAAAGAGTCTTATCTCTTTAACAAAGACGAGTGCCCAAGATCTGATACGACACTGGAAGCATTGGGAAAATTAAAAGCAGTTTTCAGAAAAGACGGAACTGTGACAGCGGGAAATTCAAGCCCCATGAATGACGGTGCCGCAGGACTTATGATGGTCAGTGAAGAGTTCCTGCAGACGCATAAGCTGACTCCCATCATGGAAGTGACAGGAGCTGCCGTTCGCGGTGTTCACCCAAGCACCATGGGATTGGGTCCGGTTGAGGCGGTAAAAGTTCTGATGAAACGTTATAATAAAAAAGTATCTGACTTTGATGCCATTGAATTAAATGAAGCGTTCGCGGCCCAAAGCTTAGGTTGTATTAAAGGCCTTGAAATGGATCCCAAGAAAGTCAATATGAATGGCGGAGCGATCGCTATCGGTCACGCTCTGGGCGGATCGGGTGCCCGAATTGTAACGACGTTAGCTCATCAAATGAAAAAAAATAAAAATCTTAAAGAAGGTCTGGCCACAATGTGTATCGGAGTTGGTCAGGGTATCGCGGTCAGCTTCAGGAATTGCCAATGAAAAAAGCCCCAAACAGACCGTCGTTTATCGGAAACTATAAAGACCTGATGGATGAAGACAATGCTGCCTATCCGGGGAGTTCCGAACTTCTTTCTATCGGATCTCCTGTTGGAAAACTTCTTGGTTTGCAAAAAATCGGCATCCATATTGAAACAATCCCTCCGGGAAGAAGAACTTCCTGGCCTCATGCTGAAAGTACGGAAGAGGAATTTGCTTATGTTATAAAAGGCCATCCCCACGTCTGGGTTGACGGCCATCTCCATGAGCTTTCAGCTGGTGATTTTGTGGCCTTCCCCGCAGGAACCGGCATAGCACATACATTTATCAATAACAGTGATGAAGACTGCGTTCTTTTGGTCGGCGGAGAGAGAACAAAAGAAGAAAATAAAATCTTTTATCCTCTCAATCTGGAGCGCAATCTTGAAATGCAACAAAAAGGCTCGTTCTGGGAAAATCATCCGATTCATGAAATGGGTTCCCACGATGGGATTCCCGATCTACAAAAAAAATAAAAAATTAAAATAAGGAAATTCAAAATGGAAATCAAATTATTCATCAATGGCCAATTTAGAGACTCATCAGATAAAACGATTAAAACATCCTTTGATCCATCTAATGGAATGGAAGTGGCGAAATATCATGTGCCATCGAATAAAGATATCGATGATGCTGTGGCAGCAGCGAAAGCCGCTTTTTATAATCCAGAATGGAAAAACATGGATCAAAGTACTCGCGCGGATCTATTGCTCAAAATTTCAGAAAAAATTAAAGAGCGAGCTCGTGAAATTGTCGATATCGAAGTAAGAGATTCAGGTTCAACACTTAGAAAAGCAAAGGCCGATGTTCACAACACTTCCGCTTTTTTCAAAGTGATGAGTAAAGTGGCCCGCGAATTAAAACTTAATGTCCCCGATGAAAGTGCGACTCGATCAGGATTTTCAATCAACTCCCGCGAATATACTCCTATTGGAGTTTGTGCCCAAATTATTCCCTGGAACTTTCCGCTCGTCATGGCCGGATGGAAAATTGGTCCGGTACTCGCAACCGGCTGCACGACGGTTTTAAAATCTGCTGAAGAAACTCCTGCCTCTGCTTCGATACTTGCTGAAATCATCAGAGACGCCGGAGTTCCTGCCGGAGTTGTGAATATCATCACAGGTGGAGCCGATGTGGGCAAAGCCCTTCTGACTCACCCGGAAATTAAAAAAGTGGCCTTCACCGGTTCTACTCAGACCGGAAAAGAAATACTAAAAACCATTGCACCAAATGTATGTAACGCCACTATGGAGTTGGGCGGAAAATCGGCCAATATTGTTTTAGACGATGCGGATCTCTCCATTGCGGTTGATGGCGCTCTTTATGCTTTCCTTTATCACTCAGGACAGGCTTGTGACTCAGGAACGCGCCTTCTCGTTCAGGAAGGAATTTATCCAGCGTTCATGGAAAAATTTCTCGCTCGAATTAAAGACGTAAAAGTGGCGCCGACAACAGACCCGAATGCGGGCTATGGTCCGGTTGTCAGTGAAAAACAAATGAAGACGATTTTAGGTTTTATCGAAAAAACAAAAGCTGAAGAAGGAAAACTTCTAAGCGGAGGGTCTCGAATCACAACTGGTGAATTCGCCAAAGGATTTTTTGTTGAACCGACTGCTTTTGAAATTACACCGAAGCATACTATTTTCCATGAAGAAATTTTTGGACCAGTAGTGGGCATTACAAAATTTAGATCTATTGAAGAAGCGGTCCTGCTTGCCAATAATTCGAAATATGGACTGGCCGGCGCTGTCTGGTCAAAAGATCATGCAAAAGCACACATTGTTGCCAGTCAACTTGAAGCAGGAACTGTGTGGATCAATGAGTATCATTTGCTCAATCCAGGAATGCCTTTCGGCGGCTTTAAAGAATCTGGATTAGGAAGAGAAATGGGACCTGAAGGCATCATGAGCTATCTCGAAGTTCGCCACATCTGGGAATCAGACTGCGATGAACGCGAGAAGAAAGTTTGGCTTGATGCCATTTTTTAGGTGCCATCACCCCAATTGTTTAGCAAGCGCAGATATAAAAAATTAATCGCGTGTGCGAACCTCTAAAAGTTCAACATGAAATAGGAGATTGGAATGGGGCTTAATTATTGATCCCATTTGCCTTTCACCGTATGCGAGTTCACTTGGAACATGCAAAGTCCGCTTACCACCCTCTTTCATTCCCATTACGCCTTGGTCCCATCCCTTAATGACACGGCCGGAGCCAATGACAAATTCAAACGGGCGTCCGCGATCAATGGATGAATCAAACTTTTTTCCATCTTCGAGGAAGCCGTCGTAATGGACAACGAGTAAAGCGCCTTTGACGGCAACTTTCCCAACTCCGGGAACTGTGTCGATCATTTTAAATTCTGTGATTTTCATGAATAGTTTCTTTTGGATTTATTGAATCGCCCAGCATCTCAATCTATCTTTTTCGACTATGCCCATTTCACCGTGGTAAGTTCCCCACTCGAAGCGGACAAATCTTGCCAGCTTGTGCTCGCTTGGCTTAAGTTTATTGTCAGAATCAAATTCGTGACCGCCAAGAAGAATTTTAATATTTTCTCCGACGAGTACACCTTCGTCGCCCACACTCTTCATCATGACTCTTTTGTGCGTATAATTATCTGATTCCACAAGACAGGTTTCAGCTCCCGAATTGCTTCGTACAAAACCAAAAACTTTGTATTTCTTTGAAGAAAATAAATACGACTTCAAGCGAACGCGCACGCCATTGCAGAAATCGATATCAGAGTTGATCACCATTTTTACAATAGACTCTCCGGAATCAAGTTCTTTAGCGAGTTTTTCTTCAATACAATTTCTTTCATTGATCTCAGGCGCTTCAAGCTTAGAAGTTTCCTTCTTTGTAAGAGTATTACCTGTTGCAAACATAGGAGGCTCAACAGTTGATTTACTTCCGCATGAGACAGCGGCAAAACTTAATAATAAGAGGCAAAAATTAGTTGTTTTCATGCAGGCACTATATCAAAATTTCGCGACTTAGGAGCAGCTCTTGTAGTATTTACATGGGGCCAAACATATGGAAATCGGGAGTAAATCAAAAAAAAGGGGCCTCCCTACTGGATAGCCCCCTTTATTAAAAATTTTTGAAGAGCGCTTCTTAGCTTAAAAGCTTAAGTGCAGCTTGCCCCTGAGAGTTGGCCTGAGACAATACTGAAGTACCGGCAGAAGTTAAGATGTTCATCTTAGTATTTCTAGCTGATTCAGCAGCGAAGTCAGTATCTCTGATTCGAGAGTTTGCAGCATTCAAGTTCTCACTTGATGACTGCAAGTTGTTTATCGTAGACGTCAGACGGTTCTGGATTGCTCCAAGTTCCGCTCTCTGCCCTGATACGTTTTGAATCGCCATATCTATTTTGGCCAGAGAAGCCTGAGATCCTTCTTTTGTCGAAACAGTCAACTCATCAACTCCAAGAGCTGCAAGGCTTGAATTTTGTCTGCCGGCATCGTACTTGATTCTGTCCTGGAAATCATCATTGTTGATACCAATCTGGAAATCAAATTTATCACCTGAACCGTTAAGAAGTTTTTTACCGTTAAACTCAG
>JBAZRY010000004.1:0-314414 GCA_041662705.1 Bacteriovorax sp.
CTCGGAAGTTAAGCTCTTCAGCACCGAAGGTAGTGCCAGGGAAACTTGGTGTGAGAAAAGGTCAATGCACCCTCTTTATTTTAAAAACCCCGGCTTTGTCTGGGGTTTTTTATTCCAAAAAATTAAACATTGTGTAAAATTTAGGTATGAATGCAAAAATACTTAAATATGAACTTTTCACGTTATTTTCATTAACCGTTGTGACTTTAGTGGTTTTTTACTATCGGGACACGTTGCCTGATAATTATTTATCTATATCGTCCGCGTCTTCGCATGGGTTCTTTGCTTATTATGGAACTAGTTTACTGAATTTTATAAACTATTATTCCGGCCCATGGGTTCTGATTCCATGTGCTCTGTTTACATCCTTTTATGTTTTTATTTTTTCAAAGCGTGCTGATTGGATTGATGCTCTGAATATCTTGTCTCTGGCAATATTTTCTCTTTGGACAGTCTATTATCTTCAGCCTTCATTATTAGGCGCCGGTTTATTTCAAATTTTAACTTCAGCATTTTCTCCATTTGCTTCGTTGCTTTTACTGGTAGGCTCTTTAGTTTGCTTTACCTGGGGAACTTTCAGAGGAGATTTTACTGAAAAAGTAAAAATGATTTATGCAGAGTTAAAAGAATTGGATCTAGTGACACCGACGGAAAAGCTTCGTGCCTTTTCTTCAAAACATTTCAATGCAATCAAGGGGAAGTTCTCTCCAAAATCAAAATACAAAGAAATTGAGCAAACTGAGCAGGAAGTTCCTCCAGTTACTCCTTCACCAAAGAAGGAAGAAAGCAGCGTTATCCATCTTGAACCTATGAGAGAAATTGTACAAAAAATCGTAAACATTGAAGTGATGTCAGATGAAGAACAACTTCCAGTTATCATTGCAAGTGATGATGAGGAAGAAGATGTTGAATTTGTGAATAATGACGATGGTGAATATGTCGATGAGTCTGAAATTGGATTATCTTTAAAAGGCTCAAAGGCAGCTGATAAGTTCAATGAAGATAAGTATTATGATTTGGTAAAACTGGCTTCTCAAAAGAAAGGAGACCAAAAATTTTCTCAACCGGACGATAAATACTTTCATGACATTATTACAAAAATTCAGGTTAAACTGGGAGAATTTAGAATTGCCGGCCGTATTATCAATGTATTAAAAGGTCCTGTTGTTGATACGTTTGAATGGGAGCTTGGTGCAGGAGAAAAGGTTTCCCGTTTAACCGTGACAGCAGAAGATTTATCTCTGGCTTTGTCCGGATCTCCAATTCGTATGGTTTACCCGATGAAGGGCCGAACAACTGTTGGCATTGAAGTGCCAAGAAATCCAAGAGAGTTCATTTTTCTTGATGATGTGATCAGTTGCAAAGATTATACAAATACGGCCCATCAATTGCCACTGGCCATGGGGAAGGATGCTTTTGGTGAACCGGTTGTTGTTGATTTGGCAGCAATGCCACATATGTTGGTGGCCGGATCTACCGGAGCTGGGAAATCGGTTTTCATTAATTCAATTCTCGTTTCCCTCTTAATTAAAAGATCACCAAATCAAATGAAGTTGATTTTGATCGATCCAAAACAACTAGAACTTGCCCTTTATGCACGTCTTCCACATTTATTAATGCCTGTCATTACCGAGGCGAAGACAGCTGCTACCGCATTGTTATGGGCCTGCCAGGAAATGGAGAGGCGCTATTCAATTATGTCAGAATTCGGTGTGAGAAATATTGAAGGCTTTAATCATAAACTGAAGCGAGCTCCGAGAGAGACGGTTGATAAGATTAGAAAATTTTATGAATATTCAAGTGAAGATACGTATGAACTTCCATATATTGTAGTGATCGTTGATGAATTTGCTGATTTGATTTTGACCCAAAAAGGTAAAGAAATTGAGACACATATTTGTCGTTTGGCTGCGAAAGCAAGAGCGGCTGGAGTGCATTTGATTCTTGCAACTCAAAGACCTTCGGTTGACGTGATCACCGGCTTAATTAAATCGAATTTTCCCACCCGTGTATCCTTCCGTGTAACAAGTTCAACCGATTCTAGAACAATTTTAAATGCGATGGGGGCGGAAAAGCTTCTTGGTAAAGGAGATATGCTCTATAAGCAAGGAGTCGACACAACACGTATTCACTCGGCTTATGTTGAAGAAGATGAAATTGAATCGCTGACTGAAAAATTAGCAGAAATGGCTCCGAGTTTTGACCCAAATATTATGGAATTCCTCGAAACTGGGGGGGAAGAAGAGCCCGAAGTTAATGTTGCAGCACGAGATGGTGGAGATATCGGGGAAAGAGATGATAAATACGATGAAGCGGTAAGGGTTGTCATCGAACATCGTTCAGCCAGCGCGTCATTGCTCCAGCGTCGATTGGGGGTTGGGTATAATAGAGCGGCCAATTTGATCGAAGAAATGGAGTCAAAAGGCGTTGTTGGACCTGCGCAAGGCTCTAAGCCGAGAAAAGTTCTAATGGGTGCCGAAAGTCTGACTTAAATATATTTTCATAGAGAGTTTTCCCTCTAAAAGCACGCGGAAAACTCTCATACTTCTTGCCCAAATTATGGGCGTATGTTATCAATCTATCTCATTAATAATTTCAGTTGTCTGAAAAGTTGGTCCGCCCAAAATTAATGTGCGGCTCACAGACAATTCGATTAACCAACGGAGTTACTATGTCAGAAGAATTATCTCTAAAAGGCCTTTTAGAGGCCGGCGCTCACTTCGGTCACCAGACTGAAAAGTGGAATCCAAAAATGAAGAAGTATGTTTATGGTGAGAAAAACGGTATCTACATTATCGATCTTGCTAAAACTATTCCTCTTGCAAAAAACGCATACGACTTCTTAAAGAAAACAGCTGGGGAAGGGAAGCCGGTTCTTTTCGTAGGAACAAAAAGACAAGCTGCTGACGTTGTAACGAAAGCTGCTCAAGATTGTGGAGCAAACTATGTAACTTCAAGATGGTTAGGTGGGATGCTTACAAACTACAAAACTGTAGCTCTATCAATCGATAAAATTCGTAAAGTAGAAAAAATGAAAGAAACAGGAGATTTCGGTCTTCTTACAAAAAAAGAAAGAATCAACATTGAGAAAGAAGTTATCAAACTAGAAAAAACTCTTGGTGGGATTAAAGAAATGAGAAAGCTTCCAGGAGCTCTTTTTGTTATCGATCCAAACAATGAAAGAATCGCTATCCTTGAAGCTAACAATTTAGGAATTCCAGTTGTAGCAATCACAGATACAAATTGTGATCCAACAGGTGTTGATTTCGTAGTTCCTGGTAACGACGATGCAATTAAATCAGTAAGCATGTTTACTGAATACTTTGCAAATTCTGTTGCAGAAGGGATGGCACTTGCGAAGAAAAATAACAAACTTGAAAAATCTTCTAAAGATTCTACTCGTGACGTTGCTCTTGAAAAAGAAATCATCACTAAGTACGAAAAAGATATCGATCTAGCTGACGAAGAATAGTTAGAAAAGTTTAAATTTTAAAAGTTTTTAAGGATTAGATATGACACAAATTACTGCAAAACTCGTTTCTGAATTAAGAGAAAAAACCGGCGCTGGAATGATGGACTGTAAAAAAGCCCTGAGTGAAGTTAACGGTGATATTGAAAAAGCTATCGATTATCTAAGACAAAAAGGTCTTGCGGCAGCTCAGAAGAAGCAATCTCGTATTGCAGCTGAAGGCGCTGTTGGATCATACATCCACGGTGGCAAGATGGGAGTCCTTGTTGAAGTTAACTGCGAAACAGATTTCGTAGCTAAATCAGAAGATTTCCAAACTTTTGTTAAAGACGTAGCTATGCATGTTGCCGCTGCTGATCCAAAATTTGTTAGATCGAGTGAAATGGACCAAGCATTCGTAGATAGAGAAATTGCAATCTACACTGCTCAATTAAAAGAAGAAGGTAAGCCAGAAAACATGATTCCTAAAATTGTTGAAGGAAAGGTGAAGAAGCTTGCGTCTGAAGTTTGTCTACTTGATCAAAAATTTATTAAGAACCCAGACATTTCAGTTCAAGACCTAATCAATGAACTTACTATTAAAGTTGGAGAAAAAATCGACGTAAGAAGATTTGTTAAATTCAACCTTGGAGAAGGCATTGAAAAGAAAGTGGACGATTTCGCAGCTGAAGTTGCTTCAATGACTGGTGGAAAACACTAATTACCACAAAAACCAAAAGGGGCTTTTTAAAAAGCCCCTTTTTGTATGCCCAAATCAAATACAAATAGCTTTAGGGGAAATTAATGAAATACGGTCGAATTCTTTTGAAATTATCTGGCGAAGCACTTGCGGGTGATAAAGGACATGGAATTTCTCTGGACGTACTAAATACCATTTCAAGTGAAGTTAAAGAATTAGTAGAGATGGGTGTTGAGGTTGCAATTGTCATTGGTGGTGGAAATATTCATCGCGGAGTTGCCGGAGCTACTGTTGGTATGGATCGTACAACCTCAGACCACATGGGTATGCTTGCCACAGTAATCAATTCATTGGCCCTACAAGACAGTATGGAGAGACACGGAATTAATACTCGTGTTCTAACCGCTATCGATATGCAAGAAATTGCAGAGCCTTATATTAGAAGAAGAGCAGTTCGCCACCTGGAGAAAAAACGCGTGGTTATTTTTGCAGCTGGAACTGGTAATCCATATTTCACTACAGACACAGCGGCGGCGCTCAGAGCAAATGAAATTGACGCACATGTGATCATGAAGGCTACAAAGGTTGATGGAATTTACGATAAAGATCCAATGAAGTTTAAAGATGCAGTAAAAATTGATAAACTAAAATTTATGGATGTCCTTAATAAAGGTCTGCAGGTGATGGACTCAACGGCAATCAGCCTTTGTATGGATAACGAAATAGATATTCTTGTTTTTAATATGTTTGAAAAAGGAAATATCAAGCGTGCTGTAATGGGCGACAATACTGGAACTATAGTAACTAATAAATAA
Organism: Bacteriovorax sp.; assembly: GCA_041662705.1. Classification (GTDB taxonomy): domain Bacteria; phylum Bdellovibrionota; class Bacteriovoracia; order Bacteriovoracales; family Bacteriovoracaceae; genus Bacteriovorax. Next base: position 4,964 of record JBAZRY010000004.1, read on the forward strand.
AAGCAAAAAAGAATAAGGGGACTCATTATGATGAATAAAATCAAGACTTCATTAAATGATTCAATGAAAAAAGCAGTTGATTCATTAAAGCATCAGCTTACAAAAGTTAGAACGGGGAGAGCTTCCGCAAACATTCTGGATGGAGTTCAGGTTGATTATTACGGATCAATGAGTCCCATTAGCCAGCTAGGGCAGATCAGTACTCCTGAAGCTCGTTTGCTTCAGATACAGCCGTTTGACAAGACTATGATTCCAGCAATTGAGAAGGCTATTTTTGGTGCTAATCTTGGCGTCACTCCAACCAATGATGGGAATTTGGTTCGATTAAATTTTCCCTCTCTAACTGAGGAAAAACGTAAAGATCTTGCAAAAGAAATTAAAAAAATTGGTGAAGATACAAAAGTAATACTTAGAAATCTTCGACGTGACCAAAATGATGCTGTTAAAAAATCGGAAAAAGACAAAGTTGTGTCAGAAGATGACTCCAAGAAAATTCAAGCTGAAATTCAAATAATTACAGATAAATTCACAAAAGAAGTGGATGTGATTATTGCTAATAAAGAAAAAGAGGTTCTTGCGATCTAATTAAATATGATTCTAATAAACCAAAAGCACTCTATTAAGCACGTTGCTATTATTATGGATGGCAATGGCCGCTGGGCAACAAGTCGTTCTCATCCTCGAGTTTGGGGGCATGTGCGTGGTTCTGGAGTAGTTGCAGACATTGTCGAGGCTGCAGATAATTTTGGCGTGAGTGCACTCACTCTATATGCGTTTTCCTCTGAAAACTGGTGCAGACCTCAAACTGAAGTCAGGGTTCTTTTCAACCTTCTTCACAAATTTTTAAATCGTGAAAGAGAGAGAATTCTTAAAAATAATATTCGATTTAAAATAATGGGCGATATTTCTAATCTCCCTCCTCAGACCAAAAATTTAATTTCTCAGGTAGAAGCTGAAAGTCAATTTAATACAGGATTAAAATTAACTTTTGCTTTTGGCTACGGTGGCAGGGCTGAAATTACACTTGCCCTTAATAAATTCATAAAAGAACATCCAGGCAAAGAAATTTCTGAAGAAGAATTAACGAAAAATCTTATGATCCCTGATCTGGGGGATGTGGATTTGTTGATTCGCACAGGTGGAGATCATCGCGTGTCGAATTTTTTGCTTTGGCAAATAGCCTATGCAGAACTTTATTTCACAGACACCAAGTGGCCTGATTTTAGCAAAGTTGAGTTTAGAAGAATTCTTGAAACAGTTTCAAAAAGAGAGAGACGTTTTGGTGCCACAACCTCCGATCGAGACCTGCAAGCAAATGTTGAGCAGGCTAGATTGAATAAGAATTTATTAAGAGGGTAATGTGACTAATACCAGCCAAAGAATAATCTCAGCCCTAGCAATGGCCATTTTAGTAATTGGGAGCATGGCCTTAGGTAAAATCCCCACATTAATTCTCTGTTTAATAGTTGGAGTTTTGTGTATTGATGAACTGCTTATCAATTTCACAGGACTTATTCGCCAAAATTTTTTATATCGTTATATTATTTTTTTCTTTGTACTTTTATTTCTTTTAATAAACATTTTCTTGAATGCAAAACTTTCGCGAGGTTTTTTTACCATGACTTCACTTATGGTAAATATTTTCTTGATGTATTATCTTTTCAAAATTCCCCTTCAAAATGAATTTATGAAGAAAAGCACCCTCAAAAACCCCGGTATTTTGAGTTCGGTTGTAATTCTTCCCTTGTTATCATTTGGGATACATTTCGAGACAGAGCATTGGCGACAAGTGCTTATAATGCTTTTATTAGTAACTTTCAGTATGGATACCGGTGCCTGGTTTGTTGGAAAAAATTTTGGAAAACATAAGCTATGGCCGGAAGTAAGCCCCAAAAAAACAATCGAAGGTTTTATTGGTGGAATCGTTATTTCAGCATTACTTGGCTCATTTTGTTGGTATTACTTTTTTCATGATTTCCAATGGTATTACTCGGTTATTTTCGCTGCGTGCGGAGCTACTTCACAAGTAGGTGATTTAGTTCAATCTAAAATCAAGCGCGAATTCGGAATTAAAGACAGCTCTAATCTGATACCCGGGCATGGTGGTATTTATGATCGCATCGACAGTCTCATCTTTTTATCGCCTTTTTTCGTGATTGTTGTAAAATATCTAGGACGCCAAATTCCTCTCTAAATCCGACTGAACACGAGGCTTTAAATGCTATTAGAAAAAATTGCTATTTTTATATTGTTTTTGGGGCCATTGGTTTTCTTCCACGAATTGGGACATTTTTTATTTGCGCGTCTTTTTGGTGTACGAGTCGAAGTTTTTTCAATTGGTTTTGGTCCAAAGCTGTTCAAGAAGAAATATGGCGATACAGAGTACGCAATCTCTGCCATTCCTTTGGGCGGATACGTTAAGATGTTTGGAGACGATCCGTTTAACAAAGATGATATACCTGAAGCTGACAGGCATTTAAGCTTTGCTCACCAAGGAAAATTTGCACGCTTCTGGATCGTCATGGGCGGACCTCTTGCAAATTTTATTTTAGCGTTTGTTATTTTCTTCTCGTTGCTGCTTTCGGGGGAACGGATTCCAGAAATAAAAATGGGTTCAATTCCAACAGAATCGACTTTGTATAAAGCAGGTCTTCGCACAGGCGATATTCTATTAAAAGTAAACGATACTGAAGTTTATAATCCAACTGATTTAATGGTCGAAGGCAAAAGCGAGATCAATACAATCACAGTTAAGCGAGTAGAGAATGCTCTCGTATTGCCTGTAGATTTTAAAGGCGATAAATTTTTTGAAGAAGTTTTGAGATATCCGCCATTTTTACGAAAGCCGTATCTGGTAGATAATAAATCTCGTCGGTATGTTGTAAGTTTTGAAAAAGATAAAATTAATTTAAAAGATTCAATCGAAGAAATGGCTTCACGTCCAAATAACAAGACTGCTTATCTTTATCCGATTCTTCCTGACCAAGACCTTAGCGCTGATAATCTAAAAGTCGACATGGTCTCAGGTTTGGCAATTCAAATTAATTTCACAGATCTAAAATCGATGCTTGAAGCGATTGAGAAAAATGGATTTAGAACTATTGACCTAATGGTCAGAAGCGTAAATATGAATTCTCCCGCGGATAAAGTTGGGATTCGAGAAGATGATGTTTTTGTAACTCTTGAAGGTGAAAAGGTTTATAGTTTTGAAGATCTGAGAGGCCGCTTACAGACTTATGACAAGCCAGAGGTAAATGTTGAGATCTGGAGCAAGGGCGAACTGAAAAAACTTAAAGTAGTTCCTGATGTTTCTCAGCAGGAAGGTAAAACTGTCCGCTTGCTTGGAGTGTACAGCTTTATTGAAGTCCAAAAAATAAATTTTGTGCATACAAAGTCGAAAGGTTTTATTGGATCAACCAAGTATGCAGTTGTGCGCACGTGGGATTCTGTTAAAAAGACGATTGATGGCTTTATAAAATTATTAACCAATCAGATTTCTCTCAAAACGATTGGTGGTCCGCTTGCCATTGGAAAAGTTGCTCATGATTCTTTCAATACATCACTGTCATATTTTTTTCAGCTTATGGCGCTAATATCAGTTAATCTTGGTGTTATTAATTTATTCCCTATTCCTGTATTAGATGGTGGTCATATATTGTTTATCGCACTTGAACTAATCAATGGTGGTCCACTTTCCCGCAGAAAAATGGAAATTGCTCAGCAGGTGGGATTATCAATTCTTCTGATGTTAATGGTGGGAGCGATATTTAATGATGTAAGCAGGTTTTTTTAGTGCACTCCCTGTTTGTAGACAGCACAGCTGGACTCGTCATCGGTTTATTAGACTCAAATTATAATTGGGTTGAATACATGAGCCTTGATGAAAAAAAGCCTTCTGAAATCATTCATCATGAAATTTATAACCTGTTGACAAAATACAATCTAAAACTTGAAGACATGCAATGCTTTGTTTCCAGTGGGCCTGGTTCATACACAGGTATGCGTTTGAGCGAGGGATTGGCCCAGATTTTTGAATTAAATAATATATCGGTCTATTCTTTTTACCATTTCGATGTGCCCAGACTAAGTGGAGTTTCTAAAGGTTTTTGGGCGACGAACGCTTTTAAAGGACAGGTTTTTATTTTCAATTGGGATGCCGATGTTTCTGAAAATTATCTGATAAATAGAGAGAATTTTCAAATTGAAGATGAGAAATATGGATACACTTTGGATCTGAATGACTCGTTTTTTAGCAAACTAACCTCGACAAAAGATCTTATAAAAGAAAGTGCCCCTGTCTTTTTTGCTCAAATAAAGGCACAAAATTTAAGAAAGTCCCCCTATTACTTCAGAACTCTTGATGAGGAATTTCGCTAATGCTGAAATCGTATTTGCCTGCAAAATTCAACACTTTAACGGTTGTTCTTTTTTTAATCTTTTGGTTATTTGGCTTTTATAAAACTCTTACGGCCCTATTATTCGTTTATGTTGTTCTCTATATTGTTTTGAGAAGAAGTAGAAATGATTTTCGTGATGATCCAGTAACAACTAAGGGAGTCATTTTTTCGCCATCAAATGGTAAAATCATTAATATTGAGCACAATGTTTCACATGGCCTTTATGGGGAGCAATTAATTGAAATCCAGATAATGATTCCATGGTGGAAGGAAATGGGAATATCACTTCCCCTTTCTTGCGAAATAAAAAACCTCCTAATCCATAAGGGCCAGTCATTTTTTCGCCACAAAAAGGCTGTTGAAATCCTTGGCAGCAAAGAAGGTAAAGGGGTAAGTCTTGCTTTGGACAATAGGGGCGAAAGCGTGGGTCTTACCTTTTTAAAATGTAAGCTTGGACTATGGCCTGAACTTATGGTCATGCCCGGTGATAGGGGCGGAAGAAGGGTTAATATTGGTTACTTTCCATTTGGCGGAACGGTGATGCTTTATTTACCAAAAAAGTATGAGATACTAGTTAAAACAAACGATGAAGTGAATGCTGGAGAAACCATTTTTGCAGTAGTTCCTGATAAAACTTAAAAGGCATAGTTATGTTGAATACACCCAGACGATTGGCATTTTTTCTTCCAAATATTTTCACTGCTCTTAATATGGCCTGCGGATTTTTTTCAATCATCCTTGGATGGAAAGGGGATTTCTATCCAGCGGCAATGCTTTTAGTATTGGGGGCAATCTTTGATTCTGTGGACGGTAGAGTGGCAAGAATGACTCACACCCAATCAGCCTTTGGTGAGCAATTTGACTCTATTTCAGATGTTGTGACTTTTGGGGTCGCACCTGCATTTTTGGTTTATAACAAATTCTTTTTTGATTTAGGGAGAATTGGCCTAATTACTTCATTTGTATTTCTTTTATGTGGAGCCTTAAGACTTGCCCGTTTTAATGCAAATATTGAAAAGGTAAGCTCTGCTTTTTTTCAGGGACTTCCCATTCCAAGTGGTGCGCTGGCCCTGGTGGGCCTGACTCTTTTTTCTATCGAGTTCCCGGAAATAAATAATTTAAGGCCATTGATGATTGCTTATGTTCTTTTATTTGCCTTTTTAATGATTTCAAATATTCCATTTAATTCTTTTAAAAAATCTGAATGGGTTCGTCGTCACAAGAAACGCGTTCTCTTTTTGATTTTTCTGATAATGATTCTGACTGCCAGTTATGAGCACGTTATGATCGGATTGATTATCAACGTTTATGTCATTGCCTCGCTGATTTATTTTTTAAAAAATAAAGGTGCTTTGAAGGACATGTTCCAGTGGAAAAGCGAAGATGATGAAGAGGCTGGAGAAGTTTAGGATGAATTTAAAAATTTTTTTTTTGCTGATCTGTTTTTCTGCAATTTCTGTCGAATCATATGCTGCGGATCTCGAACAGGTTGTTTCAGGTGCGGAAGTAGAAGATGTTTTAGGAACAATGAAATCAACTGGAAGTAGCCCCTATATCATTGAGGACACCACAGAAAGTGTTGTTGACAAACAAAAAAGTCAGGAAGGAGTTCACCCGGATTTTAATTTCAACAGCAATCTGAAAGAAGTTTCAGTTAAAAATGATTCAAGAACAAAATATGAGGATGTTGGCTATACGTCGCCAGGCACTTTTGAAAAGAGCGAAAATTATCTTGAAAACGATAAAACTGAGATGGCAAAGGATTTTAGAAAATATTCTAGCGGTGGAATGAATATAACATTCATTAAAGACAATTTTAGCTACGAATCGAACAACGACATCATCAACAGGACTATTTCAGAAGGCTATAAGCATGTTAAAGGGGGCACTCTGCATTTTCGGAGTGATCAGTATTTTTACAGAACAGATCTCTTTAATACCTTTTGGAGCTTAGGAGCCGGTATCGGTTATAACAGTGGTCGCGGGATTTTTCTTGCCACTGGCGAACGAAGTGATACTACTTTTAAACTATGGGAAGTTCCGGTAGATTTGGGAATTGGGTTAGAAGTTCCAATATCTCAGTGGTTTAAGATATCGGGAGCTGTCGGTCCAAGCGTAATGACTCTTTTCCAGAATCGAAATGATTTAGAGCGAGGCGAGGATGGGAAAAATAAAATGCAGGTCAGCTACGGTCAATTTGCCAATGCTCAACTCAAAGTTAACCTTTCAGGATTTAACAGCGACACCGCATATGATTTATTTACAGAAAGCAAAATTACGAATCTTTTTTTAAATCTAGAAGCTCGATATCAAAATTATCAAAACTTTCAGGATGAAATAAAAATTTCCGGAACATCTTTCGGAATTGGTTTTACCTTTGAATATTTATAAAATTAGTCTTCAATACAAGGGAAGCCATTATCATGGCTTTCAGGTTCAACCTAATGAGCAGACAATTCAGGGTGAGCTTAACAATGCATTAAGAGTTCTTTCGAAAAGCGAGCACATTAAATCAATTGGATCCGGGCGCACAGATTCTGGCGTTCATGCTTTCGCCCAAATAGTAAGAATAGAAATTCCAGTTAATATTCCCGAAGAAAGCTTATTACGGGCCATTAATTCTCATCTTCCGCCTGATATAAGAGTTACGAATGTCGCCCGTTGCAATGATGATTTTCATCCAATTTTCAGCGCCAAATCAAAAGAATATAATTATGTTTTTTCAAATCAGCAGAGCATCTCACCTTTTGCTCAGGAGCTGGTAACTCACTTTCCCTTTGAGCTGGATTTTGAGGTCATGAAGAAGGGCTGTGACCTATTTTGCGGGGAGCATGATTTTATCAATTTTCAATGTGTAGGAACTGATGTCGAGACGACTGTACGTAAAATCTTTTCTTGCGAACTGGTTTATCAGCAATCTTCAGGGCATTGGGGGTATGTAATAGATGAATATTATGTTCTCAAAGTAATAGGAAATGGATTTTTGAAACAAATGGTGCGCCTCATGATGGGAGCATTATGGAGCTTGGGTAGAGGTAAAATTACTCTCGAAGAGCTTGAAAAATCACTTAAAACTCCTCGGGCCAAGCGCCTTGGCGCCACTGCCCCACCTCAGGGGCTTTATCTGTTAGAAGTACATTACTAGGGCTTAAAAGACTATCTTTCATTGACAATTCTGCCTCTGTTTAATACTTTGGTGGGACTAATTTTAAAGAGGTATTTGTATGTCTTACACAGTAAAAAGCGTTAACGGATGCACCAAAAAACTTGAATTTAATTTCGCAACACTTGATCTTTCAAAAGAGATAAAATCAGCAGTTGTTAAGAAGCAGAGCACTACAAACATTAAAGGTTTTAGAAAAGGAAAAGCTCCACTGGCGATGGTAGAGCAAGTTTACGGCCCACAAATTGAATCAGATGCCTTGAACCAATTCGTTCAAACGCAATTGTTTGAAGCTGTCACAAAAGAAAAATTAAAGACAGTTGGATACCCTTCGTTTGAAAATGTTAAATACGATGCTGGTAAAAGTGTAAGCTTTGAAGCCGTTATTGAAATATTTCCAGAAATCAAACTTGCCGATTACTCGGCTTATTCTTTTAAGAAAGATAAGGTTGAAGTAACTGACGAAGATCTTGATAAGCAGACTAAAAACTATCTTGGTTCAAAGGCTGAAATGGTTGAAGTTACCGACTCAAAAACAACATTGGCTAAAGGTCATTTCGCAGTTTTTAATTTTGAAGGTGTGAAAGAAAATGGTGAGCGTCCCGAAAACATGAAAGGTTCTGAGTACCTTCTTGAAATTGGGTCGGGGCAATTTATTCCTGGATTTGAAGATGGAATGATTGGGATGAAAAAAGGTGAAAAGAAAAATATTCTTTTAACTTTTCCAGCGGACTATCACGCGGTAGAGCTTCAAAATGGAAAAGTAACATTTGAGGTTGAGCTTCTTGAAATCAAGGAAAAAAGATTTCCTGAATTAAATGATGAAATGGCGAAAGAATTTGGTTATGAATCAGTTGCAGATTTCAAAACAAAGAATAAAATAAATCTTCTTACTCAAAAAGAAAGACAAGCTAATGAAAAACTTCATCAAGAAATCCTTGAGAAGTTGGTTAACTCTAATAAATTTGATGTCCCAGCTACTCTTGTGCAAAACCAGGAGAAATATCTTCAGGAAGATCTTGCAAAGAATTTAAAATCTCAAGGCTTCAATGAGCACATGGTAGGTGAATACTTCCAGAGATGGGCAAAAGACATAACAACGAAAGCAGATTTCCAGGTTCGATCAGGTCTGGTTTTGGATCATCTTGCACAGCAGTTTAATATTGAAACATCAGAAGCTGATTTCAATAAAAAAATTGAAGAAAGTGCTGTAAGTGCAGGGATGGATGTAGAAACAGTTAAGAAATATTACTCTTCTAATTCTCAAATTAAAAACAATTTGATGTATGCCATCCGTGAGGAAAAAACTTTTGAAGAACTAAAAAAGAAAATGAAGATCGTATAAAAAAAGGGGCCTTGAGCCCCTTTTTTTTAGCTTTTAAACTGAATAAGGTTTTCTTTAAGACTATTAATTTTTTCTCGAAGCTCAGCTTCGCCCTGAATGACTTCTTCTCTTACATTTTCTGGTGCATTTTTCATGAAATTTTCATTTTTCATTCTAGCTTCATACTTGTTGTAGTCAGCAATGGTTTTGGCTATCTCTTTTTCAAGTCTTAAAATTTGCTCTGCCAGATCAATAACGCCCTCAAGTGGAACAAAAATTTCAGTGTGAGTTGTAATGTTCATTATCGATTTGTTCGGACGGTTAAGTTCTTTATTGCCAACCTTTAGACTTTTTACACGAGCGAGTTCCTGGAAGTTAAGATTGTTGGCACGGAAATAGGCTACCAAGTCTTGGTGATCGGTAAATAGCTCAACGTTTACTTCATCCTTAGGCTTGATATTTACACTAGCTCTCAAATTTCTGATTGAAGTCACAACTTCAATAAATTTATTCATCTGATCCTGATCACTTTTAAATTCAAGAGTAGAATCGTATTCAGGATAGTCTTGTACAATTAAAAGATCTTCATTTGTTTCTTTTAAGTGAGACCAAAGTTCTTCAGTAATGAAAGGCGTAATAGGATGTAGCAGTGCCAGGATCTTTTTGAAAACAAACTTTAAAACAGATACACGACGCGCTTTTGTAACGGCATCATCGCCATTTAAAATGTTTTTTGAAAGTTCGATGAACCATGAACAGTATTTGTCATAAACGAAGGCGTAAACGGCAGCAGAAGCCTCATCGTAACGATAAACCTCAAATGACTCGTTCATGATTTTTGCTGTTGTGTTTAACTCAGATAGAATCCATCTTTCATGATGATCAAGATTAGACATGTCTCCAATTAGAGACGAACCTGTTGCAAGATGTTGTGAAATGAAGCGGTAGGCGTTCCAAACTTTGTTAATAAAGTTTCTGTATCCACCGATTCGTTCCGGGTCCAGATTGATGGTGCGGTTATAACCTGCACCTGAAGCAAGCGAGAATCTGAAAGCGTCTGTTCCGTATTGGGCAATCATGTCGAAAGGATCGATACCGTTTCCAAGTGACTTACTCATTTTTCTACCCAGCTTATCGCGAACGATAGCATGGATATATGTATCTTTAAATGGAACCTGGTTTTGAGTCTGAAGAGACATCATCATCATTCTAGCAACCCAGAAGAAAATAATATCGAAACCAGTAATTAAAACTGAGTTAGGAAAGAACGTTGTAAATTTTTTTTCTTCCATGGCCTTCGGATCAGGCCAGCCTAAAGTCGACATAGGCCATAGTCCTGAAGAGAACCATGTATCTAAAACGTCCGGATCCTGGTGAACATTTTTAGACTTACAAGTCGGACATTCTTTTTCATCGTGCTCGCTTGCCCATTGGTGGTTTTGATCACAATAAAAAACCGGAATCTGATGTCCCCACCAAAGCTGACGAGAAATACACCAGTCTTTTGGATTTCTTAGCCAAGAGTAATAAGTGTTCTCCCATTCTTTTGGATAGAATTTCATATCGCCATTTTCAACTGCAAGAACAGCACGTTTACTCATGTCGCTTACGTTTACGAACCATTGCTTAGAAACCATCGGTTCGATTGGAACGCCTGAACGTTCGCCGTGGCCAACTGGATGTAAGTGACTCTTTTTATCCAGCAGAAGTCCCAGCTCATCTAATTTTTTCGAAACGACGTTACGGGCTACTTTAGTAGATAGTCCTTTGAATTCCATTCCGTATTCATTTAATGTTCCGTCTTTATTAAGGATATTAATAATTGGAAGATTGTGACGTCTACCGATTTCAAAGTCATTGAAGTCGTGACCTGGAGTTACTTTTAGACAGCCGGTTCCCTTTTCAAGATCTACGTGTTCGTCGCCTATGATAGGAACTTCGCGGTTGCAAAGTGGGATGATAGCCATTTTTCCTATAAGATGTTTGTAGCGATCATCGTTAGGATTAACTGCAACGGCAGTATCACCGAAAAGTGTTTCAGGACGAGTGGTTGCTACTTCGAGAGTTTCGTCTGAACCTTTAATAGCGTACTTTATATGAAAGAAATTCCCGTTAACTTCTTTGTGTTCTACTTCAGCTTCTGAAACTGCTGATTGAAGCATTGGATCCCAGTTAACTATATAGTCACTTTGGTAAATCATCTTCTGGTTGTACATATCAACAAAGAATTTTTTTACAGCTTTATTCGGGATCGTATCAAGCGTGAAAGTTAAGTAATCCCAGTCACAGCTGGCACCCATTGCTCGCTGCTGATCAAGGATGACGTTTCCGTATTCTTCTTTCCATGCCCAAATTTTTTTAACGAATTCTTCACGTGAGAAATCGCGGCGTGTTTTCTTTTCCTGCTCAAAAACCATTTTTTCAACTACTGACTGAGTTGAGATACCGGCATGATCCAGTCCCGGTAAAAATAGAGTTTCGTAACCTTTCATTCTCTTGAAACGAATCAGTGAATCCTGAGTGGTTACATCGAGAGCGTGACCAGCATGAAGTCTTCCGGTTACATTTGGGGGAGGAACGATAATACAGTAAGATTTATTGGCCTTACCTTTTTTGGGTTTGAAGTATTTTCCTTCTTCCCATTTCTTATACCATTTAGCTTCAACTTCTGTTGGAGAGTAGGTGGTTGAGATTTCTTCGGTCGCATTCGTTGTCATAGTTAAGCCTTAATAATTTTCAATATAGAATCAAGATCATTTAAATCAACAGTGTGTTGTTCTTTTGTGGAAATGTTTTTAATTTGCACTTGATTATTTGTAAGTTCGTCGCTACCTATCAGAGTGACGAATTTTACTCCTTTTTTCTCGGCTGTTGGGAAAACTTTTTTAAATTTTAAAGCCTCAAGACTTGTTACAATTTTTAAATTGTGCCTGCGCAGCGCTTGGGCAAGTTTTAAAGCAGTATCGAGCGCGTCTTCCTCTTGAAAGGAAATTAAGACATCGTTCGTCGGCAATTCAAAGTTTGGGAGCAAATTGTGAACTTCCAGAAAATCTCTTAGAGTCACGTCACCTAAGCCAAGGCCTACACCAGGTAGCGGGTCCTCATTAAAAATCTGCAGCAAATTTGCAAATGCTCCGCCACCACAAAGAGCGCGACGATTATCCGGGTGTTTGTCAAAAATTTCAAAAACAATTCCGGTATAATAGTCTAATCCTCGCACGATAGTAGGATCATATTTCAAATATTCAGTGAGACCGGCTTTTTCTGTGAAAACAATAAAGGCTTCAAATTCATCTGCGATATCGCCTTGATTGTTTTTTTCTAGAAAGCTTTTAACTCCATCAAAAGTTGATAGTTGTAGATAATGATAAAAAATATTTTCAGCTTCAGAAGAAAGACCAACTTCCGCTACCATTTTATGAAGTGCCTCATGGGTTATTTTCTTTGCCTTATCGACAATTTTGTAAAGCCTGTAGGTTTGATCGCTTGAAGCTTTCAACATGGATTTAAAAACTGCATCAACAATCGCTCTGTCATTAAGAAGAATTTCAAAATGAGAACTGTTTGCACCATAGTTTTGAAAAAGCTCTACAGCGATCTGAAGAATTTCAACTTCACCCAGGCGTCCAGGAGCACCAAAAATATCACAGTTAAATTGCCAGTGCTCTCTGACGCGTCCACGTTGAGGTTTTTCATATCTCATGAGATTAGGAATAGAGAACCATCGAAGTGGCTTGCTTGATTCACGGTGAGTTTGAGCAACCATTCGTGCTAATGTTGGTGTCATTTCAGGTCGAATGGCAACAAAGCGCTCGCCACGATCTGTGAAGGAATAAATTTGCTCGTTAATTAACTCTTCGCCCGACTTGGCCTTATACAGTTCAACTTCTTCAAGCAAGGGACCGTCGTATGATTCGTAACCAAAACTCTCTGCGGTTTTGGTCATAACTGAAAATAAATAATCTCGAACCCTCTTATCTTTTGGAAAAAAGTCCCGGGTCCCGCGGTAGGGCTGCTTATTAAGGGTCATAATATTATCCTATAGAGATGCGCTTTTCAGAGGAAAAATCTACCATAAGTGGCGCTAAAAGTCTTCTAGCCAGTCAGCGTTATCCTTAGGTTTTGGCAAATTTTTAAGACTACTTGGAGAATTATCATCCCTTAGCCAGTCCTCCTTGCTCGGTTCTGGCAATGCTGGCTGCATTGATTTGCCCTCATCCGTGATTGGGGAAAGAATATCCTCGACCGATTTTTCTCTCTTTTCAGCTTTCACTGCCTGTTTTTTTAGTGGTTTTCTTGAAAAGAATTTTAATTCTGCAGTTGAAGTTAGCAAATTGGGAACAGGTTCAAAATTGGCGTTAGCGGCCATTAAGTAAAAGCTCTGTTTAATGTTTTCCAAAGAGTCAATCATCAGAGGTAGAAGTTCCGACCTGATAAGATTCTGAAAATCTTCGGCATCAGGGCTGATTTGAGAAACCCAACGATAGATCAGTTGGACTTTTTTATCTATTTTTTTTAATTCTAAACGCTCTAGTTTTCCATTATTTTTTTGTAAAATATATTCTTTAAACAAAGTAGTTCCAATTAACCCATCACAATCCTGCAATAAAGCCTGAAGAAACCATTTAATAAATGGATCGGTTGATTTCTTTATAGCTGCTTTAAGAACATTAATTGAATTTCCGTCAACTGTTGCTTTTGGATTGGAGCGATTTACCTTAAGCAAAGTTTTATAAATTTCAATTTTACCTATAATAAATATATCTTCCTTGCTCAAGACTCTTGCATAGGAATCGACGCGCATAATTGAATCCATAAATGATTCTTTGGAAATGGGTGCAGCTTTTTCTGAAATGGCGTTATCAATACTTTCAATCAGAAGATTAAATTCGAGGGGCAGTTCTTTGGAACCTTGAATTCTCAAATTTTCAGAATTTGGAATCTCCTGCGAACGTAGGTCGCACATGAAAGCCATAAAAATAAAAACTAAAGTCAGTTTACTCATTATCTAATTCATTCTCCATTTCCTTTATTTTTGTGCCGGGAGCATCAACGGGGTGGGCCTTTAGTGTATCTATGGTTTTGAAGTCCGTGTCTCCTTTGACAATAAAATATTTCCCTTTTTCTTGGGTTAGCAGAGTTCCGTCCATATTTAGAACATTGCTGATCGTTTTTTGTTCTGTGAGGGCAGAGATTTTCTTGCTGGCAATCTGGAGGTTTACCACGTCATAGACGGGCGAGCCGTTAAGGCTGTTATTTTTAATAAAAATTAGATTATCACTATCAAAATCGCAAATCAGATGCCCCAGGTCATTTGCTTCTGAGCTGTAAATCTTTTCACGTTTTGAAAAGTCTTTTATCGGAAGAGGTACTCTGCTTATCGTACTTCCATGTTTTGAAAAATGAATACCAAAAAGTCCGACATAGAGATGTTCCTTGTTAAGGCAGATTTCAGCCTTAATCATAGGAGAAGGGGCCTTAAATATTATTGAACTTTTAGAAGTGTTGCGTTTAAATTCTAAAATACCGACAACACCATCTTCATTCAAATCCGTATAGTAAACCGTATTTTCATCGCTCATGACAACTTTTGGAATAAAATAAGAATTAATTTTATTGTTAAGCTTAATTGAGAACTTTAGGACGGTGTTAATTGTATTTTCAAAGTTTAAAATTTTTGTATAAGGGTCATAGTAGGAGAGCCACTCATCGCCCAGTAAAAGCGTGGGACTGATTCCCGTGCCAACTTCTCTAACGCTGCTTTCTCCATAATTCGTCAAATAAATATTTAGTTTTGCTCTAAGTGAATAAAAGTTATGAAAATTTGGGTTTTGAATAATTGCAATTTTCTTTCTAGCTGGCGTCGCGAACAATGTGTAATCAGTTCCAATTTCACCTTTTAACATTTCTTGCACTTTATAATTTGTAGAGAAGAGTAAACTGCCGGAGCGCTTTTGATAGTAGGTGTATCTTCCATCCTGAGATAGAAATCTTATGTTGTTTACCGCTTGCTTGGTGAGAAGTTCCGGTAAAACAATTTTTGCATCTGCTGTAAAAGCAGATAATCCCAAAAAGGTTAAGATGAACATCAAATTATTTTTTAATGCCATAAAGTGTCCATGTGTTCAAAGGGTGCAGCTCGCGATACGAGCTAACAGAATTAAAAATATTGTGCCATGAAATCAAGCGAGGAGTATGTAAATCATCGATGGCGGATCGTAATATGATCCAGGTCTCGTTGTTTTTCAAAATATACCCGTCAGTAATAAAAGGAATGGGGTGACATTGATTTATAGCAGTTCGTTGAAATTCTTCAGGTATCAAATCTTCGATGCAACCAATTCCGTGGATAATTCCTGTTTGAATAGTGTCGAGATAAAATTTAAAATCAGTTAGGTTTTTTATAGTTCTGGTTTGTGTACCATTTAATTCATTCATCATATTTTCAAATGAGTAGCGCTCATTTACAAACGCAGTAGGAAAATAGTCGAATATCGGGCGTCCTATGAATTTGATATCCGTTAATGTTTTCTCTTCCCAGATTACTTTTTTCTCACATGAGAGAGTCGTGCAGGTTTCTGAGTCATAAACAATAAAGCAGCCAAACTTAAAGTCTGACCTTAGGGGATTGTATATTTTTGAATCGACAATGCGACATTTGGTTTTAGGAGATGCACCTTTTTGTTGATATAAAATCTTTGCAATGACCTGGTCTTCACTTAAGGGTTCTTTTTCTCTTGAACCGGGAATATAAGGGGTGCAGACTTCTTTTTGGCTCACGCGATTCATATAGCATATTTTTAGAGGCCATCCTGACTCATGATTTATATCCATATTGAGTTTGGCAAACGTATAACTGGCTTCACCACCACAATTGTCTTTATCGCTGTTGAGGCTTCTAGGGACGAAATGATTAACCATCCTGTGGATGTTTGTAAGTGCTTCATTATCAACATTGGCGGGGCAGTCGTGATAGTTTGTCACTAATTTTGATTTTCTAAGAGCTTCAGAAATATTATCACAGTTTTGCAATGGAAAATCTGCTGGATGGTCTTTGGTCCCTTTGGTTTCGCAGGTCGCGGGTTGGGCATTCAATTTAGCCCCACAATTTTTCAAGTCATTTATTGTCAGTTCAGAAGTTTTGCCCATTATGTTCTGACATTTAAAACTCATTTTATATATAGGTGCTTCTCCGTTAATTACGTTATTCCAGACATCTTTTTTTAAATAGTTTTCACAGAAATTGGCTGATGAGGTTATATTGTTGCACAGGTTTTCAATATAAATTCTTTGCATCGCTGGAATTTTGGCTTTATATTTTTCTACCTGCTGAGAAATTTTAGATTTCTTGATGATTTGATTTATACCGCATAAGTACGGGGTAAATTGATTATCGAGCCATTCTTTGTGGATAGCCTGGCAGGCGCTCTCATTTTTTGGCGCCGTAAACTTTATTCCTTCAATTGTTTTTTGAAAATTATTTTCATTAAACAATACGGAAAATTCTTTGTTGCTGAGGCATTTTTTCTTATAGATCTGTCCAAAAAAATCATTTCTAGGTATGGCTGCATTTTCTAAAATATTTCCAGTACCTTTGTACGATATTAATATATTGGTTACTTCTCCATCTGCTGTTCTAAGTAAATTATTTTCTAAAACAGACAAAAATTTACAGTCATCCGATTGTGCAAGCCTTAAGAATTTATCATCCGAATGGAAAATAAGTGATCTGACAAATTGTGAATCCAGTCTTATTTCATCGATTGAACCGATGTCACTAATCGCTTTTACGTTGGATTCTATTTTATTTTTATTTTGCTCATATTGTTTTTTATGAACTTCCAGAAGACGTTCGAAACTTTCTATTATACCGGGATTTTCTTCTGAAAGGGCCCTGGCAGGAATGCAGCCAAGGCCGGAAGAGATAATTATAAGAAAAATGATCCTATAAAACTGATTTGGCAAGAATGGATGCAATGTCTTCAACTTCAAGGTTTTCCGTTTCCTTCACGTGAGCTTTAGACGAATTAAAATTTATCATACAATAAGAACATGCCGTAGCCAATTTGTTAACCTCTTTCTCTCCGATGTCCTTCAAACGGTTATTGGCAATATGTTCGCCCTCGGGAAGTTCATACCACATATTTCCGCCTCCCATTCCGCAACAGAGAGCTTTGTCCTTGCTTCTCTCCATTTCCTTTATTTCAAGTCCCTGAATGGAATTTAAAATAGCTCTTGGAGCATTGTATTGTCCGTGGTGGCGGCCTAAGTAGCATGGATCATGGAAAGTTAGAGTTTCCTCTACTCTTTTTTCCGGGATCAGCTTGCCCTTATCAATTAAATCAGCAAGCAATTCTGTATGGTGAAGTGTTTCAAATATACCATCTTCGAATTTAGCATATTCTTTACCTATGGTATGAAGACAGTGCGGGCAGTGAGTGACGACTTTTCCGAAGTCGTATTGCTTCATGTTTGCAATATTCTCTATTGCGATTTCGTAGAATGAGTACTCGTCGCCAAATCTTCTGATAGGGTCTCCATTACATTTTTCTGTTTTGCCCATTACTGCAAAACTTACCCCAGCTTTTTTTAATAATGATATTGTATCTTTTACGACTTTTTGATTTGATCCATCGTACGATCCAGCACATCCAACATAATAAAGGTAATCGACTCTTTTGCCGGCTTCAATCACTGGAATATTTAAACCATCGGCCCATTTAAATCGATCATGCTGGGCAATTCCCCAAGGGTTACCCTGATTTTTTATTTTATTAACAGCATCTGCAGCAGCAGGAGGAATATCACCAAGGGTCAAGGCTTTATAGCGCTTAGCCTCCATAATTATGTTTACGTGTTCAATGTTAGCCGGGCATTCTTCCATGCAGGCACCACAGGTAGTACATGCATCCAATTCGTTTGAAGAGAATAGTGGGGTATCGCCCCAAATTTCTGCATCTCTTTCTCCTTTGGCCAGAGTAGAGTAAGACAGATCTCGGGTTTTGGTGATGATACGTTTTGGATCAAGAGGCTTGCCTGCCAGATTTGCAGGACAAACTTGTGTACACCGACCACATTCAACACACGCGAGAAGGTCAAAGTTGTTTTTTAAAGAGAGCTCAGATAATTTTCCAAGCCCAAATGTTTCAGCATTCTCATTTTCAAAATTCATCGGATTTAAGACAGCGCCTCTACGAGGTGGGGTAATTAATGCAGAAAAGGGAAGAACAAAAATGTGCGAAAACTTTGAATAGCCCAGGCTCGCAATAAAAATCATGGTATTGGCCATGTGAAAAAACCACAGACCTCTATAACTGTAAGCCATTATCACATCATTGAATCCCAATTTTCCAAACATAAAAGCAAGTATCCAGCCAATGGGGGCCCATTGCGCTTCACCGGCAGGCATACCGGTTCCAAGAATTCGCAGACCTTCAATTAAATATCCAGCGAGAACGAGACTTATAAGCATCCCATACATGAATTTTTCTTGGTTTGGATTAGTAGCATCCAGATAAGCAGGTTTTTCAATGTATCTACGCTTATAGGCTAAAGCAATACCGGCAAGTATCATTAAGCCAGCAATATCAGCCAAGAAAGAAATGACGATATAAGTTGTGCCCTGAAAAATTTTAAAAGGCGTATCATAATGAATGGCGACAAGGTCAGTGGCTATCCACAAAATAAGGAAGCCATAGAAAATCATGCTGTGGAAAATTCCCACTCTTTTAAAACGAGGAACTTTCCCGGTTAGAAAAAGAGTTTGAAAAAATTTTAGCCATTGCGGGTTTTCTGGTAATAGTTTTTTTAATCCCGAAAAACTTTCCCCTTTGGTGGCAAAAAGTATTTTTTGATACAATCCGTTAGCCAAAAAGCCTAAACTTATAAATAGAGAGACGTACATGATAATCTTAAACGAGTAAGGTATATTCCACATGATCTCCCTAGAGGCGAGTGTCGCAGCATCTCCCATAAATTCTCCTGAGCAATTTTATCAGTTATTATTTATCAATAATATTTTTTCTAATAATAGAATAGAGGAGAAATACAGAGAATCGCAAAGAATTAAATAAGAAATTTAAAGATAATAAGGCATAATTGAAATCAAGTTCAATTATTTTAGAGATGAAGAATGACTATTAAATTATCATGCCTATTTGCAATTATGGCCACACTGGGCTGTGCAAGAGTTCAGACATTAAATTTAGAAAAACATAATTATTCCGAACGTCCAGATCACATTGTCTGGTTCCAGATTGCGGGATTTTCTGAAGAGCATATTCCCCTTTTAAGATTTAATATTCCCGAAGCAGCTCATAAAACCAATATTGAAAAAGTAGATTGCCTCGGAAAGATGTGGAGTTTTAATTTATATGATTTAAGGCCTGAATCAGTTAAAAGTTTTTTATCCCAGATTAATGGATCTAAAAACATTAAAGGACAGTGTGAGGATTTTGAAAGACGCCCAGCGTGGGATTTTATGTCTGAAATGGGGTATTCAGCCAGCCTATTTGAGAATGGTGCTAGCGAAGAGCAAAGTTTAGAAAGTGCTTTAAAATGCTCACAAAATAATACTGTCGATATTAGTGAATTGCGTTTTTATAGAATGGGACCGGATTCTTCAACGGCAATAATGCAAGGAAAAAAAACATTTCACTATCAAGATTCGGCAAGCAATGTTGAAGAAATTTTAAATCCTGGCCTGTATTATGATAAATCCTGTCAAAAGAATTTATGCTACTCCAGCTTGTCTAATAATTTTAAAACTATCTGGGGACAGATAATTAAAGAACAGACTAAATCATTTGTATTGGTTCGAGATTTCAATTTTTTAAAGGCACTAAAGAAACAAGACATCAGTTATGCAAAAGAAGCACTTCAGGAAATTGAAAGAGCAATAAGTTCAATTAAAGCATCTAAGCGAGACAGAATTTTAATTATAATAACAGGTGCCGAATCTCTTAATATTGAGTTTCCAAAAGATGGAAAAGAATGGGCAGATTTTGAAAAATCAGGAAAAAATATTATTTACAAAAATGCATCATTAATGTCACCCGTTCTGGCCTCGGGTCCTATGTCTGAAAATTTTTGTGGCTTATTTGATGAATCGGAAATATTAAAGCGAGTTATCTATCGTCCCG
Source organism: Bacteriovorax sp. (assembly GCA_041662705.1). Taxonomy (GTDB): domain Bacteria; phylum Bdellovibrionota; class Bacteriovoracia; order Bacteriovoracales; family Bacteriovoracaceae; genus Bacteriovorax. The sequence continues at coordinate 24,989 of JBAZRY010000004.1, forward strand.
CAGATAAACAGTTTAGCTGGGATGTGTTGAATCCATTTTAGTTGGTGAATTCATTTTTCAGAAGCAAATAACTTGTCTTGCAATAGTCACAGGTGGTTTCAATTTCATTTTCGCCCTTGGCAAAGACATGGTCTATCCCGCCACTTCTAATTAAGGCCTTCAATCCTTCAACCATGCGTTCTCTGGAGCAATGGCATTTAAATTTTATTTCGCGTGAACCTAAATAAAGCAGCCCCATATTTTCAATATGGGATTGGATTTCAGAACATTCAGAGGCGTGTTTTTTAAAAAGCTCATCCATGCTTATCTCAATTTTATTCCAGTACTCTTCAATGCTGAGACTGTAATTAGTTTGAATTTTATTTATGTTTATAGAAGGCAATTTTAAAAGCATAACACTTTGATCACTGTCTTCACTTAAGAAAATCTCACTTTTAAATTGATAAGATTCCCTAAGGATATTATTAACTACCTCATGGAAATTAACGTTATTTAAACCAATTATTGATGTGTAAGGATTTGTCTCGTTGGGCAGCGTTTTTACTACGCGACATTTTCCTTTTATCTTTTGGGGGAATTGGTTGAAGTCTTCAGGAATGAGCAGGGTTCGCATTTGCCCAATTTCAGACATTTCCACTTTCAAGCGAAAAAAAGGCTCTTCGGAGTCGATATAAATACCAAGCCCTTCGCCGGGTTTCAAATAAGAAATCATCAACTGTATAGATAGGATCGCATCACGAAAATATTGGAAGCCGTTACCTCGTGTGGAATGGATAATAGCGAGATCTTGAATCAACTTCTGCCCCTCTAGGAAGTGCAAAGTGAAACCTTCATTTTGATCAATAAAACTATACAATCGACTTTCTGGAAGCATAAGATAATTTATCAAATAAAAGTCATTTTGTCTTGGAGAAAAGCGTTGCTGGATGTGATCTTTTATCAAACGACCGAGGATCTTGCCGGATCAGCGATATCTGGTGATTCACTAATCATTTGCCCCAGCCCTATCGTAGCGGACGGCTTGAGACGTTTGTTGCCGGAAAATTATGAAATTATCACAATATCTAAATGGGTGTCAGACCATCTAAAAGCAAAAAATCTCAAGAAATCTAATAAAGCTGAATTAATATTAAGGTTTTCATCAGTTTGGAAACATTATTTTCCAAATGAGGAGCATCATCTATTTTTCAAGTCTTTTGAACTATTCACTGACCTCAGATCTTTTACCCTGAACCTTGAAATGTTATCTGAATTTCTGAAGGAAATAGATGAAGTTACGACCAAGTCGATTTTATTGTTTTGGACTTTTCTGCAAAATGAAAATTTGATAGATGAACATCTTAGTTATCAGATTCTTGGAAACAGTGAGGAGGCAAGGCCAATCTGGTTTATGGGATTTAAGCATCTAAGTGGTATTCAAATTGACATGCTTAGATCGATCAGTGAAAGATCCGATGTCCGCATCTTTTTTCCAAGAGATGTTTATCCTGAAACTTTGAATACTGATTGGATAAGATGGCTTGTTCCTGAGAACAAAACAGATTGTCACCCGGTTGAGAAAAAAATAAAAATCCTTCCCTTTCCTAAAAACAAATTAAACATTGTACTAGATTCCCTTAGAAAATCAAATCCTCAAATGGATGTTTCATTAGCCTGCAGTAATGTAACTCTTAATCAACGTCAGGAAGTCTCGGGGAAAAATGTTTTTTTTAAATCCCAAGAAGATCTGTTCAGTATTCAGAGAGATGCACTTATTGAAGAACTGATTGAGGAGGTGCAATCAGAACCAATGGAGATTAATGCATTTGTTTTAAAAAATGAAGAAAGAAAAATTGCAGCTTTAAAAGACGAAAATTTTATTCGATACAAAATTTTACTTTTATTAAATGATTCGCTTGTTACTTACGGAGAATTTCAGACATCAATTGATTTGTTTACAATTAAAGTTTTAAAAATGATTCTTGATTTAAATTCACCAAGAGTAGCTCTTGCAACTCTTGATTTAAAGCCACTCAGCCGTTTGCTGGAGCTCAATGAGTTACCTTATAACGAAAGTGTTTCACCGCTGGTTATAGTTGCTTCGTCCAGTTATGGTCCATTAAAACCAGGTGAAAGCAAATACAGCGAGAAAATGATTGAGGCTCTGCGGGCCATTGCCCCGATAAAAAGATCTGGACTTGATTTTTTATACCTTAAAAGCGAACTTGGGCAAACGCTTGCAAAGAAAGGAAATATTCTTTTGATGGAGGAAGGGTTAGAACTCATTGATCTTTCATGGAGAGAAATATTAAAAGATTTTAAGTTAGAAATTATAAATACAAAACCGGATTACAGGCTAAAAAATAAAAAAGATCATCTAGCCGCCATCGTTAAATCTGGACCTTACGAACTTAAGCACGTGTCGGCATCTCGCCTGCAATTATTTATTGATTGCCCACGAAAGTATTATTTTTCCTATGTCGAAAAAATTGACCATAGACCTGCCGAGCGCTTAAAAATTGCAGCCGATGAAATGGGGGTTATTGAACATAAAATTATTGAGCAGTATTTTAGGTGTAGAAAAATTGCGCCGACATTGAGCTTTGAGCCAGATGTTCATGAAGTCTTATGCCGGCAAGTACTCGATGGTTTTATCGCAACCAACAAAGTAATCCTTAATGACAAAATAAAGATTTCAACTTTTTACGAGTTAGTTCATTACACACGAAATGGAATTGAATATCTTATTGAATACTGTAAACAGCATTCAGCGAATAAAATTGAGTTTGAACAGCCCCTGGGCACTAACCAATGGAACATTGCTGGCTCCAGCGATTGTCTTGTATATTTAGAAGAGAATAAAGTTGCGTTATTTGATTTTAAACGTTCAGGAGCAGCAATCGGTTCCAAGAGAGAAACCTTAAGTTTTGATAAAATCCAGATCTGGGTATATCTGCTGATGTTAGTTCAGAAGGGGTATTCAATTCACAGCTGGGGATATTTAAACCTTTCGGAAATCGAGGCTTCTATGGTTTATAATGAAGCCGAAAGTCCCGTTTTGAATGACATAACAATGCTTGATTTTCAGAAGTTGCTTGAAAAGATAATTAATGCGCTAAAGTCTGAAGTCCATTTTTCTCCAAAGCCACGCACCCCTAAAGTTTGTAATTTTTGTGAAATGGAATTATTTTGCCTCAAGGGGAGTTGCTCACCATGATTTCAGAAAAAAAGGTCCCTAACCCTGAGCAGGAAAAAGCAATATTTCACAGCGGTGGAAAGCTCCTTTCTGCTGGAGCTGGTTCGGGGAAGACATTTGTTTTAATTGAGCATTTAATTTATTTGTTATCTCAAATTCAATCTAAGACACCCGCTGAAGACTGGAATAAATTAATATCCTCTGAACTTTCCAAGATTGTTTTAATGACCTTTACTAAAAAAGCAGCGGGCGAGATGTCTGTCCGAATGATGAAACGAGTAGAGAATTTGCTTTCAGTCGATAATGATGACAGTGACAATTTAAAGTTCTGGTCTTTGGTTCATCGTAATCTGTCATCTTTGAATATTACCACGATACACGGATTTTGCCATCGTCTGCTACGAATGGGGTTTTGGAATGAATTCCCCGCTGAAATTAACCTCGTATCCAGTATTGAACATAAAGCAAAAATTCAAAAATTATTTGATAAATGGTTTAAAGAAAACAATGAATCACTTGAGTCAATATTTCTAGCCAGTTCTGATTCATTGCTAAAGGCAATGATTGAAATATTTTCGTCGCCTGAACTTAGAGTGCTGTGGATAAGTCCAAAAAGAATTTTGAATGCCAATGATGAAATTGACGAGTTTTTCGCTCAGCTGCTTGATGTTACAGGGTACAAAGATTTATTTCAAAAAGAGATTGATCTTACTGCAAGCGAAAAAGAAAAATCCAAAAAATGGTTTGAATTGCTTATTCAATTTAATGAAGTCAAAAATAACTTTGGAATGATTAATTCTGGTAACTTTAATTTATACAATGATTTTTTTAAAACTATTTCAAGGTTTCCTATTACGAATTCCAAAGAAATATTGCCTGGCCAAAAGCTAATCCTGTCCCAAATCCGGGAATTGAAAGAGGACTTGAAAAATTTAAGTGAAGACTTAACTGCTTTAATGGACAATTTTGAAATATACAAGAAATGGGTCGTCACTATTGCGAACTTGTTTCAGTATATTGATTCTCGTTATTTTGAAGTAGACGGTTTTTCTTTTTCAGACCTGGAATATTACGCCTTGAAAGGTCTAAAGCAAGCCGAAGTTCTTTCCAAAGTGCAGGAAAGTTTTTCATATTTCATTATTGATGAATTTCAGGATACATCATTTATTCAATTTGAAATTCTTAAAACGCTTATCGCTGGGAAATCAGAAAAAATTTTCTGCGTTGGTGATAAGAAGCAAGCTATATATGGTTTTAGGGGAGGCGAGCTGCAGGTTTTCTCTGAATGCGCGGAATTGCTTGGATCTGCAAACAATTACCATTTGAAAAATAATTTCAGATCCCTAAGTTCGATCATCGATTTTAACAATATCCTCTTTGAACAGGTGTTTCCCCTTGGCTTAAAATTTGAAGGATCTGACCCTCACGGTGTAGAAATGGAAACTCAGATTATTCCTGCTACATCAAAATCAAGTGCTTCTCAAAAAGGAGAAATCAAAATTCTTCATACTGAAATAACTGGTGACAGATCCGATATGGACTTAGATTATCTGGAGTCGCTCAGGCTGGGGCAGCACGTAAAGCAGCTTGTTGAGCATGGAGAATGTCGCTCGATTTGCATTCTTTATCGAAAGCTAAAGCCCAGCGAGATGTTATTGGAATATCTACTTGAAAATGAATTAGCATTTAGTGCACAAATTAAAATTCAATATGCAGATGATCCTCTAATAAATATATTTCTTTTTTTGATAGAGTTTGAGCTGAATAGGAATGACCCAAAGAAAAAAGAATCAACGATAGTTATGCTTCGTACCCTGTTGTCAATTATTGGTAGCTTGTCATTTGATTTAAGTTTGTTGGATTTATTCTCTGAAGATCAAAAGCTTTTAGGCCTAAGACTGGCGTTTCATAAATTTATTTGCTCCCTTGGAATTTCTAATTCTCTTCACGGTCAAAATTCAGAATTAATTGATGCTGTTTGCAGGCTAACTAAAGAGGATAAGACTAAGATTTATCATTTGTTGAGAAATGATGAGGATGGAGATTATGCCTGTGACATGATGAGTGGAGAAGCGGTTAATGGAAATCAGAGAATTGTCATAATGTCTGCCCACGCATCAAAAGGACTGGAATTTGATGCGGTTTTGCTTGCGGGTGTACACACGAATGGTAGATATAATGGAATGAAGGACCATATTGGAAAGTTTCCACATAGTTTTAAATGGAAAAAAAGTTTTGATCAAAAAAGATTTTATAAATCGCCTTTTTATCACCTGGAAGCTCAAATTCTCGCGCTTAAAGATTTTTCGGAAAGTAAAAGATTGCTTTATGTCGCCTGCACCAGGGCGGTAAAACATCTCGCATATGTGGATTTATGGACGGTAGAAAAAGAAGCCCCTAAAGATCTTTATCTTTATGATAACAGTTGGATTCAGGCTTTACGTTTAGTTTCTTCCCAGAGAGAAGAGGGCCAATTATGTAATGTAGAACAAAAACGGGTAAATATTTCGCTCTTGCAGAAAGACCCTCTGGGAATAATGGTTCAATCCGAAAATATTTCACTAGGTTTGATATCAGAACTTTCAGTAACAAGACTTGCAACGATTGCGGATTGTCCATTTAAGTTTTATTTGCAAAATATTTGTAAAATTGAAGGGGGTTGTAAACCTCATAACTTTAACGAGCTAGATGATGAAGTCCAGGATGAAGATTTTTATTCCTCAAAAAAACGCGGAACGGAGGTCCATAGTTATTTATCCAGACTATTTCTAAATCAAATTCAAATAAGTGACTTACCTGAAAAAGAGAAAGAGAAGATTTTGTGGGCATTAAAGCTGGCAGAGAGTTTCAGGACTAAATATGAAGTGATCAGTGAACGCATGATAAAATTTTCCTTTTTTGGACAAATGATTAGTGGCACGCCTGATTTAATTTTCGTTAGTGGTGATGAGGACCTTGTAGTCTGGGATTTCAAAACAGGGATCAGAAATCCGGAAAATGAGGAAAGTTATTGGTTTCAATTAATGAGTTATGCCTTTGCTTATGCAAATCTAAAGCAATTTACTCCAGATAAAAAACTTGAAATATCACTTCTTTATCTTGATCAAACTGAAATTGTTAGTAAAAATTTTTCAGTGAATGAAATTACTCAGATACTTTTTTCATTCTGGAAGAAAACTGAGTTTCTTAATCAAGTGAATCCAAAGCACTGTTCACATTGTGACTACTCAAATATATGCCGAAAGGGCCTTCTTTGAATAAGTTGCTAGCCTTCCATCCTGTGTTAAAATAATACTTAAATTCCATTACTAAAAGATTGGCGACATTTAAAGCAGGATGCGTATGAAATCAAAAACTTTGGCCCTTTTTCTTTTACTATCACTGGCCCTAACTTCAACGGCGTTTGCAAACGAAAAAGATATTTATGAATTTTCGTGGCTCGATCCGGACAAAGAGGTCTACGTATTACAAAACAGAAAATTCAGAAAAGCTGGAAATGTTCATGTCAACGTTGGTGGCGGTATTACAACTTCTGGCGCATTTGTTGATTCAACTGCCATCCAGGGAAGAACGGGCTATTTCTTTACGGAAGATTTTGGTTTTGAGGGGCTTTATTCGAAAAATTCGGGGAAAGAAAATGATACTGCTAAAGGTGTAAGAAGCTCGGGACCTCAAGGAACAGGAACAACTCCTTTTAGAAGAATTGTTGATAATTACTGGGGAGTTATGGCCTTATGGTCTCCATTCTACAGCAAAATAAATACATTCAATTCGATTGTTTATATGGATTGGATTTTTGGTGTTGGATATGCTCAATTGAAGGAGAAAAATAACAAGCTGGCATTCCAGAGTGCTGCTTTAGCAAGTCAAGAAACAATTGAGAGCCATAGCGGTGTTATGTGGGAAGCTGGTTTAAAGTTTTATCTGAACCAGTCTTTTAACATTAGAATGGATCTGACAGCTGTTCATTATAGTACAAATAACATCGCAACTCCCGGTACTTCATTAAAGTCCAATTTTGATGCAACAGTATCGTTAGGTTATTCATTTTAATTAGGGAAAATATATGAAGAAGACATTCTTATCAATTTTTCTTCTCTTCTTTGGAATGAATGCTTATGCCTCATTTCAGGGAGCCTGGAAAATATATCAGAGTGGAGATAAAAACCGTTATCCCCAGTTAGTCTCTGAGTTAATTCAGGAGAAGATGCATTTTAGCGCCATACCATTTCTTAAGGAGTACTTGGCAACAACAAGCAGAGTTAACGATGCTCAAGTTGATAAAATTGTAGATCAACTGATCAATGAAGTGGGGGTAAAGCAATTTGAAGTACTACCCTCTAATATTTTGGAAAAATCGAAAGCTCCGGCCATTCGTTATATACTTGCAAGAAAAGCGTTTCGAATGGGCAAGTATGATCTGGCTTTAAAGTATCTCGATACACCGATTGAAGAATGGAATCCTGTAAAGCCGTTTGCATTGCTACTTGAGGGCAGCGTTTATTCCGTAAGCAAACGCGAGGAGCAGGCAGCGCGTGTATTTAAAGAATGTGTTGAAGTGGCTGAAGATCATATTAAAAAAGAGAAAGATAAAGACAAGGACCGTTTAAGACAGCTTAAAATAAGCAGAGATTATTGTATTGTCGGGATACCTCGTTCCCAGTTTTCTCAGCAGAAATTTGAAGCTGCATATTCCAGCTATCTCGATCTGGAAAAGTCTTCCTATATCTGGCCCGAAATCCTTTTTGAGGAAGCTTGGAATAGTTTCTATTTAAAAGATTACAACCGCACACTTGGAAAACTTGTTACATATAAAGCACCGGTTTTCACTTATATTTTCAACCCGGAAATTGAAGTACTAAAAGCATTATCGTTTATGGAACTTTGTTTGTGGGAAGACTCGAAAAAAACCGTCGAAAACTTCTATACAAAGTATGAGAAAGAATTTGAAGGATATAAGCGATACATTGATTCTATGGGAAAGGATTATAAGCAGTATTACTCACTGGTTAAAGAGCAGACCGAGGGAAAAATTAAAAACAACGCCATTCTGAATACGACATTGGCTGCAATTGCAAAAGATCCAGCCTACCTGGAATTATTCAGTTCGTTTAATACCGGTCGTGAAGAAATAGAGCGAATGAAATCAGTCGGCAACGAAAAGCTAAAGAGCGTACTCAACGAAAATTTAAGAGAATCTCTTTTTCTGCAAAGAAATCTAATCGGAAGCTACATCAGAGGGCAATTGCAGTTAAATGCGGCTCAAATTGTTAAGGCCTTTGAAGATATGAGTTACATAAAACTAGAAGTTCTCTCAAAAAGAAAAACCGAGCTTTACGACAATGTTACGATGCGAGCAACTGGTGATTCGCGATCTCGTGGAGACATCGCGCATTTAAGAAGAACTGACAAACAGTATTTTTGGACTTTTAATGGGGAATTTTGGGCAGATGAACTCGGAGACTACGTTTTCTCGCTCAAGTCGGAATGTAAATAATATATGAAAAGAAAACTGATTTTTGTTTTATGCTTTGGACTATTAACTTCTACAATTCTTGTCAATTTCGCGAGAGCTGATATTGAACAACGTAGAGCAGAACTGCTGAAGGTTCTCGATGAAGAATTGCGAGAAGTAACCAGACTTAATAAGCAAATAGGATCTCAACGTCCGGATCTTATGCTCAGAATGGCCCAGGTGCTCCTTGAAAAAGGGAGAATTTTGAAAGATCTTGAAAATCAAAAATATCTTGAAGTGCCTGAGAAAAATCGCGATAAAATTGATAAAGATGAAGCCTTTAAAGAGTCTCGGCGATATTTCGATCAAGCTCAAAAAACTGTATTAGTACTTCTGAAAAAATTTCCCCGCTTTAATGAAAAGGCTGATGCTTATTATATCCTTGCGTACAATGCAAAAGAAATTAAACAGGAAGAACAGTCAAAAAAATATTTCCAAAGAGCTCTTGAAACTTCCCGCACTGGATCTGTCGTTGCAGATAAGTCGCGAATTGCTTTAGCAGAAATTTATTTCAATAAGGGATCATTTGATCTGGCAATGCCGCTTTACGAGGCTGCTTTAAAAACTAAGCGCGATAAATGGTGGACTAAAGATGCATTCAATCTATCTTGGAGTTATTTCAAAATGGGGAAAGCTGACAGGGCCATTAGTTTGATGCTTGAGTCGTATGAGCTGTCCAAGAATAGTAAATTTATCGATATGTCTAAAAGTATTGAACGGGATCTTGCGTTTTTCTACACAGAGGCTGGACGATCGGATGAAGCAATTGTCTTTTATAAAAAAAATGGAAAAAGCGTCTCAGACGTAATGTTAAGAGTGGGGCGCTATTTAAAGTCTCAGGGGAAATTTGCTGCTGCAGAGAAAACGTTGAGAGAAGGGATTCAATTTAAGCAAAGTGACAAAGAGGAAACTGATTTTAATATTGAACTATTGAGTTTATATGAAAAATTTGGACGTGATCAAAAGCATCTGGAAGTGTGCAGATATCTAGCAGTTCAATTCTCAAAAGGGGCACTTAATGTTGATGAGATAGAATTATTAAAGTATAACGTGCAGAAGATGTCCGCACTTATTCAACAGCAACTTGTCAGTAAAACATATGATCACCAGGGCGATGTCCGTGACAAGAAAGCGGAGGCGGCGAATGAGTATTTCATGATAAATGCTCTTTTGAATCCAGCAAAATCTCAGGAAGATTATTTCCATGCAGGTGAGACGTACTTTGCAATTGATAAATTTGATAAAGCGATACCTCTATATTCTGAATCTATCAAACGTTCACAGAATAACGGGGACAAGAAAACTGAGGGATTTGCCAGTAATGCCTTAATGGTTTCATTAGGTAAAGGAGTTAAGAAATCAACGACTGAAGAGTATATGATTCCTGCTTACGTAAGTTACCTCGCATCTAATCCAAAAGGCGATAAGGCAAATGTGATAAACCAGCGCTTGTTTACGGCCTTGATGGAAAAGAAGAAAATACCAGAGGCTGAAAATCTTCTGTTGAATTACAAAAATGCATTTCCTGCTGAAAATGAGACGCAGGAAAAAATGCTTGCTCAAATTATGGATCATTATAAAGATTCGGGCGATAAAGCGTCACTCGTGAAATGGGTAAAGAAAATTGAGTCCAATGAATTTAAAGTCAGCCCAGAGTATGCAAGAAAAGTGAAAACACTTATTCTTGGTATGCAGTTTGAAAAAGTTGAGATGGCTAGCTCAAAGGGCGACAAAAAAGGAGCTTTGCGAGGATATCTTCAAATCTTCAAATCTCCAGAAACTGACCTCGAAGCAAAGAAAACTGCCGCCTACAATATTGCAGTGCTATTTTATGAAACAGGTGAGTACAAGCAGATGTATAACTGGGCAGACCGCTCTGCCGGTATGATGTCACCTGCTGATTTAACGAAGTTTGAAAAAGATTATATCGTTTTCTCTACTGATTTATTTCAGAGACGACAATTTAATGAGTCTGCCAGTTTAAGTGAAAAATTATTTGATAAATTATGCTTGAGCGATTCGAAAAACAAGCGAGTCTTTTTTAAGAATGCCAATGTCATTTATCTTGCAGAACGCCGTTTTGACAAGAGTAAAAATCTCATAACAAAAGCATCTAAATGTGGCCTTGGTAACGAATCAGTATTACCGGCCAATCTCGATCATTTAAATGAACTGGCTGCCTCCAGCAAATGGAGTTCTTTTAATGATGTTGTAAAGCAGTTGGAATCCTCAAAAGAAATGTGGCCGCAGCTAATTTATCCATCTTCGCTATTGGCTAACGAGCTGGAGAATATTGGCAGGCTGGATGATGCCAAAAAAGTCCGTAGCAGAATGATGTTTTATTATGAGAATTCCAAAAAACTGAAAATGGATATTCCCCTCGATGCGCTGGACGCAATTTCATTGATACGGTTGAGTGCACTGGAGGCGCAATTAACAAAGCTGACTTCTGTAAAACTTGCTTTTCCGGAGGCTACATACAATAAAATATTGATCAGTAAATTTGCACAAATCAATAAAATTACTGATGAAGCTGTTTCAATAGGTGAAATAGGTTCCGGTGTTGGTCTGGTGAAAGCCTACAGATATTTAGTCAGCAGTTATGAGGCATTAAGGGATGAATTAATTAATTTTACCCCGGAAGGAAAATCTCCTGAGTACATATCTTCTTTTAAGAAAGATATGGCCAAAAAGGCAAGCCCTCTTGATAAACAGGCACAGGATTTTAGAGAAACTGCAATAAAGAAAATAGAAAAAGAGAATATTCTGTCTTCAGATAATGGCTGGTTTTTGGTTAAGAATGAAAATGAATTTATTCCCGATTACTTCAGCGAATCTGGGGCAGCGTTAATGGATAAGGCAGGTATAAAGTGAAAAAATTATTACCAGTATTAATTTTATTGTCTGCATGTTCGAGCACTCCCGGTAATGTGGTTAGAAAAACAGCAGCTGATGGCGATGGAAAAACAGAGGAAGATTATAGCTGGGTAGAGCAATTAAATTTTGACAGAAAAGCCGAAACTAAGTACCAGGCTGATAAAGATGAATTCAATATTTCATCAGAAGAGCCGGGCCACGCACTCGTGAAAGAATCTTTATCCGGGTTGTCTGCAGTCAGGCTTGAGGATGCAATTTCAAAAACAGACGATTCGCTTAATAAAATAAGTATCAAATGTTACCAGAATAAATTTGAAGAGGGGTTTAAGATTGCTGATGAAGTTTACAATCAGTTTAAAAATAATACCAGTTATTGGAATCAGATTGGAACTTGTTACGCCTTAAAATCTGATTATGCGAAAGCGATTCTTTTTTATAATAAATCACGCGATCTTGATTCAAAGTTTATCCCTCCTATAAATAATCTCGGTGTTGTTTATGTAAGACAGGGTAAATTTCAAAAAGCCCTGGCTGCTTTTAAAAAGGCTTCGGCATTAAATAATTTTAGCGTCACGCCAGCTTACAATCTGGCACATTTGTATTTGCGGTTTGGTACTGTGGGGAAAGCAATGCCAATCTTCCAGGGTCTTCAGAAAAAAAGCCCTATGGATGTTGAAGTGAATTCTGCACTGGCTTCAGCTCTACTCCTGAAAGGGGACTATTCTTCAGCAGCGCAAATATATGGCCTGTTGGACAAAGAAACTCTGGCCAAGCCAGGCATTGGCTTAAATTACGCCGTAGCCCTTAAGCTTTTAAATCGTCCAATCGACGCTCAAACAGTCTTTGGTAATATATCAGTTGCAACGAACGCGGAAATTAAAGAATACGCTCAAAAAGTGGAAAAATTCATCAGGAAATAATTATGAAAAATGTTTTAATCCTCTCTATGATATGTTTATGTTTTAGCTTAGGTTCCAATTTACTGGCCGAAGAAGTAGCCAACGATTCAACAGGCAACAAAAAGGTGATTTACACTTATAAGCAGTTTGAAAAATTTGATTTTGATGATCTGGATATTGAAGCCAGTACAGGTGCACCAGGTGATCTTTCGATATCACCAATCCATGAAAAGCGCTTCACCAACCGTCTCCCTTATCGTAAGTCTTTTACAGTTGAGATTAAAAAGGGAATAGAGCGAGTCCGCTAACTAGTTAATATGGGATGGCAGACTTTTGTGGCATAAGTTTTTCGTCTTCAAGGGAATCTGTTACGCATAATCAGTGATTTATGTTGACGATATAGCCCCAAATCATTTGTAGACTATAATGAGTCTTATGAGTGTTTTAAGGTCACTGAAAGAGATTCAGATTGCGAGAAATATGACAAGGCTGAAACTCGTTTTACTCCTCAGTTTTAGTTCGCTGATGCTTTTTCAATTTCTCGTTGGTTTCAGAAACTTTGAAGACTATCTCGTGGTGTTTATATTCATCCTATTTTTGAATGATCTGTATTTTAAAATTAAGCGTCCCGAGCACACCCAATTTCAAGAAGAGCGTATAAAGCGACTTGTAATGTCTGCGGTATTTCTTGGATTGTTCTTGCTACCATTCATTTTCGATTCAGTAAATGTTTCTGATTCTACCAGACTCACGCTTTATAAATTGGGTTTTGTTTTATGGGCACAGGTGTTCTTAATAGATTCTTTTCTTCATTACAAGCAGACCCATTCAAAGCAGTGGTTGGTTTTCGCCAACATGGCAGTCCTTATGATTGTTGTCGGTGCTTTTATAAATTAGAAAATTATTTGTAATTTTCAGGAAAGAGGCTGCGCTCAATTCCCTCTATGAAAATATGAATACATTTAATGTGTACTTCTTGAATTCGATCACTAATTGATGAATCGACGATTAAGCTTACATCAACCATATCTTTAAGGACTCCGCCCCCTTTGCCCAAAAGGCCAACGACCTTCATTCCTTTTTTCTTTGCAGCTTCAACAGCAAGGATAACATTTTTTGAATTGCCTGAAGTCGAAATTGCCAGGAAGACATCACCTCGATTTCCCCAAGCTTCAATGTAGCGTGAGAAAATGAATTCATAACCGTAATCATTTGAGACACATGTGAGATGTGAGGCATCGTTTATGGCCATCGCCGGAAGTGGTGCGCGTTCTTTTCTGAATCGCCCTGTTAACTCTTCAGCAAAGTGCATGGCATCGCACATGGATCCGCCATTTCCGGCGCTAAAAATTCTGCCATTGTCTTTATAAGACTCGACCATCATAGCGATGGCCGAATTGATATTATCAATATTCTTTTGATTGCTGATAAAAGTGTTAAGAACTTTTTCTGCATCTTGAAGTGATTCAACAATGAACATATTTATTAAGCCATTTCTTCAAGCGATTTTTTGATTTCTTCTTTTCCCTGAACGCCAACTAATGTTTTTGAAGCTTGACCATTCTTGAAAAAAATCATGGTAGGAATTCCGCGAATTCCATAGCGCTGAGCAAGCTCAGGGTTATCATCAACGTTAACTTTAACGATGTCTGCTTTTTCACCAAGTTCCTTAGCAACCTCATCAAGTATTGGACCTAATACACGGCATGGTCCGCACCACTCTGCCCAGAAATCTACTAATACTGGTTTACTTGCTTTCAGAACATCATTGTCGAAATGTGCTACGTCGGTCTTATTTACTGATCCCATACGGACTCCTTTTAATGTTGGATCTATATTACCTAAGTAGTGAAGCCGTGGAAACCTAAAAATTTTTCGCTTTGCTTTTCTTCGGGGTGTCACTAAGATTGACTTATGGACAGAAAGTATCTCCTTGAAAAAGCCATTCGTGTCGCGAAGTTAACCCGTTTAATTGCAAAAGCAATTGATCTGTTCATTGTCCTTTGCTTTTCGATTTGGCTCTATCCTCTGGGACTTATTTTGGGAATTGTCTATATGTCTCTTTCTGATGGCTTGAATCACGGGCAATCCGCAGGTAAGAAATTTATGGGGTTTGCTGTGAAATCTCTAGAAGATGGCTCGCCTTGCTCCTACAAGCAGTCTTTTATTCGCAATCTTCCATTTATTCTTCCACTTACTCTCGCTATCGTTCCTTTTTGGGGGTGGATTTTAGGCGGGATTTTAGCAATTGCTCTTATTGGGCTTGAACTTTATTTACTTTACAATTTGGATTCTGGTCACAGGCTTGGCGATGTTATGGCTGACACGTCAGTCATGGCAAATGATGATAATTTTGTTGGTGTAAAAAACAGAAAGACCAGCTGGTTTGAATCGAAAACTTCTACCCCTATCTAAAATTTTTTGCTATTTTAGCTAATTCAAATTCCCATTCCCTTATAAAGGATTAAATATGTCTTCTAAAAAACGTTTGATAATTGTCGACGTCTCGAACTTTATATTCAGAGCTTATTTTGCCATTCAAAGGCCTATGACATCGCCGACAGGAGTGCCCACTAAGGCGGTTTATGGTGTTCAGAGCATGATGTTAAAAATGCTTTCTGAGCATAAGCCCACACACATTTTTTTAGCAAGAGATACCAAGGGAGGATCGTTCAGGAATAAAATTTATCCAGATTACAAGGCTAATAGATCAGCCCCTCCTGAAGATTTAATTCCACAGTTTCCATTAATTGATAGGTTGATTAATCTGATGAATTTGCCGACCTTTTCTCATGATGAATATGAAGCTGACGATATTATCGGAAGTGCATGCGTTCAATGGAAAGATAAATTTGATGAAATCTTTATAGCCTCAGGGGATAAAGATTTAATGCAGTTTGTGGGTGGCAATATCAAAATGCTCGATACGATGAAAGATAAGCTATATACGCCGGAGGATGTTGAGGAAAAGATGGGCGTTCGTCCTGATCAGATTGTGGATTATCTTTCGATTGTCGGGGATGCTTCCGACAATATTCCCGGCATGAAAGGTATTGGAGCCGTAGGAGCAGCCAAGCTTTTAAAAGAATATGGAACATTTGAAAATATCATTGCTCATAAAGATCAGCTCAAAGGTAAGAAAATCATTGAAGCTTTCACGGATCATTTAGAACTCGGGTTGCTTTCTAAAAAGCTAGTGCAGATTGCTACTGATCTTGATTTAGGGCATAGTCCTGAGGAAACATCTATAAACTTTTATCCGAGCAATGAATTGATCGAATTTATGAAGGAAATGGGGTTTACCAGTTCAATAGCCAAATACCAGGAAATGCGATTCCAGCACCACATGTCCCGTGAAGCAGATAGAAAAATAGGCAATGGTCAGGTTGATGAAAAATTGGACAGTGAGCTTTTTAAATCAGTAACCGCATCTAGCATTACTTTAGTTGAGATCGATGAAAATAACTTTGATGAAATTGTTGAATTGATCCTGAAAGCGGAAGTATTCGCCCAGCACTTACTTTATGACAGTGAAGATATTTATACCCGAAAAATTCAGCGTATTTATTTTTCGTTTAATGACACTGCTGCGTATACTTGTGAGCGAAATTTTGCAAATCAGATTTTACAAAAAATATGGGCACGCAAGAACGTTGAAGTTATCGGAGAAAACTTAAAAAGAGATTACGTACATTCATTAATCAATAAGATTGAATTCGTTTCAAAAAGATTTGATATCGGCTTGGCACATTTTAATATCAATACAAGCACCCGACACGATTTAGACATTCTGGCGAAAGAATATTTGCAGTTAGATGTGGGAATGGATGAACATCAGGCGAATGCCCAACGTGCCCAGGCACTTTTTTTATTATCTAAAATTTTTAAAGAAAGATTGGCTGAACTTAAACTTACTGAAATTTATAACACAATTGATCTGAAAATTATTCCTGTGCTTGCAAAAATGGAAAAAGAAGGTATTTCTCTTAATTCAAATTATCTTCGGGAATTTGAGGTTGAGCTTTCCACTGAAATAAAAAAAGTCGAAGAAAAAATTTTTGAAATTTCAGGCAATGAAATAAATCTCAACTCACCCAAGCAGGTCGGAGCTCTTTTGTTCGATAAACTTCAGCTTCCTGTCATAAAAAAAACTAAAACAGGCTATTCAACCGATGCGGATGTTCTTGAAGAATTAGATGGGTTAAATATCAGCGAAGTGCCAGGCCTTCTTCTTACTCATCGCGAATATGGAAAAATTCTTTCAACATACGTAAAAGCGCTTCCGGAGCTGGTAAATCTTACTACAAAAAGGATTCATACAAATTATAATTTAACAGTTGCTCAAACAGGAAGACTTTCTTCTACCAATCCAAACCTTCAGAACATACCTGTTAGAAGTCCTATGGGTGAAAAAGTTCGAAAAGCTTTTATAGCAAAACCAGGCAAAATATTGCTGTCGGCAGATTATTCTCAAGTAGAACTCAGGCTGCTTGCTCATTTTTCTGAAGACGCAACGATGCTCAAGTCCTTTCAGGATGATGTCGATATACATGCCCAGACCGCTTCTGAAGTGATGGAAGTGCCACTAAATCAGGTTACATCTAGTGATCGCTCGATGGCGAAAACGGTCAATTTCGGCTTGATGTATGGACAGTCTTCGTTTGGCCTTGCCTCAACTCTAAAAATTTCCAGGACAGCAGCAAAAGCTTACATCGATAAATATTTTACCCGCTTTAATTCAATTAAAACATTCCTTGATACCCTGAAGGATAAGGCTGAGCAGACCGGCTATGCTGAAACCCTTCACGGAAGAAAACGTTTCCTCCCTGATATCTACTCTCAAAACAGAACAATTAAGGCCCAGGCAGAGCGAATGGCCATCAATAGCCCCATTCAGGGAACCGCTGCAGATATCATAAAACTTGCCATGATCCATATTGATGCTGAAATGGAAAAACGGCAGCTCAAATCGAAGATGCTTCTACAAGTACATGACGAACTAATTTTTGAAGTTGAAGAAGAAGAAATAGACATCATGAAAGAGCTGGTTAAGCGGGGCATGGAAACAGTGGTTGATCTCAGAGTTCCCCTTAAAGTGGAAATGGGCTTTGGAGTTAACTGGTATGACTTGAAGTAATGAATTTAGTTGTGCTTTTCATTTTCCAATAATTTCCACGCAATGACTCGTCTGGCCAATAGTCCTGATTCCAAAAATTCAGCTGTCACCCTTGACACTAGTGGGGTCTGATACCACATTGGGGAGGTTAAATTTTTAATAGGAGGAGGCTTCATGCAATTAAGACCATTACAAGATCGCGTCGTTGTTCAACGGCTGGACGAAGAAACTAAAACTGCTGGTGGAATTATTATTCCTGACAGTCATACAGAAAAGCCATCACAAGGAAAAATCGTTGCAGTAGGAACTGGATACAGAAACACTGATGGATCGGTTCGTAATCTGGACGTTAAAGTCGGAGACACAGTATTATTCGGAAAATATTCCGGAACACCGGTAAAGGTGGAAGGGAAAGAAGTTCTTGTAATGAAAGAAGACGAAATTCTTGGAATTCTTCAATAATCTAAAATTTTAAATAATAAAACAGGAGATCTATATGGCTAAGGAATTAAAATACTCAGAAGATGCTAGAACACTCATTCTTAATGGTGTGAATGCTCTTGCAAACGCAGTTAAAGTAACACTGGGACCAAAAGGAAGAAACGTTGTTATTCAAAAATCTTTCGGTGCTCCTCACATCACAAAAGACGGTGTGACAGTTGCTAAAGAAATTGAATTAGAAAATAATTTCGAAAATATGGGCGCCCAGATGGTTAAAGAAGTTGCTCAAAAAACTAACGAAGATGCCGGTGATGGTACAACGACTGCTACTGTATTGGCCCAGGCGATTTACAGAGAAGGCGTAAAACTAGTTTCTGCTGGCCACAATCCAATGGATCTAAAACGCGGGATCGATCTTGCGGTAGAAAAAGTTGTGGCTAAACTTAAAGAAATGTCTAAAGAAGTTAAAACTTCTGAAGAAATTGCTCAAGTTGGAACAATTTCAGGTAACAACGATGTTGAAATCGGAAAACTTATTTCTGAAGCGATGGCAAAAGTTGGAAACAACGGAGTTATCACGATTGAAGAATCAAAAACTGCAGAAACAACTTTAGACGTTGTTAAAGGTATGCAATTTGACCGTGGATATTTATCTCCATATTTCGTAAACAATCCAGAAAAAATGGAGGTAGCTTTTGATAACTGTAATATTTTAATTACAGAGAAAAAAATTGCTTCCATGAAAGAAATATTGCCTCTTCTAGAGAAAACAGTTCAATCAGGAAGACAACTTCTTATCATCGCCGAAGACATCGAAGGTGAGGCTCTTACAACTCTAGTTGTAAATAAACTTCGCGGAACTCTTCAGGTAGCCGCTGTTAAAGCTCCTGGTTTTGGTGACAGAAGAAAAGAAATGTTGAAAGATATCGCGATCATCACTGGCGCAACTGTTATTTCAGAAGAACTTGGAATGTCACTTGAGACTTCTGGGGTTGAAGTATTGGGAGCAGCTAAGAGAGTCACTATCGATAAAGAAAAAACAATCATTGTCGACGGGAACGGAACTAAAGCAGACATCCAAGCTCGCGTTGGGGCCATAAAAGCTCAGATCGCAGAAACTACTTCAGACTACGACAAAGAAAAACTAAAAGAGAGACTGGCAAAAATCGATGGTGGTGTTGCGGTTATTAAAGTTGGGGCACCAACTGAAACTGAAATGAAAGAAAAGAAAGACAGAGTTGAAGATGCATTTCATGCAACTCGAGCCGCTGTTGAGGAAGGTATTGTTGTCGGCGGTGGATCTGCTCTACTGCACGCTTCAATGGTTCTCGCTGATCTTAAAGGACGTAACGAAGAAGAAAACTTCGGAATTAGAATTATCAGACGTGCTCTAGAAGAACCTCTAAGACAAATCGCAACTAACGCAGGCCTTGAGGGTTCTGTTGTTGTAAACGAAGTAAAAGCTAATAAAGACTCAAGCTTTGGATTCAATGCTCGCGATGAAAAGTTTGAAAACTTAATCATGGCTGGAATTGTTGACCCAACTAAAGTTGTTAGGTCAGCTCTTCAAAATGCTTCTTCTGTTGCAGGCTTAATGCTTACAACTGAAACCATGATCGCTGATTTGCCTAAAAATGAAGCTGCTCCAGCAATGGGTGGCGGAATGGGCGGCATGGGCGGAATGGGCGGCATGATGTAGTTTGCGCTCAGACAAAATTATTTTGATACTACAAAGGGGGCTAAGGCCCCCTTTTTATTTATTAAAGATACACAACTTAATTACTTTCTGCTCTCCCTGATCAGGGTCAAAATTTTGAAGCTGACATTTTCTTTTGACACCTATCTCTTGATGAAAGTGTCATCTCGTCACTAGCGAGTAAGCCAATCAATGTGTTACGTAGGGGCAAATTTTGGCACGGACTCTGCACTTACTATAGACAGGGATCAAGGATTGGTCCTACGGAAACTCAAGGATGATACTTATTTAGGAGCTTTAGGATGAAGCAATTAAAAAGACTAGGAATGGTCGCACTCAACATTTCACTTTTATCAGTTTCTATTCTAGGGCCGTTGTCGGCATTCGGTACAACTCAAGTCGGGTTTGCTTGTCCACAAAAATTTATTGCAACAGTCACAGATGTAGAAGATGTTCAGTCGGGAGCATTTCCAAAGGTTGAAGTAAATTTTCAGGTTATTCAAACTTTGAAAGGAGATCAGGTCTCATCCAAGAAAATCCAGATTGTAAAAGACGGTCCCATGCAGTTTAAAAGCGGTGAAATCTACACAGTAGAGTCCCGTGAAAACTGGCTTTGTTCCGCTACTTTATTTTCAAAAATTTAATTTCATTTGTAGTTCTCTAAACTCTTCCATGGATGGAAATGGGTTTTTTCTTAGTGGCAATTTTTTACAAGGAAGTAAAAAATGGAACACACAAAAAAATTGGCTGTAAGTATTATCCCCCTCTTACTTATGGCCATTTTGTTGTCTTCTAAAGTTCAGGCGTACACTTTCACCTCAGACTTTTCAAAAGGTTTCTATTGGCAAAATTTTCCAATACAAATGAGCAAATTTGTCACAGATCCAAATGATGGCCCCTTGTTGGAGCAGCTAACCAATCAAGCAGTTCAAGACTGGGAAAATGTTACAGGCAAAAATCTTTGGGATGTATCTGCAGTACAAACGACTACTTCGTTTCCTGGCAATTATATCAGATGGTCAGATAATTTTGGTCCCGAAACAGGCTATGATCCCTCAAAAACGCTGGCGATCACCATCCGTTATAATCAAGGCACTTTTTTTCAACAAACAGTTATTATTTTAAATGGTAATTTGAGTTACCTGAGACAGAACTGGAGTAACTCTTTAAAAACGACAATTCTGCACGAAATTGGGCATACTCTAGGACTTGATCACAGCGGTTCATACGCTATTATGGCGGCTAATTTAACTAGTCTCTCAACTTTACAGCCTGACGACATTGATGGGGTCAATGCTGTTGTTGACGAAACGATAAGACGCCAGGCAACAGGGTATGTTTCGCCTTACTCAGTTTCCTCTCAGGAAAAAAATAGTCTTATTCCCGCGTGTGGAACGGTGGAAGACTTGGGCAATAGTGAAGGTCCGTCGAATGGAGCAGGTAACTTCATTGGTTCTTTGCTGATTGGACTTTTGGCAATAATGTTGGCTAATTCAGGAAAAAAACAGAGGTCATCGCTCAGGTATTAAAATTATTAATTGCCGCGCCTTTTCTGCCGATAAGCGGGTATGGGCCAAGAAAATAAAGCTACGATTAATTATATTTTTTATCTGCAAACCAAAGAACTTGATAATAGTTTTTATGTGCTTTCAGATGTTTTAAGCAAAATCAATATAAGTCTGTTACCGATTTCGCCCGATGACTTAAAAAATGTAGATAAAAATAAAAAGCATTACTTGATATCAATTCGAAATGACTTCAGTTCAGCATTTAGTTTTAATCACGCTAGAAAATCCTTTCTTGATGCTGCTATGGCAGCCGGGAAAATTGTACTTTTCGATATCAGTTCTTTTTCCGAAATTGAAACAGCGGCAAAATTTCAGGTAAAAAATCTGTATCGTTATTTTCAATTGCCGCAAAACTTAAAACAGATAGCTATGACAGTCGCAGTGGACTTTTTCCGCGATAGAAATGCTCTTGCAGAATGGCCTGGTGGAAGAAGGGCAAAATTGCCTTCAATGAATAATGAATCTTAAAAAATATGAAAACAAGAATAAGTGAAAATACGCAAAGAATGCTCATGCTTCTCAAGTTAGATGCCAGGCGGTTATTTGAAAGAATTAAGTATAGAGCACCTGAGTACATGTATGAATTTTCGCTGAAGAGATCTCGAGATCATTTTCCGGCAATTTTTGTTAATCGCTATGATTCAGTTTCAATTAAAGATCTCTTGCTTTGTGGTCAGGAGGTCCTGGCTGGTCTTGATCAATTCTATACCAAAGTCGATGAAATGCGCTGGTATCTAAATCACACACAAGACATGCCAAATAGAGTAGAAGACAAGGTTGGATCTCATATTAGAGAACTTGAGAAATTGTACAATACTTTAGATTTATTCATCGATGTGGAAATGGGGCTTGTTGCTGAATCAGTTAATGCACCTGAAGAAATCACTGAAGAATATGAAACAGATAACTAATATTATCCTGCTTACTTTAGTTCTGTCAGTTCCATTTGCCTTGTCGCAGACAAGAAAGGCAATTCCAGCTGGTCGTTATGAAGCTCTTTCTGGAGTAAAAATATCACATAGTCCTAAAAGTTCAGACAGCTCTTTAGCGAAAGAGACTCTTGGCTTATTTTGGTCAGAGGTGGCAAAACATATTCCTCAAGGACGAAATGAGAATTCCTTTTTTGGTATCGGATCAATTGATGCAAATTTCAAAACGTTTCTTTCCAGTAAGGGGGTTTTGGAAGCAAAAAACCTAGATAGCAGAGTGAACATTCTACTGAGTGATAGTCTAACTCGCGATAGCGATATTTTTAAAAAAATAAAGACAAAGGGTAGCTTGATAATTTTAAAAGATAAACATGGCCTTAAAGACGTTCTTTCCAGTTTAAACCGGTTTGAAGTTGTCGTTTACCAGTCTGAAACCGACAATAATTACTATCTCATGAAGTTAAAGTAATTGTCTTAATTGCTCAAGTATAATCTTCCACCCTCTAGATTATTTTCAATGGGCTGAGATAATGTCTTTATGAAATTTTTAAAGGCAACTCTTGTATTATTTATTTTTGCTCATTCCATTTCTTATAGTGCAGATCTATCGGAAGATGGATTTTTTTCTGGGCGAATTTCAAAAATAAACAAAGAGATTTCTACTGTCAGAATTAAAGTTGATTTTGATAATATCAAATATCTCAATCCCAAAGATAAAATGGAATTTTGGGACGAAAAAAACTCCAACCAAAAATGCAAATCTTACATTATTGCAAGAACCAGTGATTACCTTTTGTTAAAAGTTCCCGAAATGGCCTTGTGCCAGAAATATTTATATTTCGCTACCGGAGCTTATTTTAAATTTTATAGCGAAGATTTAGCCAATAATATCAAAATGGGCAAAGAAGTAGTCACTATTCTGCTAAAGAAGCGCATGGCCGTACAGGGCCAAATGGAAGGACGAAATAAGGAAATTACGGCTCATGTGGAAAGAGTTAATGCTATCAATGCTAGGTATCAAACCCTAAAGGAAAAGCTTGAACAAGAGTGGAGAAAAGAGTTGCATGCCCTGGATGAAGACAGAACTTACGCGGTAAGATCCTATAAAGATTTGGAACGAAGGCGTGATGAAATAGATCAAAAGTTAGAGCAATACAAAATCAGAGATGAAAACTTAACCCTCGACCGCTGGTCTCTGGATTCACATCTGTACTTTAAAAAATAATTGAACATTGAATTCTTCTATTCTAGACTTACGCAATAAATTAAAAGGTGGATATATTTATGAAACTTTACGTCCTTGTTTTGTCCCTATTATTGAGTTCTCAGGCCGCTTTTTCAACAGGAAATGCTAACGCACCTATAGGTGGCGATTTTAAAATGAATTTAGGCACAGCTCCAACTACACTGAATGCCCTGTCTTCGACTGACTACAATGCCTCACAGGTTCAGGGGATGATTCTAGAAACTCTTTTAACGAGAAATATAGATACACGTGAATGGGAATCGGCGCTTGCTTCTTCGTTTCAAATTTCAAAAGATGGAAGAAGTTTCGAATTTACGCTGCGAGATGGCGTTAAATGGCAAGATGGCAAGCCATTGACGATTGAAGATGTAAAGTTCAGTTTCGATGCTATTATGGAACCGACAAATAAGTACAAGACAGCAAACAAAAAACCTTACTATGAAAATATAAAATCAGCAGAGATTATTGCTCCAAATAAAATCAAGTTTACTGTAAGTAAACCCTATTTTGACAACTTTGCCGTGGTGGCAACGTTGACAGTTGTTCCAATGCATTTGTACAAAAATCCTTCAAAGGATCAGGAAAAAGTTCTAAACAAGACATTGATTGGAACTGGTCCCTATATTCTTCAGGACTTTGACAGAGCAAAGGGAATCACTCTTAAATTAAACCCGGAATGGTGGGGACGAAGAGAGCCTTCAAAAAAAGGAATTTATAATTTTCAGACAATTTCGATGAGATTTATACAGGAAACAACAATTGCTATTCAAAGAATTGAAAAAGGCGACATCGATTATATCGATCTAGGCGCTGAAGATTATATGAAGAAAACTTCTGGCCCAAAATGGGGAAAAGAAGTTATTAAAGTGAAGACACAGCATAAAGGTGTTCGTGGCTATGCATTTGTTGGATTTAATTTAACGAATCCAATGTTTGCTTCTAAAAAAACACGCGAGGCGATGGTTCATCTTTTCAATAGAAGAGAGATGATCAAAAAATTTCTGTTCGATCTATCGATGCCAGCGACAGGTCCTTTGTATCAGCAGAGTGAATATGCAGATCCTACGGTTAAGCCATTTGAATATGACCCAAAACTGGCGCTTAAACTTTTAAAGGAAGATGGATGGAAAATAGAGGCTGGTGAGAAGTTTTTATCAAAGATGGTTAATGGAAAAAAAATAAATCTCAGCTTCACAATCATTGAGCCAGATGCAGAATTTGTAAAATATCTTACTATTTTTAAAGAAGATGCAAAGCAGGCAGGAGTCGATGTAAACGTAAAAGTAGTTGAGTGGAACTCATTTATTAAACTTTTAGATGAAAGAAAATTTGAAGCTGTCCGACTTTCGTGGGGAGGCGGAGACCTGGATTGGGATCCAAAGCAAATCTGGCATTCTGAATCTATAGCAAATGCAGGTTCAAATTTTATTAGCTATAAAAATCCAAATGTAGATAAGCTAATAGATGAAGCCCGAGTCATCATGGATAAAAATGAACGAGTTAAAAGACTTCGTGAAGTTTACAAAACAATCGCTGAAGATGTTCCTTATATCTTCCTGTTCAACGGAAAATTCTTCTATTACGCCCACAATAAGCGTATTGGAAAAGAAAAAGATGCTTATGTATTTGGCATCGGTTCTGATTATTGGTGGATGAAGAAGTAAGGACGGAGGCCCTCGTTGTTTACTTACATAATTAAAAGATTATTAATCATGATCCCAACACTCTTGGGGATTACGATTGTAACATTCGTTATAATCAATCTTGCTCCTGGTAGTCCGATTGAACAAAAAATTCAACAGATGAAGTTTGGCGGTATGGGGCGAGAATCAAATGCCGGAAATGCGGGAGCTGACAAGAGCAGCGGTGTTTCAGAGGAAGTCATTTTAGCTTTAAAAAAGCAGTACGGATTTGATAAGCCACTCTATATGCGCTATTTGATATGGCTGAAAAATATTGCCCGTCTGGATTTTGGAGAAAGTTTCACATACGAAGAGCCAGTGTTGGACGTGATTACAAGTAAGTTTCCAGTTTCTTTGCAATTCGGAATTGTTTCATTGTTGGCGTCCTATCTTGTGTGTATAATCTTGGGCGTTTTTAAAGCCGTGAAGAATGGTTCAACCTTTGATCATATTACCAGTTTTTTTCTTATCGCCTTGTATTCAGTTCCAGGCTTTATGCTCGCCATTCTGCTTATTGTTTATTTCGCAGGCGGCAGTTTCTATAGCTGGTTTCCTATTGGAGAGTTGTACTCAGACAATTATTATGACTTGTCTATTTGGGGTAAAATTGTTGATCGCATTCACCACTTTATTTTACCGCTGATTTGTTACATGATTGGATCATTCACGGTCCTTACTTTGTTGATGAAAAATTCGCTTTTAGATGAAATAAAAAAAGATTACATCAGAACAGCAAGAGCAAAGGGTGTCTCTGAAAAATCAATTTATTTAAAACATGCTTTAAGAAATGCATTGATACCTATCGTGACCGGGATTGGGGGATTCCTCGCAGTCTTCTTTGCGGGCTCACTGCTTCTGGAGAGTATTTTCCAGCTTGATGGAATAGGACTTTTGAGTTTTAAATCTATTTTATCAAGAGATTATAACGTAATTATGGGAATCCTTTTTATTCAGAGTATTCTTTTATTAATTGGAAATCTTTTCAGCGATATTGTTTATATCCTGGTTGACCCAAGGATAAGTTTCGAATGATTGAAAAATTTGTAATTAAAAATGAATTGAGCCGTAAACGCTGGAGGGTTTTTAAGGCAAGTAAATCAGCCATGATTTCTTCTACAATTCTGATTCTGTTGATTATTGCGACCTTTTTTTCCCCTTTTATCGCTAACAGCAGACCTCTTATTTTAAGGTTCAATAATCACTACTATTTTCCCATCGTAAAAGATTATTCTGCTGAGGCATTTGGTATAACAGATAGCCTAGACGTAAACTATCATAAGCTTCAGTTGTCACCGAATGATTTGGCCCTCTGGCCAGTAATTCAATGGGACCCTTTTGAGAGTAATGCTACGGTAGACTCATATCCATCTCCGCCAACAAAATCTAATATTATGGGAACTGATGACCGAGGCAGGGACGTATTAACACGTCTCTTATACGGGTTTCAATACAGTATAACTTATGCCGTGGCAGTTTGGTTCATTAGCTTATCAATAGGAGTTCTTCTTGGTGGGGCAATGGGTTTTTTTGGCGGAAAAATAGATTTTATCGGCCAGCGCTTTGTAGAAGTTTTAAGTACTGTACCGAGTTTCTTTTTGCTTATCATACTTATTTCTATTTTTGCACCGTCTCTATGGATGCTTATAGTAATCTCCTGCGTATTTTCCTGGATTAATATTTCGTATTATGTGCGTGGGGAATTTTTAAAAAATAGAAATAGAGAGTTTGTTGAAGCTGCCAGAGCACTGGGTGCTTCCAACACCAGTATCATTTTCAAGCATATTCTACCTAACTCTCTTACTCCAATTATTACATTGGCACCTTTTACAATAGCTGCGGAAATTGTCGGACTTGCGGGCCTTGATTATCTTGGCTTTGGACTTCAAGTTCCAACTCCAAGCTGGGGTGAATTGCTGTCACAAGCTCAAAAAAATTATACTATTGCATGGTGGCTGGCACTATATCCTTCTCTTGCATTGTTTTTTGTTCTAACTCTTCTCAATTTAATTGGTCAGAGAGTGAGAGATGCAATGGATCCAAACATGATTTAATCTAAATTAGAAAGTATATTGCATTCCCATTGTGAATGCCCTACCACTAGTTCCAAATCCGAAAATTTCTTCGTATTTGGTATCAAATACGTTCTTTATTTTGAAATAGTACTCGTACTGGTTGTTTAGTACATATCTGTAATTTAAATTGGATAAAAGAAATGACTTCATCTGGACTGTATTTCCTAGGTTATCTACATCGGATCTCTGGCCAACCAATGAAAACTCGTAGCCTAAGTGATGCTTGTCCCGGACCTGTAGATTAAAAATATTTTTTAAATTTATATCAGGCCGTCTTGCGAGTCTCTTTCCCTGTCTCAAATCCCTTGTCTTTAGAAGCGTGATGGACAGAGTTTGGTCTAATAGATTCGTCCAATTTATAATTGTGCTTTCTTCAAATCCACTGATTTCGGCAGTACCCATATTGATATTGATGAAAGTATTGGGATGAAAGCTCAGCCGGTTTTTAATTTTCGTATAAAACAAAGTGCTAGTGGTTTTAACTTGATCACTCCATCGGTTTTCCAGGCTTATATCTAGGCCATTACTTGTTTCTGGCAATAAATCTTTGTTACCAAACGTAGGGTCATAAAGCTGATTGAGCGAAGGCGCCCTGAAGCCAGTTGAATAGGATAGTTTCAGCAAAGATGCATTGATTTTATATCCAGCAGCTCCCTTATAGGTAATGTGGTCATTAAAAGATATATTATGATCAAGGCGAATACCAAAATTAAAAATACTGGAAGGCAATTCATATTGATGATAAAGAAATCCACTAAAATTTCGGTTGTAATGGCCAGATTGATCTTTTTCGTGAGTAAATTCCACATTCAGGTTTTGAGTAAGCAAGTCACTGATATAGTAGGTGTGGTTTGCAGTCAATGAATTCATTTCTCCCACAGACAACGAGTTACTATTTTGAGGATGTGCGCTGTCATACTGAACTTCAAATAGACGATGGTGCTTGGCACGGTTATAAGAAAATTGAGTTTGGGCATTTCCGCTCCAGTTTTTAGTTAACTGCATTTTTGAATAAATCTCTTCTTCTTTTTGCCGGTCATTTGGATCATCGTTTCCCGGTCCGCCTCCTTTGTCGACATCCGCAACATTGTGAGAATAGCGAAGATTTAAATCCATAATATAATCTTCTGAAAGATCTTTGTTTATTCCCAAACTCAGTGACGCTCGACGAGCGCCATCCTTCTCTGCATATGCATTATCTTTTTTGTTAGCCGCTGAAAATCCGGACGTATTCATGTAGTCAGCACCGGCGGAAATATTCAGCAAGTCGTATTTTCTCTGAAAATTTGTGCCGGCGTTTACAGTATTAAAAGTTCCATAATCCAGAAAACTTTCACCGGAAAGCTGTTTCGAGACAGCTTTTTTAGTCGTAATGACAAGAACACCGCCGATTGCATTAGAACCGTAGGCCAAGCCTTGTGAACCCTTAAGAATTTCGATACGTTCAATATTATTCAAACTCAAGCGTCCAATATCAAATTGCCTGTTTGGATTACTTGGATCATTCATCATGATGCCGTCGATTATTACAAGAGTATGAGATGAGTCTGTTCCTCGGAGAAATAGGCTTGAATTGGAACCATTTGGTCCTGAACTTACAACACTCAAATCACTTTCTTTTGAAAGCAATTCGGGAAGTGTTTTACTCAGATTGTTTTTAATTTCTTCAGAATCTATGACTCTTACATCGCTTGAAGATTTATCATCATTAGATTTTATTCTGTCGGCTGTTATCACAGTGATGTCATCTGCAAAAATTGAAGAACTGGCAGTAATACAAAGGATTAGCAGAATTTGGCAAAACAACGCCGATATATCAAAAGACATATTTCCTCCTCGGGTAAATTGATGTTTAAGGGGGTCTGGCTTTACAGTTGCGGGACAGCGGAGGACTTGCACCTCTCTTCACATCTTAACATTTGACTAAACTATACTTTGGAGGATCATTCTTTACAAGAAAATCTTTAACTCTTACAATCTACAAATGAAAACAGTACTGTTTTTTTTTCTATTCGGCCTCTCTTCTTCGTTGTTGGCAGCTGAATGCGATTTAAAGCACCCTGTAAAAACCTTTCAGCCCAGATTTGCTAAACATTACGCCATAAATTATTTTAAAAATTTCAAAACAGTAAGAGTCGGTTCATCACAATACTTATTGAGCAGTAATTCCAGTATTGGATGTGAAACTTCCATGAATAAAATAATTATTCCGGCAAAACGTGTTGTTATGATGTCAACTACATATTTGCCGACGCTTGAGCTAATTCAAAGGGAGGATACTCTGATCGGTTTTCAGGGCAAGCAGTATATTGTTTCTTCATCTTTCAATCATGATAAAATTCGTGATGTTTCATTTAAGTTTAATCCAGAAGATTTACTTAATTTAAAGGCAGATTTGATAATGGGTTATGATTCTAATTTATCAAATCCTGCGCAAGTCCATATATTTAAATCTCTCAACTTACCGGTAGTGATGAATAAGGACTTTGAAGAAACAAGCCCATTGGGTAGAGCAGAGTGGATCATTTTTATTGCAAGCTTTTACGATCTGGAAGATAAAGCGCAGAAAATATTTAATATGATAAGTGATAAATATGCCTTCATAAAAAATGAAAATTCTAAATTGCCAAAGAGGCCGAAGGTACTGGTCGGAGAAATTCAAAACGGCTATTGGGTTACAAGCGGCGGAAAAAGCGATCTGGGACAAATGATAGCAGATGCAGGCGGTGAAATGCTTTTTTGGAAGCCAAGCATGCAAACTCAAAAAATAAGCCTTGAAGAGTTAAGTTTGCTGAAAATTCCTGTCGATGTATGGCTTACTCATAATACATGGACAAGTCGTAAACAACTGGAAGAAGCACGTAGGAAGGACAGTCGCTATTCTTTGATAACTATCAAAAATATATTTAATAATAATTCAATTATAAATAAACATAACTCTAATGATTATTGGGAAACTGGAATGCAAAGACCTGATCTTCTATTGCAAGACTTATCGGCACTTTTTCATCCAGATAAATATGTATCACATAAGCTGCATTGGTATCATAAACTATGAATTTTAAGAATTTTATTTTGAGCATTTGCGTATTGGTTTTTGCCTGTTTTTTACTGGCCTATGGAGAAACCGGCTTTAATTTAGACCACGATTTAATACTTCAGCTGCGACTTCCTAAAGTAGTAGTATGTTTGCTGGCGGGGGGGATGCTGGCCACTGCCGGCCTATTAATGCAGATATTTTTTCAGAACCCTCTTGCTGGTCCCGATATACTGGGTGTCAGTTCAGGTTCGTCATTGTTTGTCGCATTTTGGATGATGGCATCTGTTGGATTTTCGCAAACAATAATTGATGCGGGCATGGGGTTGATGTCTTTCATGGGCGCCGCTACTGTGTTTATACTTCTTATTTTTTTTGTACATAAAAATGTTTCCAGAGTAACTTTAATTATTATTGGTCTTTTGATTTCTTCATTTGCGTCCAGTGGAATTTCTGTTTTGGTCAGCACGAGTCAGGCACTTCAACTAAAAAATTATCTGATGTGGAGCATGGGAAGCTTCAGAGACGTAACAAATCCAGAGCTTCCCAAGTTTATAATCTTATCTCTAATTTCAACTTTGCCTGTATTATTCTTTATAAAGTCATTAAATCAATTTTTACTTTCTGAAAATTACGCAAAAAGTATGGGGGTGAATGTTAAAAAAATGCGGTTGATATTTATCAGCTTAGCGGCGTTGCAAATTTCTATAATAACTGTATTTTGTGGCCCAGTTGGTTTTATTGGAATAATTTCTCCTCATTTGGCAAAGCAATTTTTAAAGCGCTCTCGATTAAACATTCTATTACCTGCTGCTTTTTTGATAGGCGCACTTCTGGCCTTTATCGCTGAAACAGTTTTGGTTCTCGCGCCCTCTTCTTCAATTTCGATAAATGCTATTTTGGGCATGATTGGCGCTCCCGTTATCGTACTTTATCTTTATCGACAAAGGGAGTGGAGTGTATGAAACATCCGATTTTGCAAGTTGATCATTTGTCGATTGGTTTTAGAAACATACTCTTTAGTGATATTAAAGCGGAAGTTTTTCCCGGCACAATTACTGCGCTCATGGGAGTTAATGGTGCAGGAAAAAGTTGTCTTTTGAAAACGTTAGGGCATTTAATTCCGGAAAAATCGGGTCAGATAAAATTAAACGGCCAAAAATATTCAAATTACTCTCTTTTAGAATTTTCTAAAAAAGTGTCGGTTGTCTTGACTGAGAAAATTCAGGTGGATTATTTACGCGTTGATGAACTTGTTTCGTTGGGAAGATCCCCTTACACAAATTGGTCCGGTGAATTAGACAAGGCTGATCAGAATGTAGTTAAACAGATCATGCAGCAAGTTGGTATCCAGGCTTTAGGCGGCCAGTTTTTTTCAGAACTGAGCGACGGGCAAAAACAAAAAGTATTAATTGCAAGAGCTCTTGCCCAGCAGCCCCAGTTGTTGATTTTAGATGAGCCAACCACATACTTAGATATTCCATCAAAAATTGAATTGATTAAACTACTAAAGAAAATTTCTTCCGAAAATAATGTTGCTGTCATTATGAGCACGCATGACCTGGATCTAATAAAAAATCAAGCTGATCAGGTTTGGCTAATGGGTTCAGATGGAAGTTTTAATGCAGGAAAGCCAGAGGTCATTGAAGCCGCAGGCATATTCGAAAAACATTTTTTTTCGCCAAAACTTAGATCTGAACCAATTTAATGTTAACTAATTTTTCTTTGTTATCTCTGATGAATTTAACTGTCACAGTGTCACCAATTTTATAATTATCTATTATTGAAAACAGGTCATCGTAACTTTTTATTGGCTTTGCATCTATTCCCGTAATGATATCACCCAGATAATATTCACCATATCGATTTCGGGTGATGCCTCTAAGTCCTGCTTTTGCAGATGGACCTTTTGGGTCTACAAATTTAATCATGACCCCTTCTCTGAGTCCAAATCTTGCAGCGTAATAATCTTCTAAAACTGCCACTCCTAATCCAGGACGGATCACTTTTCCATACTTGATCAATTGAGGAACAACGCTTTTAACAGTATCTACGGGGATGGCAAATCCGAGACCGGCACTTGCGCCAGCACCTCCACCATTGAATATCATGGTATTAATCCCTATTAGTTTTCCCTGTGAATCAAGAAGCGCGCCACCGGAATTTCCGGGATTAATAGCTGCATCGGTCTGAATCATGCCATTAATTGAAACCCCTCCGTACCCCTTAATGCTTCTTTCAAGAGCAGAAACTGTTCCGGTCGTAAGTGAATGATCAAAACCGAGTGGATTGCCTATCGCAAGTGATTTTTGTCCGACCTGAAGTGTTTTTGAATCGCCTAAATTTATGGGTCTAATATTCTTTGGACTCTCAGTTAATTTTAGAACGGCGATATCTTTTTTGGGATCGGCTCCAATGAGTTTCGCGCGGTATTGTTTCTTGTCATCTCTAAAAGTGATTAAAAACGAATCCCCTTCATCTACAACGTGAAAATTGGTTACAATATAGCCTTCTTTATCCCACACAAAGCCAGATCCCATTCCTGTTTCCACTTCGGTAGCATCCATATTAAACATTGGCCTAGCTTTACGCATATTGGAAACGTTTACCACTGAATCGACTACATTTTGAAAAACACTTATTGAATTGCGTTCATTTTCCAGCATGAAGCCGGTATCTTTTTTAAGAGCAGGTTGGGCGAAAACATTACTGCACAAAAGATTTATAAATAAAACAATAAAACTTATCTTTCTATTCACCGAACTCCTCCTTGCTACAAATGTTCACTATAGATATAATCCTGATACAAAATTTCTTCAAGAGGTCTAACTATGGAAATCAATTTTTTTAACCGCATAACTCAAACTGTCGAAAGAGAGAAAGTGTACGGCGACAAAATGGTTGAATGGCTTTATCAAACCAATTCAGGAAAGGCCCTCTCCCATGTTATATGTGCCCCCCCTATCAGTAAACTTTATGGTGCTTTACAAAATACTGCTTGGAGTAAAAGCAAAATATCGAATTTTGTAAAAGAATATAATATTTCTATGGAAGACTATCTTCCAGAAAACCAAAATAGTGAATCACCATACTCAAGCTTTAATCAATTCTTCATCCGCAGATTTAAAGAGGGCAAAAGAAAATTTATTCAGAATTCTGAAGACATGGGAGCCTTTAGCGAAGCCCGTTACTTTGGATATAATTCTGTCCATGACGATGAATCAATTCCAGTTAAAGGTGCTTATCTAAAGCCTAAGCATTTAATCAGCAATACCAAATGGGAAGAAACTTTTCATGATGGTCCTTTGCTTTTGGCAAGATTGTGCCCGGTCGATTATCATCGTTTTCATTATCCTGATAACGGAGTAATCCTTGATGATTACCGAGTTGATGGTTTGCTTCACTCGGTTAATCCGCTTGCTTTAAAAGCTAAGCAAGACATTCTAATTACCAACGAGCGCCATGTCAGTATTCTTGAAACCGAAAACTTTGGCAAGCTTGCTTATATTGAAGTAGGAGCTATTTGCGTGGGGAAAATTGTTCAAACAAAGCCACTCGTAAAAGGGGATGCATTCAAAAGAGGCCAGGAGAAAGGTTATTTTCTTTTCGGAGGATCAACCGTAATTGTAGTGGGGGAAAAAGGTAAGTGGGAACCATCACGAGATATTATAGATTATACTAAAAAAGGAATGGAAACTTATCTTCATCTTGGTATGAGCGTAGCCAGAAGGGGGTAGTGGTCCGATGGGTATACATTATTAAAAGATTTTTTTTCTAACCTTATTTCCTGTACTGAAAACGCCTGGGGAATTAGGATCCAGTCTATTCGAACACCGCTGGCCTGTTCACCCAAAAATGCATGGTGAGAAGTTTCTTCAGCGATAGCTGCTTCGATCCAGGGATCTTTCAAATCAAGTTTTGCCAAAATAAGTTTTCTTACATTGCTTTCTGGTGAGTCATTGAAATCACCCATTAACATAATAGGAAGGTTGTTTTGATTTAAATTTTGAATCTCTCGTATTAAGACCTTAATCTGCTCTAGTCTTGTTTCTTCCAGGATGTGATCGAGATGAGTATTGATAACAATATAATCCTGGTTATTAATAAGATGAGTAATATGCATCCATGTGCAAAGTCTGGGAAAGCTACTTTTAAAAGAGACAGAGCCACTTATATGAGGAGTTTCAGAAAGCCAGATATCGCCACTGTCTCTGACTTTTATCTGTTCTTCGTTAATAAAAAAACAAGGGTACATTCTGTCGGCAATCCACTGCCGATGATCTGTTATCAGTTTCATCGGAAGCTCTTTGGCAAGGCTAAGTATCTGGTTCTGCCTGCCTTCCTGAGTTGCAAGTATATCAGGATGAAATTCAGTAAATAAATTCTGGAGCAGCGGAAGACGGTTGGCCCAGGAATGAATGCCATCGTGAGCATTCTCGTAACGTATATTTGAAGTAATGATTTTTAATTGCATGCTGTACTCATTGTAAAACACTTTGTTCTTAAATGAGAACACCAAACTTCAGCCTCTTTTTTTAACCATCCTTAATTCTAACGACTTAATTAAAATAAAGCGCATTTTTTTATTGGCATGACTCATGCTTTAGAGCTCCATACGAAGGGGGAACTATGGAGTTACAAAAAACAATTCTCGAGCAATATGTACTGTTAAATGATCAGCCATCATTAAAAAAGATTTCAGGCGACACCGGGATTCAAATTACCAGAATATTCAGGCTTTTTAACGGGTCAATCATGAAGCTTTCCGAATATCAAATTTTCCAACAAAAAATTAAGGAGAAAATGGGACTGACCAACACACTTGAAGCAATAGCTTTTGATTGCTCGTTAAAACTTAGTCCTCAGGCAATAAGGGAAATTGAATCATATCTGCAAAGGAAGATGGAAATCTGGAAAATAACACAGACTACAGTGACTAAGAATAAAACGGCTAACCAACTAACAGCATAAAGGAAAAAAAAATGAAAGACGGACTATTAATTATCGAAAGAATTATTGTTGAATCATTATCTAAAAAAGAACGTAATTTGCAGGAAATTATTCATGATACCAATCTTGATCACTCTCTGCTTCTGAACATACTTCCAAATCTACTCATGAAAAATATGATTAGATATAATCGCGGTACATATTACATTGATAAGGAAAATTGTTTTCAGTGGCTTAATGAGGTTAACAAAAGCGACAATGTTAAAGAAGAAGCAAAAGAGCTCTTTATTTCATTGGTAAATCAGTATTTTCAAAAAGATATTGAAGAAAAAAAACAAGCGGTTCGGCCACAATTAAAAATTCAAAAAGTATGGCTTACTAAAGATGAAGAAATCATTTTACGCTCTCATATGGCAGGTCTCGAATGCTTTTTTAATGGAATAAAAGCTGCGAGAAAAACTAAACCTGAAAAGGAAAAAACATGTGAACAGCGAGTAGTGATTTGGGGGTTATCTCAATATTCTGACTTAGTGGATGGCGTGCTTCAGGCAGTGTAGTTTTTCTTGCGGCGCACCGGTGAAATTTTTTTTTGGGAAATAGTTGACTTAAATACCTCATGCGTAGTAAAAATTAGTGTCCATTCATTTGTGCGCGTAAATCGTCATCTTAACGTAATTTAAGGAGAATAAAGATGAAAACATTATTAGCTCTAGTATTGATCGTATCTGCTGTTTCTTTTGGCTGTTCAAAAAAAGAAGAAGCTACAACTGAAGCTGCTCCTGCTGCTGCAACAACTGAAGCTGCACCTGCTGCTCCAGAAGCTGCTCCAGCTCCAGCAACTGAAGCTGCTCCTGCTGCTCCAGAAGCTGCTCCTGCTGCTCCAGCTCCAGCTGCTCACTAATTATTTTAATCGCGCCTTTGGCGTGTTAGATAATATAACAAAGGCCTCGAAAGAGGCCTTTGCTATTTCTGACATATGTCTTTAATTTTTTTAGCCTACAAAACCATGCTGATTCAACATTTCTTGCACTAAGTCAATAAAATTATGACTTATATCCTTATTTTCTGGTGAATCTTCACAGCATTGTAAATAGCCTAGCATTTTTGGAAAAGCGGTGTGGCGGTTCTGTTTTTGAAGCCAGGATTGGAAAAATGCAACTGCTTCGAGCCAGTCAAAAAGATTAAATTGGCTTCTATCAACGACGAAGAAGAACTGATCAATACCACTTATGCCTACCGGTCTTTCTTTAGAATCCAGATAAAGTATTTTTACCATCATTTCAAGATGGGCAATCGTACATCTTCCCTTGGCCAGACGGATGAGGTTTTTATCATTTAAGTACCTATCTGGAACAGTTGAACGGGCGAATTCGAGCGGGGCTCGCCATTCTTCACCCTTTTGCTGAATAACATCTTCAAGAGTAAGAGGTTTTTTGGGTGGATTATTTTGGTTCATAGCCTAAATTGGGGGCCAGCCATTTCTCAACAATGGCTTTACTCATGCCTTTTCTTTCTGAGTAAGACTCAATTTGATCCGATCCTAGAGTTCCAACATTAAAATAGCGGGCCTCAGGGTGATTAAAATAAAAACCTGAAACAGAGCTGGCTGGGTTCATGGCGAAATTCTCTGTTAAAGAAATTCCTGTAGCCACTTCTGCATTCAGCATATTCCAGAGAGTTCTTTTTTCAGTATGATCTGGACAGGCAGGATAACCGGGAGCGGGACGCACGCCTCTGTATTTTTCTTTAATTAACTCTTCGTTGGATAAATTCTCCGCTAATCCATAGCCAAAAAGATCGCGGACCTTTTTATGCGTTAATTCTGCCAAGGCTTCTGCTAGTCTGTCTCCGATTGCTTTAACCATAATGGAATTGTAGTCATCAAGCTTATCGGCAAATGATTTGGCAAAGGTTTCTACCTCGTGGCCAGCAGTCACGGCGAAGCCTCCAAAATAATCGTTATAGGAAGCTGAGGGAGCGATAAAATCTGCTAAAGAGTAATAAACCCCATCTTCGCCGACTTTTTCTTTTTGCTGACGTAAAAAATGTAATGTCGTTGTTTTGTCAGGAGAGGTTTGAACGATAACGTCATCTCCACTGGAATGCGCAGGAAAAATTCCCACTACTACCTTTGGAGTAAACCGATTATTCTTAACGATATCCTTGAGCAATACTTGGGCATCATTAAAAAGTTTTTGTGCTTCAGCTCCGTAAGTTTCATTTCCCAGTATTTTGGGATAGGTTCCTTTTAGTTCCCAAGTCCAGAAGAGTGGAGACCAGTCGATAAAAGGAATAATTTCTTCAAGTTTAACGTCGAGTTTAAAAACGCCCGTTTTTGAAGGCTTTGCAATTTCAACTTCATCCCAATTAGTTTTGAAGGAATGAGCAACCGCCTCGCTGTAGCTTATCAGGTCTGATTTTCCATTCATGCCAGCGAGATACCGCTCGCGAATATCATTAAAGCGCGCTTTCAACTCAGCGGCATAAGCCTCTTTTCTGGAAGGCGCCATGAGATTGTTACAAACTTCAATAACGAGAGAAGCATCACCAACATGCGCGATCGGAGCATTGTAGTGGGGAACAATTTTTATGGCAGTATGTGCTTTAGAGGTAGTTGCGCCCCCAATGAGCAATGGAAGTTTAAAATTCTGCCGTTCCATTTCTTTTGCAACATAAATCATTTCATCAAGAGAAGGCGTAATTAAACCAGAGAGGCCAACGATGTCAGCTTTGTGCTCAATCGCAGCGTCTAAAATTTTCTGGCATGAGACCATAACTCCCAGGTCAATAACTTTATAACCATTGCAGGCGAGAACGACTCCAACAATGTTTTTCCCAATATCATGAACATCGCCCTTAACGGTCGCGATAACGAAAACGCCCTGTACGCGTGCATTAGCGGCATTAAGCCGTTTTTCTTCTTCCATGAATGGTTCAAGGTACGCGACAGCCTTTTTCATTACACGCGCCGATTTTACAACCTGCGGGAGAAACATTTTTCCCTGGCCAAAGAGATCGCCGACGATCTTCATACCTTCCATCAAAGGCCCTTCTATGACATTTAGGGGGCGTCCGTATTTTAAACGAGCTTCCTCAGTGTCAATATCGACAAAGGCATCAAGTCCTTTAACGAGAGCGTGGCTGATTCTTTCTTCAAGTGAATATTCACGCCATTCTTCGACGCGGTCTTCTTTTTTGCTATTGCTGCTTTTTAATTTTTCTGCCAGTTCCAGAAGTTCTTCGGTCGCACCGGGATGCTTGTTTAGAACAACAGCTTCACATTTTTTTCTTAATTCAGGATTAATTTCATCGTATACAGCAAGCATGCCGGCATTTACGATTCCCATATCGAGACCGGCCTTTATAGCATGGTAAAGAAAAACGGAATGAATGGCTTCACGAACAATATTATTTCCCCGGAAAGAAAAAGATAAATTCGATACCCCGCCGGATGTCAGGGCGCCAGGGCAGACTTGCTTTAATTCTCTGACGGCTTCAATGAAGTTCACGCCATAGGGATCATGTTCTTCAATACCGGTAGCAACAGTTAAAATATTTGCATCAAAAATAATGTCATGTGGATCGAAATTTAATTTTTCCAATAAAAGGTCATAGGCTCTTTTACAGATGCGGACCTTTTCGTCCTTGGTGGCAGCCTGGCCTTGCTCATCAAATGCCATAATGACAACGGCAGCACCATAATGCTGGACCAGACGTCCCTGTTCCAGAAATTTTTCTTCGCCTTCCTTAAGTGAAATCGAATTAACGATTGCCTTTCCCTGAACGCATTTTAAGCCAGCTTCAATGACTTCCCATTTCGATGAATCAATCATGATCGGGACGCGAGAAATATCAGGTTCACTGGCGACCAAATTAAGAAAATGAACCATGCAGGCTTTGCCATCGATCATTCCCTCGTCAAAATTTATATCTATTATATTCGCGCCATTTTCAACCTGCTGACGGGCTACACTTAGAGCTTCATCAAAATTTCCAGCTTTGATAAGTTTTGCAAAGAGAGGAGATCCGGTAACGTTGGTTCTTTCTCCGACCATATAAAATGGATTTACATCCGAGTTTTTAATAGTCAAAGCTTCAAGGCCAGATAGACGAGTCGCCGCTGCAATAGCATGCAGTTTTCGTGGCGCCTTCACTTTGCATTTTTTTACGATTGCTTCGATATGTGGGGGAGTTGTACCACAGCATCCACCTAAAATATTGATGAACCCGCTTTCGGCAAATTCACCTACAAATTGTGCTGTCTTGAGTGGAGTTTCATCATATCCGGTTGGCGAGAGGGGATTGGGCAATCCTGCGTTGGGATAACAGCTGATAAAGCAATCTGCAATCTTGGCAAGTTCCTCAATGTAGGGTCTCATTTCCTTTGCGCCTAAAGCACAATTTATTCCGACTGAAAGAGGTTTTGCATGTCTTACTGAATGCCAGAAGGCTTCGACTGTCTGTCCTGAGAGAGTTCGTCCGGAGGCATCAGTTATAGTTACAGATAACATCAAAGGGTATTTTATTTTGTTGTCGTCCTGCAATTTTAGAATGGCAAAAATACATGCCTTTAAATTGAGCGTATCAAAAACCGTTTCGGGCAAAAGAATATCAACGCCACCAACGATTAAGGCCTTGGCTTGTTCGTAATAATTTTCAACGAGTTCATCAAAAGTTACCGCTCGGTAAGCGGGGTTGTTAACGTCAGGGGAGAGTGAAGCGGTTCGATTGGTTGGCCCCAGAGCTCCGGCAACGTAACATTTACGGCCTGGGTTTTTGGCCATAAATTCATCACAGGCAAGGCGTGCAACTTTAGCGGCTCGTAGATTGAGGTCGTAAACGATGTGCTCAAGATCATAATCTTTTTGAGCGAGACGAGTTCCGGAGAAAGTATTGGTCTCGATGATATCTGCGCCAGCTTCCAGATACTGAGTGTGAATTTCTTTTATTATATCAGGTCGGGTAAAAACCAGCAGATCGTTATTGCCTTTTAAATCTTTTGGGTGATTGTCAAAATGCCCGGTGCGAAAATCTTTTTCTTCCAGCTTATAAGTCTGGATCATGGTGCCCATGGCACCGTCCATAAAAAGTATCTTTTCTTTTAACAGCCCTTCAAGCTCTATCAAGGTTTGATGTTTTTTTAACATATACTCTTTTTATTTTTGAAATTTTTTTACAATATCAACTATGGTGCCAGTGTCATTCATAATATAAAAATGAACACAGGGAGCGCCTCTATTAAGAAGATCCTCCACCTGCTTGCTGGCCCATTCTTTTCCAATGGCAGCTACGTTCTTTGGATCTTTGGTAACTTCTTCAACTAATTGATCGGGGAAATCAATATAGAAGTTCTTTGGAACGCTCACCAGCTGAGTTGCGCTCTTTAAAACTTTAATACCAGGAATGATCGGGATTGTGATTCCTGATTCACGGGCAAGCCTCACGAATTCAAAATAATGTTTGTTGTCAAAAAACATCTGGGTGACCACATAATCCGCACCGGCGTCGACCTTACGCTTTAAATTTAAAATATCGAGTTTCAGATTTGGTGCTTCAAAATGTTTTTCAGGATAACCGGCAACACCCACGCAAAAATCAAACTTTGAACCACCTTCAGTTTCATCAAGGAATTTTCCTTCATTGATTGCCTTAATTTGCTCAACTAAATCCGAAGCAAAATAATTCATGCTGCGATTTTTGGAGAGTTCCTTTTTATAATTGGGTCCATCTCCCCTAAGCGCCAGTACGTTGTGAATACCCAAGAAATTTAGTTCTAGGAGAGCGTCCTCGGTTTCTTCTTTGGAAAATCCCAGGCAAAGAAGATGAACAACCGTGTCAATTCTGAATCTATTTTGAATAATCCCGCAAATCCCGATGGTGCCCGGGCGCTTCTTATAAATCTTGCGCTCGATAGTCCCATCTTCTCTCTCGTTATAATATGCCGAAGAGGAGTGGGCAGTGACATCAATCCAGGAAGGTTTAATCGGATTTAGTGCTTCCACAATTTCGATAATTTCCTGAACGGATCGTCCTCTCGGCGGAGGGACAATTTCGAAACTAAAAAGTGGGTTTTTTGCTTGAGTTAAATGTTCTGTAACTTTCATAGTTTTTCTTTTAAAAAAGTGACTTATTAGAAGGAGATTGTAACAATAATTTAAAGATACTCATAGTAAAAATAACATCAGATTATGTCCTTTAGGTTAGTGAGCGATGTCGGACTGGTATCAAATTGAAAATAGCAGTTTTATAGTACAGACAACTTCTGCAGGCGCAGAGATTAAGCGTATGTTCGCTAAATCGTGGCACAGGGAGCTTTTATGGGTTCCACAAGACGACAATGCTAAAAAAATATGGAATCGCTCCAGTCCAATCCTGTTTCCCATTGTCGGAAAGCTGAAAGACGATATTTATAAGCTTAAAGATAAAGCTTACAAAATGTCCCAGCACGGTTTTGCCAGAGATAAAAATTTTAAGTGTTTAGTATGCGGCACCAGCGAAATTGAATTTTTACTAGAGGCAGATCAGGAGACATTTAAATCATACCCATTCTGTTTTGAACTAAGGGTTAAGTATCTACTGGAAGATAATAAATTAAACATTACTTATTCAGTAAAGAATACTGATCGGCAGGAAATCTATTTTTCCATAGGCGCGCACCCTGCATTTCATACGATTAATATTGAAGACTACGAAATTTTGTTTGAGAAATCAGAAAAAGGGTATTACCAACTGGACAAAGATTTAGTCGACTGGACCCACATTACAGCTTTAGAGAGCAACAGCATTAAGCCAACCCAAGAACTATTTTCAAAAGGGGCTTTGATTTTTAAAAATGTGAAATCAAAATACATTGACCTGATAGATCATAAAAAACACGAAGGTATAAGAATAAACGGGACGAATACTCCCTATTTGGGAATTTGGGCAAAAGATTCAATCCCATTTATTTGCATTGAGCCTTGGTTTGGAGTGAGTGATGATGCTGATCATGACCAGAATTTAAAAGCTAAAAAAGGCATTCGAACCCTGGCGATGGGCAAGTCGTTTGATTTTTCTTATTCATTGGAATTGATGGCGACATAAAGTATGCAAAAAAAATGCAATAGAGAATATCTGATTCCTTTGGTAAATCGTGGTTTTTCCGGAGCGAGTGAAGACAATGTTCTCTGGAGAGAGAAGAATATTTATGTAATGGATAATCACCGCCTGGCCCTTTGGTGTTGGTTTCAGGAAATAGAAAAAGGTACTCGTTACAATCTTCTTCATATTGACGCTCATCCTGATTTGAGTGAGTCAGCTCTCAAAAATTTTAACTCCGATATGTGGAAAATGACTCTGGACGAATATCGCACTGTTATGCAAACCGATATCAATACACCGCTATTTCGTTGGGACAATTACATCGAAGTCTTTTTGAAAAATTACCCTGAACAGGTTGGGCTAACAATCTCGGGGACTCACCACCACGGGTCTCCCAAAGGATTGGCTGAAGATGTGAAGCCTTTTGATCTGGTCAAAAGATGTGCTGAAATATTTTCTGGAAAAAATTACACCAACGACTTTCAGTGGATCGTGAATCTTGATCTTGATTATTTTTTTTCGGCCCGGCCCGAGAAATTTGATCTTTTTAGTGACGATTATGTAGCTTCATTGGCCAATTCATTCAAGCTTGGTCTGGAGTCGGGCATGATTAAAGTTATGACCATTGCTCTTTCACCGGAGTGTTGTGGTTCTTGGGAGAAGTCGGAGCGTTTATTAAAAAGGTTCCGGGAACGTTTTTGATAGAGAAATTTATATGAGGATTGAGGAAGTGTATGAAGAAATCAATGTTAAATATTATTAGCTATAAAAACATATGCATTCTCTTATTTTTAACTTCTATAATTTTTTATCTAAGAGTTTTTAGAACTTTAACATGGTTTGAAGTGCCATTAGATTTTTTTGCATATTTAAAGAGGATTATCCTTGGGAGTATGTTGAGCATTGGTTTTTTGACTTTAAATGAAGTTATGCAGAATAAATTACCTATGATTAGTAAGCTTTCATTAGGTATCTCTTTTTTACTTCTTTCTATTTGCTCACTTTTATATGGGCCAATAATTCTTTTCTTATTTGTAACTTCTTATTCCTTTTTAATGTATTTATTTTTTAATTCAAGGAAAAGAAATGCAATTACCAGATGATCTTAAGGAAGAAGTTACTGCTGAAGTTTATAACTTTATTGATAAATATTATAAAAAATTGCCTAGAAATAAAGACGGTAGAATTGATGGTATTGGAAAAGATTTCCTTGACAATGATGTAGATGCATTAAGGCATGCATACGCGAGTGGAGTATTTACGCAAGAATATGGAGAGACAGCTGCTGAGTTTTTAGGTGTTTTAACTGAGTTAATGCCAGGATTAGGTCGTTCTACTACAAATAATCCTCAATCAGAAAACATGGATTTATGGAACAATGCAGTTGGGAGAAAGTATGGGAAAAAAACTACTGGAAGGTTGAAGTTATTTAAATTTCTTTTAAAAGCTATCAAAAATAATGAAATGATCATTAGTCCGTTTGGGGATCAAAGAATATATAAAGGGAAAAAAATTGATTCTGATAATTTAAAGTCAAAAGTTGTAGTAATTAAAGAGTCAAGAAAAGGAATGAATTTGCTTTATCTCGACGTAAATAAACTAACTTTCCTTACAAAACCAGAGTTTTTGATGGCCATCAAAAATGGTCATTACTTAGGATATCAAATTCGAAATATTAAAGGTGAGGAAACACCAGTGTCGAAAAAAGATAAATTAGTTCCAAATAATTTAGGCTAAAAACTCCTGGGGCA
The DNA here is from genome assembly GCA_041662705.1 of Bacteriovorax sp. GTDB lineage: Bacteria > Bdellovibrionota > Bacteriovoracia > Bacteriovoracales > Bacteriovoracaceae > Bacteriovorax. The sequence continues at coordinate 69,023 of JBAZRY010000004.1, forward strand.
TTCCAACCATTGAAAATATCATAGGTTTTTTTTAATGTTTTTGAGCAGGTGGTTGAAAACAAAATAGTAGTAAGTAATTGTACAAAATTATTGGTTAGAAGTTCGTCAATTTTTCCAATAGTGAATCGCTAATCCTTTATTCTTTGGACTTTGATACTTTTTACGCGAGATTTGGTATAACTTTCAAACTAATTTCTTCATCTGGGTCATTATCAAAATGAAGAATTTCAAGACCAATAACTTTTCCAGATTTGTCTTTCATGACAATGATATCGTCGTCGGTCAATTCGGAGGCATATTCAGTTCTTGGGTCACCGAAATGTATCGTTAGTGTTTTTCCGATATTGTCGTGAATTAAATTTATTTTTGCCACAAAACTTCTCCTTTTTTGACACTATCACACGGATAAGATGTGATCAAGAAGCAGTAGGCTTCGGTTATTTTAACAACAGAGCAAAGCATCCTATTTTGAAATAGGGCATAGCAAAGCAATACATTTGCATCATGTCGGCTTCGTCTGATGGTAAATGGTGACTCAAGTGATTTGATAATCACTTCTTCATGACCATTCAGCGCCGGGTGCTTCTGGAGAACGGAATTGTAAAAGTAATGAAGATCAAGGCGTATAGTTTGGTTAATTGGGGATTGAATCATTATCTGCATTCAATAGAATTATGCAAATATAAGTTTAGGGGAATTTTTTAAACTGCTAAAATAGTAAGCTACTATTGTTTGGTTGAAAAAAATATTGATATTTTTTAATTAAAATTTGAAAAGGAAAACGGTACATGGAAGCTAAACTAGTTTCTCCCATTCGTAAGCACTTTTACAGATTAGTTCTAAATTGTCTCTTCTTGGCTTCCAGTTAAGAATCTTTTTAATTTTTTCATTATTTGCGACAAGACATGCGACGTCCCCCGGACGGCGTTCGCATTCTAAAACTTTGAAATCAATTCCTGAAACTTTCTTCATGGTGGAAATAACTTCTCTTACGCTCGCGCCATGCCCGTAGCCGCAATTCATAATTTCGCTTTTGCCACCGTTTAATAAATATTCAATGGCCAATACATGTGCTTCAGCGAGATCTTCAATATGAATATAATCACGAATTCCTGTACCATCTGCTGTAGGGTAGTCCGTCCCTGTCAAAAACATTGAAGGACGCTTACCGCAGGCAGTTTCTGAGGCAATTTTTACAAGGTGAGTAGAAGATTTTGAAAGTTGTCCGAATTTTAATGAAGTAGAAGCACCGGCCACATTAAAATATCGGAGAATGACTGATTTTAAATTGAATTCTTTTTCACAATCTCTGATTATCTGCTCGCTAAAAACTTTTGAAGAGCCATAGGGGCTTGTCGCTCCCAGAGGGAGATCTTCCTTGAGTGGATCAAGAGAAGTTCCCTGATAGACGACAGCAGTTGATGAAAAAACAAAATTTTTTACATTTGCCAATTTACAGGCTTCCATCATTGACAGGACCCCAACTGTATTATTTTTATAATACATCAATGGTTCTTCGACAGATTCAGGTACAATAATTCTTGCTGCGAAATGGATAACGCCGCAAATATTTTCAACTAGTAAAATATTTTTAATAGCTTCTGTATCAAGGACAGACGCTTGATAAAACTTTGCTTCTGGATGAATTAATTTTTCAAATCCAGTTGATAAATTATCTACGATGACTACCCGATACCCACTTTTTATTAATGCTTCAGTGGTGTGAGATCCGATATAGCCCGCACCGCCAGTAACAAGTATTGTTTTCATTTTCAAAGCCTCATTGATTCTACAACCATTTTAGCAATGGCAGGCGCACTGGTTAATCCAGGTGACTCAATACCTAGTAATTCGAAATAATTATTTATACTATGTTCTTTGGGGGTATTAAAAATAAAATCATTAATTAGTTTTTTATTTTTATCGCACACCTTTGGTCTAATTCCACAATAAGCAAGTTGCAGATCACTTTTTTTAACATTATAGAAAATTTCATGAATAGGTTCAAATAATTCATCGATTAGCGACTCTTTCATAGAGTAATCAATTGTTTCGGTTTCCTCAGTATTGGGACCAAACTTCTGATCACCTTGATTATCCAAAGTTAAATGCACCCCCAGTCCCAGACCGTGATCTGGAGGAATAGGATAAATCAATCTGTTAATAGCAAGTTTTTTGGTCAGTTTTAAATAATTTCCTTTAACATACCGGTTGGAATAATCAATAAGTCCAAGTTTCTCTCTTAATCCAATGGCGAACAAACCAGCACAGTTGATAATAATTTTTGCCCCAATCAGATCTTCATTGCAAACCAGGGTAAATCCCTTTTGGGAGCTGGTTATATTTTTGATGTTGCTGTTCTTTAAAATAATTCCATTACTTCTTTCAATCAGGCCCTCCAGACATTTAAGGGAGGAGGAGGTATCGAGAACTGCCGATGTTTCTGAAATTAAGGCTTCGTCTGCGGCGACTATATCCTTCAATTCAGCCATTTCTCTTGATGTTGCTCTTCTGATTTTGGGAACTTCGTTTTGGATTGCTTGAGATAAAATTCTGTCCAGTTTATCCGGTGTTTTGTTTGAAACAATGAACTTACCGCAATCAAGGAGTGGTAAGTGGTTTGTCTTGGAAAATTCCCTCCACAAACGGTTGCCTTCTATGCAGAGCTTATGTTTTAGAGAATTATTTTTATAATATATCCCGGCATGTAAAACTTCGCTATTTCTTCCGGTCGTATGCTCACCTAGATATGATTCCTTTTCGAAAACAACTAAAGTGAGATCCTTCTTTTGTTTTAAGATTTCATAAGCACACCAAAGACCAATGATTCCGCCTCCGATGATGGCAATATCGATTTTGGTGGATTCCATTTTTCAATAATTTCCCTTCAAAAGGTTATCAAAATAGTTGATTGTCTTTTTTAGACCTTCATCCAACTGTATGGTTGGGTCCCAGTTTAGTTTTTCTTTTGCCAGGCTGATGTTTGGTTTTCTTTGCGTTGGATCATCAGGAGGAAGAGGAAGATAATGAAGATTAGATTTTGATTTTGTTAAATCTATAATTTTTTGTGCCAGCTCTAAAATGGTAAATTCGCCCGGGTTTCCAAGATTCACAGGGCCGACGAATGAATCGTCTGTGTTCATTGTTCTCATCATTCCTTCAACTAAGTCATCTACATAGCAAAAGCTTCTGGTTTGTTGTCCTTTTCCATACACAGTTATGTCCTGGCCTTTTAAAGCCTGTACGATGAAATTACTTACGACTCTTCCATCTTCTGGATGCATCCGTGGGCCATAGGTATTAAAAATTCTAATCACTTTAATTTTTACATTATTCTGGCGGTGATAATCGAAACAAAGTGTTTCTGACACTCTTTTGCCTTCGTCATAACAGGACCGGACACCGATTGGATTTACATTTCCCCAATAATCTTCGGTTTGAGGATGCACTTTTGGATCACCATAAACTTCGGATGTTGAAGCTTGAAGAATTTTAGCACCAATTCTTTTTGCCAGTCCGAGCATATTGATAGTACCCAGAACATTGGTCTTAATTGTCTTGATAGGATTGTGTTGATAGTGAACAGGGCTTGCCGGACAGGCCAGGTTGTAAATTTCATCAACTTCAGCCTTGTACGGATCAACAATATCATGACGAACAAATTCGAAGTTTTTGTGATCAAGAAGATGCGCGATATTTTGTTTACTTCCTGTAAATAAATTATCAAGGCAAATAACATTGTGTCCTTCTGCAATCAGTCGTTCACAAAGATGTGAACCAATAAAACCAGCTCCGCCTGTAACTAAAATATTTTTTTTCATATTTATGCCTGTTAAACTTTCAATCTTTTACAAAATTCATGATTTTCAAGATACCACTGAACTGTCTTTTCAATGCCTTCTTTAACGCCAACCTTCGGTTCCCACTTCAATTTTAATTTTGCCCGTTCTATGTTGGCCTGGGTTTCGGACATGTCTGCCTGGTGAAAAGGCAGTTTCTTAATTCTTGCCTTTTTATCGAGTAAGCCTTCGATAATCGAAATGATTTCGCTCATGGTAATTGGCTTTTTGCCGCCACCAAGATTGAAAACATCATAGCCATTTATTTTATCGAGTGCTGCGATTGTTCCTTCCGCGATATCAGTGACGAAAGTAAAGTCTCTTGTCTGTGTTCCATCTCCAAAGAGTTGCAGCTCTTTTCCTTCATCTATCCATTTTATAAATCTCAAAATACTCATGTCGGGTCTTCCGGATGGACCATAAACTGTAAAGTAGCGAAGAATAGTGACATCAAATTTATAAAGATGATGGTAGGTGTAAGCAAGAACTTCCGCGGCTTTTTTAGAGGCAGCATATGGAGAAATAGGAGAATCAACCTGCAAGCTTTCTGTGAACGGCAAAGGTAAGCCTGCATACAAAGACGAAGTGGAGGCTTGGATAAGCTTATTTACGCCATTTACTTTCATGGCCTCCAATATATTTAATAGCCCGTTCACATTTGTTGTAAAATAAACAAAAGGGTTGTCCATCGAATAGCGAACACCTGCTCTGGCGGCGAGGTTTAGTACGGCATCAATTGTGTATTTTTGGAAAAGTTCATCCACGGCCTTTTTATCCTCAATGTCTAAGTGGAGAAAATTAAAATTAGAAAACTTTTTTAAATTCTCCAGGCGATGAAGTTTTAAAGAAACGTCGTAATAATCGTTTAGATTATCAACACCGATGACTTGATCTCCTCTTTCAAGAAGAAGTTTAGTTGTTTCAGCCCCGATGAAGCCGGCGGCACCTGTAAGTAATATAGTTTTCATGTTTTTGACGATAAACAATTATTAATCTTCTGCCAATGAGCAAACAGCGAGATGACCCCTAGGGCCATGATAAGAGCAAAAAAGGGGTATCTTACTCTCTGCAAAGAACCAATTACTGGATTAATATAAGCAAGAAAAGTTGATCCAACTAGCGCTATAAGAAAAATTCTATTGAGTTGATGGTTAATAGGAAAGCGCACTAAATAAATGAGAAAGCTTGCCAAAAGTATTAAATAGACAAGGATTTCTAAAAGTAGCCCATAGGACTGGGCATTTCCGATTTTAATAAGCATTAATGGGTGTGGGTAAAGTAAAGCGATGCTAAGTGCACGAGGAAAATACTGAAAAAATTCAGCCTTCGATTCCAGTCTGACTTCCATATCAACCACTGAATTAGCGGCAGGTCCGCTAAAAAACATTTGGAATATCCTCATGGACGAAGCTTGAAGAAACAGGAGATCGATCCCGCTTTTATTGCCTTGCCAGTGATAAGGTGGAGCTTTTTCAAATCCATTTTGTGTAGCAATAAGTCCGCGTTGAGTTGCATCGAAAGAAGCGGCATATGCATTTCGTACCGGCTTAAAGTAATAGAAACTAAAAATAAAAGAGGCACATACGAGCAAGTTGGTTAGCAAAAGTTTTTTACCATTAAAATTTCTATTAAAAAGAATCACGTAAAAACAATCCAATGCTAAAATGATGAAAAGAAGATTTAAATAAAGAGGTCGGGTCACATAGAGAATAATCATGGCCAGAAGATTAAGTAGAATTTTAGGCATAATCTTTATTTTTCCATGTTCTATCGCCATGTAAAAGGCCAGGAACCAGGCGAAAATCGCATAACCATCTTTGTGCAGTTGAGAAATCCATACAAGCGTTGTTGGCATAACCGAAAAGAAAAGTGCACTCCAGAGAGCAGCTGTGCGGTTAGCAGCAAGCGATAAGACGATTTTATATAAAATAAAAGCTGAGAGAGTTTGAATAATGGCATTAATGGGAATCAAGAGTGCTGGATTTGCTCCTCCAAAATAATAAACAACAGCAGCAAGGGCGACATTAGAAGTAGCGGCAGTGTTAGCAGAAAAAATTCTCCATGCACTCCATCCTTTTTCCGCGATTTCGCGAGAAATCTGTAACGCGAGTTCATGAAAAAATGCATTGTCACCTTTGAGCAGTCCCAGGCCAGCGTGTATTGAAGGCAAATGATTGATCAATATCCAGCGAAAAAAGAATGCATAGAGCAATATAAAAATAAAAAGGCTCAAAAAGAATTTTGGCAAAGTTATTTTTTCAAATTTCAATATTTTCAGAAGGGCGATCAAACAAACTCCAAAGCTTGGCAAGAATGGAAAATTATACAAGATTAAAACATTGAGTCAACGAATAGTGATATACGCAGACTGATAATTAAGAGTATAATTCTACCTTCAATGAAGGCTGCAAAAACAATCTATAGACCAACATTATTTATCGGAAACGAGGGAAGGCCCCGTGGGTTTGAATTAGACAATCTTTTTCGGGCCTGGATACCTTTTAATCTTGGACGAGAGACAATCAGAAGTTTATTTTCGGAGCTGATAAAGAAAAAAGAAGCGCCTCTCAAGGTTTTGATGCCTGAGTTTATTTGCGCGGACGTACCAGAAGCTCTTAATGGCCTTAATGTGGATATTACTTGGTATTCTGTTGATATTTTTAATCTCGATCAACTTAATATAGACGTTAATCTTTTAAAAAGTCACGATTGCCTGTTTGTTGTGAACTATTTTGGCCTGGCGACTTCCCTTCAAAAGCTCAATGAAGCTCCTAATCTTATTGTCATTGAGGATAACGCGCATGGGTTTCTTGGGCGGGATTTATCGGGAGAACTTCTGGGGACGAGGGGAGATTTTGGCATATTTAGCTTGCGCAAAACCTTGCCAATTTCCAGTGGGGCGGCTTTGTTTTGCTCAACAATGCATTCTGAAATTGAAAAAACAATCAGAGAAGTTCAGCAGAAAAAAGAGCTGATTGAAGTCTCTGTGAGTAAAACAACACTAAGAGACTTTTCTCAGATTATTCCACTTAAGCTCTTTCATTGGCTTCTGAGTGTAAAAAGAAATCTGGCGAAAAATGCATCGCAGTCTGAAAAACTCACAGCGGAAAGTAAGCGTATCTCTTTTCCAGGTGAGCTCTTATTAAGGCTGGATCCTGATCTTGAGAGAGAAAGACGCAAACGGCTTTACGAAGAATGCTTAGGATTGTTTGAGCCTTTCAAAGAAATCATTAAAGTAATACCTTTTAACGAAAAAGAGATTCCTTACGGTTTTGTATTTTATCTTGTAGAATCTTCAAAACTTAACCGCATAAGACAAAAGATAGAGAACTCTGGAATGGACCTCATCAAATGGCCGGAATTACCAGCCGTTATTGAGAGCAAATATTCCGATGAGCACCCCTATAAAAATGTTTATTTCATTCCTTTTATTTGGTGATTATGCTTAATGTAAAATCAAATTTCGACAATTCTAATCCCGGATCTCTTGAGGAGTGGAATAACAATCTAGCCAAGTGCATAAATGCAAATATTTTTTCCACCTGGGAGTGGGGAGAATATAAAAATGTGGGCTGGAAACTAGAGCGCCTGGCTTTTTACAACGGCGATCATTTTGTTGGCATGATCCAGATCCTTTTTAAAAAAATGGGGCCATTCAAGCTTGGCTGGTCTTCCTCCGGAATTAATCTTGTCAATTATTCATATCTGGAAGAGATTGTTGAAGCGCTTTCTCAGCATTACGACTTAAAAAAAGCTATTATTCGGATTAATTTTTTTGATGAAGCAATCGGCGATAATCAATTTTATATTGATGCCGTTTCTGCCTTTAGAAGCCCTGTTGTATCCATCAATAGTGGATATACTATCAGGTTTGATTTAAATAACTATGCCAATTCTCCGAAGACTTATTCAAGCAATAACCGCTATTATTTGGGAAAAGCGGTTAAGAATAATTTACATTTTGAAGTTGCGCCTTTTACGCCAAAAGAATTCTGTGAAATTCACAATAGTATGGCCTCACTAAAAGATCTCAATCATCTTGAGGTGCGTGAAGATGACCTGGCAAAACTCCATAATTTATTTAGTGAACAATTGTTTGTTGCTAAAGTTAGCCATGCAGAAGAAATGTTGGCGATGTGTGCTGTCATTAGGTGGAGAAACAAGGCTTATTATTTTTTAGCAGGAGCAAATGAAAATGGCAGAAAATTGTCCGCTTCTTTTCTCATGGTGAATAAATTAATAGATTACCTTAAACTGGCGGGAGTTGAGGAATTTGATTTTGGAGGAATTACTCCATTTAAGCAATCAGCCATTGGGGTCAATCGCTTTAAAATTGGCTTTAACGGCAGGATCATTCGTTATGCAGGCGAACGAGACTTAACTGCAAATAAATTTCTGTATTGGGGCTTCAATTTATTGCTTCGATTTAAAAAAATTGGATAAGTCATTCAGAAGCAAGTTTTGCTAAAATACCACTGTCACACACAAACTCTTGTCCGGTAATATTTCCCGAGAGATCTGAATTTAAAAGAAAGGCAACTAGTTGAGCGATGTCACTTCCTGAACCAATTTTGTTCAAGGGAGATTGAGACTTCAATTTTTCCAGGGCTGATTTTGAATCACCGTTGCGAGACAATCCACTCATAAGCATAGGAGTTTCGATTGCTCCAGGTAAAATGGCGTTGACTCTTATGTGACGTGAGCCGAACTCCAATGCCATTGAACGAGTCATGGCACTTAATGCTCCCTTGCTGGCCACATAAGCCGCCAGGCCTGGCGAAGTTGCCTTTGCATGAACAGAAGAAATATTGATGATTGAAGAACCTGGCACCATTTGATTGATAAATATTTTAGCCAATAAAAAAGGGGCATGAACATTTATCTGAAAAACTTTATTCCATTCTTCATAAGTGGTTTCGATCAGGTTTTTTTCTATTTGAAGAGCGGCGTTGTTGATAATTCCAACAATTGGATCTGGAATTTTTGAAGTTAATCCTTCTACAAAATTCTTATCGCTCAAGTCGCCCTTAATAAAATTTTTACAAAAGGGTGCATCTTTCATATCGATGCCGATAACGTTGTAATTATTCGTATCTAGCATTTCATAAATGGCCTTTCCAATTCCTTGCGAAACACCAGTGAGAATTACAGATTTCATGATTTCAATCCTTGATCCATCATTTTGAGAGAGTTTTTATGAACGTAGTCCCAATAGTATTGACTGCTGTTGGAGTTATGAGCAGCCAAAAGAACATTTGTTTTTTTGCGCAAAGGACTTGTAAGTGAGAGTGGCTCTTCTTCAAAAACATCTAAGCCAGCTCCTTTAATGCTTCCTGAATTAAGAGCTTCAATTAAAGCAGCTTCTTCAATAATTGGACCTCTGGCGGTATTAATAATATAAGGTTTTTTCTTCATTTTCTTAAAGGCTTTACTATTAATGAGATGAAAGCTTTGCGGATTAAGATCGCAATGAAGTGTAATGAAATCTGACTCTTCAAGAAGTTGGTTTAGTTCTACTTGAGTTACATTAAATTTTTCCAATTCCTGAGTTTCGAACTTAGTGAGGTCATGTATGATCACCTTAGTTCCAAAGGCATTAAGTCGCAGGGCAACTGCCTTACCGATCATTCCAAAACCAATGATCCCAACTGTTTTTTCACTCATGCTAAAACCTTGAGGTTTGGACCAGCCATTGCTTTTTAAAATATTATCATTCTCAATAACGTTTCTGGCAAAAGATAGCATATAAGCCAAGGTCGTCTCAGCTACAGGGACCGTGAAAGCGTTAGGGGTTCTGAAAACCCTGATGCCTCGTTTCGTAGCTTCTTCAACTTCGATTGAGTCTATTCCTGTTCCCCATTTTACAACGGCCTTTAGTCGTTTTGCAGTTTCATACACGGCAGCTGAAAAGCGATCATCACCACAAATGATTCCGTGATAGTTAGGAATTAATTTAAGAAGCTCATGCTCTTCTAGTCTTTCTTTAACTGAAATCCAGTCGACTTCCCAGTCATATTCTTTTAAGTATCCCAATATCTTTTCTTTTTCATAATGCATATAAGGAGCAGAGATCATAACTTTATATTTCATATAAGTTTGTCCTTAGTAAGTATTGCTCTAATCGGAGAGCCTTCGGCATTTTCAATCAAAAGGGGAAGGGCAATGAGATTATATAAGCCTTGTCTGGCTTCTTTAAGATATAAACCTTCAAGAATGAGAATTTCATTTTTTAAGAGAATTTCATGAGTAAGATTGTTTTTGTCATGAAAAGCTTGAATCGAAGGTCCGTCTATTCCCACTAAATCCATTCCGGCCGACACAAGCCAGTCAGCAGTGTGAGAAGTGATGGCAATAAAGTTTTCATTAAATGTCTTTTGAGGTTCTCCATGGGAATTGAGAGTCTTAAAAATAATTTTATTACATCCATTTGGGATGTTTTGTTGTCGTAAATACTCTGGAGAAATATGAGTGTTGTCATTATATTCAAGAACAAAAACTTTTCCAATTAATCGTCTTAGGTCAATTTGATCGATGCTTTTTCCGTTTTGTACAAAATGTAGGGGAGCATCCATATGAGTCCCCGTATGGATATTCATGGCAATTTCAGACTCATGAAATGAATCAGCTTCATGATTTTTTAAAATGTTTTGAGTGAAAGAAATGGAGCCCGGCCACACAGGTAGGTTGTTATGCAAGGGGGCTGTTATGTCGATAATATTGGATTTTGGAGGCTGTTGGTTTTGGGAAGTTCTTTTTTTGGGATAATAAAGTTGCTTCTGCATGTCCGTAGAGATTGGAATGTTGTATTGGTGCGCTTTATAAGTTGCCCAGAATTGTAGAAATCTAAACATGGGAATGGAGAGAATATTATCTAAAATAACCGAATCTTTTTTAGCATGAATATAATCATTAATGGTGTTCAGTAAAAAAAATTTTAAAAAACTAAAAAAGGCAAAGTGTTCATCTTTGAAGATTTGTTTGAATGCGTAGGCTTCGCGATAGTAGCGTTGATAAATTTGTTTAGGGGTTTCATTGTGCACATGGAAAACCTGGGCATCAGCACGATATGAGATTTTCAAGCTCCTTGAGCGAACGTACTTTGCCCAGTCAAGATCTTCTAACCCCGTCAGATCTTCATTGAAGGGGTATTCTTCCCAAAGAGATCTTCTGATGGCCGAGTTCGCGTTATTGCAAAAGGGCAGTTTGTAATCGTAAATATTTTCATCTGAAAACCATTGTGAAAAAATTTGGTGTTCAGAATATCGAGTGCTTTCAACGCCTCTTTGGTTTCCGTAAACCAAAGCCACCTTTTCGTCTTCAAGAATAGGTCTCGCAATATTTTCAAGCCAATGTTCGTTCGAAGCATAACAGTGGGCACTAGTCATGACACAAACTTCGCCACGTGCCTTGGCTATCCCGCGGTTCAGGGAGCGACCAAAGGTAAATTCCTTAGGGCTTATTTCTACAATTTTAACCGGGTATCGATTGGCGATGGATAACGTGTTATCTTTTGAGCCAGAATCAACCAGAATGACTTCAAACGGGTAAATACATTTTTGATTAAAGATTGAACTTAAGAGCTTTCCGATGTGCTTTTCTTCATTGTATGATCTTAAAATTACAGATACCAAAGGCTGAATTGTTTCTTGCATAGTAGAGAATATTACATAAAATTTTGGGCATATGAAATAAAATAAGGCTTGAGAACCAGTGAAAATTTAAGTGAAAGAACTAATTATAAAATTTAGATTACTGGTAAAATACCTGGGAAAAGAAGCCCTCTATTGGCTCTTGCTCGGATCAGTAGCGTCATTTGGTCTATCCCTTCTGGAAGTTAGTATTTCAGTGCTTATGCAAGTCCTGTTTTATAAGATTAGTTTATTGCATGATATTTTTCTTCCTGGTCCCATGAATTTTCTGCTCACCTGGCCCTTGGGCTTGCTTTGTATTCTTTTTGGAGTCGTAGGGGCGCTGAGAGCAGCGTTAACGCTGATTACTTCCCAGTCGGGAAATTTTTTCTCTACCATAATAAATACCAGGCTACGCTTGATGTCAGTTTACGATCTGTTGATGGTTTATAGGACAAAAGTATTGCCCTCAAGTGAAATAAATTTGCGTTTTGCAGAGATATTTCCAAAAGCATCAAATTTTGTAGCGTCGACGACTAATAGTCTTATTGCATTGGTTCAATCCATTTGCATTTTTATTGCGATGGCCTTGATTGGCTGGAGAGAGGCATTGGTTGGATTGGTCGGAGTCGTTTTAATCGGTTCGATGCTAAGTTTATTAAAAAAAGGGATCCTCTCTTATTCTAAAAAAGTACTTTATGAGCAAGAAAACATTAATAGGTCAATTCAGCGGATTACTCAGAACTGGATTAATATTAAAATTTTGCGAACACAAAACGAAGAGTATTGCTCCTTGGTCGACAGGCTTTTACTCTCTTTCAGTCACACTTCGCGCAGTGGTCTTCTCATAAAGTCCGGAGCCATTCTCCCTGGATTTTTGGGAATTGTGTTGTTGGCCTTTATTGTTTATACATCCAATGTGTATTTTAAAACTACCGGACCCACGCTGTTAGCGTTTCTTTATCTCTTTTTAAGGTTTGTCCAATCACTTACAACTACTGCTGATTCTTACTTTAGTGCTTTAACAAATTTTCCTTATTTCCAAAGGGCATTTAGAATTTTTATTAATTCTAATCAGGCAGACATGGCAATCGCTCTAAACCCCACGAAAGCGATGAGGGTTCTTGGGAACTATCATCCAGGAATTTGGAATAGTGATTTTAAAACGCAAGATGACTTAAAACGCATGGAAAAGTCTCCAGATATCCGAATAGACAATATTGGTTTTCGGTGGCTGGCTGATGATCCCTACGTCTTCGAAAACTTTTCATTGAGCATTCCTCACAACTCTATTTATGGGATCATAGGGCCAAGTGGGCGTGGGAAAAGCACACTTTTGCTATTGATTCTAGGAATTTTAATTCCAGAAAAAGGATCGATCTTCATTTCACAAATTCCAGCTGAAAATTACCTGAAAGATTTTTCTGCCGATGTCGGCTATGTCGGACCAGATCCTTTCTTAGTCGCAGGAACTATTAGGGAAAATTTACTATATGGGCAAACTAACTTGTCACTGGATGATAATGATTTAACGCAGACACTTAAATCTGTTCAACTTGATTATTTGATTACTCGTCTGGACTATGTTGTTACAGAAAATGCCGAAGGACTGAGTTCAGGACAAAAGCAGCGACTGTCCCTGGCCAGAACTCTTTTACGCAAGCCAAAATTTTTAATTCTTGATGAGGCATCCGCCAACTTAGATCATGTTACAGAGGCCCATATTGCAAATTTGTTATTAGACCTAAAAAAAGAGTGCACAATTATTGTCGTTACCCACCGAGAAGCTATGATTAAACATGCAGACGGTGTTTTAGATTTAAACAAGAGTTTAGCATGAAGTTGCCAATAGATTATCAATGGCCTTATTTGCAAAATTATTCAATTAAAAATTCTTCGTCATCCTTAATTTTTCGTCGAGATATCTTGGAGCAAATAGAAAGTTTTTTTGAAAAAAAATATAATTGTCACGCACTCTTGTTTCCATCTGGACGAGCAGGTCTTTCTGCAATCATGCTCTATCAAAAGACGAATCGATCAGACATCGTCTTTACTTCCAAATGGTCTTCCAAGTGTGTATTTGATGTAATTTGTAATTATGCCAATCCTTCTGTCATATTTGGCGAGGAGGTCAGCCAGCTCCTTATTGTACATAAATGGGGGAAGATTTATCGAGCCAATAATTCTTCTCTTAATCAAAGACTTATCATCGAAGATTCAGTGGATTCATTTATTAGAGATGAGAGTGGACTTTTTCCAAACGAAGGAAGCTTTGAACTTCTTAGTCTTCCCAAACTGGTTGGAGGTTATTGTGGAGGAGTCATTCTAACAAGAGATCGCGCATTTTTTGACTTTGCTAAATCGCTACAGGGAAAAAAAATGGACTTAGCGCGTTTTCAATCTCAATTAAAGCAAGGAAAAAAAATTGATAATGCACCTTTTATTAACTGGGCAGAAACTGAAATTCAAAACTTTTCGCTGACGGAAGAGGATCTTTTGATGATTCAGGACCAAGTTGGTCACTGGGAAAATTGTCAAAAGATCATTTTGCAGCGTTTGGCCCAATTGAGAGAAAAGGTGAATCCTCAAGATTTTATTCATGATGAAAATAAAAGATTAGGACCCGTTCTTCCTCTGGATACAGCTCGCTATTCACTAGGAGAAATCGAAGGCGTCATGAAGAGGAATTTTTCTTCCGAGCCTAATATTTCAAAACTTAATTTCAAGCCTCATCTAATTATACCATTACATTTTGGAATTGATGATGCTTCATTTAATTATTTCGTGGAAAATTTAATTCAAGTTGATCGAGGGAAATAATAAAAACGAATTCCTTGTATTATCCCGACAAGTTTTCCCAAATCTATAATAAATCCCACGATGAACAAGCCACGTAAGCTCTCCCAGGGATGTTCCTGGAAGATTCGTGTATTTTTTGATTTGATAATTGGGAGGAAAGCAGCTCTAGCAAAAATATAGAGTAATATTAATCCAAAAGCTAAAGGAATGGATACGAAGAAAGCCAGGAGTATTAATAGTGGGTAAATGAGATAGAGATAAGGAACCCAGTAATTATCAATGGCCACGGTAGGTTTTGCATACATGATGGATTTTTTGAAAAGATGCTTTAGATTTGAAGAAAAATTAAACCCAATATATCTAATCATGACGTCTTCATTAATTCCTCTTTGAATCTCCATCTTTTTAAGTTTGATGGGCCAAGCAGCATCGTATCCTGCACGCCGTCCTTCGAGTAATAATCCAGTTTTTTCAAACACTGATTTCCTTACGAGGGTAGTTGGAAGACAAGGGCGGGTTTTTTTGTAACCATACGTTTGCGCTACAGCACAACGGTCAACCCAGTTTTCACCAGCAAGATAAACGACTCCAGATACGACATCAATTTTATTTTTGATGGCAAATTGGTACTGTGATTCCAGCCAGTATTTTTCAAAATTCTGCCCACAATCCATAAAGGCGATCCACTCAGTCTCTGAATTTCGAATGCCAACGTTCTTGGAAGATGCCGGATTATCCGTTTGTTCAAAAACATTTTTAAACTGCGTTTGAAAGCGAGATTGATTTTTTTCAATCCATTTGTTCACGATATCGAATGTATCATCTGTGGAGCTGGAGTTTACAAAAATGGCGACCTTTGCAGGTAGCGTTTGCTTGCCAACTCTTTCGAGAGTGTACTCAATTGTTTTCTTTTCGTTATGGTAGGGGATAACAACGGTTATATCAGGATTCATATTTTTTCTTTAAATATCCTTTGAACCATTCAATTGTTTTAGCGACCCCTTCTTCAACCGAGTGCTTTGGTGCCCAGCCAAAATGCTGATTGACCTTTTCAAAATCCATATATTGATAGTCAATTTCTCCAACGGTCTCTTTTCCCTTCATCATTTCTAAGATTTTATGGAAAGCTTGTTCTTGGCCTGTGGTTTTGTAGACAATCTCTAAAACTTCTCGAACAGACTTGGGCTTATTTGTTCCTGCATTGTAAATGTTTCCACGAAATTTCTCGGGATTTTTTGAAAGTTCTTCTCCCATTCGCAGATAAAGGTCAACGACATCTTCAACGAAGATAAAATCTCTTACTTGCTGTCCATTGCCCCTGGGAATAAATGTTCCATAACCAAGGCAAGCGCGAATTGAATCTGGAAAAACTGCGGAAAAGTTAAGTTGCCCTGGTCCAAAAATATTACAGAATCTCGTGACAACAATAGGAAGCTTGTAAACTTCGGTGGCGTAGCATTGAGATATCATGTCAGCACAAGCTTTAGACACATCATAAGGGTACTTTGGAAGAAGTGGATAATCTTCTTTGTAAGGCATTTTTTCTTTTGGGTAGCTGCCGTATGATTTATCTGTCGAAGCGATTATGACCGATTCGATTGTTTGAGGAAACTGCCTAACGGCTTCCAACAGGGAATATGTTCCCTTGACGTTAGTTTCAAAAGTTAGGTAAGGATTAGCCAAACCCACTCCTATTTCCACTTGAGCTGCCAAATGAAAGACAGAGTGGATCTGCTCTTCAGATATAATTCTGGCAAACAGGTCCTTATCTGTGAGCTCACCCTCTATTAGAACAATCTTTTCATTTATTCCTTCGAAGTATAAAAGAGTGTCAAGTTTGGCGTTTCTGATGAGACCAAAAACATTAGCGCCTTTTGTGACAAGCATCTTAGCCAGATTGCCGCCAATAAAGCCATTCACCCCTGTGATAAGAACATTTTTTCCAAACCAATAATTGTTTTCATTTATTTTCATTTGCGATTCTCTTTTTATTCAAACTCATGAATATTTTGTTCAGCTTCTTCCAGCTCTCTTATGGTATTCACAGTTATGTGCACGCCATTGTGCTTAAATCCTTTAAGTTTTTTTTCCTTTCCCATGTATTCTAAAAATTCTGCATAGCTTTTGAAATCTTTTAACCAATTGAGCACTTCGTGCTCGTAGTAGAAATTTCCTATATTAATCCATTGATCAAGAGTTGGTTTTTCTTTAAAACTTGTGACATTGTCTTCAGGGTCAATCTCCGCCAGACCGAATTGACTTTTAAGTGGCCACAAGGTGATGGTGGCCTTCGAGTCATGTGAGTAATGAAATTCTTGAAGCTTATCGAGATTGACGTCCGCAAGAGTGTCTCCGTAAAAGAGAATAAAATCACTTTCAATATGTGTAGAACAGTCTTTAATACGATTGATTATATCGACATCTCCAGAATTAATAATTGTTACGTTTAAGTCTTTATGGTTGTTTTCAAAAAACTGGTGAATTTTTTCAGCTTGAAATCCTGCTGCAATGACCACGTTGGTGATGTTAAATTTTTTGATGTGATCCAAAAGATAGCTAAGAATAGGACGGCCCTTGAGGTGAACCAATGGTTTTGGTGTCGACTCAGTAAGAGGTCGAAGTCTTTCACCTCTCCCACCACACAAAATAAGTGCTGTTGCGTTATGTTTCATATATTGCCAAAACCTAGCTGTTCAAAAATTTATTTTATAATAATTCTCCCATAGGGGAATAGAAAGAATAAAAAGCGAAAACTTTACAGTTTCCGGAGAGATTTGATCCAGGCCCAGAGAGGAAAAAAACTCGTTTTAAAGAATGTGTCCTTCAGTCTTTTATGGCCATTGCACAGTTTGTGCGCTTTCTCTCCGCTTAAAACAATCCTGTTTACTTCAATTGCAGCTAATTTTCCTGAGTCAAAATAACCCTTTTGGTCTTCTAGTTCCTTGAAAACATTCTCTAATTCTGAATTTAGATAAAAAGAATTTTTTCTCCAAAAGAATAGTGAAATTGGACATAGGACTAAGGATTTTTGTAGGGCAGAGCCAAAATTATCATGAATAGTAATAGTAGCGTTGAGCATTTCTCTATCAAGGCTTCCATGTAGGATTTTTACCCATGGATATCTTTTTGTAATAAGGGAGACAAGAGCATTATTGAATGTGGTTTCACCATGCGTAAGCCTTGGACGGTAATAGAAATTGTTTTTGGCTTCGTCATTCAAACCGTCTAAGAAATGACAAATATTTTGAAAATATTCGGGGTAAAACTCTGCTGTTTCAAAAGACCCTGCAGCGTCGTTGGGGGCATATACCGAGCTAATCAAAATGATTTTTGATCTTTTGTGGGGCAATAAAAATCTACGCCATTTGAGTTTCGAAATGATTGGAGAAGGGAGGGCGATAATGTTTGCAGGATGATTACTGTGCGTAGCCCAACCCCAACTAATAAATCCGTCTAATAAATATTCTGTAATATAATTTCGAGTTACCGTTAGTTGGTCACCATAATTGCTGCCATGTTGGGCCATGTAGACCTTAATGCCCTTTTCTCTCATTAAGCCAACCAGGGCGCGTTTTTCCAAAGGAGATTTGTAGGTTGTAAAAATAACAGCACCATTTGTGAACGGAAAGTGTATATTAGATAAATCTAAACATAAATATGATTTTGGCATCATCTTTTTAAATATTTTCATCCAATCGACCGAGTCAGCTAATGGGACATCTACGATAAAGTTTTTGTCTTCAACAGGAAATTTTTGGGGAAAGCATGAATAAATATTCAAAAGAAAAGAAATAATCTTTCCTTCCAGTTTGTTGAATCCAGCAATATGTTCAACTCTATTTTTGAAAAAGAGAGAACTGGTTTTTTTATTATCAGCAGAAAAATTTATTAAGACACGATCGATATTTTTTCTGGAAATAACATGACCGGATCTGGGGAGGTATTCAAAGATCATCGACGTAAACAGGTGTTCAAACATTGTTGAAGTTGCATGACCAAAATTAAAAGACTGGTCATCCTCGAAAATGAAATCATTATCGCATTCAAGCAGCTCGATCTGTAAATTTTCATCTATATTGTCGAAAAAAATTTCAAGTTTCATTTTTTTATCAATAAAATTATCTATGACTGTTACCATCCACAAGGCGAGGAAAGGATGCCAGAATTTTAATGAATAATTTAATTTGTTTTGAGTATTTAAGTAATCTGCTATTTGAGGCAGGTACTTATTAAATACGCTTATAACCATTTCATGCTTCTTTAAAAAATCGCTTTTTTTTAAGGAGATTGGAATAAACTGCCCTTGGAATTTTTTTTCAAGAAAGAGTTCCTGATCGTCTATGAAAGAAGCAGAAAAAAGATAGATTGAATTTGGATCACCATCATATTTATTTAAATTTAGTTTTTTCATATAATCACCGCTCTCTTGATTTTTTTATGACCTGACACCGCAAGTTAGTGCGGAGGGCAGGTTCAATGGAATGAGGCACTTTTTTCGTCATTTCAGCACGTCAACTAACCTTTTATCAAAAAGAATATAGGTGCTGACTGGCACAATGCTCGTTTCATTGCAGAAAATGAGAGTTTCCCTATTGTTTAGACTTATTTTTGCTATAAATAGCTGTTGCATTTTGATATCGTTTTTCAAGTTATTAGATTGAATAATTTAACACTAAAAATAATTTTAGAGATAGGAATTTATGTTGAAAGGTAAGTCGATTCTTGTGACTGGTGGAACAGGATCATTTGGAAAGAAATTTATTCACACTATTTTAGAGAAATACCCCGAAGTCGAAAGAGTCGTTGTCTTTTCTCGCGATGAGTTGAAGCAGTTTGAAATGTCCCAGCAATTTTCGGATAAGAAATATCCTCAACTTCGCTATTTTATCGGAGATGTGCGTGATGCGGATCGCTTACGTCGAGCTTTTGAAGGGATTGACACAGTTATACACGCCGCAGCGCTCAAGCAAGTTCCGGCTGCAGAGTACAACCCAATGGAGTGTATTAAGACAAATATTTTTGGCGCGGAGAATGTCATAAATGCAGCACTTGATTGCGGAGTTAAAAATGTCGTGGCCCTTTCTACTGACAAGGCAGCTGCACCTATAAATCTTTACGGTGCTACCAAGCTTTGCTCAGATAAGCTTTTTGTTGCAGCCAATAATATGAAAGGAAAAAGAGATATTAAATTTTCGGTTGTCAGATACGGCAATGTGCTCGGATCAAGAGGGTCTGTCATTCCTTTTTTCATGAGTAAAAAAGATTCCGGGGTAATTCCTATTACCCATCCCGAAATGACCAGGTTTAGTATCAGTTTAGAAGATGGAGTAAATTTAGTTTTAAAAGCCCTCAATGACCATTGGGGTGGTGAAATATTTGTTCCGAAAATTCCATCCTATAAAATCCTGGATGTGGCACATGCCATTGCTCCTAATTGCACAACAGATGTGATTGGTGTGCGTCCAGGAGAAAAACTGCATGAAGAGATGATTACGGAAATGGATGCATTCAGCACCGTCGAATTTGACTCATATTACGTTATTTTGCCATCAACTCCGATTTGGGATGTGGAAAAATTTATTAAACATTTTAAGGGTAAAAAATTAGAACAGGGATTTAAATACAATTCCGGTAATAATGTGGATTGGTTAACGGTTGATGATCTACGGAAGCAAATAAAACAACATATAGATCCAGATTTTAAAATATGAAAATTCCTTACGGTAGACAACATATTACCGACGACGATATTGCAGCGGTTGTAAAAACACTCAAATCTGATTTTTTAACTCAGGGCCCGGCGGTTGCTGAGTTTGAAGAAATTTTTTCTGCCACAGTAGGTAGCAAATACGCCGTTGCTTTCAACAACGCCACGGCTGCACTTCATTTATCATTTAAGATATTAAATAAAGATTTATCCAAAAAAGTTTTAGTGACCCCGATTACTTTTGCAGCATCAAGCAATTGCGTTCTTTTTGAAAATGGACAGGTAGAATTTGTTGATATTGACCCTAAAAGCTACAACATGGACTTCAACTTGCTTGAAGAGAAAATTAAAAAAAATCCTGATAGTTATCAGGGGGTAGTCGTTGTTGATTTCGCGGGCCTGCCTGTTAATTCTGAAGAATTGAGAACGATTGCAGATAAATATAATCTATGGATCATTGAGGATGCATGTCATGCTATTGGTGGCTCATTTAAAAATTCAAGAAACGAACTGATTAAATGCGGATCTGGCCGATATAGCGATTTAACGACTTTTTCATTTCATCCGGTAAAGCATGTAGCTACAGGTGAAGGTGGAATGGTCACCACTAATAGTGAAAAGGATTATAGGCGTCTTGTGGATCTTCGTTCTCACGGCATAGTCAGGGATTCACAGCTTTTTAAAGAGGAATGCCACGGTGGCTGGTATCACGAGATGCAGGAGCTGGGTTATAATTACCGTTTGCCGGATATCAATGCATCTTTGGGAACATCTCAAATCAAGCGGATGAGCTCAAATATTGAGAAAAGAAATTTGATCGCTAAAAAATATAAGCAGGGCTTGAAAGATTTACCCATCAGCTTTCAGAGCTATGACGAAGAAAAAATACTTAATGCATATCACTTGTTTGTTATTGAAACAGATAGGCGAAAAGAATTGTATGATTTTTTAAAACATCAGGGAATTTATTCTCAAGTCCATTATTTGCCGGTTTACTGGCACCCTTATTACCAGAGTTTAGGATTTAAAAAAGGACTTTGTCCGAGTGCTGAAAATTACTATTCAAAATGTCTGAGCCTGCCGATGTACCACTCATTATCAGAGTTTGAACAAGACTATGTCGTTCAAAAAATCCATGAATTCTTTAAGCAGTAAAACGAATATTTATTTTCGACTGGATTATGGTGGATATATAGGACGTGGCCATTTGTCCCGCTGCCTTGCTTTGGCCCTGAAGTTTAAGGAGCACGGCTATAATCCGGTTATGGTTGTAAGAAAAAGACCTGAAAACCAATCAGATAATTTACAAGTTGACACTATCTGGCTGGAGAATTCACAAGGGCTTGCGCATGCCCTGACGACCGACACGAGTACATGGAAAATGGGAACTGAAGAAGATGAAGCGCTTGAAATGCATCAGCATATTGCAAAGGACTCTATTATTGTTCTGGATCATTATGGCCTTGGCTTAATATGGCAAAAAAAAATGAAGTCGCTTGGTCATAAGATTATTCTGATTCAGGATGTATGCAGTCCAGATTTTGATGCGGAAATTATAATTAATTATAATATGAATGCGAAAGATATTTATGAGAAACATCTTCTAAATAAGGAGACTCTTTTTCTTCTAGGTCCAGAATATGCACCTCTTGCCCAGGAGTATTCAAAAGAGCATAAGAAAAATATCAATGGTCCCATTTCACAAGTAGGCATTTATCTGGGCGGGATCGAGATAAAAAATTTAGAAAAAGTTGCTCGTGCAATTGTCAAAATAGAATTTTTTCAAAACAAAAAAATTGAATGGGTAGTTGGCAATGACATTGAGAAGGCGATTCTGCAGACTATTTTAAAAGGCTATGCAATCGTCATTCACGTTAGACTGGCCAGCCTCATTCCACTTTATAAGAAGTCACATTTGTTTATCGGAGCTTGTGGGGTGTCGTTTCTGGAAAGGGCTTGTCTGGGAGTCCGTCAGATTAATTTTTTGGTTGCCGATAATCAAAAAGAAATTGCAGCTGGAGCCGGAGAAGTCATCAATTTACCTGTGAGTACAGAAGATGCTATCGTTCAGTTTCTTAGACAATCTTTGAGTGAAAAGAATAACGATACACAGAATAATTTAATTGAAAATTTTTTTGAAAAAGTTGACGGCCTCGGCTGTGACCGTCTGTTAAAAAAAATTACCGAGAAGTTGGTTGCAGTATGATAATAGATTTACTTTGTACAAATTCAGCTCATCCGGTAATGGTTTATCTTCAAAAGTTACAGATACCGGGACATCAGGTGAAAATTATTCACAATATTTCCGAAGCTGCCGGAGGAGATATCCTTTTCCTGGTATCTTGCAGTGATTTTGTTAAAAAATCTACCAGAGATCTTTACAAAAAAACACTTGTCCTTCATGCCAGCGATCTTCCGCATGGAAGAGGATGGTCGCCTCATATCTGGACTATTCTCCGCGGTGAAAATAAAATTGTGGTCAGTTTACTGGAAGCCGCAGATAAAATTGATACAGGAGATATCTGGAAGAAAGAGAGCGTTGATCTGGAAGGGCACGAGCTTTTTGATGAGATAAACAATAAGGTATTTAAAGCAGAAATTAACTTAATACTGTGGGCAGTAGACAACTTTAACAACGTCAGCCCAACTCCACAGCCAGTTGTAGAAAGCATCAGCTTCGAGAAGAGAAGTCCAAAAGATTCGGAAATTGATATGCATAAAACATTAAAAGAATCGTTCAACTTATTACGCGTTTGTGACCCCGATAGATTTCCAGCTTTTTTTACTTATATGGGGCGCGACTATAAAATAAAAATAGAAAAAATTAAGAAGGACTGAGGTTAATATGTCAGAAATAAAAATTGGAAATAGATTCGTCGGTAAAAATCATCCGCCTTTTATTATTGCAGAAATGTCCGGAAATCATAATCATTCTCTGGAAAGAGCTTTTCAAATAATCGAGGCAGCCGCTAAGGCGGGTGCTCATGCACTTAAAATTCAAACTTATACTCCTGAGACAATGACCCTCAATTTAAACTCGGGCGAATTTTTAATTGAAGATAAAAATAGTCTTTGGAATGGGCGCAATCTTTATGATCTATATGGAGAAGCACACACTCCCTGGGACTGGCATGGTCCCATTTTTGATAAATGTAAATCGCTTGGGCTTATTTATTTGAGCACACCTTTTGATGCAACAGCAGTGGATTTTCTGGAAACATTCAATCCACCTGTTTATAAAATAGCATCATTTGAAAATACTGATATTCCCCTGATCAAGAAAGTTGCCCAAACTAAAAAGCCGATGATTATTTCAACAGGTATGGCTTCAGTTGCTGAATTGGAGTTGACAGTTAAAACTGCTCTGGAAAACGGATGTCGGGATTTAATATTACTAAAATGTACAAGTTCATACCCATCAACTCCAAAAAATACAAACATTCTGACCATACCACATTTGCGAGATCTTTTTAAAACAGAAGTCGGTTTGTCAGATCATACTATGGGAGTAGGTGCTGCGTGTGCCAGTGTGGCCTTAGGAGCAACTGTTATCGAAAAACATTTTACCTTAAAGCGCAGTGATGGAGGAGTTGACTCTGCTTTCTCACTTGAGCCTCACGAGTTGGAATTATTGGTTGTTGAAAGCAAACGGGCCTGGGAAGCTATGGGCGAAGTGAGCTATGGTGTGACTGAAGCGGAAAAGAAAAGTTTAATTTTCCGCCGTTCGATCTATATCGCAGAAGATGTGAAAGAAGGTGATGTTCTCAATGAAAAGAATTTGAGATGTATTCGTCCTGGTTACGGCTTGCCGCCTAAATATTATGAAATGCTTTTGGGAAAAAAAATTAAGGGTTCTTTTAAAAAGGGAACAGCAATGAAAATGGAGTATGTTCTTTAAGTGAAACAAAAAATACTTGGGACTGTTCAATTGGGTATGCCTTATGGAATCAACAATGGAGTGATGCCAGACAGAGCTTATTCATTAAAGCTTTTAGAAGCTGCTTATGATTTGGGCGTTCGCTATTTAGATTCGGCACGAGCTTATGGTGAATCTTTAGAAATTATTGGAGATTACCACCGGAAAAACCCTAGTAAAAAATTTAAAGTTTTCTCTAAATTCATGTTGCAAGATATAACAAGCAATTTTTCTGATCTGATCAATAATCACAAAGAACTATTGGCGATAGATCAACTTGAAGGATTTTATTTCCACCGTTTTAATGAGTATCAATTGAGCTCTAATCTTATTGAGAAATTATCCAAAGAAGAGATGGGCTTGGTTGGAGTTTCTCTTTATTCGGCACAAGAGTTAGAAGTTGTTTGCAGAGACCCAGTTGTCAGTATTATTCAGATACCATTAAGCATTTTTCATCATTATTCAGAAATAAAAAAGAAAGTGAAAGAAGTAAAAAATAAAAAGATTTATGCACGTTCTATTTTTCTTCAAGGCTTGCTGTTTATGGCCGAAGAAAAACTAACGGGTAATCTATCGCCTTTTCTAAAAACGAGGCATTTTTTAGAGCAAACTTCGAGTGAATTAAATTTGAGTCTTGCTGAGTTAGCAGCCAGTTATGTAATGGACATGGAGAAAGTCGATGGTGTTTTATTTGGAGCGGAAAAAATAGAACAGGTTAAGGATACGGAGAGTCTCCTAACGGCTAAAAATTTGGATTGGGATTATATTTTAAAAAAGATGCCTAAAGTTGATGATCAATTATTGAACCCAGGAAACTGGAAATGAAAATTGTCATTATCACTCAAGCCAGACTTTCTTCCAGTCGTTTTCCAATGAAAATACTGGCGCTTATAGATTCCAGCGATACTTTGCTCTCACTGCATTTAAAACGTTTAAAAAAGTCTAAGTTAGCTAATCAAATAGTGGTTGCTACTACTCATGAAAAAGGGATCGAAACGGCCCTTGATATAGCTCGAAAAAATCAAGCGGAAGTATTTCAAGGCAGCGAGAGCGATGTGCTGGATAGATTTTATCAGGCGGCAAAATATGTGAAAGCAGATATTGTTGTCCGGGTGACTTCAGACTGTCCTTTGATTGATAGTAAGCTTATAGATGAACTTATTGAATTTTATCGAAAGGAAAAAGTCGATTACGCTTCAGTCATTTTAAAGGAGCAATTTCCTGATGGAGTGGATTGCGAGGTTTTTAGTTTTAAAGTACTCGAACAAGCATGGAAAGAAGCTAAAGCTCCGTTTGAAAGAGAGCATGTTACCCCTTACATCTGGCAAAATTCAACACTGAAAGGCGGTTCTTTATTTTCATCAAAAGCTTTTGAAAATAAACTTGGAAATTTTTCGCAATTTCGAATCACTGTTGATACCCCTAATGATTTAGACGTCATCAAGGAATTAATAAAAAAAGCAGGTAAAGAGCAGGACTGGAAATATTATATTGATATTTTAGATTCAGACAAAAATATAAAGGATTTTAATATGAATAATTCACGCAATGAAGGTTATTTTAAATCAAAGGCGCAAGAAGCAGGTCTTCGCTTTATAACAAATTTTAAAAAATCGGATGCATATCGGTCAAAAATACACGACTTAATACCCGGTGGTGCCCATACTTACTCAAAAGGGGATGATCAATTTCCAATTCTTTCTCCTGCTGCAATTGCTCACGGAAAAGGCTCGCACGTTTGGGATCTTGATGGAAATGAATTTCTCGATTGTTCAATGGGGCTTACATCAATTAGTTTAGGCCATGCTTATGAACCCGTCATAAAAAGAGTAAAAGAAGAGCTGGATAAAGGTGTTAATTTTCAGAGACCTTCTTATATTGAGCTGGAAATCGCTGAAAAATTTCTGGAACTGATTCCCTGTCATCAAATGATAAAGTTTGCTAAAAACGGATCGACCGCCACGACAGCGGCAGTTAAATTGGCCCGCGCATATACCGAAAGGAAACTGGCCGCTTTTCCTCATGACCACCCATTTTATTCTTATGACGATTGGTTCATTGGAAAAACTCAGGCAAACAGAGGAATTCCGGAAGAAATTACAAAACTAACAGTTACTTATCAATCAGAGAACCTGGATTCTCTGAAAGAATTATTTGCTAAATATCCGGGACAAATTGCCTGTGTAATTTCTGAGCCTGAAAAACCACACGGTCTTCCAGCGGGATATCTGGATGAAGCGATAAAATTTGTTCAATCTCAGGGAGCTCTCTATATTTTAGATGAGATGATTACGGGTTTTAAAACAGCGTTTCCAGGTTCTATTACCAAATATAATGTTTCACCTGATATGGCGACCTGGGGTAAAGGAATAGCCAATGGCTTTTCTTTTTGTGCACTAACGGGAAAAAAAGAAGTTATGGAATTAGGTGGCATCCGTGCAGTAGGAAAAGATAAATTGTTTTTAATTTCCACAACGCACGGAGGGGAAACTACAGCACTGGCTGCCGCTATTGCCACCATTGACGAGTTTAAAAAGCATAATGTCGTAGCTCATAATCACCAGATTGGTGCAAAGTTGCGAGATAAAATTCAGGCTGTCTTAAAAAAAGCAAATATGCAAGATTATATCGATTATCAGGCGGCTGATTGGATGCAGCTTTTTATATTTAAAAATAAAGATAAAAATGTTTGCAGTGGAATGAGGACTTTGATGTTGCAGGAAATGATCCGGCGTGGAGTTTTATTCCAAGGTGCGTTTGTTCCTTGTTTTTCTCATAACGAAGCGGATTTAAATTATTTTGCGAAAGCTTTTGAGTTATCCCTTGAAGTTTATGCTCTCGCTCTGGAAAATGGCTATCAGGCTTATCTGGTTGGCGAGCCAACTAAACCGGTTTTTAGAAAGTTAATTTGATGAAAATAGAAAAAATTGAATATAGCGATATTCCCGTCGATTCAAAGCTAGGCAAAAAAATTGCTGAAAGATATCTTTATCTTAAAGAAAATATTGAATATGAAGAAGCCTACTGTAACCGCGAAACTGAATGGTATAAAAATATAAGCTTCGCTCTCAACCTCAATGGAGAACCTGTTTTAGCGGTTCCATTGACATGGCTAAAAGATGGAACAGACTTTTCATTCTACTCGCGCCCGATTGAATACCTTATTGTTGATAATTTAAAAGAAGAAGAACGAATTGAAGTCATCAATTATTATCTTCAAGTTTTTGATCGATTCATTGATGAAGTCAGGTTAGCAAGACCTGCAAGATTCACTTTTTACGCAGACAGCGTTTTAAACAATCACTTCTTTAATAATATAGACAGAGAATTTAGCTTTTATAATTTAGAGGGAATTATAGATTTAGAAATTGATGAGAGCCTAATTCTTCGCAATATCAGAAAAAGTTATCGATCTCTCATTAATTGGGGGAAGCGTGAAATAAGAACAGTCTTAGTTGATGATCAAAATCCCGATGAACAAATATTTAATGATGTGAGAGAGTTTCATATAAGAGTGGCGGGGAGAGAAACGAGAACTAAAGAGACTTGGGACAAACAATTTGAAATGATTAAAAACAAACAGGCTTATTTGGTCGTTGGATATTTTCAAGAAATCATTTCTTCTGCTGCACTTATCTTGTATGGATCTAAAGAAGCCTATTATGGGGTTGCTATTAATGATCGCCAAATGATGGGAGATAATAAACCACTTGGTCATCACACCGTTTATTATGCCATTGCCCATGCTAAATCCCTTGGACTTAAACGCTTCAATATGGGAACAATTTCTTCTCCTGTTATGAATGAAAAAGAGCAACAAATTGCTACTTTTAAAAAAGGCTTTGTATCTAATTTAGAGAGTAGATTGATAATTAGCTGTAAATTTGCCCAAAAAGAATAAGAGCATCGCGCTTTTGCCATGGATGCGCCATGAGTCACGCCTACATTTCACTGTGATATTGACACACTTTTTGGTAAAAAGAGAAATCAAGATATTTTTATAATTTGGGAGGCAGGCTCCCGAGGAAGGCGTAGTATGAGCGAATTTTTAAAAGGTAATTTTCAAATCAAAAACCAACCCAAAGAATCAACGAAAGCAGAAATGACGAAAGAAGAAGAGCTTAAAGAAAAATTCAAAAAAGCTGCACTTGGATCTATTGGTGGTTCTATGGTTTATGTTGAAAGAACAGAACTTACCTGGGATGGAGCAGATGAATAATTCTGAAAGTGGCTGGAGCTTTGAACAAGTTGTTCAGGATGTTCCAAAAATTGGAAGAGAAAATCATAGCCAGACGCTTCTTCATCATGCACAAGAGAATTTAAAATATTTTAAAAAATCTATCAATGATTTAAAAGCATTACCTGAAATTGAAAAAGAATCGGCAATAGTTATCAGCGCTGGCCCAAGTGTTCATAAATTTAATTCCATCAATCGTATAAGAGATAATTATAAAGGCAAAATCATTTCTATTGATGGAGCTTATGTGAATTGTCTCAAGAGAGGAGTGATACCAGATTATGTACTTTCTCTCGATCCTCATTTAAAACGTATTGTCCGCTGGTTTGGCGATCCAAATTTTGAAGAGAATATGGCCGGTGATGATTATTTTGACCGCCAGGATCTTGATGTAGAGTTTCGTAAAAATTCAATTAACCAAAATCTCGCAAATATTAAATTAGTTAATGAGCATGCTCACAAGACAAAATTAATTTTATGCTCATCTGCCCCCCCTCAAGTTGTTGATCGCGCCATTGAAGCGGGCTTTGATATTTATTGGTGGAATCCTTTGGTTGATAATCCAAGTGAGCCTCAAAGTTTAACCAGAAAATTATACGCAGTTAATAAGCTTCCTTGCATGAACACTGGCGGAACTGTAGGTACAGCAGCGTGGGTTTTTGCCAGTAGTATTTTGAAAATTAAAAGCATTGGAATGGTGGGCATGGATTTGGGTTATCATATGGATACGCCTTATAACATGACTCAAACTTATTACGAGTTAATCCAACATGTAGGGCTGGAAAATCTAGAAAAATGTTTTATTAGATTTACTTTTCCACTCACACAAGTCGAATACTACACTGATCCAACTTATTTTTGGTATCGCAAAAATTTTCTTGAGTTATTAAGCAAATCAAATTCTGAAAATTTGAACTGCACTGAAGGGGGAACACTTTTTGGCGAGCACATTCAAAGTATGACTCTGGATACATTTTTTAACAGATTTAATAAATTAGAAAATTACAAGGAATAATCCAATGGCCAAAATATTATTTATCAATCCTGTAGTGCGAGAAGAAGATGTGCCACGACATATTCCTTACGGCATTGCTCTTTTGGCATCAATCGCCATGAAGAATGGGCATCAAGTATCAATTTATGATGCCAATGCCTGGAGAAAAGATTGGGATATTCTGGAGCAAGCATGCGTTGCTGATGAGTGGGATGTAATAGGAATTGGAGGACTCACCACTACTTATAATTTTATTAAAAAAGCCTGCAAAATAATCAAAGAGAAAGCACCGACTGCTTTTTTGATTGGCGGTGGAGGCTTTATAACCAGCATGCCTCATGAAATTATGAAATGGATTCCTGAAATAGATTTAGGTGTAATTGGAGAAGCTTTTGTAACCTTTCCGGAGGTTCTTGCAAAGATCGACAATAAGGATTTTAATTTTGCAGAAACTTTGGGAGTTATTTTTAGGCATCCTAAAAATAAACAATGCTACTTGAATGGAACTAGACCCAATATAAACAATCTAGATGATCTTCCGTGGCCAGCATGGGATTTATTTCCGATGGATATTTATTTTTCGAACTCGGCTAACCTTTTCAGTGAAGAATCATCCACCATTAAACGCAGATTAGACATCAATGGAAGTTTTGGATGCAGTTTAATTTGTAAATACTGTTGGCACTTGGGAACTACCGGCGACATGGTTATTCAAGAAGATGAAACAGGTAAGAATGATGTTGTCTTCACTTATGGGCGCAATATCCGCTATCATTCTCCAGAATATATCATAAAAATGGTTAAGCATTTATTCGATACATATCAAATTGATTTCGCAAGTTTTATTGATGAAAATTTATTCACCATGGATGCTTCTAGTAGAGGAACCTGGTTAAAAGAGATTTCAAGGCAGTGGATTGAAGCCGGCCTTCAACCAACCTGCAAAAGAGATAATGTTCCTCATGACGAAAATTGCAAAGGTGTACATTGGAGTGGAACTAGCCACGCGGGTCTTCATAATTTTGAAACGCTAAAAATTATGAACAATGCTGGCTGCACTGCTTTGGTTTATGGGATTGAATCTTTTGATCCAATAGTTCTTAAAAATCTTGGGAAGGGATCTACTGTTGCCAGAAATAAATCGGCAGTTTCTATTTGTCTTAAATCAGGAGTCAAGCCGATTCCTAATATCATTATTGGATTTCCGGAAGAAACTTTCAGCAGCGTAAGAAATACAGTGCTGGCCATGAAAGAATTGGGTATAACTGCAAAGCCCCATTTTGCAACTCCATATCCGGGGTCAGAATGGTTTTCCACTTATAGAGATTCAATTGTAGAGCAATATAATGGAGACTTGGAAGCATTCATTATGGATCTTGGAGATGCGAGTAGTATTTCTGCAACGATCAGTCATAACTTTTCGTCGATTCAGTTGCTAGGTCTGCAAGAAATTATTTATAAAAAAGATTTGAGACTATTAGAGCAAGCCGAAAAACATTGGGCCAATTGTGGTGAACACATTACCCAAATCGCAGTTCCGAAGACTTCTTTTAATATTCAAAAGAAAAAAATTGCTGCACCTATTGAAACTGAAAGAAGAGTTATTTAAGTAAAATGAAAAAAATTCTTGCAATTATTCCGGCAAGGTCAGGCTCCAAAGGGTTGCCTGATAAGAATATACTACCCCTCTGTGGGAAGCCTCTCTTGGGGCATACGATAGACGCTGCCCTGAGAAGTGGGGTCATCACGAAAGTCGTAGTAAGTACTGATTCTGAAAATTATCGTGCTATTGCAATTGCTGAAGGGGCCGAGGTTCCTTTTTTAAGACCCAAAGATTTAGCTGACGATTCCTCAAGTATTGCCGATGTAATTCACCACTCACTTGAATATTTTGAGAAGCAAGGTGAAAGTTTTGATCTTGTTATATTACTTCAGCCAACGTCTCCATTACGTAGACCAGAGCATATTAAAGAGGCTGTCGAGAAATATGAGAGGGAGGCAATAAGTGGTGTTGAAACTTTAATATCAATCGTTAAGGCACCAGTAAAATCAAAATGGTTAATGGATATAAAAAATAACTATATTAACTTCTGTTTTGATTTTAATCTAACTAATCCCCAGCGCCAACAATTATCGCAGCTCTATCTTCCCAATGGCGCTATTTATATAGCTACTGCCAAGCACTTCGATAAAAGTTTTTGTACGGACAAAACTTTGTATTATGAAATGAACGATATAGATTCAACCGATATTGATACTATTGAGGATTTTCAATTAGCCGAAAGACAAATGAAATGTCTTAAAGGTCTGTGAGCTACTCGATAATTTTAATTAACTGAAAGGGTTCCGCATAGTTTTTGTTAACTTCACTTCCTCTCAAAACGGCCAGCGGCTCAATATTCTTTAAACTTCTTGGAAAGGGATGCGCAGCCAATGAAAATTGTTTTCAATTAGGTATCACCATCAAAAAATTTTTTAAAATTCAGTTCAGCAATATTAATATTTCTCAAGATATCATAAATTTTTAAACTAGAGTTACCATCTCCATAAATAGACAAATGTGAAGCTAGGCTTTTTTGAAATTGAGGGGAGAGGGCAACATTAATTTTACCAACTAAATCTTGAGTCTCGCCGCTTGAATGCAGGATATGAGGACTCTTTAATCTTCCCGCTTGGCGATATCCAATGTCAACAACTGCCTTGTTCAAGAAAGGAGCTTCAGCAATCCCACTGGAAGAATTACCCAGGACAAGGTCAGCGAGTTTCATCACAGAGAGGTAAAGTTGGTCGCCGAGATTGGTAAAAGTGTGAACATTTTTGGGATAAATTTTTACTAATGCGTTCCATTGATCATGAATATAGCTTGAATAGGTATCTGAATTAGGAAGTGTAATAATAAATTTCAGATCAGGTTTGTTGGCAAGAATAAGGCTTATCGACTCAATTAAATTTGAAATTTCTAAATTTGACTGGTTTTTGTCTAAAGTGACCGGGTGAAATGTACAAAGAATATTTTGAGAAGAAAATTCAACCTTGAGGGCTTTCTCGATTTCTTCCTTTTTACTGAAATTCATTTCTTTAATTCGATCCAGGCCTGGAGCACCGACGAGATGGACATATTTAGGATTTTCTCCCATTCGAATTATTCTTCTTTGGTAAAGTGGATGCGAACAAAAATGTACGTGAGACATTTTAGTTATAGAATGTCTTATCGCTTCATCAATAACTCCTTCTGTCGATTCTCCGCCATGAATGTGTGCAATTGGAATATTGTGAATAACTGCACTCATACAGGCTGGCCAAAGCTCGTAGCGGTCCCCCAGAACAACAATT
Source organism: Bacteriovorax sp. (assembly GCA_041662705.1). GTDB lineage: Bacteria > Bdellovibrionota > Bacteriovoracia > Bacteriovoracales > Bacteriovoracaceae > Bacteriovorax. The sequence goes on from JBAZRY010000004.1 coordinate 101,476, forward strand.
AGATCTGGCCTTACTTCCTGAAAAACATGGCTGAATTCGGAAACACCGCAAGAGATTGCTCGGCAAATATCTGACGGTGTATCGCCTGAGATTTTTAAATCGACTTCGACAATATTGGGCATCCCATCAGCTTTTAAAATTTCTATTGTTCGTCCGTGTTTTTCCGAAAGATGAGTACCGGTGGCTGCAACAAATGTTATAAAACTCGAATCCTCTTTAAATAATAAGATTAATTTTTTTAAATGGCCGTAATCTGCTCTCGTTCCCGAAACAAATAATATTTTTTTCATATTTCGATTAATTTTTCACTCTCAACAATTTCGTTAGTCAGATTTTTTCTCTATAGCTTGATAGCATCGAACTGAGCTTTTTCAAAATCGTCCTTATGTCCGACATCCAACCAATATTCGTGAATAGGAAAGACCCCTGTTTTCTTATTTTTGGCAATCAATTCATTGAAAAGATGAGGCATGTCATATGCAGTTTCTAATGGAATTATTTTAATTGCCTCGGGATTTAAAACATAGATTCCGGCATTGACAAAAAATTGGTGAATAGGTTTTTCATCTATTTTAACTATGCGGTCATCCTGTGTATCAATGACTCCAAAAGGTACCTGAAATTCATATTGTCTGATACACATGGAGGCTTCGTTTTTGTTTGAACAGTGGTAGTGCAAAAGATCTGTAAAATTAATTTTAGTAAGTAGATCTCCATTCATAACAATCATGGGAAGATTTACGTTCTCACTGATTAAACTTAATGCTCCGGCGGTCCCAAGTTTTTTACCCTCTCTCAGGTAATTAACACTCACTCCTAAATCTTCTCCCGCCTTAAAATATTCTTCTATCATCTCTGATTTATAGTTCACTGAAATATAGAAATTATGAAAGCCCTGGCTTTTAAAATTCTCAATAATTATTTGCAGAATAGGTTTATTGCCAATTTTCAACAACGGCTTTGGACAATTGGCAGTGAGTTCGCCCAGTCTTGTTCCAAGGCCCCCGGCCATGAGAACAACAGGATTGTCTTTGATAAGTGTTTGTTCGCTAACTTCGTTAAGCTCTCTGATTTCAAGTAAGATACGGTTGTGATCAATGATTGGCATATGTGAAATTTTTTTACTTCTCATGATTTCAAAAATTTCTTCGGAGGTTGTATTTTTCATACAATATGTAGGATTGGCGTTCATTGCCTTTTGGCAAGCTTCGTTTAGATTTATGCCACCAAGAATGGCTCGTCTTATGTCACCATCGGTAATGGTTCCGAGAAGTTTATTATGCTCATCGGTAACAATGGCAAAGCGAACTGCTCCGGTATCGATCACTTGCATAACTTCAAGAATTGATTGCTCTGGATGTACCTGAATTTTTTTCCATTTTTTCATAATTTTTTTTCTTAGAGATTATAAATATCTGCTTTATATTTTGCTAAATTTTGAGTTTGGGAAAACCACTCAATTGTTTTAATCATGCCCTCTTCAAAGCTGTGATCAGATTTAAAACCTGTAAGTGAGTGGATAAGAGAATTATCGCATACAAGTCTATGTACTTCAGAATTTTTTGGACGAATTCTTTGTTCATCTACCAAAAGCTTTGCATTGGCATTCATGAGTCTTCTAATGAGATTAAAAGTTTCTTCAATTGAATGTTCGCGATTTGAACCAATATTGACCGTCTTACCGACAGCTTCAGGACATTTTGCCAGTTGAATAAAACCACTACAAGTATCTTCAACATAATTAAAATCGCGAGTGGGAGTTATATCACCTAAACTAATTTCCCTTTTTTTATTGGCCAATTGTGAAATGATAGTTGGAATGACAGCTCTGGCTGATTGTCTTGGTCCGAATGTATTAAAGGGTCTTGCGATTACCAAAGGCAGATTAAATGAGAGATGAAAACTCATTGCCATTGCATCTGCTGCTATTTTTGAAGCGCTGTATGGAGACTGGGGCTGTAACGGATGGAGTTCATTAATGGGAACATATTTGGCTGTCCCATACACTTCGCTAGTAGATGTATGAACAATTTTTGTGGCACCATTTTCCATTGCAGCTTTGCAGATATTGAGAGTTCCATTGATATTTGTGTCCACATAGCTTTGAGGAGCTTTATATGAATAGGGAATAGCAATCAGTGCGGCAAGGTGAAAAATTGTATCTATTCCTTTCGTTATTTCATTACAAAAAAATGAATCGCGAATATCGCCGTTGACAACCTCAATCTCCTTTAAGCAATTGACATCTTCTAGCCAGCCCCAATTGTTAAACGAGTTATAGAGTGAAAGTGCTCTTACTTCATAACCTTGAGAAACGAGCATTTCAACAAGGTGGGAACCAATAAAACCGTCAGCCCCCGTAACAAGTATTTTTTTCATGATGATCCCGTTGGAAAGAATTGAAAGAAATTATACACGACTAAGTATAAACATAACAGTGAAGAGAATGAGTTCATTTTCAACGAGCGTTTAAATGGACTAATCTTATTTGAATATCCCTGCTGGGCGTTATTTGTCGCAGGGTCTTTTACTTATCTTGCTGGCTGATTTCTTTCATTAACATCGCCTCAAGTTCTAAAAGTTGCATTGACCTCTCTTTAAGTCGCTTGGCAGGGCAGCCAAAATATATGCCCCATGGATCCAAACTTCGATTTACGAGCGATAGGGCACCAACAGAGGATCCTTCTTCAATTGTGACTTTGGGCAATATTACTGTTCCTGAACCAATAATAACGTGTCGTTTCAGTGTAACTGTTCCAGACGATAATCCAGTATATTTTGCAGGTACTGTCGGGTTGGTTAGGAATTTTCCGGTGTAGTCATCGCTATTGGAGTAAATTCTAACCCCTTGCGAGAGACCACTAAAATCATCCATCTGTATCCCTGAACCGGCGGATAAAAGACAATACCCTCCGATATGTACAAATGACCCAATTTTTAGAAATCCTTCCCCACTGGCCACAATGGAGCAATAACTATCAATACGTACATTATCCCCAATTGAAATATTTTCAAGTCCAACTATTGTGCAATTTTTTGCAATTTTAACATTTTTTCCAATTGCTTTGAAGCCCGCCTTCCGCAATTCATTTTCGTTATAATAGCCTGGATCAAATATATTCATTGCAATCTTCCCCGTTATATAGATTCTAAAATTACTTCATCTAATGAGTAATCTTTATTGGCTTTTTTACCAAGCATTTCCCACATGTGAATTGGTGTAATCCCATTTCCCGGTCTCTTCACTGTTAAATTTTCGAGAGTAAAAAAATCTCCCTTTTTAATTTCAGTGGAAGCTACCAGACTTTTTCTTACTGTCACTAGATTTTTCATTTCAGACGATGCAGGTATTTTTCTTGAATTCCCAATAGCCAGTTCGACTTCTCTAATTGCTTTTACCATTTCGTTTAATTCTTGAGGCTCTAGTGAAGCTATATGATCAGGGCCGGGAAGATTTTTATCTAAAGTAAAATGCTTCTCAATGATAGTTGCGCCCATTCCAACTGCAGCAATTGGAATAGAAATTCCTTTGGTATGGTCAGAAAAGCCCACGGGCAATCCAAATGCCTGCTTCATAGTTTTCATGGCCGATAAGTTGACTTCATTATAGGGTGCCGGATACTCAGTTGTGCAATGAAGAAGCGAGATTTTTTCTTTTAAAACATTTTGTCCTGCAGATGAAAAAAAAGCTTCAATAAATGAGATTATAGAAGGCTGTTTGGTTGGGTTTAAATAACCAAATGCCAACACACCCAACGCCATTTCAATATCTCCAAGTGAGCTCATGCCCGTGGATAAAAGAATTGGTAAATTACTTTGCGCAGCTTTTAACAAGAGGGGAGCATTAGTGATTTCACCCGAGGCAATTTTTAGTTGAGAAACCTTAAGCTCTTTTACTAAAAAATCCACACTTTGATGATCAAATGGGGTCGCCATAAATAAAATAGAACGCGTTTTACAATGCTCTAAAATTCGTCGATGTGCATTTTCATCAAGTTCTAATTTTTTAACCATCTCCAGTTGGGATTCATTATTACCGGTGTTTTTAATTTGATAAGCGCATTTGTGTGCAAAGCGACTTAAGGAAGCTTCTGCTTTAAAAGTTTGAAACTTGACGATGTCAGCTCCGGCATCTGCCGCAACATCAACAAGTTCGAGTGCCCGATCAAGCGAGCCATTATGATTAACTCCCGCTTCCGCGATTATACAAACTCTTTTGCTCATAATTTGGTCCATAAAGAATTGAAATAAATTATACACAAATGAGTATAAACATAACATAATAGCTTAGCAATTTTTTAAGCTTTATACAGGAATAGGGATATGAAAAATCGAACTTTGATTGTTATACCTGCTCGACTTGGCAGCTGGAGATTTCCCAATAAACCAATTGAGGATATCCATGGCAAGCCTATGATTGAGCACGTCTATCGCAGAGCTCAAATGGTGGAAAACGTCTCAGAAATCGTTATTGCGACATGCGATGAGGAAGTAGCCGTAGTTGCTAAAAAATTTGGCGCAAAAGTTGTAATGACCTCCAAAATCTGCCCAACTGCATGTGAGAGAGTTGGAGAAGCTGCAAAAATTCTTGGATTTACTAATTATGACGATGTGGTCATTAATGTACAGGGAGACGAACCTATGGTTCCTCCTCCTGTGATCGAAATTACCAGACAAAGGTTACTTTCTTCTCCTGATAATTTAGTTGCGAACATGGTCGAAAGAATCAGAAACGACGAAGATCTGACAAATCCCAATCGTATTAAGGCCATTCTTACTCAAAAAGATAACTTGATGTTTTTGTCCCGCGAATGTATTCCTGCCAAAATTTTCGATATAAAAAAGCTTGCTGACTACTATCTGCTTACTTGCATAACAGCTTATAGAGGAACCTTTTTAACATTGTTTTCAGAATTAAAGCGAACACCTGTTGAACTCATTGAAGGCAATGACATGATGAGAACGCTTGAACACGAAATAAAAATAGTTTCCGGATTAATTTCACAACATACTCATCCTGTCGATACTCCTGAAGACATTGAAGCTGTAAAAAAACTGATCCTTGATGATCCGTGGTACAGCAAATATGACCGCTAAGATTTTAATTGTATTAGATAATTTAAAAGAAAAAACACTTTTAAGAATTGAGGATTTGTTACTTCTGAATGTACCGATTGACGTGCTTTCACTTGGAATCCCGACGGCTTCTTTAAAAAGAAAATTATCAAATCCCATAATCAATTGTCTGGAATTCACCAGAGATGAATACAATCAGTTAAAGACAGAGTCCGTTAATTTTTATGTCTCACTGCCATGGAATATTTATTCTCATAAAGATTTTGAGGGACAATTTGATGAAGATTACTGGCTGATGCCACATACCGAAAAAAGTCTCTGGGCAAGTGACCTTTGTAACCAGCTTTATTACAAACTTCTACTAAAAAAAGCAGACACTGTTTTATATGAAGAAGTCATTTATTTAACAGATACCGTTGAAAAAAACCAATATCAATTCAGTAAAATTCTAATATTAAAATCGCTGGTGGTTGAATCAATAAAATTTTTCTGTCGATTATGTTTGGTAAATGTTTTTTTTCCTTTTAAGAAAAACCTACCAGCAATAAAGGAGAATTTGTTGATTACGCTTTATCCTGAGTGGTTCCAGTTTAAAGAAAATAACAAAACGAACGATATGTTTTTCTCTGATCTTGTCAATCCCTTAGAGGATGGATCAAAATGGGATGTGCTTTTAATACCGTATCCATTAAGAACCTTATATAAAACTTTGCAAAAAGATCGTTCACGCCTTCAGAGTTCAAGACTACATTTCCTAGAAAACTACTCTAAGGCCAGAGATGTTTTTAAAATTTTAAATATTCACTTTATAATGAAGAATCTGAAAGTTTTAAGCAAAATCAAACGTTGGAAGAATGAATTTGAACTTGAATCTATGGATGTAACCCCCCTCGTACAACAGGACTTGTTGAGATCATTTTATAATGGTGGTTTTTTTTGTAATATTTTATGGAAAGAATCTTTTAAGAGATTACAGGTGAAGAATTATAAGCGTTGCTTTTATCGAATGGAATTTCAGCCTTTTGAAAACTCATTTCTTCTTCCATTACAAGATAAAGTTTCATTTGTGGGATTCCAACACTCTATTTTTGGACCGCACTTTCTTAATTATATTTTTCCTCAAAATATTTTTAATAGAGATGATAAATATAAGTTACCCTTACCCAATAAAATAATTGCAACTGGCAACAGTGTTAAACAACAACTGATAAATGCAGGGGTCAAGGCTGAAGTTTTCCAAATGGTAGGAGCATTTCGATTCAATCGGCTATTTTCTTTTAACAGAGAAAAAAGAGATAGCTTGAGAGAAGAGTTGAAGCTTTCGAGTGATGTGTTCATGGTGTTTATGCCGGTCTCGCAACTGCTGAGTGAAAACTTGACAATGATAGAAGAGTTGAGCTCTGCGTTGGTTAATTCCAATTTGAAATATCATTTCTTCTTAAAAATTAATCCTAATAAAAAATACGATCTTGAATTTTTAAAAAGTATTGAAGATGCCTTTGGACAAATTAAAGAAAAACACAATGTTAATATTTTCATTGAAGATTCCCGTTATTATGAATTCATTCTGGCAGCGGACTGCCTTTATTTAAGTGGTGGCTCTGCATCCGTCGAGGCTTTATTGCTAGGGACTACTTCAATACTATTTGATGCGCCAAATTTATTAAATCACAATCCGATGGCAGCCTATTTCAAAACATTTTTAGTTGTCGAATCGTCTGAAGACATTAAAAAGGCGCTGGATGCCATTCAGAAAAAAACCTTTCACATCGACCCCCAGGAAAAAAATAAACTGCTTGAAGATATTTTTGCCAATATAACATTAGAGGGGCGGAAAGCATTTGAAGATATAATTTCAGGAGAAAAAGATGACTAATGCAAGACCATTTATTGTAGGCCTTATCCCTGCGAGGTTGGGAGCTACGCGTTTTCCAGGTAAACCAATGGCGCCAATCTGCGGAATACCAATGATTGGCCACGTCTACAAACGAGCAATACTTTCAAGGAAGCTCGACATGGTCGCAGTAGCAACCTGTGACCGGGAAATTTTTGATTATATAGTCTCAATTGAGGGGAAAGCCGTCTTGACGGCTGATACCCATGAAAGAGCAAGTGATCGTTGCGCAGAGGCCATGTTAAAGCTTGAAAAAGAGCTGGGGCATAAAATAGACATTGTGGTAATGATTCAGGGAGATGAACCTTTGGTTAATCCGTCAATGATTGATCAGTCTCTTGTGCCTATTTTATCCGGCGAAGCCGAACTGGTAAATTTGTACGCTATCATTGATGATGAAGAAGATTATAATGATCCGAACGAAATAAAAGTTGTTATGGATAAAGATCACAATGCCCTTTATTTTTCGCGAAGACCTATTCCATTCACTAATAAATTTTCACAAAATGAACTAAGCTTTAAGCAAGTTTGTATTATTCCCTTTAAGAGAGAAAATCTTATCAAGTTTAATTCAATGAAACAAACTGCTCTCGAAAAACATGAATCAATTGATATGCTTCGTGTACTGGAAAATGGTGAAAAAGTGAAAATGGTTTTTTCAGAATTCAAAACTATCAGTGTTGATAATCAGGATGATTTAAAAGCAGTCGAAGAAATCATGCCTGACGATGAATTATTTAAAAATTATAAATAAAAGGAGAAAAATCTTTCTTTGATTCAAAGGCTTCAATTATTTTTTCTTTAATGTTGAATTCATTTGCGCCCAAGAGTGGAGCAGTCAAGGTGTTATTTATTGGCAGGAAATTAAATCCATAGATATGAGAAAACTGAATCACTGGAACATGATAATGAAGAGCCTCTTCCATCGTTGTCGATGAATAACTTACCAGCAAGTTCACTTCGTGCAAACATTGCAAGAAGGGGGTTTCCTGATCAATGACTACATGTGAAAAGGGAGACAGAGTTGATTTTATCGTATCTAAATCAATGTCTGAATTAGGCCTGAACTTTACCATCAGTATAACATCATCCATTTGCGAAGTGCATTCGGCAATTTTTCTTAAATTATTCAGGTATTCTTCAGGCGTCTCGTATATTACAAATCGCCTGCTGTCCATTGCCTTCGGAGTTGATGCGTGCAAAATTATTTTAGTATGCTCTGGGATGGCGTATTTGTTTCTGATCGAAACAATTTTTTTTAGCTTTTTTCCCCAGAGAATAGGAGCAGACTTGGTGTATTGTGAACCCTGGTACTTCTCTAGGAAATTTCCGGATAAAGGAGATTGTGAAATGATTGTTGAATGATCGCCAAGTATAAGTCCTTTGGCATGTCTGATAAGATCATCTTCTATTTCAAGACATTCGTTGATAGCATGGGAGCCATGAGAAATAAGAGTTGAATTAATAGAGTATTCTTTAGCATAGCTGGCCATGTATCTGGGCAAGTCAACATTTGAAATACTAAAGAACGAGTTGGGCCGGTATTTATCAAAAATTCTTTCAAGCATTTTAGATGCTAGAAAATGAACAGCGACCCTTTCTTTTAGTGCTCCATCCAAACTCACCTGCATACTGGATTTTAACTTATTAAGTTCTTGAGCCTCAACGAGTAAAGAAGCATCAATAACAAAATGATAAGGATAATTAAAAAAATGCTTAAAAATGGTTTTTTTAAAAAAAAATGGTAGCAAGTTTAAAAAATTAAAAAGAGTTTTCTTGTAACCGGATTTACTTCGGTCAGAACAAATGAGAAGTCCAATTTTTTTTTCGGCATGGTTCTTTAATACATGTTCAATCAGAAGTTTGTGATCTGCAGTTAAAAAAATAGTGTCTTTTAACTGAGGACATATTGAAAAAAATCCCAAATTTAGTTTATTTAAAACAAAGGAATCGGATGGGTGTTTCGCCATGTCTGCCTTTATTCCTAACCAGGGGGTTAAAAATGGAAAATGATTAGTGACTTTTTCATTAAGATATTTTTTAAATTCATCTCTTCCCTTGTTAAATTGCAGGTAAAAGATTGTGTTAAAAGTAAAATCAGAATTAAATTGTTCTGAAAGAATTCTTTCAGCCCGCACCATGTCAGAATTTACTTTCCTGGATAGTAGGAAGTGATCGGCAGCAGAGAAAAAGGGTAAGGTTCCGAAAACAAAATGACCGTGTTGTTGGAGCATTTTCTTTACTCGTGGGCTCGAACTCATGAAAAAGCCAGTGCTATTTTTTACTTTTTCAAACTCGTTTTCAGATTCGACAAAAAAAAAATTATTGCCAGTTTTGTCAGAATAGAAGTTTCTTAGTTTTTCAAAACTGGCTGTACAAAAAGGAGCTTCTCCTTCGCGCATTGGATGCACGCCAAATTTTAAAAGACTCTGGTTTAGTTTTTGTTCAGATGTAATTTTGAGAATGAATTCCTTAACGCTGATATTCATGATTGAGGCGCCATTATAAATTCCGCCCTCATTGTTTTTTAATAATTGAAAATAAAGATGAATCAATTCCTCAATCGGAATGAAGTTTCTCTCCTGCGATCCGGCAGACAGGGCCATTTCTTCATTCTTCCAAAGTTTTTGTATCAACGTTGGAAAAAGTTTCCTTGGATCATCATAATCGCCAAATGGAATAAAGACCCGAATGATACTTGTTGGAATATTATGCTTTTTTCCAAGTTCTAAGCTTTTTAGAGTTTGTTTTAATTTTGATTTTCCATAAGGAGTGGAGGGATTGCATGTTTCATCTTCAGAATGGGGATTATCCAGGTCGCTGTACTCCATACAGGTCCCGGTTCCAATCACTCCAAGGCATCCCACCTTGGCCAGCTCCGAGTAAATGGTTCCCAGAGGAGCTTCATGAATAGTGTCGGCTAATGCCATGTCATAATCCATAGAAGCATAATTTTTTGTGTAGCCGGCATGGTTAATCCAGTAAGCGGGACGATGCTCCTGTATGACTCTTATTATCTGATCATGGTTTCGAACATCCAGGATTTCAAATTTAATATTTTGATTTTGAAGAAGTTTAAGTCTTTCACCTTGAATGCCGGAATAAGTCTCAAGCGGAGCAGTTGTAGTTGCTACAATGTCATAAAATGGCGACAAACTTTTTGCCAAGTGGAATCCAATAAAACTGCTTGCGCCGGTGATAATTAATTTTTTCATGCTAAATCACGCTTTTTTAATAAATAAGTGCTGAGTTGATAAGGAAGCAGGGAAAAGAGGAAAAGCGCAAAAGCTTTCGGGCTAAAGATAAAGGGAGTGATTTCTCTGATGGAGTTTTCTCTTTCTTTCTTTAAGAGGAAAAGCTTTGATTTCCAGATGGCCACTTGTTTTTTAAGTTCTCTGATTTCTGTCTGATGTTTGGTTTTAAAATCAGGAATAATTTCTTCATATTTTTTGATCATTAACTCGGTTTCCTGATAGAAGCCTTGTTGGTTTTTGAAGCTAAGGCTGGTTGCATGGACTCGCCAGACTCCCAGTGGTTCGTCGACGAAATCCAGGTCCCAGTAATATGACATGCGGATAAACATTTCGGAATCGCCAATATGATTAAACCTTTCATCAAATCCTTCTTTCCAGTCTTCAAAACATTTTTTCCGTACGATAACGGTTTCCAGGGAAAGAAAATAGTCTTTTATCAGTTCATTAAAGCAGTGGCCCCGATGAGGCTTTTTGCTCTTAAAATATTGATGAATAATTTTGCCGTCTTTTAAAAAGTAAGTGTCTGAAAATACTATTCCGACTTTGGGATTGTTAAAGAGAGGAATTTGTTTTTCTAATTTGTCTTCGCTCCAGAGATCGTCTATATCCAGGAAAGCAATAAACTCACCATTACATTTTTCCAAGGCAAAGTTTCTGGCATGATATAGAGGAACGTTCTTTTCACCACGGAAATATTTTACCCGTGGATCGTTATAGGCTTTTACCAGGTTAGCGGTATTGTCAGTCGAAGCATTGTCCCAGAATATAATTTCTAAATTGCTGTACGTCTGTTTTAAAGCAGAATCAATTGCTTCACAAAGAAATTTATCTCCATTGTAGCAATTCATTAAAATTGAAACGAGTGGTCTTTGATTATCTGTCAACGCGGGCCCACTTATATGAAAAATCGTTACTGTGCGGATCAATGCGGATCATTTCACCAGGCATTAGTTTGTCGTGAGGAATGTCCGGGCAACTGGCCAGTAAAGCAGATTCCGTGATTCCTTTGTGTCCGTTACAGACTCCCGGAGGAATGATAACTAATTTATAGTTGTCTTCACCGATGAAAAGCTCCATGACTTCACCCTTTGTCGGTGAATTAGGTCTGGTATCAATTAATACCAGCTTCACCATGCCCATGACGACGCAATAGTGAAGGGTCAATTGCTGATGCGTGTGCCAGCCTTTAATGGCATCTCTGTAAATTTTTGAAAAATAAATTTCGCCAAATTTGGAAAAATGAGGGTCACTGCTTCTTAGCATGTGAAAAATGGTTCCTCTTTCATCCGGAATTTTTTTTAAGTCGACTACTTTTACTCCATCGATCATATAGTTTCCTTATTTGTTAAATTTTAAATCGCTGCTGATGATTTTATTTTGAATCAAGTAAGTGAGCTGCTTTAAACGAGTGTAGAAACGATGTTCAAAAATTTCTTTATTTAAACCAGCTTCCATATACTCACTGAAAAGTTCTTCAACTCCCTTTTCCAATGACCACTTGCTTTTAAATTCCAGAGAACGGTTAATTTTTTCAAAAGACACGTTGTAATCTCGGGTGTCCCCGGCATTTTCCTGGCAAATGACAATTTTGCAATCGGTGAACTTCTTTTGAACATTCTCGGCTATGGAGATGATCTGATAATTTTCGTTAATATCTCCAACGTTAAATGCTTGGTTGTGGATTTTTTCTTTCGGAGCTTTTAAAACAGTTATGACTGCTGCCGAAATATCTCTGATATGAACCAGAGGTCTCCATGGCTTGCCGTCACCTAAAATTTTAATCTCTTTATCTACCTTGGCGTAACCGCATAGAGAATTCACTACCAGGTCAAATCTCATTCGCGGTGAAAAGCCAAAAGCTGTAGCATTTCGCATGTATGTAGGTGAAAATTTATCGTCAGCTAATTTCGCCAGGTCAATCTCGGTAAGTATCTTTGATTTTCCGTAAGCAGTCTGAGGGTTTGATGGACTTTCTTCCGTTAACGCCTTTTTATCTCCTTGACCATAGAGCGAGCACGAGCTGGCAAAAACAAAACGTGGTATGCCAGCCTCTTTGGCAAGAGTAGCAAGTCTTACAGAAGCTTTGTAATTTATTTCAAGAGTTAAATTTTCATCCAGCATCCCAAGTGGATCATTGCTTAGAGCTGCCAAGTGAACGATTGCATAATAATCCTTAGCAGCTAAATCCTGCAAAGTGACATCTCGAACATCTTTTTGAATAAGTTCATAATTGCTTATGGCCTTATTGTTGAGGTTGCCATCGCGGTAATAATTGACATCAAGTCCTGTTGGAACAAACCCGGCTTCTTTTAACATAGGCATCATCACAGATCCGATATATCCTTCAGAACCCGTAACAAGTATTTTTTTCGACATAGCTAGTCCTTTTGCATATTGGTTTTTTAAGTTTAAAAGCGACTGTTGATTAATAGCATCATCTTAAGCTTTACTGTGAAAATTGTAAAAGAGTATTGTTATAAGAATGAAAGTATTGGGGCCCTTCTCATTGGCAAAAGGATCACATTTTACTAGTATGGTGTTTATAGTAGACTTTCATACTTTTTCCACATAGCGAAACAGAGGTTTTAATGCAACCCGATAGCTTGTTTTTTTTGCTGCTACAGCTCTTTTTGTGCCTCTTAAGCATTCAGGTTTTTTCGCCAGTATTTGATAAGCTTAAAGCGCCCAAGGTCTTTGCTGAAATTTTTGCCGGCATTATCCTTGGACCAACAATTTTTAAAAATATCTTTCCCTATTTTTACGACATTATTTTTGTAAATAATAAAGATTCATTAATTGCCTTTGGCGGAATGCAGGAGCTGGGACTTTTGCTCCTGATGTTTTGCTCGGGACTTGAAGTAGAGATGCTGGCAAAGGGAAAGGAGAAAAAGCTTTCTCTGGTAGCAGGTTTTCTTGGGGTGTTGATTCCATTTAGCCTGGCATTAAATTCAACCAGGTTTTTTAATCTGGAAAGCCAATTAGGTGAAAATGGTACAATAGATTCATTAAAATATTTTTTTGCAATTTCTTGTTCAATTACCAGTATTCCGGTCATATCCAGAATTTTCATTGATTTAAATCTTATAAAAACTAAATTTGCTACGATATGCCTATCTGTCGCTTTGATAGAAGATTTCATTTTGTATGCACTTATGGCCATGTTTATTACAATCGGATCAGCAAGCACTACACCCAGCTACCTTCACCTCTTGGGAGTTGAAAAAAACTCAATATGGGAAATTATTTCTCACACAATTTTGGCCCTTGTTTTAATTGTTTCTTGTTTCAAAATTTTTCCCGTAATTATTCTGTATTTGAGAAAATCCTCGATACTTAAAAGAATATTTTTAAATTATTTGACTCTTTCTATTTTAATTCTTTTATCTGTTTCAATTTTATCAATTTATTTTGGCATCCCTTCTTTTTTGGGGCCTTTTCTTGCAGGAATTATCATTGGGAAAACACCATTACAAAACTCAGATCACCTGGAACATATTAAGCGGTTTTCTTTTTCGACTTTCATTCCCATTTTTTTTGTTGGAATTGGTTTAAAGTTGGATCTTGTACAGGCTTTTGATTTTAAATTTTTTACTATTTTTTTGATCTTCAGTTCAATTATTAAAATTTCAGGCGTTATCCTTTCATGCTTGATCATAAAAATAAAAAGAAGTGATGCAATTAATTTTGGCATTGCACTCAACGCCAGGGGGGGGCCGGGAATCGTTTTAGCCAGCGTTGGGCTAGCCTCAAGATTTATTAATGAATCTTATTTTGTCACTCTCGTTTTGGCGGCGCTTATTACTTCCTGGTTCGCCGGATTCTGGTTAAACATAAAACGCAAAGAAATAGAGGCACTTTAAATGGCAAATATTAGCAAAGAACAATATATTTCCAGAGCAGAGCGAGAGCAGAGAACTGGACAAAAGGGAATAGTTTTCTGGTTTTGCGGGCTTTCTGGAGCTGGAAAATCTACGATCGCAAGGGCCTTTGAGCGGAAGTTGTTTGATGATTTGAAGCAAGTCTATGTTTTAGATGGCGATAATCTTCGCCACGGTCTAAACTCAGACCTCAAATTCTCAATGGAAGACCGTAACGAAAATTTAAGAAGGCTGGCACACGTGGCGGAAATACTGGCAGACGCTGGCTTTATAGTTCTGGTACCGGCCATTTCTCCGCTTAAGTGTCAGCGAGATCTGGCCAGAAAAATCATCAGCGCTAAATTCGTAGAGGTCTATGTTTCAACTCCCCTTGAGACATGCATTGAAAGAGATGTGAAAGGACTTTATAAAAAAGCAAAGCTTGGGGAAATACCCAATATGACGGGAATAACATCTCCTTTTGAAATTCCGGAAAATCCCGATGTTGTCATTCAGTCTGTAGATGAAATTGAGCGATTGTTTGATTGCGTAGATGCCAATATTTAATTTATTTCTCTTAGGTCAACATCTCTGATCCATTTTAAAAAATCATCTCTTGTAACATTTGTTTCAAGTAATTTTTTAAAACAAAAAGCGACTCTTTCCGGAGCTTTGAAGTCATGGAATTCATCAAAAAGCGTTAGTTGCTGTTTTGTAATTAACCCTATTTTAGAATCAGGATTCAAAATTGCCTCATGTATCTTCTTTTTTACTTCTTCGATAGAACGGCATAATAAATTCTCTAATTCTTTATTTGAAAGCGGGTGGTTCTCGCCAACCCCTGGCCAGAAATAGATTCCTCTTTTTTGAGCAATATTAATTTCCCAAATTGGAGAAGATGCTCCTACACCAATAGAGAGGTCTGATTCCATCCCTAAAGCTAATGGCAGTAAATATCCATCGTATAAAATTATTCTATTTTTTTTTATCTGGTCTTCAATTTCATCTCTGAAAGGATATTGAGAAATTAATTTTTTTTTCTTAAGTTTAAAACTGAGGACAATGTTCTCAGTTGCTTTTAACAAATCCAGAAGATGACGAATGAGCAACTTGAAATTTTCTGCTGATAATTCTGCAATTTCACAAACAATATTATCAAAAAGAGAGATAATGAATGTACCGTCTGGAAAATTTTTTCTCATCTCTTTTGAAAAACTCTGGTAAGCATTTATTTTGTTTATATTTAAATAATAGTGACCAATGGGTTTGATAACTTCATAAAAATTTAGTTTTTGGAAATGATCATTAGTTAGATGACTCCAGTTAAAAAGTACATCTGCCGGCTGATAGAAAAGTCCTTTAACACTTCCCATTTCGCTTCTTTGGCGAGAGAATGAGACAGCTCCTAATTCTTTTAAAATTTTTACCTGAAGCAAGTTTTCAAGATGGATTTCGACTGTGTGAAGCCAGCCCTTGATTGCCAATTTTTTAAACAAATATTTCCAGAATATTGCAGAAAGCTGAATAAATGGAAGATATTCGAAAAAAATTGTACTGTTGCTGTCCGGTTTTTTTCGGGTGAAAATAAATTTCTTAATGACCGGGGTTTGAACTTTAAAAGCATTGGAATGCTTAATTGAGTTGCTACCAGTAATTAAAAGTGTGCCATTATCAAGACACTCCCTTAAATTAGCTAACTCTTCAGGGTTGTATCCGCTCACAACATTTTGGAAATCAAATAAAACAATATTTTGAAATCCAAACTGCGCGATGTTAAAATTAATATCTGATCTTTGTACAGGAGATCTTAATCCTTCAGAGAGTTCAATGCCAATTCTAGGCTCCTTTACGTTGGGTAACTTTAAAAAAGCAACCAACTTTATAAGCTTGAAAAGATTTGAAATGAAACGGCCTGTTACCAATAAATTATGAGAGATTAATCCTTGGGTCTTTTGGGGGGCATTTGGAAGTGAATTAATTTCATTAAGCTTGTTTTGCAAAAAACTTGAAATTGAGTTGATGAAAAGTATTTTGGCAAAGATATCTTTGTAAGCTGAAAATTTCGGATAATTTTTTACAAATTCAAAACTGCGCTCAAGCGAAAATACTCGGCATTCTTCGTACGCTTCATCTCTAAAGTTCATGCTCTTTGCTTCGTTTAAATCCTGAAGCTGACTTGTGTATTTCATACAATTATTTCACAAAAACTTCTTCTTGGTGCGAAATTAAATCCAGCAGAATTTGTTGAACCTCATTTCTCATGGCCCACTCCGGGAGCATCTCATTTCTCAAAAGTGTCTGACGGGCAGAAGTTCCGCTAATGGTATTTAACTCTTCGCCTTGTGACTCTTCAATTTTCATTGTTCTCTCGTTGTATCCAACTGTGTTAAAAAAAATAGGAATTATTCCAATGTCCCCTAATTTGTCGAACAATTCCTTATTTTCGTTTATTCCGTAGAAATCACCCACTCCGGTGTGATCTCTTCCAATGATAAAATGGCTACACCCAAAATTCTTTCTACATAATGCCGTAAAAACTGCTTCCCTTGGCCCGCTATATCGTGAGTAAGTAGCAAAGGCTCCCAGTAGGACTTTATCTGCAGGATAGTGGCCGGAATTAATGAGACATTGATAGGTCTCTAGAATTGGCTTCGCATGGAAGTCTCCTTTCTTTTTAGGGCCGATTACCGGACTTATAAATAATCCATCGGCATTACTTTTCTGGAGAGCAGTTAGTTGGATAAACTCATGGGCCCTGTGTGCCACATTTCGAGTGTGAAAACCGATAACTTTAGACCAGCCCTTGGAAGCAAAGATAGTCCTCGTTTCTTTGGGCATTAATTCAAACTGTTTGGTGTTCGACTTAATTCTTTGAATCATCGAAACCTTTCCGCTTATAAAATAACTTCCCTTTTTATAGAATCTATCGACGCCAGGATGGGCAGTATTGGTGGTCCCAAACCATTTCTGGGCCACATAATTCATGTCTGGCTGATAAATCTGACCGATAGTAAGCATAGCCGACCCAGAGTTTTCCCTGTCCGTTAATATGATCTCTTGGTTGACCTTTAATTTCTCCGCTTGATCTTTTTGAAGTTGAAGAACGATCGGCAGAGTCCAGACAACTCCATTTTCGAGCCTGTACTTTTCAAGCACGGAAATTAAATTTCTCTCATCTAGAAATCCTTCGAGTGGAGAATAAGTTCCGGAAGAAATCTGCTCACAATCCAGAAGATCGGTGACATCAATTGTAATCGACTCTAATTTATCGAAACGATCTTTTTCAATCTCCATAAATTGATTAATTAATTTTCCACCATGGGGCTCTGTTAATAACGAGAGCGGCTCATAAAGATAAACCTGAGAAATATCAGAGAGCTTCTGATTATATTCATGCATTAACTTTCTGATCATTTCAACGGCTTGACATGGATATTTTCCAATGGCGGTCTCAGCTGCTAAAACAAGTCCATCGGCTCCTGATTGAAGAGTGTGATAAATATCGTTAAGCTCGGCCCGAGTTGGAACCGGAGACAAAATCATAGTTTCCAGAAGATTGGTCGCGACATAAACTTCGGTAGATAAATTCTTGGCCACTTCAATGATTTTTTGCTGGAGAAGGGGAATTCTTTCTATCGGCTGCTCGCGGGAAAGATCTCCGCGATCGATAAGTATGGCGTCACTTTTTTTGGTTATTTCTTCAAGGTTTTTTAAACCGTTGTTGCATTCAATTTTAGAAATGACTATATCTTCTTTTTTAAGCAGGCTCCTTACGTAGTCAACATCTTCACCATGATTGGCAAAAGAAAGGGCGTAATTTGTAATGCCCATATTTTTGGCAATCTCAATGCATGTCAGATCCTTTTTGGTCAAAGGATTCATTTTAATATAGCGATTGACCGTAACAGCTTTGTTCTGGCCGATGACTCCGCCATTTAAAACTCTTAATGAAATCAGATTTTTTTCAACAGAAGAAACCTGGGCTAAAACAGAATTAAAATCGATAGTAATCAGATCACCATCCTGCAGTTCATCAAAAATATAATCAGGATAAAAATTAATGGCATCCTGGCAATCTACAATTTGATCCCGCAGCACTTTTAAGGTTTGATTTGCCTTCACCGTAATGGACTTGCTCGCAAAGTCTCCGGTTCTGATTTGCGCTCCTTCGGTGTCTATGCAAATTTCAGTATTACTGAAGGATCTGATGGTATTTATAACATTGGCGAGGTCCTCGGCCTTGGTATGCGAGAGATTAATACGGAAGAGGTGTACCTTGAGTTCATCTAATCTTTGGATAACTTTCTGATTAAGCGAACTCGGACCCAATGTACAAAGGATTTTCTTCATAAATACCTACAATTAATTGATCGAATGTCGAAAAAGATAATGTCATAAAAAGTAGAGAAGATGAAATAATTTATGCTTATAGCATTTCAACCGGGGAATCACTGATGGACGACGCTCTATCCCAGTAGAAAAAGACCCTTTTGAAATAAAAACAAATAAGGACTAATGGATTGCCGATTTTGATCAAATAGAAAATATTCTGATTAAACTTCTTTGCTCTCTTAAGGGTAGATAACCAATAGGCTGGAGATAGGGACTTTATTAATGACAAGTATTCCTGATGAGTCGGAAGAAAAATGGCAGGGTATACCTTCCATAGAGAGTTGAAGCCCTCATATTTAATTCCAAATGACTGCAGCCTGCGAGGGTAGAGTGTGGCCAATATCTTCAGGTCATTCTTTTCCAGAAAATGCAGCGGTTGATACATTTGTGCATCATTAAACAGAGTATCTCCCAGCGGTTTTCGCGCATTTCCCTTCCAGGCTTTGCCGTGGATTGTGCTTTTTAATAATACACTCTCAAAGGGAATCTCCAGCCAGCTGCAGAAATTCTCCATAATGATCTTTCGACTGTGTCGCAGTCTCTCGAGTCCAACCACTTTTAAATCAATGCCGGGATACTTCTTTAAGATCGGATCGGTGAATTCAAAAACTTCGTAGTAATAAATATTAAGAGGGGAGAGCATGTTTTGAACAAACATCCATTCCAGGCATGAATTCAGACCATCTATGGGATGACGGGTAGTGAAAATAAATTTTACCCGCTTGTTGCCAAACATTTCCAAGGCTTGCGAAATGTCAGGAATATTACCAATATCGTGAATGTGGTAGAGAATATACTTAAAATTTTTTACATCGAGACCTCGTGCAATTGCATAGGCAAAATGCAAACAAAGAAATACATTTTTTTCGCTTACTTCTCTATCCTTTAAAAGTTGCTCAAAGTGAGTTTGAAATAATTTTTCATCAACTGCAAATGTTTCATTTTGATTTGCCCCTAGTTGATCGGCGCGATCCAATATGTTTATTTTTCCCCATTCCAGTCCGTTGAAAAATCGAGGGTAGGATTTAATAAATTTTTCAGCCATTTCCGTTTTTGTTAAATTTTTAGCAATACGCCAAAATAAGACAAATCCAAAAGTTCTCGGCAAGCTTATAATCGCTGAATGGGAGTCTGTAAGACTTTGGAAAAGTTTCGACCCTCCCCTCACGGAGGTGAGAAGGCATAATATCTTTATTTCTTCAAACAGATGTTCCTCCACCTCTACATTTCCTTTAGTGCGTGATGAGGATTCGCTAGAAACGAACTAGTCTCATTTGATTATTTCCGTCTAATGGCATCCAGAACGGCGGGCGACTTCTTAAGTAATGTTGGTACCATTGTGGTTGTTCATCTAAGAGAATTTCACAATCCTCCCATGGATAATTTTTAAATGACACAACTTCTCCGTCCGGAAGAATCTTCTCAACTCTGTTTAGGCAGAAAAAATATTTATTTTTAGCTAATGAGTTTCTCATATATTTGAAATAATTTTGAATTACAGAATTATTCATTTCTTGCATCGAAACAATGTTAATAAATAAATCTATGTTTAAATTTTCAAGGCACTGGTAATTCTGCGCTTCAATGAATATAAAATCGGCTTTTTCCACTTCGCTTGAACGAGTAGTGTCTTTGTAAAGTAATAGTTTTTTCTCTGGATGGACATTTCTAGTTGTGTAGTAATCGAATAATTGTTGCCGTCCAAGATTAATAGAAAAAATCTTAACATCAGGCTCTATCAATTTTAAAAGGGTCCCTAGATAACCGTAGCCATCACCAATAATACATACTGAATTAATGTTTTTTTCTTTAAAGTTTTTTATTTTCAATGTGGACAGAATGGTTTCGAGTACGAGGGCGCTTTTCACACAATCAGCCGTGTGAAGCCATTTATTCTTTCGTGCTATCAATTTTGAAGCATTTATAAAGCGCTTGTTCTGGGAATATTTATTAATATAAAGCTTCATAACCGGACGGTAAAAAAGATTATACTTCAATGAAGAAAAGAAATTTTTAGGGACAAAATCTCCAAATCCGCCACGTCCTTGAATATATAGCTTACCCTCTCGATAAATTGGGGTTTGCTCTTCTCCCCTGATCGCCCAGTGACTTGAGGTCACGCTGGCGGAAGGATTAGTGTTTGTGTAATAGGTTTTAAGTAAATAATCGATTTCGTCCATCATGACTATTTTTCCTTTTCAGAGATCTTTATTTTTAAAAATAAAATATACTCAGAATAATAGGCTACTTCAAATGAATTCATAACGGGCACAAAGGCGCGTGTCATAGAGCATTTAGTCGCCAGCGGATTGCGCGGCGTGCAAGTTCTCAATAATAGTGTAGTTCATTCTCTCGTTCACAAACAATTGTGAGTAGAGGGTTAACTTTTTTTTGCTTAATAATTCTGGATGATTTGCAGTAATACTCTCAATCGTTTCGCTTGCAATAATCCACGCATCGCTCGACTGCTGATTGATCAAGTCGCTTTCTAAATTGGTGTTACAGTGATAGCGCCAATTGTAATTAAACTTAAATGGAGTAAAAACTGTCTGTGGGAAAGCATAGTCGCACATATAAAAATTCTTTATATGAGAGAAATTTTTTTCAAGCCAAAGATTGGATTCAATTACCTTGTTACGTAATTGGTCTCTTTCTGAGTAAATTGTTAACAGGTTTCCCTGTTTTCCATTCGACTGATAAATAATCTGGACCAGAGCAATGGCAGTAATGGCAATAATTTTCGTGAATGAATTTTTAAAAAATATAAAAAAATAGAAAAAAACCATCAAATAAAATGGATACAGCATCGCAATCATCGCACGATTATTGCGATTGAGTAAAAAGACAATAAAAAATGTAAATCCGGCGAGAAAGTAGGCCGTGGCAGTTATAGATACTGGAAAACTTGCGTTGAACTGTTTCTTTTTTTTGAAACAAAAAGCAAAAAGCAAAATGAAAACAAATGCCAGTAGAGGTGACAAATAGTGATAGTCCTTAAATTCAGAAAACCAAAACAGAGCATTTTCCCATATAGATCGCCTTGTTTCGTGGCCGATCTCATTTGCTTTAAAAACGCCAACCGAAAAGGAAAAAACTGATTTCAGATAAAAGCCGGAGGCGATAAAGGGCATGGCGATCAATAAATAGGAAGTCGTGAAAATGATTGCCTGAAACAATATGATCTTCATTACCCTGAACAATTTTTTTGTCTTTTTATTTAGCACTTTAAGAAGCCAATAGCTGCCAATGAACACTATAAATGCACAGGTGAAAAAGAAAAATTTTAGCAGAATCGGAGAAGATCTTGTTAGCAAGTTGTGAATATTGTTTTTAGTCAAGACTTGCAATATTTCGTTAACAATAAAGTGTGAAGCAGCAAGCATGAGCAGAGTTGAAACCCACAAACCAATTCTGGCGAATTTAACATAGAGGCTTGAATCTTTTTCTTCTTTTAGGAGTGCCACAAAAATTGGGATCAAGCAAAATAATCCCCACCACTTAATAGCAAATCCAGAGGCGGCAAAAAAAATGGCAGCGACAGCAAATTTGAAACTGATTTTTGTTTTGGAACAAAAATAAAGCGACAAGGCAATCAGCAACATAACAACATTCGCATCTGGTTTGGCGTATGAAAGGTGAAAACCAAACAATGGGCTCATAAAAACAACAATAAACCACAAGGATTTTTCAAGATAATGATCCTGAAAAAATGAACTTAACAAAAATATCGCAGTAATTCCTGAAATTAAATGCATGCCCGTAATAACGTAATAGGAGTGAAGGGGGTTGAGTCCAAAAACGAGGTTAATTAGTTTTAACAGAGGGATGAAAAAAAATAATTCCGATCCGTAATCCACGTCGGTAGAACTTATCTGAACATAATCTGGAAAATGAGCATTTAGCAGCAGGCGATCAGTCAAATAAGAAAGATCACCGTCAAATGTATTGATCCATGAAATATGATCGAGTGTAAAAAAGTGGTATTTTATCTGGAAAAAAACATAGAGGGAAACAACAATGGCCATTACTGCCCAGGATGCCTTTCGCTGAATGATTTTGTTCTTTGAAACTTTCGACACTTTTACCAGACTTTCCACGGAGCTTTTCCAGACTGCCACATATTTTCAAGTTGTGTTTTGTCCCGAAGAGTATCCATGCATTTCCAAAATCCATGATGCCGGAAGGTCATAAGTTGACCATTTTTGACCAGGCCCTCTAGCGGTTCTTTTTCTAAAATCAGGTCTTCTTGTTGGCTTAAATAATTAAAAAATTCTTTATTTAAAATAAAAAAGCCGCCATTGATCCAGTTGCCGTCGCCTTTTGGCTTTTCAATAAATTTTGTCACTTGCCCGTTAGCATCAATATCAAGAGCGCCAAATCGTCCTTCGGGCTGAATGGATGTCATTGTTCCAATTTTTCCATTTTTTTGATGGAAGGCCAGAAGTTCATTGATGTTAACATTTGAAAGTCCATCCCCGTAGGTGAGCATGAAGTTTTCGCCTTTGATGTATTTTTCAATCTTTTTAATTCGTGCGCCTGTCTGTGTTTCAGGTCCTGTGTCTACCAGGGTGACAGTCCAGTCTTCGCTGGCAGTATTGTGAATTTCAATTTTATTATTTTTCAAATCTATGGACACATCGCTTTGGTAAAGGAAAAAATTGGCAAAGTATTCTTTGACTATATGCCCCTTATATCCGAGGCAAACGATGAAGTCTTTATGACCGTAATGCGCATAAGTTTTCATGATATGCCACAGCATTGGCTGTCCACCAATTTCTACCATAGGTTTTGGCTTTAAAGATGTTTCCTCAGAGAGTCTGGTGCCGAGCCCTCCAGCGAGAATTACGACTTGCATGAAAATCCTTTTTAAAATAAGTAAATTTCTAGCCGTCAGTGTAGCCAAAAATTCAATTGCTGACAACAGCGCTTGAACCCAATATGTTACCTATTGTCTTGAATATCCTCTGCGGAAACCCTATACTCTGTGCCTATGAAAAATAAAGTGCTCCCTCACAAAGACTGGTTTGCCTTTTATGGCTAGTTTCGTTTATTACAATAAATATATTTATAATTTCTCAATTATGCTTTCGTACGGACGCCACTATGGCGATCGTATGAAAAAAATAAATTCTCTAATACCAAAAAATTCTTCTGTACTCGATGTTTGTTGCGGCCCTTGTAATATTTATTATGCACTCGCTGATAAAGAAATTCGTTACCTCGGTCTTGATTACAATCAGAATTTTGTTAATAAGGCTAATGCAGAAGGAATTGAAGCTCAGGTCTTTGATATTTACAAGGATTCTTTTCCTGCTGAAAAATTCGATTTCATTATTCTCCAGGGAAGTCTTTATCAATTTTTTGATAGCAGAATGGAAATCATTCAGAGAATGCTGGATGCCACTAATAAATATGTCATAGTCTCTGAGCCGATCAAAAACCTGGTTGATCGCCTTCCCGGTCCTCTGTCCAAGATTGTGAACAGACTTAAAGACCCGGGCACAGGTGCAACTGTTCACAGTTTTACAGAGAAAAGTTTTGACGAAACAATGGAATCTTTTAAAAAAAATATAGTAGCAACTTATTATATCGGAGAAGGTATCGAGAAACTCTACCTTCTCCGAAAATAAATGGAGAAAATCATGAACGCAGTATGTGTGGTTTGCGGTGAAACCAATTCAAAACCTCTCTATCCCAAATATAATATCAATACATGCAACGGTTGCGGTCATGTTTACTACACTGGCAACCTGAGCGATGAGGATATTAAAAAAATTTACAAAGAAGAATATTTCAGTGGGAATGAATACTCCAGCTATGTTTCCGATAAAAAAATTATCCAAAGAAATTTCAAAGACAGAGTCAAGCATATCCAGAAATATAAGCCGGACGGAAAGTTGATCGAAATAGGCTCGGCTTATGGTTTTTTTATGGAACTGGCGAATGAGCATTATGAAGCAAAGGGATATGAGATTTGTCCAGAAGCAGCCGCATACGCGAGAGAGCAGTTGAAGCTAAACGTAACAGACGAGGATTTTCTAGTCAGTCCAATACCAGAAAACAGCGTTGATGTTGTTTGCATGTACGACTGTATCGAGCATTTAAAAAACCCTGAACAGTTTGTGGAAAAAATTAAAAATACATTAAAGCCAGGCGGGCATTTTTTCCTGACTACCGGTGATGTTGGAAAATTCGTGCCCAGATTTAGAAAAGAGAAGTGGAGACTTATCAACCCGCCAACCCATATTCATTACTTTTCAAAAGATACAATAACTAAACTTTTAAATCAGCATGGCTTGAAAGTGGTTAACGTGAGATATCCCGGTCTGTGGAGAAGTAATCAACTTTTAATCAATCAGGTTTTTAGAATGAAAAAGCTTGCCCGAATGACGCCGGGGTATTTCTGGATAAACACATTTGATATTATGGAAGTGACAGCGGTGAAGAATTAAGAGGTTCATTTATGCTTGATTTGTCGATTGTTATAGCCGTTAGGAATGAAGAAAAAAACCTTGATGAGTTAATCAGAAGGTTGCTTCTTACTGTTCCTAAAATTACCGAAAATTATGAAATTATTTTTGTCACTGATATAAACAAAGACAGAACATTGGAAATTTTGACGGATTACCACCAGAAAAATTCCAGGATCAAGATATTAAAGCTGGCCAATGGTTTCGGTCAATACATTGCTATTATGGCGGGACTCGATGTAAGCAGGGCTTCAGCTGTAGTCATTATGGATGGCGATTTACAGGATTACCCGGAAGATATTGAAAAATTGTATCAAAAATATTCTGAAGGTTTCGATATTGTCTATGCTGTAAAAGACAGTAAAGATGACAGTGTTTTCAGAAATGTGGCTTCAAAAATATTTGTTTTCATCATGAAGCTGCTCTCTGATCGAAAGCTTGATCACAATACGAACATGTTCAGGATAATGAGCCGAAGAACGGTGGACAATGTCAGAAGATATGGAGAAATCGATCCATCGCTTACAGGTTTGACAAGTCTAATAGGTTTTCCAACTTCAACCGTTAAAGTGACTTCCGGCGAACGACTTGAAGGAGAGACTAATTACAATTTTTTCTCGTTGATGAATTTAGCCATTAACTCGCTACTTTCATTTACGACGAAACCACTGCGTTTTATTTCTATGTTTGGTCTGGCAATTTCGTTCAGTAGTCTTTTTTATTTATTGTATTTAATCATATCGACATCCTTCTTTAGAAATAATGATGCTGTTGGATGGCCAACCGTAATATCTTTCATTATTTTACTTGGGGGGCTCCAGCTGCTTTCCCTGGGAATCATTGGAGAATATATCGGCAGGATTTTTCTTGAGACGAAAAAGAGGCCTTTGTATATTATAGATAGGAAAATTGGCGATTTAAAATAAGTGTACTAGCATCTTAATATAAATAACTACTACTAGAGACAAGCCTATGTGGAAAATTCCTTTATTTGATTTAAATTATGACCATGCTGAACGAAATGCCGTTCTGGAAGTTCTTGAAAGTAAATGGCTATCGAGCGGCGAAAAAACGAAAGAGTTCGAAACTCAATTTTCAAATTATTTAGGTAAAGAAGTTTACTCGACCGCAGTTTCAAATTGTACTGCAGCACTTCATATGTCTCTCATGATCGCCGACGTTAAAGAAGGTGATGAGGTCATTATTCCATCCCTTACTTTTGTTGCAGATGCTAACGTTGTAAAAATTATGAAGGCCACTCCTATTCTTTGTGATGTTGCATCAAATGAAGACTGGAACATGGACATTGCCCATCTAGAGACTCTGATCACACCGAAAACGAAAGCAGTTATAGCAGTTCATTACGCCGGTTACCCTATTGAGACAATTAAAGAGCTGGTTGTACTTTGTAAAAAACATAATTTGATTCTGATTGAAGATGTCGCGCACGCCATTGGCGGATCTTATGATGGTCAAAAATGTGGCACATTTGGAGATATGTCGTGCTTTAGTTTCTTCTCAAACAAAAATCTTTCGACAGGTGAAGGTGGAATGTTTGTTACGAAAAATCCACACTTCTATGAGCAGGCAAAACTCTTAAGATCACATGGAATGACTTCGATGACCATAGATCGTCATCAGGGTAAAACAATTTCTTACGATGTCATTCAGCCGGGGCTCAATTACAGAGGGGATGAAATTAAATCCGCTCTTGGTCTTGTACAGTTATCCAAATTAGATCATGCAAATAAATTGAGAAGTGAGCTTGTGGAGCACTATCAGCAGAAGCTGGCTGCCGTCGTTCCTGGCATTACTGTCCCATTTAAAAAGATTTCTAAAGCATCCGTTTCTTCTTATCACATTTTTCCAGTGATGCTTCCTGTGGGCGCAGACCGCCCAAAAATTATGGAAAAACTTAAAGAAAAGGGAATTCAGGCAAGTATTCATTACCCTGCAATGAAAGATTTTTCGTATTATTCAAAAGTGTTAAAAAACGAAGTTAAAAAAGCCAATGAGATTTCCTCGCGAGTTATCACCTTGCCGCTTTATCCAACCTTAAAAAAGGAACAGATAGATGTGGTGGTGGACGTTCTGGCAAGTGCGCTTGGTTAAAATGACAGAATTAACCATTCAAGACTATTTTCCATCAAATCGATGCTTTAATCAGCCATATTCTCTTGAAGTACAGTCTTTGAATTCAGCTAAGAATGATTTTTTAAATTTGTTCGAAGGGGGGATGACTCTTAGAACGAGATGTCCTCTTTGTTATCATGAGAATACTAAGTTTAAGCAACTTGCAGTAAAAGATTATAAAGGAATTCCTTGTTATATCGGAGACTGTGAAGAATGCGGTTTTGTTTTTTCATATAAACATTTGAAGGAAGAATGTCTTTCAACAAATTATAGAAATTATTCAACCCGGATAAGAGGCATTGATATCAGCTCGGCTGAAAGCAGAGAAAAATTATTTCTAAAGAGGGCAGGATCTTTTGCGCAGGATAGGTTCAATTTTTTAAGCGAACATATTCAAGGCAAAAAATCAGTAATCGAAATCGGATGCAATGACGGCGCCAATCTATATCCTTTCTTTAAGAACGGATTTTCAGTCACTGGTTTTGATCTTGATGAAGATTCTTTGAATGTAGGAAGAAAATTTGGATTAGATTTGAGAAGCAGCGACTGTTTTGATTTTCTTAAAAACGAGAAAATCGATGTTGTTGTGCTGTCACATTTTCTTGAGCACCTTATCGATCCTCTTAGCTTTCTGAAAGCACTTCAGAAAAATTTAAATGAAGATGGGCATGTCTTCGTCGAAGTTCCCGGAATTCGACACTTTCAATGGGTCAACTGGAAAGCAGGAGTTTTGCCCTATATGCAATTTGAGCATCTGCAGTGCTTCGAAAGGGCTACCCTGGTTGCCATAATGGAAAAGGCCGGGTTTGAATGCCTTAAATGCGATGAATTTGTCAGAGGTGTTTTTAAAAAATCAAAGAATATTAAAGACGGTCCAATCGTAAGGACTGAAGGTTTGAAATATCTCTATGATGTAGAGAGAAAATGGAACACATCAATTAAAAGAAAAATTTATTCAATCCTGGTTAAAGTGAGAGATGCCATTGCAAAGTAATAATAAAAATAAAATTAATTTTTATAAACTGGAAAAATTTGTTGTTGAAGTTTTAACTAAAGCTGGACTTGATGATTATTCAGTCATGGCTGTATCAACAGGACTTCTTGAGACTTCCTTACGCGGAGTGGATTCACACGGTGTAAGACTGTTGCAACATTATGTAAAATCTGCAGCAACTGGAAGAAAAAATCCACGCCCAAATTTTAAATTCACTTCGAAATTTCCAGCCATGCAGAACATGGATGCGGACAATGCCTATGGACATGCCGCTGGTTTTAAGGCCATTGACCACGCAATGTCGATCGCTGAAAGTTTAGGAGTTTGTGTCGTTGGTGTTCATAATTCTTCTCATCCCGGTGCCATGGCTTCATTTGCACTAAGAGCAGCAAGAAAAGGTTTTATGGCCTTCGCATTTACACACGCAGACAGCTTGATGCTTTCTCACAACGGAACAAAACCATTTTTTGGAACAAATCCCGTCTGCTTTGCAGCTCCAAGAAAAGACATGGAGCCTTTTTGTGTAGATATGGCTACAACTAAAATTCCATGGAATAGAGTTGTCCTTTCCCGCACTGAAGGAATTCCACTCGAAGAAAATTTAGTTGCCGATGAATTTGGTAATCCAACCGTGGATTCCAATCAGGCAAGATGCATTCTTCCCATTGGAGAACACAAAGGCTATGCCCTTTCTTCGATGGTAGAAGTTCTCTGTTCGATATTTACCGGGGCACCGTACGGTACAAACATTCTTTCAATGTTTAAGGCCCCTATGGAACAGGGAAGAGCTCTCGGACAGTTCTACATTGTTATGCGGGTTGATGGCTGTGTCACTCATGATGAATTTACTTCAAGACTCACAACAATGACGAATGACGTACACGCAAGCCCTGCAAAAGGAGCTGAAAAAGTGATACTGCCAGGGGATAAGGAAATTCTTGTAGCCAAGGATCGCATGGAAAATGGAATACCGCTTGACCAGGCTACCTATGAAGGTTTTATGGAATTATCGAAACAATTTAACGTGAGCTTTGAAAAATGAAGAAAGCAAATGTTTTAGTAGTTGGTGCAGGGATGTATGTTTGTGGGCGAGGAACGACTGGCGTTGGTACTGTTTTACCTGCGCTTTTTAAAGCCAATGCCAATCAATTAATCGATGAAATTTATGTTGCTGCTCATTCGGTTAATGGAGTAGAAATTGTAAAGACCAAAGCAAAAGAAGCCAATGCCCTGATGGGAACAACTGTTTCGGTAACGATCTTTCCAGGGCTGGATGAAGCTATCGACAAAATATCTCATCCACGCTGTGCCATAATCGCCACCCCTGATGATACACACACTGAAATTGCAAAAAAATTGATGAAAGAGGGATTTCATCTTCTTGTTGTTAAACCTCTGGCCCCAACAGTTTTGGAAGTGGAGCAGCTTATCGAGGCTCAGGTTAGGTACGACGTGTATGGAATGGTTGAATTTCACAAACGTTTTGATCGTGCCAATTTAAAACTCAAAGAAGCTATTGTTGAAGGACGAATCGGCGATCCACTTTACTTTATTGTTGAATACTCACAGCGAAAAATCATTCCTACAAAGATATTTAAAAATTGGGTAGAGAAGACGAATGTCTTTCAATATCTGGGGATTCATTACGTCGATATAATTTATTTTTGCACCAAAGCTAAGCCGATCAGAGTCATGGCAACTGGGCAAAATGGCTTCCTTAAAGATCAAAAAATAAGTGCCTTTGATTCCGTACAATGTTCAATTGAGTGGATGGGAGAAAATGGAAAAAGTTTTTTCAGCTATCACCATACGAACTGGATTGATCCTGAATCAACAACTGCGATGTCAGATCAAAGAATTAAAGTTATTGGCACAAAGGGCAGAGTTGAATCCGATCAAAAATATCGCGGATTGATGATGGTTAATGACGGCGCTCAGGTTGAAGAACCAAATCCTGATTTCTGCCAGTTTTATTTAAAGGAAGATGGCAAAAAAGAAATTCAAGGATACGGAGTTGATTCAATTCATACTTTCTTGAAAGATTTCGGTGAAATTATAAATAACAAAAGAACATGGAAGGACTTCGAGGGAGTGAGACCAACTTTTAGTGATTCACTAATTCCTACCAGAATTATCGAAGCAGCCAACAGAAGCTTGAAGCAAAACTTTGATTGGATAAAAATAGAGTTGTAATGGAAAACAAAATTGTGGCCATGATCCCGGCACGAATGGGAAGTACGAGATTTAAGAAGAAAAACCTTGCCCTGATAAACGGCAAGCCAATGATTTATTATGCAGTAGAGGCTGCAAAAAAGGCTGAAATTTTTGATAGGATTGTAATCAACTCTGAAGACGAAGCCTTTGATAATGTGGCCAAACGTTATGGCGTAGATTTTTATCTGCGCGAATTTGAACTGGGAAATTCTCAGGCAAAGTCAGACGATGTCGTTGCCAATTTTATGCAAAATAATTCATGCACCCACACAGCGTGGGTCAATTCAGTCTCTCCTTTGCAATCGGGGGAAGAAATTAAAAATATAGTCCAGCATTTCCTGAATGAGAATCTGGATAGTCTAATTACGACGATAGAAGAAAAGGTTCATTGTCTCTATGACGGAAAGCCTCTTAATTTTTCTTTTGATGACCAGTTTGCTCAAACCCAGGATTTAAAGCCAATTGAGCGCTTTGTTTATTCCGTTATGATGTGGAAGAATAATTCTTTTTTGAAAGATTATAAAGACAGAGGCGTAGCCATGATGTGCGGAAAATTTGGCACGTACAATGTAGATAAGCTTTCAGGAATTATAGTAAAGACACAAAGAGATTTTGAAATTTGTCAGCTAATTTTAGAGAATGCCGAACGGGGAGAGTTTTCCCTTAAATACGATACTGAGGCGAAAGAGTAGTTTATGAAAAATAAAAATCCTTTGATTTCGATCATACTGCGATCTTATAACGAAGAAAAATGGATCGGTGCATGTCTGGATGCCATCATGGCCCAGAATTACAAAAACTTTGAAATCATTCTGGTGGATAACAATAGCACTGACCTGACAGTCAGCAAGGCTCGTCAGTATCCGGTGAAGGTTGTAAATCTTAAAGAATTTAAGCCAGGCTATTCTTTAAATCTTGGTATCCGTGAATCCAAAGGGGAATACCTGGTCTGTATTTCTGCTCACTGTATTCCTACCAATGAACACTGGCTTGGTAATTTATTAAAGGCATTCGATACTGATAAGGTAGCAGCTGTTTACGGAAGACAGGAGCCAATGTCGTTCACGACTGATTTTGATAAAAGAGATTTGCTGACTATTTTTGGTTTGGATAAGAAAGTGCAATGGAAAGATAGCTTTTTTCACAATGCAAATAGCATGCTTCGTCGTGATCTATGGGAAAAAATTCCATTTGATGAAGAGATTTTAAATATTGAAGACCGTCTTTGGGCAAGAGAAATATTAAAACTTGGCTACTGTATAGTTTATGAACCGGAAGCTAGCGTGTATCACTGGCATGGAGTTCATCAGAATCAAAATGCTGAAAGATGTAAAAATGTTGTACGAATTATTGAGGGACTTTACCGTGAAGACGGACAGCTCAATACTCTGGATATGAAGGAAAATTTAAAAGTAACAGCCTTGATTCCGGTTAAAGGAGAAATTTTAAAAGTAGATGGCGTACCTCTTTTAAAGCATACCATCGACTATTTGAAAAAAAGCAAGCGTGTGAACTCCATAGTCGTTACAACAGATTCTAAGGAATACGCCGAACTGGCAAGGTCTCTGGGGATAGAGACTGTTATTGAAAGAGACGCTTCTCTTTCAAAAGAATTTGTCGATTTAATGACGGTCTATCAGGAT
The DNA here is from genome assembly GCA_041662705.1 of Bacteriovorax sp. Taxonomy (GTDB): domain Bacteria; phylum Bdellovibrionota; class Bacteriovoracia; order Bacteriovoracales; family Bacteriovoracaceae; genus Bacteriovorax. Next base: position 133,403 of record JBAZRY010000004.1, read on the forward strand.
GCTATAATCAAAATGGAAAAGTTAAAAATTGTTCCAGATATCATTGTGCCGATGGAAATTACATTTCCTTTAAGAGAAGCCAGCCTCATAGATGATATGATCAAGACTCTGGTAGATGAAGGCCATGATTCTGTTATTCCGGTAAAAGCAGAGTTTGGTTCAGCATGGAAAAAAGAAGACAAACATTTTGAAATGCTGCTCGATGGGTTTGTTCCCAGAAAATTTAAAGATCCTCTATGGATCGGCATTAAAGGTCTGGGAATAGCGACTTATCCTGGAAAAATTTTAAAAGGCAATATTATGAGTGGCAACGTGAAACTTTTTGAAGTTCATAATCCTTTGTCATCCATAGAATTAAGAAATAAAGACGAGCTGGCATTAGCTGCTCAGCTCATGAAGGCTTTAAATTAATGCTTTTTTATTTTAAACATTTATTAAAATCATGCATGGGCTTAACTAAAGTGGGGCGCACAAAATACATCTCAGGCATCAGAGTGTTGATGTATCACTCCATTGATTTTGGCACTTCTCGAATTCATGATTTATATTCACTAAAATGGCCGGTGTTTGCAGATCACTTAAAGCTCATACAAAAAGAAGGCTTTGAATTTAAAAAAATGTCGGATGATTGGCAGATGGACAAAAAAACTGTGGTTGTTACATTTGACGATGGCTATGCTGATAATTTTGAAGTGGCCAATAAACTGGCTAAAGATCATATTCCACTCACTATATTTATCGTCTCTGATTTCATAGGACTGAAAAATTACTTAACCACTGCGCAGGTAAAAGAATTAGCTTCAATGCCCCACGTGGAAATCGGCTGCCATGGAAAAACTCATCGCCCTCTCACCACTCTGAAAAGAGAAGAATGGATGGAAGAAATTAAATTAAGTAAGTCGGAGCTGGAATATGTTTCGGGCAGAGCAGTGACGAGCATGTCTTTTCCACACGGCAAATATACAGAGGAAATGGTTTATTATGCTCATGGATTGGGTTTTAAACGAATTGCCACCAGTGATTCAGGAATAAACCGCGATACCGATTTGGTAAAAATAAAAAGAACTGCCATTTTTAAATACGATTATAATTGGATTATGGCACAAAAATTACTCGGCCTTTGGGATCATCTTTCTCCGGGGTCTTCTGAAAAGGTGACTGCATGAAAACAGCGATAGTCTTATTCGGTGGTGGAGGTCACGCCAAGGTCATAGCTGACATTGTCCTGGCTGAAGGAAAATATGAAATCGTTGGTCTGTATGATGCAAAGTTGGCACCCGGTGATTATTGGAACGATGTATACAAAATTGTTTCGTTTGAGGATGCATTAAAAATTGGAAAGGGAATTGTGAGTATTGGAGATAACTTCGACAGGCAAAATCTGGCAAAAGAAATAGTGTTGAAGAACAGTCAATTTGAGTTCGTAACCACTATCCATCCTTCTGCTGTGGTGGGACGCCATGTGAAAATTGGTAACGGCACAGTCGTCATGCCTCAGGTGGTGATTAACTCTTCCGCTTCTCTGGGATGCCATTTAGTTGTTAACACTAGTGCTGTAATTGAGCATGATTGCATATTGGGCGATTTTGTTTTCATATCTCCTGGAGTCGTCATGGGAGGTAATGTGAAGATAGAGGAAATGAGTATGATCGGAATGAATGCCTCAATTAAACACAGCCTGCATATAGGTTCAAATACTATCATTGGAATGGGAGCTTGTGTGATCAGGGACGCAAAAGAAAATTCTCTTTATGTGAATCGAGGTGGAATAGCGACTAATATAAATATGAGAAAAATTGGAGATCGGTTTTTTAAGTGAAGATAAAATCAGCCTTAGGTCAAAAGACACTGAGAGGATCCATTGTATTGTGTATCAATACACTGACCTTTGCTCTTTTCTTTTTGAGAGATATTTTTGCTTCACGTTTTTTCGGACTCAGCAGCCGTATGGACGCCGTTTATCTTGGAATCATGGTTCCTTCACTTGCAGCAAATTTCCTTTTTCAGCCTTTAAGCGACCTCCTTATTCCCAAGTATCAGGCTCGGCTCGTTCAGAATAAAAACATTTTGCATCTTTATCTTAATGTTTTAATTTATGTTGCAGTAGCCTCGTTTGGTATAACCCTGAGTTTTTATTTTTTCAGGGATTTCCTTTCTAGTTTGCTTGCCTCCGGCTTTTCAAGTGAGAATCGCTTGCAAGTGGCTCAATATATTGTGAGATCACTTCCGATTATTTTTTTCGGAGGACTAACCATCTCCACAAATATTTTTTTAAATTCAATCGGTCAGTATATTTTTACATCTTCAGCCGCTTTGTTTGTACCGATTGTCTCGATCGGTTTTGTCAGGTTTTTTGGGGGGGGGAGCGGTGAAATTAGTTTTATTAACGGAATGATTACCGGACAGATATTAAACTTTCTTTCAGTTGTTATCTTTCTTGTTTTTAAAAGTAGAAACCACTACAGCTACAAAAATTTCAAACTTATCAAGATAAATCATTCCCAGATTTTTCAATATGGATCACAGAATCTGGTGAATTTATGTTTTTATGGCTTCAATGCCATCAGTGCTTCCTTTGGAACTCATTTCAATGAAGGGACAGCTTCGCTTATCATACTCACTAATAAACTTATTAGTTTTTTCACCAATTTATTTAACAATACCTTCTCTTCTGTTCTTATGCCTTATTTCTCCAGGCTTTTTCTGGGAGACAAAGATAGATTTCATCGTGAAAACAAAACTTTTTTATACCTGTTGACTCTTTTTGGAATAATCGCAATCGCCGCCATTTATTTAAGTTCTGGCTTAATTTCTCATATTTTCTTTTCATCTTCTAAAATTACAGCCGATCAAGCAGCTAATTTTGTCCGCTTTTTAAGAATCGGAGTTTTTCAGATCCCGTTCTTAATTACGATGGTCATCTGTTTTAAATGGCTGACTATTTATTCCGAATTTAAAGTTCTAAGCATCTTCTCTGTCCTGGCACTTGTCCTGGATTTTTCTTTGAACTTACTTTTAAAAAATCATTATGGAATGCTTTCTATATTAATTGCTCCATACATGGCATTGCTTTGTACTATGATTACTGCATTGATCATTATGCTTAAAAAAGACATTGGAATAAAGAAAAGTGATGTCATTATACTTAGTTCGATATGGACACTGATGACTGGTTTATTATTGGGTTTAATTGCTTGAAGAAAATAAAAATTGCCAGAGTTGTGACTGTTCCGATAGCTTTTGTTCATATAAAGGCTTTTTTAAAATTTCTGAAAACAAAGGAAGTTGAAGTTGTTCTGGTTTCTTCTGAAGGAAGCTATCGTGATGTCATTAAAAATGAAACAGGGTTGGACATTGTTCCCATTGAGATAAGCCGGGAAATCAATCTGCTGAAGGATTTAAAATCTCTTTGGAATTTAATTAAATTTTTTCGCCAAAATAAATTTGATATTATTCACTCGTCTACTCCTAAGGCAGGTCTTTTGGTGGCGATAGCAGGAATTTTTTCACCAGACACAATACGCATTCATACATTCACCGGACAACGATGGGCCACGGTTCGTGGGGGTTTTCGCAGATTGCTTAAATTTTTGGATAAGCTCGTTATATTTTTAAATAAGCAATGTTATGCCGATAGTCCCTCTCAAATTGAATTTTTAAAAATGGAAGGAGTTGCAAAAGGCAATCAAGTTCAGTGTCTTCATAAGGGATCATATGGTGGAATTGATTGTGAGCGTTTTAATAATGAGAAGTATCCCTCAGCGCGGGAGCAAATTCTCAGCGAATTAAAAATTTCAACAGACTCGATTCTGGTACTTTTTATAGGAAGAGTGACTCGTGATAAGGGAGTTGAGGAACTGGTTAAGGCGCACATTCTGGCACGCGAGCTAAACAAGGACATTCACCTGATCATTGTGGGGCCATTTGAAGCAGAACTTGACTCGATATCCTCTGAAATTCTGGGCATCATTCAAACAGATTCCTCTATTCACTTTCTGGGCTTCCGGCCAGATCCGGAAAAATTTTTTTCGGGCTGTAATATGTTTTGTCTACCAAGTTATCGTGAAGGGTTTGGAACTGTGGTTCTTGAAGCCGCGGCCTGTGGACTTCCTTCTATCGGCACTCGCATTCCTGGCCTGGTCGATTCAATCGCCGAAGGACTTACTGGTTTATTGGTAGAATTGAAAAATATTGAAGAACTTAAAAAGGCTATTCTCACGCTGGCAGCAGACAAGGGCAAAAGAGAATTATTGGGAAAAAATGCGAAAGTTCGGGCCCGCGCTGATTTTGATTCTGTTTATCTTGCAAACCTTCAATGGCAGGAATATTTAAGACTGCTTAAAAAGCACTCTTAATAATCTGGCATATAGCGTTTAGTGTTTCCGGATCAAGCTTCGTGCCCGATGGTAAACATATCCCCTCATTAAAAATTCTCTCAGCGATTGGTTTAGCATGAACAGTGAAAAATTCGTTATCTTTAAATACTGGCTGAGTATGTAAAGGTTTCCATACATGTCTTACTTCAATATTATAGCTTTCAAGCAAATTGATTAAGTCTGTCGGTCTTTTATTTGATTTAGGATCAATTAGTGCCGTCGTTAACCAATGATTGGAGAAAAAATCTTGAGGATCATCAGTGAACGAAAGAGGAGTAGATTTTAAAGCCTCCTGATAATGAGCAAAATTAGCCCTGCGGCTTTTAACTCTTTGATCGAGTACATTTAACTGACCTATCCCAATACCCGCGCAAATATTACTTAAACGATAGTTGTAACCAATTTCAGAGTGAAGGTAGTAAGGAGCGTTGTCTCTAGCCTGCGTGATTAAAAAAACGGCTTTTTCCGCTTCTTCTTTTGAATGCAAAAGCAGCATTCCTCCGCCGGAAGTTGTAATGATCTTGTTTCCATTAAACGAAAGGATTCCATACTTTCCGAAAGTGCCGCACTTTTTACCTTTGTAAGATGAACCAAGAGCTTCTGCAGAGTCTTCAATGATCTGGATATTGTATTGTTTGCAGATGGCCTCAATTTGCTCATATTCCGCACTCATTCCAAAAAGGTCTACGCTGATGAGTATGCGAGGAATTTTACCCGTCCTTTTTTTGGCTTCAATCGCTTTTAAAAGTGATTCAGGACAAATATTCCAGGTTTTCATTTCGGAATCAACAAACACAGGAACAGCTTTTTCATAGAGAATCGGATTCGCAGTGGCAATAAACGTTGCACTGGAGCAAAAAATTTCTTCACCAGGTTGCACATTTAGTAACTTTAAAGCGATATGTATGGCAGCTGTTCCGGAAGTCATGGCAACCGCGTACAAATTTTCTTTTTCGAGATAACGGATCATATTTTTTTCGAATTCAGCAACATTCGGTCCGAGTGGGACTATCCAATTTTCCGTGAAAGCGCGGTCGATAAATTTTTTCTCTTCGCCACCCATGTGAGGTGGTGACAGAAGAACTCTTGAATCAAAACGTTTAAATGTCATTTATTGAGTTCCTGTAAATTTTTTCATGGTAACATCGTTGGCAGAATTCACACCATCTCTTCTGATAACTTTAAAAAAAGTCATGCAGAGGATTTTTAAATCCAACAAAAGAGACCAGTTTTCTACATACCAGATATCATATTCGAATTTCTCTTCCCAAGAAATGGAATTCCTTCCATTTATTTGCGCCCACCCTGTAATGCCAGGGGGCACTTTGTGACGCAACTGCTGTCGCTTGCTATAAAGCGGCAGGTATTCGACAAGCAAGGGCCTGGGCCCCACAAGGCTCAAGTCCCCTTTTAGAACATTGTATAATTGGGGGATCTCATCAAGTGAAAGGTTGCGCATCACAAGACCCAATGGAGTAAATCTTTCAAAATCTTCCAGATGGTGATCCTTGGGCTGGCTCAGCATAGTTCTAAATTTAATAATGCTAAATAGTTTACCATTTTTTCCCGGTCTTACCTGGAAGAAAAAGATAGGTCTTCCCATTTGCACGGCAATTAAAACGCACAGTGTGAGAAAAACAGGGAGCAAGAGTATCAGTAAGCTCGCCGCCACGAAAACATCAAGTACACGCTTGATAAATCTTTGAATTGAAAAAAAGTATTGAGATGACATAAATTTATTGTGATTATAGAATAAACCTTCAATGAAAGACACTATTTTTTACGGACGCCTGCAATGAACAATATGCTTCGAACTTTACGAAATCCCAGGATCTTTTCCGCATTTATTTATGACAGCCTGGTGGCAGCCTTTTCCTTCTGGCTAGCGTTAGCACTAAGACTGGATACCTTTAATTTTTATACTTACCCGATCGTTTCATTGGGCCAATTTTTTATTTTGTCTGAAGCCATACTTATTTTTAGTTTTTTTTACCATGGTCTCTATCGGGGCGTATGGCGTTTCAGCAGCACTCATGACCTCTTAAGAGTTATAAAGGCCAGCGCTATTGGTATTTTAACTTCTGCCTTAGCCTGTTTTTTTCTAAACCGTATGGAAGGTGTACCGCGGTCGATGTTTGTTATTCAGTTTTTAGTTTTAGTCGTAGGCCTTGGAGGCGGGCGTTTTTTTTACAGATTCCTGAAAGACATGACAGCTATGCGCGATTTACTTGCGGGCAACGAAGATATTAAGAATGTTTTAATTGTTGGTGCTGGCAGAGCTGGGGAGAAACTTGCACGCGATATTTTTGCAACCCCCGCGATGCGACTGAAGGTCGTAGGATTTGTTGATGACGATCGCTTTAAAAAGAATGCTTTAATTCACAATATAAAAGTAATGGGTGATGTGGCTCTAATTCCTGGACTAGTAAGTGAATACGGAATCGATAAAATATTTATTGCGATACCTTCAGCTTCAGGTGAAGAGGTTAAAAAAATTGTAGGCTTTTGCAAAGAAACAAATACTGAAATTAAAATTTTACCCAAAATGGACCAATTGCTGTCCGGGCAAGTAGAGCTATCTTTACTTAGAAATTTAAAAATTGAAGATCTTTTGGGGCGTGAGCAGGTACAGCTTGATACCGAGCATTTGAATTATATGATCAAGGACAAGGTTATTTTAGTCACAGGAGCGGGAGGCTCTATTGGAAGTGAACTTTGTTTTCAGATTGTGAAATTCAATCCACGACTTATCATCATGGCAGATTATTGCGAACTCTTTATGTATGAGCTCGAGATGCGCTTTAAAGAAGCTTATCCCGATACTGCTTTTTATCCTAAAATTGTGGATGTTCGCAATGTACAAAAAGTCGAAGCTCTTTTTGAATTATATAATCCACAGATTGTTTTTCATGCGGCTGCTTACAAGCATGTTCCCATGATGGAGTACAATCCTTCCGAGGCAATTGAGACAAACATTAAAGGGACAAAAATAATAGGTGAGGCTGCGCTTAAATTCAATGCAGAGAAGTTTATATTGATTTCTACCGACAAAGCAGTAAATCCTACGAATGTCATGGGAGCTTCCAAACGAATTGCCGAAATGGTTATTACAAGACTCTCGAATAAGAGTAAGTCTGAGGGCCACATTACTAAATTCATGTCTGTTCGTTTTGGAAATGTATTAGGCAGCAATGGGAGTGTTATCCCACTTTTTAGAAAACAGATTGAAGAACGTCGAGATGTTACCGTTACTCATCCCGACATGACTCGCTATTTTATGTCTATTCCGGAGGCTTGCCAGCTTGTATTACAGGCTGGATCTATGGGGGAAGGCGGGGAGATTTTTGTTTTAGACATGGGGGAGCCAGTTAAGATAGTAGACCTGGCCAAAGAGATGATAAGACTTGCAGGAATGACTTTGGATCGTGATATAAAGATTATTTTCTCGGGGCTCCGACCAGGAGAAAAGTTGTTTGAAGAATTGTTCAGTGATAAGGAAAATTATGAATTCACTCATCACGGAAAAATCAGAAAAGCACTCTTTAGAGTTTTGGAAACTAATTTTGAAGTAAAACTTAATCGTTTATTGATTTTAGAATCAGCTGAGCCTGAAGCAATCATCTACTTATTAAAAGAGTTAGTTCCAGAGTTTACACATTTCAGATTAAAGACTAATTCTGAAACTGATAATCAGATTTCTAATTAATGGTGCTTTCGATATGATTTATTTGACCTTTGCATCTCTCCTTGTTTTAGCTCTAGGCTTATTGACGTCAATAACGCTACTGTCACTCTCGCATATTTTTTTGATAATCCCTTTAGTGGCAATGATTTCAAAAACAAACTTTAGATGTTGGAATAAGAGCACTTGGGCCCTTGTTGCACTAACTATCTCCATTATATTTTCTGTGATTGTGAATCAGGATATTATGGTTGATGGTTATAAACCAATAATGAAATCGAAGTATTTCATTATTGGTATCTTCTCAATTGCACCTTTCACGTACTTCTTTAAGAGTTCTTTTGCAGACGAAAAAAAAATAAAATTTCTTCTTTCTGCTTTTTGTCTGGCTACGGCAATTGCCACGATAGTTGGATTTATAAACATATATTTTGGATTTAATATCCCTCATTGGAAAGTGTTGAATTTAAGTCGAAATCCAGGCACATTTGGAATGGTTTTGAATTATGCACATAATATGGCGTACGCTACGATAATTTTGTACGGTCTGGTCGTTTATAGAAAAAGTATTAATAATTATATTAGTAGTACTTTTTTATTATCAATTTTTTTGATTTCGCTATGGGGTATTTATACATCATATACACGAGGAGCTTGGATTGGACTTTTGGCAGGAATACCATTCTTTTACTTTAAACAAAATAAAAAACTATTTGTCGTAGCCGTTTCAGTCATTGCTCTAGCTGGAACAATTGCATACTTCACCGCTGGCCGGGCCATGTATCGAGAAGATAAAGATGTATCACGCTTGGGCCAGTGGTATGGTGCAGTTGCAGCCTTTAAAGAACGACCTGTCTTGGGCGTTGGATATCTAAATTTTGAAAAAGTATGCAGTGAAATTAAGTATAGACATAATTTACCAGCACCAGAGTTCTTGGGTCATGCTCACAATAATTTTTTTGAAATATTAGCAGATACAGGAGCGCTAGGCTTTATTTCATATATATTATGGCTTGGATTTTGGTTTTACGAAATGTATCAAAGAAATGATATTGTAGGAAAAATTGGACTGCCATTTATAGTAACGTTTATTGCCGGTGGGTTAACCCAGTCAACCATTTCATTAGGAATCAATCTCTTCTTTGTAATGGCTGTATATGCGCTGACGCAGGTGAATTTCAAAATCATAAAGGCAGAATAGAAGTCTGCGGCCATATTATTTTTGAGTCTTTTGAATGACCCATAAATCGACCTTTGGGGCTACTAAATTAAATAGTGGTGAAAGTATTTTTGAAAGTATTAAAATAATGCCCATTTTTCGCTTTAAAACCTGAGAGAGCAGCATTACTAATCGAGCGTTCATTCTCCCGGCAAGCAGCTTGGCACCTTGAGGAAGATCCTTTTCTTGAATGTTCAAAGTTTGCTTCTTACCGTCAGTATGAGAAATATAAAGAATACCGTTTTCATTTAAAAGTGCACAATATTGATTAATTGCTTCAGCCTGGACTACAGTAGCTTCATGATTACTGGAGAATACATTCCTGTTAAAGGGATGAAGATTCAATATAATAATAAAATCAAATTTAAGATCTTTTATGACGGGTGAAGTTAGGGGCTCTAAAGCATTAGCGGTAAAATAATGGACATTAGAATTTGTCTTGGCGGCATTTTCTTTCGCGATTTTGATAGCCTCAGGGGATAAGTCAAATGCGTAAAGCTGATCAACAAACGTAGAAATAGTATTTGAAATAAATCCAACTGAGCATCCAACATCGAGCATGGTTTCAATTCTTTGAGTCTGGAAATATTCGCTAAATACAAACGGAAGATATAGATTCAGCAGAACACCTGTGGGATCAACACTTGTGGAACTTTTAATTGCCTGCATGCTCTTATTTTTGTATTGCTCGTTTAATCTCTTATTAAACTCATGCGAAATATAATCTAGCGAACTATTATTTTCACTCAAAAAATGGTCTCCTTTTGGTGCGTTACATTAAAATAATACTTATAGGACCTAGGTGTAAAGACTTTTAGTGTAAAAGTTTACTTAAAAAATTGTCACTTATCCCTCTAGGGGGCGAAACTGCAAAGAGTTAAAACGGAGCGTCTTTAGAGATAACTGACTTGAGAAATTTGAGTGTTTTAAAATTTTCAGCACTATGTCCCGTTGTAAGCGAAATATTATTAAATCCTTCATTATGAAGCTCGAACGCTAAAACCTCTCCTTTGGTTTTACCTAATTCCGAATCAATATAGAGAATAGAATTTTTGGGGAACTTGTCTTTGTGAGCGAAAAAATCTTCTGGCCCTTCAAAGGTTCTTAACTCCACACCGGCTTTTTTCGCTCTATTCTCCCAGGTAATTCTGGTTAATGAATCATCATCTATCAGTATATAGAATTTATTTTCATCTTTAATGGAAAAGGTTAATTTTAGTTGGGTTCCTCGTTTGGAAGTTTCAATAATACTTAATTGACCTCCCCATTCACTCATTGATTCAAATGCATCTTTAAGCCCGATACCGTTGCCGGCTTTTTTTGTTGTTACTTCTGATGCTCCAATTTGCGTAATAATTTTTTGAGGTATTCCTGAACCATTATCTGAAATCATGAGGTCTATTTGGTTAGCGTGCTGCTGGATTGAGATGAAAATTATGGGTTCGTTTTGAGCTGCTTCAACCGAGTTGTTGATTAAGTTTGAGAGAACTCTTTTCAATTCGGATGGTTCGAAAAAGGCCAGTGCCGTAGAGTGTTTTTCGTAATTGATTGTTAAGTTGGAGTATTCTCTTTTTTTCTCCTCAATAATTTCTAATACAGTTGTTTCAAGACTTCCATATAAAGGGAGAAGTATGGGATTGTTTTTTGTTCGCTGGAGGAGAGTGTTGGCTATTTCATTTATTCGGGAGATGGAAGTTTTAAAAATATCATGTTCGGCTTTGCTGTCAAAACGAGTGGAGTCAGAGATTGTGTTCAGTGCTGCCAGAGGAGATCTTATGTCGTGAAACATTTTTCTTGAAAGCTTGCTGATCTCACGCTCAGTTTTCATTTTGTCTTCTTCAGCTTTTCTTGTGGCCAGGATTAGGGTTGCAATGAGTGCGATCTGCATAAGAAAAAAAACGAGGAATAGTATCTCCAGATCTTTGGGACTTTTTAGAGTGAAGGAGATTTTGGAATTATTAGCTTCGGGAATTTTTATTTCTACATTTTGCTGAAAGAGACCCGTTTCACAACTGCCCTTCTTCATACTGAAAAAGACCTTTGAATTCACTTCTCCCTCAATGCATACCCAGTTAAGGGCCCTGGAAAACGAATTTAATCTTGATGAGACTTTAAGGGTGTCCATCGAGTAGAGTTCATTGGAGTTTTGGTTAAGAAATTCCCTGGTGAGCTGTTTGGAATTTATGTAGAGATTGTACCGCAGGAAGGAGGTAACTATAAGTAATGTTATAGTTGCCAATAGGATTGGGAATCTTGAAATGAGAATTTTTTTCATTGTCAGCGAACAACCATTGCTTAAAATTGGATTCACTCTATATTAGCGCAATATTTATTGTTTGGAGACTAGTATGAAAAAATCACTTGGTGCTATGATTGTGATTCTGTTATCAGTTTTAGGGTTTAAGGGACAAGCATCTACATTTGACCAAAATATTAAAAAAGTAGTGACAGAAACATCAGATGCAACTGGGAATCAAAATGAAGGTTCAAGAACGTGTGGAACAAAAACTACAAAATAATATTATTTCTTCTATTGGCGATAGTCAGCGCTGGCCTTTATAATATGAAATTTTTAAACACAAAAGATAAACCTTTAAAAGTATGGATGAGATTCAAGCCGAGTTCAAGCGATCCATTGAAATATGATTTAAGTGTCCATCATGTAACTATGAGATCTGTTTTTGCATCTCTAGTTTCATTGTATGAAAATGGAAGGATTGCACCTCAGATTGCTTCTTCGTGGATGGATAAAGACGATAAAAGGACTTGGGATTTAAAATTAAACACAAGCTGGACTTTTAGTAATGGAGAAAAAATTAGCCCAGAGGAAGTGTTAAAAAGCTTCAAAAGAGTCGTATTAGTTAAGAATAAGACAGATTCAAATTCGGGATTTTTAGAGTATTTGAAAGATTTCAAGAAGCTCAATTCACTAGATGACAATATTGAGGGAATTAAGATTATAAATGATCACATTGTGTTTAATTTTATTAAGCCTATGCCTGATTTTCTTGAAAAGGTATCCTTTGGGCTTTACTCAATTGTGCATTCATCACAATATGATACGGAAGGAAAGTGGATTGATAACAAGAAAGCGATTTCTTCTGGCCTATATGAGATCTCGCAATGGGATAAAGATAACTTCGAGTTAGAACTAAGAAGTGACTTGAATTTTATCGCCAATGCATCAGAATTAATTAAACACATAGTCTTTAATTTTTCATTAGACCCTGTAGAGGTTCTTAAGAATGATATAATATTACGTGAAAGATTTAATTACCTAACAGATGATTCCGATTGGCATTATGCATCTACAATGGAAGATTCTAATATAATATACGTCAAAGTCATGAAATGGGATGACCCCAAAAGCTTACTCTCTTCTAAAAACACCCGAAAGATATTGCGCTCGCTCTTTTATAAAAATCTTGAAAATTCTGGCTACAAACCAATTAGATCTTTTTTTCCATTATCCATAAAAGGGATTAGTGAAATATCCGATAACAATTCTCTTCCGGTATTCAGTTATGAAAGCAAAAAATTTACTATGCCGCCATTTTTTGCTCCACTAAAATCCACAAAGAATAAAGATAAGAAGGAATTAGGTGAAATTTATAAGCTTGGATTTGAAAGTTTTTGCAATGAAATTCATGCAGTACCAAACTATGAAAACTATCCTGATAATGAACAAGATGAAAAGCGGATTTTTGAAATGCAGTTTCTCGGAACAGGAATAAATATTTATAGTCCAATTGAGGATGTAAAATTTATGTTTTTGTCAAAACACGGAATTCAACTTCCCGATACTTCAGGCGAAATTGTAAAGGTTTTGGGTAATAATGAGGTTGATTTGCAACTAATAAACGAATATTTATGGGATCAAGCTGTGATTTGGCCAATTAGACATTACTCACAAGGCTTTTGGGTAAAGAAAAACAGTGAGGTTGATTTATCCAGAATTAATTTGGCCATGAATCCAATCGACTTCCAATTTTTGTCTTGGAAATAGATCGTGAGTACTTTTGCTCCATGGTATTACCGTAATCTTCTTGAAGATAAAAAAATTATTGATTCTGCCGAATTTTTTAAAGCTGAGATGCTCTCGGGAGAAGTGTTGTATGAAGTTATCTGTTCTTTAAACGAACGACTTCGCCCTGAATGGGTTTCTAAATCCGATGTTTATAATAATTGCGATGGTTCTGGCACTTCACCATATAAAAACATAGCGGTTTATAAAGCTATTTCAGAGGCTTTAGAGCGATGGGCTTTTTATGAAGCTGCCGATTCTACAGACGCAAAAAGGCTTTGCTTTGATTCAAATCCAACAACGACGGGTATGGCTGCTTATCCTGGACTAACATCAAATGGAGCCAGAATAAAGGCTATTCAAGAAGCAAATGAGAGATGGGCGCTACATGAATTTTGGCGAGGTAATTTGCCAGTTATCGAGCACAGGTGCTCAATTGAAAATCTTCAGCGTTTTGAAATTATAGCTCCAATTGATAATTGCCGAATATCACTTTTGTCATACAAAAAAGGCGTACAGTATTTGTACTCATTTGCTGCCGAGAAAACTATTGAAGAGAGTTTTAAGCATGCACTTGTAGAGTTAGCTCGAAATATTAGAGTAATGGCTAAAATTGGAGGTTCATCTAAAGTAGTCAGTGATTTTAATGACATTTCGGATAAACGTTTGTTTTATTTTTCAACGGAAGTTGGGCATGATTTATTTATTGAAAAAATAGAAGGGGCTGCTACGGGTATTAAAATACAACCTAAGATTATTTGCGATTTGGAAATAAAGGGAGAATGGAATAAATATACGAGAGTTTGGCGGCATCTATATGCAAACTCATATCCGGATTCAGAAATAGACCACACAATATTTATGTTCTAGCGATTAAGCCTTGCCCTTGACCATTTCTTCCCCTTTTTAGATAATCCCGTCATGGAAACGTTATCCAAAAATTTACCCGACTATCTGCTCGATCCCAGCTGGAAGAAGCAACTCCAAAGTGAATTTGCGAAACCTTACATGCACGAACTCGAAACAAAGCTTCGATTCGAGTATAGTGAAAAAAATATTTATCCAAGACCATCAGACATCTTCAGTGCTTTCAATCTAACTCCCTTTGACGCTGTAAAAGTCGTGATCATCGGCCAGGATCCATACCATGGACCTGAGCAAGCTCACGGACTTTGCTTTTCAGTTCAACCGCATATTAAAATTCCTCCCTCTCTCGCAAACATCTATAAAGAAGTTGAAAGCGATTTGGGAATTAAGCTGCCGCCTCACGGGCACTTGGCCGCGTGGGCGAAACAGGGAGTGCTTCTTTTAAACGCACTTTTAACAGTCGAAGACGGCAATCCGATGGCGCATAAAAATTTAGGTTGGGACAAATTCACTGACCACGTCATCGACCTGATCAACGAGAAAAAAGAGAATGTTGTTTTTATTTTGTGGGGAAGCCCGGCTCACGCAAAAGCTAAAAATGTCGATTCTAAAAAGCATTTTATTTTAAAATCAGTTCACCCCTCACCGCTATCTTCTTATCGCGGCTTTTTTGGCTGCAAACATTTTTCTCAATGTAATGAATTTTTAAAATCCAAAGGGATTGCCCCCATTAACTGGGAATTATAATTATTTGCACTTGCGACACCAAAGGGTAGGTGGCACCTATGAGAAGAGCATTTCGAAGTCTTTCATGGTCAAGCGGCCGGAGAAAACCTGGTCATCGTCGGTAGATAGAAGATCTGTAAAGAGCTGTTTTTTTTCTTCCTGAAGTTTAAGAACTTTTTCTTCAACTGAATTTTTAATGATCGGTCGATAAACCGTTAAAGTATTTTTCTGGCCAATTCTATGAGCTCTATCGATCGCCTGCGATTCAACTGCCGGGTTCCACCAAGGGTCCATAATAAAAACGTAGGACGCCGCTGTTAAATTCAAACCAACTCCCCCGGCTTTCAGAGAGATAAGGAAGATTGGATTTTTTTGACTCTGGAAAAGATCAACCTGCTCCTGGCGTTTATTTATACTCTGAGAGCCGTCAATTCGAGAAAATTTCCAGTGCTTTTCGCGGAAATAATGCTGGATAATATCGAGATAGGTTGTGAACTGTGAAAAAATAATAGCCTGCTGGCCCTCTTCCAGAATTGTTTCCAGTGTCTCCATCAGGAATTCAATTTTAGTAGAATCAATGTTTTTGTAATTCAAATCAGAGGTCCGATTCTGCCATAAACAGTTTTGTCTAAGCTGCAACAATCCTCGAAGGATCTCACCATATTTAGCAGTTGAAGTCGAACCCGTTATGCGAGATCTGATTGCAATGATATTCTGCTGATAGAATTTTAATTCCTCTTCATTCATTTCAAGATAAACATTGTTCTCAATTTTTGGCGGCAGATCCTGAAGTACCTGGGCCTTCGTTCTTCTTAAAATAAACGGACTTGCTGTTCTACGTGCAATCCCACGCGTTTTTGCATTTGAAACTGCGCGAACAAACTGCAAATCACCCCAAATACCCGGCATAGATAAATCTAGTATGTTATAGAATTCCGACAAATCGTTTTCAACAGGCGTACCAGTTAGACAAATGCGGAAATTAGCTTGAATTTTGCGGGCTGAAAAAGCACCTAGGGAGCGGACGTTTTTCAGATGTTGAACTTCATCCAGAATCAAAATATCAAAATTGATATTGGCAAACACAGCTTCTGATTCTTTTTTCATCACACCATAAGAGGTAAGAATGATTTTCTTATCTTTAGGAAGCTCTCGTGATCCGCCATGATATATATGCATGCTCATTTCAGAGAACTTCTCAATTTCTTTTTCCCAGTTCAACAGAATCGTTACGGGACAAACAACAAGTACTTTATCAATACTTTCGTAAATACTTTGCAGGAAAGTGATGGTCTGCAGAGTTTTACCAAGACCCATATCATCGGCTAGACAAGCGCCTAGTCTATGTTCATATAAAAAGCGCAGCCAGTTGTACCCGGTTATCTGATAAGGACGCAAAGTTCCTTTGATCTCCCGAGGCAATTCATAGGTCGGCATTTCTGTCAGGTTGGCCAGCTTTTCACAAAGGGCCACTTCTTCTTCAGTAAGCGCTCCCTCGATACCGATTTTTCTAAGTTCAAAAAGCTCAAAAATACGTGCACGGTTAAACGGCAGTATGAATTTTTTAAATGATTGACTTCCGTCAATTTTAGTTTGCGTGTCCACTGCTTCATACTTTGTGTATTTCTGCATAAAGCGGATCAGATCTTTTTGTTCTTTAGTTAAAAGAATCAAACCCTTTTTAGTAATGACCATTCCGTTTTCAAGATCGGCTTCCAGAATGACGGCTAAATCGTCCTGGTCTATATTGAGTTCAAGATCAAACCATTTCGTGCTTGAAGAGCGACGTTCAAATCGTATTCTTGAATTCCATTTAGAGATTTCATGACGATCGTAATATATCTCAATTCCAAAAAGTGTGACCTGGCGGTGAAAATCTGTCAGTCCCTGGAAGACAACGGCTGGCTGGACATCGTATTTTATTTTCTTTGTTTCGCTGTCCACTTGAGCATATCTGAAAAACTGATCACCAAAACATTGAACCATTAAAAGAAAAAGTTCTTTCACCAGTACATTGTCATATCGACAAATCACCCGACTCATTTGATCGTAGGTAATTGTTTCCTTTTGTTTCTGCAACTCCGTAACCAGTTGCTGAGCCTTTACTTTTTTTGAAGCTGATACAATAAACTTTTTATAGGATTCATTTCCATTTTTCAAACTGTCTGCAACTGCCAGGACAAAATCGTAGGCATCCTGCTTCTTTTTGAAATGGCTTAATATTCCATGATTAAAAGTAAAATGCGAAAAAAACTCAGGAGGGCTGACCAAAAACTCTGTTTCATCGAAAAATTCAAGATTGGCATGAAGCAATCCCTTTTTCTCTGCCGGTGCTAAAGTGATGCGACATTTTGGCTCGACTGTTCTGATTTCTTCAAGGGGAATATTTTCAATAAATAGTTCTACCATTGATTGAAGATTTAATTCCATAACATTGGATAGTACGTCGTTAATTGTATAGGAATAGGGATTCAGACGGATTCGTTGAACGAGAATTTTTAAATCTGCCGGCAGATGGAGTACTGTTCCGTTTTTCCAGTTAAATAAGTAAAGATTTTCAAGCAAAGAAACTTCAGAATAAACTTTGTTTCCGTCGCTTTGCGGACCTTTATATCTAAATCGGATTTTTTCTTCATGAGAAAGATAAATCTGAAGCCGGCCTTTAAAAATGTCCGGCATAGGGAAGGGAACGACTTTTTTATTATGAAGCAGGTATTGCAGTGAAGAATATGTTGGTGCAGCAGGGGCGCCAATCAACTGGTGAGGGCCGGACAAAATAGTGCCGTACTCAGCTACATTCACTCCAAAGCTTGAATTAATAACGATGGGCGGAAGACTGCTGTCGTTTTCATATTCTGCGATACCTTCTCCCTGAGCTTCTATGTACTGCTGAACATGATAGGTGAGAAAAAGTGCTACTACATGGGGGCAATGAGTTCCTTCTTTCCAGTGATGGCAATCACAATTTGAAGACAGGGGGCCTTCTGGCGTACCTTCGAGGCGTTTTTTATAAACGATCTTGGTTTCATGTGTGCGGTCATCCCGGACGATCCCGCTGACAATATAATAGGTCTCAGGAGATCCTTTTTTAAATGAAATGGAAACGCGCGAGAGCTTAAAAAAGCGCAGGCCATTTTGAATGAGTGCGGGTGTAAAATATTTTTTACACTCGTCATTAATGCTATCAGGAATGGTCCAGGAGCGGTCGGGCATAGCACTCTGCTTGTTATGAATTTCTTAAGGTTTCGATTTAAATCAAGTGCACATTATACGCTAAGTTTTACCAAAATGAAGGTTTAATATTATGTCAATTATAGATAAAAGCTCTGGCCAAAACGTTAATTTTATGAATGAAAAGTTTTTCCATCAACTATTGATTTTGTGATAAGTTTATTTTGAATTTAGCGTAGCAGGAATAATTATGAGTCTATTTAGTATTCAAATGCCAGAGTATTCAAAAGAAGTGAAAATTCGATATATTAAGCCTTTTAGTTATATTCTTATGATCATGGCTTTCTTCAATAGCTATATATACTATTCCTTGTATCACTCAAATTCTTTGGCCTTGATATGTGCTTTTTGTGGGCTTGCGGCCACCGCTGTTCCCTTTATGAAGAGAAGCCACATATCCCATCAATTCCTTGCGAATTATGTCATAATCCTTTTTTTTATTGCGGTCAGTTTCGTTGCCATTTTTTCAGGGGGCATAAATTCAAATGCAATCTGGTGGCTGGGCACAATCCCGCTTCTGGCTTCTTTTCTACTAAATGCTTTTTATGGCGTTATCTGGTTTGCAATAATTATGGGTAATTTCTTGTATATCTTGATTCTCGAGAGACATGATTTACTTCCTGTAAACGTTTTGATGGAAGCCGAACCGATAGGCAGAATGATTGTCTCATTTTCACTTAATTCCACTCTTATCTTCATTCTCTGTGTTCTCACTGAGTTGATAAGAGACAGGGCTTTTATGGAAAAAGAAGAATTGAGATTTAAATCTTTTCAGTTAAATCAAATGGCGTCCCTTGGAAAACTTGCTGCGGGCGTAGCCCATGAGATCAATAATCCTCTGACAGTTATTCGCGGATTTGAGCTTCGAATTGCTCGTATGATTGAAGATGGTACAGAAATAAATAAGGAAATACTTATAGAGTACATGGCAAAAATTCAAAAAAACGTTCAGAGAATTCAGGAGGTCACCGGACTTATGAGGACTGTTTCTGAAAAAGCAATAGATAGGACTATTTCGGAAATTCATCTTCAAGCACTTATCAATGACGTTATCCAAATGTTCAGTGAACAAATCAAGAATGAAAACATAAAATTTATCTTGAAATTTCCCAGCAAAGCCATATTTTTTCAAGGAATTTATATGGAAATTTTCCAGGCTTTTTTTAATATTATTGAAAATGCAATTTATGAACTGGAGGAAGTAGAAAAGGGGCAGGCTAAAGAAATCACAATTAGTTTTAACCAAACTGAAAAAGAAATCGTCGTCTTAATCCAGGACACAGGCCGCGGAGTTCCGACCTACATCCGTGATCATATCTTTGATCCCTTTTTTACAACCAAAAGTATGGGGCATGGAAAGGGCCTGGGGCTAAGCTTTTCTTTTAATGTTTTTACCAGCATGGGAGGATCTCTGGATTTGCTTGATTCGGAAATAGGATCGCTATTTAAGGTTTCATTGCCACTAAAAACGCTTTAAAGAGGTAAAAAGGCCACACTTAGTAGCCTTTATTTAAGTTTAGTTATCGACGTAGGATTTTAGGAGTTTTGCTCTCGACGGGTGTCGGAGCTTACGAAGCGCTTTTGCCTCAATCTGACGGATACGTTCACGAGTTACGAAGAAATCCTGCCCTACTTCTTCCAAAGTATGGTCTGATTTTTCCCCAATACCAAAACGCATACGAAGAACCTTTTCTTCTCTTGGTGTAAGAGTTGAAAGAACCGCCCTTGTCTGTTCTGAAAGAGTGATACTCATTACAGCGTCAGCAGGAGAGATAATCTTCTTATCTTCGATAAAATCCCCAAGAGAAGAATCTTCTTCTTCCCCGATTGGAGTTTCAAGAGAGATTGGCTCTTTAGAGATTTTTTGAACTTTTTTAACTTTATCAACTGGCAATTCCATTTTCTCAGCGATTTCTTCCGGAGTTGGCTCGCGCCCTAGTTCCTGGATAAGCTGACGGGATGTTCTCACCATCTTGTTGATTGTCTCAATCATGTGAACCGGGATACGGATGGTTCTGGCCTGGTCAGCGATCGCTCTTGTAATTGCCTGACGAATCCACCATGTCGCATATGTAGAAAACTTGTATCCGCGACGGTACTCAAACTTATCAACTGCCTTCATCAGACCGATGTTTCCTTCCTGAATCAGATCCAGGAATTGTAAACCACGGTTAGTGTATTTTTTCGCGATAGAAACAACCAGACGTAGGTTAGCTTCAACCAGTTGAGCCTTCGCTTTATCGGCCTTTGTTTCACCGTGAACGATAATCTTATAAACTTTTTCGATTTCGTTGAATTCCATTCCGGCGTCAATCGTCAGACGACGAAGTTTTCTGATGACGTCTTCCTGGTTTCTGATCAATTGTTCGATCTTGGCGTCTGTAGTGAATAGATCCTTCGCCAGCTTTCTCTTAAAGGCATCGTCTTCCATTACACGGTCATAAAGAACTTTATAGTCATCTCCACCAGTTACCTCTAAAAATTTAAAGATACGATCTTGTTGATCGAAAAGTTCCTTAAACTGGAGATAATATTTTTTAACCGGCTCAACGAAACTGTTGATGATCTTTCTGTTAAAAGTTAAATCAGCAAGCTCCAGAGAGATAGAGTCCATCAGCTTTTTTTGATCGGCGCTTAGTGCTTTTAGCGTACCGTCAGCTTTTTCAGTTTCCTGAAGGATGACAGCGATCTGATCGATAACTGCATAAATTCTGTCTTTGGTTTTTTTGATGTCTTGCGGAGTTGATTCATCATCTAGTCCGCGCACAAGTTCTTTAACGAATTCTTGTGGGTTTTCTTGAGATTCAATCTTTTCGCGTAATTTTCCTACTTCTTTTAAAGCGTGTGTTGAAGAGAGGGCCGAAAGAATAATTTCTCTTTCACCTTCTTCAATTTCTTTTGCAATAACAACTTCGCCTTCGCGAGTTAGTAGAGCAACTGACCCCATTCTTTTTAAATAAAGTTTTACCGGGTCAGTAGAGGCGGAACGAAGTTCAGCTTTCTCTTCACGAGAAAGAGCTTCTTCGATTATTTCTGTACCATCCAGGCGAATGCCTTCTTCATCTTCGTCTTCTTCAACAGCTGTATCAGTAACGTCGATTTTCAATTCGATGATTCGATTCATGATTTCATCGATGTCGCTGGCCAGGACAACTCCTGCAGGAAGAGCATCGTTGATTTCTTCTGGTGTAATAAAGCTTTGGTCTCTTCCCTTCGTTAAGAGTCTATTAAACTCTTTAGAATTGAGAAAAGTAGTAACGGCTTGTGAAATAGGTGTAGTCATTTTTTAGGTCTCCGGTATCGATACTCAGACATTCGTCTGATTTTTATTTTGATTTTTTAAGTGCCTGCAGATTTTTTTCAACTTCTGACAAACTCTGAAGAAGCTGAGTCATCTCACTTTCCGAATTGCAAATCTGTTGAAGTTTTTTTATTTCGTCTTTCTTGTTCTTCAACAGCTCCATCTGGAGTTTTACTTTCAAGTCACCTATGAGTTTCGATTTTGTTTTCGAATCGAGCTCACGCACTTTGTATTTAAAAAGAGCTGATGCAACAGCTTCTCGCAGCTCAGTTGAATACTCCGGGCTGCTCGTTAAATTTGAAATGACAGAAGCGTATTCACTTTCATCAATTTCTAAAATAACTTTTCTAACTTTTCCAATATATTTTTTTACCTCATCAGAGGTGACAAAATCAAGCAATTCAAGCGAATTCTCCTCTGAGAATAACATAGGAAGTTGGACTAGTTCTTGCACAACCAATTTTTCTGTTTTACTCAATATCCTTCTTGGAGCAACTTCAACTTTGCTTTGCAAATTTAGTTCCGAAATTTCCAATGGACTTTTTCCTTCCTCGGAGCTCTCAGTTTCATCTCCGGTCAGCTGGGTATTTTTCTCGGCATTTTTTGGTTTGGACTGAAATCGAGCTGCAGTTTTTTCTTTTGCTTCAATACCCGCCAGAAAATCTTCATAATTCTTCACGATTTGGGCCGATTCTGACTTGAGTCCAAGCTTCTTGGCAAAGGCTACAATCCTTTCTATTGCGGCGAGATGAGTTCGAAGAGGTGACACTAATTCAAAGGCATTATTGAGGATTTCCAGTTTTCTATCCAAAACTTCTGGTAATTTTTCAGGGATTATTTTGCTTAAAAGAACATCAAAAGCCGCAACTGCGTTATCAAGCTTTGCCTGAAGGGCTAACGCACCTTGTGCTTGCAGAAATTCATCCGGATCTTTTTGGGGAGAGAACTCCAGGTACTTTGCGACTATCCCTTTTTCGGCTAGCTGCCGGTTTATTCTTTCCGTTGCGGCAAACCCGGCGCTGTCTGTATCAAGGGCAAGATAAATATTTTTGGTTAAACTTAAAAGTCTTTCAAGCGAAGGCGCACCTAGTGCAATTCCCATGATCGCGACCGAGTGATGAAATCCATTATTATAAAGTGCAACCTGATCCATATTTCCTTCAACGAGAATGACAGAGTCTTTCTCTCTAATGGCATTTTTAGCAAGATGGAAGCCATATAGTATGTTGCGTTTATTGAAGACAAAGGAATCAACCGAATTCATATATTTGGCCTTCTGATCATCCCTGATTGCACGCGAAGTAAAACCTATGACCTGGCCGAATTGATCCCAGATGGGGAAGATTATCCGGTCCCTGAAGGTGTCATAATGGGCTTCTTTATTATTGCGATCTTTTTTTATCAGGCCCAGTTCTTCTGTAATAGAGAGAGCAAAAATCCGCTCTTTTTCATTTGGAATTGAACTCAGATAGTCGCAGAGTGAATTTTTAGCCTGAGCAAAGCCAAGATTATAAGTGCTGGCGATCTCTTCGTTGAGTCCGCGTTTTTTGATAAAGTCGTCATAGGGAGCAAACTTATGAGTGGTAGCGGTTTTCCGATAGAGCTGAGCTGTTTTGGTCAAAATCTTTTTGGCCATGTCGAGTCGGGGATTGCTCTTTTTGTCTTCCTGATAGGAATCAAAATTGATTCCTTGTTTCTGGCAAATTTCTTTGAGGGCATCAACAAAATCCAGATTTCTGTACTTCATGACGAAGCCGATAGCGTCTCCGGCAGCTTCGCACGCAAAGCACTTGAACATTTTTTTACCATCGTTGATATTCATCGATGGTTTTGTGTCGTTATGAAACGGACAAACCGCAAGCAGGCTAGAACCTGACTTCTTGATGCTTAAATAATTCCCAATCACACTAGAGATAGGAATTTCTTCTTTAATTTTTAATTTCAGTTCATCTAGGGACATTAGCTGCCTTTTAAGATTCTTTTTTGGATTTTAGGACAAAAGCTTTAATTTTTATTCCCTGCTCCAGGAAAATTCTCTCAAATCCAGTGGTGTATTTGCTTAATAAATGCTCTGGATATTCCACCCGTAGATCTTTGCTTTCTAAAAGAATATCAAACAGTCCGCATTTTTTAATTTCTTTCTCCATCCATGCAGCATATTCATCATGATCAGTTTTTATGTAGAAAATGCCACCGGGCTTTAGTGCCTTATAGGCTGAATTCAGAAAATGCCCCTGTATTAATCGCTTTTTATTGTGCTTGGTCTTGGGCCATGGATCGGGGAAAAAATAAAAAATTCCATCGAGCTCCGAATCAGCAAACATAAATTCTATACGCTCACCCTTGGCCCTGAGATAACGAAAATTTTTAGTCTCTAAACTGGCCAGCTTCTTCGCTAAATAGAAGCTGCGTTTAAATCTATAATCAAGTCCAACAAAATTATCTGCGGGATTGTCGGCGCAATAATCGATCATAAAATGACCGGCCCCGGTTCCGATTTCTAAAAATAAATTACCTTCGCGCTTAAAAACACCTTTGCTCCAAAGCCCTTTAAAAGCTTCAGCTTCATGGTCACGCAAAACGAAATCGCCAAACTCACCCAAACGCTCGTGGTAAGGGTTCTCATGTTTGTACTTGAAATCTTCCTTGAAAGAATAATCAACCATAGTCTGACCTTTTAATTTTAAAGGACTTAGCTACCAAATTCTAGCCTCCCTAGCAATAGAGATCATGTAATCTTTTCAGGCTAAATTGTTAATTTTGACAGACGTGTCATGATTTTGCCTGCAACAAAATTAATCCTCGGGAGAAGTCATGAAAGTTTCTTATTTATTCATTGCTGCATTGGCGTGCAGTTTCAGTGCTTTCGGGGCTGCGACTCCGTCACAGTCTGTAGAACAATTTTGCTCAGACAGAAGTTCGGCTGCCTTTAGTAAGGAACTGACTAAAAGCTCAGAGAATCTTATGGCCTTCCAAAACCGGGGCGGTATAGCCAATGGAGGGGTTTGCTGGTGGCATTCTCGTTTTCAGCGCAATGCTCTTTATTTAACAGTTTTCAAACCGACAGAAGCAAGACCGTCAAAAGAAGAAGCTGAAAAAATTATTGCCGATATTCGCTCAGCTAAAGAAATTGTCGAAATACCAGGTTTCAGAAATTTTAATGAATTTTCAAATACCCATAGAAGCGAAATCCAAAGAGAACTTGAAAAATGGCAAAAAGGCGATGGGGTCATCAGGTTTAATTGGGTGATTGGTTTAAGAGGTGACAACGTAATCTCTGCTGAGCAAATGAAACGAGACATGGATGAACTATACCAATATGTGGAAGGCGATGGAAATATAGCTTATCAGAAGCTTCAGATTAAAGGTGTGACGGCTCATGCCTGGCTTGTAGTCAACATGAGGGCGATAAATGATAGTTCTGGCAAAGGCTATGATCTGGAAGTGCTAGACAGCAATTATGCAAATCGGACCAATGCTTACAATTTTCGTGAAGGGCAGACCCATTTTAGCCACGCTTATTACGGAGAATTTACGCCGTACCTGGAACGAAAGGGTGAAATGGAAAAAATCAATCTGACCATCTTAAAGAAATGTAACCCTGATGAATACAAGATAAGAAAGGCAAAACAAAAAGTTGAAAATAGTGATAACAACGCCTAAATAAAAAAGGCTCCCGAAGGAGCCTTTTTTATTTTTTAAAATGATTTTTAATTGTCTGACAGACATATTCCAGCTCTTCATTGGTGATATATGCAAAGCATGGCAAGTTTAAAACGGCCTGTGAAATATAATGAGCATTTCCGTAATTAATACTTCCAACCATGTGTCCTTTTGCCCCGGCCTGTAAACTCATAGCCCCGGGATAAATTGTTCCAAATCCGATATTGGCTTTTTTAAGTGCTTCAATAAGAGCAGGTCTCAGCTCCGGATCAATCATACCGACAGCGCAATAGCCATTTTCTGTGACGGCTGATTTTGCGTTTACCGGTTTAAATGGCAATCCCTGTAGTGCTTCAGCATAATATTTTACTGCCTGATTCCGACTTTTAATTCTGGCATCGATATGATCCAGAGATAATTTTAAAAAGAGTGATTCATAAGCGCCTATGCGCGAATTCCATCCAATCATTCCGTGAGAATAGTGATCCGTTCTTCCATGATTAATAAGAATGCGTACTGCTTGATTTAATTTTTCATCGTTAGTAAAAATGGCACCCGCATCCCCGGAAGCTCCGAGAACCTTTGCAGGATAAAAGCTGGTAGTTGAAATAAGTGCTGAACCCAAAACCGATTCGTTGTTAATTTTAGTCCCAAAACACTGAGCGCCGTCTTCAATGAGGAGAACGCCGGATTCTTTTGCGAATTTTCTGATTTCGAGCGTATCGGGACAGGCCCATCCATAGAGGTGAACCATCACTGCCGCTTTTGGTTTAAATTCAGCAACTGCTTTTTTAAAAGTTTCCAGATCCCAGTGACAAGTTTCGCGATTGACGTCAACGGTAACAGGGTTAGCACCCACATTAACTACCGCCTCAAAGGTTGCCCAGAAAGTCATGTCGGGTATAAGTACTTTGTCGTTTTTTTCAACGCCAACCGCCCGAAGGGCAATCTGAATGGCATCCGTTCCATTTGCACACCCTATGGCGTATTTTGCGTTTACATATTTGCTTAGTGCCGTCTCCATTTCTGAGACAATCGGACCGCCGACAAACTGGGTTTTCTCAAAAAGATTTGCAACTCCGCCAAGAAAATTTTCACGGAATCCATTTTCGAATCTATTTAAAGTTATGAAAGGTACTTGCTGAACTGACATATAAAACTCACTTGTTCACAATGTTAAATTTTGGGTTTATTTTGGATCATTTTCGATTGTTTAATAGGAAATGAAAAGGTAAAAATGGGAGAGAAAGTGACTTCTCTCCCATTTTTTATTAGTCTTTTGAATTGAGCATTTCAGCAATAATCAAAGCGGCTTTTTTAGCCAGCTTCGGATCTTTTATTTTCTCATTGAGCAGTCTTTTCATGCGTTCAATCTCGGCCTTATGAACGACGTTTTGAGAAGAGTCGACTTCGTTTTTTTTCTTTTCCGGAACCGGAACAGGAATGCATTTTTTTTGAGCACCCATAACTTATTACGCAGCCACTTCTGGTTTACGGCCATGGTGTTTTGAAATTTTTGCCATATGGTCTTCGATCACTTCAAACAATTCAAGTTTGGTTGTATGTGGGTCCATTCCTGTTGGAAGTGCGGAGTAAATCATTTCACCTTTAACTTCGGAAAAAACATACCAGGTGTTGCCTAGTTTTTGGAAAAGAACTTCATTTGTCTGTTTTTTTGATTTTGCTGCTTTCATAATTTCCTCCGTGAAATTAGTGAAGAGTGTGTCTCTTTCCTTTCTTTTCGTATGACGCTGTCAAAACTTTAGGCATTTTTTTAAATATTTTTGAAAAAAGTGTAAAAAATTTTGCTTAGTTGACCGCAGTACTTGGATAATCGTCTAGTATTTTGCCTGAAATCCTAGAAAGAAGGCCACTTGTGGCTTCATCCCTGCCTGAATTTGGGTAGGAGCGTTCTCGCCCCAGAGTTGCGGGAAGGTGATTTCATCTTTTGTTGTCTGGGTATGAGGTAGATAAAGATTAAGATCTGCCCCCATAATGAAGTCGGTGTGTGGAAACACATTTACAAACTGCAACATGGTATTGGTAAACGGAGATAAAGAATACCCACTGAATATTCTCTGCTCTGAGTTGGCAAGGCCATCTCGTACTGTCATCAGACTCTTATGATAATTGTAGGTAAAGCCTGTTCCTATTGTCAGACGCAGCTTTTCTGCCTTGTAGGCATCAAAGGTTAATATCGGCCCCAGCTTTATAACAGAACGGTTTTCCTGCGCAACATTTCCATTTAGAAACAAGGTCTCATTATTGGTTGTATTTATCGCGCCTACGAAACCAAAATAATAGCGATCATAGTTGTCAAATTCAACTCGTCTGCTGAGGACGAGTTTCACGCCTGTTTCGTTGGGGAAAGTTTGCTCGGAAAAATGAGAATCATAATCATAGGGTGATTTAATATTATTGGCAATGCTGTAAGAAAGACTTGCTCTTATGTAGGAGTTGTCATCGAAGGGATAAGTTGAAGGAATCGGCTCCTCGAGACGGTAATCTGTCGGATCAGCGCCTTGATAGGATATTGGCATTTTGTTTTCACTTACTTCGTGTGTGATAAGTTTGATATATCTGGTGGGAATATAGGCTATATTACCAACCCGATCGTAGGTCTGAATAAATTCGGGCATTGGTTCATCCTGAGACAGTAAATTTCCAATTTCGTTGGGAACATAAACTCTGGATCCTTTTCTTAGTGTTTGCAGCACAACGGAATTCAGACTTGGCTCTTTTAATAAAGGGGCTTCGAGCACAATGATGATGCCGTCATAGGCAAAAATATCAGATACAAAAAATACTGCTAGAAGAAGAAAAATTTTTTTCATAATTCCCACTCGATTTTATAGCCAAGCATGATGCCCAGAGAGGTGACACTGAATTCTTTAGGATTAACCAGGAAACTTGTACGATCGGAAGAGCTCAGCGCTACTTCGTGATGCCTGTAATGACTGCCAAAAGTTAAAATCCCCAGAGGGCTGAGCCATTCGCTTTCAATGCCAATATCATATAACTGCGCGGAGTATTTATCCACGGATGATGCCGATGATCCTTCGTAGTTGAGTGCGTATTCTGCTCCGGCAATCGCGTGCGCATTGTAGTTATCAGTTTTGTAAAAAGTATATTTGAATTGCGGCCCGACACTTAAAATGGAAAGTTTTACATCCTCAAAGTCATTTTTCCAGTAGGCACTTTGATAATTGAGTGTAAGCCCAAATTTAAACGGAAGGTCTGAAACATAGAGAGTGCGGACTTCGTATCGGTTTGCAATGACACTGGAAATTTCGTCATTATAAATTTCATTGAAGGCAGACACTTGAAGATTGTCAACATGCAGACTCAATTGAGAGTCGAATCTGGCAAACTGATCAGTCGTTTTAAAAACACTTTTTGCAGGATATGATTTTTCTGCATCTATATTGGGCAGCAGTCTTGTGTCTTCTTCCACTTCAACAACGCCTTCAGCAGAAGTTTCATAGGCAGCTATGCCGTTACTATCGTAAACGTAAAATCTGTTTCTGCGCTTGGGGTTGAGTTCAAGAACTTTGGCATAAATGCCTTTGGGAAGAACCAACTTTTCTTTATCCTTCAAGTTTGTCAGCAGCGTCCCTTTTTTCAAGAAAACTGTATAAGGCTTGAGTTCTTCAGCACCTTCAGCAGAAAATGCGACAATGCAAAGTATAAGAAGTAATGAAAGATGTTTTTTCATTTTATTGATTCCAGCGCTTTTTTAAAAGCTTCGTAATTAGAGGGAAAAACAAAATCTCTCTCAGTTACCAAGTCAGCAGGCACCCATTTATAACCCTGATGTTCTTCGGAAATTTTGATAGGCAGAATTTTATTGAGTGCACAGACGAAAACCTTTTCATCAACTTCGTTGCCCCAGCGATCATTGAAATGAAAAATTAAATCTAATTCCTGAACTCTTTCAATTAGACCGGTTTCCTCGAGCAATTCGCGCTCGGCAGCCTCCTGAAAACTTTCGTCTTTTTCAACAGATCCGGTGATATTTTGGAAACCACCTTTATGAAATTTTGCAAACTGCAACAGGAGCAGCTGGTTTTCGGCAATTGTCACGACTTGAATTTTTTGTTTCCGGGGCATATTGGTCATAATTTAAAATTTTAACATAACCTGACATTTCTAGGTTGAGTCATAAAAAACTGCCCAATTTAGCCTAGGGTGAGGGCCTAATTCGTTGCTACATGTTGACCAGAATGATATATTTTGCCCCTATGGAAGAAATTATTTACCGAATAGCGATCTCTTTGCCGGGCTTTTTGCTGGCCATTGTATGCCATGAGGCTGCACATGCCTGGATGGCTTTTCGCTTCGGGGATCCCACAGCCAAATTTCAAGGTCGTCTGACCCTGAATCCCGCCGTTCATTACGATCTGGTTGGGACCATTATTTTTCCTTTGATCGGGGCGATGATGGGAGGGGCGATGTTTGGATGGGCCAAGCCGGTGCCGGTTGATTCACGCCGCTTTAAAAATATACGCTCCGGAATTTTCTGGGTTAGTTTTGCAGGCCCTCTTGCCAATATTTGTCTGATGGTTATATCGGCAGTTCTTTTTGCGCTGATGATGACAAAGGTGTCCCCAAGCTTTTCAATGCATCAGGTTTTCAGTGAAATGCTTAAGCAATCAATATGGATCAATGTACTTCTGGCCGTTTTTAACCTGATCCCATTTCCGCCTCTAGATGGTTCGAAAATGGTTTCGGCCATGCTGGATTACAATGCCGCCCGAAAGTTTGAAGAACTTCAACGTTTTAGTTTTTTGTTTCTTTTTATTCTAATTCTAACTCCAGTGCTTAGCTATATTATGAGCCCGGCTATCTGGTTTAGTAATTTACTGACAAACGTATTTATTCATTTATTGGCTTCAATGTAACACTTAGGTTTAGGAAGAATCATGTTAGATACATCAATTCAAGTTAAAACAGATCATTTCGACGGCCCGCTCGCGCTTTTACTTCTTCTGATTGAAAAAGAAGAAATGAATATTCGCGAACTCGATCTGACAAGGATTACAAAGCAATACCTCGAATATCTGGGCCAGATGAAAGAACTTAATTTCGATGTAGCGGGAGACTATCTGTTCCTGGCTTCAACTTTACTTTTATTAAAGTCAAAAGTTTGCATTACAGAAGAAGAATCAAAAAATCTTGAACTCGAGCTTGGAATAGAAGGGATGCATATCACTTCTCAGTCAGAGCTTATTCGCCGACTGGAAGAACTTCAGCTCTACCAAAAAATGTCAAAACGGTTATGGGATCTCGATAAAAAGGGACACCAGATTTTTGTTAAGCCAAAAGTTGACCGCAAGGCAATCGTTAATTCGATCCTTACTCCGATGGATTTAAATTCACTAACTTTAACTATGGTTGATTTTTTATTCAGACAGAGAAGAAAATACACTGTTGTAAAACGCGATCGTCTTTCTATAAAAGAAAAATTGAAATTTCTTAAATCCAATCTGAAAGTTGGCGAGCAAATTACTTTTGATACTTTGTTGGAGCTTAATGGACAGCCGGAAGTGTCTGAAGACGGCGTTGTAAAAGACCCTACAGATAATATTGTTATTACATTTATTTCGCTTTTAGAATTGGCGAGACTTAAGCGTATTAATGTTTTTCAGAATGAAGACCGCAGCACCATTTATGTAAACGTCATCAGATCACTTGAAGATTTTGACGTTGAGCAAGCCAATGGGTTTGAAGATGAAAATGCACCTGAAGCCGCGGCTAAAGATATGGTCGTTTCAGGAAACTCCAGTGAAAAACTGGTTATTGAAGACCTTGGGGAGTACACGGAAGAAGCTCCGGTAAAAGTTGAATCTGAAGAAGAATATTTAGAGAAATACGGCGAACTATTGACTACACCGGATAGTGTAGATGTAGGCGCAAAATTAATTCAGTAAGAATTTATTAAGAGGATTTTATGGATCAAAAACTAGAACAGACAAATGAATTATCAAATCAATCTGAAATTGAATCGGAAAATTTCGAGATGCTTTCTGAAGCTATAGAAAATTTTGAAGATTCGGAAGACGAAGCTGATTTTAATTTTGTTCCTTTATATCCTTCAGAAGAAAACCTGGAATTTCCTGTTTTGATGAGCGAAGGTGAAATGTCTTCTGTAGAAAATATGATCCCGGATGAATTGCTGTGGCAAGCTCGCACTGGCTTGAATTCAGACACGCTTTGTGGAGCTATTGAAACGATTATCTTCATGAGTGACAAGCCGGTTTCGATTCAAAAAATAAAAGCTTTAATCGACGAAGACATGCCACTGAAGGTTATTCATGAAGCCTTGCAAAGACTGCAGGGAGAGTATGAGGAAAAACATCATGGATTGCGTTTATTAGAGGTTGCTGAAGGATATCAATACAGAACGAAAGCGACTTATTCAAAATATGTACAGGATATTTTTAAAATAAATTCACTCGTGCTTTCTCCAACTGCACTAGAAGTGCTGGCGATACTTGCATACAAGCAGCCGGTTTCAAAAGTTGAAGTTGACAAAATTCGCGGTGTAGACAGCGGCCATATCGTGCGTGCTCTAATGGACAAGAGACTTGTTAAAGTTGTCGGTCGTTCTGATGAACTTGGCCGTCCGGTGCTTTATGGAACAACTCCAGAATTTCTTGAAGTGTTCAATCTACCGGATCTTTCTGCCCTTCCGCCTGAGCATGAGCTTGATGAAATGTCGCGCGTTTCAACCGTTGGAAAAATTGCTGACATAAAAACACTTGTCCATGATGGAGACAAATCTAAGTTCAAATACGATGAAATTGATGAACTAGATCAATTGAGCGAATCAATTAAAAATATTTCCTCAGAAACTGATTTCACCGCTTCATTAAAAGTTGAAGAAAAGAAACGTATGGCAGCGGACGGGGAAGAAATTAAATCTGCTTTTGATCTGCTTGAAGAGTTTGTTAACAAAAGACTTATTACTGAACAAAATAAACAAGCTCTTGAATCAATGCTTACCACTAATGTTATTGAGCCAAAAGTTATTGAAGATTTAGAAGCCGGTCCTTTTAATATTCCTTTTGAAGATGCAGAAGAATTCCAGATGATTGATCTGGACACTGGTCTGCCAATCAGCGAAGAGGATGATGGAGAAGGTTTTGACGACAGTTTAATTGCTGATGGCGAATACGATATTATCGTTGATCTTGAATTTGATACGGAAGAGACTGAAGAAGAAGCTTTATCAAAAGCTCTGGATGATGCTTTCGCCAATCTTACTGGAAGTAGATTGAGCGATGACGAATTCGCTTTTGGCGGTTTACTAGATGATAAGAATCAGGAGCTTGACCAGCTAACTGAAGGGATGATTGAAAAGGCCCAGAACCTGGATCTTGATCTATCCTTTTTAAAAGACGAACTTGCGCCTAAGAAATCTGACTCAGAAAGCTATTAATTTGACAATTTACGAGCCGTGGCATAAAACCGGCTCGTTCTAAAATATTTTAACCAAAAAACAGCCGTGAAGGCAGATTGGAGGAACCTATGACTAGTTCGCAGAAGACGACTAAAAAAACGACGTCTAAAAAATCTCAGGAAAAAATCACAGAAACTCAAACAGGCAAAGTCCTTATCCGATTGCAAAAATTCATTGCTGATTGTGGAGTAACTTCGCGTCGTAAAGCCGAAGGAATGATTACTCAGGGGCGCGTAATTCTTAATGGTGAAGTCGTTACAGAATTGGGAACCAAGGTTGATCCCGAGAACGATGTTGTTTTAGTAGATGGGCACCTGGCGGACTTTAATGCTGTTGAACCGATTTATTTAATGCTCCATAAGCCTCGCGGTGTAGTGACGACTCTTAACGACCCTGAGGGCCGTGAAACAGTCATGGATATGGTTAAAGAAATTTCAGAAAGAATTTATCCAGTTGGCCGTCTCGATTATTTATCAGAAGGTCTTCTTCTTATGACTAACGATGGTGAATTTGCAAACATGATCATGCACCCAAAGTTTAATGTCACAAAAGTATATGAAGTAAAAGTTTTTGGTTCTGTTACGGAGACGATTATCAATAAATTAAGAGCAGGAGCTTATCTTGAGGAAGGTTTTGTAAAACCAACTTCAGTCCGGATTATAAAGCAACTTCCAACTAAAACATGGATTGAATTCAGACTGAATGAAGGAAGAAACCGTGAGATCAGACGTCTTTGTGAAGCCGTTGGTTTGACAGTTGATAAGCTTAAGCGTTTAGCAATCGGCAATCTTTCAGTTGAGGGAGTTGCTCCGGGAAAATATCGGATCATGTCTAAAGCTCAGATGCTTAACTTTATTGGATTAAACGAAGACGGAACGCTTAAAAAGGTGATGAATGCGGAAGGTTTTATTTCTACAAAACGCACGATTGATCTTAAGAAGAAAAGACCTCAACCTGGCACAGTTGCTGATGATGAAGCATTTGTTAAATTCAGAAGAGAAACTTACTACGATTCACTTAGACAAATTCAGGAAAACAAAGCACAGGTTGCCGATAAAATCGAGAAGCTTGAAACTCAGGTTTATGTTGAAGAGCAAAGATCTTTTGTTGAAAGAAGAAAGAAAATTGAAAAAGTACAAACGGCTATCAAGAATAATAATCTGGCTAAAACAAGTTTTAGAACACCAAAACAATAAAAAAAGCCCGCTTTAAGCGGGCTTTTTTTTATCAATTTTTCATGTTTATTTAGTTGTCGTAAACCACAACTTTCGAGGCGGTAACATATTCTTGCAGCACGTCCATTGAATATTCCAATGCCTGTTGGGCATAAGGAACATTACTTTGGTCTTTGAGATTTTCCGTGAAATGCGCCTGCTTGATTAGGGCCGCACACATTCTCATAAATTCTGCACTACCTTCAAAGTACTCTTCTTCATTATCAGTAAGCATGACATGTGCGAGCATTGTGTTGAGCGAGCGAATTAGCCGAACCTGATTTGGTGTTAATTCACTTCCATCAATTTCAATTCGAATCATTCTTTCTAAAACTTTCGTTTGTGCTGACATAGGAAATCCTCTCTAATTAGTTCAAGGGTTCATGATCTTTTATCGCCACAATTTCGGGAACTATTTAGAACTTTAAGCTGGACCGAATAGTTCTATTTCTTAGTAGACAAAGCCCCTCTGTCATCTTAATATCGGCTTATTCATATCGCGGGATGGAGCAGTCTGGTAGCTCGTCGGGCTCATAACCCGAAGGTCATAGGTTCAAATCCTATTCCCGCAACCAATTTTTTACCCTTTAAATTCATTATGTTATAGCTTTTTGTTGAAGAGTATTGCTGATTTGATTTTAAACTTCAGTATGTTTGTGGTCCGGACCGGGATTTATACTCACACTGTGGTGGCTGACATCGTTGATCCTTGGTTCTTCATATTCCTTTTCGGTCTCTACTTTAACATTGGAAAATGGGTCCTCGTAATAGGGAGGATGCATCTGATAATCCTCAAATTTTTTGGGCGGCAAGGCCTCTAGGTCTTGTCTGATAGTTGAGATAAACATTCCAAATGGAAATATAAACCAAAGGCACAATCCGGCCACCGCAATAATTCTCTGAATCAGGATATCGTCAACATCCATAATGCCTCCTGAATTTATCGTCTCTTTTTATTGGAAATTGTTTTTCCGTGATCGGCATTGCCCTTGCTGTTATAGCCTGATCCTGAAAAACCGGTGGTACCCGCATGATCTTTCATGGACTCTTCTTTTGGTTGAATGGCAGCGTCTGATTTTTTTCGCTTTTTATGACTCATAAATCCTCCTGAATTTTTAGGCCCATAAAGATTCGGAGCATGTTCAATGCCAAAAAATGTGGGGCTTTTTTCCCTGCTTAAAATTTTACTTCACTTTCGGGCGCTGTTAGACTCTTTTAATAAACAAGGCATAAATTGAAAAATAGTAAAATGTCTTTTGAATACCTGCATAATTTAAATGTATTACATTTGATTTTGCTAGGCCTCATTCTGGGATTATTACATTTACCTCTGGTTTTGGAGATTTCACTCTCAAACTCTCTATTTTTTGGAATTTCCAAGAATTTTCTTATTCTTTTATATCCATTGTCTGTTGCCATGATGGGGATAGGAGCAGTTTTTTTTAATCGGACAAGCTTTCGGGACAGTCTGATCATTATCTCTTTATCACTTTTTGGTTTTATGGGGTCAAATATTTTGATTCCAAATAATATTGTCGATATTTTATTTATTCCAGCTCATATTTTCTTTCAGTCTATATTTTTAATTATTAATTATGTTTTTATCGGCGGCATTTATGCAAATTTAATTTCAAAAACAAAAGAAGAGAACACATTTCTGGCAGCCTGGATTTTTCATTCGGTGGCCCTTGGAGTTGGTTACTGGGCATCTGATTTTATAGTTGAAAGTGTCGGTCCCTCTGCTTTTATTCTTTCAGCCGCTATATCATTCCTTCTTTTGCCATGGTTTAAAAAATTTTCATTCGCTTTATTTTTAATTATTATGCTTTTGTCTTATTTTTTTAGGCTTGATTATTTTATTGAGTCAAACCGCAGAAATTTTGAAAAATATGCCAAGTCTGATGAAGACTCTGAATTAATAAAAAATGAAGGTAACAAAAGAAATAGTGGCCAGCTTGAATTTATACAATGGACTCGTCGGGGGCA
Source organism: Bacteriovorax sp. (assembly GCA_041662705.1). Lineage (GTDB taxonomy): Bacteria > Bdellovibrionota > Bacteriovoracia > Bacteriovoracales > Bacteriovoracaceae > Bacteriovorax. The sequence goes on from JBAZRY010000004.1 coordinate 169,154, forward strand.
GATGCGGGTTTATGATACACCCACGGGAGAATTTGATTTTTATTACGACCTGATTCGAAGTTTGTCCGTGCATGATATTTCTACGACGGCGCAAGACAACCCGGACAAGTATAAAAAATCAAACCTTATGCGCTATATTGCCTACAATTATTTTCCTAAGGGATCACGCCTGGCAATTATTGGTTTTGGAGGTGGCAAAAGTTTAGCATATATCGAAAGTGATAACCTCTCGGAAAATATTTTTGGTATAGAAATTAATAAAAGTGCAGTTCTCTTTTCAAGAGATCTTCATCCAGAGCTTTCAAATAATAAAATTAAGAAAATAACTTCAATAATATCTGATGGCCGGCACTTTATAGAAAAGTCCCAGGAAAAATTTGATCTAATATATTTAGAATCAGCGCTGAATCAGATTAAAATAACAAGTCTTGGAATATATTCGACTTCATCGTTGCACACTCAAGAGGCTATAGATCTTTATATCAACAAGCTTAAAGAAAATGGTTTGTTGATATTCGAAGTTCGAACCGGTCGCCAAAAAGGCACAAAGGAAAAATTAATTGAGCAGACATATGAGAACATAAAAAAATATAGCCCATTTTTAATTTTTGAAGGACAAAAAGCTGCTACTTTTGTACTGGCTAAAAATGAAGAGACGCTGAATAAATTTAAAGATGCTCTACCGATGCCATTTTATTTAAATACTTTTAGAGATTCGATCAATAGTGACCAGGCTTGCTCTCAAAAGCTTACAGATTCCCGGCCATTTATAGTTTGGAACTGTGCAGATGAAGAATTCAAAGATTACATAATTAAGAGCAGCTATATTATTTTTTTCATCACAACTCTAATCGTTTTTTTAATTAATCATTTCAAGTCAGTTTCAAGGGAAAAGACGGCTTATTTTTACATGATCGGCGTTGCACACTCCTTGTTCACTTTTCATACGTTCTATGTCTGGAGATCATATTATGGAGACGATTTAATAACGTTTTTAAGATTAGTTTCCTATTTTATTTTTTGTACAATTGTTTCTGTTGTTCTTATTTCAAAGTACAGTTTGGCAAACTGGAAAAGTTATATATTGTTTATATTTTTATTTCTCCTGCTGGCTCTTCATTTTATATTTTTAGCTTATATTCCATTCGAGCATGGTTCTGAAATTTTCCGTGAGCTTTATGCCATACTGGCTGTTCTGCCCGGGGGAGTACTAATTGGGTTAATGTATCCACTTGCGTTTTCATTAATTAAAAAAGAGGAAATATCACCGCTCATACTTGCAGATGCAATGGGGACTTTTGCATCCTTTTCGTTGTTAAATATTGTCTTTCTTCAATTCGGGCTCATGAGCCTGGGAATCGTATCTGCCTGCATTTATGTTCTGATCGTTTGTTTGTTTATCAAAACATTTAAATCCATTGATTCTTAATTTATTTGTTGTATGGATGCCTGGCCCTGATTGTCTGTGCCCGGTAGATTTGCTCCACCAGAAGCAGACGGGCCAGTTTGTGAGGGTAAGTAAGTTCGGACAACGAGAGCTTGAATTGGGCCCTGTCGATGACTTGCTGGCCATGTCCGGAAGCACCTCCAATGACAAACACAATGCTTTTTCTTTCAGAATGCCCATAAAGCCATAGTGAAAAATCAACGCTTCCAAATTGCATGCCCTGCTCCGTTAGCAAAACAACGAATAGATTTTCATTTTTTGCCAATTCATCAAGCTTCAGGGAAACTTCCTTAGCTTCTTTGTCGAGATTTTCTGAATGGGCACGGACTTCATGAATAGTGAGCTTGGGGAAGGTTAATCTTTTAAAATAATCCCTCTCGAGTTCTTCAATGTTTTTGTCGTTCAATTTGCCGACAACGATCAGATGTAGATCTTTCAAAATTTAAAAATAATTTCTACCGTCGTCATTGCCGCCTCTGCGCTCCGACTCAGGAGTTGAGAAATAATATGACTCAGGTATTTCTATATTATTTGCATTTTTGTAAAGCTGGTCGAGATCATATACTGACCGGGCCGGTTCATGGAAAACATGAACAATGACATCGCCATAATCAAGAAGAATCCAGTCGGTGCTATGCTTAAGACCTTCTCTCGAAAGCGCGTCAATTCCAAGGTTTCTCATTTGAAGTGATATTTCTTCTGCCATGGCAGCAGCTTGAGTAGGGTTTCCAGCAGAACCAATAACGAAAAAGTCTGCAATTGATGATGAGTTTCTAAGATCGAGAACTTTTAAATTAAGTCCTTTAAAGTTTCCCATAATCCAGGCAGCGGCCATGGCGAGATTAAGAGGTTCCTGAAAAGTTGTGTCTTTATAAATAGCTTCAACTTCTTTTGTGACGTAATCGCGGCTCATCTTTCTATCCTTCTTTTCGTTTATTTTTTATTCAATTATTTTTCTGGCACCCGGTTCCGGGTTTGCCTTCTTTTCAATTTTTTCCATATCAATACATTTAATCATTAGAGATTTCAGTGCATCGATATTTCGGCCCGACACACCTGAGATTGGAAGCACCTTTCGATCAAGCTGAGCCTCGAAAAAAGTCTGAAATTTTTCAATTTCCTCCTCAGTCATTGCATCGATCTTCGTTAAGCAGACAATCTCACGTTTGTTGGCAAGGTTATCGCTATATTTTGTAATTTCATTTCTTACGATTACATATTGCTCAAATGCTTCGTACTCATCCAGGCACCAGGAGACATCAACTAGGTGTACAAGTGCAGACGTTCTCTCGATATGTTTAAGAAATTTGATCCCAAGCCCTTTTCCTTCGCTGGCATCCTCGATTAATCCCGGGATATCGGCTACGACAAATGAGCGCTCACCTAAAGTAACAACTCCAAGATTGGGCTGAAGTGTAGTGAATGGATAATCAGCAATTTTTGGGCGTGCTGCTGAAATGGCAGAAATCAAAGTCGATTTACCTGCATTCGGGAGTCCTATTAAGGCAAGATCAGCAATGAGCTTTAGCTCCAGGTCAAGATTGAGTTCTTCGCCCTCAAGACCTGGCTGAGCGATACGTGGCGCCTGATTGGTAGGGGATTTGAAATTAATATTTCCGCGTCCGCCATTTCCGCCAAGAGCAATAATGATTTTTTGGTCGTGCATATTGAGATCGGCAATGATCGCACCGGTATCAGCATTTCTTATTATTGTTCCAACTGGCACTCGAAGGATATAATCTTCTCCAGACTTACCATTGAGCTGTCTTCCAGCTCCGGATTCACCATCTTCAGCCTTGAAAACTTTTTTACCGCGAAAATTGATAAGTGTATTTATTCCTTCGTGAGCAATAGCTATGACTGATCCACCGGCACCGCCATCGCCACCATCAGGACCACCGAATGGAATCGATTTTTCCCGGCGAAATGTAACCGCACCCGGCCCGCCGTGACCCGATATAACTGTTATTCTGACTTCATCAATAAAACGCATATTAAACCTAGCTCAAAAGAGCACCACAAAAAAAAAGGGAATCCGTAGGGATTCCCTTATAACACTTTCTTTAAATTTGAAAGGACGATTAAGCTGGAACTACAGAAACAGTCTTCTTATCTTTCGTGTAGTAAGCGAATTTAACCACTCCTGGAACGATAGCGTAGATTGTGAAATCACGACCCATACCAACTCCAGTACCTGGGAAAATTTTAGTCCCTTTTTGTCTTACGATGATGTTTCCAGAGATAACTGATTCTCCACCGTATTTTTTTGTTCCACGCATTTTTGGATTTGAATCTCTACCGTTAGCTGTGGACCCGGCGGCTTTTTTGTGTGCCATATAGTAACTCCTATAATTCTTTTAACTTTTTATTCTTATTTTAAGTATTTTTCTGCGTTCTTCGAAGCTTTGTCGATCTTAGCTACATTTCCGTTACCGTCGTTGATTTCAGTAATCAAAAGAGCAGTAAAGTTTTGTCTGTGACCGTTTCTTCTTTTGTATCCACCTGGTTTTCTCTTGAAAACGATTAGTTTTCTTGAGCGATCGTGCATAATAACTTTTGCAGTTACCTTTGCTCCACCAATAACAGGCGCGCCAACCAGTGGCTTTGCTCCGCCGATGAAAAGAACTTGATCAAGTTCAATCATTGATCCAGCGTCTTTTGTCAGTTTTTCTACGTCAATTAGATCTCCAGCTTGAACTTTGTACTGGTGACCAGCGATTTCTACAACTCCGTACATGAAAACTCCTAAGTAATAAGGCAAAATCCAGGGGTTTATTGGTTGACACTCTTAGTCTTCCATTAAAGCTTGTTGACCCTAATTTTAGCCACTATTTATGAATCTATGACTTTTATGCAGGTGGGGGCTTAATGTCAAGGGAATACTCTTCCGATAAGTGAATAAAGCGGGGGATGATCCTATGAGTAAATTGACCTATTTTCAGTATCAAAAAGATTTAAATCTTCCTGTTTATATCTCAGCAGATTTGGCTGTTTTCGATACAAATTTCGCAGAATTTTTGAGCTTGATGAAGTTTCATAAGCTCGGGACCAAAGAAGAAGCAGTTGCGTTATTAGAGATAAAGAAGAATAATAATGCCCGCATACTTCATATAACAGAAGCCTCTCCATTGGTTGCCAAGCAAATCCAAAGTACCATGGAAAGTGACCGTTACGGCGTAGAAAGCATTATTCCCAAGGAAGGCTACAGAGTTTATCGCCACAAGGATCTGAGCCTGATGGTTTATTCCTTTGGAGCAAAAGAGTGGCAGCTTGGTTGTTATAAAGATTTTGGGGCGAATAATTTCAAAGTTGCTTCGAGAACGATCATTAACCGTTTTTTGAGCTGGGCGTTGGTTCCTCAGGGCATAGTCGGTATTTGGGGAGTGACGGTAGACGGTGGAATGGTTGCTCAAAGAGCAATGGATTCAAAAGGCGAAGCCGTTTTTATCGATGTGAAAGGTTTGAATATCATTTCTTTTGATGGTGTGAAAAAAATAAATCCGCATTTTAAAATTATGAGGCTGGATCCCACTCTTAAAGGCAGAAATATTCGCATGACGAGCGAAGAGCTGCTCAGTTTTTTATCGGCCCATTGTTCATATCTGGATTCTTCCGGATTATCAGTTCCTGTGAGACAAATGATTCAGGCGCTTTCGAAAATGTCTGAAGGTTTGATTCATCCGCAAGAAAGTTTTAGACCGCGCACTGATTTGTCGCTATAATCTTTTAAACTTTTAAAGATTACAAAGAGACAACCAATGGCCACACATTACGTACATAATTTAAGTCCGGTTTTAATAGAACTCGGTCCGATTCAAATTCGTTGGTATGGACTGATGTACGTCATCGGCTTTATCATTGCCGGTCTTATTCTTAAATATCTTGTTAAACAAAATTTTTTCAAAATTGCTGCCGATAAAATTGATTCGCTCATAACGGTAATGATTGTTTGCATGTTTATCGGTGCCCGCTCAGCCTACGTTTTTATTTATAACTGGGATTATTATTCTGAAAATCTGCTGGACCTTCTCGCTGTTTGGAAAGGAGGGCTCAGTTTTCACGGGGCCCTGGTCGGACTTCTGGTCGGTGGATATATTTTTGCCAGACAGAATAAAATTACCCTTTATGAAGTAATGGATTCAGTGGCCCTTGCCGGCACTCCCGGAATGTTTTTGGGAAGAATTGGCAATTTTATCAATGGAGAACTTTACGGAAGAATTACAAGCTCGCCCGTGGGTATCATTTTTCCTCAAGGCGGTCCTTTTCCAAGACATGCTTCTCAGTTGTATGAAGCTTTCCTGGAAGGAATCCTTCTCGGTCTGATATTGTGGACTGTAAAAAAGAAAGTAAAAGTTTATGGTATTTTATCCGGACTTTTTGTTTCACTTTATGGCGTTTTTAGATTTATCCTGGAATTTTTCCGCGAGCCGGACTCACAATTGGGCTATTATTTCGGAGTGATTACGATGGGGCAGATTCTTTGTTTCCTGATGATTTTTTCTGGGATAGCCATGATGCTTTATTCAAAGAAAAAAAACGTCACCATTTAGGCAAGGCCTCATTCAGCTTAACATACATTGGAACGACAGATTTATCCGTGCTGACAATTTCTATGAACATTGGAAAACAGGTAATGGAGCAACTGCCGTGATAAATAATATTTGAATTGTCTCTGTTGAGCCAGACGTAGAGGGCGCTTTTGTCGTGGCGGACGAATTTATCCTGTTTTTTCCATTTTTTCTGTAGGTCGCTTAAAAAAATATCGTGAAGAAAATATTGAGGGAGTCTGACGAAAAGGTCTGTGACAGTGTCCTTTTTTACCTGAACATAAAGGTCAAGTGTGTAGTTGGCCCGCTTTAATTTGAACCTTAAAATCTTCTGGTCTCCGCTGTCTTCAAACAGATCAAATTTAGGGTTTTGCTTTTTAATCTCCTCAATATTTTTACCGGGCGTAAAATTATCAATGCTTTTCAGGGTGAAATCATAATTTGGTGGAGTAATTTCGGCGTGTATTGCCAAAAAAATGAAAAAAAATTTTACTAGTAAAAGTGCCATAAATTGATGATAGTTGAGGCATTAATTAGAAGCTAGTAGGGAAAAAACTTTTTTTTATTGGCATTGTTTGTTACAATTTTAAGTGTCAAGACTCCGGGCTTTGGGCTCGTGTCCAACAGGATCGTTGGATAACTATAATAAGGATTATTATTCATGGCTAAAAAACCCCAAACTATTGCTAGTCTCCTTATTATTTTCGGAATTACATCCTGCGCATCGACCACAACAAAACATGTTGAAGCTACAAAAGACGTAAGAATCACCGAAGGGTTCGCTTCTGAAAGTGTGCGTGAAGCTTATTTACGCCTCAAGAAAAAGGATTATAGCGAACAAGATCGTAAAAAAGATGAAGAGGAAAGTTCGAGAATTGCAAGAACTCAATCTAAATCAATGATCAATGGAGCTGCAACAATTGATGGGGCCGGACAATATAAAGGAAAAACTTATTTCCTTAAAGGCGCAGAAGAACTAAATCTCGAAAATAATTATTTTGATATCCCGGTTGTCTATAACGACCAGGTAAAGAAATGGATGGATTATTTCCTGAATCGTGGACGTGGATTCTTTGAGCGCTATACAGAAAGAGCGGGAAGATATGCGCCTATATTAGGTGCGATTTTAGAAGAACACGGATTGCCCAGAGATTTAATTTTCCTGGCCATGGCAGAGAGTGGATTTAATACATCAGCCAAGTCGTGGGCAGCAGCTGTCGGTCCTTGGCAGTTTATGCCGGCCACGGGAAGAAACTACGACCTGGAACAAAACTGGTATAAGGATGAAAGACGTGACCCGATTAAAGCTACAGTCGCAGCGGCAAGATACCTGACAAAACTCTATGGTGACTTTGGTTCCTGGGAAGTGGCAGCAGCTGCTTACAACGCCGGAGAAGGAAAACTTGGTCGGGCCATCAAAAAGTATAAATCAGAAGATTTTTGGGATATTTCCAAAGGAAGATATTTAAAAGCAGAAACAAAAGATTATGTTCCGAAGATTATGGCTCTGGCGATCATCGGGAAAAATTTAAAATCTTTTGGTTTTGATGATGTCGAATTTCACGAGCCTCTTGATTTCGATGAGGTAACGGTAAAAGCTGGAACGGATCTGGTAAAACTTTCTGAATCGCTTGGAGTTGAGTTTGAAGAAATTCAACGATTGAATCCTGAAGTTCTGCGATGGTTTACACCTCCAAACGCAAATGATTACAAGCTTCGCATTCCGCCCAACACAGCTGAAAAATTCGCTCAATGCTGCACAAAGATTGACTTCGTAGCAACCGATTTTCAGCAATATGTTGTTACAAAAAAAGGTATGAAGTTATCGGAAATCTCTAAAAAATTTAAAATTAAAAAAGATTACGTTTTATCTTCTTTAAATGGTGTTTCTGAAAATGCGAGATTCAGCGTAGGTGACATTGTTAAACTACCTTTCAGATTGGGGGAGACAGTCAGCCCTACAAATAACCTCTATGCAGATCTTTACGAGAAGCCAAGAAGAGAAATTCTACGTAAAAATCACCGCAACCGCAGAAAAATCGCAAGGAGCAGTACTGCTAGAAAAAAGTCAGTGCGCTATTATACCGTAAAAAAAGGAGAGTCACTGTTCACCGTAGCCCAAAAGCACGGGATCAGCGTGAAGCGGTTAATAGCGTCGAACAGTGAAATTAAAAAATCCCGCAAAGTTAATGCGGGAGATAAGTTAGTTATTAAGTAATAAAAATTAAATTCCTGCCAGTTTTAAGGCCCCAGTGGGGCCTTTTTTCGTTTATGTAACCAAATCTTTGAAGTACACTTGGCTTTCTAAAAAACAAGTATGCTTTAAGGAAATCGGCAATGGCTTTCAAAGACCTGCATAAACTAAAAAAAATTATAGAAATTCAAAAAGAGTTCATCAAGGTTCCTCACTTGGTCGTAGGAAAAGATATTTTCGCACTTTCAATATATAAGTCTCTTCAGCAAAAATATGGCAAGGACGAAGTCCGCCTCCTGTCTGAAGATGCCATTTTAAAGTCAGACTTACTTCCAAAAGGTCCGGGAACTATCCGCGGAGAAAGCAATCAAAAAATCATTAAAGACCTTTATCCGGAAGCAGTCCGTATGCAGGGATCGGCACAAGCATTGTTCTATAAGGATATGGTGTGGAAAAGTTTTGGTGGCAGAAGCAAGTCCGAGGCCCTGAAGTTCAATGAAGAGTTTTTTACAGCACCTAGATTTGACATAGATGGTGCTAAAATATTTCCGGAACTATTAGACATCGAGTCATTTATTGCAGGAATTAATTCTGAAGCTTATCAAGTAAGGCTCAAGTCAATTATCCGTTCGGGTGAAGGTTTTAAAGTCGAATGCAGAAATGGAACTGAGTTTGAATGCGAAAAGCTCTATTTTGGCCAATCGCCCTTTCAGTATCTTCAATTTTACAGCAACAAAAATGACCTTTCAGATTTATTCATAGAATTCTGCGAGAGCACTAAAACGCCTTCGGCCCTTTTTGTTAAGTTTGTATTTGAAAAGCCCATTACAGATATATCGGAAACTCTCTTCATTCCGCTTAGCTATACGCACGAGTGGGGGCACTTTGTTGGAGAATTTAATGAAGCTAATAATGAAGAAGGTGGAGTTCAGGAAATCGAGTTTATCCATTTTCTGGACGAAGACCAAACTTCAGAAGAAGACATTTCTAGGATAATTCGCCTTTTAAAAAGGAATATGGAGAAAATTTTTGATAAATTTTCGAAAATAAAGTCGCGCGAATATATAGCACTTGAACAGGAAATTGGGTGTCTGAAAATTGACAACGCCCTATTTGAGAGAACATTGTCAGAAGGTAAATCCGAATCAAAAAATCTTTTTCTCCTAGGGATAAATGCCCCTATAGTCGAAACACACTGCGTGGGTTCGAGCTTCGAATATTCAAAAGGCGAGGTCGATATCATGGCTCGTGCTCTTCTTGTTCATTCAATCATCACAAAAAAAATCTAACCGTGGTGTGTTGACAAACGTGCGGACTGCACAGAACATTTATAAAAGACGTGAATTTAAAAAGGACAAAAGTATTTTATACTTTGTTTAACTTCAAGGAGAAGATTGAATGAAAAGAAACGTATTAGTAATTGCAGGACTTGCAGTACTATCAACAAGTGCTCACGCTACGAAAGCAAGAATGGAAGCTCTGGGGCAAAATTCAGTTCGTGGATCAGAATATATTTCTGATACAAGAAATGTTTTCAGAAACCCAGCTGTACTTAACTCAACTAAAAACTACTTAGTAACTGAATGGGGATCTCAAACTGTTGCTGACGATTCTACAGCTGCTCCACGTGCTGAAGGTGGATTTTTCCGTGAAATGGGATCATTCAACTACGGTCTATACCTTGGTAACGATGAAACTGCTCAAGGAAGAACTCAGGCAGCCGGTACTTATATGAGACAAGACAACGCTCTTGATCTTTTCCTGGGTGGCGATATGGGCGTTCAGTGGGGAGCTCGTCTTCATTACGCAAACGCTAAAGATCAGCAAACTTCAGCTTTCGAAAAGAAAAACACTGCTTTCGGTCTAGGCCTTGGTGTTGTTATTGGCGAAATGGAAGCTTACACAAACATCACTCTTGCTGATAAATCAACAGGTGCAGTGGTAGCAGGCGATGAATTCAAAACTAAACCTTCATACATTGTTGGTGGATCTTATAAAATGGGTTCAAACTCACTTTATGCTAACTACGAAGCTACTAAAGTTAATGTTACAGGTAACGCTGGTGGGGCAACTCTTGGCGAAACTAAAACTTCAACTATCGTTGCTGGATGGGGTCGCGTTCATGAAATCAACCCAACTGCAAGACTTCTAACTGATGCTTCTCTTCACATTGGTTCAGGTCAGACAACTGCTGGGAAAACTAAAGAAAATGCACTTCCTGTAACTTTAGGATTTGAAGCAGACGCAACTTCTTGGTTAGTACTAAGAGGAGCGGTTCAACAAAATGTAATCATCAATGATGAGAAGAACGCTGCTGGTAAAAAAATTACTAGCGCAAACTCTACAGATGTAAATGCTGGTGCAACTCTTAACTTTGGTAAACTTAAAGTTGACGGTTCAATCGGTACAACAACTTCAGCTGGTGTAGCTAACACTGAAAACGGTGTTCTTTCTACAAGCAACTTGCTAACTAGAGTTGGCGTAAACTACTGGTTCTAATTTCTTAATTGTCTAAAATAAAGGGCCCTCCTTATGGAGGGCTTTTTTTTGACTTTTTTTATTAGCTGACTATTTTGTTTAGGAGACAATAAAGTGAAAAAATTAATGATGATCGGATCTGTTTTATCGTTACTTTCTTCTTCTGCCTTCGCCACTCAAGCCAGACTTCTCGCTCTTGGGATGAATGAGACGGATAACGAAGGGATGTATTATATTTCTGATGCAAGAAACATTTTCTTGAATCCTGCTTACGTTAATATTTATGCAGACTACGCAGTGTTTGAATACGGTAGTTCAGGTCTGCCTGCAACAGTAATTGCAGGAACAGCTTCAGCAGCTACACTTAATGGTTTTTCTACACCAAAGGCTCAAGGTGGAGCATTTAAAAGATATGGTGATTTTGTCTACGGTGTTTATCTTGGAAACGAATCAAATACATCCGCTCTTTTAAGAATTGCGGGAACATCAGCTATTGCAACTTTTGACGGTGCAACAGCCCCAGCAGGCACAAATGCCGTTTCGAAAATGTTACAAACTGCTGACAACCAGGTCGACTTTTTCTTCGGCGGGGACAATGGTTTGAAATGGGCAGTAAACCCAACTTTTTCTACTGGAAAAGATGAAACTAGAAATGCTAAAGATTCAGCAGCAGCGATCAGACTTGGGGCGATTGCTTCAAATTGGGATGCTCATGCCAATATTTCGCTAAGAAGTAAGGCAGAAGCAAGTGAAACCATAGCAGCCGCCGGTCTTGGTGTTGGTGCAACGACTGTTACTCAAGAATTTAAAGGAAAGCTGGGACTTCAGGTCGGTGGTTCTTACGCCCTGTCAGAAAATAACAAAGTGTTTGGTTATGTTAAAAACTACGGTTGGGAACAATCGGATAGCTTTACAAATTACGGCGGAGCTCTGGCAGCCTTGGGTGGTCAGACCGGTACAGTAAAAGGTAATTTCACCAGTTATTACCTTGGATGGGGAAGTGATTTTTCTGTTAATAACGGTGACAAAGTTTATACATCAGTTGGAGCTAGAAAAACTGATATTGATCTTAAGTTCACACGTAAATCAGAAGTTCGTCACCTTATAGTTCCTGTAGTTATTGGTTATGAAGCAAAAGCGACTGACTGGTTAACTTTAAGGGGTTCATTTGTTCAGAACGTTTATGGTCAATCGAACAATAAGAACATAAACAATGTTGGTGCAACAGGAACTCAGATCAACCCGGTTGGTAGAACTTTGGTAGCAGCTCTTTATGGCGGAACAGGAGTGAAGACAGTTGCCAATTCGACTACTGTTAACGCTGGAGCAAGCTTGAATTTTGGAAAGCTTACTCTTGATGGTTTACTTGGAACCACAAGTTCAGCGGGAGTGGCCAATTCGAAGACTGGTGTTTTCTCGGTAGACAATTTGCTGACCTCAGTAGCAGCAGTTTACAACTTCTAATTTCTAACAAACAATATGATTTAAGTATGAGGCCAGGAGAAATCCTGGCTTTTTTATTTGAAAACCGCCAATTGAGAGTAAATGTCATTTTTTTCACCCCGCATTTAGTTTTCAAACACATTCCAGCGTTCTACGATATTGGTTCAATTTGCTAGTCCAAGGATGGTTCAAATGAAAATATTCGCTCTACTTTTAACTTTAACGCTCGCGACCTCAGCTTATGCAATCCCAAAGGCACCATTTGATGCTTTAAAAGCAACAAGATCGGCTTCATTTGACCAAAATCTTGTTAATTATGATTTCGAAGGTATCGTGAAACTGTCTAACTGCTCAGGATCTTTAATTAGATTTGCTGGACAACCGGGCACGGCGAAGGCGCTAGTTTTGACGAATGGTCATTGCTATTCATCAGGACCGTTTGGTGGAATGCTTAAACCAGGTGAAGTTGTTGTAAACCTGCCTGTAAAAAGATCGATGAAAATTTTTGATAAGCAAATGAAACTTTTCCCAATCGTGACGACTAAAGTTGTCTATGCAGCTATGACAGATACAGATGTTGCTCTTTATGAGCTCAACCAGACTTATGATGAAATTTTAAAGAAGAACAAAATATCAGCCTTCGAACTTGATTCAGTAAGACCAAGCATTGGAACGGATATTGAAATCGTTTCAGGATACTGGGATCGCGGTTACTCGTGTGCGATTGATGCTTTCGTTTTCAAGCTACAAGAGGGCAACTGGATGTTTAAAGATTCTGTTCGTTATACTGATGGATGTAATACTGTTGGTGGAACATCGGGATCTCCAATTATTGCAAAAGGTACAAGACACGTTATTGCTATCAATAATACTGCAAATGAAGATGGTGCCCGTTGTACTGTGAATAATCCATGTGAAGTTTCTGAAGATGGGAAAATTACAGTCTTAAAAGACAAAGAATATGGACAGCAAACTTACAATTTCTACTCATGTCTTCGGCCGGATTTTACTGTTGATTTAAATGTTCAAGGATGTCTACTCGCTAAACCTGCAAGAAAATAATTATTTCTTTTTAAAAATTGAAATAAACGAAAAGCCGCTTAAATAGCGGCTTTTTTTTACCTATTAGATCCATTCAAAAAACGAATGTTTCGTTTAGCCGTTTAGGGATTAGGTTTGTGTGCTAATTTTAAGCAGTAAACCTGGTTTCTAGCGAGGATAAAAAATATGAGTTTTTTAGATGCAATTAAAGATAAAGTCATGGGGGAGAATCAACCCCGACAGACAACCAGATTAATTTCTGAATTGATCAATGAATGTGACGGACTTGACGGCCTGGTTGAAAAATTCAATGCTTCAGGATTTGGCGATACAATCGCAACATGGCTCTCTCCAGGGCTAAATCGTCCGGTTACAACAGAACAGATCCAGAAAATACTGGGCCCGACCCTTATTCATAGATTGAGTATTAAATTTGGACTCGACACGAATCTGATAGCCTCTCAACTGGCGGCGCAGTTGCCAAAATATATTGATAAACTCACGCCTGACGGGCAAATCCCGACGATGGATCAAGTCCATACTAAAATGGACGAATGGAAAAACATTCACTAAAGTTCGCGCCACTTGCCTTTGGGAAGATCACCTAACTCATAGTCTCCGACTTGTACTCGGATGAGACGAAGCACTTCAATTTTTTCAGTCGCGAACATTTTTCTTATCTGTCTGTTTCTGCCTTCGTGCATTTCAACGCTGACCCACGCATTTTTTTCACCAGTTCTGAGCAGCTCAAATTTTGCAGGCCTTGTTTTCTTTTCCTCCAGCATTATTCCGTCGGAAAATTTTTTTAGTACTTCATCTTCAGGAATGGTTGAGACCTGAACATGGTAAATTTTTTTAACATGTGTTTTAGGATCCATTAACCTATCCGCCCATTCATGATCATTGGTAAAAAGCAGAAGACCTTCACTGGCCTGGTCAAGCCGGCCCACTGCCTGAAGAAGCGGCCCATCCCAATTTTTTAGGCATTCATAAACTGTCGGGCGCCCTCGTTCATCAGATCGAGTGACAATCAATCCCTTTGGTTTATTGAGGATCAAATAGTGTTTTTTGGCAGGCAATATGTCCTGCCCCAGGATTTCGATAGTGGATCTTGAGTCGACGAACTGTAGAGGAGTTTTGCATACTCTGCCATTAACCAGCACCAGTCCTTTTAAAATTAAAAGCGCAGCCTCTTTCCTGCTGGCAATTGATCGTTTGGATAAAAGTCTTTCAAGTTCTATTTTTGCCATAAAAATCAGGTGTAGCTTATCTGTCGAAGAACTTCATAGGCTGCAGCTGTAGCAGCGTTTGAAAGATTCAACGAGCGAACATGTTCGGAAAACATTGGAAGGGCCACAAGCGAGGCTGAATAGAGTTTTAAGATGTCTGGGGTAAGGCCCTTGGTCTCACTTCCAAAAATCAGATAGCAATCATTGCTGAATTTTGTTTCAAAAATATTTTTTTCTGCGGTTTTTGAAAAGAAAAACATTTTTTTGGAATCCGGCTTTTCGTTTTCTAAAAAATCCTCAAAATTTTCATAGGTTTTAATATTGACGTGCTTCCAGTAATCGAGTCCTGCCCGTCTCACAGCTTTTTCTGAAATGTCGAAGGCGAGAGGTTTGATGAGAATCAGTTCCAGGTCGAGGGCAACGCATGTGCGCCCGATGCTCCCGGTGTTTCCGGGAATTTCAGGCGCCATTAATACGATTTTAAATTTAGACATTTCCTTATGAGTTTTTCAGGTAATCAACAAGTGTTCTAATCACCAGACCAGATGCTCCTTTTGGAGCACAGTATGGCAGGTGTCCCTGAGAATCACCAATACCTGCGATATCAAGGTGGGCCCAGGCAATTCCCGGCTCAACGAAGTTTTCGATGAAGGCAGCACCTTTTGCTGATCCGCCGTTAGATGATCCACCGATATTTTTTAAATCTGCAACTGTCGCTTTCATATCATTTTTGTGTTCATCAATGATCGGAAGTTGCCACATATACTCATCTGCATTTTTTGCTGATTTTAATAAGGCATCTGCTAGCTTCTGGTTGTTTGAAAACAATCCGCATACTTCACTACCAAGGGCCACCAGGATTGCTCCTGTTAATGTAGCAGCGTCGATTAGTGCATCCGGCTTAGTATCGCAGGCATAATTTACAACATCGCCAAGAACTAGTCGTCCTTCAGCGTCTGTGTTTAGAATCTCGACCGTTTTGCCGTTTCTTGCAGTCACGATTGAATCTGGCATTGTGGCAAGTTCATTAACCGCATTGTCAGTCACTCCGAGGTAGCATGAAATCTTAATTGGAAGATGAAGCATTGCTGCTGCTCTGAAAGCAGCATAAACTGTCGCTGATCCGGCCATATCGAATTTCATATTCATCATTGAAGCACCTGGCTTTAATGAATATCCACCGGTATCAAAAGTGAGTCCTTTCCCGACAAGTGCAACATGTTTTGTTTTAGCCGAAGATTTTGCCGGAGTGTAGGTTAAATGGATTAAGCGAGGCTCGTAGGCAGACCCGGCATTTACAGAAAGAAACATTCCCATTTTTTCTTTTTTCAATTCAGCTTTGCCGAGGACTTTTATTTTTACGTTCTTTAAATTCTTAACGTCTTTTTCAATTTCTTTTGCATAAAATTCAGAGTTTAAAATATTAGGCGCTTCATTCACGAAGTTGCGGGCAACTGTTATACATTCACCGATACTGTTGGCTTCAGCTATAGCAGCTTCGAATTTTTTAGCCGAAGTTTTTCTTTCTCCTGTTGCCAGTGTAATACTTTGAAGCTTTGTTTTTTTCTTGGAAGCCAAGTGGCGGTCGAAAGTGTAGGAAGCCATATGAAGTGATTCAACCAAGGCCTTCAGGGTTCCTTCTGATTCGCCTTTTGCCATAAAGCCATCGACGTAGATGGTTGCGTCTTCATATTTATTGGAAATGGCCTTGTAGGCAGTGGCGATCTGTCTTCTCACTAACTCTTTTGTGAGTTTAGTTTTATCACCAAGACCGATAATCAAAGCAGTGGCCCCACTCATCAGCGTTACAGAAAACATTTCTCCAGCGTCGCCTTTGTAATGACGGGACGCTACAGAGTGAGTAAAAGCTTCACTTAAATCTTCAGGCCAGTGAGCGTTCGAAAGTATCTTACCAGACTTAGCGGCCAAAACAGCCGGAGTAGCTTTTTTGGTGGTTGCTTTAGCAGTTTTAGATGCGGCTTTAGCCTCCTGCGTTTTATTAAAACAGGAAAAAATATGAAGCTCAGTACCTGATTGTTTTGCTTCAAAACTTAAGTTAATTTTCATTGGGAACTCCCGTAAGGCATAAGTAATAGATTGTTAAAAAATTCGTATTCGGGCAAAATAACACAATCTATGTTAAAAGTAACTACCAGGTATTTAGCTTCTACTTTTATTCCGCCTTTTGTTTTAGGGTTTGTTTTCTTCGTTGCTTTTCTCATCACATTTTACATGTTCAGAATCATCAATCTCATCGTCAATAAGGGCGTAGATTTGATGACTGTGCTATCGATGGTGGTTAATTTAAGCGTCTCTTTTTTTCCTCTCGCAGCACCTCTTGCTGCTTTTTTCGCCACCATCTATTCCTTGAACAAGTTAAGTGAAGACTCTGAAATTATCGCTATGCGGTCATTTGGTATTACCAAATTTAATATTTACAAGCCGTTTTTGATAGTTAGTTTGCTGGTCAGTCTTACGGTCAGTTCTCTCTACAGTGTCTTCATTCCCAAGGCTAATGCAGCCTTTAAAAATACCATCGTGAAGCTTACTTCTGCAGGCATGCTCACCAGTATTAAATCAGGACAATTTTTTACAGACATTCCCAATGCTACTCTTTTCGCTGAGCACGTGAGCGAAGAGGGGAATAATTTTCGGGAAGTTTTCCTTCATGTTATTGATAAAAATAAAACTGAACAAAAAATAATTTTTGCCAATACAGGTTCCCTTATTAAAATTTACGCTGATCAGTGGCATGCTCCTTCGCTTCGACTCCACTTGAGTGAAGGGAATATTATTAAAATGGATGCGCAGGGCCAGCAGGTCGAAAAAATACTATTTAAAGAATATGACTTTCCCGTCTTCAGTTCAGATGCTGCCATGACAATGCTTAATAAAGACAGCATGAAAACAAATGACGAGTTAACCGAATTAATTGACAAGAGAATGGTAGAATACGACGAAGCAGTGAAGGCTAAATCTGCTCCTGATGAGCTCCGCAAGCAGAAGACTTCTTTTTATAAAACTAAAATAGAGCTTTATTCAAGATACGTTACTATTCCTCAGATTATGCTCTTTGTATTTTTAGGTTTTTCCCTGGGGATTAAGAGGGGACGAGGAGGCGGAGATCATAATTCTGCTCATGCCTTCATCTATCTGCTGAGTTATTATATTATGTATTTCTTTTTAATAAGCCTCGCCCAAAAAGCAAAGCTTGAACCCGCAATCGCTACTTTTGTCCCCAGTGTGATCCTGCTTTTTGTAGCTATCCGTTTCTATAAGAAACTTGATTGGGTGGGGTGAAACTACAATTTCTTCACCGGTGGTACGATTGCCGGTTCTGCAGTAGAAGGTTTTGTTCCTTGTGCAGCAGCGGCAGGCGCAGGAGTGGTTGCAGGTGTCTTCGCATCGGCAGGAGGAAGCTGTTGATTGACTTTAACATATTCGTCACTCGTCAAAACCGATCCATCCTTTTGAAATACAAATAACGGTGCCATGTATTTTGTCTTAAGTTCTTCCGGCAGCACGAGGTTCTTAACACCTGTTTTGCTATTAAGATTTATATGTTTGTTGTTATAAAAAACTTTAACGGCGTTGGTATTGCCAAAAAATACTCTAATGTTCTCCCCCCGAAGAAAAACACTTCTGCCCTGGCGTAAAACATACTTCTGTATTTTTTTATCATCCACTTTATAAGTGACCCAAGAATCACCATTGACGGCATTGATGTATAAATTCTCAATTCCTTTAGTTACTCTGACTTTATAGCGTGAAGGAAAAACGGTATCGAGTTCTTCACCCTTAAGCGAGTTGTCCTCTGTGAACTGTTTTTCGCCAAGAGAAATGGTTTTCAAATTGACATCGTTAATAGTCACTTCTGACTTTTGACCGGTTTCTTTTTTATCCTGAATTATATTTACCTGAATTTCGTCTGCTGGTGCGGCTGTTGTCGTTTCAAAAGTTTTTGGAGTCTCTATGCTGACAGCTGGCTTTGGTGGCGACTTGGTTTTTTGATGAATAGTACTTAGGACCTGAGGAAGTTTCAGTCTTTCTTCGGCAGAGCGATCGATTAGATTTTTTATATTGAATCCTATCACCCCGATGATCAGCAATCCCACGGCTATTTTAGCAAGAAATGCAGTTGAAGAAGCGGTTACACTTTTAACCGTTTCCAGCGGCGTCGCCGCGATGGAAGAAAGGGTATTGCGTGCAGCCTCATTGCGCATTTCATAATTGGGGATTTCTCTTTTTTCAGATTTATGATCACGATTGTAAGTTGCTTCCAGAAGATTGAGGGCTGTTTCCTGGTCAATTCCCAGAATTTTTGCAGCAGATTTAACAAAGCCTCTGACATAAGTTTTACTTGGCAGTTTTGCCAGTTCGTTATTTTCCAGATGCTCAAGCAACCCCATGTGAATTTTGGTCTGCTGAGATATGGTTTTTAAATTTAACCCTTTTTCTTCACGTCTATTGCGAAGAAGTTCGCCGATTGAAGAAGCCGGTTTTTTTTCAGCAACAACGCTGTCCGGGGTTTCAGTTTCATTTAATGTGTCGTTGTTATCTTCAATCATAATTTTTTAAAAGTTGGGTGATTCAATAGTTTTAGATTCTTTTATTACTTCAGTCTGATAATTTTTACTGACTGCTTGCTCTTTTAATTCATTCGAAATCTTTTTTAGCTGCAGAGAAGAAAGCGCGTTGAACTGCGTTTTCGGAAATTTTTCGATAATTGTTTTAAGCTTGATTCTCGCTTCTTCGAAGCGTCCAAGATTTATAAGGGCAAGGGCCTGCTGATATTGCGGCGCCGGTTCGTTTATGCATGTCCCTTTAGAAGACTCCTGGAATGAATTGAGCGCCTGCTTGAACTTGTACTCTTCAGTATAAAGCTCTCCGAGTTTAAAATGAGCCTGGCAATAATCATCCCGCTCTCTTACCGATTTAAATAGCAACTCAAAAGCCTCGCCCCGGTCGCCTTCTTTCAGTGCAAGGATGGCCAGGTTGTAGTAATTTCTAAACTGACTTTGATAAGTGAGGTCCTGAAGAACAATTTCATATTGCGCACGGGCTTCCTTTAAGCGTTTTTTTTCCATGTAAAGGCTGCCAAGATTAACTCTCGCATCTGAATTTTTACTGTCCAGTTCAATGGCCTTTAATAATTGTTTTTCGGCCAGTTCAGGCTGTTCTCTGAAATAATAGGCCATACCCAGATTATTTCTGATCATAGAATCTTTTGGATCGAATTCGCTGGCCTTTAACAAATTGATCAAAGCCTGAGAGTAATTTTTTTTGACCAGGTCATTAGTGCCCTGACTGTAGTATAGTTCTGCTTTTTTTTGTTCAGTTGTACTCTCGGCCGGCTCCCTAGTGGAAGCACAGGATGTTAAAAAAAGAATCGTCGTCAAGATGAAGCCAATTGATCCGTGGCGCTTAATACTGTTTAAAGTATTTTTCATTTAGAACCTCATATCCTAAAAGAGTCGTAGTACTTATAAATTATATTACTCGTTATTCTTTCTTCTTGTAAATATCCCAATTGTTTCAAAATGCTGAGTTGAAGGGAATAAATCAAAGAGCTCAACAGTTTCGAGGTCGTAATTTTTTAAAACTGGAAGAGTGTCGCGGGTAAAACTGCTCGCCTGGCAGGCGATATAGATAAATCCGTCCGGCTTGAATTCAGCCAAAAAATCGATCAGATTTTTCATTCCGGATCGTGGAGGATCTATGATGAGCCAGTTTGGACGCGCAATTCCCTGGGTCTTGAGGGCGATTAGGGATTTGATGGCCGATTTGTCATAAAGATCGAGAGAATAAAATTTTTGATGACCGTTAGCCTCAGGCGCTTTTCGGTATTTATCGACCACTAAAGTAGTATTTCTGAACTTTGCACTCAGGTTTCCATTCCCGCCAAAAAGGTCGTAGACCATGGCTTTTGGTGGAATAATGGCATCAGCTTTTTTTTGCACCCATGTACGAAGTTTTTCATTCATTTCAAAATTCACCTGAGTGAATCCGCCATTGGCGTAGGGGCGGTTAATCGAAAGCTGAACATTGTGCCCAACGCGATGGTCATTTTCCTTAGCATAAAGCTCAATGTGGCCGGTCGGGGGCTCTTTTGCCAAAAGGCTTAGCCATGCATTCTCTGAATAAAGCGCCCGCAGCTCGAAAGCGATGCTTGGGTCAATAATCAGGCAATTCGGCACAGGAAGAATTTTTTGTTGTTCATCCAAAAGACCTAATAATTTTTTCCTCTTGTCGTAATGCAACTGAATGCGGTTTCTATAGTGCAGGCGACGAGTGGCTCCATGGACATTGATATTTACCTGGGAAAATTTGAATAAATGACGGGCGAGGGCCTGTTTTTTGTATTCGAGCTCGTGTTCGTAGCTGGTATGTTGATAATCACATCCGTTACATTGCTGATAATGGACGCATTCAGCGCTATTTCTTTCCTTTGAAGGGACTTTGATGTCGATCAATCTGGCAAAGCGAACGCCCTTTTTTTCGGAATAAACTTCTGCCGTTCCCGTTTCACCAGGGAGAGTTTTCTTTATAAAAGTAATTTTTCTGTCTTTGCTGTTTTCCGGAGAATCGGGCACTTCAGATTTATATACGCCTTGCCCAAGAGGATCTATGTGTTCGATGCGAAAGTCTATTTTCATAATGTGTTCTTTTTATTTCCTGATTTGAAATCTAATGATATTCTCATCCGTCCCCTTATACAATCTAAATGGTACAATCTAACTGCAGGCAATATGGACCAGAAGTTTATTCGCAATTTTTCAATTATCGCTCACATTGATCACGGCAAGTCCACACTGGCCGACAGAATCATGGAAGCAACCTTGGCAGTCAGCAATCGAGAGAAAAAAGATCGTCTACTCGACAATATGGAGCTTGAACGTGAGCGCGGGATTACTATTAAGGCTCAAGCAGTTCGAATTGCGTATAAAGCAAAAGACGATAATGTTTACTATTTTAATTTGATCGATACTCCGGGCCACGTGGACTTCTCTTACGAAGTTTCCAGGTCCCTTGCTTCCTGTGACGGAGCTCTTTTGGTTGTTGATGCTTCTCAGGGAGTTGAGGCTCAAACTTTGGCTAACGTCTATATGGCGATTGATAATGATTTGGAAATCGTTCCAGTCATTAATAAAATCGATTTACCTCATGCAGATCCTGAAAAAGTGAAGAAAGAAGTGGAAGATATTATCGGCATCGATACAAGCGATGCTTGTTTAGTCTCCGCAAAAAGTGGAATAGGAATCGATGCACTTTTAGAGACCATTGTTAAAAGAATTCCGCCTCCAAAAGGTACCCGGGATCACGATCTTCAGGCCCTGATTTTTGATTCCTGGTTTGACAACTATCAAGGTGTCGTCATTCTCGTCAGAGTTTTTGAAGGAACCATGAAGAAAAAAGACAAAGTCTTTTTAAAGAACGCCGGAATGGAATATGAAATTTTAAAACTGGGCGTGAATTCGCCTTTTTTTACAGAAGTTGATGAACTCACTGCCGGTGAAGTTGGGATGGTTATCTGTGGTATTAAAACTATTCGTGACGTTAATGTTGGCGATACTATTGTTCATGCCAACAAAAAAGAAACTCCAAATCTTGCGGGATATAAAGAAGTTAAACCCATGGTCTTTTGCGGGATTTTTCCTGTTGAGTCTACTGATTATGAAAATCTTAAAGATGCATTAGAGAAGCTTGCTCTCAACGATGCCTCATTTACCTACGAACCCGAGAGTTCTGCGGCTTTAGGATTTGGTTTTCGTTGTGGATTTTTAGGTCTCTTGCATATGAATATTATTCAAGAAAGATTGGAGCGTGAATTTAATCTGCTTCTCATTTCTACTGCCCCCTCAGTGAGCTATAAAGTTTTAAAAACAGACGGCACAGAACTAAGCATTTCCAATCCAAGCGAAATGCCCGAGCCGGGGGTTATTGAATCAGTCAGCGAGCCAATGGTTCAACTTAATATTCACGTTCCTAATGAATATGTCGGCCGCATGATCACTCTCTGTGAAGAGCGACGAGGAATTCAAACTGAAATTAAATATATTACCGCGGATAGAGTTCAGGTTATTTATGAACTTCCGCTGTCGGAAATGGTTTTCGATTTCTATGATAAACTAAAAGGCCTTACCCGCGGATACGCTTCCATGGACTACGAGTTCAGAGATTATGCGGTCGCCGATTTGGTGAAAGTTGATATTTTATTGAACGGGGACAATGTTGACGCACTGTCGATTATTTGTCACCGCGATAATGCCTTCTATAAAGGTCGTGACTTGGTGCAAAAGCTTCAAAAATTAATCGACCGCCAACAATTTGATGTTGCAGTACAAGCGGCTATTGGTGCTAAAATAGTGGCTCGCGAGACGATCAAGGCTTTAAGAAAAAACGTTCTGGCTAAATGTTACGGTGGAGATATTTCGCGTAAGCGCAAGCTTCTTGAAAAACAGAAAGAAGGAAAGAAGCGCATGAAAATGGT
This sequence comes from Bacteriovorax sp., assembly GCA_041662705.1. Lineage (GTDB taxonomy): Bacteria > Bdellovibrionota > Bacteriovoracia > Bacteriovoracales > Bacteriovoracaceae > Bacteriovorax. The sequence continues at coordinate 192,024 of JBAZRY010000004.1, forward strand.
TGGGTCAGTTGAAGTACCGCAGGAAGCATTCCTGGCCGTGTTGAAAACTGATGAATAGGAAGTTGAAATAAAGGATTATGATGAACCCCTCTCTTAAAGAGCATTTTTTAAAAGCACTGGATATTTACACTCAAGGTAACCATTATGAAACTCTTCTTGAAGCAAAGAAGGAATATTTCACAATTACCGGCCAGGCTAACGATGACGATGATGATTTCGAAGCGAGAATGAATTCATTTAACGAGTGGTATGTACTGCAATTTATTTCGAAGCGCGGAACACGTACAGTTATCAGTGATTATCTGATTAATAATCAGGTTGATGATTTTCTGGCTAAATCACTTTCAAGCGTAAACTATTCGCTCTATGAATATATCGGGAAAAATTTAAGAGGATTTGACGTCCTTTACGATATGTTACACGATAAAAAAATACCTCTGCCAAAAGGCGAATCTCTGCCTTCGATCATTAAAGATGATATTTTCGTAGGAAGAGTTCTATTGTATGAAAATCAAAATTTTCTGATGCGCGGTCTGTGTGTAATCCCAAAAGATGTACGTGCCATTTTAAAAAAAGAGTGTAAAAAAGTCCGCAAGCTTAAAAATCCCGGGGAAGAATTAAAGTTTCTTCTAAAAATTGAGTCATTCAAAACCAAATGGATTCGCTACGGCCACGTAGACGCAACTAAGATATTTAAATTTGATTAATCTTTACGGATTTACCCTTCTTAGAAATGGAGTGAAATACGATTACTCTTTTAAAGAGTCACTTCTTTCGCTTGGATCAATCGTTCAAAAAACTTATCTGGCACTCGATCCGGGTGCAGACTCGACTGAAGATGAAATTAAGAAGCTTCCAAATATTGTGATCGTTCCCAGCATCTGGGATATGACTTTCAAAAAAGGTCTTGTTCTTTCCGTGGAAACAAATAAGGCCCTTGCAGCTCTTCGAGCTGATCATGGAAATGATCAGTTTGCCTGGGGAATTTACCTGCAGGCAGATGAAGTTTTACATGAAGATGATTATCAGATTATTAAGCATGACATGGAAGAGGCACAGAGGACTGGCTGTGATGCTATTTCGTTTCGCTATCTTCATTTCTGGCAAACGCACCATCATATTGCCATTTCTAAAAAATGGTATCCTGAGGAAATCCGCGCGATAAAGCTCCATACAAAAATTGAGTCATGGGGTGATGCTCAGGGATTTCGGCTTTTCCACAAGGTTTTTCATAGTGAAGCCAGGATTTATCACTATGGCCATGTGAGAGAGCAATCTTCTTATCAGGAAAAAATGCGTGATATGGGAAAGCTGTATCATACTCCTGAAAACTTGGATGAGAAGCTGGCTAAAGGGTTAAAAGACGCCAATAGAAATAAATGCGTTCTCTATTTCGGAACTCATCCTCTGGTCATGCAGGAGCGCATACTTCGCATGAATGATATCTGGGAACTGGAAGAACGTGATCAGGTTTATATTGTGGGAAATCCCCAAAAATATTCGCCCTCTTTGATCGCCTCGATTTGCGCCCGCAAAGTTAACTGGTGCAGGAGCACCAGCGAAGTCCCTGTTGAAGAAAGAAAGAACATGGTTGTCACTGAGCCCACGGTTTTGGATTATTTTTTAAGACGTTCGACCACGCCCCAAAAAATGAAATCAAAACATGCCAGGTACTGGAACAATGATTTTTTGTTTATCCTGCAGGTCTCCGAAAAAAAAATCGGGTTTAGGGCATGAGCACAATCAAACTTTCAGTTGTTATCATTACATTGAATGAAGAAAAAAATATCGGCAGATGCCTGGATTCAGTTAAAGATATTGCCGATGAAATTTTAGTCGTGGATTCTCTTTCCACGGATAAAACCCGCTTAATCTGCCAGGGGTACAGCGTCCGCTTCGTGGAACAAAAATTCCTGGGCTATGTTGAGCAAAAAAACTTCGCACTCAATCTCGCCACTCATGATTATGTTCTTTCATTGGATGCAGATGAGGCACTAACACCTGAACTCATCGCTGAAGTTAAAAAAATAAAAGAAAAATTTGTTGGCGGCGGATATGCGTTCAACCGGATAACGAGGTACAACGGTCATTGGGTACGTCACTGCGGCTGGTACCCGGATATCAAATTGAGAATGGTCGAAAAAAAGAATGCCTTCTGGGTTGGAAATAACCCTCACGATGCGCTGGAAGTCAAAGGGGCCGTGACCCATGTGCCAGCAGACATTCTCCATTATTCTTACGATTCAATTTCATCCCACGTTATGCAGACAAACAAATTCAGCACCATTGAGGCAGCTTCTCTTTATCAGAGAGGAAAACGGGCAACTCTTATGAAGCTTGCGACGAGACCGGCTTATCAGTTTTTCAAGGACTATATTTTGCGGCTTGGAATTCTCGATGGACGCTATGGTTTTGTCATTTGTTTCATTAATTCAATCTATGTTCTTTTAAAATACGCCAAGATGATTGAACTTGATCGCAGCAAGTCACTTTAGCTCTGCATTTTCATTGATTTTATCAGAAAGAAGATAGGGTATTAATCCCAACAAATTGTGAGCGAAATTGCAGAGGAAAAACAAATTGAATAATGAAGCTCCATTATTAATGTTTACAAACGAAAAGAGATTGGCGAAAAGAACGTGGCCGACTCCGAGTCCCCCTGGAGAGATAGGGATAACGGTGGCAATAAGACCAACGGGAATAAAAGAAAAAGCGTATTGCAGCGGTAAATGCCCGGAGTAAAAGGGGGAACTGATGATCCAGAATGAAAGAATGGATAGAAATTGTGAAACGACACTAATGAGAAAACTATAAAGAATATCCAGTCTACTTTCACGCAATGAAAATAGCTGATCCAGTATTTCAAAAATTCTATTTCCGATGAATGGAATTTTTTTACATAAAATAAGTATCTTCTCCTGCAAATGAAAAGGAGCAACCAGGATTCCAAGAAAAACCAGGGTGCCCGCAAATAAGAACAGATTTAAGAAAATGACACTGGCGATCTGAGAAGAAAGGGCAGTAATTTCTGAGTAATAAATCAAACTAAAAAATCCCGCCAGAAAAAGCAGCCCGGAGAGTCCGATAACCCTGTCCAGTAGAGTTGTTGTAACCAAAAAGGTCTTTGAAAATTTATCATTGAGATTCTTTACATAGACAAGTTTAAAAAAATCCCCAGTGACTGCCCCCGGGAGGAGAGTGGAAAAAAATTGACCTATATAGTTAATTCTAACCAACTTCAGGTAGGGAATTTTTTTCTGGCTTTTAGTCTCAAGCAGGAGTTTGTAACGAAAAGCCCCCAGCCACATCTGGAGCGCGATGAGGGCAAAGGCTATCAGCCACTGCGGCCCTACTTCAAAACTCTTTTTTACAAGAGAAAGGTCGAGTTTTCCGCTCATAAATAGCCAGTAAAGCAGAGCAGCTGCAAATAAGAACTTAAGCGATAATTTGATCATATAAATTTTTAGCATAATTGAGCCCAGAGTGCTATTCTTCTAAAGTCAATCTAAGGAGAATAAAAATGAAAGTTTCAGTCATCGGGACGGGATACGTCGGTCTGGTCAGCGGAACATGCTTTGCCGAAATTGGACATGATGTAACATGTATCGATATCAATCCTCAAAAAATCGAAATGCTAAAATCGGGTAAATCGCCTATTTATGAAACAGGTCTCAATGAACTTCTGGAAAGAAATATTAAGGCCAATAGACTTCATTTTTCATTGAACTATGATTCAGTTAAAGATGCAAAGGCTATCTTCCTGGCTGTTCAGACGCCTTCTGCTGATGATGGCAGAGCGGATTTGAAATATTTCAGAGCGGCTGCTATTGAAGTTGCAAAAAATATTTCCGATGATGCCATTATCGTTATTAAGTCCACTGTACCGGTGGGTACTAATCTGGAAATCAGAAAAGTCATCGCAGAGAATACAAAAAAGAAATTCCATCTGGTGAACAATCCTGAATTTTTAAAAGAAGGCTCAGCTGTTGATGATTTCATGAGACCTGACCGGGTTATCATCGGGCATCAGGATCAGTTTGCCATGAAGGTTATGGAAGAACTTTATGCTCCGCTTGTACGTCAGGGAAATCCGATTTACGGCATGAGCAATCTCTCTGCTGAAATGAGTAAATATGCAGCCAATTGCTTTCTTGCCACTAAAATATCTTTCATTAATGAGATTGCACGTCTCTGTGATGCTACGGATGCCGATATTGAAGAAGTAAGAAAAGGCATTTCTTCAGACAAGAGAATTGGCCCTCACTTTTTATATCCAGGGCCGGGGTATGGTGGTTCTTGTTTTCCAAAAGACGTTAAGGCGCTGATTGCCACCGCTGAAGACTTCGGAATGAATCTGAAAATTGTTAATGCCACAGAAGAAGTTAATGACGAACAGAAAGTCTACGTTTTTCATAAAATAAAGAAATATTTTAAAGGTGATCTTAAAAATAAAATTTTTACGTTCTGGGGTGTAGCCTTCAAGGCAAATACTGACGATGTTCGAGAAGCCTCGGCTATAACGATGGCCCGAGAGCTGATTAAAGAAGGTGCTACGGTTCAGTTTTTTGATCCAGTCGCAACAGATAATTTCATGCAGGTTATGAAATCATACCCTGAATGCGAAGGGAAAATTAAATCTTTCGACAACAAATATGACTGCCTTAATGGAAGTGATGGACTTGTGACTATGACGGAATGGCGCGAATTCAGAGTTCCTGATTTCAATGAAGTTAAAAGCCGTCTGAAAACTAAAGTCATTTTTGACGGAAGAAATCTTTACGAAACAGATAAGGCGAAGGAAGCAGGATTTGATTATTTTGCCGTCGGAAAGTTTGTTAAATGAATAATTCAATCTGGCACGTTATAGGCAGAAATCGTTTCCTGAATAGAAAATTCAGAAACTTTCAGCCTAAAACTCTTGAGTTGTCACTAGCTCCCAATACTAAACTTTATGTCGACCCAAAGGATTTGTATGGACCTTCATTCTATGCAATGTACGGAAGAGATGCTGCCTTTTACCATTATGAGGAAGATGTAAAAGCGGAAATTCTGGAGCATCTACAGATGGGCGGCGTCTTTTTTGATGTCGGCGCCAACATTGGCTTAATTTCATTATTCATTTCCCGGTTTCGCAAAGATGTACAGATTTTTGCTTTTGAGCCTTCACAGGTGACAAGCATGGCTTTGGAAAGTTCTGTTCTGAAGAATGGAATAAACAACCTTCACGTTGTGAAAAAAGGCGTCTCTGATAGTTCACAGGACAATGTTACATTCTTTATAGATTCGAAAAGTTCCGGCGGAAACTCACTTTTAAAATCAGCCATTTCTCATGAAGTTAATCAAAGCGATTCTATTTCGCTTGTCAGTCTTGATGACTTCATCGCGACTTCAAAAAAAATACCTTCAGTTGTAAAGGTTGATGTACAGGATGCTGAAGCCATGGTTATAGCCGGTGCTAAAAATCTTATCAAAACACATGCACCCACTTTTATTATTGAAACCAACAATGAGCTTTTCTTAAAAAATCCCAAAGTTTTTCTTGAAAGTTTTGAAAATTATTTTGTAAAAAAAGTCGGTACTAAAAAACCGGTTTCAATTGGCCAGTTTCCAGATCTTGCGCGCGATTATTTATCGAAAGGCGAAAAAGTCCTGGACTATGTATTCAGTAAGCATTTTTCCACTTAGAGGTATTATGAAAGCAGCAGTTGTTCAACTTACTTCAGTTCTGGATTATAAAACAAACCTGGCAACAATCAGGCGGCTATTGTCTGAAGCAAAAGAAAAAGGCGCAGAAGCAGCCTTCTTGCCGGAAGTCTTTTATTCAATGAGCGATGGACTCACTCCAACTCCTTATTTGGTAGAAGACGGAAATGAACATTATAACAACATAAAGCTTCTGGCTGTAGAGTTTCAGATGGCCCTCGTCGGTGGCTCGGCAGCGTCACTTTTAAACGGCAAAGTCGTCAACCGCGCCTATAATTTTGATAAAAATGGAAAAGATCTCGGTCACTATGACAAAATTAATCTCTTTGCCTGCGATCTTCCCAACAAACAAATTTCTGAAGCAAAGAATTACACGGCAGGTTCTGAATATAAATTAGTTGATGTAAACTGCAGAAAAATCGGCCTTGGAATTTGTTTTGATGTTCGTTTTTCTGAAATGAGTCTTCATTATAGAATGAAGGGAGCGGAAATTTTAACTTTCCCTGCTGCTTTCACAGTCCCGACAGGAAAAGCGCACTGGCATACATTGCTGCGTGCCCGCGCTATAGAAAATCAGTGTTTTGTTATAGCAGCGGCTCAGTGGGGACATCACAATGAAAAAATGCAGACCTTCGGGCATTCGTTAGTAATAGATCCTTGGGGAGACATACTTCTCGATCTTGGGGAAGGTGAAAAAGTTGGAGTCGTCGATCTGGATTTTTCTAAAATCGATCTCATCCGCAAATCAGTGTTGATGAATAGAAAATGAAAAAATTAATTACCATAACTTTATTTTTAATATGCAATTCGGTTTTTGCTAATCTCTATCTGGAAACTAGTTATCAGGAAGGAAAAAAGCCGGTGATAGTTACTAAACAACATATTTTTTTAAATCAAAAATACCTGGTGAAATACAGCAAAAAGCATTACGTCCTCATCTTAAAAAAAATCAATGGTGATGAAGCAACTATTGAAAGTGAAAATTACGACATTGATAATTTTGGGCATAAGACTATGCATGGTGGTTCCTACGGCACTTATAAAGTCGGCAAGAGTTTTACAATTACTGACCGCTCGCAAAGCGGAGCTGCTCTATTTACCTTGAAAATTTTGCTTGAAAAGATTGTTCCTTCTAAGCCTTAGCGAGAACTTTTTTTACCGCTGTCTTTAGCTGCACCAGGGATGCAAGCCTCTTGTTTTCAGTTGAATATACAAAACAAATTTTATCCTGGAATGGTTTTATATCGCTATTGTAAATTTTAGTCAGCTCAGGATGATAATTTTTCACAACTTTTTCAGGAAGAATACCGATTCCAGATCCCTCGTAAACAAACTTTGCGATAAGTTCAAGATTAGGAATTTCATATTGCTCAGAAAATATAATTCCCTTTTTTTCAAGCTGTCGCAATAATGAATGTGTCTGATGCAGTTGAGGATCAAAAAATATCCTATGGTGATTCGTATTTTTTCTGTGAGTCCACAGGGTGAACTTATCAGAGTCGACCAGGCTTATAATCAGGTTGCTATGCGGAAAAGGGTTGATGACAACTCCGCAGTCGACTTTGCCTGATTGGATCCATTCCGTCACTTCTCGCGATAATCCAAAACGGAACTTAAGATTAATATTCTGCAATTCATTCATGATGTACGGAAGGCTGTAGGCTGCTACAGAAGGGTGCAATCCCAAAGTCAGAGTTTGTCGTGCTTCGCTTCGACCTGTTTTTAGGTAATCTGCAACTCCAACGAGCTCATCGAAAATTTTCTGACCTTTAAGCAGTAGGAATTCTCCTGATTTTGTCAGCCTGAGCCCGTCTTTTCGGCGTATAAATAGCTCTTCTCCCACTTCTAGCTCAAGACGTTTTATACAATGACTTAAAGCTGGTTGAGACAGACCTAATTCTTTTGATGCTTTTGTCAGGTGAAGCAATTTGGCAGTAGTGAGGAAAGACTTAAGATCATTAGAATTAATCATTCGTAAATTGAATCACAGAGATTCATATAATTCAATATATTTATGGGTAGAATCCATTTATAAAGAATCCATCCATAGGAGGATATATGAAAAAAATAATGACTTTAAGCTTACTTTTCACTTTTAATGTTTTCTCGGCTGAGCGAGTTCTGCTTACAGACTCTAAACATGCTAATGTAAAACTCGACCCATCGACTGTGCGTTGCTCTGCTTTTGGATATGGAATGGCCGAATTAAAAATTAATATAAAGGACCTTGATGGATGGACGCTTTTTGATCACTCAAATATAAACTCAGGAGATCGTTCTAGGGTGCCTTGTATGACAGCGGGAAGCTGCAAAAAATTTGATGGAGACAAGGGGTTCAGTGTTGAGGATATATTAAATGGTGCAAACGAAAGTGAGCACATTCTGATAGACCGTCAGGTTGTCGAAGTCAAAGTCGTTTCAAAAGATGAAAATGGTAAAGATGTTTGTTCACGGCACATAGAGGAAAGACTTTCTACTTCTGTCACAAGAGGTGATCAATCTGGTGTTATAAATTTTCATCATATAAGATCCGGACTTTTTGAAACATTTCCGATTTTAGTTTGTCAGAAATAATTTTAGAATGGAAGTAATTCTTCCGCCCGCACGCTGAATTGATACTTTGGCTCGATAGGATTGAGTACAATACCCTTGATAACTTTTTCGTAGAGGGTAAGGTAGCTTTCAGCGTGCTTTTTAATGGAAAAATTATCTTCGACGTGTTTTCGAATAACATGTGGATTGAATGCTCTTCCTGGATTTTTAATAGCACTATTGAGCTCTTCAAAATTTTTTACAATGAATCCGGTTTCAGAAGTTATAAGTTCCGGCAAACTACCGTAATGAGAACCAATAACAGGAAGTCCTTGCGACATGGCTTCGATAACAGCAATGCCAAAAGGCTCATGCCATCTGACTGGAAAAATCATGGCATCGCAGTTGCGGATGATCTGTAATTTTTCCTCTCCACCGATAATTCCATGATTATGAATAAAACGTGAGAGTCCCCACCATTTTCCCCCGGCAATATGCAGGTGCTTGTGGTTTTTTCGGCAAGCCTTAACAGCATGAGCGAGATTTTTCACGCGCCAGGAAGCTTTTGCTAAAAAAAGAAATTGTTCCCAATTATTTTTTTCTTTGGGGAGAAAAGGGTATTCGGACAAATCAATGGCATTATGAACATACACATTTGAGCCGTGGATTTCCGCATGTTTTTTTGAAACAAAGACGGAGTTTTTTATAAAGGTTTCTCCCACCTGACCATTGCCGTGAACAGTAGCAAGATAAGGTATCTTTCCGGACAATTTATAATTATAACTCAAGTGAATGATGTCAGTGTCTTTAGGAACAAGTTTCTCCCAAATTTCAGGAGCACTGTCTGAGCAGGCAATGAGCTCAATTCCAAATTGTTGAACTTTTGAATCTGCAGGGCCAATGAAGATGACTTTGTGTCCCAGGCGAGCGAGCTCGGCCATATGCCAGAAGAGAATCCGTTCAATTCCGCCATAGCCCGCGACAGGTAGAGCAGCCGGATATTGAAAAACAATCTTCATATTTTTTTACCTAGTTCCAAATCGCGGAGTTTGGAATATTTCAGCATTGCTGAAAGGGCGTTTATTGAACAAATGATAAATCCGTAGCGGCCATCCAGAAAACCTAATTTATAAAAATAATCACGCATAAATTTTAAAGCAGGTCTGGTTATAATTTTAAACATGCTGGATTTTTTGCCTGCCTTGAAAGCAGCACTTGCTGCGATTGAAGTGAACTTGTCGGTCTGAGTTACATGCGCGGTAATTGATTCATAAGAATAATGAAGCAGATCTCCTTGCAAAAAGCCAACTTTTTCGTTTCCGTTTCCGTTCATTTCCAAAATGTCATGAGGATTTGTACCTCGCCACATAGCTTTTGATTTATCAACCAAGCGCAATTTTGTATCGGGGTACCATCCACAGTGTTTAACCCAGTGGCCGTTGTAATTCGTCAGGCGATTAAAACGATAGCCTGAGAATTCAAAATTCTTTTTTGTCTTTTTGATTTCTTCTAATAAAAGAGGAGACAGGGCTTCATCGGCATCAAGAGAGAGAACATGCTGGTGGGTGGCTAGAGTTAGTGCATAATTTTTTTGTTCAATATGGCCCTTAAACGGATTTTGAACAAAACGAGCGCCGGCTTCCTTGCAGATTGCTTCTGTATTATCTGTAGAAAAAGAATCCACTACCAAAACTTCGTCAGCAATCTCTTTAACGGAGCTGATGCAACGACCTATGTTCTTCTCTTCGTTGTAAGTTATTATAGCTACTGTTAACTTGATCATTGAAAGGCACCCTCAAATGTCAAAAGCTCCGACAATCATGCTGGTAAAAAATCGCGCACTCGGCGATTCAATCATGGGTCTCTCTGCGGTTACTTACCTAAAGCTTTTATACCCAAAGAGTAACATCATTTATGCTGTTCCTCAATGGATTGCGCCCCTTTACAGTGAGTCAAGAACAGCTGCGGATTCGATTTACCCGCTAAACATGGAAAGTTTGACGGATATCTTACTATTATTCAGAGACATCAAACGTCTGAAAATTGACCACATCCATGAAATGCACCAATCAGGCAGAGGCGCCAAGATATTTAAATGGATCTCAATGCTCTTGGGAATTCGATATACTGCCCATAATCACCATATAAAAAGTGAAACGGGCATTATTGGACAGGGCCAGATCTTGCCTCTTATTCAGCGCGATCTCGACGGTGTTTTTTCTTATTTGGGAAAAGATGAAAGGCCGGATTATCTCAATTTTACTCCGATGCTTACGCCTATGGAAAATTTGAACAAGACTAAAGTTATTATTATGGGAGTTGTCGCAACAAGAGCGACTAAAATGTGGCCGCTGGAAAATTACCTGGAGCTGGCTGTCCAGATATCAAAAAAATATCCGGAATATTCGGTGGTAATCCCCCTTTCAAAAAGCGAAGAAGACAAAAAAATTAAAGGCAGGCTGCAAAGCCTGGGACTGCCTGACAACACATCAATTGTTGAATGGAGTCTCAGTAAACTGCCGGCCGCTTTTAAGCAGGCATCTTTGTATATCGGGAATGATACCGGTCTAAAACATTTAGCAGTAGCTGTTGGAATTAAATCGTTCACATTTTTTGGACCTGAACCCGCCAACGAGTGGCACCCCTATAGTAGAGATGCCCATCCCTATTTTTATCTGGAAAATCTGGCATGCAGAACCCGCACTCATCATTACTGCGGGCTTAGCACCTGCGATCTGAATGATGGGTACATGCACTGTCTGAAATTCTTCAGACCCGAGGGTGTACTAAGTGAAATTGAAAAACATTATCATTTTTAATAATTTTTCAATTTAGCCAGCTGTTCTTCGTATTTTTTGGCGTGGGCCTGTTCAACCTTGGCCAGCCCTGCAAAGACTTTAGAAATTTTAGCTAAATTCTTTTTAAAGAACTCTGCATGCTCCTTAGATTCCTGGGCCTGCTCCTGAAATTCTTCAACTGCCATTGACTGGTTTTCTTCCTGGGCCGTTTTTTCAAAGGAAGGATACATTTCAGTATACTCGTAAGTTTCACCGGCGATGGCAATTTTCAGAATATCTTCTACTGACAGGCTTTCTTCAGGGTACAAGAATCTCAAATGCCCCTCTGCGTGTCCTATTTCATGCTTAGCCGTATCTTCAAATGCAAGGGCAACTTCTTCAAAGCCTTTTTTGCGTGCCAGTTTTGCAAAATACAAGTATTTCTGATAGGCCATACTCTCTCCGGCGAAAGCTGATTCAAGGTTTTTTTGGGTTCTTATTGTCTTCATAAAATTCTCCTTATGTTGGTTAAAGCCAGTATGAACTATTTTGATAAATAGATATAATCGATTGTTTTTATAAAGATATAGATATAATCTATAACAATGACAATCACACAGTTAGAGTATGTTCTTGCCGTCTTTCAAAAAAGGAATTTTGTAGAAGCGGCAAAATTCTGCAGTGTAAGCCAGCCTACGCTTTCGATGCAGCTGAAAAAGCTGGAAGAAGAAATAGGCTACGTCATCTTCGACCGCTCCAAAATGCCGGTGATCGTTACGGAAGAAGGTGGGCTTTTCATAGAGCAGGCTAAAAAAGTGATTCTGGAATTTAAAAAATTATACCAGCGTGATGAAAAAGAATTGAAAGGGGAGTTGATCATAGGAATTATCCCGACTATTGCCTCAGACTTGATCCCGCTTTTTTTGCCCCGCTTTTTAGCCGATTTTCCGATGATTTCAATTCGCTTTGAGGAACTTAAGACAGAAGAGATCATCGAAAAATTAAAAAGGGACGAAATACATGCCGGTATTCTCGCGACGCCATTAAAAGAAAGTTCATTCATTGAAAAGGTGCTTTATTACGAACCCTTTGTTCCTTATATTTCGGGAAGCCACAAACTTTCCAAAAAAAGCACCATTGATCCCGGTGAAATTGACGGCGAGAATTTATGGCTGTTGGAGGAAGGGCATTGTCTACGGACACAGATTTTAAAGCTCTGCTCGGCCAGAAGATCTCATTCACTACCTGTTTTCACAGGGGGAAATATTGAAACTCTGATGAGATTAGTTGATGAGAATTTGGGAATGACCATCTTGCCTTTTCTGGCCCTGAAGCATGCAAAAACAAAAAATATCCGAAAATTTTCTCACGAAGTTCCGGTGAGAGAGGTGAGCATAGTGACTGCCCGAAATTTTTATAAAGAAAATCTGATCGGGGCGCTTGAAACATCCATTCTGAATTCTTTGCCGGATGATTTAGACATTCCCAAAAGAAGAAAGATACATATTTTGAAACCGCTTTCGTAAATTACATGTACGGATTTTCACCGCTCACATGATCGGTTAAATCAACGACTTCGGTTATCATTGGAAAATGTTGCTTCACTAAGGTTTGAATTCCGTCCTTCAATGTCGCTTTTGAACTCGAACATCCCTGACAGCCGCCGTGTAGGCGCACAAAAAGTTTGTCATTATCAAAATCGATGATTTCAACATTTCCACCGTGGGCGGCAAGGGCTGGTCGAACTTGTTCATCGAATAGAATTTCTAATTTTTTAAGCATTTTTTCCTCGGTCATTAAAAACGTGCGCGTAATAATTCTAGCTGGGAAATCGCGGAATAGACAGCATGTTCGACTCTCAAAACTGAAGAGGAGATCTTGATACTAGTAAATCCGGCTGCATGAAATTTCTCGATATCTTCATCGATGAAGCCACGCTCCGGGCCTATGGCCAGCGTAATTGGTTTGGCAAAATCTAAATGTAAGTCTGAAAAACTTTTCTCAGCTTTTAAATCCAGTATAAATTTCTGTGGAGCATTTTGGTATTGATTGGCCGGATTGTAAATATCTAGCTTAAATTGCGGCAAATCAGTATAGATTGCGGACTGAGAAAGGCCTGCAATTAAAAATTCCTCGTAAGCCCGATCTTCAAAAATTTTAGAGTCGAGATAACTTTTTTCACTTAAAGCTGCTTTGAAAAATTGAATTTTTCGAGCACCGAAAGTTGTAGCGTGTTCAAGAATTTTTTTGCTTGTCTGCGGACGAGAGAGGCCGATCACCAGATCAAACCATTGAGTTTCACCGGGAGACAGCGATTCCAGCTTCAAGTGGCAGGAAGTCTTTTCTACGGCCTCAACACGCCCCTTGGTCAGTCCTTGATTTAAGACAGTGCATTTAATAATATCACCAACCTTTAGCTTTAAGGTTTCGTGAATATGTTTCAGCTGGTGTGGATCTGTAATGATTCCGCTTTTGTCCTTTAAAATTAGTGAGTTCATAAGTTCATTTCTCATCACAGGGGTGTATTCGTCAAGTGTAATTGTCGATACTTGTTCTTTTGTGAATCCAATGTGGCCTGAATCAATAAAGATCATGGAGCACGATATGAAACTTATTGAAGAACTTTTCTCACCTTCGCAATTTACATTGCTGACGGCGCCCGTGGCTGCGGGCAAGACCAGGTTGGTCGTTGAATTTTACAGAGCCAATCAATACAAAGTCATTTTTGTCTCCCCGCTCAGGGCCCTGGCCAATGAAGTACATGCCAGATTAGCCAGTACAGATAAAAATATTTTTTTAGCAGGCGGGGATCAGCCGCTGGAGGATATTTTAAATAAATTTCTCTCGGCCAGGAAAAGTTTTTTAGTCGCTACCATGGAATTATTATCAGAAGATTTTCTGGAAGCCTGTTGCAATCAGCATGAAAAAATTCTTTTTATTCTTGATGAATTTCATTTGTTCTATCATTGGGGAGACAGCTTCAGACCGATACTTCACGACCGATTTCTTGCAATACTTGATACCCAGTCGCCGGTTCTGGGAATAACTGCCACTATGAGTTTAGCGCTGCTGGAAAAATTAAAGGAAGACCTGGCTTATCATAACGACTGCTGGTTTTACATTGATTATGGAAACCATCAGCTTCATCGAAGGCCTAAAACAATTCATTGCTTTCATCAGTTAAAACCGGAAATTTTTAACCGCGCGATGTGGAGAGAGCTCAGGCTTAAAAATCACAGTGATGTTTTTCTTGTTTTTTGTTCTTACCGTTCTGAAGTTGATGAGCTTGTGAGTCGAAGCAGAAGAATGGGATTCAGAAGCATTGGTTGCGTCGGTGGAGAAGTTGAGCAGTTTTTGCTCGAATTAAAAAAGTACAAGGACGAAGTTGACTGCATATTTTCAACGACAACCTTAAGCCACGGTGTCAACCTGCCCGAAATAAAAAAAGTTTTTATCAATTATGAAGTCAAAGACTATGATTTCTGGCTCCAGATGGTGGGCAGAGGAGGCAGGCTGGGAACGGACTATGAAGTCTATACATTTGATAAATTTCATTCTACTAAAAAAGATTTATTAAAAAACAGGATGTCGATTTATTTATCGGATTTTGTAGGTATTTAGGTTTATGATAGGGATAAATGCAAACCAAAATTGAAGGCATCGTACTCTCTAAAATTCCTTATGATGAACGTCACATCATCGCGCATCTGCTTTTGCGCTCAGGTCGAAAAGTTTCAGTAGTCTTTTATGGCGGCCGAGGTGGCGGGAAAAAACAGAAATCTTCCGTAATTGAACTGGGATTCATGCTCTCGGTTGAATTGCGTTCTAGCAGTTCCAGTAGTGACATGTATTATGCGAAAGAATGGAATCTGTTATGGAATCATGATGTCATCAGACTTGATCACACTGCTTTTTATTTAATGTGCTTTTTTTTGGAAGTGATTAATAAAATTTCACAGGTCGAGAATCTGCATGACGTGCACGAGGAAAACGTTGAAATGGTCGGGCTTTTCACAACCTTGAGCAACGCATTGGTGCATCTTGAAAAAAGTCTTCAGTTCAATAATTTTTTTACACATTCGCATGCTGTAATCTTTCTTACCAAGATTCTGTTGCACATTGGTGTCTTTCCCGAGAGAGAGCATTGTACTCTTTGTGGAGAAGAGCTTTTAAAATTTAATGATATGTACCTGATCCCCGAAGAAGGAGGATTTGCGTGTCCTCCATGCATGAACCGGCGAAAAGTCTATTCAGTTCAATCCGGCCGGGAGCTGTGGGAGTTGGTTGGCCATATTGCACATTCAAAATATAATGAGCTTGGTTTAATAAAACTTGAGTACAAATCGCTCCCCAAAATGCTCTTTCATTATTTTTGCTTCCAATTTCATTTTGAAGAGAAGGATTTTAAAACAGCACCTATGGTGTTTTAATACCAAGTGGGTTAATCTAGCTTGATCATGTACGCCATTTTAATAAAGCATTTATTTCCCTTTATAAAACCTTATAAAAACAGGGCAGTCGGTGCCTTTGCCCTGTCATTCGTTCTTGCCGCCCTTGCCGGTGCTCAGGTCAAATTAGTTCAGCCTATTTTTGATAAAGGTCTCTCTGGTCAGGCTTCGTTTGATCAGTTTCTTTTGCTGGCGGGAAGTTTATTGCTAATTGGAATTCTGAATTTCCCGGCACGTTTTTATCATTTTTACTGGATGAAATTTGTTGGAGAAAAAATCAATAACGATGTCCGAATAGTTATTTTCAAAAAACTTCAAAAATTGCCGACGTCTTTTTACAATCAAAATAAACAAGGTCGCATGCTCTCAACTCTGCTCAATGATGCCGAAATTTTCGCTCAGTCTTTCAGAGCAATGATTGATGTTATCCGCGAGCCGGTGAAAGGTCTCGTCTATCTGGGAGTGGCCATCTGGACAGACTGGCAGCTGACTTTTGTTATTCTTCTCGTCGGCCCAATGTTTGTCGCTATTTTCCAGATCAGCGGAAAGAAAATCAAGGCCAATCAGACTCAGGTGCAAGAAGGTCGTGCTGAGCTCACACATAATTTAAGCGAAGGTCTTTCAGCTCACAAAGTGACAAAGGCTTTTAACCTTCAAAGTTTTGTCATGGACCGTTTTCAAAAATCTCAGGAATATTATTTTAAATTTACAATGAAAACTTCCAAGGTCGAAGAACTGGCTCACCCGTTTGTAGAGTTCATCGGAGCTGTTGCTTTTTCCGGTGTTATAATTTTTGCCTATTTCAGAATTAGAGATGGCGGTCTCACCGTAGGTGGTTTTGTTCAATTTGTAGCAGCACTCGCCTTGCTTATGGACCCGATCAGAAAATTTTCCCAGGCCAATGTTAAAATTGGTCAAGGTGTTGCGGCACTTGATCGCATTAATGAAATAATGCATTTTGAAGAAGAAATCGATGCGGGGACATTTGCACCTGAACGGTTTAACGATGAAATTATTATTGAGAATGTAACATTTAGTTACGGAGAAAATGATGTTATTCAAAATTTAAATCTTAAAATTAAAAAAGGGCAGAAAATAGCGCTTGTTGGTCTGTCGGGTTCAGGGAAATCAACTTTAATCAATCTGCTTTTGGGGCTCTATCCGGTCAAAAATGGAAGTATTTATATTGATGGAACGCCTCTAAACCAGATCAAGTTACGCGAGCTTCGAAAACTTTTTGGATTGGTTTCCCAGGACATTTTTCTTTTTCATGATTCAATTAGATCAAATCTGTCCCTTGGGGGAGATTTTTCTGACGCTCAGATTCGTAAAGCGCTGGATGTTTCCTATGCGTCAGAATTTGTCGATAAACTGCCTATGGGGCTTGAAACTATAATTGGTGACAGGGGAGCTAAGCTCTCTGGTGGGCAGCAACAACGCCTTACAATTGCCAGAGCGTTTCTGCAAAATACTGATATCCTGCTTTTTGATGAGGCAACTAGTGCTCTGGATAATGAATCTGAAAAAGTTGTTCAGCGCGCGCTAGAATCTATTGCGGGCAACAAAACAGTTATTGCCGTGGCACATAGACTTTCGACCATCCAGGATTACGATCAAATTTATGTCATGAAGGACGGGCGTCTGGTCGAAAAGGGCACTCATTCCCAGCTAATCGTCAATAATAGCGAATACAAAAAACTTTATGAACTATCTTTAAAGTCCTGAATTTTCCTAGTACAATCCCATTATATTTTTTCACCCCTTCCATTCGAGAAATAGGAGTCCTAACGTGACCAACGAAACAAATCTAAAATCAATGAATGAGTTAGTTGCCCTTTGTAAGCAGCGCGGTTTTATATTTCAATCATCTGAAGTTTATGGCGGACTCAATTCATGTTGGGACATGGGGCCTTATGGAGTTGAGTTAAAAAATAATTTGAAGGCACGCTGGTGGCGATCAATGACTCTACGTCAGGACGTAGTCGGTATTGATGCTTCAATTCTTATGCACCCACTCGTTTGGAAAGCTTCCGGGCATATTGATGGATTTTCAGATCCGCTGATCGATTGTAAAAACTGTAAAGAAAGATTTCGCGCTGACAATATTGACATGACAAAGCCCTGTCCAAAATGCGGAACGAAGGATTCTTATACTGATATCAGACAATTCAATTTAATGTTTAAAACTCAAATGGGAGCAATGGAAGACACTGCTTCAACTGTGTATCTTCGTCCTGAAACGGCCCAGGGCATTTTTGTTAACTTCCTGAACGTTCAGACAACCATGAGAAAAAAACTTCCATTTGGAATCGCTCAGATCGGTAAAGCTTTCAGAAATGAGATCACTCCTGGAAATTTTATTTTCAGGACTCGCGAATTTGAACAAATGGAAATGCAATATTTCGTAAAACCAGGCACTCAGATGCAGGCGATGGAAGAGTGGAAGGAAACGCGTTGGAAATGGCATCTTGAAAACGGTCTGAGAGCAGACAAAATTAAATGGGCCCCGCACGGACCAGATTCTCTTGCTCACTACGCCGATGCCGCCACCGATATTGAATATGAATTCCCGATGGGATGGGGGGAGATGGAAGGAATCCATTCGCGCACAGATTTTGATTTAAGACAGCACCAGGAATACTCCGGCAAAAATATGCAGTACGTAGACCAGGCTAACAATAACGAAAAATATCTTCCTTTCGTTATTGAAACGTCAGTTGGAGCAGATCGCTGTCTACTGGCTATCATGTGCGATGCTTACCGGCTTGAGAACGCAGGCGATCCTGATAAGGAGCGCTCTGTGATGAAATTCCATCCAGCTCTGGCTCCAATAAAAGCTGCTATCATGCCTCTGTCGAAAAAACCGGAGCTGGAAGAGATCTCCAATAAATTATTTAACGATGTTATTGTCGATTACAAAGCTGAGTATGATTTGGCAGGTTCTATCGGCAAGCGCTACAGAAGACAAGACGAAATCGGAACACCGTTTTGCATGACTGTTGATTTTGATACGCTTAATGATCACGCCATAACGATCAGAGACCGCGATACAATGGTCCAGGAAAGAATTGCATTGGCACAGGTTTCGAATTATTTGAAAGATAAATTTAAGTTTTAAGAACGTTCTATTAACCAACACCTCAATTAATCGAGGTAGGAGAAAGAAACAATGAGTACTAACCAATGGGTGTATCTCTTTAGCGCAGAAAAGACTGAAGGGAACAAAGACATGAAAGACCTGCTAGGTGGAAAAGGTGCCAATCTCGCCGAGATGTGTGCGCTGAAATTAGCCGTGCCTCCGGGATTTACAGTAACAACACAGGCCTGTCTTGATTACGAAAAAAATTCCAGATCTATTAACGAAGAGGTCCGCGCTCAGGTTCTAAAGGCCATTCTTGAAGCTGAAAGACTTACCGGAAAAAAATTTGGTGACAATGCCAACCCACTTCTTTTTTCAGTGCGATCAGGAGCAAGAGCTTCAATGCCCGGAATGATGGATACAGTTTTAAATCTTGGTCTTAACGATCAGTCAGTTTTAGGACTGGCCAAATTAACAAATAACGAAAGATTCGCATGGGACTCATACAGAAGATTCATTCAGATGTACGCAAACGTTGTAATGGACTTCAATGTTTCTCTGCTTGAAGCTACGCTGGAAGATTTAAAAGAGGCCCGCGGAGTTCATGAAGATACAAAATTAACCGCCAATGATCTTAAAGAACTGGTTAATGTTTATAAAAAAATCATTCGTGAAGAAAGTGGCGAATCATTTCCGACTGAGCCAATGGAGCAGTTGTGGAGAGCAATTGGAGCTGTGTTTAATTCATGGGGCAATCCAAGAGCCGTTAAATACCGCGAGATATACGACATCCCTCACACCTGGGGAACAGCGGTTAATGTTCAGTCCATGGTCTTCGGAAATATGGGAGATGACTGTGCTACCGGTGTTTGCTTTACTCGCGACCCATCTACAGGTGAGAGAAAATTCTTCGGTGAATATTTAATCAATGCGCAGGGTGAAGACGTGGTTGCAGGTATAAGAACACCTCAGCCAATCAATCATTTCTCGAGAAACGATTCAAACAGAAATTTCAAAACGCTTGAAGAAACGATGCCTGAAGCTTTCAATGAGCTGACAAAAGTTTATCAGAAGTTGGAACACCATTACAAAGATATGCAGGATATTGAATTCACCATTGAAAATAAAAAACTTTATATTCTTCAGACAAGAAATGGAAAAAGAACAGCGGCTGCCGGAATTAAAATTGCGGTTGATTTAGTTTCAGAAGGAATTCTAAGTAAAGAAGAAGCGCTTTTAAGAGTTAATCCAGAGGATCTAAACCAATTGCTTCACCCAAGACTTGACCCTAAAGCGACAAAAAAAATAATCGCCAAAGGACTTCCGGCCAGCCCTGGTGCCGGTGCCGGTATCATTGCTTTCTCTTCTGAACGAGCACACGCTTTAGCCGAAGCCGGTAAAAAAGTTATTCTGGTTCGCCAGGAAACTTCTCCGGAAGACATTGCAGGAATGGTTGCATCTCAGGGAATTCTCACTGCACGAGGAGGAATGACCAGCCATGCGGCGGTTGTTGCCCGCGGAATGGGAAAACCTTGTGTAGCAGGATGTTCGTCGCTGATGATCGACTATTCTGCAGGAACTCTTACTGTTGATGGAAAAAGATACAGAGAAGGTGATTCGTTGACAATTGATGGAGCAACCGGAGAAGTGATTGAAGGAGTTGTGCCTACAATCGACGCTGCGATTACCGATGATTTTGCAACATTTATGAAATGGTCTGATGAGTTCAGGCAACTTGGGGTAAGAACCAATGCAGATACTCCCGATGATTCAAAAGTCGCAGTAAAGTTTGGGGCACAGGGAATCGGTCTATGTCGAACGGAACATATGTTCTTTGAGAAAGACAGAATCTTAGCCGTTCGAGAAATGATTTTTGCAAACAATGTAAAAGACAGACAACTTGCTCTTGCCAAAATTCTTCCTTTTCAAAGAGAAGACTTTGTTGGAATTTTTACAGTTCTCAACGGACTGCCAGTCAATATCAGACTTCTTGATCCTCCTCTTCATGAATTCCTTCCACACAGCGAAGAAGACAGAAAAGAGCTGGCAGACAGTCTTAACCTCGACATGAAAACAATTGAAAACCGTGGAGAACAACTTCATGAGTTCAACCCAATGCTTGGTCATAGAGGTTGTCGCCTGGGAGTAACGTTCCCTGAAATTTATCGCATGCAGGTTCAGGCCATAATTGAAGCCGCTCTGATTTGTGCTGATAAAGGTGTAAATGTCATTCCTGAAATCATGATTCCTCTTGTTGCTGTTGAAGGAGAACTGACAGTTTTAAAAGATGATGCGATCGCTGAAATTGAAAGAGTTTTTAAAGCTAAAGGCAAGAAAGTTAAATATAAAATCGGAACAATGATTGAACTTCCACGTGCTGCGATCATGGCGGGCCAGATTGCCAAGCACGCAGAGTTCTTTTCTTTTGGAACAAATGATTTAACTCAGACTACATTTGGTCTTTCACGTGACGACGCCGGAAAGTTTTTGCCGGAGTATGTCACTAAAGGATTGATGCCGAATGACCCGTTTGTTTCAATTGATCAGGACGGTGTAGGGTTCTTGATGAAGCATGCTGTGACAGAAGGAAGAAAAGCAAACCCGGAAATGCACTTTGGAATTTGTGGAGAGCACGGTGGAGAAGCGAAATCTATTGAGTTCTGTCACAAGATCGGTCTGGATTATGTGAGCTGTTCTCCCTACAGAGTACCGATCGCAAGATTGGCAGCTGCTCAGGCTGCGATAAGAAACAAAAAGTAATAATAGATACGCCCCTCTATGAGGGGCTTATCATAGTATTCAGATTAGCCTAAAAACAATTTCATATATAAACCAAAATTGAGTGTGATTACAAGGCCAAATCCCCACATTAGCGCAGAGTAGAGCCGATCGAATTTTTTATCAACTAGATCAAATTCTTTCGTTACTTCTTTAAAGTTATTTTTTATATTACTAAATTCTTCACGAAATTCCACATCCATATGATGAAAATGGTTTGTTTGTGCTTTTAGACTGAGAATAAGCATGTCTTCAGTCGTGACTTGTTCCTTGTCCATTTTGGCGAGAATATCCTGACTTTTTTTATTAAGCCAATGATCGAATAATTGATTTTCAAACACTCTAAGTCCCATGTGAAACCTCCACCATCGGAGATATTATACCACAGGGAATTCAATTGATTAATTTTAAGTTGAGATATAACCTTTAGATATTACTTATGGAAAAACTAAAAAATCTTGCTTTCGAATTAATGGGTGATCAACATTTTGATTCAATCGCAGTCAGTGTGATTGATTTTAAATCCAAGCGCTTTGATTCTTTCGAAATACAGGCAGATATTTTCAGCACAGAGCCTTATCTGTACTTTGATCTGGCCAGTGTCACCAAACCTTTGACTAATTCAGCCGTCCGCTTGAAATATCCAGAACTCTTTGATGAAAAGATGATGCTGCTTCTCAATCACCAGGCGGGTCTTCCGATGGGCGGACTGCTTTCCAAAAAAAGCTGGCGAGAGGAACTATGGGCTTATGAGATAGTGAAGTCACCGACACTTTACTCTGATTACTCATCACTCCGCTGTATGCTTGAAATTGAAAAAAAATCCGGTAAAAAACTGGAAGAACTCTGCTCTTATTATTTTGACCCTGAATTAGTTCATTGGAAAAAATTACCTGAAAATGCTTTCTCCCCGGAAACAGGTATCCGCAATAAGAAAATTGTCTGCGGTGAGGTTCACGATAATAATTGCTATAATATCGGTGAATTTGTTTCTCACGCTGGTTTATTTGCCACAGTCGGAGGACTTAGCCGTTCATTATTAAATTTAGAAAAGCAAATGGGCGTTACCGGGCAAATTGAAAAATTACTTCCCTCACGAAAGGAGGAAGACCGATATGTTCTTGGATTTGACCGTGTGACTGATCCAGAAAATACACTGGCCGGAAAAGGCTGTTCGAATAAAACTTTTGGGCATTTAGGTTTTACCGGAACTTCATTCTGGATTGATATCCAAAAGCAAAGAGGCGCCGTTATTTTGACCAACGCAACTCAGACCTATTGGTATGATCGCACCGGCCTGAATAATCTTCGCAAAGCTATTGGTGAAGCTATCTGGAAAATGTAATGACGGCTTCACAGAACTCCTCTGGATGGGTTTTGTGAATATTGTGCCATGATCTTGGTATAGGTTTTAACACTGCCCTTGGGACATGCTTTTTTATATGCTCAATTGATTTTTCCGTCATCGCGGAGCCAACATCTGGATCTGCAATTAAAAATAAAACAGGAAATTGGGTTTCGGTCAGCGCATTGGTCAGATCGCTATAATTGCCTTGATAACCATACAAAACGGAGACGTCTGGCCAGAATTTCAATTCGAATTTTTCCGGAGCATGCTCTATTACTTTGGATGTCAACAGGTCTTTAGCATAGGAAAATAGCGGAGCAATGATTTTGAAAATTTCATCTTTGCTTTTAAATATCAAATTTTCCACGTGAGATTTTTTTGCCAATTCTAGTTTTTCCTGATCGCGCTCTTTTGAGCGTTCCTGGCGCTGCTCTATTCCCATGTCTTCAAGAATTATTTTTTCGACCATTTCTGGATAGAGAGCACCAAAGGCCAGTGCTGTCCGGGCTCCCATGGAATGTCCCAGGATAATCGCCTTTTTAATTTTAAGATAATCAAACAGCTCTTTCGTGTCCCGGGCCAGGCATTCAGCTGTGTAATCCTGTCCCTCTGGAGGTGTCATGCCATGTCCTCTTTGATCGATCAACAATAAGTCGAAATGATCCTGCAAAAAGGGAATCAGAGGAAGAAAGGTTTCGTGCGAACTTAATAGACCATGAAGCATAACCAATACAGGTTTTTGTTCCTCGGCTTTGCTTTTGATGAATAGATGATGCGGAATTATTTTACAGCCCCTCTTAAAATATTAGCGAACAAGCCGAAACATCCTTCTTTAGAGGGTGCAACGCCAGCGTCCGGTAATAGATTTGGAAGCATTTTTTTATAAGTATTGTAATCATCCAGTTCATTTTTACTGAAAAGGGCTAAGCCAACGACTTTTTTATTAGAAATTTCATAAAGTCCGTGATCTGTTAAATAAAATTCTGATTTTCCCGAACGAGGAGCGAGCTCTACCCATTCTTGTCGCAATTTTTTATTTTCAATAAATATATTAAGATTAAGATTTTCTTTTATCTCTTTCCTGGAAACGTTTGAATCAAGTTCTGTCTGAGAAATGACCATTTCTTCTATTTTTTTATAATTAGTCATATTGGGAGCTTCTTTAAGATTTAATCTCAGATGCGTATTTATCAGCTTTGTATATTGAGAATCGATTGTTTCCTTTAACTGCTGAACTAATTCCGGCGTGAGCGATTTATCATGCTTGGCAACTTGATCAAGCATCATATCGAAAACCTGACGCTTGTAAAAGAAGACATAACTGCTGATGTAGTTTGAGCGCCCGCCTCTCAATTTATATCTTGCAGCGCTGGCACCTTCCATATAAACATCAACAGGCCCGCCATTTTTAGCCATGGTAACAACATCGGGCCAGACCCCGCCAAAATCTCTCAGAACCCATTTACCAGTAGGGCTTAAATCATTTAAAGTTTCAAAAACAAGGTTTTGCGAATGTGGTTCAAAATTCATGCCTTGCTTGAGAGATACTTCTTCAAACATTTTTAAATAGCTGTCTATCATATAATTTTTAAAGAAAGCGTATGAGGAAAGGCCGCTTTTATTGATGATATCCATAATGAGTGGTTTGGGCTTTTTATTTGGACTCATCATGGCGGAAAGTGAAAACCATTTCTTTTCACCGTTAACCACTTCGTCCGGTATTTCACGTATAAGCTGACCACCGAGCTTTTTAGGTGAACCTCCGGGAGGTTTTTCCAGCGTAAGCCCTGCTGATTCTGGAAAAATTTTTAAATTTAGCTCGTCGAGTTTTTTCACACCTATACGGTCAAACGCTTTTTGGTTGGCCACGGATCGTTCAACTTCATTGATACTTACCAACCGGTCAATACTTCCTATGACATTTTTATCCAGACTGACTTTAGCGATGAATGGTTTTCTTTGTCCGTTGTTCCGGTTCCACACTACCAGCGATCTGTAACTTGAAGTAGGAGAGGCGAAGAATTCAGTTTCGGTAGCGCCGATATAATTGTATCTGGAACGTAAAAAGTCGTAGTGGACTTCAGATTCAGGATGCACGAAAAGTTTAAAGTGTTTTTTACCGCTGATTTTCATTGAAAGCTGATCAGCAATTCTCGGGTCCAGGGTGTCAGTATATAAAAAATGGGCGTCTTCTTCGGGAATCAGATAATAAGGAAGCGGAAATTTGGGGTTATTTTCTGGAATATATTCTGGATTTATATTTGACTTGAAGGCTCCTTCGCCCCATAAATCTTTATTGTGAAGATTTTGCTCTTCGTTTAATAGCGCTTTCACGCCGGGAGCCAGATTTTCCGATCCATTTATCTTTAAGAGATGTTCTGAGGCAATAAAACGGCTGGCCTTTGGAGCCAGGTTTGCTCCCTGCTCACATCCCGTAAAACCAAGAGTGGCGAGTGCAATAAGTGTTAAAATTTTAGCGCGCACTTTCATAGAACAATCCTATTAGAACATGATCATTAATGATCTCATTGCTTCAATACACGATGCTTTTTCTGCTGCTGTTTTTTGAACAGCGACTCCTTGATAAAAAGCATCGAGTGCTCTCTCGGTTTTTGCAACAGGCAGAAAATCTAGAACCAGATTACCGTTGTAAGTCACGTTGTGATAAAGTCCTGCATTTTTAAATCCGGCCAGGGAATAGATTTTGACTAAAAAATCGGGATCCGTTTTTTCCGGAACTTTCATCCAGATCAAGTCAGGGCTTTCAGCCCGTGTGCTGACGCTGAAATTTGCGTAGGATTTTATTTTTTCAACATAACTACTGAGTGAAGCAAGCTCTTTGTTAATTGCTTTTTCAGCTGCAGGATTTTTAGCCTTGAATAGAATTTCTAGCTTTTCGTTTTTGGGATTAAATGTTCCTTCTACAAGACTTTTTGAAAAGGCAATATCAAATTGACCGGCGCCTTTGAATCGTTTATTCAATTCGTGAATCAATTCACCGACTTTAACCAGTCGCTCGAGGAGGAATGTATCGCTGAAAGCAGCATTTTCTTCTGAAAATTTCAATACATCTTTTGCCGCAAGACCTTGAGAGTTTTTAAGGCGTGAATAAGCAAAATAGCGGAACGCTGCGGATTTTTTGGAGAGAATATTGAAAATCAAGTTGCGATTTTTTTCAGCAGCGCTCTGAGCTGTTGCTTCAACAGGTTCAAGAAGTTTTTTAGAGTCTCTGGCAAATAGACTCGCCAAAAGCTTGTTCTGCATATTTTTACGTTTTGAACTGGTCGCATGAGCAAGCGTTTCGCTGTCGCTACCTAAGATGTCTGAAACAAGCAGATACATTTCAAGATTATCTCCGGCTCCGTTGAAAATTTGTCTAAGATAGGAGGTTTCAACTTCGACCAGTTGTGATCTTGCGCGGGCGCCGGCCAGCCATTCTTCACTTTCTTCGAACGGCGAACCAACGTGTTCAACACTTCCGCCGTATTTTGCACCATCGATTTGCATTGCCTTTGATTTGACTTGTAATTTCTGTTGCCCGTGCTGAACTGCACTTGGCACGACTAAATCTCCAACTTTATAATCCGTCTCTGCAAATGCTCCTGCTGTTCCCATGTACACGACATTATTGTGGCCGGTATTTTTGAAAGCCTGCGCGATCGGAATGATTTCATCACCCCACACATTTGAAACGACTCGCCATCGAATATCTTTTCCTTCAGAATTTTTAAAAATATAATCACACATTTCAATGGTGAAATTGTCATAATTATAAGATTTGAATTTTGGCGGTACTAATTTAGGATTTTCTGCAAACTCGTCCTCGAAGAGCGCAAAAGCGTCCTCGATGACTTTCTTTTCTTTGAAGATTGTTTCAAAAGGGGAATTTTCAAGTGCGAAAAATTTCTCTTTAGCCTTGGCATTCATTTTTTTATTAAATAAATCGGGGTCTTCATCGTAGAGATTTTTCAATGCCCTCATCTTCCAGAAAATATAAAATTTTCCGTCAATGGATTCCTTTTGCCCGATGATGACTCTGTCTGCCTTAGGTAAAAGTCTCAATTGTAGAGCATGCTCTTCTGTCTTGCCGGCATGAAATTTTTTTAAGTCACCTTTAACGATGACCCTATTTTTAATTTTGTTGCCTTTAATGTTTGAAAGTGAAAGTTGATGAACTAGATGGTCAAGTCGGTCCTTTCCACCTATATTTGAAATTGCGTAGCGGTACTCTGACTCACCAGGATATTTTACAATAAATATTTTATTGTAATTCTTTGCAAGTGGCTTAACTTCGTAAAGGATTTCTCCTTTTTGCTCTTTAAGACCTTTTAGGAATTCCCGGCTATCACCCAGGTGAAATTCTATTGTACGCTCATTTTCAATGGCTTCCCAGAAAATGGCACGTGTCGTTCTGTTTGAAATATAGTGGCCTGAATCCAGAGTCATTTCTTCAGGATTTAATACCTCAGGGGCAATCAATGTTTCACTGACAAGAGATTTTTCAACTGAATTTAAGCTTAGATCAATAGATAATTTACTAGGAGAGAGTGTGTATGCCTCATTTAGTTTTGTTCTGAAGAAATTGTAGTTCCATTTCAGGTCCTCTTTTTTTACATTTTGAACCAGGTTTTTTTCTTTAAGATAATCATAGATCATCCCGTCATAATTATCGGCATCTGATAAGACATCTGCATCCAGGTTCATTTCAATAATTTCTTCTACTGTCAGTTTTTTTAAAGCTGTAGTTATTTCTTTAGGAATTTTACCCTCTAAAGCTACCGAATACTCGTTGAGATAATATTTAAATTTATCAATAGATAAATAATAATTGATCTTGTCAGTTGCAGCTGCCGGTAGGCGTGAACCTGTGACGACAGTCGAGCAACTGGTCAACAGGGCAAAGGTTAAAATTAAGCTTAAAAATTTATTCAACATAAGTTACTCATTTACTTCCAAAAACTCGAGATAATATCTATACAGGCTGAGCTTTTTGCCGGAGCAATCTCAATCTTTGGGGTCTCTAACTTTTTTGTAAATATTTTATTAAAAAATTTCACCATAAGATTGGGCTCCTTAGGTGCTGCTGAAGTGACTTTTCCTTCATATCGATTGAGAGCAGAATCAAAGTATTCCTTTGAATTTCTTAGTACTGTTTTGTAAATTGATTCACCTTTTTCTTCGCCATACGACTTAAAAAGCTTTTGTTTGAAAAGCAATTTCATCTGATCTTCTGTGTTGGCCATATCCGGATGAACTTTTGCATCATAAAAGGCAACAATATCTTCCGGGAAAGTCATCAAGGGGAGAAGAAACTCAACTTCATTTTTAAATTTTGAAGCAAAGTTAAAAGAGACAAGCCTTGGGTCCAAGGCGTAGGCACTCATCTTTGTTGCTCCAAAGTTTCTGGCAACTTCGAATTTTGGTGTGAAAGAAAGAAATGGGCTTCCCTGAGGATTCTGTGAGTGGTTTACAAACATTGTAATTATGCGGGCACTTTTGGTAAACTCATCACTCGTTTCAAAATTGGTAGCAATGAACTTTTCATTCATTGCTGTTAAAGAACGAAGACGGCGGTTCCATGTGCCTTGATTTTTAGTCATGATAGATGACATGACAAAAACCTTACCTTCCTTTTTTGCAGTTTCTTTTTCCAGTTCTTTTCCACCTTGGTAAGCAGAATAAATAAAGTCGTCCTGGACACCGCGATAGATTAAAATTCTTTTATCCATTGGAAGCGGATTTTGTATAGTTTCAAGATAGGTCTCCCAGTATCGTTTTTCGAAAGGGGCCATCTGCTCCCATGGAAGATATTTCTTTAAAAGTGAAGCGACACCCTTGCGGTCATTTTTTGCAATAAGGTTTTTAAATTGAAGATCCTCTGTCGCTTTATCAAGAGACTCAATTACAGCTCTTCTTTCCTTATCAAGTTTTCTCTGTTGTTTTAAAAATTCCTCGGCAGCAGAATCATAATCTTCTTTTTCTTTTGTCCATTCATCCCCACGAGTCTTCAATGCTTCAACAACATCCAAACTGCCAAACTCTGCCACTTGTGGTGGACTTTTAGCGGCAAGCTCTCTGATTTTTGACCAGTTCTGAGCAGTCAGCGGGTCTCGTTCAATCGCATTGTAATACATCTCAAAAGCTGAGAAATGGCTCAGGAAATATTTTTTTTCCGAGAACATTTTAAAAAAGTTAAGCAGTTCTGAGGAGGCAACCGGGTCTTTATAAGCTTCTTTTGAATGCAGAACGACTATCTTATAGGCGTTGTCTTTTACGGTAAATTCAGGAAAGTAGGCGATTCCATTTGGAATGCTTGCGTCTTCAACAAATTCTACAGTTACTTCATTTCCACTTCCGTACACGCCTTTGAACAGCTCGGTTTCTTTCACGTGATTTAAAATTATTTTGCGATAATCTTTTCCAGGATTACTTAGTTTCGATTGACGAAATTCAAAGACTTCCAACACCTCTTCTTTTGTCTGTTCAACAGAATCTGCCGCAGGAGATCGCTCATAATTAAGATGAGAACAGCTGGATAAAAGCAAACTTAGTAATATAATTAATGAAATTGCTCTCATCTATGGAACCACCCAGAACATTTTTAGTAAATCTTTGCAGGCGAGATCTCCTTTCGGGGTCATCGAGGGTTTTATAGCATCCTTTCCTTTGGCAAATTTTTTGTAAAAATCGGCCATGCTTCCGCCCTTAACTCCCGTTGGTTTCTTCTGGCCGCTGTCATAGACAGTCGAAAAAAAATCAATGGAGTTCTTTTTGATTCTTTTGATAATGTCTGGAACTTTTGCATTTCCGAATTCATCTGCAACACGTACCTTTAAGCGCTCATTCAGGAAATCCTCTACATTAGGACCCTGGTCTGATGTCCACAAACCAACCATGTCGTCAGGAAAAGTCGCCAGTGGTAAAAGGAATTCTATTTCATTGTCGAAATTTGAAACATAATTAAAATGAATCAGCCTTGGATCAATGAGAGCAGACATAAGCTGCTGGTTTCCAAAACTTTGAGCGACCCCTAATTTGGGCGTAAAGGAAATGAAGGGACTTCCCTGAGGATTTTGAGCATGCTTTAAAAACATAGTTGATATGCGGGCGCTTTGAGCGTATTCGCTGCTATTTTCAATCGTGGCAATAAATTTTTCATTCATGGCCTCAAGTGATCTTAATCTTCTGTTCCATGATCCCTGGTTTTTAACCAATACGGGTGACATGACAAAGGCTTTGCTCTCTTTGATGGCCTCAGATTTACTTAACTCTTCTGCACCATCATAAGCAGAATGGATAAAGTCATCGTTTAGTCCTCTATAGATTAAAACTCTTTGATCCAGTGGTACCGGTTTTCTCATTACGGCCAGGTGTGTTTCCCAAAATCTTTTTTCAAAGGGTGCCATATCTTCGAATGGCAGATATTTTTTAAGAAGCTCGGCTGCCCCGTTTCTATCGCCTTGGGCAACCAGCGCCCTGAATTGTTTTCCTTCCGGTGCCTTGTCCAGTTTATCCAGCGTATTTTTCCGGCTTACTTCAAGCGCTTTTCTCTCGGATTTAATATCTTTAATTTCCGGAGCCAGATCTTTTCGCATGTCTTCGTAAACTTTTGATCTCTTTAAAAAATTATCGGGAGGTTCATCTGTGGGACCTGTATAGTTAGGCTCTTTTGTGCTCCGGATTTTTAAAAAATTATCGATGGCAATGATGTCACCTTCTTGGGCGTTGTAATACATTTCAAACACCGAAAGTTTGTGTGAAAGCATTGGGTAGTCCTTAATTTTCTGGAAAAAAACGCCTAGTTCATAAATAGCGGCAGTATCTTTGAAGGCATTTTTTGAATGAAAAATGCGATAGATATATTTATCTTTGACGATATCGAGTTCAATCTTAAAAGCAGTTTTATCTGATAGTTGCGAAGATTGTATATATTCAAATTTAACTTCGTTTTTCCCCACGAAATTCATTGAATCGACAAAAAATTGTTTGAAGTCTTTACTTCCGGTTTCAGCAGAAGCTTCCACTGAAAAAACATCTTCAATTGAAACTGCAGTGGATTTCGCGGAAGGCGTACGAACGCCGGTCCATGAACAACCAAAAGTTATCAATAAAATAAAACATAAAACTATTTTCATAAAAATTTTCTTTGAGCAGACCAATCTGGTTCTCCTTATTAATTCTTCATCGGAAATTTTGATTAACTTTTTAGCTTTAAATGTGTTAAAATATTGAGTAACCCAAATCATATCCGACAGGAAAACTCATGAATTTAACTCATAAGCAAGACTTCAATGGTTTAAAGAAATACAAAAAAGATATAAAGAAAGTTTTTTTCTACCGCGTCTGTGGAACCGGAATGGGGGCAGCTGCCTGTTTATTAAAAGAAAAGGGTTATGATGTTCAAGGTGGGGATTCAAATTTTTATCCGCCAATGAGTACGTACCTTGAATCGACCGGCATTTCACTTTTTAAACTCGATCAGATTACTCCGGATTTTTTAAAGAGCTTCGATTTAATCGTTGTTGGAAATGTTATCCCCAACGGCGGCCCTGATGCCAGGTTGATCGAAGAGCTCGGAGTAAAATTTTCTTCATTCCCGACCGCAATAGGTGCCTTAGTTCTGAGCGATGTAAACGTTATCGGTATAGCCGGAACGCACGGGAAAACAACGACGACTTTTCTCGCGACTCAGATTTTTGAAAAACTAGGGGCCAATCCCGGCTATCTGATCGGTGGAGTAATGGAAGAGCGCCCATCATCAAGACTTGGGAGTGGGAAGTATTTTTTTATAGAATCCGATGAATATGACAGTGCATACTTTGAAAAAATTTCAAAGTTCAGATCATACTCTCTGGATAATTTAATACTCACTTCGCTTGAGTTTGATCACGCCGATATTTTTAATTCGGTAGAAGATATCAAGGCTCAGTTTCGGGCGGCTATCCCTCATATAAGCAAAACAATAATCATGTCCGCTGACTATATTGCATCAATAGAATTGTTTAATGAATTCTCAGACGATGATAAGGAGCGCTGGCTTAAGTATGGAGAGAAATCTGAAGCGGGTCCTCAGATTTTGCATACGAGCGAAACGGGAACACGTTTTCAGATCCGTTACAAAAAAGAAGATATTGTTTTTGAAACTAATCTCATCGGCAGACATAATATTATGAATGTTACCGCCGTAATCCTCTATGCCCTGACCGAAGGGTTTTCTGCTGAAGAAATTGCTGGGACTTTAAAAGACCTGCATATGGTTAAGCGGCGCCAGGAAGTAAGAGGCAGCTATAAAGGGGCCTTGATCATAGATGATTTTGCACATCATCCTAGAGCAGTTGAGCTTACGCTTGACGGAATCATCACTCAATATCCGAAACGAAAAGTCCATGTGATTATGGAACCTAATTCAGCGACTGCACGAAGTGCAATTTTTCAAAAAGAATTTACTGATTCATTAAGCAAAGCTGCTTCAGTTATATTTACAAAACCAACCAGACCCACCAGCGTAAAGAATGTTGGGGATCTGGACATTTATAAAATCATTGATGCCGTTAAAGCTTCAGGCCGTCCGGGGAGCGTTGTGGGCAATCTTGTCGAACTCAGAGAAGAAATTGAAAAAATAGCCAGCCCTGAAAATTTGATTCTGATTTTGAGCAACGGCACCTGTCTGGGATTATGGGAATCGGAGTTTGTTAAAAATTTAACTCAATGAAATATTTAATTCTCTTTGCATTTTTTAACTGTTCGACAGTAATTGTTTTCGCCAAAAGCGAGATTAATGAACAGATTGTTGCTGATTACTTAAAACAACAAAAAGAATTTTCTACAGAATCATGTACTCCCGGAACTGAAGAATCTTTTCAGACTTTTGATAAAAACTACAGGGGCGACGGAAATTTTATTCCGGTTTTGCTGGACGAAAAAGTCGATCTGAAAACTGTAAAAAATCTTATTCCTTTACTGAGAGAGAAAAGTGAATGGATCCAGCGCCAGATCGATTTTATCAAAAAGCTTGAAAACTATCAGGATGCGCAATTTACAATCTCCCGGCTCGAAAATGATGTTTCGCTTTTGCTTGAGGCTAAAAAGGAATATTTTTTTACTTCAGATAAGCTTAAAAAAGAATCGATTCAAAAAAAAGCCCGCAATCAGTTTGAGCAACTTTTAAAAGAAGTAGAGCAGCTAAAGGCGCATGTTCCATTTTTACTCAGCTTTAAGTTTCCGATCAACCATCTATCACTTAGAAAAGAGTATGAAAAATTTAAAAATGCGCAGACCAAAGAGGGAAGAGCGCGGGCCAATTCAATTTATCTTTTCAGGAAGATTGTCCAGGACGGATCATATGATGAAGACATGACTAGAAATGACTCCGTTATCCGGTCAGGTTTTGATACTCTCTACTTGTCTTTAAATAAAGAAATCAACCGTAGCTTTTTAACTGACAGTGAGCGGGTAGACTTCAATTTTGTTCTGAAGAATTTTAGTAAATTAATTTCTATCAAGTCTGATTTATTAGTCGAAAGATATGGGGGCTGGAAAGAACGAAATGACCGGGCGCTTACGTTTTATCAGGATTTGATAGACGGCAAAAAATTGAAAATTTCCGAAAATAGCCAAATCAAGGATGTGACTACTTTATTGGAGGAACGTTCACGCTCCTTGTATACTCTTAAAGATTTTGTACTGACTCGAGAGTCAAAAGCGTATGAGTTCTGGTCTTCCAAATCTGAAGTTATGCAGGCCCTCTATGCCATTGAGACCATTCTTTACAGTGAAGTGGGCCGAATGGACGCTCCATACGCGCTTGAGCGCCACGATGTCGCAAAGGTCGTTATTAATCGTTCGGTCAATCCGTTATACAATTCTCTGAGCCAGAAAGATTCTATAGCCAAATATATTTCATCGAAAGTGAATACGAAAGAGAACAAATGGCTCAACGTTCTTTTTAAAGAGGGGGAATTTTCATTTACCTATTTTTATATTCCAGGCAATTTCCATATTTATTGTCCCGACATGAGCAAGGTGGGTCAGTTTTTGAGACGGGAGAATGTAAGAATTGCTCTCCAGCTTCTAAAACGAGGCAGTTCGGATTTTACAGCGTTACGTTATTTTTCCAGGACCAGTATGTTTGGAAGAATTGAAATGGATAGTTTGTGGGATGAATTTGTGTCGCTACCAGAAGTTCCGGGCAAACCTGTTAAAAACTTTAAGAAAATTTATGCACAATTCAAAAAAGAGAACTATAAATTTTTATATGATTTTACCAATGAAACTTTGAAAAAAAGCTATTTGGTGGTCGAGCTGCGGGGTAAGATCTATGTGGTCGATGCTGCTAACAATAAACAGATTTATTATTATCGGAATCCCCACCAATTTAAATATTTTACGCTGTTAAAATGAATTGCCCTTGCTTGCTTCCAAGTGTATAAATCCCTCTAGTGTATTATTTATTTAGATGGTTTTTATTTACCATCCTCTTTGTGGAGTAACCCTATGTTGAAAGATTACATCTTTACATCTGAGTCTGTGACTGAAGGTCACCCAGATAAAATGGCCGATCAAATTTCAGACGCAGTATTGGATGCAATGCTTGCTCAGGACCCAAAATCTCGAGTGGCTTGTGAAACAATGATCACGACAGGACTTGTCGTACTTGCAGGCGAAATTACCTCTAAATCTAATATCGACTTTCAATCAGTCGTAAGAAATACCATTAAGAATATTGGCTATGATCACTCAGATAAAGGTTTTGATTCTTCAACCTGTGGTGTTATGGTTGCACTTGATAAACAATCTCCTGACATCGCTCAAGGTGTTGACGAAGGAAAGGGAACTTTCACAGAACAAGGTGCTGGCGACCAGGGTTTAATGTTTGGTTACGCTTGTAACGAAACAGCTAACTTCATGCCATTAACAATCGATCTTTCCCATCAATTAGCTAAAAAGCTTTCTGAAGTTAGAAAGGTTGGCCCTCTTCCACTTCTTCGCGCTGATGGCAAGACTCAAGTATCTGCTCAGTACGTAAACGGAAAAATTTCTCGCCTGGACGCTATCGTTATTTCTACTCAGCATGCTGAAGAAATGACTCTTAAGCAAATCGAAGAAGGTGTTCGTGCTGAAGTTATCAACAAAGTTGTTCCGGCAAACCTTATCGATAACAAAACTAAAATCTATATCAACCCAACAGGTCGCTTCGTAATCGGAGGCCCAATGGGAGATTGTGGTCTTACGGGAAGAAAAATTATTGTAGACACTTACGGTGGTCATGGAGCTCACGGCGGTGGGGCTTTCTCGGGTAAAGACCCTTCGAAAGTTGATAGATCAGCGGCATACGCCGCTCGTCACGTAGCTAAGCACATCGTTGCGGCCGGCCTTGCAGAAAAAGCACTAGTGCAAGTTGCCTACGCTATCGGTGTTGCTCAACCGGTATCATTCCTTGTTGAAACTTACGGCACGGAAAAAGTTGAGATCAGTAAATTAACAGCAGTTATCAATCAGATGTTTGATATGAAGCCAAGATCGATCATCGAGAGACTTGATTTATTGAGACCAATTTATTCTCAAACATCTGCTTATGGACATTTTGGTCGCGATCTTTTCCCTTGGGAAAAATTAGACCGCTTAGAAGAACTAAAATCTCATTTTTAATATCTTGTTAGAAGAGAAGCACCCGATAAGTCAGGTGCTTCTCTCTAACGCCTACGACCGATCATCTTAGTCTACTTTTATTAAATTAAAAAATGCCGAGAAGGACTATTAAGCACCCAACCCGGGATTATATGAAATCTTTGTTGTTTCTCTCACTCGTTATTTCCTTTGGCTCAAAAGCAGAAGTAGGCAGGTCTCCAGCTGTTGTCGGGGGCGTGTGCGATCTGGACATTGCCACAACAAAAATTAAGCCTGAAAGCGAAAAAATTTTCACGCAGGATATTTCTCATAAAGTGACTATTCGTTCTGATCTTAACAGCGCCGGATGTTCATCGATGCCAAAAAATAAATATCCGGATTCAGTTTTTGAAGAACATGCGCGTAATGAATTGCATCTGCTTTTTCAAAAATACCCAGACAACTATTCCCGAAAATGCGCCAGACATTTTACAGCGCTAGGTTTAAAAAAATCAGATTTTGTCTGTGAAACTCCTGCTATTGTCTCTATAGACTTTGCACAGTTCGGCTGTGAAAAGAAGATAGAAGACGGCACTGAAAAAATCACGTTTGCAGGCTTTACTCAGGCAGCCGTTAAATATCAGCAGCGCGGTTATCAGTTGGTAGAAAAATCGCTTGAAACCGTTCAGAAAGAACAGTGTGCCAGAGTAAATGAATGTATGGAGCAGGCGTCTGATAAAGAAATGCCGGAATTAAAAAAATTAGCTGTGGTCGCTTGTAAAAATGAATTAGCTCCGGTGAGTGCTGGCCGAGCACCGGCAATTGAAAAAGATGCATCATCTAACGATGGTAAACGAATTCCAAAATCGGCTGAACAAAAAGAAGAGAAAACTTCAGTAAAAGAATCCAGTGCGGCCGGAAAATAAGCATATTAATTATTGATATGAATGATAAAATCAAATTATGAATTTCCTAGATATTTTTATATTCATCCTTAAATATATTCCATTTTGGGCTGTGCCGATGGGACTAACCAGCGCCCATTTTGCGTATCTTTATTGGCTGAAGGATTATCGAGAAATTGCTTACGTCTGGGGATTTTCAACCTTATTTTGTCTTACATCAGTCGGAATTTATTTCGTGATTGGCGGGCCAGATCAAATTGTGCAGACTTTTACCCACATTTTTCAATAGTTACTGCTACTAACTAAACCCAAGAGAATTTTTTGCCGTATCATAGAATAGATGTTGAGAAATTGACACTGAACCTATTTCATTGCTAGCATTTTTCTATGAGTCACAGGAATTGACCAAAAATCTCCGGTATATGCTTATGGGTAACATCAGGTTCATTAATATCTTTCAAGGACGCGAAGAGTGAATGATTTTCAATTTCTACATACGTCATTTGAGCAAGACCAGAACAAGACTGGCACGTCTCGAAACGAAAAGCTTCCGGATATTTATCTGGTGGAAGATGATCGTGTGTTAGGAACCACCATCAAAAAATACCTTGAAAAAAAGCTTGCTCTTAATGTCCATTTTTTCCTTACCCCTACAGAATGCCTTTTAGAATTAGATAAAAAAATAAAATCAGAAACAGTTGTTAACCAGACACCATTTTGCTTAATCACCGACATTAGCTTTGAAGTCGGCGGCTCAGATGGACTGCTCCTGATTGATCTCCTTAAAGAACGTGGACATCAGTTTGTCTCAATAGTTATGACTGGTTTTGCCTCTATTGAAACTGCCATCAATGCAACTAAAAAAGGTGTGTTTCATTATTTAACAAAACCTTTTGAACTTGAAATTTTGAGTGAGCTTGTTACCAAGGCCTTTACAAGAAAATTAAATATTCCAGAGAGTGCTTTTACAAGCAGTGAAGCATTCATCGCCAAGACTAATATTTCTTCAGGGGGCAATTCTTCGACAACAAATACTCCACATGTATTTCAGAATAAATTTAAAATTGAAGCTCCTGGCGCAGATGATATTTTTTGTGGAATGGTCGGGCGTTCAAAACAGATGAAGCAGGTGTTTGAACGAATAAAAAAAGTGGCTTCTTCTGATTCGACTGTGTTTATTTCAGGTCCGTCAGGAACTGGAAAAGAGCTTGTTGCGAATGCACTTCATAATTTATCTCCAAGAAAATCCCATAATATGGTTTCTGTAAATTGTGGGGCGATCCCTTCAGAGTTACTTGAGAGTGAGCTTTTTGGCCATGAAAAAGGGGCTTTTACTGGCGCCATTTCTTCAAGAAAAGGCCGCTTCGAAATGGCACACAGAGGATCAATCTTCCTGGATGAAATCGGCGATATGCCTCTTCTGCTTCAGGTAAAAATTCTACGCGTGCTTCAAAATCGTGTCATAGAGAGGGTCGGGAGCACTGAAACAACAGAAATTGATGTGCGTATCATTACAGCTACACACAGAAATCTGGAAGAAGCTGTTCAGGCTGGAAACTTCCGCGAGGACCTTTATTATCGCCTTAATGTTATTCCTATTAAAATCCCTGCACTCAAAGAGCGCAGAGAAGATATTCCTTTAATGATTTCTTATTTCCTTTCTAAATTTGTTTCCGCGGATTTAAGAAATAATATTGAATTCGAAGATGAAGCTCTCGAACTACTTATTGGTTATGACTGGCCGGGGAACGTCCGCGAACTTGAAAACCTGATTGAAA
The DNA here is from genome assembly GCA_041662705.1 of Bacteriovorax sp. GTDB lineage: Bacteria > Bdellovibrionota > Bacteriovoracia > Bacteriovoracales > Bacteriovoracaceae > Bacteriovorax. Next base: position 229,978 of record JBAZRY010000004.1, read on the forward strand.
GACTGGTTATTTTGAAAGGCGGAAGTTTTATAAAAGTATCCGACCTTCCTGCGAAATTTCTTAAAGCAAATCCTCAGCATCTTGATACATACAAAAGCTTAATCAATCTGCCGGAAGAGGGCGTGGATCTCAAGCAATTGTTATCTGATATTGAAGATTCTCTCATTAATCAAGCCCTGGAAGTGACCGGTGGAAATAAAAATCAAGCCTCCAAGCTGCTTACTATGAATCGCACGACATTGATTGAGAAGATGAAGAAAAAGGGTTTTCTCCAGCTCAACTAAAACTGTCAGATCATTCGCCTTTTTTGATTGATTCACGAATAAAGTATTTTAAAACTTTACTGCGATTCGCTCCACCAACCAGCGTTCTCAAGTCTTCATGTAGACCCTGATCATAAATCAGAGCATGTAGTGTTCCAGGACCATCTTGAATCTGCTTTGTAATCCTGCTCATAGACTCTGAAGACTGTCTGAAATTGTTCACTGATTGAGTTATGTTTTTGTCATTAAGGCTACTCATGACTTTATTGGTGTTAGCAGTTAAATTTTCCAGATTTGTAAGAATTTTTTCAAGACGGTTATTTTCAACCGAAGAAAGGATTTTGTCGAACTTGGTCAAAATGCTTCCGGCAACAACCATTAAATCTTCGCTCCTGGTAATTATATGCTCAATCTGATTTTTTTCGTTTGTCACTAAAAGATCTCCGTCATCGACCGAAGGAGCTGTCGCCGTCCCTCCACTGATTTCCAAAAACTTATCGCCCAAAACGCCCTGAGTTTTAAAAGCGATCTGGGCATCTTTTTTTACCCACATTCTATAATTTGAATTGATCCCAAGGTTTATAATTAAAGTATCTACAGTTTTAAATTCTATTGAAGATATACTTCCAATTTTTATCCCGTTTAACTGAATGGCTGCACCTTCTTTAAGATTCTGAGCATTTTTGACTTCTGTTTTAATATAAACACGGCGGGAAAAAAGTGCATTTTCTTTATTAAGCATAAAGATGGTGACCATCGCTACGGACAGAAGAATGGATATAAAAATTCCGGAGATGAGATAATTTTTTTTATCATTAGGTTTAATCATATGCTTCCCTGGTGCTTGTAATGAATTTTTTAACTATCGGGTCCTCTGAGATTTGAAATTTTTGCGGAGTATCGTTAAATGCGATCTTGCCTTCATGGAGAACAACTATACGGTCACAAAGCATAATTGCCGACGGAATGTCATGCGTGACAAAGATGGAAGCGAGGCCTTTTTTCTTTAATTTCTGCATTAACGAAACTACATTTAATGTATTGGCCGGGTCTAGTCCCGCAGTTGGCTCATCATATAAAATGATTTCTGGATCAAGAATCATTGCTCGGGCCATACCAACTCTCTTCTGCATACCTCCGGATAAATCGGAAGGCATAACTTCTTCTCTTCCTTCGAGGTCAATAAGCTTTAACATGGCCGCAACTTTATCTTTTATCTGGTTGTAACTGTATGTTGTATGTTCAAAGAGAGGGTAAGCTATATTTTCAAAAACATTAATGGAATCAAAAAGCGCCCCGCTCTGAAATGAATAGGATATTTTGATTCTATAAGGAATTAATTGATTTTCGGTCAAATTATCAACGCGTTTATTGTCAAATAAGATCTGTCCCTTATCAATTCGCTCGAGTCCAATAATAGAGCGAAGTAGAACTGACTTCCCTGTTCCGGAGCCACCCAGAAGGCCAAGGCTTTCTCCGCGATGGAGAGTGAGACTGATACCTCTGTGTATCTGGTTTTTTCCAAAGGATTTATGAATGTCTTTTAATTCGAGAATCACTTCATTCATTTTTTACCAGATTATCAAAAATATTTTACTGATGAAGAAATCAGTAATTAAAATTAAAATTGAAGCCGTTACAACTACCCAAGTGGTAGTTAAACCAACCCCCTTTGTTCCATCTTTTGTTTGAAGACCTTTATAGCAGGCAAAAATCGTGATGATTCCTGCAAACACGGCGGACTTAACTATTCCCGACATATAGTCATGAAATTTCACCGTTGAGAAAACTTTATAAAGGTAAAAGCCGGGAAGTATATCAAACTCGGTAGAGCAGACAATCATTCCACCTAAAATTCCAACGGCAAATGAAAGAGAGGAAAGCAGAGGAAGAGAAATGACAAGCGACCAGAAGCGGGGAACAACCAGCACTCTTACAGGCGAAGTTCCAAGGGCCCTGATGGCATCAACCTGCTGAGTAACACTCATAGCGCCAATTTCTGCAGCTATACCGGAACCAACGCGTCCGGCGACCAGCAGTGAAGTAAAAAGAGGCGCCATTTCTCTTGCAAGCGAAAGCGACACTACGGCGGGCACATAAAGTGTCCCGCCAAATTTCGTAAGACCATAACCAAAGTTAAGTGTCATAACCAGACCCATCGTCAGGCCAATGACAACAGTGATTGAAACGGAACCATAACCAATGTGGTTAATCTGCTCCATCAGACGAGAAAAATAAAATGGCCCGGTTACCGTGCATTTTAAAGTTTCAAAAAAAAGCGCAAAAATCTCGCCCACAAAAATAAAAAATTCTCTTGTGGATTTTATAATCTGGTCCGATTTTTGGATTATTTGATCAATCAATTGAGGATTATCCTTTCTAAAAATATTTTTAATGCCGCTGAATCTATTTCGAGATTTTTATCGTTAGTTGTAATTAATACGTAGTCATAAATGCAGCTGTTTTTTTGAAGTGTTACAATCTTGAAATATCTTGAAACTCCATCAAGTTTACCGGTTGCGGAGACTTCCGCAGCTTCCCTGTTTTGGTACTGTACATTTTTCTTTTCCAAAATTTTGACATCCTCAAGACCAGTCAATAGTGAATTGGTCAGAGCATTTAAAGTACTTCCTTCATATTTTCTGCATGAGCTATTAAGGAGAAAAATGGAATTTGTTTCATTGTTCTGAAGAGCATAGTCAGAGCCTTCACTGTCAATTTCACTCCAGGGATGAGGCACATTTTTTTCTAATAGATTATTAATGTTCTCACTTTTTTTATATGTTCCATTGTCCGTGGAACATGCTGAAAAAATTAGGAGTATAAAGAATAGAAAATTTTTTTTCATAAACTCATCTAAATTAGGCGGGTTTTGGCCTAAAAATTGTTAAAGGTTTATCTTTATTAGAATATCGTTCTAAATTGTTGTAAACAGACTAAAATTACCGCCTGTCATTTAAATGACGAGAATATATTGCCGAACGGTAAAATATTCCTTTAAAAATATTTAAAAGCAGGTAGACTTAGTAGTGAGTCAGAAGTGCATTCAGGATGAATGTATCTTTTATTTAACCAGGCTCCCATAAGGACAAATTTGATGCGAACAGGATGTTTCGTGAAAATGTGCCCAGTAAAAAAATTCTTCAAATTTTTGACGATTTTTTTCATCTCACTTTTCGTATTGGAAAATATTTCCTTTGCTGAAGGTTTAATTGATCAGGAAAAGGCTTCAACATATCTTCGTTGGAATTTTTTCACCGGACGCGATCAGCTTCAATTTAACAAGTTAGGTAATAAGGTAGTTATTAAGACTCTTAATAATGATCTTTATAGAAATCTTAAAGATGAACTGACCGCAATTAAAATCGATTCTTCATATATTAATGGTGTCCAATTTAAAGAGTCGGATACTGAAGCCAATTCAGCTAATGCCATGGCCATTGAAATTGAACTAAAAAATGACAATGTGGAGATGTTCAGTTTTTATCGCGAACGAGATAAAAAATACGTTGTTGATTTCTGGATTGATGGAGATACAGTTTCACTTAATAAAGCTGCAGTTAAAAAGCCGGTGGAAGAGGCTGCAGGAATTGAAGCTGCCCCAGCAACAGTTCAGGAAAAAGCTTCCGTCCCGGTTGCAGCAAAAGCAGCAAAATCTAAAGCTAAAAAAACTCCCGCCAAGGATACTGATGCCGAACTGGTAGCTAAAGTTCAAGAAGACAAACTACTATCTGGCTTTGTCGTTGATCCAAATAAGGTTGTAGTTAAAAGCGAGAAAGAACAGGAAGCTGAAGAGATTGAGTCAAAAAAGCCATATCGTGATTTCCGTTATGGGGCTACCTTCATATGGGATTATGATCCAATAGCTCCGGCCTATAGAGGAGTTGTTAATTTAAAAACAAAGATTCCTGAAATTTTTTATCCTATAGCTAACCGCAATTTCAAAAAAAGTGAACAAGAAGCCCATCTTCAATTGACAATTAATCTTTATAGAAAGAAAAAATGGGGATTGATGTATAAATCAATTAAATTGTTCCAGCAAAAATATGGTGCTGACACAGAATGGGAGCTGGTCGAGTTTATTAAGGCAAATGCGATCCTTAGAGAAAATATTGAAACTCCAAATCCCGAACTTTTCAAAAATGCACTTGCGATTCTAGCGACTCTGTCAGAAAAAAGTGACAAATACGAATTGAAAAAAGCCATTTATAAATACCTCATGACTTTTTATATTGAAAAAGGTGAGCATTTAAAAACTCTTCAGCTGGCTAAAAATTATTATGCCGGAACAAGGGATAGTTTTGATTTTGAAGAATCATCCATTCCTGCAGAGGCAATGCTAAACTCTCTGGCTAAACTGGGACAAATCGAAAAAATCAAGGAACTTTCAGAAGAAAAGACCATGAAAAAGATTCTGTCGCCACAGCTTATAATGGCTTACCAGACTTTTAGCTTCCTGAGATCAGGTGATGTGGCTAGCCTGATTCGCTTGTACGAAAAAAATAAAGCAGCACTGGTAAAACCAATTGATCCGGTCATTATGTACAACACCGCAGAGGCTTATTTCAGAGTGGGACGATATGCAGAGGCAATGGCCCTCTATCAGGATTTTGTAAAAAATTACTCACATGAGTTTGTTGCTTCAAATGCGAACCTTCGTATTGCTCTATGCTCGGATATCATGGACAGAAACTACCAGGAAACTCTGGATCTTTATAAGAAAGCCATCGATTCTTCAGTGGATTCAAATATAAGTTATGAAGCACGGGTAAGATACGTAGCCTTCAGAAGTGTGCGAAAAATCTCCCTAGATGAGCGCGATCGTGAAATCAGAATTTTTCTCGAGTCAGATAAAAACTCAAATACCAATCCTGATAAAAATCTGAGCAAGCTTCTACAGCAGGTGAGGCTGCGTACATTGATTGTTGATGAAAAGTATAAAGAAGCGCTGGCTTACCTGAGTCTTTTGCCAATGGTCTCTATGCCAAAAATCGATGCACGTATTTTTGACGGAGACGGGGCAGAAATTATTTACGGAATCATTGCTGACTTCTATAAAAAATCCGAGTACTCACAGGTTATCAAGGCCTGGCAGAGCTATAAAGACAAGTATGTTGATAAGGTGGCACAAGACCCATTCATTAATTTTATTGTAGGCAGCAGCTACATCAAGCTTGGCCTTTATAAAGGCTTTGATGACGTCTATGCGAGTTTTGAGAAGCTAAAGGACACTCCAAACAGAACATTTCCTCTATGGATCTCCCGCAGCGGCTTCCAGAAGGCAAGTGATCTTCTGAGTGAATTGGTTCTGATTAAGGACATAAAATTACAGAATTGGGATTTAGTCCAAAAGAATATCGCCGCATTTGAGAAGAGGATGCCTAGCTATAATAAGACTAATTACTACAGAGGTCTGGTCGCCTTTAACCAGAAGAATTATCCCGAAGCTGTCATACAATTTGAGAATTTTTTCTCGAAACAAGACCAAAGAATAATATATGATCCTTCAGACGTTGCGGATATGGTGAGGGCCTATACTGACTCCATTTACGAACAAGGGCAGACTGATAAATTCTTGAAAGTAAGTGAGGCAATCTTAAATGACACCAATAGCTTCGGCATGAATAATGCTTATATTCAGAATATCAGGGAAAGAATTGCCTACCTTGGTATCGAAATAACAGCGGGAAAAGCTACAAAACAGAATTACATGCTATTTGAGAAGAAGATTAGTGATTTTAAAAAAGCCAACCCTAAATCGATTTACACAGGACGGGTGAATTATCTTTTGGGCCAGGCGATGATCAATAATCAAAAGGTTAAAGAAGGAAAGGAAGTCTTCACAAACTTGATGAATGACAAGGACACGTCGGACTACATCAAGGAACTTGCTAAGAGCGAACTGAGTTTACTGAATTTGAAGGAAAGAACATTATAAAATAGCTTCAGGATGGAGGCGATTCGTATGACAGGAGGTCAGATGGAAACGATTAGAGTAGAACTTTTTGGAACTGATGTGAGAGTTGAGAAAGCTCTTCAGCAAGCGAGAAACTTGTCAGTAAGTAAAGCCGCCGTCTTAGTAGTTGGCGAAAACGGAGTAGGCAAGAGAACTCTAGGTCGTTACATTCATGAAAATTCAGGAAGAGCCAATCAGTCATTTGAACTGGTAGATTGCTCGCTTCCAGCTCAGGACGTTGAAAATAGAATACTTGGTCACAGAGACAATGCGACAGGAAGATTCAATAAAGGGATCCTTGAAGCAGCTAATGGTGGAACAGTTGTTTTTGCCAATATCGACTGTCTTGATGAAGAATTTCAGAAAAGACTCCACAAAATTATCAATGAACTTGAAGACTACGATATCGATGTTCGTCTGATCGCGACAACAACAAAGAACCTTTCTAAACTTGTTGGTGCAGGAAGATTTTATCGCGGATTATTCTCTATCTTTGCTAATAACTCAGTAACAATTCCGGCGCTTAGAGAAAGACAAGAAGATCTTCAGAGATTGGCTCGTTATTTCATGAATGAAGCAACGGATTCAACTGAAACTCCACATGAAATTGATGGTGTCGCAATGGATAGAATCACATCTCATTACTGGGCAAACAATATTCACGAACTAAAGCAGGTTATTTCAAGCTCTATTAACAACAACTCTTCGTTGCTTGATGAAAGTGCTTACGAAGTAAGTGACAAGAAATCAGTAAACTTCATGAGTGATGATGACTCAGAAGGCGTAAGATTAATGTCGCTTAAAGATGCTGAAAAATTGCTTATTAAAAAAGCATTGATCCATACAAGCGAGAATAGAACTCAAGCGGCAAAAATCCTTGGTGTTTCAATCAGAACACTTAGAAATAAAATCAATGAGTACAGAACTGAAGGATCATCGTATTTTGTTAACTTACGTTAGCTTTAACGAAGAAGATGAGGAGTAGTTTATGAACATTGATGATAAAACAACCCAGGCACTGGCAGCTTCATTGAAGTACAGAAAAATGCGACTGGAATTGAATGCGTCCAATATCGCAAATGCTGAAACTCCTGGTTACAAGGCTAAGAAAATTGATTTTGAAGAGGCCCTGGCTCGCGCTCTCGATACTGATGAACAGCAAACTTTAAAAACCGCCGACTCTAAACATTTTAATGTTGGAGGCGGCGGTTTTAATAATTTGCAGCCGGAAATTTATGAAGAGTCCAACGGTATTGTTAGCCCTGACGGAAATACAGTAGACCGTGATGCCGAACTAGCAGAGATGGCAGAAAATAAGATAATGTACGATGCCTCAGTTCAATTGCTGAATAAAAAATTAGGTCTGATGAAATATGTCGTTGGGTCTGACAGGTAATAATCCGGAATAGTGGAGAAGAAATTATGGATTTACTAACAAGTTTAAAAATTAGTTCTTCAGGACTGACTGCCAATAAAAAAAGAATGGCAGCCATTTCTTCGAATATTGCCAACGCTCAGACAACCAGAACTGCTGAAGGCGGTGCCTATCAGCCAAAAGAAGTTGTATTCGGATCAGAACCTGTCAAAGAATCATTTTCAGAAATTCTAAGCGGCGAGATGGATGATAATGCCCAAACGGTCATTGCAAAAGAAGTTACCAATAGCAAAAAACCGCCAATACTAAAATATGAACCAAACCATCCGGATGCAAACGCAGAAGGATATGTGGCCTATCCGAACATTAATACAATGGAAGAGATGGCCAATATGATTGAAGCTTCAAGAGCTTATGAAGCCAATATCAATGCTATGAACACAGCGAAAAGCATGGCGATGAAAGATTTAGAAATTGGTAGAAACTAAACCGACAAAATGCTCCAGTGGAGCATTTTGACCGGTTTTGAAAAAATGATAATTTGAACAGTGTAATTAGAGTTCGGTTTAGTGAGGTTAATTTATGGCAATTGAAAACGTAGGCAATATGAACAAGCTCCTGAGTGGATATAACACTCAAGATTGGATGAAGAGCGCTTCAATTGATCAGGCGACATTGCCTCAGTTCAATGAACTGGCCGCCAATCCAAGCATCGGGGTTAAACCTCCTCAAAGCTTCAGCGAAATGCTGGCTACTTCTTTAACGGAAGTTAATGAAATGCAGGTTGAAGCAAACAAGGCAATTCAGAAGCTGGCTTCAGGCCAGTCTAAAGATATTGCTGGTACAATGCTGGCCGTAGAGAATGCAGAGATAGCTTTCAAGACAATGAACCAGGTTCGAATGAAAGTTATAGAAGCATATAAAGAAATAATGAGAATGCAGATGTAGTAATTGGCAGGAGTGAGGATTGGTTTCATAGGATGTGAAACTAATAGATCAGGAGGATGGCCTTGCAAGATATATTAGAGAAAATTTTCAGGAACTTTAAAGAGTTTTTTTTCGGACTCGATTCAACCAAGAAGATTGGTTTTATCATCATTTCTTGCATGATCATAGCAGCTATGACAGGGATTGTGGTCTGGGCGTCAAAAACCCGATTCGACGTGCTCTACACGGACATGAATAAAGAAGACGCCAGAAAGATAGCAATACTTCTGGAAGAAAAGAAAATTCCTTATCAGACTTCGAACGATGGAAAGACCATCTCAATTCCGGAAGACCTGGTAGGAGTCTGGCGCTTGGAAATTGCAAAACTTGGAACAAGCTTCTCTGGAACTGTCGGCTATGAAGTTTTTGATAAACAATCATTTGGAACAACAAGCTTTGTACAAAAGGTAAATAAACAGAGAGCTCTTGAAGGAGAGCTTGTTAAGACAATCATGTATATCCAGGGTGTAAAAAGAGCACGAGTGCATATATCAATTCCTGAATCATCTCCCTTTGTAGCTGAGAAAAAATCTCCATCCGCATCGGTCATTCTAGAATTAAATCCCGGAGTGTCTCTGACTCCGGCAGAAATTAAAGGCGTGGGTTCACTGGTTGCTTCTTCGGTGGAAGAGATGAGACCTGAGAATGTTGTTATCCTGGATGACCGCGGTAAAAAACTTTCTGAAAATATCGGTGATTCAATGACGGCATTGACGGCAAATCGCCTGGCCCTTGAAGCTCAGTTAAATCAAAAATATGAAAGACAGATTGAAGAAATTTTGACCAAAGTTGTGGGAGATGGGAAAGTCGTAGCAAAAGTTACTGTTGATCTTGATTTTACGGAATCAGTGGCAACTGAAACAAAGTACGACAACGAAAACTCCGCTGTACTGAGTGAAGTAAAAAATGCACAGAACGTGACAGGCTCACGTCCATCACCTCAGGGGGTCGCGGGAGCAAGATCAAATCTTCCTGGTGAAGAGCCTCAACCGGGCGTTGCTGAAACAAAAAATAATGTGACAAAGGAACTTACAACTAAAAACTTTAATGTTCCTACTACGGTTACCCAATCAAGAAAGCCATCTGCCAATGTAAAAGCAATTTCTGCTGCAGTAATGATTGATGGGAAGAGAATACCGGTTATGGGAGAAGATGGTGTTGCTCAGCTTGATAAGAACGGCAATGCAATCATGAAATACGAGAAGTGGAGCGAAGCTGACCTTGCAAACTTTTCACAGATTGTCGCCAGCACACTGGGAACTTCGGAAAAACGCGGGGACAAATTGGTAATCAAGAACATGGAATTTGCCCGCGAAGATATGAGCGTTGCAGATGCAATGTTAAAAGAAGCGGCTAACCGCGAGCTGATCAGAAATATTGTTAAGTATCTTGCGGTCGGTTTGACCATATCATTGTTCTTCTTCCTGGTAGTTCGTCCATTCATACAATGGGTCACAGACAATACGATCGAAACAGTGGAAGATTTTTTACCTCGTACACTTGAAGAACTGGAAAAAGTTCAGGCTAACCAGCGCCTTCCTGGACTGGAAGATGCCCTTCCTCAGATTGAAGAGAAGCTGAACCCTGAGAAGATAGAAGGAAACATGTTGCGTGAAAAAATCATTGCACTGGTTGAAAATAATCCAGGCAAAGCAGCACAAATTATTCATGAAATGATTCATTCAAGTGAATCAGATAAACAGATTGCTTAAATAGTTTATAGAATAATATAGAGGAATTGATTATGGCCGCATTAGATGACAACCAAATAGATCCCGACACGGAGTATGGATTACTCAACGGTCAGGATAGAGCAGGTTTACTTTTAAGTTCACTGGGCATGAATATCACTCAGCTTATTTTTCAAAACATGAAAGATAACGATGTAAAGAGAATGATCAATGCCATGTCGAACGTAAAACGTGCGCCGATCTGGATGGTTAAGAGAGTCCTCGAAGATTTCTATAAACAACTAAATGAAGAAAACGACTTATTATTTGCTGAAAACAGAGGACGAGACTTCATTATCAATACTCTTGGTGAAGACAGAGCGAAGCAGCTTCTTGGTCAGATTGTTGAAGTTGGACAAACAAATACACTTGAATCACTTGAACTTGTCGATACCAGAACTCTTTCAAACTTCCTGATTAACGAGCACCCGCAGACAATTGCCCTTATCGTTGCCCACCTGGCGCCGGAAAGAAAAGTGGATGTTCTCAGAAGATTGCCGGAAGGATTGCAGGCAGAGGTTGTTCTTCGAGTGGCGAACCTCGACTACGTTTCTCCTGAACTTATCTCTCAACTTGATGACGTTCTTAAAACTGAGCTTAGTACGCTTGGTTCCATCGATACCAATCAGCTTGGTGGTGTTGAGCCTATCGCTGATATGCTTAACCTTATGGATAAAAACACTGAGAAAAACATTATGTCTCGAGTTGAAGAAAAAGATCCTGAGTTGGCTGAAGAGATCAGAAAACTTATGTTTACTTTTGAAGATCTTATGTACGTTGATGATAAAGGTATTCAGAATTTACTTCGCGAAATCGACAACAATAAACTTGTTATTGCAATGAAAACTGCTCCAGACGAAATCAAGCAGAAACTTTTCAAGAACATGTCGAATCGTGCGGCTACGTTGCTTAAAGAAGATCTTGAGGCACTTGGGCCGACTAAGCTTTCAGATGTTGAAAAAGCTCAGGCTGAGATGGTTCAGAAAACGAAAGAACTTGAATCTCAAGGTAAAGCCTTTATTGCCCGCGGATCTGATGGCGATTCATTGGTTTAATTTGATAAAGGAAATGATATTTTATGGTAAAAGAATATTCAAATGTAGAGGATTACAAGTTTCAGAGCTTCACTGAAGAGGATGCTGACGCTGGAAAAGTTTCAACATTTGAATTCAAGCCGCTACTGAGCACTTCTCAGGCGATCGCCAAGACTGAGTTTCAGAATATCATAAGAGAAGAGCGGGCTCACGCCAAGCATTCTCAGTTTAAAATTAATTCAATTGTAGAAAAATATAGAGGGTTAAAAGACCAGGAGCAGGAAGAGTACCAGGCAGCAGTTGATAAAGAAGTCGTCCGCAAAATTTCTGAAATACAAGAAGAAGCATTCAAGGCCGGATTTGACGAAGGTGTGAATCAGGGGCGCGAAGAGATATTTAATGAAATGAGAAGCGTCGTAGATCAGAAACTGGATAACTTTTCCCAGATGGTTACTGAAGTTTTAAAAACTCAGGATGAGATCATTAATGTTCAAAAGAAAGAAATATATCTGCTGATCCGCAATTTAACAAAATGGATTATAACCAGAGAGCTTAAAGAAGACGGGAAATATGTTGAAAGACTGCTTGAAAAATTATTGCTTGAAATTCAGGCAAGAAGCAATCTTCTGATTCAGGTTAATTCAAGCGATTTTAACGATATGCCGGAAATTCTAAAGCATGTCCAGTCTCGGCTGGGTGAATTTAAAAATGTCAGAGTGGAGATTGATTCAGCCATTACGACTAGTGGAATTATTATTGAATCTGACAACGGAATAATAAACGCTACGATGGAAGAGCAATTTAAAAGTCTGGATAAACTTTTTGAAGATGTTCTTATCGAATCGTAATTGAAAAGGTGAATAGCAAATGAACAAGGTTCTCGATCTCACGTCTATTCACAAAAATTACGAGTATTCTTCTCCATATCAGAAAATCGGAAAAGTATTTGCCAATAAAGGGATGGTTTTTGAAGTCAACCTTAGCCGCGCACCCATTGGATCCAATGTTGAATTTATCACAGAATTTGGAGACAGATCTCTTGGTGAAGTTGTAGGCATTAACGGAACCAGATGTATGGCAATGCCTTACGATGAGCTTTCAGGGATCAATTCAGAAACGCGCGTTTACTTAAAAGATCTGACAACAACGATAAAAATTTCAGAGGCGATGCTTGGACGTGTAATAGATTTTCAGGGGAATCCTATTGACGGTCTGGGCCCGATCGAACCTGTTAATGTTGAAGCGAGAAGTATTTACGGACACGCTTTAAACCCGCTTGAGCGTCCGCCGATAAGAGAGGCACTTGATACCGGCATTCATGCAATCAATTGTTTTATGACAGCAGGAAAGGGACAGCGATTTGCCATTATGGCAGGATCGGGGGTTGGTAAGTCTGTCACGCTGGGGATGATCGCCCAAAATTCAAGTTCAGATGTAAACGTCATTGCGCTCATTGGAGAGCGTGGTCGTGAGGTTCTGGAATTTATAGAAACAGATCTGGGGCCGGAAGGCTTAAAGAGATCAGTTGTCGTAGTGGCTACTTCAGATTCGTCTGCACTTATCAGAATGAAAGCTGCTTATGTTGCAACAACGATTGCAGAATATTTCCGGGATAAAAATCAAGACGTACTTCTAATGATGGATTCCATTACCCGATTTGCCATGGCCAACCGTGAAATATCTCTTTCAGCAGGTGAACCGCCCGGGCAAAAAGGTTATACGCCTTCAGTTTTTGCAAGGCTTCCTAAGTTGATGGAAAGAGCAGGTACTAAGGCTAACGCAGGTTCTATTACCGGGATTTATACCGTTCTGGTAGAAGGGGGCGATATGGATGAGCCTATCGCTGATGCCGTAAGAGCGATTTCCGATGGACACATTATTTTGTCCAGAGAGCTTGCTTCAAGAAACCAATTTCCTGCCATCGATGTTCTTGCCAGTCTTTCGCGGGTAATGTCCAAAGTTGCAACGAGAGAGCATAAAATTGTAGCAAGTCATTTGCGCGATCTGCTTTCTTCCTATAAGGCCAACGAAGATTTGATCAATGTTGGAGCTTATGCGCGCGGATCAAATCCCAAGGTAGATAAAGCTATTTTAATATACGATGACTTGATAGCCCTGCTTCAGCAAAACCAGGGCATGACGGAATATCTTTCAATTGAAACGCTTTATGACCGCATGGTGGAAATTGCAAGAAAAGCTGAAAATATTAAATAACTTAATGAGACTATAAAAGCATATGCAAAAATTTAAATTCAAACTCGAAGGCCTTTTAAAGGTTAGAGAGTTTAAAGAAAAAAAAATTAAGATTGAGCTGGGACAGATTCTTAAAGAGATCCGTGAAGTTGAAGATAAAATAGCCCTTGCCAATAAAGCTATCGATGAGACCTATGCGGCTCAGGAAGTTTTCATGAAGGATCCGTCCGCTGGAAATATGATTCAGTTTTTCCCTTATTTTATACAGGGTAAAAAAGAAGATATAAAAAACAAAGAGAGTTTGATGTGGGCGCTAAAGAAAAAATATGAGCAGAAAGTTGCTGACCTGGCCATTGCCCGTGGTGAGGTAAAGGTAATGGAAAACTTCAAAGAAAAAAAGAAAGATGAGTATACCCGCAAGCAGAACAAAAAAGAGCAGGAAGCCATAGAAGAAATTTTAACTATGAGAACAAACGGAGCCTATATTTCGGATGAAAAGTAAAACTGGAAATTATATGAAAAAAATTATTTTAACTTTAATAGCACTCACATTTTGTTCAACAGGAATGACAGCGACCGCTAAACCAGCAACATCTACCGAATCTGCCGGAGCTGCAAAAAGAACTTATACAGAAGAAGAATTTAAAAAAGCAGTTATGCTTGAAGCTGAAAAGCTTATGAGGAAAGCGGGCAGCGGACATCTGGTAGATTTTTCGAAAGAGCTTCTTGATAAAGAAGAAGCATTGAAGGTGAAAGAACTTAACGTTCAAAAGGAAAGTGAACAGTTAAAAATGAATATAGGTGATTTCCAGAAAAAACTTGTTGAATTTCAGGATTCACAAAAGAAATTCCTTGGATGTGTTGATTCTCAAAATGACAAAGTTGAAAAGCGTGTTACTCAAATGGTTGAAGTCATCGCCGGGATGAAACCACAAAGTGCAGCGGACGTACTTTCTGTTCAAGATCCCGATCTTTCCGTTCGGATATTGGGTCAACTTGAGGCCCAGAAGGCTTCAAAGATCTTTAATCTGATGGATAAGGAAGTTTCTGCCCGACTTCAGAAACAATTTCTTCAAATGAAAAAATAATGTAAACTGAATTGTAATACGCTAAGCGTTGAAGTTTTTTTAGGGAAGATATGCAAGGATTGCCAACACAACTACTCAGTAGAAAAGCCCCTGGCCCGGCCCTGGTTGATAAACCAGTTTCATCTAAAAATGAAATGGGACAAGCTGTTTCTGTTGAAGGTAAAAAAGAATCTAAAAAGGAATCTAAAACAGATTTCTCTTCGCTGTTTGAAAGCGTGAGTGCTCCGGAACAAAATGCTGAAATATCTTCTGAAGTAAAAACAGAAAAAGGTGAGGCATTAAAAAATCTTCTGATTTCTAAAGGTGCTGGACAGAATGCTGAAGAGGAAGAAGTTGTTGCTGAAGTAGTTGTCACTCCAAAACAGGCTGAAGCATTACTTGCCGCTCTTATGGCTAATTCAGCTGCTTCAAAATCTTTTGATATAGATCCAAAATTAGTTTCTGTTCCACAGAATACTGAAGATGGAATCGAACAAAAAATTTCTAAGACAGGAAGCAATCTCGATCAGCTCTTAAACAGTCTTAAAGGAACACAAGATAACGTTGAAGTAAATGAAGAAGGCAATGTTCAGCTTCAGAATATTCGCTCAGGAAAAGACGAGAGACCGGTTAAAGGGCAGCTGAAGAGTGAAAGTCCACTGGAATTTTTGATGAATGGAACAAAGTCAAAAGACGTTACTGAAAATGTTGAAACTAAATCTTCCGATATTGAAGCTCTTCTCAGCCAGAAAAAAGTCGTGACTGGAGAAGATTATCTGAAAAATGTTGAATCAACTGAAAAGAAAGGTTCAGGTAAACTTGCTTTGTTAAATGGTCTTGAGCTGCCAAAAAATCCAAATCAAAACGTAAAAGCCTATGGACAGGGATTATCTTTACTCTCTGATCCATTAATCAGAAATACAAAAGATCTTGCTTTTAAAGATGGTATAAAAGGGAAAAACGCTTCAGTTGATGAAGTCCGTTCTCCCGATATGAAAGCAGGCGCAGAACTTGCAGCAATCAAGCAGGAAATTATTCCAATGATGAACGGCAAGGAAAATCATGGTCAGCAGGCAGAAAGCCAGACTCAGGCTAATCAAAAAGTTCTGGATCTGGGAAAATTGAATACCTCCAACACAAATGAAATCATTAAAAGAATTTCAGATTATGTTGAGCAAAATCAGGTTGCAAACAAGAGTAGCCTGGACTTGACAGTAAGACACGATTCTCTTGGAGAATTCAAGATACAGGTTAACAAGATGCCAGCTCAGTCTTTGAATCAGGCAAACCAAATCGATATGCAGATCACAACTTCAAGCAAAGAAGGGCATGATTTCTTTATGAAGAATGAAATCAGCCTGATGAAAAATTTGAATAATGCCGGAATTAATCTTTCTGATTTGAGAATTGTAAGCAGTATGGGGGAGTCGTCATCATCAGGTACATTCGGACAGTCTGATTCGAAAAATGGCTCTGACCAAAATGCAAATTCAAAACAGTTCATGTCTTCAGGAAGTTTCTCATCGGAATTTAGTAATGGTAAAGAAAGAAGAAAAGAGTTGTGGGAAGAATACCAACAACGATATGGAGCTTAATCCATGCCAATGATCGGTAGACCAGGCAATGAAAGCCGAAATTCTTATGCAGATATCGCGATGAAAAAAGCCGAGGCACAAGGTAATGCCCAGGCAGTTAATCCCAAAATAGGTGAAGAGTTAAACAAGATTGTCGGTGTAAAACCTGAACAGCGTTTTGTTGATAAAAAGGAGCATGAGACTTTAGGTAAAGATGGTTTCATGAAGCTTCTTGCTCATCAATTAAAAAATCAGGATCCAATGAAACCGATGGATCAAAAAGATTTTTCTGCCAATCTCGCTCAGTTTTCACAATTAGAGCAGTTAACTGCTATGAACAAAAAATTTGATGGTTTAACCGCCAATAACGATAATGAAAAAAGATTTCAAGGTGCGAGTTTGCTAGGGAAAAAGATTGTCACTAGTGGAACTACTGTTGATTACGGTGGTGAAGGAAAAAACATTGAGCTTCCCTTCTATCTCGAGAGAGCTGCCAAGAATGTCATGATCCGCATTTACGATGACAAAAATCAAATGATTGGAAAAATTGATCAGGAGGATTTAGGAAAAGGACAGCAGGGTGTAACTTGGGATGGGATCGGTCTTGATGGTCAGATAGCTCCGAAAGATACGTACCATTTTGATGTTATCGCTTTCGATGATAAAAATGAAAAATTTATGGGAGCTACACGTGCCGAAGGTTTAGTTACCGGAGTTCGTTTTGAAAATGGTGAAACTATTCTTGATGTAGCGGGTGGAAAAAAAGTATTTTTGAAGGACGTGGAAAGTTTTGCCATTCCTGAAAAAGACTTGCCGAGTAAAAATGTGCCTGCATTGCAAAAGAAAGCAGCATCAGCGTATAATCAAATGGAGAACCCAATTGATTAATAGAATTTGGAAATAAAAAATTTAATGGCAAATCCAAAGATTAACAACATTCTCATTCCTAATGTCACGAAGATTCCTTCGAAAACGAATGTTGATCAGACCAATAAATTAGGCAAAGACGAAATTTCAGAATTCAAGAGCCTGCTCGACAGTACTCTTGACCAGTCAGAATCTCCCGTTTCCGAAACGGCAAAAGGCATACATCTTTCAACTCATGCCATGAGAAGACTTCAGGAACGCAATCTTTCTCTTGATAAAGAGGAGTACGCCAAACTTCAAAGCGCAATTGATAAATTAAAAATAAAAGGTGGCCAGGATTCGCTGGTTATAACCAACAAAGCTGCCTACATAATTGATGTTCCAAAAAATACGATCGTTACGGCGATTGATAAAGACAATATAGGAGATAACGTATTTACAAAAATTGATTCGACGATATTAATGAATTAAAAAATAAAAAAATCTCAAAAGAAACGGAGCTGGTCCTTTCCGGAAGCCCTAGTTTTTAGTCTGTAGTACTGAAAACATCTTTGAGAAAATTAGGTCTAGGAGGGACACATGGGTATTCTACGTTCATTCACAATTGGTGTATCAGGTCTAAACGCAAGTGGGCAGGGTATGGGAGTTATCGGTGATAACATCGCCAACGCCGGAACCAACGGATTCAAGTCTTCAAGAGCAGAATTTCAAGACGTATTGGCAGTATCACTAAAAGGTATTGAAGGTGGAGATCAGTTCGGTGCTGGTACAAAACTGGGCCACATTAAACCTGTTATGACCCAGGGAGATATCACAAGAACTGAATCAAACACAGATCTTGCAATTGCCGGTGATGGTATGTTTACGATTGATTCAGGTGCAGGAAGAGCCTATACCAGAGATGGGTCTTTTCACTTCGACAAAAATGGCCAGATGACCACAATGGATGGTGACAAAGTATTAGGCTTTCAAGCAGATGAAAATGGTAAGATTCAGAACAAAATTGATGCGATCAAACTAGGCAACACAACCATTGCAGCAAAGGGCACAAAAGAAGTTGTCATGTCGATGAACCTTGACTCTCGTGCGGATAAAATGGAATTCAACATCGAAAATCCAGAGAAGACTTCGAATTTTTCAAACTCAATGACCATTTACGATAACATCGGTACTGCTCATACAGTGACCGCTTATTATAACAAAACAGACAACAATAATTGGGAGTACCATATTGCTGCTGATGGAAAAGATGTTGAGGGTGGAAAACCAGATCAAATGTATGAAATGGCATCCGGTTCATTGATCTTCAATGATAAAGGTCAGCTCGAAGAAGAAAAAGCTGGTAAGAACTCATTCAACTTTAATAAAGGTGCAGCGAAAGATCAGAAGATCACTTTCAATTGGGGACCATCAATTAAAGAAGGTGGAACTGGAATGGATGCTTCTACTCAGTTTGGTTCTGACTCAGCTGTCGCTCGTCACACCCAGGACGGTGCAAGTGCTGCGACTTTAACTTCTTTATCTTTTAATGATAAAGGAATTTTAACAGCGAACTATAACAACGGTGAGATTCGCGATATCGCACAAATTGCGGTCGCTAAATTTGAAAACAATGAAGGCTTATTTAAAATCGGTAAAAATCTTTTTAGAGAGTCAAAAGCTTCCGGTCAGGCAGCACTTGGGAAACCGGGTGAATCAGGACGGGGTGAAGTTCTTTCTAAATCGGTTGAACTTTCAAATGTTGATATTGCCAATGAGTTCGTTAACCTGATGACAGCACAAAGAAACTTCCAGGCCAATGCTAAAACATTGACTACGGCAGACCAGATGCTTCAGGAAGTATTACAAATTAAGAGATAATTTTGTTAACATAATGAAGGGCTTTCGGGCCCTTCTTTTTATTTAAATTTTCGGGACAGCAACATGAAACGAACACTATTACTGCTTTCAGGTTTTTTAATAATTCTTACGGCCTGTACTACTTCATGTTCAACTTCAAAAGCACACAGAGCTATTTCAAGCACAGATCAATCAGGTCTGAATTTATTGGCGGAGTCACAGCTGATTCTCGACTTGGTCAGCACACGAGAACTTAATGCTGAAACCTGCACAAAAGTACTGGATAATTTAATCAGCGATTATAAGTTAATTACTCCCCAGAATCTGGACCTCGATGTAATGAAATCGGATGGACAGAAAATACTGGATTTAAGTTTTGAAGCACGCCTGTCACTTTCTTCAATTTTAGAAATCCTACCGGAGAATTGCAGACACCAGGTAAAAGAATTGAATCTTTTAATCAGAGGTAGTGAAGACTATGTAGGTGTTCATTATTATCCAGATGAGCAGATCTCTGCTGAAACTATAAAATTTCCAGAACAGCCAGTTCCCGTGTTTGAAGCTGATGCTTATCATCCCTATCATGTTGGAAAAGGAATTGATCCTAAAGCAAAATTTGAATTCCAGAATGGTGACATCATGATTACCAAAGGTGTGAGCTTTGTATCTTCAACTATTTCGGAAATAGCACAGCCTCGTTCTCTATTTAGTCATATAGTCTTTGTTCACGTTGATAAAAATACAAAGGAAGTTACAACAATTGAGTCCTATGTTGGGAAAGGCGTTGCTATTTTTCCAATTGAAGATGCCCTAAGAAATGAAAATGCCCGTATTCTGATCCTGCGTGCTAAAGATAAAGAACTTGCAGCAAGAGCAGCAGATTATATGTACGACAAAGTAATGACGTTAAAAAAGCAGAAAAAAATTATACCTTATGATTACGATCTCGATTTTGAAGATAATTCAAAGCTATCATGTGAAGAAGTTGCTTATGATGCTTTTAAGTTTGCTTCACAGGGAAAACTTATTTTACCAGAAGTTATGTCAAAGATCACAATGACAGACACAAGTTTTTTAAACCGCATTGGTATTAAACAAGGCGCGATGATGGTACCGGCCGATATGGAAACTGATGCGCGATTTGAAGTGATTCTGGACTGGACAGATTATCGATTGATGAGAGATTCATGGAGAAAAGATGCAATTCTTGGAGAAATGTTCAGATGGATTGATGAACGAGAATACAAAATACACGAAAATTTAACGTCCATTGCGGCGAAAGTTATTTGGTCTACAAGATATATTCCGGGCGTGTGGGGTATGATGTCTAAGATCAGCGGAATTCCTAAAGACTTTACCAAAGATGTACCTTCAATCACCATTTCCACCATGGCAAGTTTGAAAACCATCGGAAGTATTCTTCTTGCTGAAATCAACAGGGCCGATAAAGAGTATTACGCGACATATGGCAAATGGATGTCGACAGAGATGCTTCGTGAGTCTCTGGAAAAATTCAGGGCAACCGAACCAAAAGACCTGAGGAAAGTATTCCGCGAGCGACGCTAACGGCTAATTTGAAGTATTTATCTCGGGTATTTATAAGTAATCTAAATTTTTAGTTCCCACTAATCTTAAACAACAATAATTGTGACTTCACGAATTGAAGCTGTTATGAAATATAGCTCATCCTAAAGAGGACGGTTTGTGGGCACCATCATTGGTGCTAT
Organism: Bacteriovorax sp.; assembly: GCA_041662705.1. Classification (GTDB taxonomy): domain Bacteria; phylum Bdellovibrionota; class Bacteriovoracia; order Bacteriovoracales; family Bacteriovoracaceae; genus Bacteriovorax. Next base: position 250,590 of record JBAZRY010000004.1, read on the forward strand.
TATCAATTTTCATTTAAATGTTTTTTTATAGATATAACTAAGGAGTTTGCATGGGATTAAATCATGTACAGATCACAAAAAGTTTCGGGAAACTAAAAAACTGGATAGGAAACAAAGAGGTTGAATCCAGCACATCACAATACATGGACCTGATGAGTCCCTACACGGGAGAAAAAATCGGAGAAGTTCCAATGGGAACTGCTTCTGATGTTGATGCAGCGGTAAAAGCAGCTAAGGCGGCATTTAAAATCTGGTCCAATACCAATATCAAAGAACGCGTACAGGTGATGTTTAAAATGAAGGCCTTAATGGAGCGTGACTTTGAACAATTAAAGCAACTCGTCGCTCTTGAAAATGGTAAGACACTGGCCGAAGCCCACGGCGATGTAGCCAAGGCTATCGAAGTCCTGGAGTTTGGTTGCTCTATTCCGAATAAAATTTCTGCACCAATGCTGGAAGTTAGCAATGGTATTTACTGTCAGGTGATCAAGGAGCCGGTTGGCGTAGTTGCCAGTATCGTTCCTTTTAATTTTCCCATCATGTGTCCAATGTGGACTATTCCTATAGCTCTTACTGTGGGTAATACGATGGTGCTCAAACCATCAGAGCAAGTTCCTCTGGGTTCATTAAAATTGGCTGCTCTTTTAAAAGAGGCAGGCCTGCCTGACGGAGTATTAAATATTGTTAACGGCGGAGTTGATGTTGTAAATGCGATCTGTGATCACAAAGACATCAAGGCAATGAGCTTTGTCGGTTCAACTAAAGTAGCAAAAATCGTTTACGGCCGTGCGGCCATGGCCGGCAAACGAGTGCTCGCACTTGGCGGGGCAAAAAACCATCTGGTTCTTATGCCAGACGCAAATCTGGAAACAGCTCCGACACAGATTGTCGATTCAGCTATGGGATGCGCAGGTCAGCGCTGTATGGCCGCATCTTTAATGGTAGCCGTGGGCGATTGCGAGAAACATATTGCAGGAATGGTTGCCTATGCAAAATCCATAAAGGTTGGTGAAAAACTAGGTGCCGTGATCAACAAACAATCTGTAGATAGAATCAATAAATATATAACTGAAGCGCAAAATTTGGGTGCCAAAGTTCTGGTCGATGGACGCAATCAAAAACCGGATAATTCAGACATCAAAGGAATTGAGAATGGTTATTGGGTAGGTCCGACTCTACTTGATAATGTAAGCCCGGACATGCCGGCCGGGTGCGAAGAAATTTTCGGACCAGTACTTTCCATCGTTCATGTAAAGACTCTGGAAGAAGCGCTTAAAATTGAAAACAATAATCCTTATGGTAATGCAGCTTCAATTTTCACTACGAGTGGCGCGAACGCTCAATATCTTTTTAGAAATGCCAATGCTGGTATGAATGGAGTAAATGTCGGAGTACCGGTACCACGCGAACCTTTTGGTTTCGGGGGATGGAATGACTCTAAATTTGGTAACGGCGATTTAACGGGGGACCAGGGAATTGATTTCTGGACTCAGGATAGAAAAATTACTACCAAGTTTATTGAACCACAAGTCAGAAACTGGATGTCCTAATTTTTGTAATTTAACAGGAGAATATATATGCCAAGAAACGTAAAATGCGGCTTGATTCAATGTCACAACCCGATCAACGATGAAAGAAGACCTGTAAAAGAAATTCAGGCAGCAGCGCTTGAGCATCATCTACCTTTTATCCATGAAGCTGGAAAAGCAGGTGTGAAAATTCTTTGCTTGCAGGAAATTTTTAACGGCCCGTATTTTTGTCCTTCTCAAGACCCTCGCTGGTACGAAGCAGCTGAAGCCGTTCCAGGCCCGACAACCAATATCATGGCTGAATTGGCTAAAAAATATCAGATGGTCATCATAGTGCCTGTTTATGAAAAAGTGCAGGAAGGCGTTCTTTATAACACTGCTGCGGTCATTGATGCTGATGGAACGTATTTAGGTAAATACAGAAAGAAGCATATTCCTCACACCAATGGTTTTTGGGAAAAATTTTTCTTTAAACCAGGTGATGAACACTATCCAGTTTTTCAGACTCGTTATGCAAAAATTGGAGTCTATATTTGTTATGACCGCCATTTCCCGGAAGGTGCAAGAATCCTTGGCCTAAATGGTGCAGAAATTGTTTTCAATCCATCAGCTACCGTTGCCGGCCTTTCTCAATACCTATGGAAACTGGAGCAGCCGGCACATGCTGTTGCCAATGGTTACTATATGGGCTGTATTAATCGCGTTGGAACAGAAGAGCCGTGGAATATTGGAAAATTTTACGGCAATTCTTATTTTGTAAACCCACGCGGAGAAATTCTCGCCTGTGCTTCAGAAGATAAAGACGAACTCATTACATGTGATCTCGATTTAGATTTAATTCAAACAGTTCGCAATACCTGGCAGTTCTACCGCGATCGTCGCCCTGAGACTTATGAAAGAATAACGGATATCGGAGAATAATTATGGAATCATCAATCCTTATTAAAAATGGTGAAATCATCACGGCCACGGACCGTTATCATTCCGATATTTATATTGAAGATGGCGTGATTAAAAGTATCGCACCTGTCATAGACAAACCGAAGTCAGATACAAGAGTCATCGATGCCAAAGGGCATTTTATTTTCCCAGGCGCAATCGACGCTCATGTGCATATGGAACTTCCATTTATGGGAGAGATTTCAGCGGATGATTTTGAAACAGGAACAGCTGCCGGTGTTGCCGGTGGTACAACTACCATAATCGATTTTGTTATTCCTGGTCGCAATCAACCCCTCATGGATGGATTAAAATCATGGAAAGAAAAAGCAAAAAAATCAGTAGCCGATTATGCATTTCATATGGCCGTTACATGGTTTGGCGATAATACCGCAAAAGAGATGGAACAATGCGTGCGCGAAGAAGGAATCACTTCTTTTAAAACATTCATGGCGTATCGTGGAGCGATTGGAGTTGATGACACTGAAATGATCAAGGTCATGGAGACGGCAAAAAATTTAAATGCGCTTGTTACTGCTCATTGTGAAAACGGGGAAATGGTAGTGGCGCTTCAGGAAAAATTATTCAAAGAAGGCAAGATTGAACCAAAATATCACGCGCAGTCCCGTCCTGCTCCGTTAGAAGGAGAAGCAACCGCAAGAGCTATTATGCTCGCACGAATGACCGGTTCTCCGCTTTATATTGTGCATGTGACAGCTAAAGAAGCGGTGGATGCTATTGATGAAGCACGCAGACGCGGGCAAATTGTTTTCGGTGAAACTTGTCCGCAGTATTTATTGTTGAATGACTCTGTTTATGACCGACCGGATTTTGAAGGTGCGGCATATGTTATGAGTCCCCCAATAAGACCGGCCGGGCATCAGGAACCGCTTTGGGCTGCATTGAAATCGGGAATCATCCAAACTGTAGCAACTGATCATTGTCCGTTTCATCAGCATAAACAAAAAGAATTAGGGCGCAATGATTTTAGAAAAATACCCAATGGAGCTGCAGGAATTCAGAATCGTCTGACCTTAATATACACTTACGGTGTCTTAGAAAATAGAATCGATCTTCACCAGTTTGTTGAAGTGAATTGTACCCGTCCGGCAAAAATATTTGGAATGTACCCGAGAAAAGGTGCGGTCATGGTTGGATCTGATGCCGATCTTGTCATCTGGAATCCGGAAAAAATGGATGTTATCTCGGCTAAAACTCATTTGCATAAATGTGATAGAAATATTTTTGAAGGCTACAAAACAAAAGGTGCTCCTGCTTGGGTTATCTGCAATGGCAAAGTTCAATTCGATCAAGGTATTCTTAAGGTCGAAAGAGGTGCCGGCAGATTCGTTCCTCGCAGTGGAATGTAAAAAATAAATTGGAGAGTATTATGAGCAAAGATTTGTCGATTACCGTCAATGGCCTGAAATTTGAAAATCCTTTTGTCATTGGTTCAGGACCTCCGGGAACTAACAAGGCAACTATTCTCAAAGCTTTTAAAGAAGGCTGGGGGGGCGTTGTTGCAAAAACTATTTCACTGGATTCATCAAAGGTTCATAACGTAGCTCCTCGTTATGGAAAACTTTATTCGCGTGTGAATAACGAAGTTATCGGCTTTCAGAATATCGAACTCATATCTGATCGCCCGATTGAAGACTGGATTAAAGACTTCAAAGAAATTAAAGCCGAATGCCCGAAAGGAATTCTCATTGCTTCTATTATGGAAGAATACAATAAAGCAGCCTGGCAAAAATTAGTGATCATGTGCCAGGATGCGGGTGTTGATGCTTTTGAATTAAATTTTTCCTGCCCTCATGGTTTACCGGAGAGAAAAATGGGAGCAGCGATGGGAGAGAATCCAGATATCGTCAGTGAAGTCACTAAATGGGTCACAGATGTTTCTAAAGTTCCTGTTTGGGCCAAGATGACTCCCAATATAACTGATGTAAACGTTCCTTCATTCAGTGCAATTGAGGCCGGTGCTCATGGCATTTCTTTGATCAATACTATTTTGGCTATTATTGGTGTTGATCTCGAGACATTGCGTCCGATGCCAACGGTAAAAGGCTTTTCAACTCCAGGTGGATATTCTGCTCAAGCAGTTAGACCAATTGCACTCAGACACACAATGAAACTGGCAACTGCTCTTAATGAAGCCAAATTAAAAAATATTTCAATTAGCGGGATGGGGGGCGTAGAAAAATCCAGTGATGCTATCGAATTTATGCTGCTTGGGTCTCATACTGTTCAAAGTTGTACGGGACCGATGCTACAAGGATATAAAATGGTCCATGAACTAAAATCTGGTTTGGAAGCATTTATGACTAAGCATAATTTCAATAAGGTTTCTGATTTCGTTGGACACTCTTTGCAGTATTTTACAACACATGCTCATTTGAATGATCTTAAACAAGGAAAATTTGAGGGCAAGGAAGTGGCTAAAGACACGCAGTGGTCTGGTGACGATATAGACAAACAAACTAACAACATGGCGAGTAATTAATGAGCGAATATCAATCAATTGTTGATAAGAATAAAAAATATACTTATTTTTCCTGGTCAGCTCAAGAAACAGCAAATCCGATGGCCATTGAAAAAGCAAAAGGAATTTATTTCTGGGATTATGATGGAAAAAAATTTGCGGATTTTTCATCACAATTAATTTGTACCAACATCGGACATGGTGATGAGCGTGTAAATAAAGCGATCATCGATCAGATGTCCAGGGTTCATTATATTCAACCTTCAAATGTGACTAAAGTTCGCGGAGAGTTGGGTGAAGCTATTGCCTCAGTCACACCTGGAGATTTGAACAAAACACTTTTTACACTCGGTGGAGCTGAGGCTATTGAAAATGCCATGAAGATGGCGCGTCTTTATACGGGCAGACAAAAAATCATTACTCGCTATAGATCCTTTCATGGTGGAACATTTGCCGCTGCTTCGGCAGGTGGCGATCCCAGAAGAATTCCGATCGAGCCAGGGATCGGCTGGATTGTAAAAATGCACGATCCTTATTCTTATCGTTCTCCCATTTATCGCCACTGCACTCCGGAAGAAGGAGACATGATCATGTGCGATCTTTTGGAAGAAACAATAAAAATGGAAGGCGCTTCTACCATTGCAGGTGTATTGCTGGAAGGCTACTCAGGATCGAGCGGAATCATCGCTCCTTCAACTCCTAAATACTGGAAGCGAGTGCGCGAAATTTGCGACCAATACGGCGTCGTTTTAATCGCTGATGAAGTCATGAGTGGATTTGGCCGAACGGGAAAATGGTTTGGTGTTGATCACTATAATGTTGTTCCGGACATCATGGTCATGGCCAAAGGTTTAACTTCGGCTTATTTGCCTCTTGGAGCTGTTACTACAAACGACAAAATTGCAAAATATTTTGATACAAATATGTTGTCTTGTGGACTTACTTACAGCGCCCACGCTGTTTCATGTGCTGCCGGTGTTGCAACTATCAATGTTTATAAAGAAGATAAGCTTGTTGAAAACGCAGCGACTCTCGGAGCGAAACTTGAAGCTAAGCTTCAAGTTCTATCAGATAAGCATCCTTCCATGGGAGAAGTGCGCGGGAAAGGACTTCACTGGTGTATAGAAATGGTGAAAAATCGGAAAACCAGAGAAGAGATGAGTGAGTGGAACAAGCCGATGTCAAAACCAATGATGGAGCTTTCTGGCTTTCTCAAAAATAACGGAATTGCTGCCTTTGTTCGCTGGAATCAGGTTTATATCTGTCCTCCACTTTGCATAAATGAGCAGCAGTTGGATGAAGGGTTGGAGATTTATTCAAAGGCTTTTGAGATTACAGATAAGGCGGCTATTTAATTGTCCCCATCGCTCCCGATAGCTTCCACCGGGCAAGCTTCGAGAGCGCTGAGGCATTCTGAAATATCTTTTTCTGTTTTAGGCTGAAGCTTTACAAATGCGTGGCCGTCCTTATCGTTCATCACAAAAAAGCCAGGGGCTTCAATTACGCAGGCATCACAGGCGATACACTGATCATCTACATAAAACTTGCCGCTTGCATTCTCGGACCACTTTGATTTTTTATCGGCCACAACTTCCTTTATTTAATTCTGAATCATATTTGAGTTAATTTTAACTCTCGTGTCTTCTTCAAGTCTTTTGAGGATAGAATCCATCATTTTTCTCGAAAGCGCATTTTTTAATCCAGCGTTGTCCTGAGCGATTTTTGCCTGCTCATTTAAGTCTTCGGTCACTTTACCCGGAGTTGTTTTAATCATGATCATCGACGCACCATCATCAAATAAATGTATTTGAGGCTTGGTCAGGTCGCCTGAAAAAAGTTGCTTCATATTTTCCGGAGTAAGGTTTGTGCCCGTTGATGTTCCATCCAGGCGGTTTACAGAACCTTTTGCGTATTCAAGCTTATATTTGGCAGTGATTGATTTTACAGCAGCTTCATTTCCGGCTTCAAGCGCTTTTCTTAGATCATTGGAGATATCAACGGTAAGTTTTTTAATATCTTCAACTTTATCTTTCTGGATAAGTTCTTTCGCGAATTTTTCTTTAAATTCAGCGAATGTTGCTTCATGTCCCGCTGATTTACTCTCAACAAGTAATAAGTGGTAACCAAATTGTGTTTTGAGAGGAGCTGAAACCGTTCCAGGTTTCTGAGTAAAGGCCACCTGATCAAATTCCGGAACCATTCTACCTTTGCCAAATGAACCCAGGTCTCCGCCTTTTCCCTTACCTGATGGATCTTCAGTATATTTATCTGCCATCTTGGCAAAATTAGCAGCAGTAACTTCTTTTGCAATTTTTTCTATTTCAGCTTTTACTTTTGCTTCATCTTTTCCCTGTGTCATAAGAAGAATATGACGAGCCTTAACTTCTTCTGGCTTATCAAGACTTACTTTTCTTTCATTGAACATTGATTGAATGCGCTTCTGATTTGTTTCTTCAGCTAAAAATTTACTCAGTTCAGCTGGCGTAACTTCAACAAAATTTCTAAGTGAATTTTTTGAAATCTGTATGATTTCGGCATTCATTTTCTCGTCACGGATTCTTTGCAGGTCATTTAAATAACCTTTAGAGAGAGGAAAATTCTGAACCAATGTCTGAGAGCTTTTCATTTTTAGTTGATTAATAACATCAGCTTCGAACTCCTGAGGTGTTAACTTGTTGGCCGCCAGAAGCCCTTTGTAACGAGCAATGTCGAATTGACCGTTAGACTGGAAATATGGCAGACTTTTTATCTCCGCCTTAACTTCCTCTTCAGACGGGTAGACTCCTATATCTGTTGCAAATTTCACCATCAGTTTTCTTTGAATAATATTTTTCAGGGTGCTTTCTTTAATTTTCATTGCCTCAATTTGTTTGGCACTGAGATCAGCTCCACCCATCATTTGTTTATAAAAATCAATCTGGCGGTTATATTCTTGCTGGTATTCTTCAACTTTAATGGGTAGATCACCGACTTTGCCAATTGAATCCGGGGAACTCCCGCCACTTCGAAGAGATTCGTAGCCCGTAAACATAAATGAAAGAACGATGATTCCGATTAAGACCGTCGCAAATACGCTGGCTGCTTTGTTGTGTGTAAATTCTGACATTGATCATCCCTGTGTTGCACTAGTTGAAATTTGGAATATTGTAACGAGAAAAAACTAACTTCGTAAAGGTTATTGGCTTTTTAAAAGAGATTGCTTAAGCTTAACTGTATATTTAATTCTAATTATTTTCGGAGTACTAAAGTTGAGGCTGGCTGATTCAGAAGAAAGACGAACTAAGGTCGTGATCAACAGCATAATTCTTGTGATTGCCCTCTATGGGATGTCGCAGCGGGATTATGTTTTTCAGAAGACTTCAATCGCGGAAAAAGTGATTATTGATCTCATGGCACCGGTCCAAAGCACGATGACTTCATTCCAGCGCGGGATTTCCTCGTATATGGACCATTACGTGGCCAATATTGATGCCAGTAAAGAAAATATCGGTCTGAAGGATAAGATATCCGCTCTTCAAAATGAGATGTTCAGCTATCAGGAAGCTATTAAAGAAAGTGACAGGCTCCGCGAACTCATAAAATATGGTGAGCAAATCGATCGTAAAAAGATTGTTGCAAGCGTTGTATCCTGGGATTCTGCGGATGATTATAAAGTTGTGCGCATCAACAGGGGCTTGAAAGATGGTGTTAAGCTACAATCTGTAGTAACCAGCGCCGAGGGACTTGTTGGTTATGTTTATCGCCTTACTGATCATTTTGCCGACGTTATAACCATTCTCGATGCCAATAACAGAGTAGATGGCGTTGTTGAAAGACTTCGTTCTCACGGTATAGTTGAAGGATATAGTCACGGTCGTTGTATTATGAAATACGTCAACAGAACTGAGCCAATTATCCTGAATGATCTTGTTTTAACTGCAGGTCTGGGGAATGTTTACCCGAAGGGATTAAAGATTGGGTATATTTCAAGAATAGAGCGTGAAAGTTACGGAATCACTCAGCACGTAGAAATTACTCCTCTGGTTAATTTTTCAAAACTCGAAGAAGTATTGGTACTTGTTTACGAGCAGGAAGAGCATAAACAGCTGGAGTGGAAGGCCCTTGAAGAGCAGTTAAATAGAAATGAGGTCACTCGATGAAAACTAATTTAAAAGATATCGTTTTCCCTCTGATCAAAACGCTCATACTCCTTTTCTTTCTGGAAATTACAACTACTGCAATTTTTCCAATGATAGGACTTTTGAATTTCAGAGTTCCTTTCAATATTTTACTGGTTCTTTTCCTGGGGCTTCGCCTTGAGACCCCTTATCTGGCCATCCTGATTATGATCGTTCAGTATTTTCATTCATTCTTCTCGGTTGAAGGCTGGGAAATGGGAACTGTGACGGGAATTGTGATTTGCGTGGTCGTTTCTTATGTACGTGAGATGATCCATTTTTCTTCATGGGGTATGACCATTTTAATTACTCAGGTCTTTCAACTCTTATGGTTTTTTGTTCAATCAATTTTAATTTATATACAGCTGGGCAATCTGGATTATATTTTTGATAAAGGATGGCGCTTTCTTCCTCAGAGTGTGATTATCGCACTTCTTTCGCCTCTCTTTTTCTTCATTCTAAACAAGATTTGGAATATCGATGACCGCGGTATGCTAGGAGATAAGGTTTAATGTTTGGAGAAGACGATCTCGTCAAATCCCATCAGGAACGCGCAGATATTATCCTCAATATCATTGTCGTATGCTTTGCTGTTCTTCTGGCAAGGCTTTGGTATTTGCAGATTTATCACGGAAAAATGTTTTTTAATTATTCTCTCGAAAACAGACTTCGTAAGGACGTTGTACGTGCTCCACGCGGAATGATTTTCAGCCGTAACAATGTGTTGCTGACGCACAATGTGCCGCGCTTTGATGCCATTATTACCCCTCAGTATCTGGAAGGGGATGCGGAAACTATAGAATATCTGGCAAAAATATTAGAAGTCACTCCTGAATCAATTTCAAAAACATTAAAAAGATACCAGGGACAGGCAAAATATCTGCCGGTTGTCGTTAAGAAAAATATTTCACGACGAGAAGTCGCCATTATTGAAACTGAATCATCCAAGTTGCCTGGTGTTTCAGTTGAAACATTTATCAGTCGTCAGTACACAGATAAAGATACCGGTGCCCATTTACTTGGTTATATTTCGGAAATTTCCCAGACAGCGCTCCCACGCTTGAGAGAGCGGGACAAGTACGATTACAAGCAGGGAGATTTTATCGGGCAAAGCGGAATTGAACAGCAATATGACCTTGAGATCAGAGGACAGGACGGCTATCAGTTCATGGAAGTTGATGCGCGAGGAAGAGCGCGCAGACATGTTACCAGTGATGATCTTTATTCTGGAATTGATAATAAAAATGCTGAGCCTGGGAAAAATGTTCGACTGACAATTGACCGCGATGTGCAGCTTGCTGCGTACCACGCACTAGATGGAAAAGATGGTTCTGCTATAGCGGTGGACATTGAGTCCGGTGAAGTTATAGCGATGGTTTCAAGACCAGCTTATGACCCGTCTAACTTTTCGACCGGTCTATCATCCAATTATTGGGGCCAGTTAGTTATGGACGAGAAGCGCCCGCTTAGAGACCGCAGCATTCAGGACCACTTCTCACCAGGTTCTACCTTTAAGCCCCTTACTGCAATTGCCGCCCTGGAAACTGGAATCGTCAATGAGCAGACAAAAGTAGTTTGTACCGGAAGTTACCGAATGGGGGGCAGACCATTTCATTGCTGGAAAAAAGAGGGGCATGGTGTTGTTGATGTTGTAAGAGCTGTACGGGAATCATGCGATGTTTATTTTTACAGTATCGGTATGAAAATTGATATTGATGTCATTCACAAGTACGCTACTCTGTTTGGAATGGGACAGAGACTCGGTATTATTCTTCCAAGAGAGACCAGCGGATTAATCCCGAGCAAAGAATGGAAAAAAAATCGCACGGGAGTTGAGTGGCAGCGTGGTGAAACACTTTCTTGTGTAATCGGGCAGTCATTCGTCAACGTTACACCACTTCAACTTGCAATGTTTTATTCAACCATGGCCAATGAAGGAAAATTATGGCGGCCACATGTTGTAAAAGAAGTTTTTTCAAACTCCGGGCAGGTCTTAAAGAGAGTTGAGCCTGAATTGATTCATAAATTTTCAATCTCCCGCAAGACCATGGACATTATAAAGAGAGGGCTTTTTGATGTAACAAACACGCAGGGAGGAACGGCGAGTTCACTGCGCGGCTCTGGACTTCAAATGGCAGCTAAAACCGGTACTGCTCAGGTTATTGGTATGTCCGCAGATAAAATTTTTAATAAATGTGAAAACCAGGAATATAAATACCGCAATAACGGTTTGTTTGCTGCTTATGCACCAGCGGTAAATCCTAAAATTGCAGTGAGCGTGGTTGTTGAACATGGATGCCACGGTGGTAGTGCTGCCGGTCCGGTAGCAAAAGCAATCATTGCTGCATATTTGAATAAATATTATCCGGCTTATCAGAAAAAAATTGTCGCTCAGGAACAAGCGAAAATGACTTATGATCAGATTCTTGAAGATAATCGCATTAATCCAGTTCCGATGGTTTATGAAAGCAACAATCCTGATTATTACGATGAAAATGGAATACAGGTGAGAAATTATGTCCTGGATAAAAACGGACAGGTGATGCCTCTGCAGGCTGCGACTAAAGAAACGGCAGTGGTTCCCGGGGAATAAAAAAATGTTTAACTTTAAAGAAGAACTTAAAAGATACGATTATACTTTTTTCGGAATTTGTTCTGCCATTTTCGTGATTGGCATTTTGAATCTCTATTCAGCGACACACTCACAGGGGGTGGGGGCAGAGGAAGGGCTTTATAAAACACAAATTCTCTGGTTTATCATTTCGTGGATGGTTGGCATCGGTGTGAGTTTTATTCAGCCAAAAAATTTCTACAGACTTGCTTACCCCGGGTATTTAATTAGTCTAATCTTGCTGGTTATGGTTTTAATCGTAGGTCACTCCGCACTTGGAGGGCAAAGATGGATTGGTTTTGGTTCGTTTAAATTCCAGCCTTCCGAGACAGTGAAGATCGCAATGGTTTTAATTCTCTCAAGATGGTACGCAAAAGCTTCGCCGGATCAGGAAATAGGTTTTAGAGAGCTGATAATTCCTTTTATTATTACATTTATCCCTGCAATTATGATTATCATTCAGCCCGATCTTGGAACGGGAACACTCGTTCTTGCTATTTTTTTCATCATGACATTTTACCGAAAATTAAAATGGAAAACGATAACGATCATAGCAATCATCGGTATGATTGGGGCCACGGTCGTCTATAATTTCGGTTTAAGAGAGTACCAAAAGCAGCGTATTATTACTTTTATTGATCCTGAATTTGATGCCAAAGGCTCAGGTTATAATGCTATTCAGTCAAAAATTGCAATCGGTTCAGGGCAATTCTTCGGGAAGGGGTTTCGCAGATCTTCACAAGGAGCACTCAATTATCTTCCTGAAAATCACACCGATTTTATCTTCGCAATTTTTAACGAAGAACACGGCTTTGTAGGTTCGGTTTTTCTAATCGCGCTTTATCTTGCTTTATTTTATCGCCTTCTGTGGCTGGCTTCCAACGTCAACAAGATGTTCGATTCTCTGGTAGTTGTGGGAATTTTAGCCATTTTCTTTGTGCACACCATGGTTAATATGAGCATGGTCTCGGGTTTGATGCCGATCGTAGGGGTTCCTTTGCCGCTCATGTCCTATGGAGGGTCCAATCTTTTGACCTTTGGAATATGTTGCGGGGTCGTTACCTCCATAAGCAATGCCAGAAACCTTTTCTAGCGAGTGTCCGATTCCATCCTGGAAATAGGTCCTTATATCAGACTTGACTTGGAGAATCTCTTCGTGGGACACTATTTTAGTCTTACATAAGGACTATGAAGGTCCGGGGGTTATTTCATGAAGAAAGTTTCTAGCATCGGCAGTCTGGTCAAAAAAATCTACCGCACATATTCAGGTGAACTATTGACCCTCTTACAGGTGAGGGGATTTACCGATTTAAGACCCTCATTTCTAGAGGTACTCCTTTTTATATGCGAACATGATGGACCTACAATTAAGGAAATCGGTCATGGGTGCGGGCTTAAAAAGCAAACGATGACATCTCATTTAAATGAACTGGAAAAGCGCGGTTATATCGAGCGCAAAATGAATGTTCAGGACAAAAGAGAGCAGAATATTTATCTTACTGAGTACGGTCTGAAATTCAAACTTAACCTGTTTGAATGTATTAATGAAATTGAAAAAAAATACACTGACTTGATTGGTGATCTGGAACTCAACAGGGTTGAGCTGATTTTAAAAAACTTTCATTCCAAACTTTTAATACAGCCGGGATTGTTCGAACATCTCTCGACGATGGAATAAGGATCAGTTTAATTATCTACCGAAGGTCCTTCTTTGGAAGGGCCCTTTGTAGCTTCAGTGTTTCCTGGCCAGAACTCATAGCCGCCGGAAATATTATTAATATTGAAAAATGCTTTTTTAACAAGCAGTTCACAGGCCTGAATTGAACGCAGACCATTTTCAGAAATGATCATAATTGGCACTGTCTTACTCGGTATTTCAACAAAGCGAATATGTAATTCTTCAAGAGGAATATGAATAGCTTCTTTTAGTCTCATTCCCTCATATGTTTTTTGAGTCACATCTAGAATGATAAAATCAATATTGGGATTGTTGTAGATTCCCCAGGCTTTTTGAGGATTAATATCGTTATATGGTCTGCCCATTAGAATCATGTTGTCGTCGAGCTCCTCGCCATTTTTAACTCTGACTAAATGGTTTCGTTGAAGTGTGATTGAAAAATCTAGTTTTTCATCCATTTTACTAATATTTTTTTCAATATTATTTAAACGTGAGTTGATAAATTCGAGCATTTGAAAAATTTTAAGATCCATTGCTTTTCACTCCTAAAAAGTCAGTCCGCTCACTAATTGTATCTGTGAGAATGACTTTCAAGGAGTGAGGCAAAAGCTGCTAGGCTTAGCCTTTGTAGGAATGAATCAGGTTTAGCAGATTCTTATGCTGAGATGAAGTTAAACTCTCTATATTACAATGAAGCCTGTTAACAGCATGGGCCTTGGCGAACTTGGTGAAGAGATCAGTGGCCTCATCGATATTAAAAGTGATTTTTTGATCGCTTCCGTAAAGATTCCGGACTACCTTCATCGGGTATTTACTTATGCTTTCTTCATCAACATAGTATTTTGACAGACGGCCGCTCGAACCAGAGCGGATGTATTCTATGTTTTCTTTTTCCAGAAATTCCTGAATAGCTGCCAGATGCGTTTCCTGTTTTTCATTGAATGACTCAAAGATTTTTTGTGGCACCTGGTTTTTGATAATGGCATCAGCGTATTTATTTTTACTCCTTTTTAAAACCTTCATCAGGTAATGATCATCATGCTCGATATACTCCTCAATCGAAGCGGGAATAGTGTATTCAAGCGGAGAAGTTTTAAAATATTTGTAAAGAAGCTGCTCGAGACAAACGGCGCGATAATGGAAATAAACCATAATAAACATGTGGTAGCGTGAAAGAAGAAAATCATCAAACGTAACGACCGCTCTTTCATTGATTCCAAGATAAGCCTTTCCTTCTTCAATGCAAATTTCAAGATTGTCCAGCAACCAGTCCAGATCATAAGAGCCGTAGCTGACACCGCAAAAATAACTGTCGCGAAGAAGATAATCCATCCGGTCACAATCAAGTTCGCTGGATACAAGCTGGTGCAGTACCGGAAAGTAATTGATTCCTTTTACAGTGAAGTAACTCGCATCGCTGGTATGTCCGGTAATAAGGTCGGCAATATATTTTCTTCCAACTCCAAATTTTTTTTCAACTAATGAAAAAGATCCGGCAAAGGAGCTGTCGACAATCGACTTGATTGTATAATCTTCGTGTGTTGCCTGTCGGTCAGTCTTTTGGTCTTTCTTTGATAAAAAATCAGCAGGGATTTTTAGTTCAGATAGCTTTGGCATCACTGTTTCTGTTGAATGTGAAAGCGGGGCGTGGCCCACATCGTGAAGCAGACAAGCAAGCTTGAATGTTTCTCTCAATCGCTGGATGTCAGCATCCAAAAGTGTAGTTTTAAATAACCTGTCAAAAGCCTTATCTGCAACATTCATAACTCCAATTGAGTGTATGAACCGCGTGTGCGTGGCACCTGGAAATACATACTCAGAAAATCCAAGTTGTTTTATATTTCTTAAACGTTGAAAAAAATCGTCTCTTATTATTGGAATTTCTTCATCCAGGATATGAATAGAGCCGTGGACCGGGTCGCGAATTTCCATTGAAATTTTCCTTACTTATTTTTTATTGGTTTTTCTCAAGTGTTTCACTGTTGGACTTAAGCCATTGTATGATGTCTTCTGACTCATGCATTGGATTCCCGTTGATAAACAGGCAAGGAACAGTTTTTCGGCCGGTTATATAATGCAGTTTGTGCATTTCATTCATGTCTTCGTGAATGTCTTTGTATTCGACCTTTATTTTCAAATCACTAATGACATTTAAAACTCTCTGGCAATAAGGACATGAATCAAAATAATATAGTTCTAAAGCTGGAGCTCTCAATTTAAGCCTCTGATCTAATAAAATAATAAAAAGGGCTTCCGGAGAAGCCCTTTATTTTTGTTCAAATAAAATTTTTAGTATTCGTCATCGTCATCAAGACTTTCTTCATCAGGTCCGGACGATTTTTTACCGAATGCGTATTCTTCATCCTCATCAAATGAATCGCTTTGGTCAACGTCTTCTGGTTTATCAAAAGCATCGTTGTATCCCCAGCCATAAGAATAAGCGCCTTCTGTTTTTACTTCCTCATCATCTTCCGGGTCAAAAGCTTCACCAGCAAAACGAGGATCGCCTTCTTCTTCGTCAGCGTCTTCAAAACCTTCATCACCCATTGCTTCATCTACAGTTTCAGCATCGTCCTCTTCCATTAGATCGACTTCAAGATCGAAATCATCATCTTCCTCGTCGTTAAGGACAACGATTTTCGCCTTTGCTTTTGCATTAAGCGCTGGAGCAGTATGAGTGTTCTTATATTTTTTTATAGCCTCTTCTCTTGAGAGGATTTGAGCTTTTGTTTCTTTTTTTGCAGGTGCTGTTTTTACAGTTATTTTTTTAGTGGTGGCAGCAGATTTTGCAGCAGACTTTTTAGTTGCTGCTTTTTTGGCAACGACTTTTTTGGCGGCTGATTTTTTGGCTACAGCCTTTTTGGCAGGCGCTTTTTTAGCGACGGCTTTTTTGGCAGTTGTCTTTTTAGCAGCAGCTTTTTTAGCAGGGGCTTTTTTGGTTACGGTTTTTTTAGCAGCGGCTTTTTTAGCAGGTGCTTTTTTTCCTGATTTAATTGCTTTAGATTTAGCCATTTTCATACCCTCATTTCTAGTATCAACTTTGGGGCTAGTATATATGCACTATTTGACTATTTTCAAGGATTAAAAATCAAGAAAGTAATTATTATTAATTCCGGTAGCTGCATCGAATTTCAGAAAGTTTTTGATTTTGAGAGAACTTAAATCGGCAGACGTTGAATCAGCCATTGATTCTTTTAGCGCGGGTTGATCTTCATAGTCAATTCGTCCCCTTGTGAACTGGGTTCCCCCCGGTGGAGAGTCAATTATCTTGGCCATTTGGAAGAACTTGGTTGAATAGTAATTTCTTCTGGTAGAGTAAGAACTCGTTCCGGGCACCGAAAGCTTCAGAGGATGCTCTGCAATTGCGGCATTTCCCGGGTTTGTTCCTTGGCGCGGACCTGGAAAATAAGCCGTCATTAGCTGTTCCGGCTTCATTGCGAGATTTGTATTGGCCGGCTCGTTATAATATTCTCCAATGTAAAAATAACTTTGATCCAGTCCATCGATATTGGACGAATGGGCTGCAATAAAATCCACCATCAATTTTTTGAGCGGCACTATATCGCAGCGGGTAGTATTTGATCTGAAAAAATGATGGAATTTGGAAGCCATATCTACCCTGCATCCAGGATCAGTGGCCGGGGCATCGGGAAAATCAGGTGGAGTAGGATTTCCAGTTCCGGCATTGGCGTGGATTGATTTTGCTGCATCTGTCAAATCTGAACCGCCGGTTGCTGTGCCTAAGATTGAGTTGGACACAGCAAGCAAAGCTTTTAAATAAGTATCAATCGCCGGGTCATTGGCGGTCATGTAAGTTGTCACAACTGACTCTACATCGTTATTCGTTTTATACAGCAGACTGGGGCCAACCAGTGGCGCAAATAATTTATAGGTAAAGCCGACAGACCCTATGGCCTGCAGACGTTGAACCATCGGGGCAGCATTATTTTTATCATCCACTTCGCGGAAGTCGGGAATAAGATAATTAATTGCATCGTATTTTGTAGGTCTTCTCGATCTGATAAGCGATTTAAAAACTTCGTCGCCTGATATCTCTGTTCCGGGATTGAGGATACCAACGCTTTCTTTCAGTGCTTTGAACTGAGGAGCGTGGTATAGACCAAGAGTTTGAGTTGGCGCGTCTCCATCAAACAAAAGAGGTGTAATCATCTGCAGTTCACCAGTGCCCCTTTGTGTGTTGAGATCGCCTTCGTCCTGAAAATCATAAATCATATTGGGAATACCATAGAAAATTCTTGTCGCCGTTCCAGGGACTCCGCCAATAACAGGATTGGTGATATTGACCCAAAAATCTGAACTGGATGGAATAGGCATACCTGGCTTGAAACCTGCGGCTGCAGTTACTTCGACACTCAAGCCGTTCATGTAGGAACCTGAGCGTAAGTTTACATCTCCTCTGGCAACAACTGTTTTATCGCCATCGATAAAATTAAAAAGTTTCGGACCAATTCTGCCGCCAAATGGTTTGGCTGCTGCATAGGCAGTCAATTTTACGCCTTCCTGAGCAGAGTCTCCTGTTGTTATTGGAAAGAAGAGACCGATAAATCGGCTCTCAGCTTTAACAGCATAATAGGTGATGACTTCAGGATTTTTATTGAAGCCTAAAATATAACCTGGAACCGGAAGGGCCGCTTTAGAAATACCGCACGTAGCATCCATTTTTACGTCTAAAACCGCATTCTGGTTGGAAGTTGAAACCATAACAGAAAACATGGTGGCGAGATTTAAAGGCATCAGCTGTAAATCGACATAGTGTTTTTGAAGTGCACTTGAACTTGCACCGGGGTAAACGAATCCCGGAGGAATTAAAAATCCGGAAACAGAATTTGTATCAGCGGTGTATGGCTGTGGAGGAAGCTCAGTGAGTTTTAAATTTTTCGGCAACTCATCAAAGCTCTGTCCAGTACCTGTAATAGCATCTTTGTAAGTTCCGCCGCCTAAATTTCTGTAAGCGGACCAGAAGGCTTTCAACGGTCGCTCATTTAAACCGATATCATCAAACTGTCCCTGAAACTGTGTAACGTTCTGTATGCTGATTTCATTTATAGGTGGTCGGTTCATTATCATTTCTAAATTGCGGATTCGGAATGCCAATTCAAGGGCCTGAGGCCATGCGCCCGGACGTTGGGTGGCCACAACCGGAGCTTCCGGCATAGGAGCTCCGCCGGAACCATATGCCCAGGTCAGTGCTGTTAAAAAATTAAGCTTACTTCTTCGGGAACAGTCTTCAGCTTTTGTCGCTCCCAGTTTATTGACGAATGCTTCGTGAATTTCAGAAATTCCCGCAACCCCGATGGCCGGAAAACGAGGAATCCCGGGCAAAGCATAGATCGGACAAATATTTGTACCGGAATTATTATGAACACAAATTGACGGAATATTGTATTTATCAAAATCAGTAACACCGCTTATGTCGGCTCCAGCGCCAATTCTTGCTTTTTGTAAAATAAAATTGACCTTGTTTTTACCCGCAAGGTTAGTATCGTGAAGATTGTAAGGAACTAAACCCAACTGGCCCAGAACATAATATTTAAACATCCATTCTTTGTAGGTATTGCGAAGTTCCCAGTTGGCATAGGCAATATTGGTGAGCTGCCGCGCCTGTGTAGCAGCCCCTGCAAAGGCAGCGGCGTCTGTGGCATTTTGTAAATTGATCTTGGCCTTAACAAACAAACCCACGTTTACGATAAAAGCAAGCATCCCCATCACGATAATAAGTGTGATGCCCATAAAGATACTTAACTGACCGCGGTTACTTTTAATCACTAGGTAAAAATTCCCAAAAAGTGCATTGAGGTGTCTCAATGCTACCGAAGGGAAAATCCATGGTCAAACAATACATTGAAAAGTGGTGTGTTGTGGTCCTATGGGTGGTCCTACCAAGTTGGTACGTTATTTGAAGTTATAAGTTTAGTTCTAGATCGTCGAGTCTAGATAAGTTGAACGTTAGCAGTATTTCGGCAAACCCATCACTACCACCCTCAATGTGCAATGCACTCCAGACTGAACTTTCAATCACCAGGACTCGCGGGGGTCCTGGCTCGCCTTTTTTAGTATTTTAGGATGGGAAAAATTGCCCTTCTAAAAATTGCCCCCTAAATGAAGTACAATAAACTGTGTATCTGTGGAGAAAATAGTCGTGAAAAAACCTTTAGTAAGTCGCGTTTATAAATACAAGAATAAAGCCAGCCAATTTTTTTGTCCTCTCTGTCGAACGGAAAGAGGAATCAGTGTTTCACCTCGCCTTACCAAAAAAAATTATATTCAAATTCTTCTCACTTCGATTGTCTTTGGAAGCATTCTTTTTCCTTTGATGGGCGTGAAGTGCTTCTTTGTCTTTTTTGTGGCGTGGGGAGCTTTTGAACTTGCAGTGCGTACTGATTACAAAAAACAGGTGGCCTGCCCTCATTGTGGTTTCGATGCGACCTGGTACAAAAAAGATGTCAAAGTTGCCAGACAATTAGTTAAAGATTTCTGGGCGCAGAAACAGCCAGTTAGCGATCTAAAAACTCAACCTGCTGCAAAACAATCCTAATAATTTCAACGATGACAAATTGTCAGAAAAATCTTCTTTTGCTCCTGTGATTTAGTGTTTAAAGTTGCAACATCAGACACAATTAATCAGGTAACAGTAAGTAAATTACGTAGCTCTTACTGTGAATCCAACAAGAGGAGATTTCTAGAATGAGTGTTAACAAAGTCATTATTTTAGGCCGCCTAGGGCAAGATCCAGAGTTAAAATACACTCCGGGTGGAATGGCAGTTTGTAACTTTACAGTTGCAACCAGCGAATCATGGGCTGACAAAGCAGGACAAAAACAAGAAAGAACTGAATGGCATAGAATTGTCGTTTGGGGAAAACTTGCTGAGCTTTGCAACCAATACCTTTCAAAGGGGAGACAAGCGTTCATTGAAGGGTCGCTTCAGACTCGTTCATGGGATGATAAATCAGGCCAGAAACGTTATACAACTGAAATTAACGCTAAGACTGTTCAGTTCATTGGTGGACAAGCGGGCGTTGGCGCTCCAAAAGAAAATTCTCAGGCTCAAGGTGCCCCGTCTTATGATACGAGCATGGTAAATCAGGAGTACGATATTTCTACTGATACAAATTTCACAGCTGATGATATTCCGTTTTAGACTTTAGGATTTTTTAATAAAATTTAAGAAATGCATCAATAAGGGCCAAAGAAATTTGGCCCTTCCTATTTCTGGATGTTTAGGCAAAATTTTCTCAAATAATCCGCTCAACTTCTTTTTTCATGTCCCGACTAGCTATGTATCAGCAAAGCGGGGTGCCTATGAAAAAGATGATCATTTTAATCGGACTAGTTTTTACATTTAGTGCGACAGCAGGATCAATTCAGAGAATGACTGTTACCGACATGGCACCGGTTGAAGACATGTACGCTTCGTTTGAAATTGTGACTCCAAAATACGATAAAGTAATTCTAGATTGCCAGAGTTTTATAAATGGCATGAATTTTTACAAAAACAAAAAAATTGTCCATGCAATCAGAATGGTTGATTACGATACCTGTAGCAATGTCTATGATTTTATCGATCAGTCACTGAAGCAGAAAAAAGCAATCTGTATGGAAATTGAAGAGGGGAGCAGTTCTCTTAATCTTTCGAACGATGAAGCTTCTGAGTGTCAATAATCTCTTGCAGGAGATCATTCTTTTGCATTTCAATGAAAATATCCTGATGATTTTTTTCACCAAGCACTTCATTGATAGATTGAAAAATTTTGAACTGAACTTCTTCAGAATCTTCAATTTTAGAATGCAGTTCATTGCGAAGCTCATTTAAAACTTCAGTATAGTCTGTGTTTCTGGCTACAGTCGGGTCACCGTGAAGAAAGGGCACGACTCCTTCTTGAAAGAAATTCAGATTGCGTTTTACATTCATCGGGATGATCGAATGATTCATTCCGACTGAATCTATACTGACCAATAAATCAATGCCTCTGAATCCATTCTTCACCGAATTCAAAGTTGCTGCAATTTCAACGGCCGTGTCGCCGCCAAAACTATGTCCCACTAAAACCACAGGCTGTTCCGGAGAGTGCTTTTTTATTTCTTCTATGATTCTATCCTGTTCATTCCAGGAGAATCTTTTTGCTCCCGGCAAATTGTCAGCCATATCCTTTATGCCGTCTCCGTTGGAAATACCAAAAGCGCTGAAGCCTTCAATAAAAATCACGGCTGGTTTTTTAATAAAACTTAATTTGGATGGTGTCTTATCAAGAATTTTTTCTTCCAGTTTTTTGGCATCCTTGCTTTCACTCGGTACAACGATGGGAAGAACGGGAACGGTGCTCAAGCTGTCGGCTATTTTGGTTGCAGAACTCATAGCCTTTTCGCTATTGCTGCTGGAACTGGAGCTATTGCCGGTTTCACTATTAAGTGTTTTTGCCGTTTCAGAAATATCGGTTGGCGCCGCAGGTCCTTTAAGAGTTTCGGCCAATGCTTCAGGGGCTACACCTTTGCCTTTAAACGCTTTAAGGTTTTTCAGATTTTCATTTTTTATGGGGTCATTAAGTTTTGGCTGAACCGTCTTCATAAATAGATTATATGACGAGATCACGACATCATTAAAGCGTGGGAAAACTTGGCTACAGAAAACCGACTAGACTATTCCGGTATGGTAGGACCATTTGTCGAAAATCGCCTTTGACTGGCTATCTACCGTTTTTTTTAGAACCACACCCGTCCCTCGAGGGGATTCGATGGTGAATTCATGTCTGGGAAGTTTTTGTCTTAGATTGGTTAGGTGAGTATTTACCGTGCGATCAAGGACATTGTCCTGATTCCATGCCTTTTTCATCATGGTTTCTCTGCTGATCTTTTCCGGATAATTTTTGACCAAAGCTGCAAGGATTTTGAATTCAATTGGAGTGAGATTCAAATTGATATCTTGATGGAAGGCTTCAAGCGTTTCCAGATTCAAACGAAGAGATGAAAGGGTAAGATGTTTTTCCTTTTCATTTTTCTTAGCGAAGAGATTTATTTTATTTAAAATTCGAAGTTCGATTTCTTTGTCACTTAATGTTCTATAGATGATGTCACTTGCCTGGGAGGCAAGGGCCTGGTAACGAATGACCTGAAGTTCATCTGATGTGTAGATGAGCACTGGAATGTTTGAAAATCTTGATTCGCTGATCTCTTTCAATACCTGAAATCCATCTTTTTCAGGCATATGAATGTCCAGAATAATAGCGGAAAATTTCTGGCCTTCCAGAAGATTGAAAATACCATTGGGATCAGTAGATAGTGTAATGTTAAAAGTCTCTGAAAACTTTTCCTTAAAAATGTTTAAATTTGTAACACTATCGTCAATGTATAAAATTTTTTTCTTCATAATAAGTATAATAAAACTAGATATAGCTTATTGTGAAGAGTAATTCTCAATATCAAGAAATCTTGTTATTGCTTATTCATCGACCTTGAAATCTTTTAACAGACTCGCTAAAGCTGTTTTAAGGGGTTGGGAGATTTTATCATGCGTCTTAGGTGCTGAATTTTCCTTCGGGACCGACTGCCCTTCATTTAAATACTGCGTAAAGCTAGGGAGTTCGCTTTTGTAAACAATGCGATTCAGGTGCTTTACGAATCCACTCCAGTTGCCTGTGCTTGAATCCGCTTTTTTCACCTGTTCAAAGGAACTCATTTTGGAATCCATGTAATCAATGAGATGGACCAGAAATGCTTCGCTGGTGCTTGGAATTTTAGGTGAGCCGTATTCATATTCGCCGTGATGTGAAAGAAGAATATGTTTAATATGAGTTTTGACAGATAGGGGAAAGGTTTTGATTTTAGCCGAATATGTATCGACAATTTCAAGCCCTTTTACCAGATGCCCTACCAATTTTCCTTCCTCTGTGTAGTCAACGACAGGTCCTTCGGTAAGTTCATATATTTTGCAAATATCATGTAGCACGCACCCTGCAATAACGTAGGAACGGTTCACGTTGTAATGGGGGGACAAAGAATTAGCGAGACGGGTACAGGAAAGAATATGTTCAAGAAGACCTGATTGGTAGGCGTGATGGATGCTTTTTCCGGCCTGCCAGATCTTGAGTCTGCGGGAAATTTCATGATCCTTTAAAATTAAAAGCAAAAGTTCACGGATATAAACTTCTTCTAGAGTCTCCACAATTGCCAGGAGCTCATTGTACATTTTTTCTGGAGCTGTTCCTGCTTTCTGAATATAATCTTCGCGATTAATTTGGGAATCATCCAGTTTGGACATTTCCTGAATAATGAGCTGAATTCGTCCCTGAAACTGATTAACCTTTCCATTGACGATAACAATGTCTCCGGCGTTAATTCTTTGCATTGCCAGTTCAGCTCCCTGCCATTTGCGCGCCTCCAGCTCACCTGAATTGTCAGCCAGGATGACATTTAGATATGTTTTGCCGTCTTTGCCTTCTGCTGTGCCTATATATTTGACTAAAAATGGTGCAAGTACGTCATCTTTAGCATTGAGTTGAGAAATAAATTGCGTCTTATTCAAATGAAACTCCCAGGAATTAAGCTATTCAATTCTTCGCCAATATGGCATAGTAAGGCAATCAAAAAACGACCATATTTAAATCTAGTTATGCCTTGGAGGCTATATATGTCCAGTAATAAAGTGAAAGTTGCTATAAACGGAATGGGGCGAATTGGACGAACAGTGCTTCGCGAATATTTTAACCGAGCTGAAAATGATTTTGAAATTGTTGCTGTCAATAATCCTGGAAACCCGAAGGAATATTTACATCTGCTCAAATACGATTCGGTTCACGGCCGTTTTGCAGGCGAAGTATCACTGGAAGGTGACAACCTGGTTATTAACGGCAAAGCGATCAAATTTTACACCCAGAGAGACCCTTCCGAGATTCCGTGGAGTGATAAAGGCGTTCAGATTGTCGTTGATGCCACTGGAATTTTCAAAGACAAAGAAGGTCTTGGCAAACACATGAAAGGCAGTACGGTTAAGAAAGTTATCATGTGTGCTCCTGGGAAGGGGCTTGATGCTACGTTCGTTATGGGAGTCAATAGCAACACATACGATGCAACAAAACACCACATCGTTTCAAATGCCAGCTGTACAACAAACTGTCTTGCACCAATTGTAAAAGTTTTGAATGATAAATTTGGAATTGAAAACGGATTTATGACTACTGTTCACTCATACACTTCTGATCAAATGCTTCTCGATGGTTCTCACACAGATCCAAGAAGAGCGAGAGCTGCAGCCATGTCAATCATCCCTACGACTACCGGAGCAGCGAAAACGGTTGGAGAAATTATTCCCGAACTAAAAGGAAAACTTGATGGGTACTCATTCCGCGTTCCAACGCCGAATGTTTCTCTCACTGATTTCGTTGCCACTTTGAAAAAAGCAGCGACAAAAGAAGAAATCAATGCCGCTCTTAAAGAAGCTTCTGAAACAAGTTTAAAAGGAATTCTTCGTTATGAAACAGAAGAGTTGGTTTCAGTTGATTACATGGGAATGCGACATTCTTCATGTCTTGATTCAACTCTAACAAACGTTATCGGAAACACTGTTAAAGTTATTTCATGGTACGACAACGAAGCAGGATTCTCTAATCGCGTTTTAGATCTTGTAAAGCTTATCGGTTCAAAAGGACTATAATTCATGGCCTTAAAATTTATAACTGATGAAAGTTTTGGACTTCTTGCTAAGGATAAAAAAGTTTTGGCAAGGTTCGACTTTAATGTGCCAATGGATAAAAATGATCCGTCTAAAATTGCCGATACGACCAGAGTCGATGAAGCCATTGAAACGATCAATGCCATTCTTCTTCACAAACCCAAAAAACTCATTTTGATGAGTCACTTTGGAAGACCCAAGGGCATCGATCCAAAATATTCTCTTGAGCCCGTTGCAAAATATCTCGCAGAAAAACTAGGGCAGGAAGTCGTTCTTACTGAAACAGCTCTTGACCGTGGAATTAAGACTCTTCTTACTTTGAATGAACCAAAAATTATTATGCTTCAAAATCTTCGCTATCATCCTGAAGAAGAGGCCAATGACCGCGAGTTTGCGCGCACACTTTCAACATACGGCGACCTTTTTGTTTTCGATGCTTTTGGAGCTGCTCATAGAAAACATGCTTCAACATACGAGATCAATGCCTTTTTTAAAAATAAAGCTTACGGCGGTTTACTTCTAAAACGCGAAATTGAAGCTCTCGACAAAGTAGTCAAAGATCCAGTTAAGCCATTTGTGGCCATTGTTGGAGGAGCAAAGGTTTCGGATAAAATTAA
Organism: Bacteriovorax sp.; assembly: GCA_041662705.1. Classification (GTDB taxonomy): domain Bacteria; phylum Bdellovibrionota; class Bacteriovoracia; order Bacteriovoracales; family Bacteriovoracaceae; genus Bacteriovorax. The sequence continues at coordinate 276,288 of JBAZRY010000004.1, forward strand.
AATCATTGAGCAACTTCTCGTCTCTGTTGATAAGCTGCTTATCGGTGGAGCGATGGCCTATCCGTTTTTAAAAGCGCAGGGACACACTATCGGGAAATCTCTTTGTTCAGATGAAGACGTAAGTCTTGCAAAAAGAATATTGGGCACTCCCGGAAAAAATAAAATCGTTCTTCCCTCTGATCATATCGCTTCTGCCACTTTCGGAGGAGCGCCTGAAGAAGTCGGACAGATAAATATTCCAGATGGAAAAATCGGTCTCGATATCGGTCCTTCAACGCTTCAAAATTTTTCTGACTTTCTTAAGCCGGCAAAGACAGTGTTGTGGAATGGACCAATGGGTTTATTTGAAAATGCTGATTTCGCCAAAGGAACATTGGGTATTGCCAGCACTCTGTCAAAACTTTCAGCATTCACGCTTGTAGGCGGAGGAGACTCTGTCAACGCTGTGAAGTTATCGGGACTCTCTGAAAAGATGTCCCATATTTCTACCGGTGGTGGAGCAAGTTTAGAATATATTGAAAATGGATCTCTACCCGGCATTCAAGCCTTGAAATTTGGGATTGATTAAGAAATATTTCGTTACTGAAAATTTTTGTGAAAAAATTTAGAAACAATCAAAAAACGAAGGAAAAAGTGATAAATCGTCAGAAAAGATTCTTAAGAATTTGAGAAGTTTTCTGGTGGAGGAAAACCAATATAATCCTGCAACGGTTTTTGTTCGTAATCCCCCCACCAATTTTTTAATTCTAGCAGATGTCTCAAAAGATTCAATAAAGTTTTACATAGTCCACAATGTTTCTAAATGTCTGTTTACTCAGTACAAATTTTAAAGCAGAATTTCTAAAACAAAAAAGAATTGGGAGTGATATGAAAAAGCGCGAAGTGCATATAGTTGGCAATTGGAAAATGAATCAGACTTTGCATGAAGTTAGCAATTTTTTTGTTGAAATGTCTAAAATGAAGATGGAGCTAAAGTGCAAAGCTTGGATTGCACCTCAGGCTATTCATATTCCTATTTTGAAAGAAATAGCATTCACGACTGGCTCGATTCAAGTCGGAGCTCAAAATTGCTGCGAACACGACTCAGGCGCATTTACCGGCGAAATATCGCCGCTTGCCCTTGCTGATATGGGAGTAGAATTCGTCATTATTGGTCATTCTGAGCGCCGATCTATCTATGGCGAACAAAATGAACAATTGAATAAAAAAGTTTTATTGGCCGTTAGTCACGGACTCAAAGTTATTTATTGCGTTGGCGAGACTCTGGCCGAACGAGAGGCTGAGCAGACGTTTAAAGTTATTGAAACTCAATTGAATGTCGGACTCAAAAATCTACCTCCTGAATCAGCTCATCTTTTGATCATTGCCTATGAACCAGTGTGGGCTATCGGTACTGGTAAAACAGCAACAGCAGAGCAAGCAGAGGAAGTTCATGCTTATATTCGCGGAAAGCTTGCCTTGAACGCCGAGCAAACAGTCATACTTTATGGGGGATCGGTAAAGCCAGATAATATTGACTCATTGCTAGCGAAGGAGAATATTGATGGCGCACTTGTTGGAGGAGCTAGCTTAAAAGCACAGGATTTCAGGGCCCTTTGCACAAGCGGAAGCTCTGTCAGGTAAATGTTTACAAAGGTCTGCTAAGTTTGCTATTTAATTAAGACGTAATTTTTATAAGGATACAGATTCATGACTACAGCACTAATGGTTCTTCAGGCGATCACTTCAGTTTTATTAATCATTACTGTTCTTCTTCAATTTGGGAAAGGAGCAGAAGCGGGATTAATGACAGCAGCTGGATCTGAATCAATTATGTCTAGCTCAACTCGAGGTAATGTCATGGTTAAAATCACAACCGTGCTTGCCATTATCTTTCTTGGTAACTCAATTCTTCTCGCTCGTTTACAAGATACTAAACATCAAAAATCTTTACTTGATTCTGAAAAACCAGTTGCGCGTCCATTAAACTCAGATGCAGCACAAAAGGCAGCTACTCCTGCATCTCCTGCAAACACGGCAGCGCCAGAGGCACCGGCAGCAACCCCAACGACCACCAAGTAATAGACAATGGATGAAGCGCAACGAAGCTTAATCGAAAAAGAATACGCACATTTAAAATCAATTTATTTTAACTCCGCTTATTTTGGGCCATGCCCTATACGTTCCAAAGCGAGTACCCTAGCTGCTTTGGAGAAGGAACTCGATCCTTCGTTTTATGCTTATGATGACTGGATGAGTATCTCTGAAAAACTTCGTGTTAAATTTGCAACTCTGATCAACACTTCACCTGATTGTATAACTCATTCGACTTCATCTTCTGATGTGGTCAATATAGTTGCCAACGGATTTATATTTGAAAAAGGCGATAGGGTTGCTGCGATTAATAAAGATTATCCTTCAAATATATTGCCGTGGATGTTGGCGGAAAGACATGGCAAATTTATTTTCGATAAACTTGATCTGGGAAATGAAGTCTTACCCACACCAAATTGGCTGGAAAAAAATCTAAAGCCCCAAACCAGAATTTTTAATGTTTCTTATGTAACATTTGATACCGGCAAAAAGATTAATTTAATTTCAATTGGAAAATTCTTAAAATCTAAAAATATACTTTTTGTAGTCGATGCTACCCAGGCATTAGGCGGACTTGAAATAACGCCGGAAGAACTCTCATACATTGATGTACTCACGGTTTCATCTTATAAATGGATGCTCGGCCCTTATGGACATGCTTTTGCTTATTTTAGCCAAAAGGCCCAGGACCTTATTTATCATTTAAATGCGAACTGGATTCTAAGCCCTAATTCTAAAAAAGTTTATGATTTATTAAACTATACGACTGAGACATTGCCGGGTGCCCGTCAGTACGACAGGGGGCAGGCTGCAAATCTTTTGTGTTCCGGATGTCTTGAAGGAAGTTTGAATTTTCTGCTGGAAGTAGGACTTTCAAGAATTGAAAAACATAATGCTAGTGTGCGAGATTATTTTTTAGCGAATTATCCCAAAACAAAATATACGCTTGTTACTCCGTTAGAGCACATGGGCAATATCGTCTGCCTTAAAGTGGCCGGTGGTGGAGACAGTATCCCACTTGAAGCTGAACTCAGAAAACGTAATATCGATGTCTCTGTTCGCCAGGGAAATATCAGACTTTCATTTCATATTTTTAATACTGTTCATCAGGTAGATGAATTGATTAAAGCACTGGATATGTAAAACTGTCATTCTACTTAGTTTTTTCCAACAAGAGATAAATGATATCCTTTATGGTAAATGTTGCAAATTTGCCTTTGACCTGACAGGCGCTCAAGTCATTATTTGCTTTCTTTAAAGCGCTGATGACATCATTCACTGAAGTATAGGTTGCGGGTGCTCTTGCCATCAAAACATTAGCAATGAATTGGATTTCCTGCGAAGCTTTGTCGCTTTCAGCATCATTTAAAATTGTCATCATCATTGCTGCGTGATCTTCAACGCTCCAGTTAGAGAAGGGATCAGCTGAGCTTATAAGTAAGCTTCCGATACCTACGACTGGATTTATAATCGAGATCACACCAAGCATGATATTTTTTCTCATTCTGTATTTTTTAATTTGCTTAATGGATTCAGCGTAATTATTAATGCATCCAGTTGCCGCCAGTTGTATTTCAGTATCAGCATTTGGAACTAGTCTTGCGCCCTCATTTTTAGATTGGGCCAGCCACTCACTAACGCCAGACGGGTATGTTTTCAATTCTCCATTTTCATTGATGCTAAATAAATTCAAATCATCGCCGATCCAACCAAATTCCTGGTCAGTTAAAGCAATAATCCCTGCCGGATAAGCCAGATTCCCTTTGTATGAAGTTGCATTTCCTGAAAATTTATTTTTCTCGTATTCGGAATTTAAATACAGACCTTTTCCTTTCATCGAGAAAAGCATTCTGGAACCGTTCTTGAACTTCTCTATTTTAAATGGACCATGGGTCATGGTCACAGGGACACCTAATTCCTTTTCTATGTTTAGCGACTGCTCAGGATTAAATTCTAAATTTTTAGTCAGAAAATGAAGCTTCTTTATACCGACAAGTCCTTCACTTACTAAAAATTTATCTTCAGTAATATCCTGAATATTAAGCGTGCCGTTTCCGAGTTCAACTGCACGGCTGATTTCACCTTTTTCAAGATTTAATTCGTAGGCGGTTCCTTTTGTACCCAATATCAACAGGCTTTCATCGCCAAGCTCTGTAGCTGCTGTTAGTAATTTATCTCCAGGAACCAACGATTTTTGATTGCCGTTCTCGTCCACGATAACTATTTTTTCAGATATCGCAAGATTAAATATAAAGATATCAGGCTTAACGCTAAAAAGAGTAAAGCGCCCATGCCACAATTTGGTTAAGACATTCGATGGATAGTAGGCCTTGCTCAATTGTTTTCCTTCAACATTAAAAACTGCCGCTTCATATCCAGCGGGCTTGGTCTTGCTTAAAGTATTTCCATTATTAAACTTGAAAAGATCATCACCTTTTGCGTGCGCAACAGAAGCACTCTCAATTATAAAGAAGAAAGAAAGGAGTGTTAGCGAGATCAAGCTGAGCTTTTTCATAATTCACCATTTTTAATAACTATTAATTGAACATGTATCAGTAAGAGACAAGCAAATATTGTGCCTAAACTAAACGGGTGAATAATGATCGAAAGATACTGATAAATCGTTTTGATTTGAATGAAAATAGTTATAAAAAGTATGGGTGTCTAATTTTTAGTCAATTTGAGGAGGGACGTCTAGCTGACTCGTTTTTTGATTTTGCCGAAGGCGCGTTCCTTTTCACTTTCGCTGAAGCCTTCGACTTTAAAGCTAGGTTTTGGCGATCTAAACGGCAATATATTTTGCGGCTGGCATGGGTCAAAGTCTTCAGGAAGCTCTTTGTTGGATTTGCCAGTTAGAACCAGCTGCTTCACACTTTTCGTGAAAATTTCAAACAAGTCCGGATCTAATTTTTTTCCAACTGATTTGGCCATGACTGCAATGGCGTCTTCCGTTGGAAGAACATCATGATAAGAGCGTTTTGTAGTAACGGCATCGAAAAAATCAGCAATGGCCGTCACTCGGGCCAAAAGATGAATGTCCACCCCTGCGAGCTTTTTGGGGTACCCTGTACCATTGAAGTTCTCGTGGTGTTCATGGACTATTCTTTTTATAATTTCGAAATCTATGCCTTCGCAGCTGCATGAATTTTCCACCAACAAATTGTAGCCATAGTCCGGGTGTTTTTTTATGACTGCAAACTCTTCATCTGTCAGCTTGTCCGGATTGTTAATGATATCAGTAGATATTTTAACTTTTCCAATATCGTGTAGCAGTCCACCGAGTCCAGCGAGGATAATTTCGTCTTTAGGTGCATTGGGACGGGCTGCGGAGTAAAGAGCAATACAATACATTGAGACATTTATTGAGTGATCGTAAGTATAAAAATCATGAAAACTTAAAGTACCAATCAAGCTTTGAAGTTTTGAAACATCATAATCTTTAATAACATCAACCATCGATTCAACTGTAGTTTTGCAACCCTGAATCGTTTCAGAAAGTATTTCGTTGGTGAATTCTTTATCCTCATCGAATAATTTATCGAGGTAATGAATAGCAGAATCTTTTATGATTTCTGATTTCTGGGAGTCCGGCACAGACGAGCAGTGTATGAGGCTTTTTAAATATTGCTCGCGTTGAGATTCATGAACGTAGAGCTGGAAATATTTTTTTTTGAAGACCTTCAGTTCTTCGAAACTGATTGAATCATTTTTGGGATAAATGCGGACATACTTTTCTTTATTTTCATTGGCTGAAGAATTGACGTAAAGGTCATAGCTAATTGGACGATCAATTGCGATCAAATCAAAAGAAATTGAAAAAAAATTGTGACCTATTTTAGCCATAATTATCTATCGGCACCTATTCATTGAGAGTTGACGGCATTTAGAAATCTTTTAACGATTGAAAATCTGTTGATTACTGACCTATTTTATCATATTTCCTGAGATTATGGTCAAACACCTCTAAGTCCGCTACAATACAGGGATGAAGAATGATAAATTCCCTAAATTAGATCCTTATATAGCACTAAAATTTTCCGATTTTCGTTTCTTTGTCTCTCTTAAAATTCTCATGACTATAGCTCTGCAGTTTCAAGCTGTTATTGTTGGCTGGCATGTCTATTCAATAACTCATGACCCTCTATCCCTTGGGTTGATAGGTTTGGTAGAGATTATCCCGAACTTTTCAGTAACGTTGTTCGCCGGGCATTTCGCCGACCTCTACGATCGAAAGAAAATTGTCTCAAGCTGCATGCTCGTGCTGATTCTTTGCAGTCTCGCACTTTTCTACACTTCATTTTACATTGATGTTTCCCGGCAACTTTATTTCCTCTACGGTATCATTGCTATAAGCGGCTTTTCCCGCGGAATAATTGCACCATCTTTATTTTCCATCCTCACAGAGTGCGTGCCTAAAGAGCATTATGTGAACTCAACCTCCTGGCACTCAACTCTCTGGCAGATTTCCTTCATGATGGGAGCTGGGGCAAGTGGATTTCTGTTTTCCGCGATGTCTTATAATGTCTATCTGGTGATAACTCTCTGTGAAATTCTGGCACTAGTTGCTTTGTACTTCATCTCACCAAAACCCCATCTTTTAAAAAATAATCCCAATGCAGCGATCATTGATTCCATAAAATCGGGTGTGAAATTTGTTTTCAGCAGCCAGATTTTTCTGGGAGCCATATCGCTTGATCTTTTCGCCGTTCTATTTGGTGGAGCCGTTGCTCTTCTTCCTATTTATGCCAATGATATTTTGAAAGTTGGACCTCAGGGGCTTGGTTTTCTTAAAGCAGCACCCAGTCTTGGTTCCTTTATAATGGCAGCTATCGTTGTGTACTGGCCGCCAGTAATAAACACCGGGAAAAAATTATTAGCTGCGGTCTTTGGCTTTGGAATTTGCATGATCATTTTTGGTATTTCTAAAAATTATTATCTGTCCTTGTTTGTACTGGCCCTAAGCGGAGCTTTCGACAATATTTCAGTGGTTGTGAGAGGGACTATCATGCAGTCACTGGTTCCTCCGGACATGAAAGGCAAAGTTTATGCGGTCAATTCAATCTTTATAGGTTCATCAAATGAAATTGGCGCCTTTGAATCGGGGTTGGCCGCGAAGCTCATGGGAGTCGTTCCATCAGTCGTTTTTGGTGGCACTATGACACTCCTTGTGGTCATTTTTACAGGGTTTAAGGCCCCAAAACTTAAAAATCTAAACTTTATAGAAAATCCACAGTCATAAAATTGACTATTTTTTTTGTTGAGCTATAGTCACCCGTCCACAGAAGTTTATGTTGAACGCACGGGAGAATCTCAATGAAAAATTTCTCAGCACTATTATTGGTCCTTGCACTGGCTTCATCATGTGCGCCAAAATCTGGAAGCGAAAAAAGTAAATTACAACTGATCCTTGGCGACTTATTCAGTACACGCCAACAGGCAAAGACAACTTATGTCGGTCTTGTTCAGCTTCAATTGCCAGCATTGCTGGCACAGGCCCAGATCGTTAAGGGTAAAACTGTTATAGATGAAGAAGCTAAAAAAGCGGTTCTGGCCGAGCAGGAAGAAGTCATACAGGCGCTAAAAGATCTGTCACCTGAAATTAAAATATTGGCTACATATAAGATGGTTTTGAACGCCGTTGCATTCACAGCTCCTTCAGACCTGTCTGATGCAATTTCAAAAATTCAGGGTGTAAGCAAAGTTGTAGAAAACACAAATTTTGGTCGTCCTAAAGTCTTATCTACTGAAAACCGTTTAGGAAATCTTTCCCAGAATCTTAACGATAAAGGTTTAAATGATCACAATACAGTTACGTTCATCGGAGCTGATAAGCTTCATAAAGCGGGTATTAGCGGTCAGAATATGAAAGTGGGAATCATCGATACAGGTCTCGACTACACTCACTCAATGCTTGGCGGAGTTGGTTCGAGTGAAGTTTATAAATCAATCAATCCAGATACGGCCAATGAACACTTTCCAAACGCAAAAGTTGTTGGTGGAGTAGATTTCGCCGGAACTCAGTTCTCTGCAGGAGATCCTGATATTGAAAAAAATATCCCAAAACGCGATGTGAATCCAATCGATGAAGGCGGACACGGAAGCCACGTTGGCGGTACTGTTTCGGGTTTAGGAGATGGAACAAAAACTTACTCAGGTGTTGCTCCGGAAGCTAAGCTTTTTGGCTTGAAGGTCTTTGGAGCTGAAGGAAGTACTTCTGACGTTGTAGTTATCCAGGCGCTGGAATATGCCGCTGACACAACTGAGAGTGCAAATCCGGAAAATCGTCTGGATGTTGTTAACCTAAGTCTTGGTGGTGGATACGGAAAACCAAAAATTCTTTATTCTGAAGCAGTTAAAAACCTGACAAGGGGTGGAACCGTTGTTGTTGCTTCGGCAGGTAACTCTGGGGATAATCCTTATATCGTTGGCGCTCCTTCAACTGCGGATGATGCTATTTCAGTAGCTGCTGCAATCGATGATATGCCACAGAATATTTCAATTAATGCCGTTGAATTAAAAATCGGTGATGAGAATGCATCTTTAGTAGAAGCGATTGAAGGAAACATAACAACACCGGCTTCAGAAAGTCACATCAGCGGTTCATTGATCTTTATCGGTAATGGAGCTGATCCAATTGCTGAAGAAGTAAAGACAGCTGTAAAAGGAAAAGTTGCACTTATAGACCGTGGCGGAGTTTCATTCGCGGAAAAATTCAAAATAGCTGTTACTCTTGGAGCTTCAGGAGCTGTCGTTGCCAACAATCAGGATGGAAATCCTATTCAAATGGGTGGCGAAGGTCATTTTGATATTCCAGCGATCATGGTTACAAAAGCTCTTGGCGCTAAAATGAAAGAAGCTTTGAAAAATAATGCTGCGGTTTCTATTAACTTTTCACCGGGAAGAGTTATTACACGCAATGATTTGATCGACACGATTACAGATTTCTCTTCTCGCGGTCCGCGTTCACTTGATTCGTTAATTAAACCTGAAATTGCAGGCCCTGGTGCCAACGTCATTTCAGCAGCAATGGGATCAGGTAAAGAAGGTGTTCAATTTAGCGGAACTTCTATGTCTGGACCTCATATTGCGGGAGTCATGGCCCTTTTAAAGCAGGCTTTCCCGACTCTGACTGTTGCTCAGTTAAAAGCAAAAGTTTTAAATAATACAAAGATTATGATGAAAGGCGCAGTTCATGTTCCTGTATCGCTTCAGGGGTCAGGACGAGTTCAGGTAGAGCAGGCTTTTAAATCACAGGTCATTGCAATGCCAGCGACGCTTTCTCTGGGAGAAGTATCGGTTTCATCCAATAAGACAGTTTCAAAAGCAGTAACGCTTACAAACTTCTCTGAAAAAGATGTAGTTTTTACATCTCGTTCATTAAGCGGGAAAAATATCAAAGTTTCATTGCCAGGATCGTTCAAGATAAAAGCGAAGAGTTCTAAAAAAATTAATATCGATTTTACTCTTCAGAGAGCAGATGATGAGCAATCCAGCATTGAATCGGATGGATTTGTTGTTCTTCAGTCAGGCGATGGATCTGAAAAAATTAATCTTCCATTCCTTGCGGTTTTAAACAAAGTAACCAATATCTCAGCTTCTGATTTCTTAACGATGACGAATTCAGAAGATGATAAAGTGGGAACGCTTGTTCGTTTAACTTTGACAAATAAAGGACAAAACAGCGGCGACGCTTTGGTTTTCAATCTACTTGGAACTGATGAAAGAAAAGTCCTTACACCACCATTCAATTTTTCTAAGAACACTACTTGCGATCTTGAAGCGGCAGGTATCAGAATCGTAGATAAAGAAGTTGAAGGCGTTGAAAAGAAAGTTCTCCAGGTTGGAGTGAAGCTTTTCGATTCACTTACAATGTGGCAGCCATGTGATATCACTCTTCAGATCGACTCTGACCACGATGGGGTTGCAGATCTTGAATTAGTTGGTATCAGAGCTAGTTATTTAAGCGGCGTTACTGCTGATGTCTTTGCTTCATTGTTACTGGATGCGTCTGCGGCTAGAAAGATCAGAGCAGAGTTTGAAGCAAATCCTACGACTGTTAAGGAAAATTATATTCCGGCACTTCTTGATGCAGGTGAAATGAAATTTTATGATCACGCCAGTGTGGCAGTCATTGAAGCAGATATTTCAAAATTAGTTACAGATAAAAAAGGAAGCATCGGGATTAAGGTTGCCGTTTCAAATCTTGAAGCTGATGAAAACGCTGACGACTTTCTAGGAAATCATGGTGAGAAATGGCAGAGCATAAGCATCAGTGAGAATGCTTTTGCGTTCTATGATATGCCTGAGAAAGTAACTGTTGGTGCAAACGATCTGGAAAGACTTTCAATGAAGCGCGGAAGTGGAAGTGCAAAACTTCTGGTTCTCTACCCGAATAATGCAGGCGCTGCGAACACTACAACAAAAGACAACCAGTCACAGGTGCTGGTAGAAAATTTCCAATAAAAAACTAATTCATAAAACGCAGCTTCGGCTGCGTTTTTTTATGCAGTCTAGGCAGCTTTTGAGAAAGAGCTTCAAAATTGTAGTTTTGCCACGCGTAAACCTTGACGAAATTGCTTTTTTTCGTTTACCTTAAGTATTCTAATTTAAACAGAAATTATATCAAACTTAGGAGCAGCAATGTTTAGTGCAGCACTCATCAATTCTCCAATCTACATTGGAGTTTTTGGTTTATTAATCGCCGTAGTCTTTTACATTCGTGTAAAAGCTCAGCCAGGTGGAAACGAAACGATGGAAAGAATCGCTTCTTACGTTCGTGAAGGTTCAATGGCCTTCTTAGTTCGTGAGTACAAAGTTCTTTTCGTTTACTCAATCGTAGTAGCAGCAGCTCTTTGGTATGCGCTAGGAATGATTGCAGCAGTATCGTTTATTTCGGGAGCATTCCTTTCACTTCTAGCGGGATTCGCCGGAATGAAAGCGGCTACATATGCTAATGTTCGTACAACTCAAGCAGCTTCTACGGGATCAAAATCAGCAGCACTTCTAGTTGCACTAGATGGTGGAGCGGTTATGGGTCTTGCTGTAGCTTCTCTTGGACTAATTGGTCTAGGAACAATCTACGTCATGTTTAAGGATTCAGCATCTCTAGCAACAATCCTTCATTCATTTGCAGTTGGTGCTTCATCAATCGCCCTATTCGCTCGTATCGGTGGTGGTATTTATACAAAAGCTGCTGACGTAGGATCAGACATCGCTGGTAAGGTTGTCGAAAATATTCCTGAAGATGATCCACGTAATCCGGGTGTAATCGCAGATAACGTCGGTGACAACGTCGGTGACGTTGCAGGTATGGGAGCTGATATTTATGAATCAATGGTTGCTGCTATTGTTGCTGCTATGGCCATCGCTTTAACAATTCCAGCTGCTGGACTTGCTAATTTAATTACAGCATCTGATGAAGTAGCTGCTCGTCTTGCTGGTGTTACTATTCCTCTTTTACTTTCTGCACTTGGAATGATGATTTCAATTGTCGTTATTTTCCTTGCTCGTATGTTTAAAAACTCAACACCAGCAACAGTTTTAAGAAACGCTTTAATAGTTCCACCAATTATTTTAACTATTGCTTCATACCTCTTAGTTCCAATGTTTGGAATTTCTCAAGGTGTAACAGTCGCTTTAGCTGCCGGAGCTTTCGGTGGTATGTTTATCGGTCTTATCACTGAGTATTACACTGCCGGTAAACCAATCCGTTTAACTGCTGAAGCAGCAAAAACTGGTGCTGGTACAGGTGTTATCCGCGGTCTTGCTGTTGGTATGGAATCAACTGCAATCCCAATGTTATTAGTTGTAGCTGCAGCCTGGATTGCAGATAGATATTTAGGTCTATATGGAATTGCACTTTCTGCAGTTGGTATGCTTGCCGGTACAGCAGTTGTTATGACTGTAGATGCTTACGGGCCAATCGCTGATAACGCTGGTGGGATTTCTGAAATGTCAGGTCTTGGAAAAGCAACTCGTGATATTACAGATGAGTTAGATGCTGTAGGTAACACTACTGCAGCTATCGGAAAAGGATTTGCAATCGGTTCAGCTATTCTTACAGTGCTTGCACTTTTCTCTGCATTCACAATGGAAGTTAACCACGTTCGTGAAACTGCAGGACTTGCTAAAATGTCACTTGAATTAACTTCTTCTGGAGTTCTTCTTGGTATTCTTATCGGATCAATTCTTCCATGGCTTGTTGGTGCAACTACAATGACTGCGGTAGGTAAAGCTGCTCAGGCAATCGTTGTTGAAATCGCTCGTCAGTTCAATGAGATCAAAGGTCTAAGAGAAGGTAAAGCAGAACCAGAAGCTGGTAAAATTGTAGATATCGCAACGAAAGCTGCTCTAAGAGAAATGATCCTGCCAGGTATGATCGCAATCTTAGCTCCAGTTGTAGTTGGTTTTGCAATGGGACCTCAAGCTCTTACAGGGATGCTTGCAGGATCTCTAGCGGTTGGAGCGACTATGTCTCTATTCATGGCAAATGCCGGTGGAGCTTGGGATAATGCCAAAAAATTCATCGAAAAAGGTGGAATTCCAGGTCACCCAAAAGGATCTGACACGCACAAAGCTGCTGTTGTTGGCGATACTGTTGGTGATCCGTTCAAAGATACATCTGGACCTGGTGTAGCTATTTTAATTAAAGTTATGTCAGTTGTTTCACTTCTGATTGCTTCATTGATTGCAACAATCGGCGGATAATATTTCTTTAATTTAAATCTCTTATATGGCCCACATAGAAATATGTGGGCTTTTTTTTGCCTGCCAATGTGTCTAAACATTAGACAGCACAAAATTCATGAAGATATTACCGGATCTTAAGCTTACTTCGCATGATTTCTTTATAATCTCTTTATTAACACTCTTTAGGAAAATTGCCATGAATTGGTCAAAAGCTAGCGTCGCGTTTTTAATTACAGCAATTACATTAGTTGCCTGCGGGAAAAATAGCGAAAGCTCGCCCGAGATACAATCGCGTACGTTTCTTCGCACTGTTTTTGTAAAGGGGGACCCCATCAACCTGGTTGCCGGAAGTTCTTTTGAAAAAGAATCTTTTATATCAATCGATTCGCTCTCTGATTTGAATGAATACACGCTGGCATCAATTTATCAGTTTACTGAAAAAGAGGTGCTGGTTGAAGCAGAGGACGTAGAACGCAGTATTGAATCGGGAAATGAAGCGGCTAAAGAGGATGAAACCAAATTTAAGAAAAGTTTTTACAAATTCAAAAAAGATGGAAATGAATATTTATATTCAAGTGAATCTGAAAAAATCGATTTATCTTTTAAGCAAAATGCCGGAAAGATGGATCTGATCAGCTTGCAGACTCCGAGCGGAACCTATGATCTGAAGGCCATCCACTACAGCCAAAAACAAACAAAAGATGCTTTTTCAATTCTTGCCATTACATCAGTAAATGAAATCGGAAGGGTTTTATTGTCTTTTACATTCGTCAAGAAAAGCAATCAGCAGCCGATTGGAAAAGCTTCTTCAAATTTTAAATATCTTTATGGACCAGGTGTGAAAGTTATTTGGGATCAGGCCGAAGAGCTGCAGATTAACATCTGCGGTGCTCAATCAGCTGCACTGGATGGAATTTATCGAAAGGGAATATCGCAGTGGAGTACAACATTAAACGGAAGATTGAAAATCAAAACGAAGACACTTCTTTACTATCCTCCGTTCAATGATTTAAATACCCATTGCATTTATACCGTCAGAAATTATCAGACGGAGTACAGCAGAAAAATTATGAATCCCGGTTCCACCATGTCTATTGCGGATACTTTTCAGGGAAAATTTATTGATTCGGACGTTATGATCTGGGTTAAAGAAAATGAAAAGGGCGGATACATTCTGGAAGAAAGGGCGTCCCTTCAAAAAACAATTGCACACGAAGTTGGGCATCTACTTGGCATGGATCATCAATTTGATAAATTGACTTCAAGTATAATGGGCTATTCCGGAGTGGCTTCAATAACTAATTACGATAATGAGGCTATCGCAAGCCTTTATCCGCTGATTTAAAACTTAAAAAGTTGCTTGCTGTTCAAGTAGGCTTGTTTCAATACCGTCTCAATAGGAACTTCTTTTACTTCTGCAACTTTTGCTGCAATAAAAGGCAGATAATAAGGAGCATTTTCAACTCCACGATAAGGATCTGGCGTCAGAAAAGGAGCGTCTGTTTCCAACAGAATTTTATCCAGCGGAGTTATCTTCAAGGCGTCTCTGACATTTTGTGCATTCTTAAAAGTAATGATTCCGTTAAACCCTAGATAGAAATTTTCTGCAAGTGCAAATTTCGCAAGATCAAGGCCTGAAGTAAAACTGTGAATGACTCCCTTTCGCTTCAACGAATTGCTGAAATTTTTTAGTACATCCATTGTTTCAATATCAGCATCGCGGGAGTGAATGACAACTGGCAGATTACAATCCACTGCGATCTGCAATTGCTCTTCAAAGGCATTTATCTGCTCTTCTCTTGGAGATTTGGAATAATAAAAATCCAGTCCGATTTCACCAATGGCCACAATTTTTTTATTTCTAAGTGGGTCTTTGAGATTTTTTAGTACGTGGGCCTTTACATCCTCATTCCATTCTTTGCCATCGTGAGGATGCAGTCCCTGTGTGCAATAAATCTCAGGATAATTCTCACAGATCGAAATAACTTCATCCAGATTATTTGCTGAAGTAGAAATAGTTATCATCTTTTCAATATTGTGATGACGCGTTTTAGCCACCATTTCATCACGGGGCAATGCCTTCAACATATCGAGATGAAAATGGGTCTCGATGATGGGCAGATCTAAAACAGGAATTTCTGGTCTTGCCTTGCTCATAAAAGATTTTATTTCCCTGCGCGCTTGAGGATTTCATCCATGATGGCAAATAGCTGGTCTGTTGGACGGGCCCCTTCGATTTTTACTCCGTTAATTAAATAAGTCGGAGTGGACTGAATATTAAAAGGGTCTGCCGCCTTAATCAACGCCACAACTTTCTCTTTTGTTTTTGGGTCAACAACGCAAGCTTCCAGCTTATTTTTTTTAATATAATCATCAAGAAATCCAGCTTCAAATTTATCCTGGTGGTTGAAAATTTCATCATGAACTTTTGCAAAATCAGCTGCAGGCATGCAAGTTGCTGCATAGGCAGCTTTACAGGCAAACTGATGAAGTGGTCTGGTCATTGAAGGGTTACAGCTGCTATCCAGTGGGTAATAGAAATACTGAATGTCAATTTTGCCTTGGTAGCGGGCCACTATCGGAGGCATTAACTCCGAAAGCATTTTACAGGCAGGGCATTCAAAATCTGAAAAGATAACCATTCTGATCGGTGCATTTTCAGCGTGGGCAATTCTAAATTCAGAAGTAATTTTAGGAGTTCCTAAGTCAGGTTCTGCATAGAACAGTTTAATGATATCATCTGCTACTGCACTTTGTGCTGCAGATTTTGAGTCAATATTCATTTTAGTCAGCCCGCTTGCAGCTAAAACAATTACTGCAAACAATGCGATATAAGCTGGGGCAGGTTTAACTGTCTCGCTTTTTTTGTAAAAATAAAAAAGCGCCAGTCCAGAAGCGATATAATATAGAGTGCAAAATGGACAAAGGCCTTTTAGTATAAATAATGAATAGAGAAAAAGGCCAAGGCACCCGACAAAGTTAACAAACAATGTAAAATAAACTGTTCGTTCATAATCACGGTTTTTAAAAATTAATCCCGCCATCGTCAACAAAGCAATAATAATCCCAAAAATAGAAATGGGCACGCCTGCAATATTGGAGGCTGTCGACAATGTAGTCTTATCACAGTTAAAAAACTGGTTTACATTGCACATGGAAGCAGCTTCCAACCCTGTCGGAAATTTCAATGCAAAATAGTGCTGAGTCAGATAAACGGCGAAGCCAAACATTAAGGCACTCAGAATAAAAATGATGATTGTGCTGTTAAGGCTGCTATCGCGATAAATTGATTTGTGACTTGAATTCATAGTTTCAAACTCCAATTAGGGGATATAAATGTTCCAATTTCTCTGGTTAGTTTTATTTCTTCTATAGCTGTGAAAACGTTCATCGCTAAAAGTACAGATTCCCGATTCCTCAATTTTAATGCCCGGATATGTTGCTTCAAGTTGTTTTTTTGCTATTACCGACAAATCAAAGAAGAGTTTTCCTCCTATTTCGATAAAAGCTTTAAGCTCTTTAAAATTGTTTTTAAAATCCGGCTGGACTTCGTACACGTCAACGCTAATATGCGGGCCGATAAAGGCATATATTGGTTTTATTTTTTTGATTCGTTCATCTTTCAATATTTCGTTATGCAGGCCTCTCCAGCCGGCATGAACAAAGGCATGATCTCTTTCGCCTAAAAGGACAACCGGCAGGCAGTCAGCCGTCAGTATGGCCATGGGGACAGAAGAGCTTCCCACCATGCCATCTGCTTCAATTTCATTGCAATTTTCCTTAGGAAGCACAATTGAGGAGTGGGTTTGTTTCACACGAACAAATTCAAATTCAGGTTTTTCACTAAAAACCTTGAATCGACCACGAGGAAGTTCTTTTTCAAAAACTGTTTTTTGTTGTGACATCAGATTCTCTGTCTAATCTCTTTTTAAAGTCTTTCGCGAATATTCCAGTACATCTTGGAATAGTTTAGGTGCAGGAACTTCAAAACGCAATTTTTGACCTGTAATTGGATGTACAAGACCCAGGATTTTTGCGTGGAGAAATGGATGTGGGTAGTCACCGATTATTTCTTTATAGGCCGGGCCAAGCTTCATCATGTGTTCATTTTTTGAACTATAAGTTGAATCGCAAATGATCGGCATTTTTAATGAATCAGCACAATGTACGCGTATTTGATGTGTACGGCCTGTTTCAAGTTTAAATTCCATATGCAGATGGCGGTCAAAAATTTCAAGAACGTTGTAATGAGTGATTGCTGTTTTGCCGCGTGTTCCGCTGTTTTTCATTTTGAGGCGGTTGTGCGGATCTCTTCCTAAAAGGCTTTCCACCGTCCCATAGGACTGACAGCGGTTTTTTATAACCAGAGCTTCGTACATGCGTTCAATGTTATGAGTTGAAAAAAGAAGGACAAGACCTTCGTGGCAAGCCTGAGTTTTGGCAATGACCATGACTCCGCTGGTTCCCTTATCAAGCCTGTGTACAATTCCGGGACGCTTTTGATCGCCAATGCCTTTTAAGTCTTTGCAGTGGTACAAAACGGCGTTTACTAATGTTCCGGAATAATTTCCTGGTGCAGGATGGGTGACCATGCCAGCAGGTTTGTTGACGAACAAAAGGTGTTCGTCTTCATAAAGGATTTCAAGTGGAATATTTTCCGGTTCAGCGGTCGCAACGATTGGCGCCGGAACAAGTATTTCAATAATGGTTCTGGCCGGAGGCATTTTTTTTAATTCTAAAGTTGGATGCGGAAGAGGTGAGTCTTCGCTTACGATAATTTGCTCTTTAGTGAAAAGGTTCTTTAAAAAAGTACGCGAATGCCCGGCTGCTTTTTCTGCCAGAAACTGGTCAAGGCGCTTATAATTTTCACGGTCTTCATTTGTGATTGTGATAGTTAGAAATTCGTCCTGGTCAGCCTGGTCAGCAAGATCTATTTGCTCATTAGTATCATCTGGAGTGTTCACGCGCTTACTACTTATTTTAAGGTTTTAACTTTTTCATCCGGGCGACGTAAGAATTGGCAACAACTTCCGGTTTTAGTTTTAAACACTTCGCGTACTGGAATACAAATCCGCGAACGTAAACTGAAGCAGGTAGCTTATCGTAGTCTTCACTTTCGATACCCTGAAGATAAAGTCTTGAGACCTTAGTCATATCACTTAGGCGTTCAAGGTCAACACTTTTGTATTCGCGTATTTTGCGGAGTAATTCACCTGTAAATTCGGTTGCATCTTCTATTTCTCTTTCGAAGGTCACGTTTACAACGTAATCAAGAGCAAATCGCTTCTGCGTGACCAGCTTGGTGACATTGGTGGTATTTGATAGAGTTTGTGCCGCTTTAGGTGACATTTCCCCGGTTGAAATCGGAGCGCTTGACTGGGAATTCAAAGTGAATTCTTCACGAAGCATTGAGCTTACAGAAGGATTTGTACTATTGCTATTGCCGCTATATACAGATTCGCCTCTCGCCGGAGCGACGCGATCGGATAGAGCATTATAGTTTAGGGCATTGTATTCGCGGTTAATTCCGCGGGCTTCATCATAGCGTTTTCTTTTCATCGGGTCTGAGAGAATAGAATAAGCTTCTTCTACCAGCTCGAGTACATTTCGGCATTCTTCAGGGCTCATTAGCGAGTATAGCGCCAGCGAGTCGGAAGAGTAAGCCGATTTCGCTCTTTGGTAACTATGATAGATTTCTTCCGATCTTGCTGTCGAAGGAATTTCCAAGACTTCATAATAGTTTTTTAAATCACTGCTGCTCATATTTACTTCTGCTCTCATCAAATTTTCATTCCAGTACTGCTTAGTTTATATTCAACAATCGATGGATAATCCGGTCAAAATTATTCACAAGCGCTGAATTAGGAAATTCCATTAATAAAGGTTTTCTCTTCTTCACACTCTGCCATACAGTGGCGTCGTAATCGAGATAGCCAACGTAATCGAGATTAATTCCGAAATATTTTTTACTAATGAGTTTCATAGAGAAACCAATATCAATATCGGCTTGAGTCCGTACTTGATTAATGATTAATCGTGGGTGTAGTTTGTTTATTTCTGAACGCAGTTTCTGACCGACAATCGGATTGATCTCGATTACACGATTGATAAGATCGGCCGGCGTAGAGTTTTGAGAAATCTTTGCATTCATTGCCTGATCAATTAAAGGACCGATTTCCAGAAGTTCTTCCGCCATTTTAAGTTTTCTGTGATAAACAGATTTAATAAAGCGGTAAGAGTTTTCAATAGATGTCGGCTCGGGAAGAGTGGTGATAATTCCCTGGTCAGCTGAAATAAAAAAATCGATAGTGTTGAAAGTTGTCCCTGCACCAAGATCCAGCAGAACATAATCAACAGGCAAATCGCCAAGTTGGTTAAGTAACTTGGCTTTATGCATTTGTTTTAGGTTAGCTATTCCTAAATCGTCCTGAGCACCACTGATTATGAATAAATTATTTATGGCGGTTGGAGTAAGCAGTTCGTTTAAACTTCTCACTTTTTTTGAAAGATAATCTGAGAGAGTTTTTTCAGGTATAGGAACGCCCAGGCAGGTATGGAGATTAGCTCCACCAAGATCCAGGTCAATGGCGGCAACCTTATGTCCCATAAGGGCCAGGCATATAGCTAAATTAGCCGTAACAAGGCTTTTTCCAACGCCCCCCTTACCACCGCCAATGGCCCATATTTTCTGACGCCCTTGAGCACCTAAATGCGACTGAAATTCGCTATTTAAGCTAAATTGATCATTTAGTGTAGACACTAGATTCCATCCTCTTCTTAACTCTGATCCACCATCTTAGCAGATATTTAACCTATTATAGGAAGAAAACTATCAGAATGTAATGCAAAAAAGTGCTTAGTAGCTGGAACCACATCATTGTAATTAATGCACAGAGATTTACTTATTTTTCGTCAGCTAGTAAGCTATACCTCTTATTAGGTACTTGAATTGAATAAATGACCATCTCACTTGGTTATTGGATCCACAGGAGCCGTTCATGGGACAAGCCCTTCTTTCACAAATCAGAGTTTCGTCGCCCTTGCGTTTAAGAACTGACCTGCACATAACTCGTAAACTTTGGCATATGGCCACCGGACTTATCGGCCTCACTGTTTATTACAAATCAGGTTTTTTAGTGGAAGACGTCGCCATCTTTCTTTTGATCTTCGCTGGTTGCTCGTTTTTGCTTGAATTCAGCCGACTTCGCAATGAAAAATTAAATCAATTCTTAATGATTTTCATGAAACCTATCATGAGAGAGTCAGAAAAAAACTCTATAAGCGGAATGCCGTTTTATGCTCTTGGTGTTTCTCTTTCACTTTTCTTCTTTCCGGAAAGAATTGCGATTCTTTCAATTTTATTTTTAATATTTGCTGATCCAATCGCTTCATTTTGCGGAATTCTTTACGGGCGCGACAAAATTCTTCCCAACAAATCTCTGCAGGGGACAATTGCAGCATTCTCTGTTTGTTATATTGTGACTCTGGTTTACGGACTCATTCATGCCAGTCCAAGTATGAACCTATTGGTTTTTTCAATATTGGCAGGAATTATTGGGGCGGTTTCTGAGCTTTGTTCTCAGTTCGTCGATGACAATCTTTGCATTCCCGTTATTTCAGGACTCGGACTATACTTGATTAACTTTCTTTTTACAGTTTTCTAAATTTGTTCAGCTGGCATTTTTGTAATGATCATTATCGAGGCGCTCAAAGTTTTTGATCGCCTCGCACATTTCGATATCCTCCGTATCAGGCGTATCTCCAATCAGTAAAGCATTCATCATTCGCACCCGGTCTAGAAGCGAGGTACTTTCCAGAAATATTTGTTTGAGTTCTATATCCTTAATCATGAACATGCACAGATTATTGATGAGCTTTGCAGGTGAACTCATGTCTTTCATAAAACGTTCGCGCTCTCTGGCGGAATTGACGTGACGGTTAAGCCAATGTTCCAGAACGCTGTGAAGGCGCTCGATAGGAGAGTCAAGCAGCGTCTGGCCCTTTTCATCTATGTCGAAATAATCTTCGATCTGGTACAGGGGGTGCGGTTCCTGTACCTCCATGTTTAGCAATTTAATACGAACCAGTCCCTGTACTACAACACTCAGGCTTCCGTCAGGATTGTGGTCTACCAAAAGTATTTTTCCAAGTGTGCCGATGCCCTTGGAGCGACTATGAGGATGATACAAGGCTATGTGAGTGCTATGTTCATAGCAGTCCATCAGCATTGCCTTAGAGTTTGAATCGCTCACAGACAGAGGAATGATGGTCTGCGGGTAAAAGATGTTGTTAAATAAATAGAGGGTCGGAACCGGTTTTTTCATAGGACTATTTTAAATTATAAGTGAAAAATGAAGGCAATTCTGGCCATCGCCTTGAAAACTCGTCAGGACATTGAGAGAATAGTGCCAACTCTTAGTGGATATAAATATTTATCAGGGATAAATGTGATTAAAGAATTAACCCCTAAAATAGTGCGGAAGATCTGGGGAGGCCAAAAATTAGAAAGCATGAAGGGCCTTCAATCAGTTGGTGAGACCGAGCCAATTGGCGAGACCCTCGAGATTTGTGAAGATCATTTGCCTTATCTCGCCAAGTTTATTGATACCAGTGACGTCCTCTCCATTCAGGTTCATCCGGGGGATGAGTATGCAAAATTTCATGAAAATTCTCAGGGAAAAACAGAGTGCTGGGTTGTGCTGGAAGCCGAAGAGGGGTCAGGCGTTTATCTTGGATTAAAATCTCATGTCACTAAAGAATTATTAAAAGAAACGCTTGGACAAAAAAAACCCGTTGATAAACTTTTAAATTTCTATCCGGTTAAACGTGGCGATTTTTTTTATGTCGCAGCCGGAAGCATTCATGCCATCGGACAAAATATAACACTGGCAGAAGTTCAGCAAAATTCAGGAATCACTTATCGGGTCTGGGACTGGGACAGAATTGGCCGAGAATTACATGTTGAGAAATCTCTTGATGTCATAAATTTTGATAAATTTTCAAACTGTCAGGATTTTTTCAGAATCAGGCACCATCTTTTTGATAAAGAAGGCCTGAGCGAATTATGCGAGCATCCTCATTTTCATTTATTCCTGCTCAATATGAAAAAAGGGAATATCTATCAAAAAGAAGTGACTGAAGTGAGCCGACCGTGCTCAGTTCTCAATCTTGAAGGTAGCGTATTAATTAATGGCAAAAAAATAAATTCCTTTGGAGCTGTTTTGATCGATGATGAAAATCATTTAAAAATTGAAGCTCTGGACGACGGATCATTACTCCTCATTTTCTAAATAAGGTCTGCTTCGGCTCCTGCCTCTCGCAGACATACATCCCGTCCTGGGAATAAAAGCCTCACTTTTTTTTGGGGAAAAGCAAGGCTTTTGTATTTGTCGCTTGGGGGGGACAAGCGAAAAATTATTTATTTTGACAGCTAAGCGGGTATGTCACTTCATGGCCAGATTTAGCCTTGATAATGATATAGTCATCTGAATCAGAAAAATTCTTTGCATCTTCAATGTGGATTGTATGCTTTTGGTTTTCAAATTCTACGATTTTAGTCACACCTTTTTCTGATGATTTTGAACGAGATAATACTGAAGCAAGTTCTCTTTTTGCAGACTCGTCGAATTCATTAAAAAATGTAACTCTTGTGTCTTTAATTTCAAAAACCTTATTTGATCTTGGTGTATGGCATACAATATTAGCTTGTGAATTAAAGCTTATTAATGCGATGAATGTGATAAATAGTGATTTCATAGCTTACTCTCTTTTTTAAGTTGCTTGTGGGTATATAAAGCAAAGAGAGTGCCAGAATCAGTCCCGGCATGTTGGGGGGTTAGAAGCACTCGAATGTATAAAATATAGAAGCTGTCTAAAAACTAGACGATTTCCTCCGGGAAATCGTCTATCTATTAAGGTACGATTTCAAAGGCAAGAAACTGCGTGCGCTGCTTTTTCTTAAAGTTATTGTCACTCACCATCAACAAGGTATTGTGGCCATTGGCGAGCTTAGGTCCCAGGCACATGCCCTCAATATTATCCACTGACTGAAACTTATCGCCCATAGTAGAAGTAAAATCCTCCAGATTGGCGATTAATTCCTTCTCAACGGTTACAATATTCTTACCGTCCTTTATTGAATCCATTTTAGAAATGTCTGTGGTTTTATCGGTGATTGTAAATTTATAAAGTCTAATCACGTTTTTACGCACTAAGGGCATATAGCTGCGCTCAATAGAATAAAATATTGAATCATCAATTGCGATCATGCTTGAAAGTCCGGTTTCACCAACGGTTAATCCCGCTACAGATATGCCCGGTATTTTATCCAGCTGATAGGCAACTTCTTTAGAGGGTTTCAAATCTTTAAATTGAATCAGTCGTAAAACGCTGGCATATCTAGGTCCGGAAACACGGTCGTCCTGAAATAAGGCTTCTTCGACGCCGACCCAAACAGACCTGCCGTCCTTTGAAACAGTCATTGCTTCGAAGCCCAGATTGTCTCTTATACCGGCCTTGCCTTCTTTGCCGGCAAGCGGGTTAAATTTAGAAGGTATTTCCAGATTGCTCTTGAAATTGCCATCTCTGGTGAATTCAAAAATTTCAGGATTAATTGGCGGCTCTTTGTTTATCCATCCTTCGCTAGGGATAAGCAGGCTTTCGTTATAAATAGCTATATCTTCAGGATCAATTGAGCCCTTTGGAAAAGCTTTGCCTTCCTTATTTTTAATTGTAATGACATCAACCGGCGAAACACTGAAAGATTTTTCGTTCAGCTTAAATTCAAATTCATAAAAACGCGCATCGTTGGTGGCACTTCGATCATCGCTGATTGCCAGAATCCTATTCTTTTTTGAATCATAAGCCAGTCCTGAAAGACCTCCTATTTCAGTCTCTTTAAATTTTTCACCAGTAGCAAAGTTTTGATCACCTATTAAACGTAACTTCTCAGCCGAGAAAGTATTAAATGTTGTAAATAATGTTGCGACAGTCATTGTGATTGAAATGATTCTTCTCATACAATCTCCTTGTGAAAGATTTAAAATTAAAGCTAAAATATTAAACTAAATTAGGCTCAACAAACCAAGAGATTTCTATGAAATTTTTAATACTTTTCCTAATGGTCCTTTCTTCGCCGACTTACGCTGAAAGCCTAAATAATATTTTGAAAAATATTATAAAAAAACATCGCTTTAATGAAAATACTCTGGGCCTGATCGTGGAAGACGACGGAAAGGAAATATTCAATCTCAACGGCGGAAAATTGATGGTTCCGGCTTCTCTGACTAAAATTGTCACTGGAGCAGCCGTGTTAAATATTTTTCCTCTCAATCAAAAATTTGAAACCAGATTGATGATAAAAAATCTGATTAAAGCGGGAACGCTCGAAGGAGACTTATGTCTTAAGGGCGGCGGAGATCCCGCATTTGTATCCGAAAAAATGTGGTTTCTGGTGAATGAGCTGACAAGAACAGAACTCAAAATGATAAATGGCGATTTAATTGTCGATGCCACCAGGTTTGATGATGAACTTTATGATGCCGGAAGAGATTCGGTAAGAGTTGACCGTGCCTTTGATGCGCCTGTCTCCGCCACTTCATTTAACTGGAATAGTGCAAATATATTTGTTCGTCCCGGAGATACTGCCGGGGCGGCAGCTAAAGTTGTTCTTGATCCGGTTAGTGATTATCTGGAACTGGAAAATAAAGTTAAAACTGTTTCCAGGTCTGGCGTAAAAAATCTGGAAGCCTCGAGATTGAAAGTCGGGGACCACGATAAGATTATAGTAAACGGGACAATTTCAGCTGACGCGAGCGAAGCGGTTATTTACAAAAGTATTTCAAACCCCAATTTGTGGATAGGCATGCATTTAAAAGAGTTTTTAAAGCAGCGTGGAATTAATCTAAAAGGCAAAGTTAAAATATCCAGCTGCAACGAGGGATGGAATACCGCTGCCGTTGCGCCATCAAAAAGTCTTAATGAGATCACCTCTGACATGCTCAAGTTTTCCAATAATTTTGTTGCCGAGATGCTCGCCAAAAATTTAGCGGCAGAAGCAGGAGCTGTTCCCGCAAAGATGAAGGACGGAATAGAGCAGATTAAAAAATATATGGATGGCATTGGATTCGAACGAAAAGATTATATTCTAGAAAATGTGTCAGGTCTCACCAAAGATAATCGTTTTTCTGCAAAACAGCTGGCCATAGTTTTAAACGCGATTAAAAATGATTTCTTGTTGTTCCCAGAATTCTCTGCCGGGCTTCCGATTGCCGGTATTGATGGGACTCTGAAAAACAGGATGAAAAATAAAAATTCGGAACAGACCCTGGTCCGTGCCAAAACAGGCTATCTTGATGGAGTTGTCGGACTTGCGGGCTATTTAGGTCGAAAAAATAATTCGCCATTGATATTTGTATTTATGTTCAACGGGGATTTTCAGCAGGGGCTGGCGGCTCGCCCAATGTTTGATGAATTGATCAGTCAGTTAAAATAAAGAACAGGATAAAATTATGTCTCTCGCCCAAAAAAGAACACAGACATTAAACAGACAGCAGCTTCAAAAAGTTTTAGCCGTCGCACGCGGTGATGAGCCGGCAGATCTTCTGATAAAAAATATTAAGATACTCGACCTGATAAATGGCGAAGTTTTAGACTCTGCAATTGTGATTTCTGGAAAGACAATCGCCGGTATCGGTCCGGAATACACTGATTCAAAGGCCGTTGAAGTCGTTGACGGATTGGGGTTGACAGCTGTTCCTGGCTTTATTGACGGCCACCTTCATATTGAATCATCAATGATGAATCCATTTGAATTTGAACGAATGACACTTCCTCTCGGAACGACCACTGCAATTTGCGATCCTCATGAAATAACCAATGTCATGGGCGACAGAGGATTTTCGTGGTTTCTTCGTTGTTCGGATCTTATGCATCAGAATCTTTTTGTGCAGACATCTTCCTGTGTTCCCGCTCTTCCGGGCTTCGAGAGCAATGGGGGGGAGTTTAAACTGTCTGAGATGAAAAAATACAAAGCTCATCCTAATGTGTTAGGACTTGCAGAGATGATGAATTTTCCTGGAGTTATAAATGCTGATGAAAAGGTTTTAGATAAGATTGAAGAGTATTCTGATTTAAATCTTGACGGTCACAGTCCGATGCTTCGGGGAAAGGCACTCAATGCATATATCGCAGCTGGCATCCAGAACTGCCACGAGACGGTGAGTGCTTCAGAGGGAAAGGAAAAACTCCAAAAAGGGATGGCCCTCATTATTCGCGAAGGATCGGTTGCAAAGAATTTAAAAACACTTGCTCCGCTTGTAACAGATTTCAATTCTACCCAGTGCCTGCTCTGCACTGACGACAGAAATCCTTATGAGATTTTAAAAGAAGGGCATATCAATTACATGATAAAAAAAATGATCCGCGACTTAAAGGTGCCTGTTCATACTGCTTATAGGCTTTCATCTTATTCAGCGGCAAAACATTTCGGATTAAAACGTCTGGGGTTGATTGCACCTGGAAAGCAGGCGGATATTGTCTTATTGGAGGATCTGGAAACCGTAAAAATTGCACAAGTCTTTATTGCGGGAAAACGAATTCAGGATTTAAAACTAGACGAGTCGATAGAAGTCAAAATGAAAAACTCTGAACCTCCATTAGAAAATACAATCAAAAGAGAATTGTTAAAGGAATCTGATTTTGATTACAAACTTCGTCCGGGAAATTATAACGTTATTGAAATAATCAAAGATGAAATTGTAACTAATCATTTGATAGCAAAATACGACGGCAAAAAATTTGATCACGATGATATTCATTTTATGGTGAATATAGAAAGATATGGTAATAATTTTAAGCCCGCTCTCGGTCTGGTAAAAGGGGTTGGTCTTACAAAAGGGGCAATCGGCGCTTCTGTTGCCCACGACTCTCATAATTTAATGATCGTTGGAAAGACCATATCAGAAATTGTGGTAGCAGCGAATGCATTGATAAAATCTGGCGGGGGCCTTTGTGTCATTGATGGTGATAAGGTGACGGCATTGCTAGAACTTCCGTTAGCAGGTCTGCTAAGTTTAAAAACAGGTAATGAGATTTTTGAAGAAATTAAAAAATTAAAAACTGAATACCATAAAATTGGTATTACCCTTGAAGAACCATTTATTCAGATGGCCTTCCTCGCCTTGCCGGTCATTCCCAAATTAAAACTTACGGACCGCGGACTCTTCGATGTGAGCACGTTTTCCTATGTAAGCCTGGAGGCGTAAGCCAGTGCAGATAAATGTATTTAATACAAAATTAAAATCTTATTCAGAAAATCCTTCAATTTTATTATATGGATTTCTAGGCATTGTTTTGTATAAATGCTGGAAGTATTTTATCAACATAGCTTTAATTGAGGGAGCTCAGGCAACGAAATGGAGATATATCGTTGAGCAATCCAGTCATTCGGGCTTTCGCTTTCTTGCGACTTTTTTGGGTTTAATTTTTATGCAGAAGCACTATAAAGAATTTGTGAGTGAATTTTTTATAGGGAAAAAGGAAATATTTTTCTTTAATATTTTATTGATCATTCCGGTGTATTTCTTAGCCAGATATCTGACGTTTGGATATTCATTTGACGGGGGAATATTTTTTTTCGAGTTTTTCTTTAATATGAGTGTAGGAGCGTTTGAAGAAATTTTTTTTAGAGGAATTATTCTGGTGGGCCTTAGCCAATACTTTAAACCAATGGCCAGCATTGTGCTTTCATCTCTTCTGTTTTCTTTATGGCATTTTGATGTAGTCAGCACATATGTGAATTATATAGATATTTTTGTATGGAGTATTTACGCTTCCCTTTGTTTTATGTATGGAGCTTCTTTGCTTTCGCTAATATTATTTCATTATCTTTGGGATCTGGTTTTCTTTGGTTTTGGTTGGGACAATTATTACAAGATACCCGATTATCAGATTGTTATGAGTGTAATTGCATTAATAAGTTTTGCAACCTTTTGTTTATTTAGAAATGATTTAAGAAAAGAATTCAGAAATCTTGGAATGGAAAGGAAGTAAGTGCCAAAAATAAATGAATGGTTTGTTTATATCATCCGCACTGAAAAAAATCGTCTCTATACAGGGATCACCACTGATGTTGAAAGGCGCTTCAAAGAACATTCCGGTGAGAAAACCCGCGGGGCTAAATTTTTTAGAAGTGATAGACCTCAGGAAATTGTTTATATTGAATCCTGTAAAACCAGAAGCGAGGCCTTGAAAAAAGAAGCTAAGATCAAAGGGCTAACCCGTAGACAAAAGGATTCATTCATAAAGGGAACTTGTCCTGTCGCACAAGGCTAATTATTCGAAGTGATAAATTATAAAGAATTGTGTATGTTAGCGTTCAATACAAATGTGCGTTTAGGGTACCGGGATCAACTTTATGGTGGAAACAAAATTTACATCGGAAGGAAAGAGTAAAGCGAAAACGTGGCAGGAAGCCTTCGACCTTCTGGTCAAAGGTAATAAAGATTTCGCCACTGGTAATACAAGCCACCCGGAACGGGGTCACGAAACGCTTTTTTCTCAATACCTGAAACAATACCCTTTTGCCGGAATTCTAAGTTGTGCTGATTCCAGAGTTGTCCCAGAGCTAGTATTCGATGTTGGAATCGGGGACCTATTTACTTGCAGGATTGCCGGAACGGTCTTATCTGACGCCGTTATAGGCAGTTTAGAATTTGCTGTAGAGGTCCTAGGCGTTCCTTTAATTGTTGTTATGGGACACGAAAATTGTGGGGCTTTTAGGGCCTGTATGAATCCCGAAAGCTTTCCAAACGTAAAAGGAATCTCATGGCAAATAATGCCAATTATCGAAGAGTGCCGCAGCCTTCCTGGAGACCCGCTTTTTAAT
Source organism: Bacteriovorax sp. (assembly GCA_041662705.1). Lineage (GTDB taxonomy): Bacteria > Bdellovibrionota > Bacteriovoracia > Bacteriovoracales > Bacteriovoracaceae > Bacteriovorax. The sequence goes on from JBAZRY010000004.1 coordinate 304,936, forward strand.
TCCATCGTATCCAATGCTCGCAAGGTTTCTCAGCAACTTCGCACAGTCGGACCGATTTTAAGCCAAAAAGTGAAATCTGGTGAAATCAAGATTATTCCCGCATACCATTCACTTTCTACTGGTCTGGTAACTTTCTATGATGTGGACCTGTAGCTAAAGGTGCCACCTACCCAATGGTTGCGCAGGTGCATATAAATGAACAATTTTGAAATTTTATTTGAAAAAAAAATACAAAACATTTTGGGCGAGCTAGACCCGGCACATGATCTTTCACATGTAAAAAGAGTGGTCTCAATAGCGAAAAGACTTTCTCAATTAGAAAATGCCAAGATGGAAATTGTGCTACCCTCTGCATGGTTGCATGATCTGGTCAATCTGCCTAAAGACCACCCCGAGAGAGCTTCTGCATCTAAATTGGCAGCTAGCGATGCTTTATCCTTTTTAAGTGAAATTTCTTACCCTTCGGAACATTACAAAGCTATATCTCATGCAATTGAAGCTCACAGTTTTAGCGCTAATATTGTTCCCAGAACGATAGAAGCGAAGGTGGTTCAAGATGCAGATCGTTTGGATGGTTTAGGTGCAATTGGGCTTGCAAGATTGTTTTCGATTTCAACTCAGCTCAATCGCCCCTTTTATTCATTTGCTGATCCATTTGCACAAAATAGAGTATTAAATGACAAACAATTTGCGATTGATCATATAGAAATAAAATTAAAGAGAGTTGTTGAATTAATGAACACTGAGTCTGCACAAATAGAAGCAAAAAGGCGGTTCAACTTTGTGGTAAGTTTTTTGAAACAATTGCAGTCTGAAATAGACTAGATCCTTTATTTTGCAAATGCGCAACCAAAAGTATGGTGGCACCTTTTGGGGCACCTTTTGGGTAATTATTCTTCTTCTCCGAAATTTTCATCAGACCAGTTAGAACAAAATTCAGCAGGTACATTGGGATCAACTTTATCTGTGTAACCGTATGGACAATGGAGACATCCGCTCTGGCAACAATACCCTCTTTTTAAAAGATACTGTTCAGTGAAAACTAAATTCCCATCGTCATTGATGTAGTAATCGATTTTGAGAACGAGGTTAAGTTTATTCATCAGATTAATTACGCTTTAAAAAAGTAAAAAAAAACGGCCCAAATTAATGGGCCGTCTTTTATATAGGTGCGATTAGCATTCTAAAAAAATTTAGAGACTAGTATCTACCGCCGCCGCCACCGCCGCGAGGTCCACGATCTCCACCGCCACGGTTACCACCGCCGCCGAAGCCGCCACCTGATCTTCCGCCACCAAATCCACCACCGCGAGATTCTCTCTCTGGTTGTGGCTTAGCTTCTGATACTCTTAAAGAACGGCCTTCGAATTCCTGACCATCTAGTTGAGATACAGCAGATTGTGCTCCATCATCTGATTCCATTTCTACGAAACCGAAGCCTTTGCTTCTTCCAGTTTCGCGGTCAATGATGATTTTCACTGATGCAACTGATCCAGCAGATGAAAAATGATTCTTAAGTCCATCTTCAGTAGCAGAGTAAGGAAGATTTCCAACGTACAACTTAGCAGCCATAAAAAAACTCCAAAAAAAAGGTCAAAAGTGGGTAATCGCTTAGACCAAAGTAACTATTAGGCTTCAGATATAACACATCTCAGTGCTAGTTCCAAATATAAAATTACATAAATATTGTGACAGCCCTTTGCGTTGAGAGATAAGTCGATTATTATTTATTCATACAATTTTAAAGGATGAAAAATGGAAAAGATTTGGCTCAAAAATTATCAAGGGGGCGTGCCCGCAACCATTGAAGATCAGATGGAAAAGTACAGTTCGATCCCTGATGTTTTGGAAGAAAGTTTCAAGAATTTTACCAATAAAAAAGCTTTTCACTGCATGGGAAAAGACCTTACTTATGGGGAAATTGACCTCTTAAGTAAGAAGTTTGCCAGCTATCTTGAGAATAATTTAGGCCTCTCTAAGGGGGACCGGGTGGCCATAATGTTGCCAAATATCCTCCAATACCCTGTCGCTTTATTTGGAATTCTCCGCGCAGGAATGGTCGTAGTAAACGTCAACCCACTTTATACTTCTCGTGAGCTCGAGCACCAAATGAAAGATTCTGGAGCTAAAGCTATCGTGATTTTTGAAAATGCATGTGTCACTCTTCAAAATATACTACCTAAAACTGAAATTAAGCATGTCATGACAACTTCAATCGGAGACATGCTTGGATTTCCAAAGTCTTTGATCGTTAATTTTGTCATTAGAAATGTTAAAAAAATGGTTCCTGACTGGGATATTCCTAGTGCGACAAGTTTTATGAGTGCGTTGAACAATGGAGATGAAACCAAATTTCACAAACCAACGTTAACAAAAAATGACATTGCTTTTCTTCAGTATACGGGAGGAACGACCGGTGTTGCAAAGGGCGCGATGCTACTTCATAAAAATATCATTGCAAATATTTGTCAGGCGAGAGCCTGGCTTTCGCCTGCCATTGTTCCTGGCGAAGAGATTATTATTTCTCCACTGCCTCTTTACCACATTTTCTCACTGACGGTTTCTTGCATTTTTGCAACTGTCGGAGGTTTGAATGTTTTAATTACCAATCCACGCGATATGCCAGGCTTTGTGAAAGAACTTAAAAAATGGAAATTTACAGTTATCACAGGAGTAAATACTCTTTTTAATGGTCTTTTAAATAATCCAGATTTTAAGGATGTGGATTTTTCAAGTGCCAGAATCTGTCTCGGAGGAGGAATGGCCGTTCAGAAGGCCGTTGCTGAAAAATGGAAAGCGATAACGGGAAAAACATTAGTAGAGGCTTATGGTCTTACAGAAACATCTCCTGCCGCCTGTGTGAACCCACTCAATATTCCGGAGTATAATGGGTTTATAGGCTTGCCAATCCCTTCAACCGAAGTAGTGATAAAAGACGATCAGGATAAAACTCTTGCCATTGGAGAAACAGGCGAAATCTGCATCAAGGGCCCGCAGGTTATGCCGGGATACTGGAAGCGCGATGACGAGACAGCAAAAGTAATGACAGCTGATGGTTTTTTCAAAACAGGCGATGTTGGGATTATGAACAGCGATGGATATGTAAAAATCGTCGACCGCAAAAAAGACATGATTCTGGTTTCAGGTTTTAATGTTTACCCAAATGAGATTGAGGATGTTGTCAGTCATCACCCGAAAGTTTTTGAGGTCGCAGCCATTGGCGTTCCTGATGAAAAAACTTCTGAAGCTGTTAAACTCTTTATCGTCAAAAAAGATGCTTCTCTAACAGAAGAAGAAGTCGTTAAATATTGCCGCGACAATTTAACAAATTATAAAGTTCCACGTCAGGTGGAATTTAGAACCGAGCTTCCAAAATCAAATGTCGGTAAAATATTAAGAAAAGATCTCAGAGGCAAATAAGTACAGACGGGCTCACTCTTATTTAGTGAGTTCGTCTATTTGAATTTCAACCACGCTGCTGTGGCCATCACTTTTTTGATTTTCAATCTTTTCGGTCCTCTCCAGTTGATCGTTGTGAGCAATATCTTCAGGAGAAATTTCAGGGATATTTTCGGAAACTCTTTCCGGTACAATTTCACGGATAGTGTCTGAGCTACTTTCGTTGGTGGGAAGTGAAACATCAACATCAGAAACAGTTTTATCTTTAAAGGAAAAATAGCGTTGAGCTCCGATTCCTCCAACAACTACAACAGCACCGCCAATTCCGGCCTGCTTTGGAGTAATATTGGTAATTTTGGCATAAATACTGCTTAGAATCCCAATTTTTTCAGCGTCTGTTCCTGTACTGTTGTCAAAGAAATCGGGAATTAAAGACTTAAGTTTATTCAGAGGCCCTTTGATTTTCGCGTAGGCTTTGTCCAATTTAGACGCGGCTAAAAGTTCTCTGAGAAAAATTTTATTTTCTATTTTGTAAACGCCGTAAGTGGAAGGTAAAGATTCAGTTTTTTTCAACATAAGAGTCAGTTTTTGCAGTTCAAGCGCCATTTCGTCATTGAGCACAGGTGCATTTTTTACGGAATATTCCAATTGTCTTTGAACAATTGTAAGCATGTCTTGCAGCATAGCTTGCCGAATGATGCGATCTTTTATTTTTCCATTTTTAAGCAAGGTCCCATCAAGCTCTTTCATTTCAAGCTTAAATTTATTAATAGCCACGTCCAGATTCTTATCTTCTTTTCTAAAAGTGATAATCTCATCAATAAATTTGCCGCCTCTGGTGATTGTAACCAGAACATCGCGGGGCTCATCGCTCTCAAGTTTTAATTTTTTTAAGAGGTTTATATTATATTGAAGTGAAATTCTTTCATCTATAAGCTGGTCGAGTTCAGTTTGGTAATTTTTGAACGCATTTGTCCACTGGGACACATCCGCTGATGCCTTGGCTATTTCATCATTATCCAGCACAACTTTCTGAGCATATTTTTCTGCTATCGAGATAATGTTTTCTTTGTTGAAAATATAAAAAGAAGGGTATCGGTTATTGTTCCAGTTGCGCAGTGATGTGTTGAATGATTTTCTAAGCTTTAGCAGCCATTCCAATTTTGGGTATCTAATAAGTGCCTTTTTTTCAGTAAATGTTATAAGTTTTTTTTGAGCCAGATTACTGACGAGATTTTTCTCGTACTTCTTGTCAGAAAAAAACTTTTTTACAATATCGGTGCATGCTTCATCTGCGGCAGGACTTCTGTTGATCACAACAGAAGTTGAGCAGGAAGTTAAAACCAACGCGAGAAAAAGTGTGCTAAAAATATATCGCATACCAATCTTGTCGGATAATTTCAAAAAAACTTAAATCGACTGAAAATTAGACATACTCAAGAAAAAACCGAGTTAACCGATAGGGTATGTTGAGTATTGTAATCTTGGCTAAATACCGGAGATTTGATGATTAAGTATCTGCTTATTGCTTGTTTATTATTGCAATCTTGCACATTTAAAGTGCCGGGCTTTAATCGTACTCCTTCATCTGTTGCGAATTTTAATGAGCACAAGATTAAGATGGCCGCCTTTAAGGCAAGGGCACTGGGCTCGGAGCGAGATGCCAACTGCTCCAAAGAGCAACTGGATGAAGATTTTAACAGATTGATGTCTTCCTTGAAAAAGGATTCCTGTGCAGAGAACAGCTTCACGCTTAATAAAGAAGAATTTGTTCAGAAGAATTGTCCCAAGATTAAAGTCGAAGGGCTTTTTGATCGTATTGTTATGAAAACAATTGAAGAAGAAAAGGCTAAAAAGTCGCTTTCATATTTTCAAAATAAAGTAGATCCGGAATTTTTAGCGCTATATAAGGAAGCACAAAATTTTTACAAAACAGTTAATGCTATCTCTACTAACGAGGAGTATTCGATTGATGATCGAATTGAATTAATTGCCACTTATGTTGAAAATGTTCTTCATCCCATCAGAGACCTGGTCATTATCAAACGCTCATATGTTCCTAAAGAAAATGATGGAAGCTCCTATTATAAAAGTCTGCAGCCAATTCTTCCTGAATCTTTTGCCCAGGGTTTAAACACTGAGCAGCTCGGCCTCCTCACGCAGGGACCAAATCCGGCGACAACTCCATTTTATATGGAAATCTCCTCAAATAGTTCTGGAACATTTTTAAGTTTTTCTCCTACGGATATTATTCGCCATGATGTGGTGACTTTGCTTAAGGCGCCTTCATCAAAGAACTATGTTCTCGCGATGAAATGGATGACTTTGCATATGATGCTCTCGCAAGTTTATCTTTACGATACAATTCTTGGATCTAAAGGTTCAGCCAGTATACCTGCTTCCTGCCAGAACCAGTTTAATGGCAACCTTCCTTCTGAATTTAAATTCAAATTAGAGGAAGGAGTGGGCGAACAGTTTCTGGAAGGCATTCTGGGAGGGCATGGACTTTCATTTAAGCCGGATGACACTGCATTTTTAGATTATTACATCGACAATATTAACAAAGATCCTACGAAGGAAGGTTATAGTGGCATGGTTCCCTTTGAGAACTATAAAAATGCCAAAATGAGCATGAAGGAGCAATCTGTTAATTCAACTATTCTGAAACCTCAGTTTGATGACGTGGCCCATTTCCAAAGTATTATGAATTTCAAATCCTCCGAAGCCATGAGTGTTTTCCAGGGAATTGTAAAGAGTAGAAACCGCAGTGTGGTGAATAAACAAAAAGTGACTTATGCTGGCGCAGAAATTTTTCAAAATATTCTTGGAACATTTGCTGCTGATGAAATAGCGGAAATAAAATTACCAGATGGAAAAATACAACAGATTTATCCGGGTAAGCAAAACATCTCGCCATATGTTCTGGAGTTAATGAAACACCATGGTTTTACCGATTATAGTCAGCTGATCACTGAAAGCATGAAGAAAAAATTTATTGGAAAGAAAGTTTATATAAATTTTCCATCAATGTATTCTTCACCTGTCTGGAGAGACTGGAGCTTAAAGTATCTGGCGGATACGTTTTATAAATATAAAGACCTGCCGGAGAGTTCTGAATTTCATCGACTGACAAGGGCCAGCTGCGCACGAAGTGCTCTTCCGAGTGCTGAAGCTGTAATGATGTGCAGAAAAGGAAATCCGGTACGCAATATTGCGGAGTTTTTAAATGAATTCAGATCGGGTGACAAATATATTCCTACAAGAAGACTTGAGGAAGGGAAATTTCAAAATGTTTATCCTCTTTTCAGTTTGATCTGGACCAGTCTGCAAACAAACACAGAACTGTTGGATGAGACCAAACCATTTGAACTCAATTTCTTACTTGATCAAATAGCGGCAGGCAATCCCTGGGCTAGATTAAAATTTAGTTACATGGTCGCCCTCGATCAGCTTGAGTACCTGAAAGCAGGCCTTCCTCCCGTGTATGTGTCGTCTGGTCTCTGGTATAAAACTAACGAAAAAGCTAAATGTGATAACACTAACTTAGGCGCACAGATCAAAAAAATTCAAGAGGCAGGAAAAATTCTCGGGCTGAATTTACCGCTTGGGTACGACCATGCAGATAAAATTCTGTCTGCCAAAGAAAAGAGTTTTATCTGGAAAAACATCATTGAGGACATTGACCATCGTAATGCCCAGCTCTTCAGTGTTCGAAGTGGTAATAAAGATTTTTACAAAATCGCTGAAGATCTTTCTTATAAAACAGTACTTGATCAGCAATCAGCACTTTCTACAGGGATAAATATTTCCGATAGAACCCGTGCAGAAATTTCCAAAGTGGCAAAATCAAACGAAGCCCAGATTGGAGATTTTTTCTTAAAACTTTATAAAGTAAAAGGAAATATTGAAAGACAAAAACAATTATTTGAACAGTTCTCGAAAGTAAATGGAATTGATAACACCTTCAACCTCAAATTGAATTTTCTGGCCGTAGATGATTCATTTAAAAAGCCGATCTACAAGGATATTTTAAAACAGGCGGCAATGGCCCGTAAACTTCAGATCCTTTCTCATCTCGATACCTTTTGCGGGATGAATATAAATAATCAGCAGGAATTCAAAAATATTTTTTATTCTGCCAGCAAAGCTCAAAACGAACTGAATCAAATGGCGGGGCTTCCAGCAGTTCCAGAAAATGTTTTAAAAAAAATTAATGAAATGAGCGACAGTGAATTTAGAGACATGTGGTGGGGAATAGGATCAGGCGTGGCCGGAATGGCCGCAATCATCGTGGGTGGTGCCTGTACCATAGCTTCCGGGGGAATATGTGCTCCTCTTGGAGGAGCGATGGCAATTGCCGGAATGGCTTCAATTGGAATTCAGGTAAAATTAACAGCTAATGAACTTGAAAGAAAAGTTGAATCTGATGGTTACGAGCAGAAAGTTAAAGTCATGGAAGAGCTGGGATTCGCAAATCTTGGGAGTTCCGATGAAGTTCATCGCTCATATGCGTGGACAGCATTTGAAGCCATTAGTATTTTTCCGCTTATGGGAATAGCAACCAGATCCATAAAGCTGGGTCCTAAATTAGTTGCAGCTTCGGCAAAATCAGTTATGCGGCAAACGGGTAAGACTTCATTCAGGGCCGCTGCTAAATCAGTTACACATGAAGAAGAAGTTCGCTCCGCCCGTTATTTGCTGGGACTCGACAGTACTGCCAAAAATCTTGGAGTGGATAAACGCAGTCTGGACGTAGCAAAAAATAAAATTGATATGGTTAGAAAACTTTATACGTCAGGTGAGATTGATCTTGAGTCAATGCTCTCAAGGATCGCCAAAGTACTGGATCCCATTAAACGCGCAAAACTTGCAGCGGCTAAAACAGTGAGAAATGAGATTGGCAAAGTCACAGTTAAGGAATCAAAGGATCTGATAGACCGGCAAACGGCTAATGTCGTTTCAAGTTATTTTGCTGATAATCCAAAAGAAATGTTACGCTTAATTAAAAGTTATTCAGGCGAGCGCCTGCAGAAATCTATAAATATTATGTCTGAAATAAATGCTACAGAAAGAATAGGAAAGCGCATTCCCGTTTATTCCGGCGTTCGCGACTGGTTCATGAGAATGAGGCATGAATCACTTGCCAAGAATGCGGCTAAAATTTTAAGGATTGAAAAAGAACTTACAGTTATCAGCTCTAAACCGGGAGTACTTGAAGCGTACGTGAAAAATAATATTGAAGATCTTACTGATATTTTTATTGATATTCCAATGAAGAAAAGAGAAATTCCACACGTCATCCTTATTCAGGGAATGCCGGAGTTCAATTTTTATCAAGGCAGAAAAATTCCTATTCTCAGCATGCTCTCTGAGGGACAGACGCTGAAAAGAGTTTTCACCTCCAGAGCACGATTAGTGTATGAATCTTATAAGGCTGAGGCACGTTCTACCTTAAAGCTGAGTCGATATGTTCAATCTGAAACCACTCTCGGAGCGTTTAAGTCGTTTCAACATTCGGTCGCTGACATGGCAAGCAAGAAAAGTGGTCAGGAAGCTGCAAAAATCATGGTGGAATACAGAAACCTCGAAGAAAAATTTACTAAGAAGTTATTTTCCAAATATCTGAGCAGTGGAAAAAAGATGGAGTATAAAGCATTTAAAGAAATGGTTATTAACCCTACTAACTTGAAAGATAAAGCCTTTTCAGAGGCTATCTGGGAATCTGTGCCGGCGGATGAATTAATGGGGATGAAGGAAGTAGGGACCCTTGCCCATAAGGCGGTTCAAGAGCTTGCAACTTACAATGACGTGGACTCTTTTCAACGATATTTAAATGCACTACGAATTCTGGTGATAAACAGAACACCTTCCGTTCTGGAAATAATGTAATAAAAAAGCCACATCTAAATGTGGCTTTTTTATAGAATTTGAATGATGAAATTATCTAAAGAAGCATCTCTTGGCTTTCAGCGTTTCATATTGCTTAAGCAGGTACTCATTGTTTTCTGATTTGTCTTTTAATGTTCTATAGAAGGCCTCTTCAGTTGAGATGCCGTCTTTCTGAGCACGGTTCGCTACTT
>JBAZRY010000005.1:0-98119 GCA_041662705.1 Bacteriovorax sp.
GCAAGGCTTGAATTTTGTCTGCCGGCATCGTACTTGATTCTGTCCTGGAAATCATCATTGTTGATACCAATCTGGAAATCAAATTTATCACCTGAACCGTTAAGAAGTTTTTTACCGTTAAACTCAGTCACTTGAGAAATTCTTTCCATCTCTTGTTTTAAGTTTTGGTATTCAAGATCAGTAAATTTTCTTTCAGCATCCCCTACAGTGTCTGATGAAGACTGAACTGCAAGTTCTCGAAGACGAACAAGAATGTTTGAACTTTCATTCAACCCGCCTTCTGCGGTCTGAATCAACGAGATACCGTCGTTAGCGTTTCTTTCCGCTTGTCCGACACCTCTAATTTGTGCTTTTAATTTTTCAGAGATCGCTAATCCTGCAGCATCATCTGCGGCCTTAACGATTCGTGAACCAGATGACAACTTACCTAATGTAGATGCCTGTTCAGCGTTGTTAGCTCCTAATGTCCGCTGAGCGGCAAGAGAAGTAACGTTCGTGTTGATACGTAAACCCATGAGATCCTCCGTGTATGAAATCGGTGTCCCTCCTTAGTTTTGAATGCCCTCAGTGCGGCGTTCAACGAGCATCCTTGCTCTACTGAAATCTGGTTTTGTAAGGGCAGTCACCATGACTACCGCTTTAGTGCTGGACTTGTCGGTGGAACTCTACGAAGCATGAAAATATTCTCACTCTTTTTTTAAAAAATTGTTAATGCAATAACCGACTTAAACGGATTGCGGGATTTTGAAAATATATTTACTCGAAATAGCTATGAATTTCCTCTATAATTGATCTATGCCGATTGATATAAATTACCGTACTTCTACTCTCAAGAAAGAAATCATAGATACTTTGATTGATATACATATAGAATCCTCTCCGGTCATGATCTGGCAGAACCTAAATGGCACAAGAACTGTCACTAAGGCACGAATCGAGGCCATAGACTTTGCAAGTGATTCACTTTTTTTACTTCCCTATACAAACGAAGACAGACCCGCTTTTGAAAAATTAAATATTGGTAATACTTTTTACTTCAGAGGAAACAGTAAAAATATTGTTTTTAAGCAAGACAGGCCCGGAAAAAAATCAAAGAACGGCAATTTGCAGATATTTATCCCAGACGAAGTTAGAATGTTTGAAAAGCGCACTGAAACACGATTAGTGTTTAATAATAGCACCGCAAATTTAACGACCTCCATATTTCCCGGCGGTCGAATTGATCACTCAACTAAATCCTTCCTTGCCGAGCTTCATGATGTATCGCTCTCAGGCATGGGGTTATACCTTGAAAAAAAACATTCAAGACTTTTTTTTGAAAAAGATAAAATCAAAATTGAAAGGATTGGAAACTACCGTTTTCCCCGTGGAGTTCATGGTGTCATTATCTTTACAATCCCGGAACATGATAAAATTGACAGAGTCAGAATCGGCGTAAGATTCAATGAAAGACTCACTCCGGAAATCCTCAACGACATCAATCCCACCGCCAGGTAATAATTTAATTCTATCAAAGCCATAATTTTTTAATTATATGATTAGTGCCTTCTCCACTTTAAGATAGCCGTTGAGTAAGAATATCTTCAGCGGAGGAATTATGCGAACATTTTTTTTAATCTGCATTGTTTTATTGGTTTTCACAGGATGCAGCAGTAGAAAAGTAAAAACAGAAGTACAAAAAGAAGTTGCCAGCGAACCAGCAGCAAGTTCAAATACCGATCTTTACCAAACTGAAATGGAAGTCTTGAGTGAATCAGAAAACATAACTGCTGATCAAAAAAATCAACTGCGTTTGCTGCTGCAGAAATCCAGGATGCAATCAAATTCCATAGACAGTGAAATCATGAAGACAAAATCAGTACTTTTTAAATCACTTCTAAGCGATAAAAAAAATAATTCCAAAATAAATCTGCTTGAAAATCAGCTGCTCAAACTCAATCGCCAAAAAACACGCCAGACTCTTAATTCATACAGGGAAGCGCAATCGATACTGGGAAAAAACCAGTTTATTCTGGATAGAACCCTTAATCTGATCGACAACAAAACAATCCACGAGTTTTAGCTTGAAACAAATCTTATCCTCTTTGCTCATAATCATCCTCACTGCCTTGAGTTCATGCGCAACCAAGTACAAAGAACTGGGGAAAAACGGTGGATATACGGATGAAAAAATAAACGACCGGGTTTATAAAGTAACGTTTCAGGGAAACACGAGAACATCGGACGAAAAAGTTCATCAATACTTCATGAGAAGAAGCGCAGAAGTTGCTTTGCTCCATCATTTCCAATATTTTACAGTGATAGAATCAAACGACATAACCCGTTTCACTACCGTTGTCTCAAATATGCCACCAGTAACAAAGGCAAGAACCGCCATTTTCCCCTACGCTTCGTCCACAATCTTTACCCCGACAGAATATAAAACGCTGCCAAAACATATGCTCACCGGAACAATTCAGCTTTACAAAGAAGGTGAACAACCACCAAATGCTTTTAGTGTAGAAAAAACTTTGGAAAATGTGAGACTATGACTGATCCATATAAAACACTTGGAGTTTCAAAATCATCCACGCAAGATGAAATAAAAAAGGCCTATCGAAATCTGGTTAAAAAACATCACCCTGATCTGAATCCCGGCAACAAGCAGGCAGAGGCAAAATTTAAAGAAATATCTCATGCCTATGAGCTGATTGGTACACCGGAAAACAGATTGAAATTTGATCGTGGCGAAACTGATCAGCAGCAACATGAAGCTCAGGCAGAGCAGCAAAGATACTGGGAAGAGGCCTTAAGAGGAGACAAAAGAAAGCGTAAGTCAACTTTCTATAATACCCAGCAAAATGGAGGTCGATATTCACATTCTTTCGGTGAAGAATTTGTTGGAGAAGACTTCTTTGAAGATTTATTCAGAAAGGCCGGGCACAAACAGACACGCCCTACAAAAGGGACCGACACTCTTTACCAGATGAATGTCACACTGGCCGAAAGCGTATTGGGTGCAGAAAAAGTAATTACGCTTCCCAACGGAAAAAATATAAGCGTTAAAATTCCGCAAGGGATCAGTTCAGGTACGAAGCTTCGTTTTAAAGGTCTGGGTGAATCAGGAGCAGACGATTATCCTCCGGGCGATGCCTTTATTGAAATCATTGTTACACCAATGAAAGCATTTAAAAGAGTGGGAAATGATATTGAAACAGAAATAAATATCAGCTTTATCGAGGCCATATTAGGCGCAGAAATTTCCGTTCCTACTCTATACGGGCCGGTTATGATGAAGATTCCAGCGGGTGTCAATAATGGAAGCCGGCTCAGAATCCGTGGAAAGGGAGTACAGTCAAGCTCAGGATCAGGCAGCCAGATTGTAGAGATTAAAATTATAATGCCAAAAATAATTTCGCCTGAGCTTCATACCGAAGTTAGAAGCTGGCATGGAAGATTTGATTATAATCCACGATCATCAACCCCGAGGAATGAAAAAAGTGAAAAACAATATAATGTTTGAACTCAGAGAAGCGTCAATCCACTGTGGAATTAACCAGGAAATAATAAAGCAGTTCATTCAGTATGAATGGATAAGTCCAGTCGATCCGTCAGAACTGAAATTAGACGAAGAAGATATTGCGAGAATTCTGTTGATTTGGGAATTAAAGCAGGAGCTGGGTGTAAACGACGAAGCCGTGCCTATAATTCTGCACTTGATTGATGAACTAAATCATCTACACCTGCTTGCTAAAAATAAACAAAATTAAAAACCATAATTATTACTTTTAGGATTGAGTTCCTTTTTGAAATCCATCATCTCACGGTCAGCGCGCTCTTTTGAATAATCGTAAACTTCCTGAATTTTTTCGGATAGAAGGTGCAACTGGCCTTTGAGGGAATCAATTTCTTCATCTTCAAAACGGTCCCAGTTCATTTTTATCATTTCTCTGATTTCAGGCCACTTGCTTCTCGAAAAATCTCGGCTCATCTAACCCTCCTTAAATAAGATGTTGATTTTGATATCAATAAATACCAAACCATTTCAGTTTTAATTCTAAAAAATTAACTATCACTTTTTTATATTATTTTTTTACCAGTAATTTGATGACAATATAGCAAGAGGTCTACATGGAAAAAACCCTTTTTAAGGATACAGCTAGGAAGTCTAACAACCAACTGCTTGCAAAAGAAGATTTTCACCCCCACAAAAAACTGGTCAATGAATTTAATGACACAGAAACAAATATTGTTCTGCTTATTATCTTTTTCGTCATTGTGATTTTGTTCCTCATACCTATAGCTGAGATATTTTCCTAGGCTATATCTGCTTCTTTATTACAGATTTCCTTAAAAGAATCTGCAAATTGTTGAACCAGCTGGTCTTCCTTATTCTGATTGTGGCATGTCAGTGAGACCTGGTATTTCCAATAGCCATCTTTTGGTCCAATCATCTGCAGTGATTTGTCTCGAATAAACTGATTGACATAAAGAAGAGGAAAAAAAGCCAGTCCAATTTCATCTGAAACAGCATGAACAAGCGAGCCCATGACATCACTTTCAAACGCTATCTTTTTCTTTATTTTATTTGTCTCAAAAAATTTATCAATCTCGCCGCGAAATTTGAATTTAGGTGACGGCATAATCCACTGCACTTCTTCATCTTCAACAATTTGCTGGAATAAAGTATTTGCATCCGTCTCCATTGACTGCCCCGGAGCTTTCCAGTTTTTAGAACACGTGAGCACGACAGGGACTTCTGCCTTTTGCAGGTCCACAAAATTTGAATCAACCATGCCCGTATCGGTTACAACAGCATCGAATTCCTTAAAGCGCAATTTTTCAAGCAACTGGGCCTGAGTAGCAGAGACAACAGTAACTTTTGGTCTTTTTTCAACGTCATATTTTTTCAGAAACAGACTGACCACTTCAGCTACAAAAGATCTGTCTACATGTTCTGAAACACCTATACAGATTTTTCTTGTTGAAGAAGGTACTCTCTTAGAAATTAATTCATTCATTTTTTCAGAAAACTCAAACATCTGCCGGCAAAACCCGAAAACTTCTGCCCCAGAACTTGTAAGTTCTATTGTTCTTCCCGCTTTTTGAAAAAGCTTCAGGTCAAGAGATTGCTCCAAAACTTTAAGCTGACTCGATAAAGATGGCTGGCTTATACGAAGATGAGAAGAAGCAGATGTTACCCCGCCGGCCTTTGCAGTTACGTAGAAATAATAGAGATGGTTATAATTGTACATAGTTTTTCTGTGTTATTCACACACTCCTTATTTGTTACGTTAGTATTATTAATTAGATTGCGTTACGCGCGTCAGTTTGCCCGCATAGTTTTGCAGGCGAATCGATCTGGTCAAGTGCAAATGCATGATTGATGTTAAAAATGCTCAAAATGGCAAACCCCATAAAGCACACTAAAATATTTTTTTTAAGCAAGACCACTTCATACTCCATATTTCACAATTCATTGCGTTTCTAAGCAACTTCAAAGCGCTTAAATGCAGTATGCATGCCAATATAATCTTTTAGAAATATCAAACAATTGGATATTGAAAGCACTTTCTCAAGAAGTAAATCCGGACAAAATACCTCATCAAGTGAAATTTAGGCGTTTTTAAAATCTTAGAGAGCGCTATATTAAGGAGGATTTTTATGCGCAATAAAGATGGCATAAAACTTGGATTCAATTTCCTGAGATATTATGCTCAAACTATTTAGGGAGGAAAAAATGGAGATACAACAATTAAAGGGAGATCCTAATCAAATAAGAGGTCAAATAAAACAAACATGGGGAAAGCTTACTGATGATGACCTAATTCGGATTGAAGGTAACGCAGAAGAACTCATAGGAAAAGTGCAGAAAGTTTATGGTTACACAAGAGAAAAAGCACAGCAGGAATTTGATAAATTTAAAAAAGATAATCAAAACTTATTTCGCGATACCCGCGAAAATATCAACCAGGAGACACGCATGGCAGGTACACAATATGGGCAAATGGAGTCAGGTAAAATGAAGAACAGGGCCGCAAACTTGATTGAAGAAGATATTGTTGAACCGGCACAACAATACTTGAGAAAAGCCCGTGAATACGGTTCGCAGGCGATGGATAGAGGGTCAGAGCTGGTCAAAGAAAATCCGGGCTACACCATTCTTGGTGCTGCTGCCGTAGGATTCCTGTTCGGAGCCTATTTTGCAAGAAGAAGGTAATTGATTCATAAAATAATAGATGGGCCATATATAATATATGGTCCATCTTCTTTTGGAGTAATATATGAAATGGTTCTATTTAATAATGTCTTTTATGGTCAAGCGTTTGGGCGGAGGTGGAAACGAGCGCCACCCAATTGAAGAAATGAAGGAACTCGTAAAAGAAAATGCTGTTAAAATAATTCTTGCAATAACAGCGGCATCAGCAATTGGAACACTTTTCGTTGCAGGTATAAGTATTTCATTGTTCGAATTAACTGCACAGTATTACGCAGGCGAGCGTTTTAGAATGTCCCCTTTTTTATTTATTGGAGGAACATTCATGTTTGTCACTGTTTTATTTTTTATTATAGGTCTTGTTTTCGCGACAAGACATGACCGTGAAAAGAAAAGAGTAGAAAGAGAAATGAAGCAAAAACATATCCACACAATCCAGGACGCGATTTTACTTTTAGTTAACGACTATATTGCAGAGAGAGAATTTAAGCGCAACCAGGCGCAGACAATGACAGCGCAACAAGGACCAATGACCTCGCAATATAAATCAAGCGAAGAATTTGAACGACACTAAATAATTGAAGGGGGCCAAACTCCCTTTAATTTGAGTCTTTTGAAATTCGAGCACTAAAGAGTGACTTAAGGTCGTCTTTCTTGTTGATTGCCTGAGTCCCTATCCAGCCTTTTACAAGAGAGAACTCTTTCATGACGTCATTCATTAATCTGGCGTAATCTTTTTGAATCTGGTTAAACTGGCGAATAATGGCAGCTTCTCTTCCTTCAACCGTACTCAAGTCAAAAAGTGTATCTTTCCCCTCATTTTTCGTGGTGACAATCGATTGGATCATTCTTTTGTGGCGAATATTTTTTTTAGTGATTTGATGTTGCTTTGCAGACATGACTTCCCTCCCTCGATACAGTTTTAATATCTTCAGGATTTAAATTGCAATAGTGATGCCTTGATAAGTTGTTAATTTATACGATGCCGAGTCAATCTATAGGAGAATTCTTCGTCAAAACGCAACAGAGATTGGGAAATTTACCCCTGCTTCAAAGGGTCAAATTAAGAGCAAATTAAGAGTGGCCGACATAAAGGCTTAAAATATTATTTTACTGAGAATTGGCATTGTTACTGCAATCCACAGATCTGTACGAACGATAACTTTAATAAATCTAAAGAAATCAAAAGGAGGTCATGTGTTGGATAATAAGCAAATAGAAAGCAATTGGCCGACTATCAAATCACATGTACTTTCCCACTGGAGACGACTATCTGAAAGCGATGTAGAAAAAACCCATGGCGATACCAATTCTCTAGGCAAGCTAATTGAAGAAAGCTATGGAGCAAAAGAAGACTTTGACATGGAATACGAAAGACTTGTTATATCTGTCGTTAATACTGCGTCCTCTATCCACTCTCCAAACACCCCACGCAAACATACTTCTGAAGCATCCGCTGACTCTATAATGAGTGAGAGCGCGATGGATAAAGACCGAGATGATACATATCTCTCAGGCCCATATGGCGTAACCAGAAGAACTGAGTCATATACCATGCGCAACTTAACCAAAAAATCTCTTGAGAAAGAAGGTTTCAATGAAGAAGGCGCTGATGGATTCCATAACCTAGACCGATCTTCAAAAAGATCAATCGGCGAAGATCCAGGTCACAAGATGGAAGAAGAACTTCTTCAACCAGATTTACAAGGAATGGAAGCGACCGAGGCATTCATTACGCCAACAATTGGAATTGCCCCATCAATTCAACACAAAAATAGAAAAATTAAACATAAAAATAAAAAACAAGCTTCGGATGAGTTCAAAACCAATCAAGTTCCTCGACGAAATGAAGGGGACATCACATTAGGAAGAAGCAATTCTTCTGCAAACACAACATCACAATCTGCCCAAACATCATCCGAAGCTATGTCTAAAAACACTAAGAAGCTATAATATATTTTGCTCGTCAGGATATATTATAGCAGATTTGTGAAGCCCTATCCCAAAAGATAGGGCTTTAATTTTTTTGGCCCTAAGCTTGCTTCTTGTTAATGAGACGATAAGAAAATCAGGAGGAAACTATGCCAAGAAGAAGCAATAAAATAAATCAGCAGCAAAAGCTGATTTCATCAAATGATAATTTCAATATAATAGATATACTTTTGATGGATCACGAATACTTAAAAGAATGCATTGAAATAATAAAAGATAAAAATCAGGATAAGAAACTTAAGCTAAAGCATGCTAAAGGATTTCTGGATGCATTAAAAAAGCATTCCGAAGGTGAAAAAAAGGCGCTCTATGCACCATTGGAAGAGGTAAATGAGTTCAGACAACGAATTCTCGAGTCGCAGATAGAACATGCCATCGTCGACTCAAAAGTAAAAATGCTTATTCCAAAAATTTCAGCAATAAGATCGCTTACTGATGAGCTTGAAGCGGAAATGAAAGTTGTATCAGACCTTGTAGAGCATCATATCGAGGAAGAAGAAGATGAACTTTTCCCAACGATGCTGGATCATATAGACAGTGAAATCCTCAACGAAATGGGCTTTTTGTTCATGCAGTTGAGAAAATTTACATCTAAAGATCTTGAAGATGCTCCAGAATTACAAGAGGAGATTTCGCGATTAATAAGCTCCTCCAAAATGTCTCCGTCTCAGTTGTTAAGCAAGGCCCATGAGTATTTTGAATCATCTCAGCGATAAGCTGCAGGAACATTATGAAAAAGTGTACACTTTTACTGATTATTATTTTTAGTTTTCTGAGCGCTTGCTCTACAAAACCCACGAAGGGAAGTCCTCCTTCAGCGAGTGCTCCGGCCACAAGGCATGCCCCTCCTGTCTATACTCCCAGCCAGGAGGCAAAACAACTGGCCTCTGAACAGGATACAAATCTTGTCACAGAATTTGATTTTAAAAAAGGCAGTGAAGAGCTTACTCCTGCTTCAAAACAACAATTGCGGGACTTAAGTAAAAAAGCAATGGCCAAAGGAAAGATAGAATTGATCAGGGTGATTACATGGGCAGACGAAGAATATCCTACAGCCAGTCAAAGAAAGCTCAGCCGTGAACAACTGGATCTTGCCAAAAACAGAAATGAAGAAATAAAGAAATTTCTAAACGAAATATCCGGGGAAAAAATTGAGGGTGATATACAGCTGATAAGCATGGCACAAAGACCAGGCTTCTTCAAAGACTTGCTTTCCTCAGATGATGCAAAGATTAAAAAATCACTTGAAACTGCTGGAATTCCAACGACAGAAGGTGGCACCAGAAAAGGAGCAAAATCATCCAGGTCCATTGTATTGATACATCTTGAAGATAAAAAAAAGTAGTCGGGTAAAATATGTGGCAAATGACATCACCTTGGTATGAGCCAATTATAAGAGGGACAGTCGTCTATCTATTCATTTTCCTTGTTGTCCGGATACTTGGCAAAAAGAAACTGGGAGAGCTCGCACTTTTTGATCTCGTTTTGCTTATAATTATGAGTGCCGCTGTCCGGAATGCCATCATTGGTCTTGATCAAAGTATCACTGCAGGATTAATCTGCGTGTCCGTTTTGGGAGTTCTGAATACATTGATCAACAATCTAAGTTTTCATTTCAGGTGGTTTGAAAAAATACTGGAAGGGCAACCTGAAGTTATTATCTTGAATGGGAAGATACACAAGAAGGTCTTAAAGAGAGAAAAAATTTCGGACGCAGAATTATTTGAGGCACTTCGAGAACATGAAATTATGAATCCTGAAGACGTAAAATGTGCCATTTTAGAGACAGATGGAAAAATCTCTGTAATTAGATATGTTCACTAACTCTTAAGGTTAAAGTTGTTAATTATTTGTAATTTAAATAAATACTGAAAATTGTTAACAATCAAAATGCCCCAGACGAGACATTTTTCCACAACAGATTATTAAAAAGATTTTAAATTTTGCTCAACATGGGCGGTTAAATCAGCAATCGTTTCACGAAGTTTTTCTCTATCTTTTAGGTGTGCTGCTTTCTCCATTAATATACCAATTGCACTGATAGCGGGAAATCCAAAAGTTTCTCCGTTGCCTTTAAGTCTATGACCAATATTAATGGCAACGTCAAAATCATCAGATTCTAAACACTGCTTTAATTCTTCAATTTCAGACATTCGCCTATTTAAATATTTTATTTTGTGTTCATTATGAATGTGCATATTCATTTTTTACCTGATCCATAAAATTTTTCAAGTTCATATTTTAATAAGTCTATTTTAAGTTTTCTCAAAAACTACTGAATGGTCATCTGATCAGTACTCTCAAGTTCTTTAAGTTTTCTGTAGAGTGTTTTACGATCAATGCCCAGTTCTTTGGCAGTCTGCTCTTTGGCAAATCCATTTCTCTTAAAAATGAATTCAATATATTTTTTAGACATATCTTCCAGTGACATAATTGAGCTGATAGAAAAAAGTGGTGTACCGGCATCAGATAATTCTACTCTCGTCTCTCCTGGCCCTGAATCCGATTGAGGAAGATCATCAACGTCAACGTATTCAGAGTTAGAAAGGACAACAGCGCGTTCGATGGCATTCTCCAGCTCCCGAACGTTGCCTTTCCAATTCAAACCTTCAAGACGCTTTATGGCCAGCTTGGTGAATCCTTTAATATTGGCATTGTTAATAAGGCTGAATTTCTTGAGAAAATATTCACTCAACGGAATGATGTCTTCCTTGCGCTCTCTTAAAGGTGGCATATGAATCGGAATGACATTTAAGCGAAAGTATAAATCTTCTCTAAAATGACCCTTCTCCACTTCCTTTTTAAGATCTTTATGAGTTGCACATATCACTCTTGCAGTAATATCTCTGGTTTGGTTCTCACCTATCCGCTTTATCTTTCTTTCCTGAAGAACACGCAACAATTTTGCCTGAAGTGGCAACGCCAGATCACCTATTTCATCCAGAAACAAAGTTCCTTTATTAGCTTCTTCGAAAAGACCAATCTTGCTGCCTACCGCCCCTGTGAATGCGCCTTTTGCATATCCAAAAAGCTCAGATTCAAGAAGGTTTTCCGGAATGGCAGAACAATTAATGGCAACGAAGGGACCATTTTTTCTATCGCCAAGTTCATGAACTGCTTTAGCGACAACTTCCTTACCTGATCCACTTTCCCCAAAAATAATAATATTGGCCTGGCTGCTTGAAACGCGCTTGGCCAGTTCCATGGCTTTCTTAAACCCAGGACTTTTCCCGATGACTCCCTTCAAACCTAAAAAATCCTGTTCGCTAAAGAGATTTTTTAGATTAGTGTTTTCAACTTGTACCTGATTTAGGAACAGAGCACGCTGAACAGATATCAACAATTGAGGAACATGGAGAGGCTTTAAAACGAAATCATAGGCGCCTGATTCAATCGCTTCGACTGCGACTTCAAGACTTCCCTCTGCAGTCATTAAAATAATCGGCAAGACGGCATTAAATGTTCTTATACGCTTGATAAAATCAAGACCCGACATAACAGGAAGTTTGAGATCTGAAATGACAACATCTGCCTGAACTTTTTTTGATTCAATATCAGAAAGTGCTACGCGGGCGTCCTCATATGAAGAAACATTATATCCACGCTGCCGAAAAAAAGATGAGAGAAGTTCCAGAAGATCGACATCGTCGTCGATAATAACCAGCGAAGATAAGTTTTTGTTTTTCATGGGACAATTTACCTCGTGCATTTTGAATAGGACTTGCGTGCCCTACCTTGTGGCATTTCTCCCCAAATAAGTCAATGATCTTTTAATGATCATGTATTTTCAACATGTAATCGGTGGCATGTCCGATGCAATCTTATTGATAAGTAAACTAACCTAGCAAGGAGAAACTTATGGTGCGCGCAGCAATTGCATTTTTTGTATTAGCTCTAATAGCGATTCTATTTGGAGCATACGGAATAGCTGGTGTTTCTATGGAAGTAGGAAAGGTTCTTTTGATGGTTTTTCTGGCACTGGCAGTTTTAAGTTTTGTAGGAAGTCTTGTCACTGGAAGAAAAACTCACCTGCCGAGATAAATCAATTTGAAATTATCCATGAGACTGGCGAGAATTTGCCATTGGCGTGGATAATTTTTTAAAATTACTCGACCAATAAATTAAGAATATTAAATTGACCATCCATTGTTACGATCAGACTTTTCTTATAAACAAATATGCTACCCGAAAAACTTTCATGGCAAAGCACATTTACCCAGGCATTAAAAACAAGATTATTTTTGCCATCGAATGAAAAATGTCCATTAGAGACCTCAATGCCGGAATAGCTCTCACTATCGTATTTGCATGACGATGATGCCGCCAGGGTATTAGACAAATCCTGAGACTTTTCATTTTTCCAGTTAAAAATAAAAATAGTGCTCTTTATCGGTTGATCAAAATTAGTCACCGAAAAAAGAATGCTTTTATTGCTTTCAACTTTATAACCGTAGTGACTGGTAAGATTTTCAGAAAAATCCGCAACCTTAACACCTAGTATATCCAGCGATGCATGGTCTCTGATGCCGCTCTGGTGCCCAAGCTCATGAATAATAAGCGCAAGAATACTCTGAAAGCTCAGGGCAGGAGCTCCATTGTTTAAATAAAGCATGTCAGCGTTTATAAAAATCGTAGAACTGGAGTCCAGGCCTGTTTTAGCAATTCGATTCATTTCAGAGTCGCTGGTTGTAAAAAAACCAGGATTAAGTTTTTCAGACACAAAAACAAAACGGTCTTTTTTGTCAGCGTTCTTTTTCACTATATTAATAATGCTTTCAGCAATGATTATTTCATCGGGTTGAAGGCTGCAATTTGTATTTTTAATACAACTCTGTAAAATACTTCCCAGCGAATGAAAAGCAAATTGAAAATTAGTCTCAACAATCCCTGCCCCATTGCCTACGATAACTCCACCGCCCTTCTCCCGGGAAAAAGCTGGATAATTGATTACTGTAAATACAATAACAAGTATTAATAAAAAATTTTTCATTGAATTAAATCCTTACTGACAGACTTCTGAGCAATATTTGTATGCCCAAAAAATTGTATATTTAACTGATAAATGTCGTTTGAGTCATCGTCGTGAAATTTCTGGTTGAATTCTTTTACGAAATTCAATATGGCCATTTTAGCTTCCACTTTTTTATTTTGATCAAATTTAATTGTCAGCGAGTTCAAGTGCCTTTCATCAACCGATTGTTCATCGATTGATTCTAAGGCCCTGCTGATCATACCGCGGTGATGTTCTCGTATAGCCTCAGAAGGAATGTCATGAGTTGTCTCACAACTATCGTCCGCCGTTCTTGACTCCAGATTACCTGTTTTTGAATTTCTTTTCAGCAATCCTACTTTTACAAGTGTCTCGATTCCTCTTCTTACCTGGGCAGGTGTGACTTTTCGCCTCAATTGCTGGCTCATCAAGCTATAGTCTTCCTTGAAATCAGGAGTAGACACCATCAGCTGAAGAACAATATTATGCCATTCCTTTATTGAATTAAAGGTATCAAGATCAATTGGTTTAAATTTAGATTTCTTATCAAGTCTCGAAAGCTTTTCGACCAGACTTAACGTTGGTTTATTCCTTTTAATTTTCTTTTCGATTTCCAGACGTATGCGGATTATCTCTCTCAAATTATGATCGATCTTCCATTCATCAAAAAGAACCTCTAGAATCTCATTGGAAGGAAGCCTTTTCCCACTGGCAATCATGGAAAGAAGACTTGGGGAATTATAACCAAGCTTTTTGGAAAACTCCTGAAGAGTAAATAGTTTTGTGCCGTCGCTGTCACGACTATACTTTCTGAGATTAAACTCGAAAAAATCTTTAAAGTTTACAAATGAGTAATCGTTCATGTTGCCTTATTTAAACTAAAAAGGCCGGGAAGTCTTCCTCCCGGCCATATATTCACAAAACCAGGTAATTATTTACATACTGGGAATGAGAAAGTTGAGCTAGTTTCAGTAGAAGCTTCACCATGAGTGACAACTGTTCTTGTCGGGATAGTTGCTGGAAGGAAGTCTGTTTTTTTGCCATACTTAAGACATTCACCGCTGCTTGCTTCGTTAATTGGAGCATTTTTTAGACACACAGTTCTTTCAAATGCTCTTGGGAAAGCAAGATCACGAGTTTCGTAAGAAACACAAACCCACTCAGTCTGAGTCCCGGCTTCACCATTTGATCCAGTTGTACGCGCTTCAAGCTGTGTACAAACTCTCACTGGGTTGATTGATTGAACTTCTGAATCTGTAATGCAAGCATTATTAAGAGCGATAGCTCCAAGTACTTCAGCGTAGTCATGAGTCGTGTTTGCCATTGCAGAAACAGAAAGAATCATAGTAGCGGCCAGGATTAAAAATTTCATTATGGTCTCCATTTAGTTATGCAAGAACACCTTGCTTTTGGTTAATGTAATTTTTATAGTGCCTGAGTATTTCACTGTCAAATTATTCACAAAAGATAAATTAAAAATTCACAAGATGTAAAATTACAAGAGATTGTTTTCAAGGAACCACTTGATCTATCATATTGTTTTTAAACAAAAATAAAAGATACCTTAATTTTACCTTAAGAGAACAGGAGTTGATTTTATTCGAAATTTAGCGAGTCTGCTCTAGAATATTTGGGACATGATTATCAAACCATTCAATAGCAAGTCTGATAACTTCATCAAGGGTCCCAGGCTCTTCAAACAAATGAGTTGCACTTGGAACAATACTAATTCTGCAATTGAGCAGATACTGTGCCGCCATTTTGTTCATCTCTATGACGTCCCTGTCTTCTCCTCCAACAATTAACAAAGTAGGAGTAAAAATTGTATTAAGAATCTTCTCTTCGACCAGATCCGGTCTTCCACCTCTGCTGATAACTGCATAGATAAGATTGTTCTGTGGAAACTTTGCTGCGGCCATAAGTGCAGCAGCAGCACCTGTGCTTGCACCAAAATAACCAATATGCGTCCCACGCTTGTAGTATCGGCTGGCCATCAACCATCGGGTTGCCATCAGCAGCCTGTTTGCAAGCAGGGGTATGTTGAAACGGTTTTCAAATATATTGTCTTCCTCTTGTGTAAGCAGATCAAATAAAAAAGTGCTGTGTCCGGCGCGAGCTAATTCCTTGGCCACGCTGATATTACGCACACTTTTATGCGAGCTCCCACTCCCGTGAGCAAAAATGATCCACGACTTACAATAGTCATTTGTATAAATATTTCCACGCAAAGTAATATTGGCTTCACTGATAGAGACTTCATGAGCATTAATTATTTGTTCCATTTTGTTCACCATGGTTTTTCGAAAGTTTCATTTTCAGTATTATTTTCTTTGGGAATAATTACCTCATCCCCAAATATTTCATCGTCGTGTAAGTCATTGACCGGATCGTCCACATTAAATCGTGTAGCAGCTGTTGTTTTTCGCTTTATTTTTTTTAAAGCATTTTCTTTAGTATTTTTACTCTTTTTATTTCTTTCAGGTGGCATTTGGCTCCCATTTGTTGAGCATTTCGGCTTCATTACATAATGGGCATTACTGATTTAAATTAAAAATACATTAATCAAATAGTACTCGTACAAATAAGCAATATTTCTTAAAGCTATCGATTAATTGGCCAGCTCCTCAAGAATAGGACAATTTGGTCTGCTGTCGCCGTGACAATGCTTTGATAAATGTCTGAGGGTGTCGACCATTGCCTGTAGTTCACTGATCTTTTCTTCAAGTTTTTTAATATGCGACGTAGATAAAGCTTTAACCTCTGAACTTGTGCGCGTTTTATTTCTCCAAAGGCTTACTAATTTTTTAATCTCAATCATTGAAAAGCCGAGACCTCGCGCTTTTTTTACAAATGAAAGTATATGGACATCCGATTCCCGATAAACTCGATATCCAGCTTCACTTCTCTGTGCCTTCGGAATGATTCCTATCGATTCATAATGTCGAATCATTTTGGGATTTACCCCTGACGCAACAGCTGCTTCGCCAATATTCATTTTAACTCCTGGACAATTTTGCGGCTAGCTGGTTTCCAGCGCCTTAAAAGGAGAGCATTACTTACAACGCTGACACTGCTGAATGCCATCGCGGCTCCGGCAATGATCGGACTAAGCATGCCTGCTGCTGCGAGAGGAATACCTACAATATTATAAATGAATGCCCAGAATAGATTTTGCTTAATCTTGGCAAAAGTTTTTCTGGAAATTTCAATAGCATCTGGAATAAGCAGCGGATCCCCTCGCATCAGGGTGATACCGGCAGTGTGCATGGCCACATCGGTTCCTGTTGCCATGGCAATTCCAATATGAGCTGCCGCAAGTGCCGGAGCATCGTTGATTCCATCACCAACCATAGCAACAATATGTCCCTGCTGCTTTAATTCTTCAATGATCTTCATTTTATCCTGAGGAAGAATTTCCGCACGCACTTCAATGATGCCGAGTCTTTCAGCGACTTTTTTTGCAGCACCAACATTATCGCCGGTGAGCATGACCGTTTTTATTTTAAGATGATGGAGTTTCGATATTGTTAACACTGCTGATGCCTTAATCTTGTCGCTAAAAGCAATAAGCCCAAGGACTCTTTTGTCATCAAGCACTGCCGCGTACGAGACAGTATGTCCGTTATTCTCCAGCTCAATGGCATCATCCCTGAAGAATGAAATGTCTATACCTTCCTCAAGCATCAATCGTTTAGTGCCAATGATATATTTTTTGTCAGCAACTATCCCGGTAAGCCCTCTGCCGGAAAGAACTTTTATATCAGCAGCCGTCTCATACACAAGACTGAGCTGACCTGCTTTATGAATAACTGCTTTGGCCAGCGGATGCTCGCTCCCACTTTGTATGGATGCAGCTATTTTAAGTAATTCATTCTCATTAATCGTCTTTGTTAAAACGCGATCAACTTCAGGCTTTCCCTCAGTCAACGTTCCCGTTTTATCAAAAGCAATAGCCGTCACTGAATGCGCAATTTCAAGCGCCTCGGCATCTTGGATAAGTATTCCGGCACGGGCCCCCAGGCCAGTGCCAACCATGATTGACGTTGGAGTTGCTAACCCCAAAGCACATGGACAGGCAATAACCAGAACAGCGACGCCATTAATCAGTGCCGCTTCCCAATTGCCCGTCAAGAGGCCATGAGCAAAAATAGTGACGAATGCGATGATAATGACTATAGGCACGAACACTGCGCTCACCTTATCGACAATTCTCTGAATGGGTGCCTTCTCTGCCTGCGCATTTTCAACCAATCGAATGATTCGCGACAATGTCGTCTCTGTTCCTAGAGCTGTTGTTTCAACTTCAATCAATCCATCCAGGTTCATTGAACCGCCGGTAACCTTTTCACCAATAAGTTTCAATACAGGCATACTTTCACCGGTAATCAAGGACTCGTCCACCTGGCCTGAACCGACAGTGATCATGCCATCAACAGGAATTTTTTCCCCCGGCCTGATAATAACTACATCTTTTAGCTTTAAATCAGACACAGGCATCTCAAGGATAGTATTATTTCTTTTTACCCGTGCCGTTTGAGGCATCAATGACTGAAGTGCTGCAATGGCAGAAGTCGTCTGTTGTTTGGCCCTGGTTTCAAGATACTTTCCAAGAAGTACTAACGTTATAACAACGGCTGAGCTTTCAAAATATAAGGAATGCTCATCCCTGAAGAGATAGTAAATACTCAGAACAAAAGCCGCGGTCGTGCCAAGTGCAACCAATAAATCCATATTTCCGGATTTTGCCAGGATGGCCTTTAGCGACGATTTATAAAATCTTGCCCCCAGCCAAAACTGTACAGGAGCAGCAAGTAAAAGCTGAATCCAGCCAGGAAGCATAATGTGATAGCCAAGCGGAGCAACAAACATCGGAGCAATTAAAGGAGCAGAAAGAAATGCCGCAATCAAAACTTTTCTGAATTCATGTTTTAGCACCTCTTCTTTTTTTTGAGACTGCTGTTTTGTAAAAACTTTTGGGACAGAAGCCGTATAACCAGATTTTTCAACAGCTCTAAGGAGATTATCCAATGAAGCAAGTTCAGTAATATAGTCGACACTGGCCTTTTCAGTGGCAAGATTCACTGAAGCATTTATCACCCCTGGAGTCTTTAGCAGCGCCTTCTCAACCCTGGTTACACAGGACGCACATGTCATACCTTCGATTGAAAGTTCTATTTTTTCATTATGTTCATTCATTATTTGTTTCATAAAGCTATTATAGAGCTTCCAATCATTGGAAGGTCAAGGTTTAATTCACATAATCACATTTTCCTTGACCTTCCCATAGTTGTAAGCTTTATATTATTAAAAACTTTGTTTTAAAAGGAGTTCAATATGTATGAATTAAAAGTATCTGGAATGACCTGCGGTGGATGCGTTAACAGCGTAACCAATGCGGTTAAATCACTGGATTCAAAGAGTGAAGTGAAAGTAGATTTAAAAACACAAATGGTTCAGATAAAAAGTGATAAAGCTGAATCAGAAGTGATAGATGCTATTGAAGAAGCCGGATTTTCAGTCTCAAAGTGAATTTTTGAGCTTTTCCAATTTATCAATTTCATTGCCCTGCTTATTGATAATTTTGACCGCCAGATGATGAACCGCTTTATTTTCCAGTCCAGGCATAAGTTTACTGCTGGCCTGGATTGCTGCCTTATGTCTCTTGGCCAATAATTCAAGAAAGGCATGGTCAAATTCTCGCCCACCCAACTTTTGCAAAGCTAGTGATTCGGAATCAGTATTAATAATTTTGGGCAGGTCGCCCTCAACATAGTTTTTATATTTTTTATTTTTCAATTTAGTCATCTTATTTCTATCTTTGCTTTGATCGTGCTTCATTAGCGACGCCATTCGAAGAATTACCTTATTTTTTGAGCTTTTTATTGCCAGATCCAGTAAAGATATTTCATCTTCCAGATGCAAACTCATACCTTCAAGAAACTGCGCCTCAATTTTAGCATCAGCAGAAACTTCTGCCATCAATACGAGAGCAGAGAAAATCATTATTAGTATATGCTTCATAGAAAAACTCCATAATAGTTTCCATCTTTCTCAATCTAAATCATGCAAATCTTAATCCAAATTTATTCATAATTTTTTAATATTATTCAGGCAGAAAATTAAGTGCCAATTTATTATTTACTTAACCAAGAGGAGTTTATGTTAAAAATAGTATTTATCACTGTAGCAATAATTTCACATTTAGCGTTTGCAGCGGCACCAAAAACATCTAAACCCCTTCCAAAATCTGGCAGCAAAGAATGTGTTCTGATTGCAAATTTTGATGAAAGAATGAACCAGCCCTGGCCTGATTTATTTGACTCAGGAATGTCCTCAAATGTGTTAAAGATGAATATTCTTGAGCTACCAGACAGTTATCATATTGAGGCAGAAATGCCTGGAGTCAAAAAAGAAGATGTTTCAATCTATGTGGACGACAATTTCCTGATGATCACTGGAGAGAAAAAAAGTTACAACGAACAAAAGAAAAATGAGTATCGTCTTATTGAAAGAAGCAGAGGCTCATTTTCAAGAACCATGGCGTTGCCTCAGGATATTGACAAGAACAAGATTACATCCCAATTAAAGGACGGTATTTTGAAAATAGACCTGATGAAAAACAAAAATGCCAAGCGGCCTCAAAGCAGAAAAATTGAACTGCTATGAGAACCTACTTAGCCGCCATTCTCATAGCTCCGTCTAACCGGATAACTTCGCCATTAAGCATTTCATTTTCAAATATATGCTGAACAAGTGCCGCAAACTCATCGGGTTTGCCAAGTCGATTTGGAAAAGGAACTTGATGACCAAGAGATTCTTTTATTTTTTCTGGCAGCCCGGCCAGCATTGGGGTTTCAAAAATTCCCGGGGCTATGGTCATCACACGAATGCGATGAGAACCTAATTCCCGCGCTATTGGAAGTGCCATAGAAACAATGGCCCCTTTAGAAGCAGAATAAGCGGCTTGACCAATCTGACCGTCAAAGGCAGCAACGGATGCAGTATTAATGATTACTCCACGTGATCCCGCCAGGGTTGATTCTTTTTTTATCATTGTATTAGAAACAAGCCTGATCATATTGAACGTTCCGATCAAATTAATCTCAATGATTTTAGAAAAAGAATTGAGCCGATGAGGATTTCCCTCTTTATCGATTATTTTTTCCGGCGTACCAACACCGGCGCAGTTGACAAGTCCATCCAGATTACCAAAAGATGAAATTGCAAAATCAATCGCACTTTGAGCATTGCCTTCATCACAAATATTAGTGGTGATAAATAAGGCTTTCTTATTGAGTTCATTTTCAATTTTTTTCCCATTGCCTTCATTAAGATCGGCAATAACGACGTTTGCTCCGGCACCAACCAAGCGTCTGACAGAAGCCTCTCCCAGTCCAGAGGCTCCACCTGTGACAATAATCGTTTTATTTTTAAGTTCCATGCATCATGCTCCTCACTTCGGCCAATGGAATGTCATTTGTTTCTGCCCATTTTTTCCATTCAGATGAAGTTTTATTCATAAATAGTTTTTTTAGCGTTTCATAATTTATTAAATCTATCCCAAGACCCGATTTCAGTTTCTCCTCAAAATGGGGCTCAAGTGCAGCCAGAGCGATCCAGCCATTTTTAGTCTGATATAAATTATAGGCGGCATTAGCACCACCCAGAATTTTACCATTACCGGTCAAACCAAATTGTAATGGTAATGCACAATATCTTGCAGCATCAGTTAGAGCGACTGTTGCATTCGTGACCAGGTTTTTTCTTTCACGCAGGAGAATAAGCGAAAGAGACATACTGACCGCACTCTTCGCTCCGACCATGTCAGCAATACAAGTCAAAGGCATGCTCGGAGGAAGTATCAGCCCAGCTTCGGCCTGATAAGTTAAATCATGACCTGGATGGCCCTGCGATAATTCTCCCACTATGGCCACGTGACAAAGTCTAGGGAATTTCTTTTGAAGAGATTTCGAGTCCAGCCCTAAACGATCAAGAGCCTCACTGCGACTTGAAGTTAGAAGCAAATCAGCTTCACTTAATAGTACATCAAGACTGGCA
Organism: Bacteriovorax sp.; assembly: GCA_041662705.1. Lineage (GTDB taxonomy): Bacteria > Bdellovibrionota > Bacteriovoracia > Bacteriovoracales > Bacteriovoracaceae > Bacteriovorax. Next base: position 21,237 of record JBAZRY010000005.1, read on the forward strand.
CGGTCAGAACTTTCTTTAAGATTGAGAACGATTATTTCTTGATTCTGATTGAGATAGTGATAAAACTCAGGCAAAACATGAAAAAGCGGGTCTCCCCCCGGAGGTTCAACTTTTGTAATTTGTGCACCTAATTCCTGTAGCAGATGAGCTGCCACCGGTCCCGGTAGGTTGATACACAGACTGACAATTTTAATTCCTTCTAATGATTTCATTTTATTTGGACAACTCGCGCGCCATGATCAGCCTTTGTATTTCATTTGTTCCCTCATAAATCTGCAGAACTTTTGAATCACGATACAGCTTTTCAACCGGGTACTCTTTACTGTAGCCCATACCTCCAAAAACCTGAACTGCTTCACTTGAGGCCCAGGCAGCTGTGTCGGCAGCAAACGTTTTTGCATATGAGGCTTCTATAGTGTTCGGCAAATTGCGATCAAGTAAATCTGCGGCCTGATAGGTTAGAAGTCTTGAAGCTTCATGGCGCATGCCCATATCAGCAATTTTTGCAGCAATCATCTGATGATTGATAATGGCTTTCCCCATAGTCTCTCTGGACTTGGCATAAAGAAGTGATTCATCCAGGCAGCGCTTTGAAAGCCCGACACCGCTTGCGGCTACCATCGGACGTGAGCGATCAAATATTTTCATCGCTAAAAGAAATCCTTCTCCTTCTTTTCCCAATAAATGCTCAGCGCTTAATTCTACGTTCTGGAAAAAAACTTCTGCTGCCGGAAATGCTTTTTGTCCGAGCTTCTCCAGATCCTTTCCTACTTCAAGTCCTGGTGTATCTCGATCAATAATAAATGCACTGATGCCTTTATGAGCTGCGTCCGGATCTGTTTTAGCAAAAACAATAAAAAAACTGGCGACTGGTGAATTTGAAATCCATGTCTTGCTTCCATTGAGAATATACTTTGATCCTTTTTTCAGAGCTGCTGTTTTTATAGCAGCCACGTTTGATCCGGCGTGAGGTTCAGTCAAAGCGTAAGAACCAATTTCTCCATTTACTATTTTGCCGAGATATTTTTCTTTCTGCTTTTCCGTACCACCAAGAAGTATACAATCACCAACCATGCTGTTTAAACTAAGCGCTCCGGCGACACCGCTACAGCCCCATGCAAGTCTTTCTGTGACCATTATAAAATCCAGGTTGCCCAATCCCAGTCCACCATAATCTTCAGGTATAAGAAGATTCAGTATTCCAAGTGCCATGGCCTTTTTATGAAGTTCAGCAGGAAAAGCGGCTTGCTTATCCAGAAGAGCAGCTACAGGTTGTATTTCTTTTTTTGCAAAATCAGAGGCCAGTTTGCATAATTCAATTTGTGTATCAGTCAATGTTCTAAAATCCATCTATATGGCCTTTGTTGTATTTTTTCCGACAAGTTTGTCCGGGTTTTAATGAAAGAAAGAATGAAAAATTGCCTGGCATGAATTACCCTGTTCAACAACACTAAGAATCTTCACAATTTTCTTAGCGGCATTCTCACCCGTTTCAGCGGCTCCATTCATATAACCCCGGTGTTTTTCGCTGATATGTTCGCCGACAAAATGCAAATTTCCTGCAGGTGCCAGATCCAGGTTGATTTTCGAATACTCACCTGGTTTGTATGGCCCGGAATAAGAAGAGGCCCAATCAAATTTTTCGGAAGCAATAAACTCTTTGGAAGTTCCTGGAAAAAGTGAATCAATCTGTGCAAGAATCTTTTTTTCAAGTACTTCTTTTTTTTCATCAAACATATCTCCTCCAAAATAAGCAGTCAGGCTTCCCTTAGTGCCAGACTGACCTTCACTGCTGTCCCAAAGAAGATAACCCATATCACTTATAGCAGTCCCGTAATGTTTTACTTTGTTCCACGGACGCTCCTTGAAATACATAAGAAACTTTGTGTGTCTCCCGTAAGTCGTTTCACTGATGGCATTCAGATGATTACTCGTCATGCCAGGTATGTTAATCTTAACATCTTTTAACTGATAAAAGGGAACTGCCAGAACAACATGGTCAGCTTCAATAGTTTCAATTCCTGCGCTGCCTTTAAAGGTAAGTCTAAAAGTTTTTCCGTCAGTGCTTTCAATGGAAAGTAATTTCTTTTCTAATTCAATAGATTTTTTATATCGTTCATAAATAGCATTGGTAAGTTTTCCACTTCCGCCCTTTATCCGGTACTTTTCATCATTGCCTGGAAGAAACAATAATTTTTCATTGGCAAGATCCGGCTGCATGTAATCGAAAAGAACCATGGCGCTTTGCTTTTCTATGGGAATTCCGTTTTCTGCCCCCATTGCTGCTCTTACCCATTTTGTAAGAAATGCATTGGCATTAATTTTCTTTAAATATTCAGCAATGCTCATTTTATCAATTTCCATTTCAACGACAGTACGAATAGCCCCGTTAGGCACGATTCCTAGTTTTTGAGATTTTCGAAGGCGGATCATGTCCTGATCAAAACGCATCAGGGCGTTCTTATTTTTAGCGTAAATTAATTTCTGTGCTTCATCCATTGTCATCGGTTTACCATCAGAAATATAACTTAGTTCAGTATATCCTTCAGGAACAACCCGTTCCATTTTTTCAACCCCAAATTCATCCATCAGTGACAGCATTTTGGTATGAGTAGAATCTACTAGTTCAGCACCAATATTTGTAAAAAGACGAGTGTCATTGATATTATCAACAGACCATATTCTACCGCCAATTCTTGGATTCATTTCATAGAGAGTGGCATCAATGCCCTCTTTTTCAAATTCATGTAAAGCAGAGAGACCTGAAATTCCTCCACCGACCACTACGACTCGCGGAGTTTCTTTAGAAGCGGTACTTCTGGAGAGGTGCTCATAAGAAGTGCAGGATGAAAGTATCAGCGATACTATGATTGGAAATCTATTTATTATATTCATAAATAGATTTATCGGAATCCGTAAAAGGCACTATAAAATTTATTTCTGTGCTAACTGAGTAGGCAATAATCTTCAGTAACAGACATAATTAATTAGGTATTATAGTGCTGGCGCATCTTGGCCACTAAAGGATCCGTACCAAGATTAAGATTATGTGATTTAACATAAGGCTCCAGTTTCTCTTTTAATAAAGCAGAAACCTCAGTTAATGAAACATCTTCCACCCTCTCGATTGAAGTGCAGATGCTATTAAGAATCCTGTCATGGATAAGGCCTACTTCCTTCGCTGTTGCATATGGAATCATGGTGTAGGTAACCATACCGTAACGTGATTTGAAAATCTGAGGGAATTCTTTTTCTAAAAAGGCTTCAACTTTTTTACGCAGAAGAAATTTAGCATCGCCGACTTTATCACGCATCTCAGTCCAATTCTCAATGGCCATTTCAGCAATGGCATCGGCATTTGGTTTTTGGATCTTTTCAAACTGTGGAATTGCTTCTGACCAATTGCCATCTGTTTGATCCAGAATTTTTAAAAAATTAATACAATCTTCGAAACCACAGTTCATACCTTGCCCAAAGAAAGGCAGAATAGCATGAGCTGCATCTCCCATCAAAACAACAGAATCTTTGTAAGTCCATTTAGAACATCTCACAGTCCCGAGTTTTCCTTCGGGATGAGTTAGAAAATCAGAAACATAATCCGGCATCAGAGCAATGGCATCGCTAAAATCTTCCTTGAAAAGATTTTCTATGTTTTCTTTAGTCGTATTCTCTGCAAAATTACTTCTTGGCATGTACAATGTCACAGTAAAACTGCCGTCAAGATTGGCAAGCGCCATCATCATATGACTTCCTCGAGGCCAGATATGAAGAGCATTTTTTTCAATCTGGTATCGAGCTCCGGCGGATGCAGGCATAAAGAGCTCTTTATAATCGGCTTCAAGCCAATCAGTAAATTCTGAGAATTCATGGGGAAACTGGTGACAAAGATTTTTTCGTACCAAACTTCCTGCCCCGTCAGTCCCAAATAAAATATCGTAGCTGCTAATGTCCCTAACATTCTTAAAACTTAGAGTCCTCTTATTAAAATCAACAGAATCAATTTCATGTCCAAAATGTATTTTCACACCTGCTTTTTCAGCAGCATTTAATAAGAACTTATTAAGTGCTGATCTTGAAATCGAAAAATTGCATTCATTTGAACTGCCGTAAGATTGAAATTGCGTTTCTCCAACTCGTGAATGAATCATTCTTCCCAAAATAGGCACAGACAAATTTATCGCTTCTTCCAGAAGGCCTGCCATATTCAAGGCATTGAGACCTCTGGAAGTAATAACTAAATTGATAGATCGGTCTTCCGTTGAAGCCAGGGAGCGTATGTCGCCACGTTTTTCAAAAAGCGTCACATCGTGGCCGCGTTTTTTCAAGAGAACCGCCCAAAGTGATCCAACAAGTCCCGCGCCGACAATACTTATTTTTTTTATTTGCACAGTTGCGCCTCTTTCAAAATATGAACGAGACGATAAACGTCCTCATATGAATTGTACATCGGAGCTGGTGTTGCCCGAATGATATCCGGCTCGCGAAAATCAACCATTACATTTTTTTCATGCAGATGAGTTGCCCATTTCTTAGGATCATCTTTAAAACGCATGCACAACATGGAACCTCTTGACTCCGGGGTGATGATTTCAACATTTTCGCTCATGTTTTTCTTAAGCAGAAACTCAAAATAACTCGTTAGATTTTTACTTTTTTTGCTCAGCCTTTCCATTGATGCCATATCAAATAAACTCATAGAGGCGCGAAGTGCGGCCAGTTGAAAGATAGGAGGATTTGATAATTGCCAGGCTTCCGCGGTTGGAATCGCTTCAAATTTAGGACCCATTTTAAAACGAGTTGATTTATTATGTCCCCACCAGCCTGCAAAACGCTGCAGATCGTTCCTCACTAAATTAGTTTCATGAATAAAAGCTCCGGCAATCCCCCCGGCCCCCGAGTTGAGATATTTATACGAACACCAGACTGCGAAATCCACTTTCCATTCATGCAGTTTCAAGTGCAAATTACCCGCGCCATGAGCTAAGTTGAATCCAGCAAATGCACCGACAGAATGGGCGGTTTTGACAATTTCACTAAAATCAAAACATTGTCCGGAGAGATAATTACAATTACCTAACATAACCAGTGCCAATGAATCCCCTAACTCTCTTATCTGTGCTTCCATGTCCTCCTGCCGAACAATCATTTCACCTGGACGAGGCTTCAGTTCAACCACGGCATCTGAAGGAAGAAATCCGTGAAACTGCGCCTGTGAATCAACTGCGTATTTATCAGAGGGAAAACTATTATTTTCAATAAGAATTTTAAAACGTGATTTAGTAGGACGATAAAAAGACACCAATAGTAAATGTAGATTTACAGTCAGGGTATTCATGGCAACTACTTCAGATTCATGAGCACCCACAAGACGGGCAAAACTTGCAGTAATATTTTCATGATAAGTTAACCATGGGTGTTCCCCCTTAAAATGCCCTTCAACTCCAAATTTTCCCCAGGCATCAAGTTCTTCATTGATAAATTCGCGCGCCTTTTTGGGCATTACCCCCAACGAATGACCTGCAAAATACAATTGGTCAGCACCTTTATCGTTCTTAGGAAAAACAAATTCTGATCTAAAGACTCTCAGTTCATCCTTATGATCTAGTGCCTTTGCCACATCAAGGGAATCGTGTTCAATATTAAAATTCATATTTCCTCATTTGTGAGTAACAATTACGACATTGACCGGATTTAATTGATCAACTCGAAGTTCAATCTGCATATTTGGTTTAAGTGTAATGGCGGGAGTGGCAGCACCTGCAAGTACAATACTTCCCGCTCTCAAAATTTTCCCGCGTGACTCAAGCATCCCGCACAATTCAATTACAGATTGTACCGGGTCACCTGAAATATCGCTTGAAACTCCTGTTGCAGAAACTGCATCATCAACGAACATCTGCATTTTTAAATTTAGTAGATCAATTTTTTTAAAATCACTCACCCATTCACCAACAACAAAATGTGAAGACGATGAATTGTCAGCAATGACATCTTCCATCGAAAAATATTTAAATTCTGTGTAACGGGAATCCAGGATTTCCATGCAGGCAGCAATACCTGAACATGCCTCTAAAACCTGTTCGCGAGTAACCTTACCTTCAAGATCCTTCGATATACGAAACGCAATTTCCGGCTCTATTTTGGGATGAATTGTCCCGGTCAGTGAAAATTCATCGCCATTTTTTACCTGCATTTTATCAGTTAAGAATCCATATAGCGGAGAATCGAGATTCATTTGTCTGCGCTTTGCTTCAGATGTTAATCCCATCTTCCAGCCTGCAATTTTTTCATCCATATCCTGACGAAGCAGCATCTGCTCTTCCTGAATGCTATAAGCATCCATGCGTGTTAAGTCCGAATGATCCTTGCTGATTTGCCCAACTGGACTCGCTGCCAGTCTGGCATCATTTAACAATTTAGCCAGAGAATGAATATTTTTTTCAACCATTAGAGCCGCCTTTTTTATGTTTTCCATGTTAAACCGAAGAGATTTATTTTCATAGTGCAATTCATGAATATATAATCAATTTGCCAATAATTATTCGGAGAAGTTTGCCCTATGACAAGTTCAAAAGAAATCATTGATATATCTCCTCTGATTTCTTCATCCATTGCCGTTTTTCCAGGGGACACCCCCTTTCAGGAAGAATTTCTGATGGAGATGAGTAGCGGCGATAACCTGACGCTCTCAAAAATTACATCCACTGTCCATCTTGGCGCACATGCTGATGCCCCAAGTCACTACTCTTCATCGGGCGCATCAATAGAGAAGCGACTACTCAGTACATATATGGGTAAGGCCCAGGTCATTGAAGTCAATTGCCCGCGTAATTCGCGAATCAGAATTGCTGATATCGCTCATGTTAATATTTTAGCCTCTCGCATTTTATTTAAAACAAAATCTTTCCCAAATCCTGATTGCTGGAATTCTGATTTTGTCGCACTCTCTGAAGAACTAATAAATTACCTTGCAAGGAATAAATGCATACTCGTAGGAATCGATACTCCTTCGATTGACCCTGCAGATGATAAATTACTCGAGAGCCATAATGCAGTTTTTAAACATGACATGGCCATACTCGAAGGCATCGTTTTAGATCATGTGGACGTTGGGCTTTATGAATTGATTGCATTACCTCTAAAGATGGCCGGAGCAGACGCTTCACCGGTCAGAGCAGTGCTCGTTAAACAGGAAAAAAATTAATGGAAAAAATACAAAATTATATCGGTGGAAAATTTATTGGTCCCCAAAACGGAAATTTTCTAGACAACGTCAATCCCTCTACGGGAAAAATTTATTCATTAGTACCCGATTCAAATGAAAAAGATGTGGACGCAGCCGTTCTTGCTGCAGTTGCAGCCTATCCTGAATGGTCCAATACGCCCGCGAGCATCCGCTCGGAGTATCTCAATAAAATATCCCAAAAGATTCTGGCGAACCTCGATGAGCTCGCTATGGCGGAATCTATCGACAACGGAAAACCGCTTAGTTTATGCAAGTCTCTCGATATTCCAAGAGCAGCAACTAATTTTAAATTTTTTGCAGAAGCAATATCCCAGTTTCATGGAGAAGCCTTTTCAACTGATCAGAATTCTGTCATGAATGCACTTAACTATACAACTTATTCTCCGCTTGGGGTTGTCGTCTGCATTTCCCCCTGGAATTTACCGCTTTATTCACTCACATGGAAAATTGCACCGGCACTCGCGGCCGGCAATACTGTCATCGCCAAGCCATCAGAGTTGACTCCAATGACCGCGTTTCTTTTTTCAAAATTAGTTTCCGAAGCAGGCCTTCCTCCGGGCGTTTTAAATATACTGCATGGGACAGGCCGCGGTGTGGGCACGCCGCTTATTACCCACCCAAAAGTCAAAGCTGTATCATTTACCGGTAGTACTCAGACCGGAAGAACAATTGCCTCAGCGACTGCCGCTGATTTTAAAAAAGTCTCACTTGAAATGGGTGGAAAGAATGCCAACATTATTTTTGCCGATGCAGATTTTGAAAAAGCACTTAAGTCGACTATCAGATCAAGCTTTCTGAATCAGGGACAAATCTGTCTTTGTGGTTCCAGAATTTTTGTTGAAAGATCTATCTATAATAAATTTCGTGATGCTTTGGTGGAAGAAACCAAAAAACTAAAACAAGGCAATCCGCTTTCAGATGGTATTGATCAAGGTGCTGTCGTTTCCAGAAACCATATGGAAAAAATACTCTCTTATATTGATCTGGCCCGCGCTGAAGGCGGTAAAATCCTTTGCGGCGGAAAAAGGGAGATGCTTTCAGGAGAGCAGGCAGAAGGCTTCTTCATCCAGCCAACTTTAATTGAAGGACTTCCCTTTTCATGCAGAACAAACCAGGAAGAAATTTTCGGACCAGTAGCCACACTTATTCCATTTGAAAATGAAGAAGAACTCATCGCGATGGTTAATTCAACTAAGCACGGTCTTTCTGCAAGTGTATGGACAACAAACATCACCCGAGGCTTAGAGCTTCCTAAAAAAATAGAGGCCGGTGTTGTGTGGGTCAATACATGGATGCTCAGAGATTTGCGAACACCATTTGGTGGAGTCAAAGAATCTGGGCTTGGCCGTGAAGGCGGAATGCATGCTCTGGAATTTTTTTCCGAAATTAAAAATATTTGTGTGGGGTTATCATGAGCCAGGATTTTAATTCAAAGAGAGCGCCGGAACCGGTTGGGCTTTATCCACACGCAAGACGTGTAGGAAATCTTCTTTTTTTATCCGGTGTCGGACCAAGAGAGCGCGGGCAAAAAAAAATACCGGGTGTAGAACTCGACAGTAACGGAAATATTGCATCCTATGATATCGAGGCCCAATGCCATAGCGTCTTTAAAAACGTTAAGGCCATTCTTGAAGATTCAGGTGCATCCTGGGAGGACCTGGTTGATGTTACGGTCTATCTAACCAACATGAAAAACGATTTTCCCATTTATAATCGACTTTGGGCCGAATATTTTAAAAGCAATCCTCCATGCAGGACAACTCTTGAAATCAATGCTCTCCCGACACCCATTGCAATCGAACTCAAATGCATTGCTGTAATTAAATAAGGATTAAAAAATGTCAGACCAATATCAACCGCTAAATTTGTCAAAATGGATTGAAGAAAACAGACACCTGCTAAAGCCCCCAGTTGGCAACAAAGTCGTATGGCGTGACCGGGAATTTATCGTCATGATTGTCGGCGGACCTAATGAGCGCACAGATTTTCACGTCAACGAAGGCGAAGAATTTTTCTACCAACTTGAAGGACAGGCCACATTAAAAATTGTGAATCGAGATGGAAAAATGCAGGACATCGTTTTAAATGGCGGCGATATCTATCTGCTTCCTCCAAAAACTCCCCACTCGCCTCAACGAGTTGCCAATTCTGTAGGACTCGTTATTGAACGTCAGCGCAGAGATGGAGAATTAGATGGACTTCAATGGTTCTGTGAAAAATGCCAGAATAAGCTCTACGAAGAATTTTTTAAATTAACAAATATCGAAACACAATTTCCGGCGGTATTTGAGCGCTACTACGGAAGCGTTCACACAAAATGCAAATCATGCGGATTTAAGAACGGAAGGAAATGGTCGCATGCTTAAAATTGATATTCATACCCATATTCTGCCTCCGGAATTGCCAAAGTTTAAAGAGATGTTTGGTTATGGTGGATTCATAGAATTGCAAAAATGCCCCGGCTGCAGCGATGTGGATATGCTCGACGATTCAGGAAAACCCTTTAGAAGAGTCCAGCAGAATTGTTTTGACCCTGAGACTAGAAAGCGCGAATACGATGCTCACGACGTTCAAGTTCAGGTTCTCTCCACTGTGCCTGTTATGTTTTGCTATTGGGCAAAGCCGCAAGATGGTCTGGAAGTGGCAAAATATTTAAATGATCATATTGCAAAAATTGTCTCTGACGATCCAAAAAGATTTGTGGGCATGGCCTCAGTGCCAATGCAGGATCCGGCGCTGGCAGTAATTGAACTCGAGCGCTGTATGAAACTTGGATTTAAAGGTGTGCAGATCGGCTCACACGTTAACGATAAAAATCTTTCTGATCCCGCGTTCTTTGAATTCTATGCTGCCTGCGAACGTTTGGGTGCTGCCATTTTCGTTCATCCCTGGGACATGATGGGACAAGATAAGATGGCAAAATACTGGCTGCCATGGCTGGTTGGAATGCCGGCCGAAACCTCACTTGCTATATGTTCCATGATTTTTGGCGGTGTCTTCGAAAAATTTCCAACATTAAGAGTTGCCTTCGCTCATGGCGGTGGATCGTTTCCAATAACGATTGGTCGTATTCAGCACGGCTTTGATTCAAGGCCCGATCTTTGTGCTGTTGATAATAACGTACCACCGAAAAATTATCTCGGACGTTTTTATCTTGATAGTCTCGTGCATGACGAAGCCGCGCTCAAATTTTTAATCGATCTGGTAGGTGCTGATAAAATCTGTCTGGGCACAGATTACCCTTTTCCTTTAGGTGAAGCTATTCCAGGCTCTTTAATAGAGAAAGTAACAAAAGACCGAACTACACTTGAATGGATGAATCATAAATCAGCGCTAAATTGGCTTGGAATGAAAAAAGAGGATTTTCTATAATGGATTTACAATTAAAAGGAAAAAAAGTTTTAGTTATGGGTGCTTCTTCAGGAATTGGCAAGGCCATCGCTGCCGCTTTTATTAAAGAAGGGGCTGATGTGGCCATTTGTTCCCGCAACATAGAAAAACTGGAAAAAACCGCTAAAGAAATTGGATGCCTTCATTATTTCAGCTGTGACCTCTCAATGGCAGGCCAGGGGAAATTTGCTGTCGAGCAGGCCCTCAGTCTTTTGGGCGGAGTTGATATCCTTATCAACAATACAGGTGGCCCTAAAAAAGGCACGATACTGGAAGTAACGGACGAGCAATGGCACGAAGATTTTCAAAGCTTGTGGATGAGCGTAGTGGAATCAATGAAGGCAGCACTTCCGTTAATGAAAAAAAATAATTTTGGGCGTTTTATACTGGTGACTTCTCTTGCGGCTAAAGAGCCATTGAGCGGACTCACTACTTCAAACGGATTGCGCGCAGGACTCGCCGGGCTTTGTAAATCAGTTGCAGATGAGTATGCGGCAAATGGAATTACTATCAATTTATTATTGCCTGGCTATACAAATACGGAACGTATGAAGGAACTAAAACTCTCAGATGAAAAAGTCAGAGGCATGATACCGGCAGGGAGAATGGGTGATCCGTCTGAACTTGCCAACCTGGCCGTTTTTCTTTCCTCACCTCTTTCGGGATATACTACCGGTCAAAGCATTGCAGTTGACGGCGGAGCTTTGCGGGGCCACTAATAAGAAATTTCATGCAACAGCTTTGCGCCAGTTTCGAAATCTTGAATGCTCTTGAGAGTTGTGTGGGCAATATTAATCAGGGCCTCTTCAGTTAAAAAAGCCTGGTGAGAGGTAAGAACAACATTGGGAAATGCGAGTAAACGACAAAGCATATCGTCTTGAATGATGTCATCTGAATGATCTTCAAAAAAAAGCCCTTCTTCTTTTTCATAAACATCCAGGCCTGCATATCCGATAGCTCCGCTCTTTAAACAGTTTATTAATTCTTTAGTATCGATCAAGGCGCCTCGGGCAGTGTTTATCAACATCATTCCGGGTTTTACGAGCGACAGCGCTTTTGCATCGAGAATGTTGCGCGTTTTCGGGTTCAGCGGAAGATGCAAAGAGATTATATCAGACGATTTTAAAAGTTTATCCAATGAGACATAAGTGACACCTATGTTTTCAAGCAGTGGATTATGTATCACATCATGGGCGATCACCTCGCAGTCAAATCCAAGCATTATTCTGGCCATAATAGCGCCGATGCGACCTGTACCCATAATACCCACCACTTTATCGCGCAAATCAAATCCGACCAATCCGTTGAGCGAGAAGTTTTGGGCCCTGATCCGATTATAAGATAGATGTATTTTTCTATTTAAAGTGAGTATAAGTGAAACAGCGTGCTCTGCAATGGCATTTGGAGAAAAGCTCGGTACATGAACAACCCGAATTCCCAGGGCATCCGCCGCATGCAGATCGACATTGTCAAAACCTGCCGAGCGAAGTGCCACCAATTTAGTGCCCCCCTTGGAAACGATCTCAAGTGCTTTTGCATTCAGATTGTCATTGGCAAAAATACAAGCACAACCAAATCCTGCAGCAAAATGGGCGGTCAATTCATTTAGTCTGGTTTCAAAAAAAACCAGCTCATGCTTAGTGTGAAGCGAATCTTCTAGAAAATACTTCCTGTCGTAATTATTACAGCCGAAAATGGCGACTCTCATTAAGCCTCCTTATTGCGGCCCTCTGCGGATGCTACTGTCTGAATAGTTTTGAAAACGGCATCAGCTGTGACCGAGATTGAGTTAATACCTTCTTCCACCAGAAGATTGGAAATTTCAGGATAATCACTTGGGGCCTGACCGCATATGCCAATCGGCTTGCCGCATTTTTTGGCAGCAGCAATGGCCATTTTCAGCATTAATAAAACAGATGGATCTCTTTCATTAAAAAGATTGCTTACAATGGAAGAGTCGCGATCTACTCCAAGAACCATTTGAGTAAGGTCATTTGAGCCTATGGAAAACCCATCAAAGATTTTCCCAAAATCGTGAGCACGAAGTACATTGGATGGAATTTCAGACATGACATACGCTTCAAGACCATTTTTTCCTCTTGCTAGCCCATTAGCGGCCATTTCATCTATAACTTTTTGCCCTTCTTCGGGGGTGCGACAAAAAGGAATCATAACTTTAATATTCATCAATCCAGTTTTTTCACGCAGGTTTTTAATGGCCTTACATTCAAGAGCGAATCCTTCCCGGTAGCGAGGATCGTAATAACGGGAAGCCCCTCGAAAACCGATCATTGGATTTTCTTCATCCGGTTCAAAATTTTTCCCGCCTAAAAGATTTGCGTATTCATTGGTTTTGAAATCTGAAAAACGAATGATCACAGGCCTTGGGTAAAAGGCACCGGCGATCAAACCAATACCCTCTGAAAGTTTATCGATAAAATATTGCTCTGGATTTTCTTTGTAATTGCCAAGCAGTTCGTTTATTTGTGCGACCATCTGAGTGTCATTAATCAATTCAGGATGAATTAGTGCCATTGGATGAATTTTTACTGACTGACCAATAATAAATTCCATGCGCGTGAGTCCTACCCCGTCAACCGGCAGTTGGGCAGTCATTAGTGCATGGGCAGGATTTCCCAAATTCACCATGATTTTAGTTTTCGTTTTAGGTATTTTCCCCCATTCAATTTTTTCTTCATGAAAAGGAAGAATTCCCTCATAGACAAATCCGTCATCTCCTTCGGCGCATGAAACTGTAATGGACTGGCCGTCATTTAACAGCTCCGTTCCCATTTCGGTACCTACAATACAAGGCACTCCGTGCTCGCGGCTGACAATGGCCGCATGGCATGTGCGTCCACCTCTATTAGTTACAATGGCAGAGGCCTTCTTCATCAACGGCTCCCAATCCGGATCCGTCATATCGGCAACCAGGACATCTCCTTCATTGAAAAGATTAAGTTCAGAAACATTGCGAATTATTTTTACCGGACCTGCGCCTATTTTCATTCCAATAGACTTGCCTTTCACTATGACATTTGATTTCTTTTCCAGGAAAAATGTTGTTGCACTAAAATCCCTTTCCACCGTGTGGATTGTCTCTGGCCTTGCCTGAAGAATATATAATTTTCCTGTTTCACCGTCCTTGGCCCATTCAATATCCATTGGAGTATTTTGCTTATTTATCTCAGAATAATACTGTTCGATCTTAAGACCCCACTTGGCAAGTTTTAAAACTTCCTCGTCAGAAATGGATAATTTTCTTTGATCTGCTTTCGAAACTTCAATATTCTTGGTCGTTCTACTACCCTGTCCTGAGTAAACCATTCTCAATTGTTTGGATCCAAGCTTTCTTCTCAATATAGGTGAGAACGATGTCCCTAGGAGCGGCTTTAAAACCAGAAACTCATCCGGGTCGACCCGGCCGCCAACTATATTTTCACCAAGCCCGTAAGAACTATTGATCAGAACGATATTTCGTGCGCCTGACTCGGTATCGAGCGTAAACATAACACCGGAAGAGGCAAGATCAGAGCGCACCATCTGTTGGACGCCGATTGATAATTGAACTTTAGAATGTTCAAAACCTTTTGACACCCGATAGCTAATAGCGCGATCTGTGTAAAGCGATGCAAAGCAATTTCGACAGGCAATTAATAGATCATCAGCACCGCGAATATTAAGGAAGGTTTCTTGTTGACCGGCAAACGATGCACCAGGAAGATCTTCAGCGGTTGCTGAAGAGCGCACTGCTACATCCAGTTCCGGATTTCCAGCACGACGTGATAGTTCGGCATAAGCACGACGGATTTCGTCCTCTACTTCTGATGGAATAACAGCACTGCGAACCAAAGATCTGATTCTGAGTCCTGCACTCGAAAGTTGCTCTGAATTCTGAGAATTTAATTCCTCGAGCATAGGAAAAATTTTATCTTTGAGGTTATTTTCCTCAATAAGAGCAGAAAAAGCATCTGCTGTAATGGCAAAGCCTTGAGGAATCTCTATGCCTTGAGAAGATAATTTACGATACATTTCCCCCAACGATGCGTTTTTCCCACCAACAAGAGGAATATCATTAATTGAAATTTCTTCAAACCATCGTATAAACCTACTCATAATTTTTCCTTATGATATAAATTAAATTGCCTCAGCATTAAGAAGCAAGACCCGGGCCAGTTCCTCTTAAAAGCAGCACTGCTTTGGGAATGCGTTCAATGAGATCAAGAGGTCTCATCCCCAAATAATCATTCCCCTCTTTCATCCAGATTTGCGATGACAGGCCATGAAGAAAACTTGCCAGCATGGCAGCTTTGAGCGCATCGCCGTTTTGGGCGTAAAAGCCAGCAATCATCCCAAGAAGAACATCACCGCTTCCTGCTTTGGCAAGGGCCCTCGTTCCTTCGCTGACTTGGTAAATCTGACTATCGGACACGATCAAAGTATCGGCTCCTTTTAAGAGCACAATACACCCGAATTTTTTCTGAGCTACACCCGCCCAGTGAGTCCTGTTTTTTTTCACTTCGTTAGATTTAATATTAAGCATTGAGGCCAACTCACCTTCGTGAGGTGTAAGTATCCATGTTGATGGCAACGACTTAAAATTCATTTTACCAAGCATCCGCAAGGCATCAGCATCAACCACTACTTTGGGAATTTTATTCTTAATTAAAAAGGCCATGAGCTTCATATGATTCCTCGTCAATCCAAGACCTGGTCCGATGGCAATGACGGAATCACTATGTTTTCTTAATTCGCTCAATAAAAGCGGATGAACAATAAAATCAGGAAATTTCATCCAGGAAAATTTCGACAGATCAGTCATTAGATGAGTGTAGCCCGCACCACTTCTTGTCGCGGATAGGGCCGCAAGGATGCCCGCTCCAAAAAGCCCCTTTCCACCGCCAACGACCAGCACTTTTCCGCTGTCTGTTTTATTGGAGGATCTGCTGCGCACGGGAAGTATTTTTTTTACAAATGTCTTTGAGATATTTTTCAAATTAAAATCCTCTTTATGAATAATTCCATTTTAAAGTTATACCCTTTTAATCCAGGATAAAAACTGATATGTGTCAGCTCCCTGACTATCACTCTATAATACACATAAAAAAAGTGAATCTATATTTCAAAATGACTTAAGCACTATGTTGTGACAAAATAAACGGATGATTAATGACAACGATAAGGCTGAATTCGAATCAGTAGAAAAACTTGGCAAGATCATCCTGCAAGGCGGAGGGCTCTCCCAAACCTACGCTCTGGAGCAGCAGGAACTGTTTGGGTTTAATGAACTGCCATCCAGCAATCCAAAGAAACTCAGTTTTTTTATTTTTGATGTTCTGAAAGAACCCATGGTCTATTTAATTTTAGCCTGCGGTATTACTTACTATTTTCTTGGCGATCCGCAAGAGGCTGCAATGTTGCTGGGTTTTCTTGTGCTCATTGTAGGCATCACGGTCGCACAGGAAGCAAAATCTGAAAGGGCCCTTGAAGCTTTAAAAGAACTTTCGAGCCCGCGGGCCCAGGTATTAAGAAACGGATTAAAAACCCGCATTTCAGGTCGTGAAGTTGTCAGACAAGATATCTTTTATTTGAACGAAGGAGACCGGGTCCCTGCTGATGCAGTTATGCTGGAAGGTTTGAATCTGGAAATTGATGAGTCCCTATTGACCGGTGAGTCTCTCTCCGTTGCAAAATTTTCAGGTTCGTCGTTATTTGCCAGCACCACAGTCGTACGCGGGATGGGAGTAGCATTTGTAACGGCTATCGGTATACAAACACAGATTGGTAAAATTGGGACAGCAATTAAAGACACCAAAACCATTTCTACCAGACTGGAAATGCAAACCAGACAGCTCGTCAGGCGCATTGCATGGCTGGCTGCCGGACTGTGCTTGCTGGTAATAATTGTTTATTCAAATACACGCAACAACTGGATTGATGGCATACTTGCTGGACTTTCTTTGGGGATGGCCATTTTACCCAACGAACTTCCGGCGGTGCTCACCATTTTTTTTTCACTGGGTGCATGGAGGCTCTCGAAAAGAAAAATTCTCACAAGAAAAATTTCAGCAATAGAAAACCTGGGTTCAATCACCATTTTATGTGTTGATAAGACTGGCACACTGACACTCAATCAGATGGCCATCCAGAAAATTTCCTCAGGCAATAGTGTCATAGACATTTCCGATCCAATGCTTAAATCACTTCCCGAAGAATTCCATGAAACTCTGGAATTTGGAATACTCGCCAGTAAAAAAGATCCCCATGACCCGATGGAATTTGCCTTCAACACCGCCGGTTTAAAATATCTCAATGGAACTGAACATCTTCATCAGGATTGGAGTCTTGAAAAAGAATATCCCCTTTCAACTCAACTTTTATCCATTGCGCATGCGTGGAAACCAAATAGCGACGGTGCCTATATCATAGGGGCCAAAGGAGCACCTGAGGCCATCATTGACTTATGTCATTTATGTTCTGAGGAAGAAGATAAAATAAAAAAACAGGCAAATGAAATGGCAAGAGAGGGCCTTCGCATTCTTGGAATCGCAAAATCGCATTTGATTTCCGAAGTATTGCCAAGTAAGCAGCATGACATTCAATTTACATTTCTTGGTCTCATTGCCATAGCTGACCCCATAAGATCGGGTATTGCCGAATCCATTTCAGAATGCCATAGCGCCGGTATTCGGGTCATGATGCTTACAGGCGATCATCCAGTGACTGCAACAAGTATTGCCCAAAAAATCGGCCTCCTAAATCCAACCAGAGTTGTCACAGGTTCAGAAATTGAAAAACTTTCAGATCAGGAACTTAGTGAGTTAATCAGAACTATAAATGTTTTTTCACGAGTGATGCCTGCTCAAAAACTTCGTTTGGTGGAGACATTAAAATTATCAGGAGAAATAGTCGCAATGACTGGAGACGGAGTCAACGATGCCCCCGCATTGAAGAGCTCCCATGTAGGAATCGCAATGGGAGGCAGAGGAACAGATGTTGCCCGTGAAGCCTCCGATATTGTTTTACTCAACGATGATTTTTCTTCTATTGTTGAGGCCATCAAAACAGGTCGGAGAATCTACACCAATATTAAAAATGCTCTGGTTTATATTTTTGCCATCCACATACCAATAGCTGGTCTTTCCGTTATTCCTGTTCTGACCAGGCTCCCTCTGATATTGTTGCCTGCCCATATAGCATTCTTACACCTGATAATAGAACCCGCTTCATCCATTGCATTTGAAGTTGAACCGGAATCTGCAGACGTCATGAAAAGAAAACCCAGAAATCCAAAAGAGAACCTCTTTGATAAAGATATTTGGATTGCCAGTTTTTCAAGAGGATTCTCCTTATTGATAGCAACGGTCGGTGTCTATATTATTTCTTTAAAAAGAGGTCAGGGAGAGCTGGATGCCCGCACACTGGTCATCACGACATTAATCCTCTCCAATACTTTGCTGATTTATCTAAGCAGAGGCCCTGACATTTCATTTATAAAAAAATTAATGTCAAGACCGAACCGTGTTGTTAAATTAATATCTGCAATATCTCTTATAATGCTCATCATGGCACTTTCAATTCCACAGAGCAGAGAAATACTTCGCTTCTCTATTTTACACCCGATTGATATTGTCATTTGCATCGCGGTAGCTCTGGTAAGCATCTTGCTAAGTGAACTTATTGTAAAAATTTCAAAATCACACCAATAACAAATATCTATTATTTGTCTCAAAAAGTCTCAGGTAAGATACTTATATAGCAACAAGGAAAAAATATGAATCTTACAAATACCAGAGCCAAACAAGATAAACGGGCAGTAACTGCCATTTTTAAAAATCAGGAATCATTAGAGAAAACGCTGAATGAATTAAAAGCAAGAAACTTTAAAACTGAGGATATTTCCATTCTGATGGCAAAACATAAAGACCTCCACAACATAGACTACAATTTACTGTCACGTGATGTGGCAACCACAGGGTTAATGTATGGCCTGGCGACGGGTGGAATTCTGGGATGGCTTGTAGGACTCAATATCATTACCATACCAGGCGTTGGTTTTTTTGTGGCCGCCGGACCATTGGCAGGCGCACTCACGGGCCTGGCCCTTGGAGGAACCATTGGAAGCATAAGTGGTGCCCTGATTGGTTTAGGTATTTCAAAAATTGAAGCACAAAAACTTGAAAAATATGTCAAAGAAAAGGGGGTAATTATTTCGGTACATTCAGATGATGCAAAAGCACAATTACTGGCAAAAAATATTCTGGTCATTAATGGAGCAGTAAAAGTTTTTAACCCATCCAGAAAAGGCACATCTACAAAATTTAAAACATTTTTAAAATCGCCAGCAAGACTACGACAGTAAAAATGCTCTTTCGAGTGATCAATACAAAATCAATTGGCAGCCGGAACAATACGGCTTTTAGCCCATAGGCTGAAGCTAATATCCCCCCCACCAGATAAACCACGTTCATATTTAGGGAAATTTGAAATCCGCTTTTTACCTGCAGTAAAAGTGAGATTAAAGACGACAAGGCAATTGCAAGAAGACTTGTTGCCACTGCACGCTCTTGGCTCAAAGAATATAATTTAAGAAAGACCGGCATCATTAAAACTCCGCCGCCAAGCCCTGTAAAAGTAGTCAGGATACCTAGAAAAATTCCTACTGGGATTGAAAGAAAAACTTTCTCTTCATAGGGAACATTAAGTGGAGATTCAATCTTAGATTGCCCAAACCAAACGCTGTAGGTGGCAAAAAGAGAGACGAGAATAATTAATACAATCATTACCCAGTCAGGAAGGGCCTTTTTATAAGGAGTACTCAATAAACTGCCTATTCCTGAAAAAAGTACAATTAAAAAAGCAGTTTTATAATTAGTAAAAGACCGCTGAGCAACGAAATTACTGAATGACGCTATAACCACTGCGAGCAATGAATAGACGGAAGCAACTTTCAGGGACATTCCAAGAAATTGCATAAAAAGCGGGATGGCCACAAGCGCTCCGCCGGCACCTGTAAGGCCCATCACTACTCCAATAATAATTCCGCAAAATAAATAGATCATAATTTTTTTTCTATCAGTTTATAAATCCCCATACCTGTCAGCATAGAAGCAACAAAAATCAGGATGTTCATATTACCACTCGTCGCAGCTACGATACCCGGTCCCGGACAGATACCTGCCCATCCCCAGCCGATGCCAAAGACAGCTGAACCAATAAGAAGTTTTTTATCGATATCCTTTCTTGTCGGAAGATGAAATTTCGTATCCAAAAGCGGTGAACTTTTCTTTTTGATATTATAATAAAAAAGCGAATGAACTCCAATTGCTCCTATCATAACCCCCATTAAGGCTGGATTCCATGAACCGAAAATATCCAAAAAACCACGAACGACATGCACCTGAGTCATGCCACTAATTCCTAAACCTATCGCAAAAATTAAGCCGACAATAAATGAAACTGCATTTTTCATAGTGAGCCCCTTAGTGTTTTAAAAACTATTACGCTTAAAATTCCAAATGCAATAAATGTAATAGTGGCAAGTATCGAACGAATTGAAAGACGGGAAATTCCACAAACCCCATGCCCTGAAGTACAGCCGTTACCTAGTACAGTTCCAAATCCAACCATGAGTCCGGCAAAAATATAGTCTCCGGTAAGAGCATTTGAATTCTGAACAAAGGCCGAAGGTATTGTAAACTGCAGAAGAAAACCACCGCTGACAAGGCCGGCAATAAACAGCGTTCTCCATCCGATATCCCCCATTTTTGGTTGCAATGAACCGGAAACAATTCCGCTAATTCCGGTTACTCTGCCATTAAAGAGCAGCATGATACTAACGGCAATACCGATTAGCATTCCTCCTAATAGTGCATTGATCATAAATTATCCTTCTTTTTTAAGGTTTGATTCAGAACAAACCATGATTTATCTAAACGATAGGCATTGAAACTATTCTGGCGCAAAAGATCCACAGCATAAGCAGACAATGCACACATCCTGCCACGACACACAACTAGAATTTTTTTCTTTTTTGGCAGTAAATTTAATTTATCTTTGAGATCATTTGCTGATACATGCATATAATTTTTCTGGGTCTGCATTGGATGCGGTTTTATCTCATCATCGGGCCTAACATCTAAAAAAACTATGTCTTTATTATTGTCAATTGGCAGTGTCCAGTTCATGTCTCCATAGACTTCACCGCCGATACTTAAGGTTGGATCCAGCTTTTGAATAAAATCCTGGATGTCTTCCCAAAAATCAAACATGGCAGGATGCAGAGAATAAAGGCGTTTTTGCCCAACCACTTCGACGCTCACTATACTTTCGTTCAACAGTTTTCTTAAATGCATGGATGTATTGGCAACACTCTGGTCTATTTTATTGGCCAGCACTTCAACGCTCAATGGTGCCTGCGATATAAAATGAATTAATTTTAATCGAACCGGCGCAGAAAGCGCACCCAGTATCTGTGCCGTTCTCGCAAAAATATCTTCCTGCTTATCTTTTAGTTTTTTTATTTTTTGTAAATTCTTTTTCACAATCCTTCTCCGTTCTGATATAGTATACAACAGATCATTCAATTAATCAATTGAATAAATAACAGAAGGAGCAACGCGTGAATATTAAACACTTTTTTGATCAAGACACTTTCACTCTAACATATATAGTTTCTGATAATAACAGCAAAGATTGTGTTATCATCGACCCTGTTCTTGACTATGACCAAGCCTCAGGACTGGTTGAAGACAGAAGTTTAAAAGAAGTCATCGATTTTATAAAACAAGAAGGTCTGAAAGTTCAAGCCATCTTGGAAACGCATGCTCATGCAGATCATCTTACTGGCTCACAGATATTAAAGCAGCAATTTCCTCATGCCGCTGTTGGAATTGGGGCAAGAATTAAAACCGTTCAGGAACTTTTTAAAAATCATTTCAATCTGGATTTTATTCAGACGGATGGATCTCAATTCAATCTGCTTTTCAAAGACGGAGAAGAAATTAATTTCGGTACATTAAAAATGAAGGCACTCCCTACTCCAGGTCATACACCGGCCTGCATGAGTTATCTGTTTGGCGATGCCGTCTTTACCGGCGATGCTCTTTTTATGCCGGATTATGGCACTGGCCGATGTGATTTTCCCAAAGGAAGTTCAAAAGATCTTTATCAATCTGTTACAAAACAACTTTATGTATTGCCCGACTCTACACGAGTATTTGTCGGCCACGATTATGGACCCAATGGTAGAGAAATACAATTTCAAACGACAATCGGTGAAAGCAAAAAAAACAATATTCAGCTAAAAGCATCGACCTCGGAAGACGAATTTGTAAGTTTTAGAGAAGCACGGGATAGAACGTTGAAGGCGCCGCGATTATTATTGCCAAGTATACAGATCAATATAGATGCCGGTCATTTGCCCCCGAAAGAATCAAATGGAAAGAGTTATTTGAAAATTCCTCTGACATTAAAATTAGACAAAGGTACACTCTGAAAGATATTATTTAATGATCAGTTTACTATGTTTTTAAAAGGGTATGCCCATGATTATTTTTATTACAGGAGCAACAGCAGGCTTTGGTCTTGCCATCGCCGAGCGATTTATCAAAAATGGTGATTTAGTCATAGCGACTGGCAGAAGGGCAGACAGACTTCTTGCATTGAAAAAAAAACATGGTGATAAACTTCACACCATTGAACTGGATGTCAGAATAAAGGAAGCAGTCAAAACTGCCATAGCTGCTCTTCCTGATCAATTCAAAAATATTGATGTTCTGGTAAACAACGCGGGTCTGGCCCTTGGCGTAAGTACCGCTCAGAACTCAGAGATCGAAGACTGGGAAACAATGATCGATACAAATATTAATGGCGTTCTCAATTGCACCCATTTTATTTTGCCTGGAATGATTTCCCGAAACTCGGGGCATATAATTAATCTTGGTTCCGTTGCCGGAGAATTCCCCTATCCGGGAGGAAATGTCTACGGGGCAACCAAGGCCTTCGTGCATCAGTTCAGTCTCAATCTCAAAGCGGATCTTTTGGGTACAAATTTGCGGGTGACCAATATTGAACCAGGTATGTGCGAGACCGAATTTTCGGAGGTGCGATTTAGAGGTGATAAAAACAAGGCAGATGCTGTTTATGCCGGCATGAAAGCACTGGGCCCTGAGGATATTGCCGAAACGGTTTATTGGATAATAACACGCCCCGCTCATATCAATATCAATGTCATCTCACTGATGCCCACTCAGCAGGCCTTTGGTCCTTTCACAACCCATAGAAACAAACTTATTTGATCTGTCACAATTCCGTCAGTTGTGACGTATACCTTTTAATTATCTCTTTGCTTCGGGGAATGTAATGTTAGATCGGATTATTAAGCTGGCCCTTACTCAGCGACTCATGGTCATCTCACTGGCCGCAATGCTTGTAACCTACGGCGGGTATGTTCTTATTCACCTTCCCGTAGATGTTTTTCCAGATCTAAACCGGCCGACAGTCACTATAATGACAGAAGCAAAGGGACTGGCGCCCGAAGAAGTTGAAACGCTAATTACCTATCCCATAGAAACGGCTTTAAATGGCCTGCCTGGTGTTGAGCGAATCCGATCCTCTTCAGGCGTGGGATTGAATGTTATCTATGTTGAGTTTGCCTGGGGCACTGACATTTATCGAAACCGCCAGACGATCCAGGAAAAATTAGAACAGGCCAAGGAAAAATTGCCTAAAGGCATCACTCCTGTCATGGGGCCGATTTCTTCAATCATGGGAGAAATTCAGTTAGTCGGGCTTAGTTCAAGCAATGGATCGCTAACCCCGATGCAACTTAGAACTATTGCTGACTGGACGCTGAGACCAAGGCTACTGAGCATCCCCGGAATTGCTCAGGTTATTTCCATCGGAGGTGGTGTCCGGCAATACCAAATTCTGCTCTCGGCAGAAAAAATTCAGAAATTCCAGCTCAGCATCGAAGACATAGAACATTATTTATCAGACATCAGTAAAAACACGACCGGTGGGTTTATTGATATCGGTCCAAAAGAATATTTAATCCGCAATATTGGAATTACTAAAAATAAAGAAGATATTCTCAAATCAGTAGTCGGCATGCATTTGGGTCGCCCGATCCTTGTTCGTGATATAGCCATTGTAGAAGAACTACCTCAGACAAAAAGAGGCGACGCCAGTGTCAACGCAAATGCAGCTGTCATCATAAGCATTCAAAAGCAGCCCGGTGCCAGCACAATAGAACTCACCCATAAAATCACAAAAGCTCTCGAAGAAATTGCCCCCTCGCTCCCTGAAGGACTGGACATTAACCCCAATTTATTCAAACAAGCTGACTTCATAAAAAAATCCATCAGCAATGTGGAAGAAGCTCTTAGAGATGGAGTTATCCTTGTCTTTATAGTCTTATTTTTATTTTTACTTAATTTCAGAACAACAATGATTACAATGACAGCTATCCCGCTTTCATTTATGCTCACTGCCATTGTTTTTAAAATATTTGGCCTATCTGTCAACACAATGACTCTAGGTGGACTTGCCATCGCTATAGGCGAGCTGGTTGATGATGCCATCGTAGATGTTGAAAATGTTTTCAGAAGATTAAAGGAAAACAAAGGGCTTCCAAAACCTAAAAATACATTCCGGGTTATATTTGAAGCATCAAGCGAAGTCCGTAATTCAATCATCATTGCAACCATTATTGTCTGCCTGGTGTTTATACCATTATTTGCCATGGGAGGAATTGAAGGAAAACTTTTTGCCCCGCTTGGAATTTCTTATGTCATATCGCTAATCGCTTCGATGGTCATTTCATTAACAGTAACTCCGGCCCTCTGCTCATATCTTTTAACGAAGGGGCAATTCCTGGAGCATAAAGAAGGAAGATTTGTTTTGTTCTTAAAAAATATGGACAAAAATATTTTAAACTTTTCATTCAATCATAGGAATCTGGTTATTACTTTTACACTAGGGTTATTTACGATTACTTTGTTTGCTGCAACCAGAATGGGAAGAGACTTTCTTCCGAAATTTAATGAAGGAACCGCAACCATCACTGTGCTTGCCCAGCCAGGAACTTCCCTTACAGAATCCAACCGCATCGGAACAGATGCGGAAAAACTTATTATGAAATCTCCCGAAGTCATTTCAGTTTCAAGACGAACAGGAAGGGCCGAGCAGGACGAGCACGCTGAAGGAGTGCATTCCTCGGAAATTGATGTCGATTTCAAATCTGATGGACGTCCTCGCCAGCTAGTTCTCTCGGAAATAAGAGAAAATCTCAGTAAGCTTGAAGGAGTCAATGTCAATTTGGGGCAACCTATTTCTCATCGACTCGATCACTTGCTTTCAGGTGTCAAAGCACAAATCGCCATAAAAGTTTTCGGGCCAGATCTGAATATCCTGAGGCAAAAGGCCAGTGAAATAAATAAAGCTCTTGAAGAAACAAAGGGCCTGGTCGATCTTCAGGTTGAACAACAAGTTTTAGTTCCTCAGGTGAAGATTCAGCTTTTAAGAGATGAGGCCATGCAATACGGTGTAGTGTTAGGTGATCTCGCCGGATTGCTTGAAAAAGCTCTTCAAGGTGAGGTCATTGGACAGGTCATCGAAAACCAGAAAACAATTGATGTATTGATGCGTTTTGATGAAAAATCAAGATCAGATTTAGAACTCATAAAAAAAATGCCCGTTAAAGTTCTTCCCGACGGTACAAAAATAAGAGTCGAACAGATTGCTGATGTTTATGAATCCAATGGGCCTAATATTATTAACCGCGAAAATGCCCAACGGCGAATTGTTATCCAGGCTAATTCCGATGGCCGAGACATCGAAGGACTGATCAAAGAAGTTAAAGGTAAAATTAAAGCCGATGTTCAACTTCCTGCAGGCTATTTTATTTCATTTGGAGGTCAGTTTGAAAGTCAGCAGGAAGCTAGCAGATTAATGATTTTTCTTGGAATTATGTCTATTATCGGCATTTTCCTTGTTCTCTATGTTCATTTCAGATCCTCCTTTATCGCCATGCAGATTATGTTGAATATTCCCATGGCCTTTATTGGTGGTATCATCGGCATCTATCTGACTGGAAAAATCATTTCAGTGGCAAGTCTTGTAGCCTTTGTTACTCTTTGCGGAATAGCTTCGCGAAACGGGATTATGATGCTCTCACATTATCTTCATTTAATGGAGCATGAAGGTGAGAGCTTCTCAAAAGAGATGGTTATCAGAGGCTCACAGGAACGTCTTGTGCCAGTTTTAATGACAGCACTGACAGCTATACTGGGATTAGTACCTCTGGTTCTTGCAGGTGATGATGCAGGCAAGGAGATCCTCCACCCTGTTGCCGTAGTCATTGTAGGAGGGTTGATCAGCTCAACTTTGCTTGATATTTTTGTTACCCCAACGATCTTTTATCATTATGGAAAAAATTCAGCATTGCACTCGATAAAAAAGACAAACCCGTACGATCTATTTGAAGGAGAAACCATTTCATGAAAAAATTATTAGTCCTTTTCGTTTGTATTACTTTGTCGCTCTCGGCTTTTGCCCATGAAAATCATACAACTCCCGGTTCAATGAAATCGCTCCACGGTGGCGTTGTCCAGAGTGGTAAAGAAAATAATCTTGAAGTCATCATCAACGGGAATGAAGTCACAGTATTTCCTACAACTCACGAAGCACAGGATATACCTGCTAAGGATGTTCAAATCAGTGCTACTGCCATGCCTAAAAAAGGTAAATCATACCCCGTGGAATTCAAAAGCACGAAATCCGGATTTACGGCATCTGTAGATCTTAAAGGTGCTAACAGACTTCCTTTATCGATTACAATAACAGCAAAAGGTAAATCTGATAAATTTACAATACAGGTGGAAGAGTAATGCCCACAGGTATGCTTTTTAAATTTACTTTCATTTTTCTGACGACCGTTTCTTTTGCACATGCAGAAGCATTTATTGCTGAAGATAGTTTAGAAATCAATTCATTGAACACGAAAATTGAGACATTAAACTTCAACAGGAAAATCAACAGAAGTGCATATTTGCCCGAACTCAATCTGAAAACAGGATTAGGATCAGAAAAATTACTGGATAATGATTATGACACGGAAAAAGGACCTCTGCTTTTTTTGGAAGGAAAATTAAATCTGTATCGCGGCGGCAGGGATTCCAATCTTCAGGATAAAACAGACAAGGAAATTGCTGCTTCTAAAATTGAGAAGGAAATCATTAATCGATTTGTAAAAATTGAAGCTTTTAAACTCCTCACCGAAATTGAGCTGCTCACTAAAGAAAATGCTTTGATTGGTCAGGAGTTGGAAAGCAATAAGAATCAGGAATTGATGGCGCGAAAAAAGGTCAATGCCGGTCTTACAACTTCTGTTGATCTTCTGGATTTCAGTCTAAAGCATGAATCACTTTTGAATGATCTGGAACGAAACTCATTTAAACGAATCACTCTTGAAAAAGAACTTATTGTCCTTTTTGGCGGATCATTGAGTCCCAATGAAATATCAAAATCAATTAAGGCTGCCCCTCAGGAGGCACCAGATAAAAATGTCAGTATCGAAACTTTGCCTCGAATTGCTCTACTGCGCCAGAAAAATGAGATTAATACTATTGAAAGAAAGAGCGTGAAGGCAGAATACTTGCCGGTCGTAGAATTAAACGCTGATTGGGGATACATTACTCCACAGAATAAGCTTTGGGATAGTGATAAAGAACATCGAGTGGCCTTGACTGTCAGTATCCCTCTCTTTAGCGGATTCAGTACAGATTATAAGTATCAACAGGCCGTTCTGACGGAAACTCAGACAATGCGTGAACTGAAACAGACCCAAATTGACCTTGAAGCAAAAAAAGATCTGCAGCTAAAACAAATTGAACTTTCCAATAAAATACTTTTATCGCTTGAGAAATCGCGGACGAGTTCACAGAAATACCGCGAGCTAACAATCAGTGAATATAAAAGAGGGGTTAAAAATTCCCCTGATGTGATTTCTGCTTCGGACAAGCTTCTTGAAATTGAAAGAAAAATACTTGAGACTCAAAACGAACTCTTAATTGCCAAATTTTCTTTTAAAGAAACTTTTAAACCTTATGAGGATCAATAAGATGAAAATCTTTATATGTACGCTTTCCCTTCTTTTATCAACAAAACTTTTTGCCCATGGTGAAGATAAATTCGGGCCGAATAAGGGCTATATAAGAATGCCTAGTACTTATCACACGGAACTTGTACCCCAAAATGACGGGAACTTTCTGGTTTTTCTATATGATTTGCAAAACAAAAACCCCAAGACTCAGGATTCCTCCGTCGATCTGAGAGTGAAAGACTCAAAAAGTGAAACTATCTTCAAGTGCGCTCCAATGGATGAACACTTCATGTGCTCAAACGATAAAAAGATTAATATCAGCAGCGATGCTAAAGTTATTTTAAAGACAAAAAGACTTGGGATCAAGGCCCCTGATGCAGTCTATGAGCTTCCGTTAAGGCTTGAAAAAGCCAAAAAATCATCTAACAATCACGACATGAATAAAATGTAATGAGTGTGTGGCCTTTATAAAAGCTTTTTCCCATCAGTTTTTATTAAAATTAATGCAGGATGCGGAACAGTTTTCGTGAAAAAATTCAATTTAAATACTTTTTTGATTCCATGAATAAAGTCGCTATTATTTTTATCCGCGCAATCAGATATGTCCAAAATGACTTTTTTGAACGTTGAAAAATCATCGGCCTCAACTGCATCGACAACGATTGCACAAGTTAATGCATTGATGTTTTCCTGCGAATCCATTCCACAGCCAACATTGTTGACAATATAGGATTTGGTCAATTGAGAAAGCTGCGGTCCACGAGGAAGTCCATAGCATCCGACAATAGGCGCTTTTTGAACAAAATATTCTTCAGACTGAATATGCCTAACCAGAATATAGACATTGCTGTTTGAATCAACTGTTGCATAGGCATTCGATAAAAAAGCTATCAACAAACCTAAAATCATTTTTCTCACAATTACCTCCGTAAATGTTTTGTCCTGCTGAAAGACGAAGAAGTATCATAACGTAAAGAACAGAATCAATTAATTTAAACATATTGCTTTTATACACAATTCATAACATTAATGTATTTATCATCGTATATTAATGAACATATCTTTTCTCTGGATTTTTATTCGAGGCAGGATGAGGCAATGGAAAGCAATTTTCAGATTATTAAATCAAGGCCAGAGATTGATGCTTCCAATCTGAAAGAAGACATGCTCCTTGAACAGATTCCATGGGCAGATATTCTGGAAGAGAGAATTAATCAAAATAGTGGTTCACTTAATATGTGCCACGAAGCGCTCGATATTCATATTGGGACAGATGTAGAAAATAAGACAGCGATAAGATTTGTGGGAAAATTATGGCCCAATAATTCAAATGACATAAAAGATATTTCTTATAGCGAACTGCTCAGTCAGACAAAAGCAGTATCATGTGCACTCTTTGAACTGGGTCTTTCAAAAGGGGACGCTCTTTTCTCTCTCTCCCCCCGTCTTCCGGAGTCTTATATAATTGCTCTGGCTTCTCTCAGAGCAGGAATTGTCTATTCACCTCTGTTCTCCGTTTTTGGTCCTGAACCCATACAGGCAAGGATGAACAAAGGTAATGCCAATGCATTGTTCACGCTTGCTTCAATCTATCATAAAAAAATAGCTCCCATCCGCGACTCACTAAAGTCTCTGACCTGCCTTATTATTCTCGATGATGATGGCAGCGCTCAAAACATTCCCGACCATATCGATTTTATGTATCTCTTAAAAAGAACCTTCGAAAATTCATCAGAAATAATGACGTGCCCGGATGACCTGGCACTATTGCATTTTACAAGCGGAACAACCGGTACGCCTAAAGGGGCCATGCACGTTCACGCTGCTGTTATCTATCATCAGATATCAGGAAAATGGGCGCTGGACTTTAAATCAGATGATATTTTCTGGTGCACGGCCGATCCCGGCTGGGTAACTGGTACTTCGTATGGAATTATCTCTCCATTATGCAATGGTGTAACCTTGATCATTGATGAGGCTGAATTTAATGCCAGACGCTGGTATGATATATTGCAATTTTTTAGAGTCAGCAACTGGTATAGCGCACCTACTGCTTTAAGAATGCTGATGAGGGCAGGAGAAGATTTACCACATGAGTTTGATCTCTCATCAGTCCGAATTGCTTCAAGTGTTGGAGAGCCACTCAATCCTGAAGTCATATGGTGGGCACAAAAAAATTTGGGGATTCATTTACACGATAACTGGTGGCAGACAGAAACCGGTGGAATTATGATTTCCAATTTTTCATCGATGAACATCAGGCCTGGTTCTATGGGAAAGCCACTTCCGGGGATTGATGTAAAATTAGTCAACAGCATAGACGGCAGCCTTGAGTTTATCAACGCTCCAAATACTCAAGGTCAGATAGCCATTAAAAAAGGATGGCCATCCATGTTTCGAGGCTACCTGGGAGAAAATGAACGCTATTTAAAATGTTTTTCTGGTGAATGGTATCTAAGCGGTGATCTCGCAAAAAAAGATAAAGATGGATATTTCTGGTTTGTGGGCAGAGCAGATGATGTCATTAAAAGTTCAGGCCATCTCATAGGCCCATTTGAAGTTGAAAGTGTATTGATGGAGCATCCGTCTGTTCTTGAAGCCGCTGTGATTGGCATACCTGACAGCATGGTTGGCGAAATTGTCAAAGGATATATAGTTCTAAAAAAGGATTTTCAAGCATCAGAAGATCTCCGGCTGGAAATTCTCGCACACGCCAGAAAAAATCTGGGAGTGTCAGTTGCCCCAAAACTTATTTCTTTTATAGATAACTTGCCAAAAACCAGAAGCGGCAAAATTATGCGTCGACTTCTGAAGGCGCGAGAACTTGGCTTGCCTGAGGGAGATCTCTCCATGTTAGAGACAAATTAAATGGAACAATCAGTTTGTTTTTTACTTTTAAAGAATATGCAGCGAATTCGCACCATGGAAGAGCTGTGTGCTGAACTTTATACGCAGGAAAAAATACGGGGATTTTTGCATTTGTATATTGGTGAGGAGGCCATAGCCACCGGAGTGATCAGTCTTCTTAGTGCTTCTGATAATGTTTTGGGAACCTACCGTGAGCATGGCCACGCTCTTTTAAAAGGTGTGAGCGCAAAAGCAATTTTTTCGGAAATGTTTGGAAAAATAGAAGGATGTTCAAAAGGTAGAGGCGGATCAATGCATCTTTATTCAGTGCCTCATCGTTTTTTTGGAGGAAACGCCATCGTCGCTTCAGGAATACCTCAGGCAGCTGGGCTGGCAATGGCTGCTAAACGATTAAATGAAAAGAGACGCACGGTTTGTTTTTTTGGCGAAGGGGCCATGTGCGAAGGGGCCTTTCATGAAACGATGAACATGACTGCTCTATGGAATATTCCCCTACTCTTTTGCTGTGAAAATAATTATTATGCCATGGGAACTGCTTTGCATAGATCACAGTCACAAACCGATCTGGTAAAGAAAGCACGTTCCTATGCGATGGAAGCCGAATCTGTCGACGGAATGAACATATTTGAGGTCGTTGAAAAAACCAAAACTGCGCTTGACTATATCGAGCATAACCAAAAACCTTATTTCTTAGAATTTAAAACTTATCGTTTCCGACCTCATTCAATGTTCGATCCGGATCTTTATAGGGAAAAAAGTGAAATTGAAAAATGGAAAAGACAGGATCCGATAATATTCTTAAAAAAAGAAATGACCAAATCAATGAATGAGATAGAAATGAAGCAATTCACGAGAGACTGTGAAAATCTCAATCATGAAATATCAGTCGAAATGAGTGAGGCCATAGCATTTGCCGAAGCTGCGCGATTTGAAAATTTTTCAGAAATCACAATAGAGGGCCAATGAAGCAAACATATCGCGAAGCTCTCAGAGAAGGACTTAAAGATGTTCTTATACATTATCAGAATTCTTTTTTGATTGGAGAAGATGTAGGTGCTTATGGTGGAACGTACGCAATCAGCAAAGATTTTTTAAAAGAATTTGGAAGCGAGAGAATTATTGATGCTCCACTCTCGGAAGTTGGTTTTATGGGCCTGGGTATAGGGGCCGCGATGGGAGGAATGAAACCTATTGTAGAAATAATGACTGTTAACTTTGCTCTGCTTGCTCTGGACCAGATCATAAACACAGCGGCCTTTATTAAATTTATGTCTGGAGACCAGATAACACTTCCCCTTGTCATTCGGATGACTTCCGGTGGAGGAAGACAACTGGCGGCCCAACATTCAAATTCATTTGAAGGATGGTTTGCTCATATACCTGGGTTGATTATTCTAACCCCGTCAACAATTGAAGATGCACGCTATATGCTGATTCATGCCATGAAGGAAAACACGCCGGTCATTATCATTGAACACGCACTTCTCTTTAATACCACAGGCGAATACAGCGACGAAAGAGCTGATTACTCTCTCTATAAAGCACGTGTGATTAAAACGGGCTCTGATTTAACTTTGATTACGTACGGCGGGATGTTGCCAAAATGTATGAAGGCCTGTGAAGAAATGTCTAAAATAGGCAAAGAGATTGAACTCATAGACCTGCGCTGTCTTCGTCCACTCGATACAGAAACCATCTATGCTTCGCTTAAAAAAACTCATCGGGTTCTCATCGTCGATGAAGGCTGGAAAAGCGGCAGCATATCAGCTGAAATTTCAGCAAGAATTATGGAGAATTGTTTTTACGATCTGGATACTCCTGTTCAAAGACTCTGCCGCAAGGAGGTTCCTGTTCCCTATGCCCCTCAACTCGAAGAGGCGATCATTCCGCAGTATAGCAATATAGTTCAAAAATTAAAGGAGATGCTTCCATGAATTATCAATTGCCGATGCCCTCTCTTGGTGCCGATATGGATGAAGGAAAAATGGTGGAGTGGAAAATCAAACCAGGCGACAAGATCAAAAAAAACCAGACAATAGCTTCAGTTGAAACCACAAAATCCATAGTTGACATAGAAAGTTTCAGAGAAGGTGTTGTGAAAGAAATTCTCGCTCATGAAGGTGATGTCATTCACGTAGGTAAGCCCATTGCTGTTTTAGAAATTGAGGGCGATGAAATTTTGGACAAGGCTGCCGTACTGCGACCTAAAATTTCTCCTGCAGCTAAAAAAATGGCAGAAGAAAACCATATAGACCTCTCTACAATTAAGGGCTCTGGCAGCGAAGGTGAAATTCTTCTTAAAGATATTGAGTCTCAACTAAAAACCAAGACTCAGACCGCCTATTTTGGAGTTAATCTCAGAGATGCAATCAGCGCCCTTATGTCACGATCCAAAAAAGAAATTCCCCATTACTATCTCAAAAAAAGAATTCAATTAGATTCGCTGATAACCTGGCTTGATGAAAAAAATAAAATGTCTGACCCGGAAGAAAGGATATTGCTTCCTGCGCTTTTAATGCGCGCTGTGATCATTTCCTTAAAAAAATTTCCTGAACTTAACGGTTTCTATAAATCTGGAAAGTTTGAAGCAGCTAACTCAGTCAATCTGGGAATTGCCATTTCTATCAAAGGTGGAGGCGTCATGGCCCCGGCAGTAATTGAAGCAGAAAAAATGAATACAGCAACATTTAATAAGGCGGTTCAAAATCTCGCTTTGAGGACAAAAGAAGGTGGACTTAAAAACAGAGAACTTACTGAAGGGACAATAACCGTCACCAATGTTGGAGATTTAGGAAGTGATGAAGTTTACGGGGTTATTTTTCACCCCCAGGTCGCCATCGTAGGATTTGGCCGTATCAGAAAAGAGCCTGTAGTAGATCACAACAACGAATTAAAGGCAGGCTTTGTTGTCGATATAACTCTCAGTGCAGATCATCGTGTAAGCGACGGTCTATTGGGGGCTAGATTTTTAAATGAACTGGGTAAAATTTTAAATGAAGCAAAGTTGCTGGAGAAAGAAAATGAGTAAAGATGATATTAAATTAATCTTTCAAGAAAGCTTAAAACAAGTCGCCCCTGAGATCTCATTTGAAAAAATTAATTTGGACATTCCTCTTAGAGATCAGATCGAAATCGATTCACTGGACTTATACAATATAATTGTATCACTTCAAAAAAAAACGGGAGTCTATATTCCCGATTCAAAATTAGCAGAGCTAACCAATTTGAATGAATTGATTAGCTATGTATTCGCTCAGATTAAAACTTAGCGGGCAACCCATCCACCGTCGGCCACAAGCGGATGACCTGTTATAAATGAAGAAGCATCACTACAAAGCCAAAGTGCTGCTTCGGCAATCTCTTCTGGTTTTCCCATCCTTCCCATTGGCTCAGCTGAAACAAGTTCTCTGGTAGCAGTTGCATCTCCATGAGTCACACGTTCTACCATCGGAGTTTGAATGACACCTGGACAAATTGCATTGACCCGGATGTTTTTATCGGCAAATTCAAGCGCAGTCGCCTGAGTAAGCCCAATCACCCCATGTTTACTTGCAGTGTAAGCAGAGAGACCTGCAAATCCTACAATCCCTGCAATAGAGGAACAGTTAACAATACTTCCCCCGCCAGTTTTCAACATTTCTTCAATTTCATACTTCATGCACAACCAGACGCCTTTGAGATTAATGTTCATGATTTTGTCCCAATTTTCAGTTGTACTCATCATTGTGTCAGTGCTTTCTCCCTCTACTCCTGCATTGTTAAAGGCACAATCAAGACGACCAAATTTTTCGACTGTTTTTCTGACCATATTTTTTACGTCGCTTTCATTTGAGACATCGCATTTAACAAAAATGGCCTTGCCATCTTCCGATTGAATGCGTGCCACAAGTTCTTCTCCACGCGCGATCTGGACATCGGCTACAACGACCGATGCTCCTTCGCGGGCAAAGGCCTTTGCGGAAGCCGCACCAATGCCGGAAGCTGCTCCGGTGACTATGACAACTTTGTCCTTTAAATGATAGTTCATAAGCCTACTCCACTTTTGTAATTAAAATCAGCTATAATTGTACTCTGCTTTCTCCATGAAGCAATTCAACAACAGTATCATCGCTCACTTGAGGAAAATCGTCAAAGAATTGTCCGACGGCATGAAGGTCCCTGGGAATATCAAGTGCAATAAATTCGTCAACCATTGGTCTGATCTTGGTAGCGGCAAATGGGGATGCTACTGCTGTGGCCAGAATAATCTGACTGGCTCCTTGTGCGCGAACTTCATAGATAGCACCTATCGTTGTTGCGCCGGTGGCAATGCCGTCGTCAACGATAATCACAACTCTGTTTTTTAGATTAAACTCAGCTAGACCGTACATTTTCTGGCGTTTTTTTAAGACTTCCAGCTGTTTTTTAGCGGCTGATTGAATATAGGGTTCGGATACACCAAATTCTTCTAGTGAGGAGCTAAAGATTTTTCCGGAAATTCCTACACTGCCAATGGCGAATTCTTCATTATCTGGGTGTGGAATTTTATGCACAAGCACTACCGATAATTCCGCACAAAGACCTTCGGCAATTATTTTCGCCATGGGCATGGCCCCTCTGGGAATTCCGGCGACAACGGGATTCAATCCCCGGTATTTTTCAAGTTTTTCAAGCAATAAATAGGCAGCTGATTCGCGATTCTTAAACCTCATAAGAACTCCTTTACAATATTACCTAGAATTGCACGTGCGTTTCTTTAGGTCTTAAAGCACCCTGCTCATTCATAATCTGGGCATCTGTGATTTTCGAAATATTTGAAATTTCCTCACCCATCAAACTCAGAAGGTCATCGGCCGATATAACTCCATAGAGAGATCCATCAGAATTCACAACAGGCAGTCTTCTCACCCCAATTTCACGCATCCTCAAAGCAGTTTCAAACAGTCCGGCGTCGCAACTAATAGTTACTGGATGAGGCTTCATTATTTTATCGACACTAAGATCTTGAGGTTTTTGGCTGGAACCGATGGCCAAAGCAATGTCACGGTCAGTGATAATTCCAGCGGGAATTCGCTTCCCATCCAGGCCCTCAGTTATGATAACGCTTCCGACGTGATGCTTGTACATAAGGGTAGCGATATCTTTCAATGTTGAGTTTTTACTAACGGTGATCACTTTTGTCTGGCAAATTGATTTTATGGTCATAATTTTCTCCTTTCACTATTATGGTGAGCTTATAAGAAAGCGTGTCAATAAAACCGAAATTGAACAATGATATTATTTCTATAGAGAACATTAAGGCCGTTCAATAACTTTAAGCTATTTGACTGATTTAAATGAAAATATCAATGATGGATAATAAGGAAAATTTGAGAAGAAGGATCAATTTAGTTTTTATGCAAATTCATCTTTCTTCTCAAATTTGGTTTAGTGTTAATAACGATTAGTTGGAACTATGTTTCCTTTGCTATCTACTGCTTCTAAAGTTTTTGGAAACTTCAAGCTGATTGCAATCGGATAGCTAGTCACAGGATCCACAGTTTTTGACTGAATTACATCCGCAGGAACGCTTGATGCGGGCCCAGTTGCCGGTGCTATGCTGGCAACTGGTTCAGTGATTTTTTGTTGAGTCACTTCCGTGGCCAAAGTCATATTCGCAACAGGTTCACTTATTTTTTGCGGCACTAATTCTTTCGTCGGTGCTTCCGCCAGAGAATTCATGCTAGTAGCAGTACTATGGCTGTTAACTTTATAACTAATGTAATTATAACCAAAATCAACCAGGACGGACCCAAGCAACAAAAGAATTAACCCTGAAACTTTTCTCCTGGAAATTTCAGGAACACGCTTCGGGATTTTAAAATCAGAAATTTTACTGATAATAAAATAATCCGCTCTAGGCGTTATGGGGGGGATTTGAGACGCCTTTTCCTGCCCTATCTGGTAATAAGCTGCTTCAAGCAGATCAATGGCCTTCTTAGGATTGATTCCAAGAAAGATTGACATGGATTTCACAAAACCTTTTAAGTAGGTTTTACTTGGCAGCTCTGCAAAATTGTTGTTCTCCAGATGCATTAGAATACCCACATGAATTTTAGTTTTTGAAGCAATTTCTTTCAGAGTTATTCCACGTTGTTCCCGTACGCTTTTAAATAACTCACCAAGTGAGGTTGCTTCGAAATGCGAATCATAATTTTCCGCACAGCATTTTGTCATAGAATGCATTTTTTGTCTCCTTGTTGTTAGTAGCGTTAGTAAAATTTTATGCAAAATAGAAAAACTTAATAATATAAAATTACATGCCACTCATTCAAGAATCGTATAGGTAAACCAGGGTAGAATATGATTTAGTAAATTGTGAGAAATTATAATCATCTCTATTATTTTTTCATTGTGGCCAAGTTAAAAAGCGTAACAGCTGCCGCCCAGTATTTAAAAACAAGCCAGCCATCAATTACAACCCAGATAAAAACATTAGAAAACAATATCGACAAACAACTTCTCATAAAAAAAGGAAGGGCCATTGAACTCACCCCTGATGGAGCAAAACTTTATGCCATTTGCACCAAGATGTTTGAGTTCAATGAAGAGCTCGAAATGTTTTTCAAAAATCTTGAGTATGATGAATTGAAAATCAATATCGGAATCAGCACTGAAATCCCGAGAACGTTTATCACAAACATCATCGGTCTCACTCTGAAAAGATATAGACCGGAAAGCACTCCGATCATAAGGCTTACAGCAAATACCCACGAAAATCTCATACACCAATTAAAGATGAGCAAACTCAATATAATCATTACCAACAGGCCTGAACATGACATGGGGTTAAAAATTCTGAAAGAGTATTCAATGCCTGTGGTGTTGGCTGGAAGTAAAGACTTTATTAGTCAAATGAAAATTAAGGTCAAAGAAGGAGAAACAAACTGGAAAAAAATTGCAAGTAATCTCGCCCTTCCTACAGATCAATTAAAGCTAAGATCGGAAATAAATTCTTATCTGGGAAAACACAAGATTCCCTATCGGTCTGTATTGGAAAGTGATTTTATATCTTCCATCATCAGATCGACTGTGGACGGAATGACCTTTTGTTTATTGCCTCTCCCCTATATAAAAGAAGAAATACAACAAAACATACTTCACTTGCTTACGTCCATAAATGGACTCTGGGAGCATCGAATTTATATTATTGCCAGGAATACGGTTGATAAAAATCAATTTGCCGAAAAGCTCAGAAAGGAGCTTGATTATCTTGATGGCTTCAAAAACAAGGCTTCTCTATAGAAGCCTTGCTGTCAAATTTATCATTAAACCTAAAAACATGATTTATCATAATCTCTGTGATAGTTCTCCTCGAGAAAGTGCCTCATTTCACTAACCGGTATGAAAATTTCACTGTCGTTTTCATTAAAAAGCTTGGCTGCCATTCCCAAATTTTGAGCGGCGACAATCTCCTTAGGGCTCTCTCCTATATAAGCAGAAGGGCAAACATCCGCAATACTAATTGCCTTTAAAAAAAGTGTTGCGGAAGGTTTCATTTCAGTATTTTTAAGAGGCAGAAGAATTTCATCATAAACACTCCAATCAAAAGGGCCGTCTTCTTCCCAGCCATCTTGGATAACCTTTTTTAAGGAAAGAAGTTTTTCTTCATAATCCATCCCCCAATTTTCAGGAATATTGGAAATGATACCAAGTTTATACCCTTCGCGTTTTAACTGCTCCATGTATTCACGGGCCCCGGGCATATACCTCAGATGCAACATGTCCTTTGTGTTTACAACCGTGTCGCCAAGATCAAAATAGATCCACGGTTTTTTGTCGTGAGCAAGAACTTTTAAAGATAACAAATTCATAAAAAAGACAATTACGGCAAACCTTTTCATAGATCCTCCTTGAAGGTTTATTTCCTCTTTCCTTGTCTCTATTTTCCTCCTACGACACGTGATAAAGTCTGATTTGTATCATAAAAAAAAAGTCCATTAATCATCAAATCAGGCTAGAATATTGTACAAATCCATCGTTTTAGCAGGAGTTTGTATATGGCCTTTTTTCTGTCAACTAATGGAAGCATTCATCCCTACAACTTTAAGTATCTCGAAGGTGAATTTGAGAAGGCCCGTATGGAGAGAACAGAAATCCATTCGGAGTTTTCCAGAAAAATGCCACGGACACTACCGGCAGAGCAATTAGATTTTTTTGCCATAGATGTAATGAAGCGCTCGGTAATTTCCATGGATACGACTGCTCCACTGCAAGAAATTCGCGAAAAAATGAAAAAGCACTCAATTAGGCACATACCAATAGTTCATGAACACAAGATAAAAGGAATTATATCTGATCGGGATATGTTGAGAGTTGATCTGGCCGGAACCTTTCATTTTTTAAAGGCGGAAGATATTATGACGACCGTTCTCATTTTAGCTGAAGAGGAAACTCCACTTGCACACCTTGCAAGAGTTTTAGTAGAAGAAAAAATCAGTGCCCTTCCTATTATTGATAAAGCACAAAATTTAACCGGTATCATTTCCAGAACTGACATTCTACAAGCGATCGTCTATAATAGGCTAGTCCTGAAATAATTTTTAATTAAAGAGGTCGCGATGTCCCATTTTAACCTGATGGCCAATTCCTGGGATACTCCGGAAAAGATCGCATTAAGTGCACATTATGCAGATAGAATAAGGTCTCATTTAAAGAGCAAAAATCCGGCGAAAATTCTTGAAGTTGGTTGCGGAACGGGACTTCTAGGTGCAAATTTTCTCAATGAAACCTCTACACTCTTAGGCGTGGATACATCCAAAGGGATGCTTGACGTTTTCAATGAAAAATTCAAAGGATTGAAGGCAAGATCTGTTTTGCTCAATCTGGAAGAAGAAGAACTGCATGAAAATAATTTTGATCTCATCATTTCATCCATGGCCTTTCACCATCTCAAGAACCCTGCGGCGATGATTAATAAATTAAAAAAACTTCTGGCCCCAGGCGGAGCAATCGCTGTTATTGATCTTGATGCAGAAGATGGAACATTTCACCCGGACCCGGCGAATATGGGTGTTTTTCATTTTGGTTTTTCAGATGAAACAACCAGAAGTTGGGGCAGCTCAGCAGAATTCAAAGATTATTCACGAGAAATTGTTCACAATATAGAAAAAAACGATAAGTTATATCCTCTATTTCTGGCGATTTTTTTAAATTAATTTTTAAATTTTCTTTCAAGAATTGCAAGGTCAAGGGTAATTTGTTCCATAGCGGTAAAATTAGCAAATAATTTACATAATTAACAGAATGTAAGTAATATAATAGTTAAATGGAAATAAATTTAAGGAGGAATTATGGACCGCTTAAAGACTTCTACTCTTATCACTGTTTTTCTTTTAACAATTACCGCATTTACTTCTTTTTCAGCAAAGGCCAGCCTCTTGATTGAGCCGCATATTGGCTATAACGTTACCGGGAATGCAGATTATTCTCCTGATAAAACCAAATATAATGGACCTCAATACGGCGGACGTTTAGGAGTGCAGTTTGTGGGCCTTATGACTGGCCTTGATTATACTCACTCTACTTTTACTCATAAAACGACTGCCGGAAATATTGGTGAAGCTGACCAAAAACGCGACCAGATTGGTGTCTTTGCCGGTTATAATTTTCCAATTCTTCTTCGCTTTTGGGGAGGATATTATTTTTCAGACAAGATTACCCAAACCTCAGGGGCCACTTACTGGGCGAAAGGCTCCGGGACTGAATTTGGACTTGGTTTTACCGGTCTTCCGTTTTTGAGCATCAATGCACAATATCGAACTTCGACTTATGATAAAGACGTTAATGGCACGCTAAATCCCAAGTGGAAAACAAAAGAAGTTGTTCTGGGAATAAGTATTCCACTAACAATTTAATAAAATCGAATTCTAAAGCCGAGTGCACTTTAATTTCAGCGCAGGTAAGGGTATACCCTTCATTTTTGTTTTCTGCGTGATCAGTAAATTCATGCCTGATGGCAGGTACTCGGTAACAGAACTTTGTCTTGCTATCTCCGAGCCTTCATCAAGAATAGTGGCTTTAAATTCAACTATAAATTTATTGTCCTTGCAGTATGATTTTACTTTGCCGTCTTTCATAGTGTCAGTGGCCTCAACATCATAAACCTTTCCATCGCTAATATAATTAAATTCAATTCCATCGGAATTAATAAGATAGCCGGTATCATTTTTAGTGATTTCTTTCTCTGAAATATGACTTCCTTGCTGGCAGGAAAAAGCCCCGCCTATTTCAGGACAGGCAAATAAATTAGTAGAAAAAACGATGGCAATTAGGGCGGTTAAGAATTTCATAAAGCTTCCTTTTCATTTTTGTTAGCTATTAATATTTTGAAATAGTAATTTCAAATTGCCTATTAAATAATTCCATTAGAAATACCGACACGTGGCAATGT
Organism: Bacteriovorax sp.; assembly: GCA_041662705.1. GTDB lineage: Bacteria > Bdellovibrionota > Bacteriovoracia > Bacteriovoracales > Bacteriovoracaceae > Bacteriovorax. The sequence goes on from JBAZRY010000005.1 coordinate 62,256, forward strand.
AACTATAAATAAAAATGAAAAACAAATGAAAAAAGATCAGACTGCGATCGCAAATGAACAATTTCTTCCTTTTGCCATGCAGAAATTAATTCAAGATGTGGACGTGGAAAAAACTGAACCCCGGCACCATAGGCAAATTTGTGAGAACCTGAATTGATTGGATTTAAATTTGCCAGATCATAGCTCAAAAAACCAATGAGACCACGAATGTATTCATAATTTAATTTATTCGAAGTTACATAACCTGATTGTACAATTGAACTCGATTTAATTTTCTTGTCCTGAAAATCCAATTCATGCATTGAAAATATTTGCGGCGTGAAGGAGAAAATTCCCCATGTTCCATAGGTAATCCTTTTTGAAGAAGACTCAGTCCCTCGATAAGCACTCAAACCAATTTTTTGTTTATCCCAAAAGAAATAGCTCATGGAAGTTGAAAGACTTTTTTCATTAGCGCGTGAATACTTATCATCGAAACTTCCAAACGATTGCGAGAGATACAAATTAAAATTCTCTCCAAGATAACAGTACTCAGAATTATAAGACTCTGTATCAAAACCGAAACTTAAATACTTCCTAACGTATGCCTGATGATTGGGTTCATTAAGACCATAAAACTGCAGGAACTTCCCAATACGAAATTGATTTGAATAATTGATTCTATAGAGCGCATAATGTCTTCTGCTGAAAAACCTCGAACTGCTTTCTAACCCATTTCTAATCTCTTGACGTCCAATCGATCCAAGAACGGCCCAACTCACATCATTGTATGCCAAATCGGCATCAGCTTGCATTAATATGGCCCGTGCCTCAGTGGCGTTTTTATCATCTCTCAATGCTTGAAGACCTCTTATAAAGGCACCAGCTAAAACTTTGTCGCTCTTTGATATTGCGGGAATGGCATTATAAGCAAAATATTGCTCATTTTTTGCACCCCATGCACTAACAACTGCTCTTGAGAGCTCCCGACCATAGGCAGTCATCAGCCCACCGCCAGAAGGACTTAAATGGCAAGAAGTACAATTGACATAACCATGTCTTGATAATTCTGAATATGAAAATGCCGGTTTAATAAAACTCAAAACGAGAGCGAGAATGTAAATAACATATTTCATTATTTTTCGGTAATCATTATAGGAAGTCTGACTTCAACAGTTATATTTTCAGCGACAGTAATCCCCGCAAAAGATGGTACTGAAATATTAAAATCAGTTAATTTTATAGTAAAACTTGAAACGGTTAACACTTCAGAACCTTTTTTATAAGACGAGAAAGTTATTTTTCCTGAAATATCTTTTTGAACATTATGAAACAATAATTTCCCCTTAAAATCGCCCACAAATTCCCCGCCCTTAATTAGAAAATCTGGGGGAATATTTAAATTATTGATCTCTAAATTGGCATATCTATTTTCTGGTTTATCGCTTTCAAAATATTTTTCTTTCATATGTTCATCACGCATTTCAATGCCTGTGACAAAATCATTAAGATCAACTTTAAGTTTTGCACTTAAAGAATTTTCTACACTGCTAATTTGTCCTTGAACTTTGGCCTTCTCACCTTTTATTTTGAGCGCACTTGGATTACCAATACATAGAAACTCAACTGATGAATGGTTTTGATCAAATTCAATCTTTCCAATTTGAGCAAAGCTCAATGATGAATATAGATAGATTAAAAAGAAAATACTTGATTTAGTCTTTAGCGCCATTGGCAATCCATTGTTTAATAATTTCTATTTCATCCGCTTTTAAATTTGCGATGCCTGATTTTTTGGGAGGCATGATTTTTCGGGCCCCCGGTAGAATAGACAGAATTAGCCCACTCTCATCAGGATTTCCGGGAATAACAATCTCTAACGGCGACTTAATCATATCATCTGGTGAGCTAAGTGAGACTCTCTCTGCTTCTTTACCTGCAGAATGACAGATAAAGCATTTGTTTTGGAAAATGTTTTTCTTAATTGAGGAAAATTTTGGTTCAAGCGGTTCTACTTCAACTGGAGGCAGGTCGCTACCATCCAGTGGTTTTTCAGGAGCTCCGACATGAATCCATGTGGCCAATAATTCAAGTTTGTCCTTACTCAAAGCAGGGTACGGGGACTTCGGCATCTTTCGATTCAGTATAGTGACCTGATTAATTTTATCAATGTGTCCATAAACCGATGAATATGTTTCAAGATTAACATTATCAGAACTATCATGGCATGAAATACAATTTGGTATAAGAATTCTCTGATTAATTAACTGATATGAAACTTTATCCAGCATGGCCTGATTATAAGAGACGATAAAATCAGACTCTTTTTCTTTTCGATAAGTACAGCTAGAAACTAGTAAACTAATCATAAGGAGAAATGCTAATTTAAAAATCTCTAGCGACATAGTATGTATTTGCCTATGGATTAACTGTATTTGCGGATTCTACTGTACCATCCTCTTTCATTGTAATTTCCAGAATCTTAGAACTGTCTGTTGAATTCATCTGAACTCTGGCCGATTTTTCACCACGATCATTATTAACCTGCTTTAATCTTAGATATGAAAGCCCTGTTACAAAAAGCTTAATTTCTGAATCGTTTGATTCAAAAATGTAGTGAAGGGAATTTTCTACTAAACTTACAGCGTCTTTATCGTTCCACACAGGGGCATTTTGAGCATCAGCTCCAGCTCTAAGTGTCTGAGCAATTCCCTTACCGTTAGCATCCATCATCAAATCAACTTGATTAGCAGTTCCATCAGCACCTGAATATTGAGTGACAACGACTTTAAAAGATGGGTCAGTTGGTTTTGTTGGTTGAAGTTTTGTAATTTGAATAGAGTTTATTTTAGTCAAAAATGATTCATCGATTTTTCCCAAAGTTACAAGCCGCTCCAATCTGTGACAACCTAGCTCAACAACTTTTCCAAGAGTAACGCTTGCAGTGTCTGCGGCAAGCAAAACGCTATTGCTTAGAGAAACAAAAACCAATGAGATCAAAAACAATTTAGCATTTTTCATAATTTTCTCCCTTTATTTATTATATTCGTTATATTGATTGCATTTTTTTGTTTTGAAAGCTTCCGGATCCTGGGCCATGCGCCCCATTCGTAGAGCCTCTGCCCTTAATTTCTCCGTAGGTACTTTGTCAGAGGTAATCATATCTGAGACAATGTCATGCAACATATGATTGTTATCAAAGGCTGCCGGAATTTTCGGAAAAATCTTTGCAAATGAAGGCGCTTCTATTGCTGTTTCAGGCATCATTTCGAATTCTGCCGAATCAGGCAAATCAGAAATCAAATATTTAAATTGTTCAATGGTTTTAGCGACGGCCACATCTCTTTCCATTTTTGTAGGAAACAAGAGATCTTCATACAATCTGATTTGAAACCAGTGGTAGCTCCAAATCAAGAGATTAAAACTTGGAAACTGTCTTCTGAACGATTTTGAAAAATAATGTCCATCCATAAAAAGCATCGATTTACACTCATCCGTAATCATTACCGATTTATTAGATTTATATTTTTCGTAGAGCTCATTAATTCTTGCAATCATTAGCGGACCACGATCTTCGGAAGTCGCCAAGACATCCAGAACGTACTGATGAAGCATGTGGGACCAATCAAATAAATTGATAATCAGAGGAAATTTGTAAACGTAATTAGGTGCAATGTCACCTTCATCCATCTTGATATGAGGTGGATTATTGAGAATATTAAAGACTTTTGACAATAATTCTTTTTCAAGATCTTTAGGATTCTTTATGTCCCCCTTTTTCAACATTAGTTTTTCATAAACCAAAGCATGCCCATAATCAAAAGCAAAAAGCAGTCTTTGAGCTTCAGGATAAACTTCACCCAATTTGTAGGCCTCTACAGGCGACGGATACCACACGACTTCAGAATGGGTAAGATTTGATGTTGTTATAAAAAAAAGGAAAAGGAATTTTTTCACTTTCTGGTCTCCATTATCACTATTTTACAAGGATAGATTTAAATTCATTCCACTTAATGCGGATTTTGGCCTCTGCGGGGAGCATGATCGTTGGATCCTTAACCTCATAATAAATATAGGTATCCCACATTTCTTCTTTGCCACCATTATTGGGCCATCCAGGATTCTTCGGTCCGACACATGCAAAATCATTTGCAACTAAGTAAACTCTCATAATAAATTGAGGAAATCTCGGATCATTTATTCCTGAATATCTATTGTCCTGACCACTTACAAAAATACACGTAAGCGGTATCTCTTCGCCGTTAATGACGACTCTTGATCCATCTTTCAAAAAAACTCTGTCCCAAAAATTTCTATAAAATTTATCAGATTGATCCATTAATGGAAGATCACTCACTACCGGTTCACTATAAATTGGTTCTCCCAATTCTATTGAATAATCATAAAACACATCTTGATTAATCAAAGAGACCTTAAATTGTGCTTCAGTTCTAATAGCTACTGTTAGCTGTCTGTAATAATTTAAATCTTCAGGCGTTGGGTTTGCCAATGCAAAATTAATTAACTGAACAAAAAAAATATTAAGCATCATTAGTTTTTTCATTTGTCGCCTCCCACACTTAAATGTTCATCATTTGACTTTTTAACAGGCCCTTCAGGCAATGCAGCTTCAAGATCGGAATAAAACCCTTTAAGCACAAGCCGATTTAATTTAGCCTTTGCGGTAAGCCACATTTGCGTGCTTGTTGCTTCATCTGCAGCAAAGCCCAAAATTTTATATTGAATATCTGTCAGTTCATTAACAAACTCTTCACTATCAATTGAATCATCTCCCTGTAACAATCGACTAATCAGCCAATTCAAGCGTTTTTCAGATAATTTTTTATTTGATTTTGCTAATTGATAGCTGTCTAAGGCCAGATTGTATTCATTAGCGACCACAGAAGCCTGCAATTCAATAAGCGATTCTGTTTCCTCAGACTTCTTTATAATTTCTTCTTGCTGGGACTTAGAAACAAGAATCTGTGAGCGTGTTCCAAAGCCAATGCCACTGCTTCCTTCTAGGTCAAAAAAATTAAAATAAATTTCTTTCTGCGAAGTCTTTGCTGCTTTCAAAAGATAATCGAGAGATTTTAACTCATATGACTTTTCCTGGGCCTCTTTATAAAACGCGGAAGGATCAGCGACTTCCAGACTGGATAAATCGGGCGTTAAAACGGGAACTAGTCCGCTTATTCCATTAATGGGAGAAAGGTTTGTAGCGTGTGCGAGCTGCGCGAATTGAATTTTCACAAGAACTTCGAGATTTAATTTATCCTTTTCCAAATTGGCGATGCTTGTTCCAAAATATTCTGCAGTTCCTTTTACGACGGTCCCCACATTTTCAGATTGCCTGATACTTTCTTGAATCTGCTTCATCCACATAATGTGCTTTTTTAAACGTTCAAGAACCAACTGGTCGCGGAGTATAATATAATAAAGGCCCTCAACCATGCTCATCTCATTTCCACGCAAAGATGCAAATGAAGATCTCTCTGCCTGATAGAGTTCTTTTGATGTGTCCCATCTATACCAATTGCCAGGAAAAAGAAATGGGAGAACTGTCTCTACGGCAGACAGATAGTCGCCAGTGGCAAGGCCGATGAGGGATTTTAAATTTAACTTTGGCAAGAGATTTCCTCTGGCGACAGCAATATTTTTCTGAGCTTGAAAGACTCTTTCAGATTCCTGAGCAACTGTATAATTATTAAACTTAGCTCTGCCGACAAGTTCATCAACTGACAAAATCTTATTGGACTCCAATTGCGATAAACCATTGTCTAAATTAAGATTAATCAAAACTGATTTCTCAGGAATTAATGCATCTTTAATTGAAAGAGTCAGTTTACCTTCCTCCCAACATATAGCCACTGTTTGCGGCTCGCTTGCTCCATTTGCACAATTATTATCGAGCTTTAATAAAGCGCTACCATTATTAAGACGAGCATTTTTAAACTCTATGGTTTCTTTATCTAATAATTTAAAAGAGTAATTTTCACCAACAGCACTTGCCATAGCTGGATAGATAATAAAATTGAGAGTTCTGACTTTTCTCTCCTTTTTGAAATCTGGCATTTGAGTGATGATTTGAGTTTTACTATTCCCAATTGTCATCATTCCCTGATAACGTCCGCTGAGTTTGGGCAAGTCACCATCTCTACAAGATGTCAGGACAAAGGAGAGAGCAAGCAATTTTGTCAGCGCAAATTTCTTAATCATAATCATTACCTTTTGGATTTTGCCCCGTAGACCAATTTATTAATTTCAGCCATCTTTTCCTGAATATCCATTTCATTTTTAGAAGAAAGTGCGGCATTCACACAACTTTTTAAATGCGCATCAAAAATTGCAGACTCAACAACTTTCAAACCTGCAGTGACTGCCTTCAGTTGATTGATAATATCAACGCAATATCGTCCTTCATTAATCATTTTTTCAATACCTTCGACTTGGCCCTTGACCCTGGCCAATTGCTTCAAATGACCCTTGTGATCCGGATGACTATGCGAATGCATATGTTTAACAGTTTTTTTGGGTGAGTTCACTTTCTTACTTTTCATAACACTCATCTTTTTTAAATTTATCATTTTCTTTATACCCTAGGGGGGGTAATGTATCACCATTCACTAAATAATTACACGGGAGCTGTTAATGAAGTCAATCAAAAGTTTTATTGTTATCTTATTCGCCATAAATTTAGCGGGGTGTGCATCACATTCCACAATGAGAGGAAGCGTTGCTATGAAAGTCAGTGATACTGAGGCCCATGTCTGTTTAGGAGATCAGGAGGTTAAGGTTGGCGATAAAGTTACTGCTTATCAGAATGTTTGTTCTAAAATAGCAAATAGTTCTACCAGAAGTGAAAACGCTGTTCAATGCAAAAAAACAAAGATTGGATATGGTGAAGTTACAGGCTTGATCAACAATCACTACTCTCTAGTCAAATTCGAAGACAATGTAAAATTCAACGAAGGAACTATTGTTGAAAAACAATAACATTATAGGAAGGCGCATGAAAACTTACAGCACAATACTCTTTTTATTTCTATTATTGTTTTCTTCAATCACATTGGGACATGAAGAAACGCAAACCGTTGCCCTGGAACCTGAGCTGTTTTCAAATCAGGCCGGACATATCACTTATGAGTTTCAACTTATTGATTTAGAAAAAAAGATTTTGATTAAAGATTCAGATCTCACGATTACAAACGAAAAAATATTGCACTTTATTGCTTACGATTCAGCACTTAAGGAGTTTCTTCATCTGCACCCCACATATAACGGAAAAAACTGGGTCATAGAATTTGATATGAAAAGAGATGGGGATTATTGGATTTGGGCGGAGGGAATTTTGACGAGAACTAAAACGGAATTTTCTTCATCCAATAAGTTATCTATAATGGGTGGTATTGAGGCCAACCCTCTGCCTGCAAAATTGGTTTTGACCAGAACCGGCAGTGATTCAACATCGGCCATTACTTTAAGTAATTCCAAAATTACTGCTAAAAAAGCGGCAATGATCAATATTAAATTTTCAAGAACGGATGGATCAGTTGCAGATATCACCAAATATCTCGGTGCAATGGCCCACGTCATTGCTGTTACCGATGATGGCGATTCAATCACACATGTTCACGTGATGGATTCTTCCAGCGTAAATGAGGGCATGATACATGCGACCTTTAAGACCGCTGGAAAATACCGCCTTTGGATTCAATTTCTTGATAACAATATCTTAAGAACGATCCCACTTGCCATTCAGGTTTTTTAATCATTATAGCTCTCGAAATTATTTTTCGGGAGCTATCCTCTCATTCAACAAACGATACTTTTCATACACTAAATAAATCACAGGAATCACAATCAAAATAAAAAACATAAGTAGGAATAACCCGCCAAACATAGGAGCTGATAATCTCTTCATCACATCGGCGCCAAGGCCCAAGGCAAGCATTACCGGTAATAAACCGATGAAGTCAGTAAGAAGATCCATAACGATTGATCGCAAACTTTTGAGTGCTCCATCACTCGTGGCCAAAAAACAATCTTCAGCATTGTTCAATTCTCCAGCTGTTTTACGCTTCTTCCATGCTTCATCAAGAAAAACCACCATGACCATCGTGTCCTGAACGGCAACTCCCATCAGTGCAATGATTCCCACCCAAATGGCAACGCTCATATTATAGCCGAGCCCCCAGATAAATAAGATACTGCCGACTGCTGCCAGAGGTAATGAAACCATCGTCATGAGGGTTTTAGAAACTGATCGCATAGACATATACAAAAAGCCAAAAATCAAAAGTATCGTTATTGGCAGAACCACCTTCATCTTAGATTGCATTCTTTCAAGATATTCGTATTGCCCCGTCCATGTGATGAAATATCCAGGAGGCAGTTTTAATTCCTTTTCAACTGCCAATTTTGCATCAGCTACATAGCCTCCTGGATCACGGTCTTTTAGGTCTATGTAAACATAACCAGCGAGAGAGCCGTTTTCGTCGAGGATCATTGGCGGACCCATTCGTGTGGAAATTTTTCCTAATTGTCCAAGAGGCACTTGTACGCCGAGGGGTGATGTCACTAAGATCCGACTAAGCTTCTCTACATCATCTCGAAGCTCACGAGGATATCTTACGTTTATTGTATAACGCTCTCTTCCTTCGACCGTTTGAGAAATTTCCATCCCACCGATAGCAGTTTCAACCACCATCTGGGCGTCGCCTACATTCAGACCATATCTCTGCAAAGCTTTTCGATCAGGTTCGTAATCAAGATAATATCCACCAGCAATTCTTTCGGCATATACACTGCGTGTTCCTTTGACCTTGGTCAAAGTCGCTTCTAATTTCTGCCCAATTTCTTCAATGACATTTATATCTTTTCCAAAAATCTTTATTCCAACTGGTGTGCGAATGCCAGTTGAGAGCATATCGGTTCGCCCTCTGATGGGTTTTGTCCATGCGCGATTCATTCCTGGAATGGTTACAGCTGAATCGAGTTGGGCAATCAATTCATCCTGGTCAAGGCCCTTTCTCCAGAGAGTACGAGGCTTCAACTTAACAGTGTATTCAAACATGGATAGAGGTGCCGGATCAGTTGGGGTTTCATATCTTCCGGCCTTGCCAAAAACAGTTTCCACTTCAGGAATTTTTTTGATCGCTTCACCTTGACGAGTAAGAATGTCTGTCGCCGCAGTGACTGAAATTCCGGGTACGGTAATTGGCATATACAAAAGATCCCCCTCCCATAAAGAAGGCATAAACTCTGAGCCCAAACGAGTAAAAGCAACTCCGCTCAGAATAACCAGCATCACCGCAATACCAAGAACGGACCTTGCATGATTAAGAGACCATTTTAAAACTGGTTGATACCAGGACATTAACTTTCGCTGAACTGGATTTTCGTGCTCAGTTCTAATACGCCCTTTTAAAAATGTAGCTATCAGTGGAGGAACTAAAGTGATTGTTACCAAGGCAGTAATAATCATGACAAAGGTTTTTGAAAAAGCTAGCGGGTGAAAAAGTTTTCCTTCCTGGGCTTCCAAAGTAAATATCGGGAGAAAAGAAATAGCGATTACCAAAATTGCACTAAAAAGTCCCGGACCAAGTTCTTTGCAAGCTTCATAGGCTACTTCTTTTAAATTGATCACGCCTTTATTTTCCGAGATTTTTTTGTGGGCATTTTCAACCAAGATGATCCCTCCATCCACAATGTCTCCAATGGCCAGGATGAATCCTCCCAAAGACATGATGTTCAGGCTTATTCCCATATAATAAAGCGGGATAATGGCAATTAAGAGGGAGAGAACGAGCGAGATGACCACGACTAAAGTACTGCGAAAATGAAGCAGGAATATATACATGACAATACAAACCAGAATGATTTCTTCAAGCAAGTTATTCCATAATGTATCGACCGCTTCTTTAATGAGATTAGATCGGTCATAAATGATTTTTAATTCCACACCTGGAGGGAATGCGCCTTTAACTTCCGCTAGCTTTTTTTTCACACCGGCAATCACTTTGGATACATCTTCACCTTGCCTCATCACAACGACTCCGCCGACGGTGTCGCCCAAGCCATCCAGATCAGTGACTCCCCTTCGAATATTGGGGCCAATATTTACTTTTCCAATATCTGCAATACGTATAGGTGTTCCATTAGGCCCAATCCCCAGAGAAATATCTTCAATTTCGCGCGGATTTTTTATATAGCCCTGGCCTCGGACATAATGTTCTTTTTCAGAGATTTCAATTGTCCTACCTCCTACATCTTTATTATTATCTTTAATGGCACTGATAACTTTTCCAATTGAAACTTTAAGAGAAGACATCTTATTGGGATCGACTTCAACCTGATATTGTTTTTCAAAGCCGCCAACGCTCGCAACTTCAGCAACCCCCGGAACTGAAGTAAGCCAATATTTAAGATACCAATCCTGGAAAGTTTTAATCTGAGAAAGATCATGCTGCCCGCTTGGATCGACCAGCGCGTATTGAAAAATCCAACCGACTCCCGAAGCATCCGGTCCCATGCTGGGTGTAACTCCTGCCGGAAGCTGGCCTTGAATTTTAGAAAGATACTCGATCACTCGGGAGCGTGCCCAATAGAGATCAGTTCCATCTTCAAAAATGACGTAGACAAAAGACATCCCGAACATGGACTGTCCGCGAACGACTTTAACTTTAGGGGCCGACAGCATAGATGTGACTAGCGGATAGGTAATTTGGTCTTCAATGAGATCAGGACTTCTTCCCATCCATTCGGTAAAAATAATGACTTGAGTTTCTGATAAATCGGGAATGGCATCGATCTTGATATTTTTGAGGCAATAAAATCCCCATAGACCCAATAAAATGGAAATGACATAGACGATTTTAGAATTATCAATGCAAAAGCGTATGATCTTCCCAATCATTTATGCCCACCATGCCCAGAAGGTGTTGGCGTTCCTTTTAAGGCAGAAGCTTTTAACTTACTTTCAGCATCTATAAAAAAATGAGCACTCGTGACAACTTCTTCACCGACACTAAGACCAGATAGAATTACAAATTGATTTTCAACTCTTGGACCGATCTTTATCTCTCTTGGCTCAAATCGGGACGGGGCGCTCTTAACGAATACAATTTTTCTAAGACCTGTATCCAAGACAGCGTCTTCGGGAATGATAATAGATTGTCCCAGATCTTTTTTAAGTATGACGTTCACATACATGCCAGGTTTAAAATTTTTACTTTTATTGTCTACTTCGATCCTGGCCTTTGCCGTTCTTGTTTCAACTTCAATTTCAGGAGAAATATAGCTAATTTTTGCATTGAAGTTCAATTTAGCATCATAAGGCAATTGCACTTCGGCAAGATCACCTACTTTAATTATGGCAACATCGTATTCATAAAGAGTCACCATGATCCAGACTTTGGAAAGATCGGCAATCTGGTAAAGCTCCATACCTGGAGTTATATACATTCCCTGGATAGCATTTTTGCTTATGACGTATCCGGAAACAGGCGATTCAAAGGAAATCGTTCTTGACGCTTTTTTCGTTCTTTTAAGCTTATCAATTTCTCTTTGAGGAACTCCCCACAATTTCAACCTGTCCAGGGCAGCTCGGGCAAGCTCCTGACCGATGCCACTTTGTTTACTGGCCGATATATACTCTTCCTGAGTGGCCACTAATTCTGGCCCATATAAATCAAAAAGAGGTCCACCTTTTTTTACTTCTTTTCCAACATAATCTGCATATATCGTCTCAATCCATCCATTGAGTTTGGAATGAACGTGAGCTTCATTTCTTTCATCAGCAGCAACAGTTCCGACAGTACGGATCGTATGGGCCAGTGCTTTTTTTTGAACAATTGTTGTTTTGAGTCCAATTCTTATCTGCTGTTCAGGAGGAACATCTATAGGAATACGAGGCTCTTCTTTTACAGCAGGCACCAGCGGTTTATGATTGGTGTGATCAACTTGAGACCAGACACTCGAGCAAAGTATTGCAACAACTATAATAAGATAAAAACGCATTACATCCCTCCGCCCATGCCGCCTGATGATGAATCATTTGGACCTTGTGCATTTTGTTTTTGAGTCGGGGCACTAATGCCAGATCCCATATTAACAGGCCCAGATGACTCCATACTGCCTCCCCCAAAAAGCGTGGGACGAGTTGGTGCAAATCTCGTGACAGGAGGATTTGAAAGAAGTTCTGTCATACGAGTCTTGGCAACAACGACATCCATTTGTGCCGCCAAAAGTTCCAGCTCCTGCGTTCTTTGGGAGCGAAGGGCATCCAGTAACTGTCGCATCGGCAGCGTTTTGGAAGCGTAGGAAATTCTGGCATTTTTCACTGCAATCTCTGTGATTGGAATGACATCATTTTTATAAAGTTTAACAACATCTAAAGATGTTTGGAGCTGTTGTTTTGCATCTGCAATTTCTGTATTCAATCTATTTTGTAGTGATTGATAATCACTCAAGGTTGCCAGCCGATCATTTTCTGCTGAACTAACAAGTTCAGATTGCTTTCTCCAAAAATATAAAGGAATAGTCACGCCGACCATTACTCCCCAGTTGGCAGGTTCCGACATTTCAGCATCTTTCATTGTTGGCTGCATCGCCATACCTTGAATCACAAAATCTGGTGCGTAAGACAATTTAGATAATTTTAATTCTGCTTCTGAAACTCTTTTCTGGGCACGCCAACCAAGTAATTCAGGTTGAGAATCCAAATTAACTTGAATATCTTTAGTTTCATCAGCGGCATCCAGAAGATCACGGTAATCAACTTCAATCTGAGAATCAGCAGGTTTGTTTCTAAGTTCATTCAATAGGGCCGTTAAAGATTTCTGTGTTCGCTTCAATCGCAGAAGTTCAACATTCAGGATTGATAATTCAAGCTTCGCGAGCAGCCACTCATGATGGCTGGAATCACCCGTTCTGTAACGAGCTTTAGCGCTGGCAGTTGTTTCCTCAATAATTTTTTGAATCTTTTGATTGAGATCAATTTCCTGCTTGTTGTAACTTGCTCTCAGATAAACTTGGGTCGCCAGAACCTGCATTTGCCTTGCAACAGTAAGAGATTCAAATTCAGAAGTCTCGGCCTTTGTCTCAGCAATTTCAGATCTTGCACTAAGCTTTCCTGGAAATGGGATAGATTGGCTTATCTGGTAGCGACGAACTTTTGCTCTTCCTCCATCAAAGGGAATCTCATCCAATCCGGCAGCAATGAAAGGATCATCAAGTGTTGAACCGGGTTTAATCTTATGCTTCTGAGACAAGGCGCGAAGCTTTGAAGCTTCTATTGTTGTATTTTCCTTCTTAACTTCGGCCAGATACTCATTCAAAGACATGGCCTTAACAGAAGCATGTGCCGTTCCAAATAAATACCCGGAAATTAGAAAAATTTTTAGCAGGGTCATATGGCTTCTATTGTTAAATTTAAATTGAGGATAGCAAAAACCAGCTGTATTAACATGAGGACTATCATGTTTTATAAAACAATTGATACGAGAGTGACAACGAAAAGATGAGTGGTTAAAAAAGAAGTTGGAGGAGACGGCGGATTTATTTCGGGCTTCTGCCCTCACCCTTCGGGCGCCTCCGGCGATCCACTTCGCTCCTGCTCCGTGGTCACACCGCAATCGCGGCACATCCACCTACCCATCTGTCATCAAGTTCAAATCCAGAAAAATTCTAGACACAACGAGCGAACATGAGGAGCATACGAATAGTATGTGACCGAATGTGAGACGAGGAAGTAACAAAGAATTTTTTGGATTTCAACTTGATGGAGGAGACGGTCAGATTTGTCCCATTCCTAGAACAAAAATAGAGGGTTAGAGCAGAAATGTCAAGTTTTAGGGCCGAAGCCCAAGGTTGCTTTTAAAAGGGATTATGATTTTTAGAAGAAAGGGGCCTTGGTGGATTAGAGCAAAACTGTCGTTTTGGGTTCCTTCAAGACCAGCCTATGTGATGAGTTAGGCAATTTGTCTTTCGCTTAATTTGAGCCTTATTACCTCCCTTAAAGTTGAAGGCTCGATTGTATTGTACCAAATTGAAATTTAGCTCGCTGGCTCCATTACAAGAATTTCCAAAAAAGATGAAAAAAATTGAATTTTGCCCTCTATTCAAGTGCTTTCAATTATCAAACTGATTACAAGAATTTTTCGATTACAAAAATTTATTAAAAAGCATCATTTCTCCAATGGTTTTTAATAATTTGACCCTATCTTATTTCATAAAATTATTTCTCACCATGTGGCTATGACTAATAGCCACATGGTGAGATGTTATTCACAGCATATTTCCCTTCAAAAAAAGCACTTAAAAATTTCTCCATTTATACAAAGCAGGCCAATAACAAGCTTGTAAAACTTTAAATGCTCAAGAAGAGCGAGGAGAAAAAGGTATGAAACATTTAATTGAGGGAAAGGTAGTCGCCTACGAAGACAAGCAAGACCCAAAAAATCCGCAAATCGTTGGTGTTGTTGTGATTGAAAACAAAACCAAGATTACTGCCACTTTAGAGGGAACTCTTTATGTAAAAATGAAGAGTCTAGTAAAACCATCTAAAATTGGAGAGGTTTTAAGATTTGAAGTTGAGATTTTTTCAATTAACAATGGCTTCGGTGTAAATACTTATTACCGAATTATTAGAGAGGTCAAATAATATGACTTCTTCTAATGAAATCATTACAGCTACGGTGGGAGTAAGTCTCCCCGTAGCTTTCTACTTCTACAATCTCTATTACCGAAAATTTATTTTTAGAGAACAAGAACTTTTGGCAAATGGCTTAGGTTTTGAAAAAGAAATTTACCTAAAAGGGGAAGATGGATTTTTAAAAAGAAAAATCGTTAAGCGAAAAGTTAAGGGTTTTTATGACAGGAAGAAGCAGAAGTTTGTTTTAACCATTTTTAATCCATCAATTACTAATCATAACATTAAGGACAAGTCCCCAGTTATCGAAAAAATAACAGGAAAGAAAGTGATTGAAGCAAGGATTGAAAAAAAATGGTTTAAATATCGGGCTGTTTTTTACCTTGAGAATTTTAAGGAGATTATTAGTGAAAAAGACCTTAACCAAAATTTACCGCTGGGTTCATATTGGCTCGGCCAAAATGCCAAGCAAGAAAATATAGTTATAGACACTAAGAAGCTTCCTTTCTTATTCATTGGCGGTGGCCAGGGTTCAGGTAAATCTGTTTGTATTGTTTCTCAAGTTCTAACCCTGTTCAAATCCTATAGTGATAATGGAAAACCACTTCCACGATTGATACTTGTAAGCAGTGCCAAGGCTACAGAGTTCATCCCGCTCATTCAGAAATTGAAAAAAACAACTGAAGTTTTGGTTTTTAATGCGAATTCTCTTGATGAGATTAAACAGCTTAATGACCTTCTTGAGGCCCATATAAAAAAGTGCGAGGAGTTTTTTGAAATACTTTCTCGAGAGGAGCTTCTCGTAAGACATTGGGGAGATGTTGAACACGAAAAGAAGGTATTACCTACTCATTGGATATTTGACGAGGCCCCCCAGTATTTAAGGGAGGATACAAAAATTAAGCTCACAAAAGATAGCAGTGATTTAGAACGGGAGGCTTATCAACTTCAAGAGGAGAAGAAGCGACTAGCATTACTTATTAACAAAAGTCTTGAGACTTTGAGGGAAACTGGGACAACTTTCGTTATCGCTTCACAGTATGGAACACAAGACCTAATGATTGGATTTACCAATTTGAAAGCTTGTTTCCTTTTAGGCCGAGGCTTAACTAAGCAAGTTTTTTCAATCTGGGGTGTTCCTCCAGAATTAACGGAAGGAGGTTTAGGCCGAGGTTTATTTGCTTACTTTGATGGAAAGGATTATGGAATTTTGAAGACTCCTCTCTTAACGACAGAGGAGAAGAAAAAATGATTACAGTATCTTTGGATTACCTGGACAGAAGAATATATAGGAAAAGAGAGACGGAGATTTTACTACCAGATAAATCAAGCTTGTTTGTTAGTGATAAGTTTGCTGTAGAGCTTTTTAGGAAATTAGGTTCTGAATATGAACATAAAAGCTCATACAATAGCTATTATCACTCAAAAGACAAAGCACTTTTGATTTTAGATGAAGGAGATTTTGAACTTAGCACCCAGCAGAAAGGCCTGTTTTTTAATTATCCAAACTGGAAAATCCAGCACGACCTAATTACAGAACACATTATTTCCAATAAAAGCTCTTACCACTACACCAGAGCGGACCTCGCTTTCACAACCACAGAGGATTGGTTTAACCTCGTTAAGAAAATTGATTTCAAAAATCTTCTTGTTAAAACATACTCACGAAAAAATGAGTTAGAGACTATCTTGGCAGAAAATTCAAGGCTCGATGTTGTTTTTTACAATAAAACAAAGTCCCTTAAAAAAGTAAGGAACAAAGATTACTTAAATTCCTTTAAAGAAAAATTTCCGCAAGAACAACTCTATAGGCTCGAAATAAGATTGAAAGGAAAAGATACCTTAGTAAAAGTCCCAAGTTTGATGGCTGAAAAAATAGACCTTAAGGCAATTGCTCTTGAGATTTTTACAGCATTGGAGAAGAGGGTTCATTTACCCAACAAATTAAAAAATAAATTGAAGGAGGCTATTTATGCGATTGAGTGATTTAGAAAAAGATTTGACTAAAGATTTTGAGGAAATAAGAAATAAAAAAGAAGGAACTCGAAGCATTAATCTTGATAAGGATGAAGTCGTAAAATTTTTGTCAGGAAACAACGAATTGGCTCAAAAAAAACTAGATGAACTTCCAAAAACAGTGAGGGAGGAATTGAAAGATTTTTTCGAGGATAATTTTTGGCAAAACAGGGAGGCTACAAATGGATAAAAAAATAGTTCTACTCAAAGACCTGAATTATATTTCTTCTTATCCAGTAGTCGATATTTTAACAAGTGAGGGGTCCCGTCTTGGGTGTGCCACTACTTCAATTATAAACTGGACTATGCGACTCGGGATTTTTAATCCTGATAAGTATTCTAATCTAGCAGAAATGGCACTTTACTATGAAAATCTTTTTGAGACCGATGAGCTTAAGGGGGTCCGACTCCAAAAGTTCTATCAAGTTGTTGATGAATATCTAAAAGAAAACAATGAGCTTCTAGAAACTTATATTTTCAGGGCTGATACACTACCCTTAGAGTTTGTCTTGTTCTTCCTTAAAAATGATTTTACAGGCCTAATAGCTAGTCAAAACACAGCAGGAGAAGGCCACGGAGATATACTTTTTAGAGAAAATAAAAAGGTTTTCTATAATTGCCTAGAAATTAATGAAGAAGACCTATGTAAAATTCTATACAGTTCTGGTCGGAATATGATTGTTTTTGGCAGAAATCTTAAGTTTCATAATCGCTTGATGATGAAAGCAATAGATTTGGGAAACATCACTAGAAAACTAACCGAAGATGAAAAATATATGCTTACCAAAAGAGAGATTTTTTTCGTTGAAAATAGTTTAATAGATATTTTGGCCAAATATCCTGGACTAAGCGAAATTGAGGCACTCGAAGAAAAAGAGATAACACTGAAAGCTTTAGGCTATATCGATAATGAGTTGATAATCTTATTTAAAGGAAAAGGGACACTTTGATGTGTCCCCATCCTCTATTAATTTATCTGTGATTTTTAATATTTTTTGAATAGCTTTTAAATCGTTGAAATTTTTCAAAAAATAAAATTAATAAATATAACTATAATCTTTTTCAAGAATTCGTCAAAAAAACTCCTATTTAAAGATTGAGAGAAAAACCACTGGGTAAATCTCTCATTAACTTTATACAGCCGAGAGGCAGGAGATTTTATGAATGGATACAATGGATGGGAAAACAGAGAAACTTGGGCGGTAGCTTTACATTTAGGATGTGATGAGAGCCTTTATCTAGCAATGAAAGAAATGAAGGCTTTATCAAAAGATTGGATAGAATTAAGTGAAAAAATAAAAAATCTTTTTATCGATTTAAGAAGTGAAGCTAGCTCAAATCCGACAATAGATGTTGTTAATTTACTTTTAGATATTGGTTCTTTTGAAAGGGTAAATTTTGATGAAATTGCCCAGTCTTTTTTCAATGATGGAGATGATTGAAATAAGGCACCTTAAAAAGTGCCTTACAAAGGTTTAAGCCATTTTGAAATTTCTTTTCTTAATACAGCAATACCGTCTTTGTCGCAGCCAAGGGCCAGATTATTCATAATTCTGGTTTGCCATTCAAATACAATTCTTTCTTGATTTTGAGGTAGGTCTCTTTTCCAATAAAAAGAGAGGTCATCTTTATCAATTGTAGATAATTTTTCAAGTGTGAGTTCAATACTCTCAAATAGTTTTTTTACAACTTGAGGAAATTCATATCCTGAAATTTCAACTTTCCCACCTGCCGAAAAGTGGTCTCTAATATTGGGTGATACTAGTTGATATTTTGAAACCAGCCAAGGGACTAGGCGAGTATATTTCTTGTTATCTTTAGGGTTAAATAATTCGGTGAAGTATATAAATGCTTCACAAATAATATCTTCTTTCTTATCTTCATCAATTTCTGAAAACATCTTAATGATGGACACTTCTTTTGTAATGTCTTGATTGTCCATCCACCATAACTCTTCACCTTGTTTTAATTGTTTTCTGTAATGAGATTTAAGAATTTTAAACATATCAGGGCTTGTTCTGAATTTGTCATATTCAATATCCATCTTTTCAAAAATACTTTTTGGACATTCCATATTTATAAAATATCTAGGATAGTGAGTTATCCTCACTTCCTCTAAAGTTTCTTCGTATTTGGCATATCTGAAATCAGGCTCACCCCCAAGTTTCCCAAAAAAGACATAAATTTTCTCAAGGCCGTCTATTCGAGTGCTTTCATTAATACTGTTGCCTAAGCAAATCCATTCATCGGATTTTGTAGATTTAACTTCTACACCATAAAGTTTTTTTTCATTTAATTCGCAAACAACATCAGGAAACTTTTTGCCAGAAATTAATTCTACTTTAGACGATATTTTCAGATTTTTTGAAGCAAGAGAGATTACTCTAGCGACTTCTTTTTCTAAATCAGAGGGAGAGAACTTAGATGTTCTCTCCTTACTTTCATTTTTAATAATTTTTATGGCTTCATTCAGAATATTCTCAAAATCACTTTCTTTAAGAGCCTTGCCAACGACTACCACTCCTAGGCCTTAAAAAGTTTTTCCCACAAGCTTTCTATCCTTTTAGCTAGATGGTAGGCAAGAAGTGGTGGGACGGCATTACCAATTAACTTATAAGCCTCAGAAGAGCTTACTCTTCCATTTTGATTATCGATAACAAATTCATAATTATCTGGAAATGTCTGAATTCTAGCACATTCTCTAGGAGTTAATCGTCTTTGCTCTAATCCTTTATCTAGTTCATTACTATTCTTTCCACCGTTCTTCCCAGATAGTCTTCTGAACTCAATATTTCCGTGGTGCTCAGAACGAATAGTAGGTCCGATTTTATTCAAATCAACTTCACGGTTCCCCTGACAATGATTTCCATAAAATTTACATTTTGAGTAATTAATATGAGATGGGTCCTTCGACTGATGAGGTTCTCTCAATCCCTTAAATGCTTGCTTGAGGCTGACATATTTATTTTTTTCTAAAGAATGAGTCTTTTCAGGGAATGGACTAAATTCGGGAGACAGTTCATTTTTCATTAATGCTGTTAATGCTTCTTTTCTTAAATACTGCTTATTAAGACCAATAAAAAAAACTCTCTCTCTTGATTGAGGCACACCAAATTCTCCAGCATGAAGAACTCTTGCTGGTAATACGAGGTATCCTTTTTCCCCAATAGTTTCAAAATCTTTTTGAATAATATCTTTTGCATCACCAAGCGAAATAAGGCCTTTCACATTTTCCGCAATAAAGATTTTAGGTTGAACTATATCTATGACTTCTCTCATCCAGATGTATAATTTTCCTCTGTTCTCTTCTGTTGGTGCCTCTGACTTTTCTCCAAAATGGTCTTTCTTAGAGTTAAAGCCCATTCTCTTTCCTGCCAGCGAAAAATCCTGGCAAGGGAAGCCACCTGTTAAAATATCTACATTCTTAGGAAAAATATTTGTTTCTCCATCCCAGTGCCTCTTAACTAAGTCAATAATACTTCCCACTTTATAATGTTCGGCTTTGTCTGGATAGAAGCTGCTATAAACTGCTTTAGCACTCGAGCGAATATCATTAGCAAAAACAGTCTTAAATCTTGTTTCCTTAACTTTAACCCACCCTTTACTAATTTCTTCGTCTACATATTCATTCCACTTTGAATTGCTTATGGCCTCAGCATAAATATTGAAACCGCCTTCAATTCCAATATCCATGCCACCACAACCAGTGAATAGAGAAAGATGTGTAAGGTCTTTTGCTTTCGCCTTAGATTTCTTTTTAGATGGCGATATAGATGTCTGATTTTGTGATACTAGCACTAAATCCCTCCGTGGATATGAAAGTGTAATTTAAGTATCCGACAATTTAGAATTTAACGCGAACTTTTTTATTTTGCCGACAGTTGACAAAAAAGTAGCCTACTGTCGTTATCAACTATGTCGTTTTATCTTTTCTTCAAAGTTCAGAAGAGAATCTAAACCATCTTTCGAGAGCTTTTTAGCGAGAGTACCCTCAAGATGGACATATCTTTCAAACACTCTTGATTTATGTCCCAAAACAAGCTTTACGAGTGTTTGGTCATGGGTTTGGGAGACTAGTTCGGTTGAGCGAGTATGGCGAAGACAATGTATTGATTTCCACTTGTACCCTTTAGACTCAATCTCGTTATAGACCTTTTTTAAATAACTAGAGACGATATTTTTATTGATATTTTTAAAAAATAAAAACTGCCCTTCGTTTGCTGTGATTTGGCTTGGCTTTGTAATTTTATAATAATCTCTAGTTTCGACATGGAGTCTTTTTAAAATCTTGTCGCAATCTTCTTGGCCGTTCAAAATAGGTATGGTTCGTGAATTATCCAGACTAATTTTCTTCTTCGTTTTTAGTGGTTCTCTTTTCCATTTTTCATTCTTTGTATCATATTCACCTAACTGACTTTTTAGAAGAATGTAGCTATATGACTTTAGTCCATTCTTTGAGAGAATATTATTTAAGTTTTTATCATCAAGAGGTTTTGGGAAGAAATCTCCAAAACTAATGCCAAGAGCTTCAGAAATTCTCATGCCTGTTGCTCTACAAACGATATAGAGGTCTTTGGTCTCTTGAATTTGTTTTATCTGTGTTGTTAAAGAATTAATCTTTTCAAGTGAGATTACCTTCTTCTTTTTTTCGAGTTCTTTTTCTTCTATATAAAAGTCAAATTTTGATAGGACTAATTTGTATTCATCTTCTTCAACAATATCTTCAGCAGAGCGATAACCTTCTTCAGCCCCATTGAGATACTCACATTTTGGAGAGGGCATTAGCAGGTGTCTTTTCTTGTAAAGATGATTTAAATAACCGTTCAGGTCTCCAATGATTTTATTCAATGAAGAAATTGAAAGATAAGTTTTCTCGTCTTTAAGTTTATTTTTCCTAATTGTTGGAGCCTCTTCCAACCATTCTTTGAATTCTTCAAAGTAGGTTGCCCAAAGTCCTGTATTGTGTTCTTTTTTTTCGTAGAGAAAAAATGGGAAAACATAATGGAGTAAATGCCATTCGGTTCGCTCCCAACTTTTAGGAACTGATTTTTTCTTTTCTTTTAAAAATGATGTTAAGAAATCCTCATGGCTTCCATATTTTCTCGCCATTCTTTCGCGGATTATTTTTAGATTATGTTTTTTATCTTCATTGGCACGAAGGGACTTCCTGTATTTGTCTGCTTTTTCTTGATTATCAAAGGAAACGATTTCTCCTAAATCATTATGGAGATAGTTCTTTTTATAACCACCTTCAGGCCTTTTAGTCCTGTAGGTGATGTAAAAAAGGGTTTTGTTTTTGTTTGGTTGAATTTGATAATCGGACATAAGTCTTCTCCGTAGTTCTTTTCGGTTAAAGAACGGGAAAACTTAGTTCATCCCAATAAATAGCTAACCATTGCCCCATTTTTATGGGACATGAAACTTTTAAATTTCATATGGTTAAGCTGTTTTATTTGGAGGAGACGGGCGGATTTGCACCGCCGGCTTTACGGTTTTGCAAACCGTTCCATTGGACTGCTCTGGCACGTCTCCACAATGAAAATACTTATAGGGGATTCTCTAAGAACCCCCTTTAATTGTCAATGTAAAATTAGGTATTAAGCTTCGCGGATCACGTACTTATCTTTTCCGTCATCCACCATTTCTTTAAGTTCTTTACCAACTTTAAAGAATGGAACTTTCTTCGGTGGAACTTTTACGATCTTGCCGGTCTTAGGATTTCTCCCTTCATAGGCCTTATAGTTTCTATTGGCAAAAGAACCAAAACCTCTAATTTCAATTCGCTCGTCTTCATAAAGCGCCTTGATCATAGAATCAAAAGTTATATTAATAATGGTCTCAGCCTGCTTGTGGGTTAAGTTTGCTTGCTTCTCAAGTGCTGCGATCAAATCTGCCTTAGTCATGGCCTATCTCCTTAAAACATTTATATGGACATAAATATTATCGGACCGAAGTTATGGAAACTTTAGGCGCCCCATTTTTAAGGCATTAATATTTCTCAACAATTGATCTAAATACTGAAAATAATAGCTTGGCCTGCCACAAATTTGGGACACTCTCCAATCTAGGGCCTTCACCGCTCTTCTCCATAATTAGCGCCCAACCAATTGAAAATTTTCATCTTTATATGGGGATCGCATTTTAGCCATCGGGCCAAACCCAAGTCATCGTAAAATAGAGATAGAAATATCACTAAAGTTTCGATGATTTAAAGTCGATTCGATTGGTAGGAGAAATTTAAAATCTCATGAAAAGAATATTCTCGCCTGCATTCATTATCAATCTTTTGACAAGCATTGCGCTGGTCTCTGGATGCGTCAGTGATCCGGGAGTCAAAAAGAAACGCGGACTGGTAAAAGATTTTTCCATCACCACCGAAACTGTCGGATGCGGAACAAGCTTTTTAGTTTTATCTGAAACAGGTATTTGTACTACAAAATGTCAGTCATCAGATGGCGTTCACCTCGCCTCCGCAACTGAACTCGCAGAAGTAAAAGCTGATGCGGATGCACTATTGCTCGAGAAAATAAATGGCTCGGCGGGAGTCTGTGTTGATGATGCCGTCGTCGAAGCACGCCCAACAAATGCAATCGATATTAAGAGTGATTTCTGTTCATGCATCAATGGAAAATCAGATATTATCAGCGACTGTACTTCTTTTTGTGCTGGTATGCCTGTATCAGCATCGCCGACATTATACCTCAACACTACTCCTGGACCGGACATCGCACTCAACACTAAGCTTGGAAATCTTGCCAACTGGTGTACTGTGCAGCTTGAAGGAGATCCGACCGCTCCACAATGTTTTTTAAATGCGTCTGATGGTGTTAATTCAATCGGAAATATTCCCGTGACGGTAACCGGAAACTCTCTGACTGCCAATCTCGTGAGTCTATCGCTCGACAAAACTTATATTATGAAAATTGTCGAAGGAAAGACCGGTACAAATGCGCAGTCAAAAGAATTTCAGCTTCGAAGAAAAACTCAGGTTACTGAAGACACTTCTCAACTCGGAGCACTTAAACTCACTCCGATCAATCAATACACATGTATGTATTATGGATCGACTTCTACTTCTCCTGATCTCGTGTCAAGAACAACGTACTCAAGAGTGTTCTTTTATTTCGCTTCCAACGAAACGCCTCCGCCGATTCCACCGACCGGCGGAACAACTCTAGCGTCAGTAGTCTGCCATGATGAACAGCTCCATCCCGGGAACGATTCAGCAGAATACCCTCGTCTGGAAATGATTCCTCAGCATTTGGCAATGTGGGATAAATCCGATTCCCGATTTGTAAGCGAAAACAGCACAGGACTTACTATCAATAAAACGTTAACGGCCAGACTGCTCAATGAGTACGGTGTAACAACTAACAATATGGATCTTTTTAAACTTATCAATTACCCGAACCGTCCAAGTTCAGGGACGACTTCATCCGTAAGCATCGCCTTGGGGTATATGATGGTTCCATTTCTTGATAAATCAGGGAAAGCATTCTGCCCTACCCAGACAGATTTCAATGCAGCTGATCAACCCCTTTATAACCTTTTAAAAGAGTATATGGACGATACAGAAGGTCTTTACCTTGGGGAAAAAGAGGCCGAAGTTATTCTGGATAATAAAGTCTATAAGACCATCTATGGAACAATGTTCGTCACTGAATCGGTTGTTAAAAAATACGGGTTTTATATCGAAAATGGACTTAAAATCAAGGCCGATCAGGCATCAATGAATACAAAGACTATTTACTATTACTGGCCGACAAACGATACAATGGATCCATTGGCCCAGGGTAACCGTAAACTCTTCACTGTGCGCTCGCCAGACACCTTAAACGGCAACGTGCCTACAGGGCAGCCCACCTCTCAGCGAACTTCCGACAAACGCATTGGTTGCGTTCCAAAATCAGCTCAATAGAGTGTTCTAGCAGCTATTTTAACGATAGGTGTGAGTTCATTACCAAAGAAAAAGATAATGATGGCAAGCCTCAATGAAGTGATGAGAC
The DNA here is from genome assembly GCA_041662705.1 of Bacteriovorax sp. Classification (GTDB taxonomy): domain Bacteria; phylum Bdellovibrionota; class Bacteriovoracia; order Bacteriovoracales; family Bacteriovoracaceae; genus Bacteriovorax. The sequence continues at coordinate 86,910 of JBAZRY010000005.1, forward strand.
AAAATCGAAAAAACCACAGACCTATAGCTTCCTTAATCGAGCGTCCTTCCTTTTTCAAAAATTTTTTGAGAAGTATTCCAAACAAAATGGTAAAAAGCATGGTACCGCCAAAATAGACGGCCTTGTCCTGATCATCGGCCATGCTGACAAGGCTTGGAATGGCCTCCTTGTCCTTAATAGCGCTCACCATAAAGACTGCAATCTTAGGGAAGCTGTTAATATAGCCATCGGCTGCTGTGTCTTTAGTGGTTTCTGCAAGTAGTTTGTAGATCTCTTTTTCCGGCATTTTTTGTATAGGTTCGAGTAAACCTCTGATCATCTCAGAATATTTTACATTCTTCATATCTTTAGGGTCATACTTTTTCAGCATATTGGGATCGAATTTGGCGGCACGTGCTTTGGTTTCGATATTTGATTCATCATCTGGGTTAAGCGCTTTTTCCCCACCCAATTCACCGTCAGGTAAACCTTCTATTTCCTCTTTTGGAACCAACTTCTGGGCGTCCCTTAAAACTTTTTCAGAATCTTGATTGTATTCCTTTAAAACTTTATTGAGATTTTGGGTGTCGTGATCTTCTTGAATTTCGGCAGGAAGAGCAGCAGGCGCAGCCTGAGCTGCTTCCTCCTGAGCTTCGGTATTTAATGGGCCCAGAATAAACAGGCCCATTAAAAATAAAACTAAAAATTTAGGCGACAACTTTACTTGCTTTAGTGACATTCATCTTCTTCATTTGGTTGCTGGTAAAAAGTGTCGTCATAGCTGCAATATAAACTGAAGAATATGTTCCAAACATAATCCCCAAAGTCATGGCAAAGAAAAAGTCCTTAATGGCCGCTCCACCGAAGAAATACATTGAGACAGTAACTAAAAGAGTTGCCGCTGAAGTCAGGATTGTTCTCGATAGCGTATCGTTTACAGCATCATTAATGTGCTGCCCGAAAGAAATTGTATTGTCTTTTTCCTCGTGTTCACGAATTCGGTCGTAAACAATAACAGTATCGTTAATTGAATAACCGATAATTGCCAGGAGTGCCGCAACTGTTTGAAGAGAAAACTCATGTCCGGTCCACGCAATGATACCAGCAACAACAATAATATCGTGAAAAAGTGAGATCATGGCCCCAGGTGCATATCGAAAATCAAAACGGATCGCAACGTATATCATGATCGAAAGAATCGCCCAAAACATCGCTTGCATTCCAGAATTACGAAGCTCTTTACCTGCCTTGGGTCCGACAATATCTACTTTCTGAATTTCAACCTTATTATCAGGAAAAGATGACTGAAGATTGCTCGAAATTTGTTCAGTAATTGTGTTTAATGCCCCTTCTTCAGCCTGCACTTTTATCAAAACTTCATTGTCTTTTTCTTCACCAATAGTCTGAACTGAAACTCCCTTCAATCCGCCCTGGCTCAGAGCTCCACGCAATTGATCAAGGTGAACAGTTTTTTCAAACTTAGTTTGAATTTCAGCACCACCTCTGAAGTCTACCCCGTAGTTCATACGGTTTAAAATCCCGTATAAGGCCACTATAGTCAAAATCACTGATGCCGTAACAACGTATTTTGCTTTTCCCACGAAATCAATCATTGTCCCGTGCTTAATTAATTCGATCATATTAAAAACTCCTGAATCTTAAAATCCCAATTTAAATACTAAGTACTTTGCCTTCAGTCTTATCCATGTACAGTTCAAATAAAATATTTGAAACATAATAAGCCGTGTAAACTGTCACGACGATACCAATCAACAATGTCACGGCAAATCCGCGAATTGGACCTGTACCGAAGTTTAGCAGACAGACACCTGCAGCGGCTGAAGTAATGTTGGCATCGAGAACGGTCCACAAAGCCGAAGAAAACCCTAATTCATAAGATTTGTAATTGCTGATTCCTTTTCGGAGCTCATCTCTGATTCTTTCAAAGATAATAATATTGGCATCAACCGCCATACCAACTGTCAGAGCAATACCGGCAAGACCAGGAAGCGTTAACGTAGCATCAAGAGCTACTAATATAGCAACGGTAAATAGCACATTTAAAAGAAGCGTTACAACAGCGATCACGCCTGAAAATCGGTAATAAATAATGGCGAAAATAAAGACAAGTAAACAGCCAACAATAGAAGCTGTTTTTGCTTTGGCAATTGAATCGTTCCCCAGATTCGGACCTACGGTTCTTTGCTCAAGGAAATCCAGCTGAACCGGAAGAGCTCCAGCTCGAAGAACAAGCGCCAGATCTTTTGCTTCAGACATAGTCTTGTTGAAGTTAGCACCGCCGCCGCCAAGAGTGATCTGAGCTTTTCCGCCGCCGATTTTTCCCTGAATAACCGGAGCTGAGTAAACATTCCCGTCGAGAATAACGCCGAGACGTCTCCCCACATTGGCGCCTGTAGTGTCTTCAAATTTCTTGGCACCAGCTGCTTTAAAATCCATCGAAACATAAGGATCATTTTTCTGTGGATCAATCTGAACACGGGCATCAGCTAGATCATCACCCGTCAGTCTTGGAGTAGTTTCGACCACGTAAGGTATATTTGTATCTTCTCCAGTGGCCAGGTTAGTTTTTTTCTCAAAGGCCATTTCATGACCTTCGGGAATATCTACTTTCAGGAATTCATTTATCTTTTTTAAGTATTCAGAAAAGCGGTCGCCTTTTTTATAAGTAATCCCTGCTTTGGAAGCTTTATCGAGCCAGCTCATCATTGAATTTGGGTCAATTGTATCGTTGATGAGTTTGAATTCAAGCTTAGCTGTCTTACCAATTAATTCTTTAGCACGCTCAATATCGCGAACACCAGGAAGCTGAACAATAATGCGATCATTTCCTTGAGCTAAAATTTCAGGTTCAGTCACCCCGAATTCATCAATTCTGTTTCTTATAACTTCTATTGATTTACCAACAGATTGCTCTTCAATCTGCTTTTTTAATGTTCCTGAAAGGGCAATTTCTAATTTAGTTCCTTCCTCTTTAGTTAAGCGCACCATTCCAGGGAAATATTCTTTAATTCTCTTTTTTGCAGCTTCCATATCACTCGCTTTGGCAATATTAAGCGTCTGCTTCGGATCCATCTGATCAGCCTCATCCAAAGAACCTGGAGTAATCGTGATGTCTTGATCTTTGAGGAGAAGTTCAATTTTACGGGCATAAGTTAAAACTTCATCCCTATAAACTTTTTTAAAATCAATTCCCATGATCATGTAGAGCCCGCCCTGAAGGTCGAGACCAAGATTGATTTTAGATTTAATCGGATAATTTCCTTTTTCATCAATCTTAACGACAGTAGGCAGGAGGACTAATACGGACAGAACGACAAAGACAAGTAGCACACTAAAGCGTACCCACCAGCTGGTTTTCATCAAAAAACTCCCTTTTATAAACAGCGTATCAACAACTCATTTTGTTTTCACAAAAAAGTATAGTTGATACGTTTATTGATTTGCAAGGCTGAATTAAGAATGCTTAGGAGATTCGGGCTGAACGATCGTATCACTAGTTTCCACTTTTACCGCTGTTACTTCGACGTCTTTCTTGGCGTCAGTTCCAGTAGCCGCCGTAGCGTGCGGCTTATTCATTTCACTCATCATTTCGTCTCGGGCCTTCTGAAATTCGCGAACTGCCTGGCCAAGACCCTTAGCAAGTTCAGGCAATTTTTTTGGGCCTAAAAATAATAAAGCGATAATAAATATAAGAAATAGTTCTCCAGCGCCTAATCCAAACATGTGTGATCCTTCGTTTAATTCAAAAATTTTATTTTTTGTCAGCTTCAAGAACTGACTTTGCTAATCCGGCGATCTGGCTTTTTAAAACCTTCATTTTCACGCCTTCTGCCACTTCCAGGTCTACGATCTTATCATTAATGCCGAAGATAGTCCCAATGAATCCTGATTTTGTATAAACCTGATCGCCTTTAGCGAGTTTTCCAAGAAGGGCCTGCTCTTCTTCGAATTTTTTCTTCTGTGGTCTGATCATTAAAAAATAAAAAATGACAAAAACAATTACTAATGGAAGAAACTGGAACATTGGGTTTTGCGGAGTCGCAGGTGCAGCGGCCTGGGCCCCAACATTCATTGATAAAAATTGTAGGATAAGTTTGTTGATCATGTGTGTCCCTTGTTTATTTTAAATTTATTAATTCCAAATATTTGACTGATAAGAGTTATAGAACTTAGTGTAAAAATCGTCAAACTGATCATTGATAATGGCCGATCTAGCATCACGAGTCATCTTCAAATAAAAATAAAGATTATGATAGGTGATCATATTCCCTGCCAAATATTCTCCCACTGTATATAAATGACGAATATACGAACGGGAATACTTCTTACAAACTTTGCAGTCACAATGCGGATCAGGCGGCAGAAGATCTTCTTTGAAGCGCTCTTTCTTAATATTGAGCGGCCCGTTAGTAGTCAAAAACTGGCCATTTCTGGCGTTTCTTGTCGGCAGCACGCAATCAAACATATCTATACCGGCCCTAATACCGTTTAACACATCAAGTGGTTTTCCCACGCCCATCAAATAGCGCGGCTTATCCTCCGGCATCGTATGCACGAAACTATCGAGGAATCCGACCATTTCATCGTTTTTTTCACCAACGGAGAGCCCGCCAAGAGCAAAACCCTCGAACTTCATAACACTCAGTCTCTCCATGCATTCAGTTCTAAGATCAAAATGCAGCCCGCCCTGAATTATCCCAAAAAGATTTTGATGATCCTTTAATTTATAATTTCGACAGCGCTGGGCCCATCTTAGAGTGAGCTCCATGCTTTCTCTGAGGCGCTCCTTAGTGGCGGGCAACGCGGGACACTCATCAAAATTCATGACAATATCGGATCCCAGTGCCCTCTGAATTTCCATCGATTTCTCAGGCGATATCAGGTGTCTCGAGCCATCGAGATGGGACTGAAAAGTCACTCCTTCTTCAGTCACTTTATTCATGGATGAGAGCGAGAAAACCTGATAGCCGCCACTGTCGGTTAAGATAGCGCGGTCCCATTTCATAAAACCATGAAGCCCTCCGCCAACCCGCTCAATAAGTTCATGCCCTGGTCTTAAATAGAGATGATAGGTATTCCCCAGAATTATCTGAGCGTTCATTTCTTCGAGATCTTCCTGCCACATAGTTTTAACCGATGCACGCGTTCCGACGGGCATGAAAATGGGCGTCTCAATTTCTCCATGGGCGGTAGAAATCACTCCAGCGCGCGCCTTTTTTGACTGTGCAATCTTTTTAAATATTTTTTTTTCGCTCATTTTAAATTTACCTAAACCAGCTATCTGAGAATCAGCATCCCGTCGCCATAGGAAAAAAAGCGGTATTTTTCTTTTATGGCAATATTATAAAGCTCAAGCGCCTTTTCTCTACCTGTAAGTGTTGAGACTAGCATAAGTAGACTCGATTCGGGGAGATGAAAATTGGTAATAAGACCGTCCACGCTCAATATCTCCTTGCCAGGGTGAAGAAAAATATTGGTGCTATAGACTTTGCCCGGACTGATATTCTGCCCATAACTTGATTCGAGCACTCTCAAAGAGGTTGTTCCGACGGCGAATATTTTTTTATGCTTCAAACGGGCCTCTTTCAGGATTTGGGCATTGGCCTCGTCTATAAAATAATTTTCAGAATGCATTCTATGCTCTGAGAGACGCTCGGCAGTCACAGGTTTAAATGTTCCCAGGCCTACATGCAATGTGACAAATGCGGTCTCAATTTGCTGCTCCTTCAATTTGGCGAGTAGCTCATGGCCAAAATGAAGTCCTGCCGTTGGGGCGGCAACTGAACCGGTTTCCCTGGCATAACTAGTCTGATAGTCCTTGCGGTCAAGGTCGTCGCTCTCGCCTTTTCGAATATAAGGCGGAATCGGTATTCTGGCGTGCTTTTCCAGATAATCTGCCAGATTGTCCTGATTAAAAATGACACCGAATGTGCCATCGCTAAAGGCTTCCTTCAATGTTGCTTTCATGCCTTCGGAAAAAGTATAACAGTCGCCAATTTTCTTTTTGGATGTGGTTCTGATCAGCACCGGGTAGAGGCTATTTGTCGCAACAGCAGAAAGAATAAAAATTTCCGCTTTTCCTCCGCTGCTTTTTTTCCCGATAAGACGCGATGGAAAAACGCGGGAGCGATTAAAAACCAGCAAAGAGTCCTTTGGAAGATATTTTCCTATATTGGGAAAAACATCATGAATAACTTCGTCAGTTTGCAGGTTATAAACCAAAAGACGAGAAATTTCTGCCGGCCGTTGAGCTATATACTCAGGCGGCAGATCAAAATGATAAGACGACAGAAGATCGTCCAGAGGATTCTTTACATTCATTAAATTTTTTTATCACAAGGGAAGGCCATAGGCCCTTTTAAAAAAAGAAAATCTATGAAAAACTAAATGCATGACTAAAACTTTATTTATCGCCTTCACTTGTTTAGTACTCCACTCGCCGCTTTATGCCCAGCAAACAAACAATTTTGAAGCAGAATTGCGCCTTCTTGAAAAAAGCGAACTGGAAGCGGAAGCAAAAGAAATAAAAGAACTTGAGAATACCTGGATTGAGGACGAAGCAAGCACAGCTCAAGCAGCAACGATCAGAGACTCCGCTGAAATAAAAACGGCTCCGCTATCAACCGATTCATTAAAACCTGTGCAGAAAATCCGCAGAGTCCGTTCGCGATAGTCTACAGTTTTGTAAAAAAGATACTGGCTATTGGTTAATGACTTCTTTTCGGCCTTTGAAATAAAGGGAGTCCATTACAATTTGAGCGCCCATATAAATGGCAACGGCCTTGGCAAAGCCTTTTTTGGGGTCAGCTGTCATGCACATCTGATTTTGCATTAAAATTGTTAATCCAATATTGGTCGGAACACTCATAAGATTGAATATCCTGTGATAGCTGAAGCGGTCTACGGCCGGAACTCCTGTGGCAAGCATTCCGGAATTTTCCTGATATTCTTTTTCAGCCAGCACTTCCATCAGCTGCTCCCGGCTTCCTTCCAGATCTATATCGTCGAGAGTCACTTCGTGATCAAAATCAGAACTCTTCATACTTTGGTTGGTGGATTTATCAATAAACATTTCCTGAGTTTTTGTTAAGTGTTTCAGAATTAGCCCTTTTTCCTGAGCAACGGCTAAAAGTTCTTCCAGCTTCTCCTCTGCTTTGGGATCGTTTTGTAGCGCCTCAAATTTTTTCTCCAGTTCGCTATCCCCAGATTTAAATAAAAAAGCATAGGCGCCGGAGACGCCCACATCGTTGATGGCATTGTTTAAAAAGGTCAGCGGCATTTTTTGTTTCCAGGGACTTAAATTAGGATTCCCAAGAATCAATTTTCCACCAATAAAATTAAGCACCAGCCCCATTCCAAGAACAAAATATAGTTCTTTAAACCATTTTTCATTTTTCTCTTCATTCCAGTGAACAGCACTATACGTAGTGACTACGGAACCCATTCCTCCTGCCATAAGTGCGTATCTCAATCGTTTGGACTGCTTTATATTTTCAGCGCTCGGCGGCCCCTTAACCTGGGCTTTGCAGCTATAGTAGAGTTTTTCAAAAATAGCGCCTTTATCCTCTGCTTCTAAAATTTCAGATTTATTGATCGCTTTAGAAATTAATTTATTCTTGTGCGCCTCAACTTTATTTCTGTGGGCGATAAATTTCGACCAGACTTTATTGCTGTCATTAGTAGATCCACCTTTGGTTTGAAAATGAAATTCCCTCAAAAGTATTTTTCTTGAATCAGAATCATTTCTTGTAAAAAGCATAATTGAACGGGTCATTTTATAGTCGGCGCTTGATAGTTTTTCATTCTCAAATTCGGCCAGAAAATCCTGTATTTCCTCTTTATTGAGCTCAATTTTTACTTTGGCCGCTAAATTTGAGGCAAGTGTATCCGGCGCCACTTTATCATTAAAAAACTCTTTCATTAGCCCTGCACATGATTGCCCGATAGCAGCAGGCGCGCGCTCTGTGCGAGTGAGTTGCGATTGAAAACTTCCACAAGATGAAAGTAAAAGAGAAAAGAGATTGAGAAAGACGAGCGTCTTTTTATTCACATCATTTCCAAAGTATCCCTTCCCAATACTTGTGAATTGAATGGAAGGTCTCCGGCTGATGCAACGATCCGCTGAACGCATCAAATAGAACAAACCACATGTCCTTGCCGTTTATAACAATATTTGCGTTCATTTTTTTATCGCCGATGTGTTTAAACATCTCAGCTGCCTTTGGAAGCGGTTTATTGCCTTTTTGAAAACGCGCCGGGTTTAATTCTATTTCTCTTAAAACTGCATACCATTGGATTCGATGCGTGTAAGCGCCATGACCGCCTCGGTCAGTGTTTGAGACAGCTTGGGTAAAGGTAATATCATTAAAAAGCGAGCCCTCTCTTAGCATCGTCCACCAGTCATCTGCCGAGTAGGATTTATTTTCCAGCACGATGGACTTTTTAAATCCATGCTTTTTCTCAATTTCTTCAAGAACTTCATCAAGCAAATCATTGACGTCAACGTCGGGACGCAGGTTTGATCTTCTGAGAACTTCTATTTCAAGATCTCTTACTCTTTCATAGACAACTTTTGGTTCATTCAATAAATCAACTATGCCTTGATAAAATGTAGCGTATTTAATTTCCGGCTTATCTGTAGGAATTTCCGGTCTGTATTTTTTCAACACAGGGATGCCGTTTTCTACAAAATCTTTTTCCTGCGATTTTAATTTTTTGATTTGTTTCTCTGTCAGTCCAGCAAAGCGGTTTTTACCGGCGATGCCGCTGTCAAGAAGTGTTTTTATTTCCTCTGGAGAAAATCCGGCATTTTTTAAAAAGATGTATTTTTGGCGAATTTGGCCTTGAGTATAATTTGTCGTTCCATCAAGTCTGACACCAGCTTCTGTAATTCCGTCAGCTCCCAATTGATTATTACCAATATTATGGGCCTTAATGAGTGCTTCTCTTCTGCTTAAGCTTAAAGATGATCCAAGAAGCTGTTCTGCTTTTTCAATCCTGCCTGAATCATCCAACTGAACATTTTTTAAAATTGATTCTGCTGTTTTCGAATTTTCTTGATTGAAAGCACTAAAAGCGCTGAAGCAACTATTATCCATACTTGCAGGGTCTCTGGTCGTATTGACCGAAGAGCATGAAGTTAAAATTAGCAGCAAAGTGAGTGTTAATAAATGTTTCATAATAATCCCAATTTATAATTAAGACGGATAATAATTCTTTTCGTCAGCTTAAGTTAAATATTTAAATTTAATTGAAAAAGTGCAGTGAATTGCCTATTCTAGCGCCAATATGACATGTGAAAATTTAGGCCCTCAATTTGAAATGAATAAATACCTGGAAGCTCGTCTTCGGAGCATTAAGGCCGTACAAGTTGCCTCCAGACACATCCTTCCAGGAATGACCGAGGAAGATGCTCGGCGTACATTAACTGAAATATTGAATTCACTAGGTGTTGAAAAATTCTGGCATCCAACAAAGCTTCGGATGAACGTAAACACTACAAAAAATTTTAGTGAACCAGGCATTGAAACGACTTTAATTGAGAATGATATTTATTTTATTGATATCGGTCCTGTGTTTTTAAATCATGAAGGCGATTATGGTGAAACATTTGTCGTGGGAAGCAATCCTGACCATCTTCATTTACAAAATTCTACCCGGAAAGTATTCGATTTAACTGCAGAGGCTTTTAAAGAACAGAAGCTTAGCGGAATAGAGCTTTATCAATTTGCCTCCAGCGAAGCTGCTAAATTAAATTTAGTGCTTAATCCAAACATGTATGGACACCGATTGGGCGATTTCCCCCATGCTATCCACTATCGCGGCGACCTCGGAGAGTTCTCTGCAGTTCCTAAGCCAAATCTTTGGGTACTTGAAATTCATCTGCTTGATGAAAGAATCAATCGAGGGGCCTTCTTCGAAGATATTTTATTCTAGATTATTAATCACCGCTTACCAGGATTTCGCTTTTTCTTTTCTTGTACATTTCTACTAAATCCGGGTCAGTATGATATTCTCTCATTTCACCAAATATTTGATCCAGCTCTTCATCTAATTTTAAACCTGAAACGCCCATCGTTGGATATTTTTTTGAGGCTACTGGAGCCCAGCCTTCAAAGTCTTTTGCCAACTCTACGAAGATATCTTTTTTACCAATTTCTGTTGCCACATCGATCAGATCCTGTTCGCTGGCCCTAGCTATCCACAATACACCTTCTTCTAAATTTAACTTTTTTATGTCCCTAAAATAACGACATAAAATTCTTTCTTCCGAATATTGGGCCCTATCTACTCCTTCAGCCAAAGCACCCATCATTACATATCGCAAGTGATTTTTACTGCGAGAAGCACCAAATAGCATGGGAAAATATCTTTCATGGTTAAGAGCATAGCGAACATGAGTCATATCATGGCCAAAATAGACCGGAAATAAGTTATGGGTCTCCATCTGTCTGATATCAATTCTATTAATCACATTTTGGTTTGATGCTGCTATTGCAGTAGTATAAGGAGGCTCATTTTTTTCAAAAGCAAGAGTGTATTTTTTATATTGCTTATAATTTATATGCAGCATTTTTTCATTTCTGCCTAGAGCGAAATCTTCTTCTTTTATAATTTTAAATTCCTTTCCAGTGAACTGCTCTGCTTTTAAAATATTTCTTCCTAAAATGAAGTCTAGGTCCATTATTTCTTCATTCTTCAGTTTACTATCAACGTAAAGTTCACGAAGAACCTTTCCAAACTCAACCAGTTTCTCACTCTTCTTTACACTTGTAGTTCCAGCACCTACAACTTTGTCGTAGGCCAGGTTAAGTGCTTCTCCGTATGATTTTACTTCTTCAGCTTTAGATTCGGCGACACCAATATCTCTGAGAAGTGTTATAACTTCATCATAGTGCTTCTTCGGTATTTTGTTATTGCTTATAATATTGCTGATTAATTCAGCACAGCTCTCTATGCTCGCCGGAACTCTGTCCAAAACAGTTTCTGGAGTTGTTACATGAACTGAAGGAGTGCTACACCCAAATGTAAAAACTGCGCTCGCAAAAATGAATAAAAAAGCTATTTTTTTCATTTAAAGAAACATCTCTTGGCTTTCAGCGTTTCATATTGCTTAAGCAGGTACTCATTGTTTTCTGATTTGTCTTTTAATGTTCTATAGAAGGCCTCTTCAGTTGAGATGCCGTCTTTCTGAGCACGGTTCGCTACTT
>JBAZRY010000006.1:0-87740 GCA_041662705.1 Bacteriovorax sp.
TGATCATGAAGTCCACCAGCTTTACTGCCCCGGCCGCATAAACATTGGCGCTCATGCTGATAATAAGACTTAGGGTTACAAAAGATTTAAACATAGATAATTCCTCGCTCTCAATAAAAAAACATAGTTTACTTAGCAATTTTCGGTATTTGATTTTATTTCTTTAGTGTTCCAGTTATTCATATTTATCTTTAATGATTATTTCACTCAACTTTTTTCTAAGCCTTGGTCCAACTTCCTCTTCACGATATTTTTCTGGCAAGCTCTCAATACTCCCCTTTTTTCCGATAGCTATGACAGAAACCGGCTCATATCCCTCCGGAATATTGAGAAGCTCTTTTGCCACTTCAGGATTAATTCCCCCCATCTGACGGGCATTAAGACCCAAGACCTCTGCCTGCAACTGGATATTTCCCTGGGCCACGCCCAGATCATGGAGAGAAAATGAATTGGATTTAGCATTTTTAGTAAAATCCTTTTTTGCAATTCCTAAAATAAGCACCTGTGCCTTAGTGGCCCAGGGAGCATTGAATTCATTAACTACTCCACTAAATTTCTCATACTCAGAAATATTCTCTTTAGTCACATATATAAAGCGCCAGGGCTGCTCATTAAAAGCAGACGGTGCCCATCGGGCAGCTTCGAGTATTGAGCCAATTTCTTCTTCTGTAACCGGCACATCGGCAAAGGCCCTCTTTGAAGCTCGTGCCGCTACCACTTCATGAATATGAGGAGCATTCAATTCGGCAGGAATTGTCTTTTTACTAAAAGCCACTTTATTCCAAACAGTCTCTTTAGTCTTAAAAGATTTTTCATTTCCAAATGATCCCTCGAAAGCTATCTCAGAAAGACCCTTTCTTTCGCGTGCTTTTAACTCTCCTTCCTGCATATCAGCTGGAAGACGCTTTACATTTCCACGATACCCCATGGCCATCATCGTAACGGGCTCATAGTCGTCTGGAAGATCAAATTCCGCTTTTATTTTTTCTGGGAAAAACCCACCCATAGGATGAATACTTACTCCTAAACTCTGGGCCTCAAAACCAAGATTGGCCTGTGCCATACCAAGGTCATGAGTTGAAAAAGGATTAGGTTTGCCATTATAAGTGAAGGTTTTTTTTCTGATAGCAATTGCTATAACAGGAGCGTCTTTGGCCCATAATTCATTCCATGGGTCCAGAAAACTTTTGAGTTTATTATATTTTGTTAAATCTTTTTTTGAAGCATAGATATAGCGCCAGGGCTGTTCGTTAAAAGCACTTGCTCCCCATCTTGCCGCTTCAAATATCTTCAGCAAATCTTCATCACTCACGAGCTTTTCGCTATAGGCCCGAGGCGAGGTGCGACCGCGGATATTGGGATGAATTTTAGGTGAACTTAAAAGTTCTTTGTACACCTTATTGGCCGCTTCAGTATCCATAGAACTCAGAATTCTTTTTTCTTCTTTAGAGAGTGTATTATTTAATTTGATCTTCGAGAGCAATTCAATAAACTCCTGATCGCTCAATTCACTGATACTTCCACCAATATTCGTGCGTGTTTCAGGATGTAATACTTCGATTAAATACTCACGATCCTCAATACTCAGACCCTTGCTGGTTTGAAGTTCGGCCACGAGTTTGGAAATTTTTTTTGCACCCTTGATATCATCAACAGGATTGGAAAAAGAAGACATCAAATCAAAACAAGTCGTCTCCGCGGCCGGGTCGCGATTGATAATATTTTCCAAGGACCTGTTTGATGAGCAGGAGCTGAGGATTAAAGTAATGAAGATTAATCTGAGAAATGTCATTCTTTCTCATCGATCATGTGAGGATTAACTTTAATTATAGAGTGTTTATGTCGGGCTTATTTAGCTTAGGCTTTCTTCTTCTGAGTCATCTGCTGAATCTGAAAAATGATTTCGATCACTTTGTTAAAAAGCTGATCGAACATTTTTTTCACTTCAATGAAAACGGCATAGCTCTGAACTTGTGAAAGAATCAATTGCATAACGGTTTCAAGTATCGGAATCATTTTATCCAATCCGGTTTTTTTCAGGATCAAATCCAGTATTCCATTGGCTGATTCCACATCGACTCCGTTATTTCTGACTACGTATAAGGGGTTAGTGCTTTTCTTTAAATTATCTGTGCTCATTAGACCATTCCTCTATTCGGGTAGCGACTCCGCTGAATTTAGCCTGAAGATCGCTGAAATCATTATTCTTAAATTCAAAAACAGATTTTCTGCTTGCTAGTGATTTTACGAGACCAGCTTTATTAAGAAAAGGAGAGAATACTTTTCCAGGACCAAGTTCTGCATCAATTGACTGAATGATTTTGGTTAAATCATCACTCTCCTGCTTGCGTCTTAAATCAACCAGGTTAGGGACATGTAAAAAGACTTCAGGGGCCTTCACAATTCCCATTTCACCAATATCATTTATCACTTGATAAAAATGCTCAAGTCCTTTAAGTGAAAAATCATCCGGTCTGAAAGGAACAATGACACCATCACTGGCGCAAAGGGCGTTGATTACTAAAAGTCCAAGAGTTGGAGGGCAATCAATAATAATGAAATCGTATCGGTCTAACAGGCCATTAATCTCGATGAAGCGCTTGAGCACGAGCTGTCTGGGGGCATTGATAGAGGCCACTGTCAGATCAAAACCTGAAAGCTCCTGACCACCGGGAAGCAAATCCACCTGAGCTCTGGCCATCACAGATCCAAGCATGGCCGGAGCGTGAAGCATTTTTAATTCTTTAACTGAATTGATGAGCAGGTGATAAATATTAAATTCATTCTGTGCTTGAAATAACAGTGTGAGATTCGCCTGTGGGTCTAAATCTATTGCGAGAACTTTATGACCCTTTTTAGCAAGCGCATGGGCCGCATTAAATGCCATGGTCGTTTTTCCAACGCCACCTTTTTGATTGATTAAGCTAATCACTTTTCCCATAAAAAACACTCCTAAGATTTAAGTCCGTCTTTAAAAATAAAAAAAGCTGCGAGAACAAGACAAACGCTGGCATATAAAAAATTTTTTGTCAGCGGAACTTTCATATAAATTAGAGCAAAAGCTCCGAAGATTGTCATCGTTATGATTTCCTGGATTACTTTTAGTTGCGGGAGATTAAAATAATGGATTCCAATGCGATTGGCCGGAACCTGGAAACAATACTCAAAAAAAGCAATTCCCCAGGAAACAGCAATGACCACCCATAATTTAGAAAGTTGATGACTTTTTAAATGGCCGTACCAGGCCATGGTCATAAAGAGATTTGAAATGAGAAGCAGCCCGATTGTTCGAAACATACCAAAATGGTAACTCGGCTGCTAAAGGAATTCAAATTTTAACTTCTAAGATTTTAATAAGAATAAGTATGTCGGCCAGCATCAGCAGGAAAGTTAGTAGAATCAACAGGAATATAACAACGGAATCCAACATCCGGTCTGATGTCTGCATCTGGAACTAATTCAGAAGAATATCTTCCGGCAAAGTTTCCTGAAAGATAACTTCCCCCTTGAGCAAAACTTCCGGTTTGAGTCGGGTTGGCTGTTATATCATTGACTGTAGCTCCGCTGACGATGATACCGTCTTCGTGAAGCTGATTTGTAGTGATACCTGAAGTTGGTCCGATATCCATTAAAAAATCAATCGCAGATGAAGACCCTACTGCTGTTGAAGCAATATCAACGTTCATTGGCATACCCATCGGGAAATTGAATTTTCCAGCATTGAATAACTCATCTCTAAAATCCCAATTTGAAAGGAAGCCGTCTCCTAAACTCATGGCCGAGTCTGCGTTTGTATCATCATAAGGACCAGTAATTAAATCGAAAGCGTATGACGTACTGACAGCAGCGTTATTGTAATCATCAAGAGCATAGTCGAAGCGTTCAAGATCAGTTCCAGCTGCTGCACCAACTGTTTTACATAAGAAATTGTCGGCGAGAGCTTCATAATCATAAACCAGTTCTGTAATGGCGTGATCGGCTGCAGTTGTCGAATTAACCCCTCTTGTAACGGTTAATACGTTTCCTGCAATGAGTGTTATAGTCATGTCTTCACTGCCGATGGTGATGTCACCAAGATTTAGCTGAGTAGCATCGACGACCGTAATTGAAGTCGCGGCAGCTGTTATGGCCCCAGCTAAAGTTGTATTGGCCAGCACATTACAAGTCATACTATCTCTCACCCACTCCGCCACGTTCCCATAAACATCCTGAACCCCGTAACGTGAACTACAAGTTTCAGTTGAGTAGTTGCTCACCCAAGGAACCGACCCTGTATAAAGTGATCTGATTCCCGAAGACGAAGTTCCCGGCAATGAATAGATAAATGAAGTCGAAGGAATATTTGAATCTGTATAAGCAACTTCAAGACCATTAGCACTTGAAGAATTACATCTCGATTCAATATTAAGTGAAAATCCCTGCTCCATATCTGTCAGAACGGAATCAGTAACATCTATAGGAGCTGCAGCATAAGCAATATATTCTTTTTTAGTTGGAAGACTGTGAGCTGCCGGAGGGTTGGCGGCTGCACCGTTGGCAATACCCAGTGACGCAGTAACAGCAGCAGTCGATCTTCCTGTACAAACCGCTGCCGCATTTGTTTTGGAAATATTAACCAATGGCGGATTAAGAGCTGATTCAACTTTCTTAGCGGCCATAAAAACGGCACCTGCTCCTGAGTTGGCGTCAGTCCAGACTCCGGCATTGTCATACCAGCATGAACCGGAATCACGGTCATAATAAACACTTCCGTTAGTTGCCGTATATCCCAATGTTGTCGGGTTCCCAATACCGATACAGCCGTTGGCAGTACATTCAGGTGCCGGCGTATAAGGACAACTGGACTCTGAAATATCAACCAGCATGTCTTTACCGATATCATAATAATTAGATCCACTGACAGTAACCTGTCCCGGACCTGTATATGGACATCGATAATTTTTTGTCGGGTCAACTTTATTGGTCGTAGTCGTGGTCATGTGCATACTATTGCACACTTCCTGATTGGCCATCCATCGATGGACAAATGAATAGTTCTCTGCAGGAGCAAGCACTCGCACTTCAGAAAATACTTCAGGCGTGCTGATACTTAAATGTCTGGTTGTACTATCTACCGGACGAACCAGATAATAATAAACTTTTCCGGCAAAGGCTGTAGTGTCAGTAAATGTTCTCACAGTAGCATCACTGATTGACATAGTATCAGTTGATCCGATTTTCAAATAACCGTTCTGAAAATCATAATCGCTTCCGGCCTCTCTTCTATAAACATTCCATCCGAAAGTCGAGACTGATGAGTCGGCACCGGAGCCTGTCACAGTAAACGCATTCCAGGCTAATGTTACTTTTGAAGGAACATATGGTGTCGCTCCCCAACCCCAGACTCCCGGAGCAGTTTCATCGCTGGCGTAACATAATTTAGTGGCTGCATCGAAATAATATTGTTCCTCATCTGTCGGGACTGGTATCCCCTGAGCAGGCGTAGCTGTTGCATCTTTAATAAAATTATCGCCGTCGGCAGTGTATGTAACCGCATCAGCTGCTGTGTGAACTGCAGTCGTCAAGAGACCTGTGAATGTCGTGGCTGTTTTTCCGGTATAAGCAATATCTTCAGAACCGATTGTGATCGTTCCCGCTGTCGGAAATCCTGTCGTCGAAGCAACAGTTAAACTTGTCGCTCCAATGGCTGCAGTCGTTGAGAGGGTTGTCGGAGTCACAGAAATTCTGGTCACAGGACAAGCAGTCGTAATATCAACCCAGGAAAATTTACTGGTACTCATACTACGGTAACATTTTTTATTGGCCGAATCGTAATACAATACGCTCACAGCATCCGGAGTAATGCTGCCGTTTGGAGCACTTGTTCCTGTACAGTTTTGATTTGTATCACATGCGCGATCATCAGTTGATAAATTATAATTACATTGAACATCATCGGTACTTGCAGGAACTCCATTTTTATCAGTCTTGATTCCCACCGCAGAGATATTCGCCCATCCCCCGTGAAGAGCGGCTACAGGATGCACGATCAACGAGAAAATAGATGTAATCGGAGTTGTTCCATCAGTTGCAGTAATAGTGATGTTCGAATTTCCGGCAATACCGGCAATAGGATAAAGTTTTAAATAAAACGAATGCCCTTTGGCATCATCAGCGGCTGCAGCTTCAAGAGTAGCCGCTAAATTGCGATCTTCACCAGTATCCTCAACCCCGTTGTCGTTCAAATCATAAAATATTCGAATTGAGCTTGTTGCGTTTGGATTGGTGGCGCTTGGTAAAACGCTGGTGTTATCCGAGACAATTGATGTAATGGAAATGGCCTGTACATCTTCATCAGCAGTACTGCCTTCATCTTCATCAATATTAAACGGACCTGCCACAACCATACCGCCTTCATTGGTATCAGAAGTCGTTATGTCAGCACTAAAATAAGGCTGATCATCAACAGCTGTCACTGTTAAGGCAAAAGTTAAATTGGCATTGGCGGTATCTGCACCACCATTAGATGTTCCACCGTCATCGGTTAAGGCCATAGTAATTGTGGCCGCACCTGACTGATTGGCAACCGGAACATAAGAAACAAAAAAATCAGTCAGAGTATTATCTGCTGCCCAGTCACCGGCAGTGGTTGAAAGTGAGATGTAGCATTTATTATTAGTTGTATCCAAATAGTATTTTCCAGCAGCTGTTGGAACTAAAGCCGCAGAAGGCGCTCCAAGACCGAAGGCTTCATAGTCAGCATCTGCAATACACCCCGGAATGGCTGTCAGTGACGGATAAAGATCCCAGTCCGCATTAGTAGTCCCTGTTGATACATAACAGGCCTTAGCTGTTTTATCGAAGTAATAAACCCCTGCTGACGCTGGAGTCTGGGTGCCAACAGGTGTCCCTGCTCCCGGCGTATAATTCTGGCATAAAGTATTCGGAACAAGTGTCGTAGTATCACTGGTTACAGTCATGCTTAATATTTGAGTCGCTTCAAAGACAGCGTCCCCCTGATCTACGACTACATCCACCGCCCCCGAGGAAGGAACGGCTGTAGAATTTTCAAGGATGACCTGAGCACCAATCAAAGCGATCGTCGGCCGGTCGTTTATAGCGGTAACGGTTAGAGTAAAGATTGAGTTAACTTGTGCATTTCCCGCCCCGCTTAAATCGTCGAGGGTAATGGTTATATTAGAAGTGCCATAATAATTCGCTGGAGGCGTAATCGTAGCATTACAATCTAAAGTAGGAATGACTGCTGAATAAACAACCGTTAAAAGCGGATCAGAACTTGTATAACTCAAATTCACAACACAACTTAATGCTGAATCCACATCAGACATTGTAAAATGATAAACAAGTGCTGCATCTTCATTGATTGTCTGGTTTAGGAATATTGTTGATGTCGCGGGAAGGTTATCCGCCAGAATAACAGGAGCATCGTTAACAGCCGTCACGTTAAAGGCAAATGTTTGAGTAGCAGTCAAAAATCCATCAGTCACCTGAAGTGTGATGTTACTGGCACCATTTAAATTTGCTACTGGAGTGATGGTCGCCGTACAGCTTGTCCCTGAACCAGTGATCACTATGTTTGCAAGCGGAACAAGGGCCGCATCTGTACTGGCGGTAGCAGTTACACTTCCCGCACAGGTCACTGTTGAATCGACATCCGCAATACTGAAGCTCACGGCTTTCGCAGTATCTTCGTTGGTTGTCTGCGCAGCTATGGCCGGTATCGTAGGAGCATCGTTTACGTTCGTTAGGGTTAAACTTGCCGTCGCGCTATTAGAAGTCATGTTATTTGCCAGAACCGAATATGTAAATGAACCCGCTCCGACGTAATCTGTTGTGCCGGTAACTCCCACTGTACATAAGCCGAGTACGGTACATGAACAAGCCTGGGTCAATGTCACATGAGATAAATTTGATATCTGACAGGTTGTTGCCAGATCAAGATCAACATCAGAATACGAAAGAGTGATAATTGATTGAGTATCTTCTACAAATGAGGCAGGAGCTATATTGGCAGCAACTGGAGCTTTATTGGGAGCTACGATGCTATAACAAGTTCTCGAAACACTGCTAAAGGCTTCGTTCTCCCCACATACAGCTTTTTTTTCCGTGGCCTTTGGCACACACGCACTCATTGCAACAGCAACGGCACTCAGGAAAAAAATGTTTATAAACTTTTTATTATTCATCTTTATATACTTGCTATAACTTGGGGTATCTCCTAAACGCTTATCGAAGTCTTAGGGACAATCTTTAAGGATCATTACTATTTTATCCCCTACTACTATTGTCCGGTATAAAAGGACTAGTACTATGATTTGGTAATAAAAACCGACAATTCCGCACCGCCATTTTTGGGCCCGGGTAAAAAATATGACTCTTTTTATTGGCATCCCCTATGGTAGACTTAATGCATGGGAAATTTAAGAAGCTCGAAACTGCTCGCAATACTGCTTATCCTGGGCCTTAATGGTTCACTTTACTCTGCTGAGAAGCCCCGTGAGGAGCTTATGGTTATCCAGACCGTATCAACTGACAGAAGGTCTTTTGTTGCCGGAAGAGGAATAAAAGATGGCGTTGTGAAAGGCCAGGAAATTATTTTTGCCAATGAAAGTGTGAGCATTCTGTGCAAAGCAATTGAAGTTAATCGCAATTACTCACTTTGGGTTCCAGTTAATAAATCGATTAATATCCCTTTCAAAAAAGAAGAAATTATCAGCTACAATTCTCATGCGTATGGAAATGTGGCCCTCGATATTGTGGCCGATGTAAGCAATTTAATCCCAAAAATCGATTACAACGAAGTCTATAAAAGATTGCGCTCTGAGAACAATATTTCTGCAAAAGTCAGTTATAACAGGGGTCTTTCCCAGTCTTCTTCCGACGTCAGCGCGGAGAGTACTTCAAACAGAGTCGGTTATGCTTTTTCCGCAGAATACGACTATCGTTTCATGCCTGAGTTTGAATTAAATTTCGGAGGTCGCATAGACAATGAAGTCTACCGGCTTGCCCAACCTGAACTCGATATTAGCACCTCTAGAGTAATGGCCACTTTCGGCGCTACTTATCACCTGATGGGTTTTACTTCGAATGAAAATAATTTTTATGTCTCTCTGATCGCCGGAATTGGGCAGTCGAAAACAACCGTAAGCGAGGAGAGCAGCTCGGGTATGGTGACGCTTTTACCTGAGGCCCGTGTAGGATTTCTTATGCCTTTTACCACGACTTATGCAATGATTTTTGAAGGTTCGGTTGAATCCTTAAGCGCCAAAGAAAAATTTGTTGATGGAACTGAGCAGACCACCAATATGCTCAATGTAAAATTGAGTGTGGGACTTCGATTCTAGCCCGTAGATCGAACTCTTAAAAAATAATTATTCTATTTAATTTTTCAAAAGAAGTAAAAGTGCTCCACTGGAGCACTTTTTCGATCTATTTATAAAGACCAATTTCTTTCAATCTTTGGGTTAAAAAGTCCCCTGCAGTGATGTCGGGAAACTTGGCACCGTTACCAACACAAGAAGGAATGCAACTAAGCATTGCTTTTGAATGTGGATGCACAAAGAATGGCATTGAATAACGTGCACTCGAGTCACTCGATGGATTGATTACTCTGTGAGTAGTTGCCGGCAGAACATTGTTTGTAATTCTGCTCATCATGTCACCAGTATCAACAACAATTTCTCCCGGGCGAGAATTAACATCAAGCCATGTGCCGTCGCGCTCTAGTAACTGAAGTCCTGAATCAGTTGCCCCGACCAGCATAGTGATCAGGTTGATATCTTCATGAGCTGCAGCTCTGATTGAATTCTTTGTGTCTTCGCCTTTTGTTGGCGGGTAATGGATCATACGAATGATAGAATTTCCATCCTGTACCATATCGTTAAAATACGATGCGGGTAGATCCAGTCCTTTTCCGATTGATTCCAGAAGTATTTTAGAAGTCATATCCATGGCATCATAAAGCTCTATAAAAGTTTTTTTCAACTCTGCTACTTCGGTAGGCCATACATTTTCAGGGTAAATGCCTTTATACTGGCTGCTGGCAAGTAATTCACGGCCTACATGCCAGAACTCTTTCAGGTCAGGATTTTTATTGTCTTTTGCGTGCTCTGTTTTAAACGGCGTGTAGCCGCGCTGGCCGCCATTGTCGAGTTTGTATTTTAATTTTGTTTCAAATGGCAGATCAAAAAAAGCTTTTACCAGATCATAGGCACGATCGATTTTCTTTTGCTCGATTGTATGGTCTTTTAAAATGATAAAGCCATAATCTTTAAGCCCGGCAAACATATTGTCGACGAACTTAACTTTGTCAGCACTGGTACCATTCACATAACTCAATAAACTTAGCTCTGGAACTTTTCTCATAATGACCTCACTTGTTTCTGCAATATACCAAACTGCATTTTCACATACAATTAGAATATGAAGACGACAACTATCTAATTAATAGATAATGGAAATTATAGGGAGGATTTGAAGATGGCAGACCCAACTCGTATATAATCTGAACCTGCCTCGAGGGCGAGCTTATAGTCCTGGCTCATGCCCATTGATAGTTTTAATCGATTCTTAAGCCCGAACGCAGTCTCTAAATTATGGGCGATAACCCCGAGGTCTCTGAAGCATTTAACGGCCTCTGCTTCAAACTCTCTCGTCCTGATAGTTCCCATTGTCATAAGGCCGGTTAGCTTTAATTTGGCCGAGGCCCTGCTGAGTAGCAACTCCATGGCGAGCTTGAGCTCTTCGGCCGTTTCAAAGCCGCTTTTTTCTTCCTCGCGTGAAGTATTGACCTGAAAGAAAATCTTTACTTCAGGAACAGACAGCTCTGACTCCCGTTTGATTAGCTCTTCAGTTAATCGCAGTGAATCGACGGAATGGATGGCATAAAGATTTGGGACTTTGAAGAGCTCACGCACTTTATTGGTTTGTAGATGACCGATAAAATGCCAGCGCACTTTATTGAGATCCCGGGATTTAAAAAACTCCGCTTTCTCAACCAAGTCCTGTACGCGGTTTTCGCCGAAATCATAATGGTGAGCCTCGTAGGCAGAAAGCATTTCTTCTGCCGGCGAGTATTTTGTAACCGCTACAAGCTGAGCTGACTTAAGCTCTTTTTTAATCAAACTTAGATTTTTGGCAATCTCGGTTTTCTTGGCCATTTAATTTTCAGTTTTTTTCTTGAATTTAAATTTAGCTTCAACTTCAAGATCATATTTATCAAGAATATCATTCACTATTTTAGCGGAGTCAACTTTCGAAAGATAAGTTCTGAGTTCTTCCCTTATACCATTGGTGAAATCTTCTTTGGCACCTTTCGCGTTTTGAACAAGACCAGAAATAATATCTTTGGGCAAAGGGAGATCTTCAAGAATTTTCTTTACAGATTCTTCAGTCATGAAAGCAGCGCCTACGCCGACTGAAACTACCTTTTTAATAATATCGCCGATGGGAGAATCTTTTTTTTCACTCATAATTAATTTGTCCTGTGATTTAAATGCGTTTTTTATTTTGCTTTTGCACGCTTGAAAAATGACTCCATCATGACAGGTAAATTTTTACTGGTCAGCGCACTTAAAATCGAACTTGGTGCAAACATTTTAAAATCAAGGTCCAGCGAATAAGTCACTTCAACTTTGCCATTTCCCAGGTCTTTTAATTTCCACTCTCCATCATTCTTCTTAAATAAATCTCCTGAATCAAGCGTCCAGGAAAGACGCGTAGGGCGCTCCTGCTTAATGTTGATTATGTACTTGAAGCTTTTAATCATGTTGATACCGTACTCAACCTTGGCCGAAGTATCATTTTGCGAAAGGACTTTAATTTCATTAACTCCATCGACAAATTCCGGGTATTTTTTATAGTCGATCAAAACATCATAAAGTTTGTTAATATCAACATCGACTACTTCGGTCCGTGAAGCGCTTGCCATACATTCTCCTCTAAATAAACAAATAAATATTAATAGTCCAAAAATAATTTTCATAAATTGCAATCAGTATCGCGGTTTTGTATCAAAATGGTGCTCAGCTTCGATCTTTCTCACCGTGCCTGAAGAAGATCTCATGACGATAGAATGCGTGATTGCGCCCCATGCTTTAAACTGCACTCCGCGCAGAAAATTTCCTGTTGTTACACCTGTGGCGCAAAACATGACGTTTCCACGTGCGAGGTCATCTAACATAAAAACTTTTTTTAGATCTGTAATTCCCATTTTTTTTGCACGGGCGATTTCTTCTTCATGTCTCCATTGAAGGATTCCCTGAAAATCTCCCCCCATACATTTCATCGCTGCTGCAGCTAAAACACCTTCAGGTGCTCCGCCTATACCAAACAAAATATCAACACCCGAATCCGGCTCACAACAAGCAATTGCGGCAGAAACGTCACCGTCTCCGATCAGCTGAATTCTGGCGCCCGCATCTCTAATTTCCTGAATAAGTTCTTTGTGGCGAGGCCGGTCTAAAACAACCGCCGTTAGGTCAGCAATACGACATTTTTTTGCTTCAGCTAATCTTCTTAAATTTTCTTTTGGTGATTCATTGATATCAAGCAGCCCTTTTCCTTCGCGACCACAGGCAATCTTCAACATGTAGGTATCCGGTGCATGTAAAAAGTTACCCTTTTCAGCAATGGCCATAACAGATATAGAATTGTATCCACCGGTCGCGCAGACAGTTGTTCCTTCAAGTGGATCGAGAGCTATTTCCAGCTCGGCCCCTCTGCCAGTTCCGACTTTTTCGCCGATATAAAGCATGGGTGCTTCATCTCTTTCGCCTTCTCCGATGACTACTGTGGCATTGCATTCAACAGAGTCCAGCATTGCTCTCATCGCATCCACTGCGGCCTGATCTGCTGCTTTTTCATCTCCGCGTCCCATAAGACGAGCTGATGCAATTGCTGCCATTTCTGTTACGCGTACAAATTCAAGTGCGAGGTTGCGGTTCATAAAAATTAACTCCCGAATAAAGCCATTCCAAAATGTTTGGATCGGCTCTGATTATAAAAGGTAATTGTGAGGGTGAAAAGTTTTATCCGCCCAGCTTATAAACTAAAAATTCCCGAGCTTCGAGCGGTAAATGTTCCGGGTTAATTTTTCTGACAACGCCTAATGCCATCTCTATTTTCTCTTGAACAGCACCTTCATCAATCTGGAAAACAAATTCATCTTCCAGCGACAATGGAGTGTCCAGATCTCTTTGTGTCATAATTCTGCCAGTGCGAAGACCGATCCCCTCTTCCCACTCTATAAAATGCTCCATAATCAGAACCTGAAATCGGGAAATGCCGCTGGAAGTATGCTCCCAGACAAAAATTTCCAGAACACCATCTGCTTTCAACCAGTATTTTAGATTATTGGGCAAATCCATCGTAAGTTCATTTTTATGCAGTGGTTTAATATGCGAAACAATATTGTCAAACGACAAGAAACTTTTCATTTTTTGTTCGAGACTAATACTGGAATCAAAAGACAACCCGATACAGCCTTCCCTCACCCATTGAATTTTACCTTTTACCAGAAGACTTGCACCTCGCCACTGGAGATTTCCCACAATAGTGACGCCTTGAGTGTAATTATGGGTGCCATCTCTGAAAGACAACTGCATCCCGGACAACGAAATATCCTTCACTTCAAAAACAATTTTTGGATTTTTCTCATCGCTATTCTCTTCGCGGAAAATCATGAAGCCAAAAGGAAATCGAGGAAAAACTCTTTTTTCCAGTTCCTGATAATCAGTTTTAATCAAACTTAAGTGTCTCTCCATCTATTTATCCCCTTAGATCACATTATTTTTGCAAATCTTTTTGTAAGCTTTGTACTCTTAGGTTAAAGTAGAGTTGAATATAATATAAGAAGGAAAAAAATGGATCATGAGGCAAACGACCAAGGTTCCCAGTCTCCCAATGAGTGGGAGATAGATAATCTGCCCAACCGCCTGACAATGTTCCGCATAGTCCTTATTCCGATCATTTTACTCTCTTTATTTTTTAATTTTTCTTCCGATCCGGATATTATAGCCCATATTAAATTTCTCAACTATCTGGCAGCCTGGACATTTGTTGTGGCCTCGATCACCGATTTCTTCGACGGCTACATCGCCCGCAAAAAAAATATCGTTACTGTTTTTGGGTCTTTTCTCGATCCTATAGCTGATAAATTTCTGGTCATTTCTTCACTCATCATGCTTTTGGCGCTCGCCCGTGTTCACGTCCTTATCGTGCTCATTCTGGTACTGCGTGAAATGTATATTACGGCACTCAGATTGCTGGCAATGGAAAAAGGACTTTCTGTTCCGGTCGGAACATTAGGTAAATGGAAGACCGCTACGCAAATGGTCGGTGTGCCTCTGTTGATGGCCAATGATAAGCCATGGGGGCTGGACATGCCACTCCTTGGTACAATTGCAATTTATTTAGCCTCGCTCTTTTCTCTTTATTCCGCTTTAGAATATTCCGTTGGACTGATAAAAAAAATTCAGAAACTCCGGAAAGAAAGGGCCATGAAAAGACGGGAAGCGAGAAGAGCCGCTAAAAAATCAAAAAAGGAAATTAAAAGTGAATAGGTTAAACGGCAAAATTATTTTGGTGACAGTTTCGGGACCAGACTGTCCTGGTATCACCGCACGACTGATGAAAATTATCAGTGAATACTCTGTTGATGTTCTCGATATGGGACAAGCAGTTACCCACGGCTTGCTTTCACTCAGTTTTGTTCTCGGATTAAATTCAGATGAGAAAGGATCAAACGGAAATGTTTTGAAGGACCTGTTATTTGAGGCCAACCTCATGGGCCTTACACTGAGCTACAAAGTAGTCGAACAAAATATTACAACACCGGAAATGGACGGCGACAAATTTATTGTCACCTGTGTCTCTCCCACCAAAGTAACTGCCAGTTTTGTTGCCGACCTTGCCCAGATTCTGGCAAACTTTAAAATTAACATTGAACGAATTGATAAAGTTTCTCCCAGAGAATTTTCTTCAATGGAAATTTCTACTTCCATTCCAAAAAAACTTGAGACTAAAAAATTAAAAGAAAACCTGATGCAAGTTTCGACCAAGCATAGAATCGACGTGGCTTTTTTAAAAGACAACGTCTTCAGACGCAATAAACGACTAATCGTCTTTGATATGGACTCTACACTTATTCAAACTGAAGTTATCGATGAACTGGCCGAACTGGCTGGTGCAGGTGATGAGGTTCGCAAAATTACTCATCGGGCAATGAATGGTGAAATAGATTTTGATGAATCTCTCAGACTGCGCGTCTCTAAATTAAAAGGACTTGATACCGCTGTATTGCAACAGGTGCTTGAAAAACTGCCACTCACTCAGGGTGTGGAAGAATTCATCAAGACGATTAAATCCCTTGGCTATAAAGTTGCTTTAATCTCCGGTGGATTTACTTTTTTTGCTGATGCGCTAAAAATTAAATTAGGTCTGGATTATTCTTTTGCCAACGAACTTGAAATTCAGGACGGCAAACTCACCGGTCATGTCACCGGAACGATCGTCAATGCCAACCAGAAAGCGATCCTGGTAAAGTTAATCGCTCAACAGGAAAATATCTCGCTCGAACAGGTTGTCGCCATTGGTGACGGCGCCAACGATCTTCCTATGCTGGCGGCTGCAGGTCTTGGGATTGCATTTCATGCCAAGGATGTCGTTCGAAAAGAGGCCCAGCAACACCTGAGTCACGGACCGATGACCTCAATTCTTTATTTCCTTGGAATTCCGGGACCTGGATAAATATGTTGAGAGAAGTTCTTCAAAGCAAAATTCATAAGGCCACTGTAACTGAAGCTGATATCGATTATATTGGCAGCATAACAATCGATATATCTCTTTTAGAGAGAATAGATTTATGGCCTGGCCAGAAAGTCATAGTCGTCAGCAATACCAGCGGACACCGACTGGAAACCTATGTCATTGCAGGCGCCCGCAATAGCGGAATGATCTGCATGAACGGAGCTGCAGCCCATTTGATAAAAAAAGGTGATGAAGTTATTATTTTCAGCTACGCTTTAAGTGACAGACCAATTAAACCGAAATGCATTTTAGTTGACTCAAAAAATATTTATGTCCAGGACTTATAGTTAATGTGGTTTGAAAAAAAAATTGTTTTAAAACTCACCGAATTTGAAGATCAGTTTCCTATTGAAGTTCTGAATTCCTGGGACGTCACTGAACTGGAAATTATTGGCGGAAATTTCAGTTATTTCCCGGAAGACATCAGCATTTTAAAAAAGCTTAAGCGTCTAAGCCTTGTTTCAACAAAAATTAACAGCATACCAAAAGAGTTGTTTGAACTCCCGGAACTTGTCTATCTCAATTTAAAAAACAATCAGCTCAGCGAACTTCCCATACTCACTAAAAAAGCAAGAATCAAAACTTTAATACTTGGCAGAAATGGAATCAAGTCCGTTGATCAGGCACTACCGTGTCTTGTGGATATGATGACTCTTGATATCGGTCATAATAAACTGAGTGCGATTTCTGATAATTTTTATCTTTTAAAAAAATTACAGAGATTGAATCTTGATTCAAACAACCTTAAAACAGTTCCTGCATTTGTAAAAAATATGCAGGAACTGTCTCATCTATCAATAGATAACAATCCGTTCTCCGCAAGTGAAAAAGCGAGAATTGAACGCGAACTAAATATCAGTTTGTAATGATGTCGGCTATTTTACTTTTTACATCTGATCGATTTATCTTTCACCACTTTCATGCTGCCGGAATCAGTTTCTTCTTTTGTCTCAATATAGAGATCAACGACTACTCCCTTCCCTTTATATTCCTGGTTCTCAAGCCTGATATATTGTAAGGCTTTTTTTGAACCTGCAGATGATTTCAAGCTATTAAACCAGGATTCAACAACAACTCTTTTTGTGTTAAGAGGCATGTCAGATGTCTCAATTTTGGAGTCAAAAAATCCCAGAACCGTTTTCTCTGCATCTTGAATTTCAATCTCCATTCCCAAGATCTTGCCATCATCATTTTCACGAATAATTTTTGAACTCAAAATCTTGCAGTTTCCAATTTTTTTACCGGCCTCTAAAAGACCCGAGTCAGAGAGAAGATCAACTCCATATATTTTATTTCCTTCGGATTTCTTAAATTTTGGCAATTTTGCTGCAACGGTATCTATTGTGTTTGAAATCTCATCCAGATTGTTCTGAGGGCTTGAATTCATAATACCCGATTCAGTACTTTTACAATCCACCTGGTCCGCTTTTTTTTCAGGTAATGACTCCCCCCAAACGGTAACAGAAAGACATAAAAAAATAAGGACACATTTAAGAGAAATTTTTGTCATTTTTAACCAATCAGTCATTATAAAATTAAACTCTGATTCTGGCGTTGGCCTTTCTCAATCGATCGGTAAGTGTGTGCAAAAGAGCGCCAAACCATTTTGGCATCGTCGCAAGAGTCTGCTCCAGCTTTTCCATTGGAACGACAACTAACAGACACTCGCTCATTGCTTTGACTGAAGCTGAACGCGGGTTCTTGTCAAGAAAGGACATTTCGCCTACAAGCTCACCTGAAATAATAGTTCCTATCTGATGTTCCTGATCGCCTTTTCTTTTATAAACAGCCATTGTACCACTTTGAAGATAGTACATTTCAGTGCTTTCTTCGCCTTCGCGAATTAAATATTCATTAGGCATCAATCTAACTGTTTCAGACATATCCAACCATCCTTTATTTCAGATGATCTAATCTTAACATAAGCGGGAATGACTTCAAGCATTCCCGCTTAGGCAATAAATATCATTGAAAAGCAATATGATTGCTCTGATCATTCACCCAATGGGCCTCAAGCACGCCCGGGTGAAGTTCTCCGGTAAGCAGCTTCTTCGAAAGTGGTCTTGTAACGATCTGACTAAAAACCGACTGCAATGGTCTGGCACCGAATCTCGGGTCATAACCTCTTTTTGCGATTTCAGCATATGTCTTATCATCAAGTTTCACCTCTAGATTTTTGCCTTCCAGTCTAAGGTTTAGCATATACAATTGTCTCTCGATCAAACTTCTCATGATCTGTGGATCAAGAGATTGGTAAGCTAGTATAGCGTCCAGCCTTCCTAAAACTTCCGGTTTGAAATCAACTTCAATATTCTGAGAGTTTGTTGTGATCAGAATAATAGTGTTTCTAAAATCAATTGTTCTTCCCTTATTATCTGTCAGACGTCCGTCATCCAGAATCTGCAAAAGGATGTCAGAAAAATCATGGTGTGCTTTCTCAACTTCATCAAACAAGATGACGGCATAAGGCTTTCTTCTGATTGCTTCTGTTAATACCCCACCTTCTTCATAGCCGATGTATCCCGCAGGTGCGCCGATAAGTTTCGATACAGAATGCTTTTCAGAAAATTCTGATAGATCGAACCGAACCAGATTATCTTCTGTATCAAATAAAAATTCTGAAAGTGCTTTTGCCGTTTCAGTTTTACCAACACCTGATGGCCCCTTTAACAGAAATGACCCCAAAGGTCTGGTCGGGTCAGATAAACCCGCATGAGCTGTTACAAGCACCTCAGAAATTTCATGTATGGCCTCCGATTGACCGAATACTCGTTTTCTTAAAAATCCTTCCAGCTCGAGAATTTTTTCCTGCTTGGATTTTAAAATCTTTTCAACCGGAATTCCCTTCTGGCGGGAAATGACATTGGCTATATCGT
Organism: Bacteriovorax sp.; assembly: GCA_041662705.1. Lineage (GTDB taxonomy): Bacteria > Bdellovibrionota > Bacteriovoracia > Bacteriovoracales > Bacteriovoracaceae > Bacteriovorax. Next base: position 18,684 of record JBAZRY010000006.1, read on the forward strand.
GTGTCGATAAAACCCATCCCTCTGGTGCAGCTTCTATTCTCTGTTCAAGTTCAGGAATAACTGAATACTTTAACTTTGAAGCAGTTTCGTAATCCTGATTTCTTTGCGCCTGCTCTAGTTCAAATTTATATCTTTCAAGCTGATGCTTGGTCTCCGTTGTTTGCTTTAAGGCCAGAACGTTTTTGTCCCATTTTTCTTTTTCTTGTTTAAACTTCTGCTCAAGCTCTGAAATCTCCTTTTCAATCTCAGAATTATTAGACTGTGACTTGGCATAAATTTTCTTTGTTCTTATCTCGGCCTCAAGCTCAACCAACTCAGCCGGCATTGCTTCAGCTGAAAGTTTCAGCGCCGAAGACGCTTCGTCAATAAGGTCGATGGCCTTGTCTGGTAAATTTTTGTCAGTAATGTACTGAGAAGATAAAAATACAGCGTTGTAAATAGCATCGTCCGATATTTTAATTCCATGATGTATCTCCATTTTTTCCCGTATACCCATTAATATTTCAATTGAATCTTCCTTGCTTGGTTCATCAACCGGTACTGATCTGAATCTTCTATCAAGAGCAGAATCGCTTAAAATATATTTTTGATACTCGTCAGTAGTAGTCGCTCCGATACAATGAAGCTCTCCGCGTGCAAGGGCCGGCTTTAATAAATTGGCAGCATCCATAGCACCGTCAGTTCGACCTGCTCCAACAAGCTGATGAAGTTCGTCGATAAAAAGAATCGCCTGACCGTTCTGCCCCTTAATAAATTTTAAAAGGGCCTGCAAACGCTCTTCAAATTCTCCGCGGTATTTCGTTCCCGCCATTAGCGACCCAAGATCCAGAGAGTAAACGATTTTACCTTCAAGCACTTCCGGGACCTTCCCCTTAACAATTGCGTCTGCAAGTCCCTCTACGATGGCGGTTTTACCGACACCGGCAGGTCCGACTAGCACGGGATTGTTTTTAGATCTTCGCCCCAGAATTTCCATCACGGCGCGGATTTCTTTTGTGCGTCCGATAACCGGATCAAGTTTTCCGCTTTCGGCCAGCTCGTTGAGATTAGTTAAGAATGTCGGCATTTCGGATGCATCGTCCGCATTCGCAGCATTAAGATCGTTGTAATCAATCTTAAACTGGGGAGCAATCTGAGCAAGATACTTTAAAAGATCTTTTTCAGATGTCTCCTGTCTGCCATTTTGTATGGCATGCGAAGAAGCATATGTCAGCCACTCAGACAATTTAGAAGAAGCACGGAGCTGATCCATTTCCATTTTGGTTTTAACCGTTGGAAGCTGATCCAGCAATTTATCTAATTCTTTAGCGTATTTTTTAAGCGCACGGCTTGAAAAAGTCTGAGGATTATTAATCAATCCGTAGATTAAATGTTCAGGGAAAATTTCAGTGTGTTTCCTTTTTAAGGCCTCACCCTGGGCAATAGCAATTGAGCCTTCAGTGATTGAATCAAATTTATTCATATGGCCATCTCCTTAATTAAACAGATTTATACCAAATCAATCTAAGTATAAGATGGCGTCAACTCAAACATTGTCAAGGTTTAGAAGAAAACTGATACAAGTCATTCAATTTGACTATAGATTTTCTTTAATCTTTTTTCGCACTTCAATCTCTTCTTTGCTCAGCTTTTCCTTGGCAAAGATTTTATTGAGTACGCTGGCCAGACGCAAGCCTGCCTGCTTTAGTCTCATTTCCATAATAGGTTTTACTTTAAAGCTGTATTCATAACTTAGATTGGGAATATCAGCGCCGCCAAAATCATAAACTTTTGGACGCAAATCCTGAGACTCTTTCGCCCAGTCCATGAATGAGCCTTTCTCCCATTCCTTTTTTTCATCCTTAGTAAAATGATTTAAATAGCTGGCGTATTCTGTATAGGACAATTCTTCAAAATCAATTAACTTTTCATCCCAGACATTGTGTAAATTAGTTTCACTCTTAAACCATTTAACCCGAACCATATTGCCTCCGCGGTCTTCAGCAAGACCCACGTGCAGTGGCTGATGAAGATCTCCTGTCATATGAATAAGAAATTTCAGGGCCGAAAGTTTACTTTCTTTTGTTTCTTTTGGATCGCGAAGAGTATCTTCAAAGCGATAAAGTGCTTCTAAAATATCACCCTCTTTTGCTCTCTTCTGATCAAAATAGGTCTTGCCTGTTGGAACACTGGTATAATGCCATGGGCCCGCAGCATCCATTTTGGGATCGGATCTAATTTCATCCGCCCAAGTAGACATCCGTGATAAATCTTCTGTGCCGGCTAGATCTTTCAGCCCGGCTTGTGCTTTGGAAGAAAGATTTCTCTGGGCAATTTCACCGACAATACGATGGCCGGTTTTCCCCCACGAAAAAGCTGAGGGAGAATAAATGCATGTTAATAACAGGAAAGCTGTCAAATGAGGTTTTAAATTTTTCATAAATCGCACTTTGCTCCAAATAAACATTTTTTCATAACTGTTTTTGCTACTGATGCCGGTACTAGTTTTTCCCAGCCTTCTGTCCCGTCTTGAATCATTTTCAATACGGTTCTCGACCAGATCTGACTTACTTCCGGATTGTTGTCGGTTATATTTTCAATGTGGTGGTTTTCAATTAAATATAACAAAAGAAACGATAATTCAGAAGCGACGTTCATCGTCTCAATTGTTTTAAGTTCCTTGGATTCGTCATCAAACGCAGGGTAGATATACAATTTTGTCCGTGGCTCAAGAAGTGTCCCCAGTGAACCAACCAGGCCGTATTTCATTCCCTGATATTTTCCTGCATTCAAAATTTTCTCAAGGTTATAAGTGGCCATGACAAAGGCAATATTTTTTTTAGCGTATTTTGTAAAAAACATATTCAAATCGCCGTATGACTCTGAATTAGAAATAAGAACTTTTTGACCAAGAGCGGACAATAGATCAACTCTTGCAAGAAAATCTTCGTTGTCGACTTTTCCCCTATCAAGCAAAAGCGACATACTGATTTCCGGAATAACAATAATATTATTCTGCTCTGAAGGATCAAGAGAATTCTTGAATTTTCGGAGTCCGCACTCAAGCATATCAATATTTAAATTTGTAGGTGGTCTGTATCCCCCGCGGGCGACAAGTACGTTCTTCTTGTATAATACGTCTGAAGCCTGAAGAACTTCTCCATCCACATCAAAAATAACGGCTTCACAAAGTTTCCCTTTTACCAGTTCAAGACAAAGAAGTCGTGAATCGACATTTTTAAATGCATCACCGGACACACGGATCATGTCTATCTGCATGCGAGAAGCTGTGAGCCCATCCATAAGGCCTGCAATAAATTCTGCGCGGTCTTCGACATCATGATAGACAGCGTAGACAAGATTGACGCCTAATAAACCAATGGCCTCCTGCTGCTGAATATTTTCAGCGTCAAGCATGCTCATATGAATAATTACCTGAGAGGGATTCGCGCCCGGCCTGTGTTGAAATTTTATTCCGATCCAACCGTGATTTTCACCAGTGCCTTTATAAGATTTGGCAGAAACAGTATCAGCGAAGGCAAAGAAAGTTGTTTCTTTATGTCGAGTGCTTGTCAGGCGATCAATTAGAGTTGCATATTCAGTATCAAGCATTTTTTGTAACCGATCTTCACAGACATAGCGCCCTGAACTCTCTTTTCCGTAGACGGCATCACTCATTGTCATGTCATAGGCAGAAATACTTTTTGCAATTGTACCTGCTGCTCCACCTGCCCGGAAAAAATGCCTGGCGACTTCCTGACCGGCACCAATTTCGGCAAAGGTGCCGTAGATATTGGGATTAAGATTTATCTCCAAGGCTTTTTGTCTCTGACCAAGGCCCATTAAATACTCCGTGAACGATTAAAAATGTATAACTATATAATATAGAGAGATCGCCACGTTGAAAATCTAAAAGCGTTTCACTCAACTAAAGTAAATCTTATGATTCTCCGAAGAGTACGCAGGACCTAAAAAAGGAATAATTATGAATGTTATGGATTTGGTAGTATTTGGAATCGGATCGACAATTATTATGATGGTTTTTATGGCCAAGACTGATGTTGAAAAAGTCCGCGTTCGGGTTAAGACTAAAACTAAGAAATAGTTTTTAAAGCTTCTGCCTTAAGATACTTACGGTCAACTTTTCCGTTTGGTAATAGCGGAAACTCTTTGAGGCATTTAACAAAATGAGGATGCTTGTAGCGTGAAAGCCTCTGGTTCAAAAATTCTCTTAAACTCTCCACCCCAATATCGCTTTCCGTCTTTAAAAAAGCAAAGCCAACTTCACCCCATTTCACGGAAGGGACAGAAACAACCACGGCCTCTGAAATGGCCTGATGAGCAGATATCTGTTTTTCGACCTCTCCGGGATACACGTTTTCGCCGCCGGAAATATACATATCCTTGATTCGGCCAACGACAAAAAAGAATCCGTCGGCATCTCTTTTAACAAGATCACCTGTATAAAAAAATCCATCTTTAAATGTTTCATCGAATGCTTCTTTATTTTTATAATAACCAAGACAGACATGAGGCCCTGCTATTAAAAGCTCACCCGGCTCGTCCACTCCGGCAACCTGCCCGTCAAGTTTTAACACGCAAACTCTTGAATGCGGCATAGGCTTTCCAATTGATCCGGCCTTCTTTACGGCATACTTCTCATCGAGCAAAAAACAATTAGGCCCCACTTCAGTAAGACCAAAGCCCTGCTTAAAAACCAGATTCTTTTTCTGATAGGATTCAATCATGGCACTTGAACAGGCAGCACCGCCTGAAATAAAAAAACGAATTGAGGAGAAATCGCATTCATTGAAACGCGGTTTCTCTAAAAGCATCTGAAACATTGTGGGAACACCAAAATAAACTGAGACCTTGTATTTTTCAATGCAGTTAAAAACATTATCGGCATCAAAACTCGATGCAAGTATCACCGTACCGCCAAGATAGAGAAGAGGTAGACATAAAACATTGTAGCCGCCTGTATGAAAAAAAGGCGTCTCTACTAGCGTGACATCATGTGGAACAAGTCCCCAGCCCTTTATTGTTTCAACCTGATTGCTTAGGAGCATTTCGCCATGAAACATCACTCCTTTAGGTACTCCGGTTGAGCCGGAAGTAAAAAGCATAAGAATTGTATCGTTATTTGTTGCTGAACTAAGGGCAAAGTCAGCATCGCTCGCTTTAATATGTTTCAAATCTAAAGATGCCGTGTCTATATAAGGAACATCTACATTAAAGATTTTCTCGCCTACACCCAGATAGTATTTTGGAGAAAGTCTATTTATAACCTCGACAAGCTCATTGTCGGAAAGCCTGAAATTAAGAGGAACAAAAATGGCCTTTATCTTTGAACAGGCCAGCATCAAGACGAGATGGGCAAGGCAATTGGCCGGAGCGTGGAAAGCAATTGCATCACCTCTCCGTGTACCGCGTTCGGATAAAACAGAGGCCCATGCGTTGACTTCATTATTGAGATCTTCGTAAGTAAGTTCTCTTTTAGTTCCCTGATCAATTACAGCAATCTTATTTTTAAATTCGAGCGCATTTTTTTCTAAAAAATGAATCCAGCTTGTACTCATGCACTCACCTGCTCTAACAACCATGGAAGAATTGCTTCTTTCATAATCATCGGTTTTTCAATTAGTGAAGCATGACCTGATTGAACGACTTTTATTTTTCCATTCTTTAATTTAGAAAACATTTTCTCATGATAAAAAACAGGAGTGAGCAGGTCTTCGTTTCCGGCAATGAGTAAAACCGGGCATTTTATCAGACTGACATCAATTTCAGTTTCCAGGGCCCCGAGTATAAGATTTTTTACAACATGATCAAGAGTAAGGCCTGCCTGGTCTCGGTAACTCAAAATCAGCTCACTCTTGTTGGCAAATGTTTCTTCACCCCATATCCATGGTGTGGCGATATCAAAGCGATGAAGAGGACCTGATTCCTCATGTGCGCGAAGCCAGCTGCCAAGTTTAGCTTTTAAGAGCGGGCTTATGACGTCATAAGTATCGCAGGCAACTACTGCGTGTACGGGGAGTCGACTTGCGTATTCAAGAGCAATCCGACCTCCGTTTGAGAGGCCGATCAGAATAATATTTTTTTTATCGAGCTTGATCAACAACTCTTGTAAATCCAGAACGTGATCTTCGAGGGTGTAGACGATATCAGGTTTAGGAGATTTTCCCTGCCCTCTGCAATCGTAACGAAGAATTTCAAACTGATCCTTCAGATAGAAACTCGCTCCGTCAAATGACGTCAGATCCGCAAATAATCCGTTCACTAAAACTAGTGTAGGGTCGCTTTCTCGAATCTTTTTCCCATCAATCTGATAGTTAAGTTCTAGCCTAATATTGTACCGCCATCGACGTTCAATGTTGTACCTGTTATGTATTTTGCATCATCGCTCGCAAGAAACGCGTATGCAGCGGCGATTTCTTCCGGTTTTCCAAGTCTTCTCAATGGAGATTTTTCTTCCATCATCGATAAAACTTTCTCAGGCATTTTTGCAACCATTGGAGTCGCAATAAAGCCGGGAGCGACAGCATTGACTCTGATCTGGTCTTTACCTAATTCTTTTGAAAGAGTTTTAGTCAATGCAATGACGCCCGCTTTAGTGGCAGAGTAATTTGCCTGTCCAAAGTTTCCATAATGAGCAACAACCGAAGCTGCATTCAAAATCACTCCCCCTTTTCCTTGTGCTTTCATTTTTTCTGCTGCCATACGAGAGAGTTTAAAAATAGAAGTTAAATTCACAGCGATTACTGAATCCCATTGTTCATCAGTCATCTTGAGAAGAGTCGCATCACGGGTAATACCGGCATTGTTAACGATAACATCAATTCCCTTATCCACTTCCGCCTGAACAGCTGCCAGAGTGTCAGCTTTTGTCACATCTCCCTGGATATAAGTCATTCTATTTGGAAAAAGGGTCGTAAGCTCTGCCGCCTCAAGAGTCGGCATGTCGATTAAAACAAGCTCCGCCCCTTCAGCATAAAAACGTTCCGCTGTGGATCTTCCGATTCCAGAAGCAGCCCCTGTGATAAAAACTCTTTTATTAGCTAAACCTTTCATCATATTCTCCTAAAATAAATTAACCTAAATCTTCCAGTTCGTTTATATCGAAAGTATTTTCATCCCAGCGCATAGACATCGCCGACCACATATAACCTATGCCTGCAGAAGCAAATGTCACGTGATCGCCTTTTTTTAACAATCCTCTTTTTTCAGCTAAACCAAGCGAAAGAACCTGATCAGGAGCTCCAAAATGGCCGTAGTGATCCAGATAGATCGACTGATTTTGCTCTAGCTCCAGTGGAGCTAAGATTGCGTCGTGAGCAGATTTTTTCATATGCAGAAGTGCGAGATAATCAATCGGTTTTGACATTGATTTTGAAGATGCCTCACGAATGACTTTTAGAAAATTTTGAATTGAGCGAGCTTCAAGACGAACACGCATTCCCTCAATGTCCGGCACCTGAAGATAAGTCAGACTTGGATCAGGATTATTTCGTGTCGGTTCTTTTGTCCCGCCTGCCGGTACAATAACATCGTGAGTGAAATCACCGTCTGTTATGATTGAAGATTCCAGAAGAGGATTATTCTCCCCCCTTTCCAACAAGACGGCGGAACCACCATCCGAAAGATTGTTTAAAAATCTTGCACCCGGGTCTTTGTAATTGACGAGGTCCCCGGTGCGATGTCCTCCACAGAGAAGAACACGCTTTAAATTTGGATTGGTCATCATGAGCGATTTTGCCAGATGAAGGCCAAGGATTTTATTTCCACAACGGGCAGAAATATCGAAAGCATGGGCATTTTTTAAGCCTAGTTCACGTTGAACATAAATTCCCGCCGTCCAGACGATATAATCTTTGTACTCCGATCCCGTCCAGATCACCATATCGATGCTCAGAGGATCGATGCCATTCAAGACTTTTCTGGCTGCACGAACCGCCATCTCTCCGGGATGCATATCAGAACTCGCACGGCATTTTCTGACGATTCCCATTTTAGTTTTTACAACATGTTCAGGAACACCTGACTCACGCGCAATAAAAGCTGCGTCTTCAAATCCTTCCGGAAGCCACACCGCTGCTTTTTTTAATACAACTGAACTCATGCCATTACTTCCTTAAAAAATTTATTGAGTGCAAGCGCCGTTTCTTCTGGTTTTTCCATAAAAAAGAAATGATCAGACTCAGGAATAAAAGCAGTCTGGCATTGCTTGATTTTTTTAGCGAAAACTTTGCTATTTTCCGGATTCACAAAGCGGTCTGCAGCACCGCTCATCGCAAGGGCAGAACATTTTATAATCGACAAATCAAATGGCGTGTCTATAAAAGTTAAAGCTGCATTGTTTTGTCTGATGGCTTCTTCAATGTCGGCCATATTTTCAACTCTCAAATTAACGATGCGCTGATAGCGCTCCTGATTATTTTTAATGAGTGAAGGATGAACCGTGGCCTGCGTTGAGAATTCACACTGTATGCGAGGGTCAAGTTTGTTGAATTGGCGAAGACCCGCTTCAGTAAGGCTGACAGGTCGTATAAAATCATCTCCCCCAGAAAGTGAACACATAAGCGCCACGGCAGAAACTCGCTCTGGCGCCAGTTTAATGAGTTCCTGGGCAATAAAACCGCCCATGCTTATTCCCATTAAACCAAAGGTATCAATCTTTTGATCATCCATGGCAGCGAGGGCATCCATCGCGACATCTTTTAAAGAATATTGCCGCTGGGTCTTATCTGAGGCGCCCATCCCGCGATTATCAACAAGTATAAAAGTAAAATTCTGAGAAAGTTCCGGGAGGAGATCGAGATAATTATAGTGACTACATCCGAATCCAGAGAGACCCAATAAAACCGGGGCATCTGGGTTTGCTTCAGACTTGTAATAGCTCAACTCACCAAAATCGCGTTTGATCTTAAAAGCTTTCATTTTGACCTTCATAAACATTTGGTCAAAAAATCGACTACTGTGAGAACTCTGTCAAGGAAAGATTAGCAATTGTAAGAATACCGGACAATTTAAGTATTTCTTACTTTTTACCTCTAGCTAAATAGTTCTTTGCAGGCGTCCGATAGGCGCTAAATGAAGATATCAATCATGCTCTTTATGGCCTCAATTCTAAGCATTTCTGCCCGTGCGGAATACCCTTATGAAACCCTCGATGACTCTTATCGAAACAAAGGTCCTGTCATTGAAGTTTTTCCCTCATCTCCAGTGAGAGCTCAGGACGGAATTGGATTGTGCTACGGATTTTCTGCCACTAGCCTTCTGGAAAACTATCGGTGTAAAGAGTTAAACTTAAGCTGTTCGGAATCAAATAACTTACTATCTTCACTGGATGTTACTTCTTACTATGAAAAAAAAGCTCTCAAAGAAGGCGGTAATACTTACAGATTATTAAATAATGTCGAAAACTCAAATAGAAAGATTGCCAGCGAAGATTGCATAAAATTTTCTGCAATTGTTCATCAGATGGCCGACTATAAAAACAACGTAACTAAAGATGAAAAACGAGGCTGGATATTCCTGATACAAAAATGGAATGAGTTCAAGGGAATTGGAAGTAACGGCCAAAGCACTACAAGAAATGACTGCGTATCCTGTCTGGCCGATTCAATCAAATCGACACTGGTCAATATTGAAACTCCTAAAGACCAGCTAAAAGATGCTTTTTTAAATGCAAAGACACTCGAAGAATTTTTATATAAATCGCTGTTGCCAGCACAATGCCTGGAGGAAAGCAAAATACTAAACATTCCTGCTTTCAAGACACGTACTTATCCAGGATACAATGGCAAACCAGATGCGGATTCACTTTCAAGAAAAATCATCTCAGTTCTGGAGGCCAATATTCCCCTGGAAATGAGCATTTGTACTGGAAGAGATTTTAACGGGGCATGCTTAAAAGACACCGGCCACTCCATTGCTCTTTTTGGCCTGAAAGAAGTATGCAGTTATAAAACTAACGAATGCAGGCAAATGGTCAAAGTTAAAAATAGCTACGGAAATACATGGCAGAGACAAAATAATGACGGTTGGGTTGATTTATCATCACTTGTTGAGAACTCATTATTATACGAAAAAAATAACAATATAAGCTGGCTGGAAAAACCTGGCTTCGTCCTGCCCGAAAAAGCGCAGATTAAAAAACCAGCACCACCGATAATCGGAAAACCAAACGGTGGCGGCGGAATACCTAGTGAATATAAAAACTATAAAGGTATCTGGAAGTGCCCAGGCTCCAAGTTTTCTGATCAATACGAAACGGGCTGTGTCCCAATGAAATAAGTTGGTTTTATGAAAATGATACTGCTGATATTTTGTCTTATTTCTACGAATGCCCGATCTGAGGTATTATTTCATAAATATAGCAAAGGCCCTGCCAGGAAAATGAAAATAAGCAAGCTTAATGGCTTTCATGTCAACAATGAATGTCTAAAGAATAAAACTGAATGCCTCTTGCTTATTTCCAATCTGCCCAAAGTAGAAGTCATAAAAAATGACGAAAGAAAAGATCCTCAGGTATTGGGAAATCCGGCCTCTGATTTCTGCTCGGCCAATAAAGGAAGCGCAGAAATTCTTCATGACAAAAAAAACAATGAATACGAATACTGCGTTTTAAAAGAAATATATTTTGTAGATGCCTGGGATTTTTACAGTTTGAATAAAAAATAAAAAAGCCCCTTTCGGGGCTTTTTTATTTATAATTTAGCTTGAGAAAGTTTTAACAACTTAATCGAGCTTATAAAGTCTTCCGTCTCCGGTGATATGAAACGATGTGTTTGTCGTAATGTTCTTTGTCCAGTTTTTCACTGTATAAGACATTTCAAGCGTTGCTCCTGCCACTACATCCTGCTGAGTCCCTACGTTAGAAATCTGTAGAAGCTGAGAGCTGGCATCGAGATCAAATCCCCATGAGATGCTGATGTTTCTGGCCGAAGCACGGATACCTGTCAAGTATCGCCCTTTACCGTTCACGCTGCCGTTATATTGATAAGTGATGCTATAAACGAAAGTCACAACTTCAGAATTAAACCCGTTCACGAAAGCGACTTTGTAGTGTTTTGCCACAGGAACAGACCATCCGCCCATGTCATACAAAACAGCATCTTTAGCTTCTGTCCTTGGAAGGACCGAAACTACCGCCATTGGATTGTTCGTGATTACTGCTCTACCTTCTTTAATAAGCGGCGCAATTTTTTGTCCGATAGCAATCAGCTTTTCGACAATCAGAATTATAGAATCGAGAGATTTTACAGAAATTACCGGTCCACTCAATCCACCAATCGTTGGAGGTACAGGTGGAATGTTCGGGTCATCAGGAGATTTAAGTTCCTTTGAAGCACCTTCAGAGCTTGAATCTTCATGTGTGAACTCAAGAGCTTCTTCATCAGTCAGCTCTCTTATCTTCACGGCCTTTACCTGCAGGTAAGGATCGCGAAGAGCTTCAGCATTAGAAGTTTTGAGTGTTACAATTGAATGAGCCGGAAGTTTGGCATTGACCGATTCAATGCTTAGTAGCTGGAGTGCAACGAGAGCAGAAAGAGTGAGTTTAGTTACATTTTGTATCTTCATCTTCTTATTCCCCCTGGAACTTGGTTCTGAAATGAGTACCAAAGTATTTTCGACTTGCAAAATATAAATATAAAAATTACATACTGATTCTCATAATACTTGCCCGGGCTTAAATAGAATTCCTATGAAAATTCTTCGTAACAAAACAAAGAAAGAAATTGTGAGAAAAGACGGGCTTTTTTATGCCCCGAACTTTGTAAAAAAATCAGAACGCCAGGAAATAATCAATTGGCTGGAGACCCTTCACCCAATCTGGGAAATGCGCTATTCAGAACACAATCCTCCTCCAGAAGGAGACGAGCAACGCCAGCTCCTGCGTCCTGTTTACTGGCTGGGCAACTGGCAGTTTGCCTGTCTCAATTACTACCATCCTCCTAAAGGCATCCACAACAGATGCATCGCCGGTGAAGACTACCCTGCCATTCTTAAGAAATTACTCGTTACGATCGAAGGCATAACTAAGTCCCACTTTAAAAAATCTGAAATACCAAAAGGATGGAAACTAAACACCTGCCTCATTAATTTTTACGGCTCATCAATAGACCCCGTAACTGGAAAGAAGGCAGACACTGCCAGGGTTGGAGATCACAAAGACTTCGAATTAGGGCCGGTTGCCTCTATTTCCCTGGGCGAAAGAGCCTTTTTCCAATTTGTCCTCGGGAAAAAAGACCTGAAAAACAATATACTCAAAGAACTTTGGCTTGAAGATTGCTCTCTCCAGATCTTCGGAGGTGATCTCTATAAGGACAAAGCGTTCCATCGGGTTCAACGGGTAGAGAACAAACACAAAACGAGCTTCAAGCTTAACGTAGAAAATTTTGAGACCAGAAGAATAAATTTTACCTTTCGTTATGTGCCTAAAGAACACATTATTGATTTCAAAAAACTGCCGGCCGAACTACAATCAGATATAATCCCTTATATGAATCAGCTCGCCCTTCATTCTGATCATTTCCGTCTGGCCCTCAAAAAATAGCCTCTTGACTTACGCAAAATCTACGCTTAGACTTTTAGTATGGCCTTAACAAAAAAACAAAAAGAAGTTTACGATTACATTGCAGCTTACCAGGACCATCACGGTCATTCTCCCACTCAAAACGAGATAAAAGATCATTTTGGATTGAAGTCTCTGGGGTCTGTTCAAAAATATCTGCAATACCTAAACAAAGAGGGAGTTCTTGAAACCGCCTGGAATCATCGCCGCGGTATTGAAGTTAAATCCCCGGAAAAAACTGAGATCGATAACGATTCAGACCATATTCCATTGTTGGGTTTGGTAGCGGCAGGAAATCCTATTGAGGCCATTGAAAACCCAACAAATACCATTGCAGTTCCTCGCCATTTCCTTAAAGGTGGATTTCGTTATTTTGCATTGACCGTAAAGGGTGAGTCAATGTGCGAAGCCGGGATTCTAGAAGGTGACGTCATTGTCTGCCGCTCTACTAAAGAGGCCCGTAACGGGCAAATCGTAGTAGCCGTCATTGATGGAGAGGCCACTGTTAAAACATTATCACTTCAAAATAAAAAAAGAATTGAGCTACTTCCTGCCAATAAAAATTTTTCCCCCATTGTTGTGGATGAAAATTCAAGAGACTTTAAAATCGTTGGAACACTAGTGGGCCTTTTGCGCTCATACACTTAGATATGAAAAAAATAATTCATGTCGACATGGATTGTTTTTATGCTCAGGTTGAGATGAGGGACAATCCATCTCTAAGAGATGTGCCTCTGGCCATTGGCGGACTTCCCGGCACCCGCAGCGTTTTATGCACAAGTAATTATATAGCCCGAAAATTTGGTGTTAAATCTGCAATGCCTACTGATTACGCAGTTAAGCTTTGCCCTGGATTAGTTGTTCTGCCGCCAAATTTCAGAAAATATTCAGAGGCTTCTGAAATTATTCAATCGGTTTTTCACAAATACTCGGCAATGGTCGAGCCTCTGTCCTTGGATGAAGCATTTCTCGACGTGAGTGATTATGAAAATGCAACTGAACTGGCAAAAACAATAAAAAAAGAAATTTTCGCCCGCACAGGGCTCACTGCTTCTGTCGGAGTAGCTCCCAATAAGTTTTTAGCAAAAGTAGCAAGCGACTGGAAAAAACCGGATGGTCTTTTTGTCATTCCCCCCAATCATGTTGAAAATTTTGTCAAGGCCTTGCCGGTAAAGCTTATTCCTGGCGTTGGAAAAAAAGGGCATGAGGTGATGGAGTCACTGGGTATAAAAACCTGTGAAGACTTAAGAAATATCCCTCATGAAATACTGATGCAATTTTTTGGGAAGTTCAGTTACGATCTTCACCTATACTCCCGCGGTATTGATGACCGGGATGTTGTTTCAGAATGGGAGAGAAAATCTCTAAGTGTTGAAACTACGTTTTCAAAAGACATTGTCGAAGAAAATATATTGCAACTGGAACTTAAAGATCTCTATGAAGAAATGATCTCGCGTCTCGAGGCCCATATGGATGAAGAAGGCGAAAAGAAAATAAAGAAAATTTTTGTCAAAATTAAATTCAATGACTTCCAGAGAACCACATGTGAAGAAACATTGAAGCTGACCGATCTTGATGACTGGCGCGATTGTATTAGCCCCCCGCGTTTCTTTCCACTACTTTCTCATTGTCTACAGAAACGAGGTAATGCTATACGCTTAATAGGTCTTGGAGTAAGGTTTGTTACACAGGAAGAACACGGACATGTGCAGTTAAGTTTGCTTCCTTATTGTGGTTGATCATGAATTTTGATTTATATTTTCATTTTAAAAAATATTCCGAAAATATCTTTTTCAATAAAAAAAGCTATGCCGAATTCAGTAAGGACGTAGGGGCGTTTGCTTCAAAGCTAAAAGGCTTATCGTGTGATTCACATATTGCTGTTTCAACCATATCTCCTTATTTCGCCATGGTTTCTCTTTTTTCCTGTCTATTAAATAATAAAACCGCTGTCTTTCTCGCTCATCTTGAAAGTGAAAGTACGATTGAAAAATTAAAAACCCAGATTAATTTCAATCTGATTGTGAGAGATTTTCACTTTGATGATCTCGAATCTTATTTTAATACTGAAAACTTTGGCGAGATCGAGTTAGACAAACCGGCCTGTGTTGTTTTCAGCTCTGGTACCACCTCGCTTCCAAAAGGCGTTTTATTGAGTTTTAAAAATCTTTTTTATTCAGCTTTAGGTTTTGCCGAATATTTTAAACAGCATGACCAGGAAGCATCTCTTATAAATCTCCCCCACCATCATGTCGGTGGACTTATGGTTTTATGCCGTGCTTTTTTCAGCGGCGGCAGAGTGCTCACTGATATAAACGAGAAGATGGATTTTATTTCATTAGTCCCGCTCCAGTTAAGGAGGATGATTGAAGATCCACAAAAACTAAACTTCCTGAAAAAAGTACGGGTCATTTTAATTGGAGGTTCAGCTCTTCCAAAAGCGCTCAAAGATGCAGCGGACACCCACAAGCTCAATATCTTTGAAACTTACGGCATGAGCGAGAGCACTTCTCTCGTGACAATAAACGGGGAAGTACTTCCCTATCGTGAAATAAAACTGGATGAATCCGGCCATATTAATATTAGAGGCAAAACACTGGCGACAGGTTTTTATATCAATCGAAATTTTATCCCCATTAACGACTGGTTCAAGACCAATGATCTTGGCGAATATTCAAGCGTTGGAATTATACGCTTTTTGGGAAGATCGGATATCATCATCAATTGCGCAGGAGAAAAAATTAATCCATTATTAATCGAAGAGATAGCAAGACAACATCCAAAAATCAGCGATGCCTGCTTGCTTCCTGTTCCAGATGAAAAATGGGGTGAGATTGCCGTCCTTTTATACGATACTAATGAAAACTCTAATGATAAGGATATCAGTGAAGAATTAAAAAAATCATTTAAAGAAAATCTTCATCCACATCACGTACCGAAATTTTACTTTAAAGTACTTTTAAAATCCGAAGGTCAGCTCAAACTCAGGCGCAATGATTTAAAAAAGATTGCCTACAAGTATTTTTTAGAATCAATTTTTTCCTATGACATTTTTTTACACAATGATCCCGGCGCCCCGGTTTTAGTTCTATTTCACGGTTTTCTCGGAGATAAAAATGAATTACGAGTTTCTGCATTGCCATTGCAGGAGCACTATTCGTTGCTTTTCATCGATTTGCCAGGACATGGCGGTAGCAAGGTTGAAAATTTTCACAGTCTGCATGATTTAATGATTAAGCTTAAGCATTTTATTGAACTATTTTCTCACTCTCCCCTTTATTACGGCTATTCAATGGGTGGAAGAGTGGCCTTAGAGCTTGCACTCCATTACCTAAAGCCTTCTATGTTATGGCTTGAATCAGCAGGCCCGGGTCTTTTAAATGATGAAGAGAAAAGCTTGCGACTATCAGCAGACATGTCTTTATTCGATGGAATTGAACAGTCTACAATTTTGAATTTTTTAACAAAGTGGTATTCCAACCCGATGTTCAGGCCCTACTCAGAAATGACTTCATTTAAAGCGGATTGTGAAAAAAAATCTGCACATGATTTTAATGAATGGAAATTGTCTCAAAAGTTTTTATCAATCGGCTCCTTCCCTCTAAAATCCCAGGTGATCAACCTTATGAAACAAATTGATTTTCCGATTGTGTATATCTACGGAGAGGGAGATGAATTATATAAATCCATCGCTCAAATGCTCTCTAATTCCGGACTTAAGAATTTATCACTTCGTGAAATTGTGGGTGCAGGTCACAACCCCCACAAGACGCATCCTTCGGAAATTACGGACATATTGAGTATTTCACTCAAGTAAAAACTCATTTTATCCGATAAGTCTTCATGAACTCTGATGGCATTACCCGAATTAATTTTTTAAGAAAACTCTACCAGTCCAAAGAAATTGGGAGCTCCTCCCAGGAAGTGCGTGAGTTGCAGCTTATAAAAAATGAGTTGAAAATCGCCAATGATGAAAAGACCAGGGATAATAACGTGGTCACTAATGCTACTCGCTCTCCATACTTGCCTGACCAGTTATTTTACAAGAAAGATGTTGTCTATAATTCTGAAGAAGAAACCAGCTGGAAAACGGTAAAGTCCTCTGAAGAGCTACAGCTTGAAGCGCAGGAAGCCTATCTTCAATCAAACGTAAGAAAACTTAATATTATCTAAAAAAAGGCCCCTTAAAGGGGCCTTTCCATTTCAATTTATTTTATTATTTTTTATTTCTTCTTTTTCTTTCTCATTTTCATGATGATGAAACCAACTGCAGCTACACCGACGATAAGAAGAATAGATTCTGTCCCCGCACCGCTGTCACCAGCGCCACCTTTTTTCTGCATGCCAATATCAGGGTTTTGTCCGCCGGCATCTACAACTGCATCACCGCTCAATAAATCTTCTTTTTCAGACTTAGGCTTCCATTCACCTTTGGCTCCTTTCTGATCAAAAACTTTTAATGTAGCAATAACCTTCTCAAAAATATCCTGATAAGCATCGTAATGATCTTTAGCTACTGAAAAAGTAACGGCAATACCAAGAGTATCTTTTACAGTGGCAAGATAGCGTGTATAAAAGCCAGGGACTTCAGAGGCCAGGTGAAGAGCATCTACCCAACGTTGCCCGTTGATCTCTTTAACAGCTACTGATTTCGCTTCTGAAATTTGTGTTTTCCCGCCAGGTAGAGCAAAACTCTTAGGTAGTTTCAAATAAGCCTGGTAAGCATCCAGGGAATCCTGCTCGCCTCTATATTTGGCAGCTAAGATGATAATCGCTTCTTTCTTTCTGTCTTTGTCATCACTCTGACAAACCCACTCTGAGCCTTCCAGAGCACAGTCCCATCCTGCGGGCAATTCGAACTCAGAAAACTGACTGGAGAATGTTTTTGCATGAAGGACAGCTGGAATTGTTAAAGCTAATACTAGAGAAAATAATAAAGTTTTTAAACTTTGCATGTACTGACTCACATCTTTTAAGGACGTTAATATATAAAATAATTCTACACTAAAGACCCGATTTAACAAAACAGTTAAATAATTCCCAGGTATATTCTTAAAAGCCCCTGGCCGCAAAACCAGGCTTAATTTGAATTTCCTGGTATTTTTTAGAAAGTTTAATAACCGCCCAATCCGATCCGATTTCGTAGACGATACCGCTGGCGACCAAAAGATTACCCCCAAAATAATCCGTCTGATAAATATCAAACTTCATCCCTTTCTCCACATCAGTTGAAAGTCCCTGGTCGATTTTTATAAAGTTTCCTCTCGCTGAAACTTTTAGGACAGAGCCATCAATATGGTACTCCTTAAAACTGTCAATCTTAACTGATTCAGCTGTTACTCCAACCGAGTTCCAGCTGATTCCGGCCAAAACGAGGTTGCCTTTATCTGTCGAAATTCCGGACATCACTGTCTGGCCCTTTAAAAAGAACAAAAATTTATCAAAATTATAATTGAACCCAAGATATGGGGCCGTCATTTCCCTGTTGAGACTGTTGAATAGTCTTGTCTGACCGGTATTTAGTATGGGCTTTGACAACGGTGTATCTGTATATTGGTCGCGGTTTAAAGATTTTATGCCATCCAACCCGGCAAAAAGACCGAACTTAGTAAACTGGTACATAGCTTCGAGCTTATAGACTATTTCCGAACTCAGATCATTTGGCGGAGAATTGTACCCCATTTTGAAATCAAGTTTCCATGGACGTGCCAGAAAAGTTGCATAAAAATCTATTCCATACTCGCTGCCATCATCGCCCAGGATAACTTCGTCTACAGGTCGATTCTGCGCAGGTGCGTATTCAGTGTTGGTATAAAGAGTCTTTCTATATCTCAATCCAAGTGCGTATTTAATTTTATTAATAGGTTCAAAGGAATATTTTCCCTCAACTCCGAGAGATTCGGGACCGGTATTAGCGGCACTGTTGGTGCCATCGCTGGAGGAAACACTTCTCACTTTAGCAAAAACAGAGGCCTCAAGATTTGAGCTTACACCGTAGGAGATTTTAAAATCTGTATCAATTAATCGAAAAGAGCTCTCTGGATTCATTTCCAGTTCTGTTCCACTATCATCAAAATAAGCAGTTGTACTAAAAACAGAAGCCTGCGCTTCAATGGCGTAAGCCTTGGGATTAAGCAACTCAGCCCCGCCTCGATGAACGGCTGCAGCCTGAGCAAAAGATGAAAGACAACCTGTAAGTAAAAGAAGAGAAATTAAAAGTTTTGACATAATTGGTTCACGAAAAAAAAATGATCTCGAGAATCGAAATCATAAAGGTTGGTTTTAGCAATCCACTGCTGGTGCCCTTTTTCAAAGAGCACAAAACTCGCTCCGTTCATAACAAAAGGCGAGGAAAATTCCACCTTGGCCGTTTCAATTGCGGATTCAAGCAGATTCAAATAATCAAATCGACCAATTGGCAAAAGCGGATTCGTCGCATTTTTGGACTTTTTAAAGCGTGCGCCTGAATCTTTTAAAAAAGAATAAAGCGACTCCTGACAATAAAACAACTCCGGTGAAATTTTAGGAGTCAGGGCAAGAACGCCTTTTTTTCCCATCGAAAAAGTAATGCCATTAAATTCGATCTGGGATATCTGATCCAACCCGTAAAGATGGCTGTCCAGTAAATCAGACAGCTCTTCCGTAAAGCTGTTTAGGTCTTCATTTTTCTGAAAATCAATTGTAAACGGAGGTAAAAGAGTCAATTGAAGGCGCTCATTCTTTTGATATTTTGAATCAAAACGCTTTCTGAAGCTTTCAATTTTATTATGGTGGATAGAGCTTTGATCAAAAATTAGACCGATAAAAAATTCCAAAGCTCACTCCAGTTTAAAATTTATCTTAATAATAGATTAAGAAGAATCTGAACTGGTGACAAGTAATAAATTTAAGCGGACTTTTTGCGTTCGGTTTGCTCTGCTTTAGGGAGTGTAATCCGGTTAATCCAGATATCATTGGATATTTCAAAATCAAAAACTCCACCGCATTCCTGGGCCAGGTGGTGAATCGATTCCATTCCTAACCCATTCCCTGCTGGTTTTTCATCTAGAATTATCTGAGACAACTTGTCGGATATCCCTTTAAGGTCTTCTTTCCCATTGAATTTGTTTCTGGTTTCAATGACGAAACCTGCATTTCCATAATCAAAGATAAAGTGAACCTCATCGCTCTTTGCCTCGGCCATATTTTTAATAAGGTTGTTCATAATTCTGTAAAAAAATGGAAAATAGATAAGAGTATTTTCACGCTGTTCAAGACTGACATCATAACTTAAATGGCCTTTCAAATGAATGAAAGTTTGAACGTTCTGAGCTGGAAGATAGGTCTGAATCAGGCCTTTTAAGGCCAGCTCTGCAATGCTGAACGGGACCCAGTCATATGTGCTGGAAAGATTTTTATGCTTAAACTGGAAATGATCTTTTATTAAGCTCTGAAGGGTTCTGACTTCTGCTTCAAGCATTGCAACTTCATCAGCCTTAATCCCTTTCTTCATACTCTGGCGCTGACTGAAAAATAAAAGCAAACCATGAGTCTGGTTTATTATGTCATGAAAAAAAAGGCGCTCTCGCCTGTCCTCATCAACAGTTTGGTTTTGAATATGGTCTTTCTTGTTAAACCAGAACATCCAGGCCCTCTTAAATAAATAACATCTTCATGTACTTAAAAAGAAGACCTGGACCCGATCTACTTTACTGGCAGATAAACGGCTTTCGATCCAAGTTCTTCTTCAATACGAAGAAGTTGATTGTATTTTTCCATACGGTCTGAGCGGCTCGCCGATCCTGTCTTGATATGAGCAGAACCTGTTGCCACTGCCAGATCAGCAATGAATGAATCCCCGGTTTCGCCTGATCGATGTGAAATAATGGCCTTATAATTATTTTTATAACCCAAATCCATCGCTTCAAACGTTTCTGTCAGTGTCCCAATCTGATTGACCTTAACTAAAATGGCATTAGCCTCACCGGCCTTTATACCGGCCTCGAAAATCTTCTTATTGGTAACAAAAAGATCATCACCAACTAAAACAACTTTCGAACCTAGGGCCTTTGTCAGATCAATCCAGCCTTGATGATCACCTTCATCTAAACCGTCTTCAATGGAATATATCGGATACTTTGAGCACAAGTCTGAATAGTATTTAACCATATCCGAAGTACTATACTCTTTTCCTTGCATATTATACTTGCCGTTTTTATAGAATTCCGAAGCCGCAGCATCCAGAGAAATGGAAATATCCACGCCTGGGGCATAGCCGGCAGCTTTTATTGCAGTCAGAATGCAATCAATGGCCTCTTCGTGAGATTTTAAATCAGGAGCAAATCCCCCTTCATCGCCCACATTGGTAGAGTAATTTTTATCGTGCAATACTTTTTTCAAAGCATGAAAAACTTCAACGCCCGCACGAAGGTTTTCAGAAAATGCCTTTTTTAAATGAGGCACAATCATAAATTCCTGAATATCGAGATTATTAGAAGCATGGGCACCACCGTTGATGATATTCATTAGCGGTGTCGGCATGACGGGTCCTTTATGAGAATTTGGAGCATGTAGTTTTTCCGCCATGTAATGAGACAGACACATTTTTGAATCAAGCGCACCTGCACGGCATACTGCCATTGAAACTCCAAGAATGGCATTGGCACCAAGACCGGATTTATTTTCAGTGCCGTCGATCTCGAGCATGATGTAATCAATCTTCTTCTGTTCAGTAACTTCAAGACCAATTAACTTCGGCGCAATTTTTTCCCGTATGTTGTTTACTGCTTTCAATACTGACTTGCCCATGTAATAGGATTTGTCACCGTCGCGAAGTTCAAGCGCCTCTTTGGAACCAGTGGAAGCTCCCGAAGGCACAGCTGCTCTGCCCATTGATCCTGAATCAGTAAAAACGTCCACTTCTACAGTCGGATTTCCGCGGGAATCGAGAATTTGACGGGCCTTAATTTCTTTAATTTTTGACATGTTTATTTCCTTTGAACGGTCCGAAAAGGGACTCTCGTTTTCTTTTTGTCCATAAATTATTTGAAGACGAAAGATAGTTAAAAATATCTTCGCTATGTTTTGGATTGCTTCCGGTGGAATGCGCGAGATCTTTCACTCTTAGAGCAACATGAAGGCTCGGTGAAATAGTCTTAAGATTTAAGAATGATTCAATCTTGTCTTTTATCAAGGGATAATGAGTGCATCCCAAAATGGCATAAAAATAGTTTTGTGATTTTAAAAATTGTAATTCGCTTTCCACGTTTTTATAAAATTCCGCTTCAAGTTCAGCACTATTCGCAGGATGGTGGTAATACTCCTCTATCAATCTTGCCAGATTTTTTAAGCTATAGTGATCAATCTGCGATTTAGGGTCCAGTCTTTCCTTGAGTCGTTTAAACCGTTCCGATTTACCGGTTGATTCGGTCGTCAGAACCATCATTTTTTTTTCATGCTCCGAGAGACCTTCAGGCATTTTATAAAAAGCATTCAGATAGGGTTCCACGCCGACAAAGGGGATAGCCTTAAATTTTTCTCTCAACTGATCAATACTGGAGGCCGTAGCGGTATTACAGGCAATAACAATCAACTCCACTCCCTGCCTCAGCAACTCTTCTGTCATGGCGATAGTGCGCTCTGTAATGAATTCATCAGATTTCGGGCCATAAGGAGAGTTGGCATCATCACTGATATAGTAATATTCAGCTTCAGGCAAAACATTGAATAATTCGGCAAGCACACTGAAGCCTCCGATGCCTGAATCAAAAACACCTATTTTTTTTGCTTTAAACATTTTGTCAGTATTCTCCATATCAGGCATTATCTTAAACAAAGAAATGATCAAAGTTAAGGGTAAAAATGTTCAGTTTTAAAGTATTAAGCGCCGTTTTTAACAGGAGCTCGCCTCTGTTTTTAGGGCCATTTTATCAACACGCCGGCTTAAATGCAGAATGGATATCTCTAGCAGTGAATAAAAATACAATTGCCGGGAGTCTGCTGACCAAAGAGCTGGAAATTCGAACTTCAAGCGACGCTTTTAGTTTAAAAATTGCTGAAACAAAAAATGGATTTATGCACAGGGCTTGGCAAAACAACCAGTCGTTGGGTAAATGTCTTGAAGCAAATAACTCTCCTTTTCTAGAAAAATACAACTCACTCATAAATCAATTAATTGAAACTAAGCTTTCACTTTTTCAATCTGAATTAATCAAAACCCAAGGCCAGGAAATGTTTTCTCCAACAGAGGTGGCGTCGGAAGAGAAGGCCCTGGAATGGATGAAAGTAAGTTTTCAGATTCTAGAAAAGGGACTTATCGAAAGCCTGACTAACCCGGAATTACTTTTTCAGACACTTTTGTTCATGGGAAAAAATCCAAAAACTCAGCAACTTGAAATAAGACTCATCCTATTTAATCTTGATATTAAATATGTATTGCTTGAAAACGGACTGTTGAGAATAAAAATATACGATGACAAGAATGACTCTTTTGGCAGCAGCAAAAAAGCAGCGCTTCTTGGCGATTTTAATTTTAGAAAAAAAGAAATGCTTGATGAACTGACCAAGACAATTTCGATGCTTTCAGCGGGCATTAAAATCACATAATCGAATTTATTTTTTTGTTTTTACCGGGGATTTTCGCAAAAAATTAATGGCCGAACAGATCTCGCAAGTAAGGCCATCGCACCCTCTGGCGCTGCAGTGTTCTCGTCCGTAAAAAATAATTTGCAGATGAAGCTTATTCCATTTTTCTTTTGGAAAAACCTTTTTCAAATCTGCTTCAGTCTGCTCTACATTCTTTCCACTTGTAAGCCCCCATCTCTGGGCCAGACGGTGTATATGTGTATCAACCGGAAAGGCAGGAATTCCAAAACTCTGTGCCATGACGACAGAAGCGGTTTTATGACCTACTCCCGGCAATGATTCAAGGTCATCGAAACTTTTTGGGACTTCTCCCTTATATTTATCAAGTAATATTCTAGAGAGCTCATGAATCGCTTTTGATTTTCTAGGGGATAGTCCGCACGGCCTGATAATGTCCTCAATTTCCTTCACGGAGAGCCTGACCATCTCAAAAGGAGTATCGGCTTTTTTAAATAAGAGCGGTGTAATTTTATTGACTCGTACGTCTGTGCATTGAGCGGACAATAAAACGGCAATTAAAAGCGTGTAAGGATCTTTGTGATCCAGCGGAATGGGTGTCTCTGGGTAGAGTTCTTCCAGACGCTTAAGTATAAATTGTGCTTTTTCAGAACGCGTTGACATGATATAATTATACAAAACATAGCTGTTTTATCAATTATTATAATTTGAACAAGGACGTTCTATGAAAAAAATTTTGTTGATCCTGGCAGCACTCATCGTTTCAGCGCCTTCGATTACGGAGGCGCAGTTAAAAAATGAAATTACAGACTCTTTTACCGATAAAGTTAAAAATATCAGTGAAGACGACAAGGAAATAGTTGTTCAATTTGCTCGACATGCTTCAAGTTACAAAATGAAGAAAAGCAATCCCCGCTACGAGGAACTTAAGGCCAAACTGGAAAAATTGAAAAAAGAGGAAAAGAAAGTTAAAGTAGTAGCAACACTGCCAATGATGGAAATAAAAGACATCGCAGAATAATACGGGCCTTGGAGGGCTTTGTGAAAATTGATGTAGTTCAAGATGCAAAGGACCAAACTTACACGATCACTATCAAAATTGATCAGTTTAAAACACTTCGGGATTATGAAACCATACATAATCTTATCAATGCCATTTCACTCGACTTTGATCTCGATCCAGAGATATCGATAGAGGACCTGAAAAATATTGTTGCTGAAGCAAGAAAAGAGGATGCAGAAGAAATCTCCTGTGAAATCGGAACTGACGGAATCGACATAGAATTCTAAGCCGCTTCTTTTTCGCCTTTTAATTTTTGATTATACCATTCCGGTGCCAGGAAGTTGCTTTTTGGAAATGGAAGCTTATTGACGACAATATCCTCAAAAAATGAGGGAACATAGTTACACGGAACCATTTCACCGATATATTTGCCCGTCTCAGGGTCTTTGCCAGTTTGCACCCATCTGAAAATATCGCGACTGATGTAATTTCCGTTTTTATCTATCCCCAATATTTCTGATATATGTGATGTTCTTCTTCCACCATCGTGCATACGTGTACACTGAACAACTAATTGCATGGCCGAGGCAACCATTTTTCTGACTGCATCAGGTGGAATTTTTGTATCGCCCATCAAACATAAAGTTTCCAATCTGGTGCATGCATCAACCGGATTGTTAGCGTGAACCGTGCCCATACTTCCGTCATGACCTGTGTTCATAACTTGTATTAAATCCAGTGCTTCTTCACCGCGAACCTCACCGACAATAATTCTGTCGGGGCGTAATCTCATAGCTGATAACACCAGATCTCGAATGCTGACTTCACTTACACCTCGTTCAGCATCTGCCTTTCTGGTGACAAAGTTAACAACGTGCTCTGCCTTAACCTGAAGTTCCGCAGAGTCTTCAATAATCAGCAGGCGCTGAGTTTTAGGGATACGTGATCCAAGCACGTTTAGCATGGTCGTTTTACCTGAACCAGTACCACCTGAAACAATAATATTTTTTGAAAGATAAATGCATATATCAAGAAACCGTGCCGCATCTTTTGAGAGTGATCCGAAACTAATCAGATCGTTTAAAGTCAGCTTTTCTTTGGAAAATTTTCTGATCGCTGCTGTCGTACCATTTCTTGCCATTGGTGGAAGTACAACTGCGATACGAGATCCATCCGGTAAAAAACCGTCCAGACGGGGATTATCTTTATCAATTCGTCTCCCGATAGACTGGGCAATAGCTCTCATGGCAGAGAGAAGAGCTTCCTCATTATGAAATTGAGAGTCCGTTTTATAGACAAGCCCTTTTTTTTCTACAAATATATCTCTCGGGCCGTTGATCATAATTTCAGATACGCCAGGATCTTCAAGGTGTTCCTTGATCGGGTATAAAAACTGTTCAATGGCGTCCTTAAAAACTGATGACATTTTTTATCTATTCCTTATCCAGATCCATTATATCGCCCATTCCCTTCAGATCTTTGAGTTCTTCTTTTTTAATTTGAACCCATTCAGTTGGGGTTTCTTTAGGTTTCCATATTTTTACTGTATCCGAGGCCAGCCCGCGCCTCATGCTTTCTTCCCTATCGGATGGTTTTTCTAAAACCATGACCCTTCCGCTCCAGGTATTGCTCGGGCAATTAAACTGATAAATTCCCACCTTATCAAAATAGGTTTCCGTCTCAGTAATTTTTTGAGTTGCTGCGGATGAATAAACATTTTTTGCAGGAATATTAAAACAGGCGGTATCAACTCCGACTGCCGTTACAAAAAAGCGAACTTTTTCACCTTTGAATACGACAAGTCTGTTTGGAAAAAAGCCGTCTTTGCTGACGATAATGGCCTGTTCCCGGTAAGGGACATCCAGAGTCCTGTCTTTATTATAGCTTTCTTCAAGCCCATAGGAGCTTGAGCAAATAAAAACAAGGCAAGTAAATGTCAAAAAGGTCCTTTTAATAAATACCTCGCTAGAGAAAGGTCTCTTACTACCTATCGGCTATCTGAGCGAAATACTTTAATCGGGTATCTTCGTGAATTTAAATGGTGATGTCGTCGGCATCAGGGACCAGCGGTCTGCGGTCCTCAGAGGGAGGTATTATCTTTTGCTTTTTAAATTTGGGTGATTGACCCACCAGTTTTTTGAATTTAATGAGTAGCTCACCTGCCTTATTTTCAAATTCAGGAGTCGTCTGATCAACACCGGCCGGAATGGAAAAGGTGCGCTCAAAATGAACTTTAGAGACGCTCTTACTCTTACGGGTTTTGTCTTCATTGATAGTTTCAACATCGCCCTTAAGTTTAATATTACCTTTTTCAATTTTAATATCCAGCGGGCGGTCCTTCATCTGCTTAACTTTCAATACAAAAATTTGCAGTGTATCAGTTTCTCTCCAGTCATACTCCCCTATAACAGCACCTTCCGTATTGGAATCCCCGCCCAAATTATGCTTTTCAAAATTTCTTAACATATCTTCAAAACGTTTATCAAAATTTTGAAAACCTTGATCATTGAGCAAAGATTTTATCATCTCATCGCGGGCCTTTAAAACTTCCTCAATCTGGCGTTGCATATCATCTTGTCTTGTCTGTGCAAAAACAAAAGAACTGGCAATCAATGTAAAAATCAGAATAAAAAATTTAAACATTAGAAAATTTTCCGAATTTAGAGATCAATTAATTTAATGATATCGTAGGCAGGCATTTCGTAGGGATGATTTTTTTTCAAAGCGTTTACGACTTGCCTGATACATTCATCATTACAGACCATTTCTATCTTAAGTTCAGCTACTTTTTCAAGTTCATTCAGGGTGCCTACCGCCGGATTTGCACCTAAAAGCGGCATAAACTGGCCCATGCCCTCAGTTTCAAATGAACATTGTTCGTAATTTCCTATACGTCCAGCTCCATGTTCAAACATCGCTTGTTTCACCTTCTCGGCAGAATTGTGTGGTACAAAAAAACTTATTTTATACATATTTATTCCCTTAAAGCGTTTTCAATACCATATTTAAAAGGTGACCATAGAGGTCGCTTCCAATCGATATATTTTAGACCGTCGTTTGTCCACATGTTACAAGTATTAAATAAATGATACTTTTGAGTGCTCTCAAAAAACCTATCGGTTCCATAATATGAAAACTCACCAACCTGAATAGCTTTATGATTGCCATTAAATGCAAATGATTGAGTGACAAATTGGATTAATTTCAAATAATCCGCGCTATCAACTTTGAGAGGAAAAAGAGGTTCGTTCAACGGAAGTGTTTTTAAAAAATCAACATGAACAACAGAGTCTGATGGATAAAAAATCGCTTTTAATATGACTTTCATTTTTATTTCTTCCCAGGTCCGCATCTCAAAGAAAAACTCCCTGCTTCCCCATCCAATTGAGACATAAGAAATATTCATATCATTATTTAAAAAGAGAGAGTGCCAGTCAAACAAATCATTTTTAATGGGAAAGATAAACTCGGTATGAATGGCGCTGGAAACTACATAAACGACATATGGATTTGAATCATCGTTTGTTTTACTGCCGACATAAATTGAACTTAAAATCAGAGCAGAACCTATATAGATAACTATAGGACTGATGAGTAAATATAAAATGATAACAATTTTCTTCTTCATCAATGCCAAAAAAAAAGCCCCCTAGAGTTAACTAAGGGGCTTCATTATAAAATTATCAGTGAAAAACTATTTCTTCTTTGGAGCTGGCTTAGCTGCCGGTGCAGCTTCCGTTGCCGGAGCTTTTTCAATTCCAAGAAGTTCAACTTCAAATACAAGAGTTGCTCCACCGCTGATCTTTGGTGGTGCGCCTGCATCGCCGTAAGCTAGTTCAGATGGAATAACAAATTTAGTTGTTCCACCAACTTTCATCAGCTGAACACCTTCAGTCCATCCACGGATTACGCGGTTAAGCGGGAAAGAAACTTCTTTTCCTCTTTCTCTTGAAGAATCAAAAACAGTACCGTCAGTTAAAGTTCCATGGTAGTGAACTTTTACGATATCAGTTTCTTTAGGACTTGGTCCTGTTCCTTCTTTAATATGCTTATAAGCAAGACCTGAAGCAGTTTTAGTTGCTCCATCTTTAACAAATTTTTCTAAGAATTCAGCACCTTTCTTTTTTACATCAACGGATTGTTTTTCCATACGCGACTTAAACATATCTTGGATTTTTTGCTGGTATGCCATTGGATCGACTTTTTGCTTGTCACCTTTAGCAGCATCTCTTAAACCAGCGGCCAGAGAGTCAATCTCTGCGTCTGACATAGACAATTGAGTTAAACGTGATCCAAACATAGTACCGATCGAGTAAAATGTTTTTTCTTCTTCAGTTTTTGGGTCTTTACCTTTTGAGCAGCTGACGGCAGTTAGTCCTACTAGAACCAACACAACCAAACTTGTAAGAACATTCTTTTTCATAACCTTCCAATCCTTTGTAAAATTTGAGGAATAAGTTTTTTTATATGTATATACGTTAATGCCGAAGCTATTAAAGATCAAGGGACTTGGGATTTTTTAAGGAACAGTTTTTAAGAGATCTGATCTCTTTTTTGTACCAGGCAAAGATTTTTCCCAATCTCCGTATAATGGATTGGGTAAAACAATAAATTTTTCGCCAAAATCATCGCGATGGGAATCGACCAACGCACGGCGCTCTTCGCTCGTTTTACCGTCCCAGTCCTTATGAAAATCTCCTAAATTGTCCCCGAAAAATAAAACAATTTCGTATTTTTTTAGAACTTCAAGCCTCCGACTCTCCTTGCCCCATTCATCACCTTGTAAAAGGAGATTCTCTTTTTTAACGGGTATGCCAAGCTTTTTTAAATTTACAAAGGTATCCTCTACTTGAAACGTTTTGCGGTTTGAGATGTAAAAAATTTCAACTTGTCTTGAGACTGCATATCTTAAGAACTCGGTAGCACCGGGCACGGCGACTGCCGATTTCTTTGCAACCCATCGATTAAAACTTTCCTTATCCCAGTTTTGACGACTTTGTATTTCATCCGCACCTGAAAAGGAATTATCCAGTACCGTTTCATCGAGATCCAAAACTACTGCTCGTTTTTTATTGTGCTTATTCTCCAGATCCCGGTCCAGTTTAAGCCTCCCTAAATTATAAGCCTGATAGCAGAGGGCACGATACTCTCCGCTGGTTTGAAACCAAAGATAAGCCCCCACCTGATATTCGCGGTCAAATGGTTGCTGTCTTGCAGGCGTATGAGAACACGACGTGGCTGCAAGTAAGAGTACGCAAAAAATGATAGCATTGAATGATTTCACAATTTCTCCGACATTAAGTTTTAGATTCTTTAAAAACCGGCTTCATCTAGCGCGAGGTTTGCCATGCGGTCACACATTTCATTTTGAGGATGGCCGGCGTGACCTTTTACCCATAAAAAAGTGATGGTGTTAAAGCGTGATTTTAGCTGATCAAGCTCCTTCCAAAGGAGCAGGTTTTCAGGCTCTTTGTTGTCCGCTTTTTTCCATCCGCGAGACTTCCAGCCGGGCACCCATTTATCTATTCCTTCAATAACATATTTTGAATCGCTATAGACAAAAACAGGACTTTCCCGATCCGAGATCCCCTCTTCAATCCATTTTTCAACTAGACCTTTGAGTCCGCGAATGACACCTTCGAGTTCCATTTTATTATTGGTAGTTGGGACATCAACTCCGGAGGACTTCAAAATAATTTCTGATTTCGTGTCTTGTATAAGGGTGGCCCAGGCACCGGGGCCCGGGTTCCCTCGGCAGGCGCCATCGGCAAAAATGGCAAATCCCTGAGTCAGTTCCTGCATTTCTTCTGGCAAGGGCATTGACGCCGACTCAAAATTCAAGACAGGCATGGCCCTGTCTTCCGGAAAGGCTTCAGCCTTTAAAGTTAAGTGATTCAGCGCAAGAAGGGCCTCTTCATCGTCTTCAAAAACAGATCGTAACTTGCGAAGATTTTTTAGTATTTCTGACTTTCTCATATTAGGAATTCTAACGGAAGCAGTATTCTTTTTAAAGCACTTATGTTAAAACTTCTCAAATGAGCACAGCATTTTCAATTCGGGTCTACAAACAATATTTTAATTTTGCTTCATCGCATTTTATGCTTTTTAAAGATGGATCTCGCGAGCCCTTACACGGGCATAATTATCGCGTTCAGATCAAAGGCAATGCCATGGACTTAAATGATGACATGGTTTTTGATTTCTTAGATATCAAGCCGATCGTTCGCGAAGTTTGTGACTCTCTTGATCACAAGCTCCTGATCCCAAAGAACAACCCGCATCTTCAGATTCAGGAAAATGAAAAAAATTATATTTTCACCACTCGGGATGAGAGCGTGTTCAGTATTCCCCAAACCGATGTTTTGATTTTACCGATCGAAAATACTTCAGCTGAGAGACTGGCGGCTTTTCTTGCGTGTCAGATCAGAGATAAGATTCTTGAAAAATTTCAGTTTGAATTTAGGGAACTTGAAATTGAAGTAGAGGAAACACCGGGCCAATCAGCTGTTTTTGTTTTATCTAAAAATTAAGGAAATTTATGAAATTTGTAGAACTCTCTTCTGGAACCAGCGTAAAAGGTGACATCATTCGCGCTTACAAAACCGAAAAAAGTGCTCCAAAATACAATTATATTCTTGGTGCAGTCCACGGTGACGAAGTTGAAGGCGCCCATCTCGCCTCCGAACTATTCACATGGCTCAAAGAAACCAATGAGATTGAAATGCCTGTTGTGGTTGTTCCAATTGTTAATGTTGACGGCTTCAAGTTAGGTTCACGGGTTAACGGCAATGGCGTCGATTTAAATCGCAATCTTCCTTCAAAACAGTGGACTCCAAAAGCCCGAGAAGCAAAATATTTTCCAGGCGTGGCCCCACTTTCTGAACCTGAAAACAAATATCTCGTTTCACTGTTCGAAAAATATCCCCCGCGTTTTATTTTGAGTTTTCATTCATGGTACCCCGTTATTAACTACAATGGGTCATGTAAAGAAATCGCTGAATTCCTGGCAAGCTTCAATAAATATCCGATTGAGGCCGATTTCCTCACTCACCCGACTCCAGGCTCATTAGGAGAGTATGGTCCCCAGGCCCTAGGTGTGCCTGTACTGACATTTGAATGCCCGCTACTTGCGGAAAATGTAACTTTGGATAGTATCTGGAAAGAAAACGAAGAAGCTTTTAAAAAGCTTTTCACTTCAAAAATTCTTGAAACATTTAAAGAATAGCCCATAAACTCACCAAATATCAAAGTTTGATGGGAGCATTAAAATAGGTCTTTAGTAAAGATCTTTTCGACCATCACTTGTCAGTTCTTTTTTGTAAATTTAGAAATAAGAGCTCTGATCACAATTTGATAATAAAATAGCTTAACTGAAAAGATAATAGATCAAATTGTACTTTGATATTTGGTGAGTTTGTGGGCAGTTATAAAAACTAGCCGGCCTTGGTGAATTTTATAACCTCAACCGGACATGCTTCTGCAGCTTCCTGAATTCTCAGACCGTCGTTCAAAGGAGCACCCGGACGAATCAGGCATGTGGTATCTGTCACTTCAAAAACTTCCGGATAAATCCCTTCACACGCATCACAAACGATGCAGCCAGGTTCAATCCAGACTTTTGCTACACTAAAATTACTAGCGGCTGCCGCACCTGCATCTCCTGCTCCGCCTTGACCTGCATAAAATTGAGCAGCAAATTCAGGATTAGTTGCCAGTTTAAGTGCCATTCCTGTTTTAGGAAGTGGAGGAGAAATAAAAGTTCTTTCCGGAATTTCAAATCTTGGCTTTTCCTTTGGAACATTAAATTTTTTGTTCATGTTTTCAGCAGTGTCCGTGGCAGTATTGAATTTTTCCTTGAAAGCAGAACCTTTCATAGTCACTTTATGAGTAATGCTGTCTCTTGAAGAAGACACTTCAATTTCTAAAGTTGCATCTTCTAATCCTTTCGCATTCAGAAGCTCTTCCATTCTCGGGCCTAGCTCTAAATCACGGGCAAAATCCTGAGAAGCCTGATCAAATTCACGAAGGATATCTAATTGAGCTGGATTGCCAAAAGGATTGAAAAGCTGGATTTTGAATCTGTCATAAGTTACAGGCTCTGCACTCTGATCCCAGGTAAAACTAAAGGCCAGGCCTTTAGCACCAAACTTACTTTTTAAAATTTCAAGCTTAGGTTTAACGAAAAGAAAATTAAGCGCTCCGGAAAGCAAGCTCAATGCCCCGATTCCAATTAATAGTCCAATTCCAATAAGAATCGACAATGCCATGGTAATAAAGATCGTGTTCACCAAAAACTCCTACAGAAAACGAAATCAAATCATCAGTTATTGTATGGCTTATTTTAACATAAGAATTTGAGATGTTTAGGAAAAAAGTGAAATCGCAAGCTTTAGATTAAAAATTGCGTGCAATTCTACGCCCTGATGACACCCCAATCCCAATAAAATTCCGTCTTCACTGTAAATCCAATAATAGTTCTCCGAACAAATAAGCTGCGGATTAGAACGCTTCTCGACTAGGGCCAGGGGAAGTCGCTGACCTTTTAAATATCGTCTGGTTTGCTCTAAAGTTAAATAAATATGATCAAGTTCCAATACCCGGTCCAGGGGGATTCCTGATTGTTCCAAGTTAAAATCTTCATTCTTCTTGGGCCAGAACTGCTGATCCAAAGAATCTTCAATTGAAAGCAACCCGATGGCAGTCCTTTGCAAGGATTTCAGCGCTCCGCATCCTTCCAATAATAAGGCAATTTCCTCGAACAAACTCCGGACATAGGTTCCAGACGAGACACTCACAAGAAAATCAAAATGGGGGTAATTATAATCAAGAATTTTGAAGGAATAGATTTCTCTTTTTACCTTCTCTTTTTCAATGACTCTTCCCTCCAGCGCGTGCTTGTAGAGCCGCT
This sequence comes from Bacteriovorax sp., assembly GCA_041662705.1. Lineage (GTDB taxonomy): Bacteria > Bdellovibrionota > Bacteriovoracia > Bacteriovoracales > Bacteriovoracaceae > Bacteriovorax. The sequence goes on from JBAZRY010000006.1 coordinate 51,735, forward strand.
TGCCTTCAAATTTGGTGGCTGAAACAGCATGGGGACTCTGCCAGTACTCACCAAGAAACTGGGGGCCCAAATAGGCTTCCAGTTCAACTCTATCGGCCTTAATCCACTTGGAATTGATCTCTTTTTTTAGAACGACCTCTGAAGTAAAATCCCCACTGCTGGTTTTCTCTCCAAATACTCCACTGGCCCTATAAGTTTTTGGGAGCAGCTCATGAATATAATCATTAAGTTTTTGGGCGCCCTGAATGCCGATGAGAAGGACCCCTTCAGCAAAGGGATCAAGTGTTCCGAAATGACCGATTTTTCCAAAATTAAAATCGAGATTTTTTTTAAAATGATGAACGACTCCGAACGAAGATATTCCAATCGGTTTCATTACATTAAAAACTAAGGGGATTTGCTTATAGTCCAAGGGGGCCATTACTCTACATCGGAATTATTGTCGGTACTTTTTTTGATAAGGTCGGTTATTTTTTTTTCCTCTTCAAATTGATTGTCGTATACGAAACTGATAGACGGTACATGTCTGACATCAAGAACCTTTGCCAGCTCTGATCTGATTCGTCCAGAAGCCGCTTCGATCGCTTTTTTGGCGTCTCCGCGAGTATGAGCATCAAATGTGTCCCAAGACACAACGGCATATCCATAATCCGGTGACATCTCAACTTTAGTTATACTTACTCTTTGAAGACGGCTGTCGCTGATACCGGTACGAAGTAGACTGTTGATTTCGTTCAACAGTCTTTCTTCAAATTTAGCTTTTTTAAAATTATTTTTTTTTGCCATAAACTTATAAAGCAGGTCTTGCTTCTTTAGATCCAGATTGTGTCATTCCTGCAGCGTCTTCAAGCGTTCTTTTCTTTTGAATCATTAAGTATGCTTCAAAAATATCACCTTGTTTAATATCAGAGTATCCTTCAAGAGAAATACCGCATTCATAACCATTTTTAACTTCTTTAGCATCATCTTTAAAACGCTTAAGCGAAGACAATTTCCCGTCGTGCATAATCTTACCGTTACGAAGAAGACGAATGTTGCAACCCTGAGCAATTTTTCCATCGACAACATATGAACCGGCAATAACACCTGCTTTAGGAATATTGAAAACTTCACGAACTTCAGCGCGACCAATGAATTCTTCAACAAACTCAGGATCAAGAAGTCCCTCAAGAGCAAGTTTTACATCATTGATAAGTTCATAGATAACAGAGTAGTTTTTAATATCTACGCCTTTATCTTCTGCCATCTTTCTTGCTGTAGTCACAGGTCTCATGTTGAATCCGATAACAAATCCACCAGAGGTCGCTCCCATCTGAACATCAGAATCGGTGATAGGGCCAACTCCGCCGGCGATAACTTTTACTGCAACTTCAGAGTTCCCTAGAGTTTCAAGAGCGGATTTAATCGCTTCAAAAGATCCCTGAACATCTGAACGAATAATAAGATTAAGGAATTTTTGTTCCTCGCCTTCTTTAGCTGCATTGGCAAAGAAATCTTCCAGAGAAACTTTTTTCTTCTCTGGTGCAGCCGCCAGAAGTTTTCGCTCCTGAATACGATTTTCTGCGATTTTTTTAGCTTCCCGCTCACTCTTTACTATATTAAGTCTGTCACCTGGAGCAGGAGTGCCTTCCAATCCCAGAATTTGAACTGGCGTAGACGGACCCGCTGCATTCAACTGAGCTCCGAGATGATCTGTCAGGCTTCTGGCGCGACCAAATGTTTCGCCGACCACCAGGTAGTCGCCTTTGTGAAGAGTTCCATTTTCAACTAAAAGAGTGGCAATTGGACCTCTTCCCGGTTCAATTTTCGATTCAATAACAACTCCATCCACCGATGCTTTTGGATCTGCTCTTAAATCAAGAATTTCTGCCTGAAGTAAAATGGCTTCCAGAAGTTCATCAATCCCCTGACCTTTAAGAGCAGAGACATGGACATATTGAGTCTGTCCACCCCAGTCTTCCGGCATAAGATTAAACTCTGTAAGCTCTCTTTTAACATTATCTGGATTAACACCAGGCTTATCCATTTTATTGACTGCGATAATGATCGGAACACCCGCGTTCTCACAGAATTTAATTGACTCTTTCGTCTGAGGCATAACGCCATCATCCGCAGCAACAACTAAAACAACAATATCAGTTGCGTGAGCTCCACGCTGTCTCATGGCCGCAAAAGCCGCATGGCCCGGAGTATCCAGGAACGTTACCTGCTTTCCACCGTCGACATTAACGGAATAGGCTCCTATGTGCTGAGTGATCCCGCCTGCTTCACCTGAAGCAACCTTAGCCTTTCTGATAGAATCAAGAAGAGTCGTTTTACCGTGATCAACGTGGCCCATGATTGCAACGACTGGCGGACGAACTGGCAATTTGCTTTTTTCATCTTCAGAAATAGTGGCCTTACCAATAATCTTTTCTTCATTGAAAGCCTTATCTTCAACTCTATACCCAAAAAGGGCACAAATATCGGCTGCAAGTGCAGGTCCGACATAGTCTGTTTCTTTAATCAAAAGATTTAGTTTTAAACATTCATCAACCAGGTCTTTAAACTTAATGCTCAACTTTTTAGCAAGCTCACCAAGCTCCGAACCTTTATGAATAACAACGACGCGTTTTGATTCTTTAACTTCTGTTCTTTCTGTTTGTTGTGTCGGTCCCAAGTAATCCTTTTTTCTCATAATCTGAGTATAGATTGGTCTACCTGTACCGCTCAAAGCAGTATAAGAGCGCAGTTCTTCTTCCGCGCGCGACATTGTTATAGCCTGGGCCTTGCTCGCAATAACTTTTTTACCAGTCATCATTGAAGCGAGACCGCCTATGCGCTTTTTATTCTCTTCTTCATCGTAACGTTTTTTATCTTCTTCTTCCTGAACTGTAAGAACACCTGTCTTAGGTCCTCCAACAGGTCTTCTAGCTATCTCGTCTTTTGCTTTTGCCTCTTGAGCTTCCTTGAAATTAGGATCTTTTGAAGGCGTATAAACCGGGGTAAAACGATGAGGTCTTTCAGCAGTTAGTTTCTTGTCATCTGGTTTTGCACCGGCCTTTCTCAATTCAACAGATTCTCTCTGAGTTTCTGCTGGTCGAGGTGGAGCCTTCGAAACGACTCTAAGTCCTCCTGCACCGGCAGGTTGAGCTTTTGTTTCGAAACCAGCAACTTCGCTTTCTTCAGCACCTTCGTGTTCTTCCTCATATGCAGCTTCTTCTTCATGATGAGCTTCCTCTTCATAAAGCGCGCTCATTGAAGATGACTGTGCTTCCTCTTCATATTCATGACCGGACTCTTTATCGTCTGTTTTTCTGCGGATAACAGTTGCCTTCTTTTTAACTCCAGAAGATTTTTTAGGCTCTCCGGTTTTGGCTTCCTTTGCTTCGACTTCTGTCACAGCTGATCTTTTGTCTGCTGATTTTTTATCCGCAACTTTCTTTTCGACTGTTTTCTTTTCAACAGTCTTAGCTTCGCTCGCAGGCGCTTTCTTTCTTACAACTTTTTTCTTAACTTCTTCTTTAGAAGCACTTTCTTCTTTATCTTTTTGTAAGGCAGATAAAAACTTCGACACGTCATCGTCGGAAAGCTCCGCCATGTGATTTCTTACATTGAAACCACGGGCCTTAAGTGATTCGACCAAATCCAGCGGTCCAACCTCTAACTCTTTTGCCAGTTCAAAAACTTTTTTAGGCATTATTAACTCCGTTTACATTCTTACTTACTTTAATTTAAAGGCGGCAAGTTCTTCTCTCAAGCGTCTTTCAGCTTCAGAGAATTTATCCTTTCCATCACCCTTGTCTTCTTTATGCTTCTCAAGCATTCCTTTGTAGGCAGGAACCGCTGAAGCTGAAACCAATTCTTCTTCATCATCAGCAAGGCTGATTAATCCTTTCTCAATGGCTTCATGAGTGTCTCTTAGAATATTTTCAGCATCAGGAACATTTCCATGAACAATACCAGCTAATGTTTCTGCATCAAGAGCTGCTAAATCACCGATAGACATAATCCCATTCTGTACAAGCATTTGAGCGCGGGCATCAGAGACAGTTGAAATCTGAAGTAGATTCTCAACAGCTTTCTTAATTTTTTCCTGAAGCTTCGTTTTAGAAATAATATTGATTTTGTAACCTGTAAGCATCGCGGCCAGACGAACGTTTTGTCCGCGGCGTCCGATAGCAAGCGACAACTGATCTTCTTCAACAACTACGTCCATTGAATAATTGTTATGGTCAACCTGAATATTGGTAATTTCTGAAGGAGCCAGGGCAGCTCTTGCGAAAGTTTCAATATCAGAGTTCCAACGAACGATATCAATTTTTTCACCTTGAAGTTCATTGACAACATTCTGAACTCGAGACCCTTTCATACCTACGCAGGCACCAACAGGATCAATGTCTTTATCGCTTGTATAAACAGCGATTTTAGCTCTCTGTCCCGGCTCTCTGGCGGCAGACTTAATTTCAATATTTCCGTCCAGTATTTCCGGAACTTCAACTTCAAATAATTTAACAAGATACATTGGAGATGTTCTTGAAAGACGAATCTCAGGACCTCTGTTAGTCATTACAACTTCAGATAAATAAGCCTGAATTCTGTCACCAGTCTTAAAGTTTTCCCCTGGAATCAATTCTTTTCTTGAAAGAATTGCATCCGATTTTCCAAGATCAACGATTACGTTTCCACGTTCGTATCGACGGGCAATCCCTGTAACAAGCTCACCTTCGCGGTGCTTGAAATCTGAAAAGAGAATTTCTCTTTCAGCGTCTCTTACTTTTTGGAAAATAATCTGGCGCGCAGTTTGTACATCAACACGTGTAAAATTTGGGTTTTCAATTCTGATCCCCAGCTGATCGCCCACTTCAACGGCTTCGTCTAAATTACGAGCTTCGTTGATAGTGATTTCGATAATCGGGTCTTTTACGTTTTCTACAACATTTTTATATTGGTAGATTTCTATTTCATCTTCTGTGTCATTATAGCGTGTTTCATATTCCCCTTGGATTCCATATTTCTTTCTAGCCGTAACTAAAAAAGCCTGTTCAATCGCTTTCACGACAACTCTCTTGTCGATTCCACGGTCTTTGCCAAGTGTTTCAATCATTCGTCCTAATTCTGAAAAATTATTCATTTAACCCTTCCTGTCTGCTATTTATACTTTATCTGGTTGGTGGTTATTAAAATCTGTTTCTAGATTTGCTTTTTTAATCTGTGAATATGGTATCTCAACCTTCACTCCGCGGGCATCAAATACGATTGAGTCGTTTTTTGCCTCGAGCAGCTTCACTTTAATTTTTAAATTATTGCGAAGGACTTTCGGGAATTCAGGATAAACTGCTTCATCTATTTTTTTGGTCAACGCCAGTGTTACATCTTCGCCTTCAATTCCCTTGAAATGATCGATAGATGTAAGCTGTCTGAAGAGTCCAGGAGAAGAAACTTCGAGAGTTAAATTTTCAGGCATCCAGCCTTCAGTCTCTATATAAGGATTAAAAGCACGGTCTACTTTTACACAGTCTTCGATTAATGCCGTCTTCGTTTTTGGGTCCATAATAAACAAACGTAACTCGCCGGACGTAGCATTCCATTCGAGATCATACATCTCAAGACCAAGATCATTTAAAATCTTTAAAGCGATATCGTAGAATTTTAATTCCATCCCGCTTCTTGGACCGCGAAGAACCATTACTTAGACCCTTATAAAAAAACAAAAAAAAAGGGCGGAATATAAAATCCACCCTTAATATAACGTACAAATTAATACTTTATTTCTGGCGATAGAAACTTTTTAGAAGTTCATACAAAATCCATCTAAGGAACGAATAAAAAGTGACTACGAGGGCTACTATAGCAAAACTTTTAGGATTTGCAAACAATCTATATCAATGACCCAACGTCATAATTAAGGCATTGCGGTTTTCCCCGTAAAAATCTTTTTTCCGGTGAACGATGCTGAAGCCGAGCCCATAATACAATTTCTGTGCTGCATGATTATTTTCCTCCACTTCAAGAAATAAACGGCTACAACCTTCTTGACGCAATTGACCTATAGCGTTCTCAAGTAGTACCCGGGAATGGCCCTGATTTCTCAATTCTGGAATGATAAGTATTTTAAGCAGGTGTGCAAACGAATCCGGGACTGATTTGTCAAAAAGACAAAATCCAGCGACCTGCTCCATATTCATCATCACAACCAGTAGCCGATCCTGTTCACTGATTGATTTCCAGTTATCCAGTGTCCATGGAGTTGGAAAATAATGAGCATCAAGATCAGAAAGCACAAAAGCCATCTCACTCGAGAGTGTTTGATGGCCTTTGATTGTTATAAATTTAATGTCAGACACTTTTGCCGGCGACTAAACTGGCGAGCTTAAATCAACATTTCCGATTGATCGCTCAGAGTTAGTTTTTACTTCCATGTGGAAGCGGATTTTAGCAAGTGGATTGAATGTATACCCGTCTTTTCCGCGGATAATATATTTTCTTTTTGAGTCAGATTCAACCGGCTCGATCAATTTTCTAAGACGGCTTACACTCGTATAAATTAGTTTATCGTGAATCAAAGGATTATATTCATCTTTCCAGATCATTTTTGCCAACTGTTCCTTATCAAAATATGTTCCTGGGTTTTTTGAAAGAAGGAAAAGAATTTCTAAAAGAACAAAACGGTGTTTAAAATCAATTGTACCAAGTGAACGTTCAACAATTTTTCTGTTGGTGCGATCTAAATAAAGATCAACTGTACTGTCATTAACATCGTCAATTTCAGCTTCAATTAAGTGATTTAAGCGCTTAAAGATAGCGGTATCAATTGACTCCTGCGCCAATTGAAACATATTGAGGGCTTCATCAAAGTTTCCAGCTTTCTTTAGGGCCGTAGCCTTTCCAAAAAGAATGTATCCGTAAAGGTTCCAGCATTTCTTGCTTTGTAGATATTCATTGGCAAGTTTGTAGTAATTTAATGCTTTCTCGTTTTCGTTTAGTTCAATAAATATTTTGGCGTAGTAGTTGTACATTGCGCCCGAAAGATAGAATTTTTTAATGATCTTTAAGAGATCATTCAACTGATCAAGATAACGCAACGAGAGTTCATAGTCTTTTCTATAAAATGCGTTGGTTGCAAGAGACAGAAGACATTTAGAGAGAAGTTCCGGTTCATTTTCCTCAGAAGATTTTTTATAAGCTAACTCGAAATTGGACTTTGCCTCTTCAAAGTTTCCGCCATAATTCTTCACCACACCCAAATTATAGAAAAACTCAGATGTAAGAGTTGGAAGTGCTCTGCTGAGAGCTTCCATCAATTTTTCACTTTCGTTGATATATTTTTGAGCCTTTGCATCTTCAAGTTTTTCTGAGGCAAGTCTAATCAAAAAACCATAAGTTTTTAGAATTGAAAAACCATCTCTGATTGGTTCAGCAAATGACAACGCCTTTGAAAAAGCATCTTCCGCTTTATCTAAATCGGCTTTATCATAATAAACCTTTCCCAACTGGTAATACGATCTGCCGATGTCAGACCTCGTAATTTCATTATCAACTTTTTTAAGGTCGTCTTGAAATAAACCAAGGGCCGGATGGCCTTCAGAAAGAGTTTCTGCACTTCCAAAATCTAGAGTCGTAACCATAGGATTCTCCCGAATATTTTTACAGCTTCTCTTTGTTTAAAGCGAAGATGTAAGGCTTCATATCACGTGCAATTATGAGCGTCAAAAGGGCGTTGTAAGATTTTTGTAGAAGTAAGATTCAACTCGTTGTTTTATATGGAAATAATTGCTATCCTACGACTGTAAAATTTTCATGTTTTCAAGGCAATCGGAGACTTAAATGGCCAAATACGAACTTGACACAATACGCCACTCAACTGCACATCTTATGGCCCAGGCTGTTAATCGTGTTTTCAAAGACAAAAACCCTCAATTTGGGATCGGACCGGTGATAGAAAATGGTTTCTATTACGATATCGATGTAGATGCAAAAATAACGGATGAGGATCTGGCGAAGATTGAAAAGACTATGCAAGAAATCATCGATGAAAAGCTTCCTATTACAAAAATGGTTTTCACTCGTGATGAGGCAATTTCGTTCTGGAGAAATAGAAACCAGCCACTAAAGGTTGAAGTTGTCTCTGATATACCAGCTGATCAGGAAATTACTTGCTACGAGCAAGGAGAATTTGTCGATTTGTGTCGCGGGCCTCACGTTGAGAACACAGGACACCTTCCAAAGTTTTTTAAACTGCTACACACTGCCGGTGCCTACTGGAAGGGCGATTCAAACAATAAAATGCTTCAGAGAATTTACGCTGCAAGTTTTACTACAAAAAAACAGCTCGAGGACCATTTAATATTTCTGGAAGAGGCGAAAAAGCGAGATCATCGAAAGCTTGGCAAAGAGTTGGAACTTTTTCATTTTGAGCAAGTTGCACCTGCTTCACCCTTCTTTATGCCTAAAGGAGCAGCAGTTTACAACGAGCTTGTCTCATTTATGAGGAGAATTTATGTGAAGTATGACTATGATGAAGTCATTACTCCAATGCTTCTGGATTCTGATTTGTGGCATACTTCCGGCCATTACGCTCACTACAAAGAGAATATGTATTTCTCTCTTGTCGACAAAAAAGAGTTTGCCTTAAAACCAATGAACTGTCCGTGCCATATGCTTATGTTTAAACATTATAAATACTCATATCGTGATCTCCCTATGCGATATGCGGATTTCGGGCGCCTTCACCGCTACGAAAGTGCAGGTGCTGTCGCAGGTCTAACCCGAGTGCGCTCATTCTGTCAGGATGATGCCCACATATTTATCCAGATGGAAAACATTGAATCCGAAATTATTAAACTAATGGAAATGTTCTTTATTGTTTACGACCATTTTGGATTTCAGCAAATCAAAGTCGGACTCTCAACTAGGCCTGAATCAAAGGCCGGAGATGATGCGACCTGGGACAAAGCAGAAGCTGCCTTGAAAGGCGCTCTTGATAGAACCGGACACGCCTATCACGTAAATCCCGGTGACGGTGCCTTTTATGGACCCAAAATAGATATTCAGCTTGCTGATGCAATCGGGCGATGGCACCAGCTGGGCACTATTCAGCTGGACTTCCAGTTGCCGGATCGTTTTGATTTAAAATACACGGATAAAGATGGGCATGATGTGCGACCTGTCGTCATTCATCGCGCTCTTCTTGGTTCATTAGAGAGATTTATCGGCGTCTATCTTGAACACATCGCCGGCATTTTCCCATTCTGGCTTTCTCCAGAGCAAGCTGTCATCGTTCCGGTGAGTACTGATAAGCATTTAGATTTTTGCAAATCTTTAGCAGTTGAAATGAAAGAATTAGGGCTCCGTATAAAAGTAGACGAAAGAAACGAAACAATGGGATACAAAACTCGCCAGATCCAGCAATCAAAAGTACCGTATATGTTGGTTGTCGGAGACCGGGAAATGGAAAACAAATCTGTAAGCATGCGTGCTCACGGTGAAGCCAATTCAAAAACCCTGACAATCGACGAGTTGAAGGAATTATTTTTAAAATTAGATTTGGAGAAGATTCCTGCAAAACTGCGCTAATAACATTTAGATTCTGGAGTTAATGAAGACTTCAGGATTTTTCATCCAAAGGATTGGTCATGAAAAAAAACATTTTACTCCTATGCGGGGGCGGCGGCACCGAACACGAAGTCTCTTTAGTCTCTTCAAAATATATTGAAAAGAATCTCAATGACATCGGTCTTTACAATATTATCAAGGTTGAAATCGGAAAAGACAAAATCTTTCGGAAATTAAAAAGCGATGGCACTCATGGTGAAGTCGTAGAAATGAATTTCAAACGCCAGCTTGTCGGTTCAAATTCAATAGACATCCATATTGTAGTTCCCTGCATTCACGGTCCTCCGGGGGAAACGGGCGAAATTCAGACATTCTTTGAACTCATTGACCTGCCTTATCTGGGTTGCGGACCGGAAGCTAGCATCAACTGCTTCAATAAAGTAACCAGTAAATTGTGGTTTAATGCACTAGAAATCCCAAACACTCCATTTGAATTTTTATCAAGCATGGAAGATAAAAAACGCGCCCACGATCTGTTTGACCGCTTTGGAAAAATCTTTGTGAAGGCAGCCTCGCAGGGATCAAGCGTTGGCTGCTACCAGGTTTTTAAAAAAGAAGAACTCGACCGCGCACTTACTGATGCATTCAAATACTCCAGCTATGTCCTTGTTGAAAAAATGGTCAATGCACGTGAACTTGAAATTTCTGCCTATGAATTCGACGGAACGATCATGGCGACTGTTCCCGGCGAAATCAATTGCCCGGGGAAATTTTATTCCTATGAAGAGAAGTACGACCCGAAAAGTAAGACATCTACCGAAACCGTTGCGCCCAATCTTCCAGCCGAAGCCGTTGAAAAAATGAGAACCTACGCTCTCAAGGCTTTTACTCACTTGAAACTGCGGCACTTATCAAGAATAGATTTCTTTTTTACAGACGAAGGCGAAATTTTCTTAAACGAAATCAATACATTTCCAGGCATGACTCCCATTTCAATGTTTCCGAAAATGATGGAGAACAATGGCCATTCTTTTAATAAGTTTATTAAAGATATTATAGCTAAAAATATTTTATAAGAGGTCCCGAATGTTGCTACCGATAATTAATAATGATGATGCTAACCATGGCTCCGAAATTTTAAAGCATTACTATGCAAATAAAATGATTCCCGCTGAAAAGAAAACTTATATGACAAAGCTTCGTGATTCACAGGGACCCTATATGGGCATAGAAAGCAGTGACGGAAGTACTCATTACCTTCTTGATGCCGCTTCTCAAATTGCGACCATGGGTCATGGATTTAACCCTTCAATGTTTTTTGGCACTACAGAGTTTATAGAAACATGGATGAATGATTCAACAACAAAAGAATTTAAAGACATGCGGATTGCATTCCTGCATTTTCTGAAAAGAAAGTTAAACTGGAAAAAGGCATCAATGACATTGGTTCATTCAGGTGCAGAGGCCAACGAAACAGCATTAGGTTATTGCTATAGATCGCGCATCCATAAAGAGGCCAATAAAGTTCTGGCCTTCGAAGGCTCCTTTCACGGAAGGATGATGATCACACTTGCCGCAACCTGGAATAAGTCAAAGAGAGAACCATTTGAATGGAAAAATTATCTGGCGGAATATGTAAAATACCCTGAACTCAATGACAGTCAGATAAATGTAGCTATGCCATCAGGGTGGAGAGAAGTCTGGAATGAATCATCAGTAAATGATTTTCACATTCCGGCCGGCTGGACAGACGACAGCATGATAAAAAAAGAAGTTGAAGCTCTGCTGAATATTAGAACTCAGCTTCAATCCAGAAAAATATTCGCAATTTTAATTGAACCTATGCAATGTGAAGGAGGAGATTGCTATTCATCTGATCGTTTTCATACTGCTCTCCTGTTAATGGCCAGAACATACAAGGTTCCTGTCATTCACGATGAAGTTCAGACTGGCTTTCACCTGGGAAAGGAATTCTTCTGGCATCGTCAATTTAATTTAAGAGGTCTTTCCGGCGAGCAACTAAATCCAGACTATGTTATTTGCGCTAAAAAAGCACAGCTGGGCATAGTTTTAAGCCATAAAGAAACCAAAAATATTTTTATTGGAGAGGAATTCTCAGTGGCTTCAGCTTTCAGAGGTTATGCTCATGCTTTAAGCCTGGATCAATGCCAGTCGAGAATACAAGAGATGGAAGCGTTAGTGATACCAAGAATAAACAAGCTGCTTAAAAAGCATGAAAAATTCATTAGTCGTCCCAGACTTAATGGTCTTGCTTTTGCTTTCGATCTACATGACCCGGCACTTTTAAATAAATTTGTTGATTTACGATTTAAGCATGGACTTCTTTACTACCCTGCTGGAAATCAAACACTTCGGTTCAGACTCAATACATCTTTCGGAGAAAAGGATCTCGATTTTCTTTTTGAACGCCTGGATTATATTTGTCGCGAATTATTTCTTAATGAACATCATCCCGTGCCGACACATGTCGACACCGACACAACATCTGCAGCAGAAAATTATGAATGGCATGAACTTCTGATTTCAGCTAAACTTGAAAAACTTCAAGGGAAGGCTATCAATTCAAAAGATATTTTCCAAAAAGTGGAAAAACTGATGACTCAAAAATCAGAAATAAAGCTCATTCAGATTTCGGCAGACAATTTTCTCAACTATCGTCAGGAAATAATTGATCTGCAGAAAAAAGTATATGAGCCTGCCCGCCAGACTGACATTGAAAAATTTGAACACACCGTTCTTAACAAGAACTCTATTTGTCTTGGCATTCTCAGTAGAGAAAAAAAACTTCTAGGAATTGCTTTTGCCGGGCCTTTAAAACTTTACCCTTTAGAACGTGGCGTGCGCATGGATCCTCATTTTAACGATGAAGGTTCTCTCTACATGCTTGATGTGACTATAGATACTTCTCTGCAAAGATCGGGACTGGGAAGAAGTCTGAAGTATGCACTCTCCGCGATGGCCCTGACAAAAGGAATTAAAAGAATTCAAGGTCGAAATCGTGATCGTCTTGCCGCCGCCATGATAAACATTAATTTATCACTTGGAGCAATTGAACAGAACTACATCCCGGAAGATTATCCTGATTTTGAAGACTATCGCGATGTGCTCTACTATACATCAAAGGCGGACTGGACCAGACCCAAAATACATTTGGCACGCGCTGTGAATATTCCCTTGTCGGTTAAAAGTTTGACCAAAGATTATTTTGATTTGCAAATGCCATTTGCAGTAAACAAAGTCTGTCTTTCAAACTTTGTAAGTGAAACATTTTTAAAAGGCATAAAGGAAGTAATAAATACTCTACCTGTGCATTTGCGCCACGGTTATACCTGTTCCGGACAGTCAGAAAGCGTGGATAAAGTTGCTAAAACAATTTGGGTTAAATCGGCCCCTGAAGTAAAAGAAAAACATATTACCAAAATGATGACTTTTAAGAATCATTATTTTGGTAACGGCTCTGCACTGGCCCGTTCTTTGAGTATAGAGGCAGATCCTTATTTTGAAGTGACGAAACTGGCCAATCCCAGCGAGAACAATTATGGCGAAATTCTTAAGCTTGTGGAAGCCGAGTTTTCCACCGGAAAATACTTGGCAGTCTGGATTGAACCAGTACTTCAAAAAACCATGGATAAGATGCCATTAGAATTCCTAAAGGGCATGCGGACTCTATCTACAAAATATAAAGTGGCCTTGGTTTTTAACGAAACTGCTTCTCAATTTTACAGATTTTCTCATAGTCATTTCTTCGCTTCAAGCAACACGGAGATAGCTCCGGATGCCGGGCTTATCTATTTCTCTGGTCAATCAGCAATGGCATTTGCCAGTGACAACTACTATCTTGAGCAGCCTTTAATGATGATTAGCACTTGGGATGGCGATGAATTCTCGTTCAATACCTATCACCATGCCTTCACGAATGTTTTAAAAAATGAAAAAGATTATAAAGAAACAACAATTCAATTTCATGAAAAGCTTATTGCTCACCTTTCACGTTATGAAATTGAACTTATAAAACTGGAAAAAGGTTTTGGCTATTTCAAAGGCTCGATACCGGCGTCAATGAGCAAAATGTTTGTTTATCATGGCGACCGTTATATAGTTTGCCCCTCATATGATGCTATGAAGGAGTATATTAATTCATGAACACTAATTGCCAGTTTCCTTATATCCAGTATGCAAGTGGAAAATCATCAAAAGAATGGGGCCGATCACACGGCGAAGAATTCAGAGTGGCCATAAAAGAACTGGCTGAAATAAGAAAATCTCTAATGCTTGCAAAGAACCCTTCTCTATCTAAAAAATTAGATGAGCTGGCATTTGAGCAGCTTGAACTATCCCGAAAATTTGCTCCTCATCTTGCCTCGGAAATTGAGGGAATTGCCGCCGGAGCTGCTCTTTCAAATACTGATCTTGTTATTCTCAATAACTATACTGATTTTAGAGATATCACTTTACCGGAGGAAGGATGCTCTACTGTCCATATTCAAACCCAATTTGAAACACTCTCCGGTCAGACATGGGATATGCACCGATCAGCTAAAAATTATATGTGCATTCTGCACGTTCCATCTACCGATACACATACCTCCCAACTCGTTCTGACTTTAGTTGGTTGCGTGGGACTGATGGGTGTTAACACCGATAACTGTTTAATCGGTGTTAACAACATCAATACGACCAATGCGAGAACTGGAATCATCTGGCCTTTACTTGTGCGCAAAGTGCTTGAAGCAAAATCTCTCAGAGAAATGCAAACAATTCTTTTCAATGCACCTGTAACATCTGGACACAATTATTTAATCAGCTCTCCTGAAGGTGGAGCGCATCTAGAAATAACTCCATCAGTCTCTGAAAAGGTGTCTGCCTTAAATCGGGGACAAGTCGGTGGAATTTTTCATACAAACCATTGTCTTGGATTTGAAGTTGAAAAATTAGAAGATAAACTATCCATAAGTTCTACAACTTATAAGAGATATGAACTTTTATCGAATAAAACTCATAAGGTCAGCGATTTGGTCGATTTTAAAAACTTACTGACAGACCACGATAATTTTCCATTGTCGATCTGCTCCCATTTTGAAAATGGTGCTCAAGACCCTTCATTCACTTGTGGCGGAGGTGTCAGTGATTTAATCAGAGGGAATCATCTTTTCTGGAGAGGCTGTCCGGCCCATGACAGTGATTATAAAGAACACGAATTTGAACTTATTGGCAGAGATTTCAAAAAAATTAGATAACCTAGAGGGTTTTATGGAACTTCCTTTTTATATTACCTGGACCAAACAAAAAAATGCCTTCAACTTTGAAATTGAATCTGTTGATGGAGTTACTATTAATACAAGCGATGGCAACAGCCTGATCGACATGACGTCTATTAGTTATCAGGCCCATTTCGGACATAATCATCCAACCATCATTAAGTGCATAAAAGAGCAGCTTGATTCAATACCAATGAGTTCTCCTAAAGGCATTTACCCAAAAAAAATCGATAGAACAAAAGCACTTTTAAAATATATGGCAAAGCCCGATGGTAAAATATTTTATACTTCGGGCGGAGCTGAGACTGTCGAAAATGCTTTAAAAATAGCCCGTGACTTTTCTAAAAAAAGAATTGTTCTTGCCAGAAGCAACTCTTATCACGGAGCAACTTTGGGTGCGTTGACTGCAACGGGAGACTGGAGAAATCCTGCCCATGCAACGCCTGAAAACTGGGTTGTCAGAATTCCCGAGCCAGATGAAGAACATTCCTTATCCAGAACTCGTGACATCATCAAAACAACAGGACCAGCTAATATTGCGGCCATCATTCTCGAAACTATTACAGGTGGCAATGGTGTTTATTCCGGGTCTAAGGAATGGTGGAAGGGAATAAAAAGTCTTTGTGATGAATTTAATATTTTGCTGATAATGGATGAAGTAGTCTGTGGATTTGAACGAACCGGAAAATCCTTCGGCTATATGCACCACGGAGTTGAACCTGATTTAATTTGCCTGGCAAAAGGAATAACCGGCGGCATGATTCCGTTTGGTGCTTTATGGACTTCTAAGAGAATTGCAGAATATTACCAGGACAATGTTCTCTGCTGTGGATTAACCAACTATGCACACCCATTAGGTGTAGCGGCAATGAGTGCCGTTCTGGATATCGTCAACGATAAACAATTTCTCTCAAATTTAAGGCATATCGAGAATGTATTTAAGAATGAACTAGAACACTTAAAATCGCTTCCGATAGTGAAGGAAATCAGAGTCCATGGAATGTTGTGCGCTGTTGACCTACACAAAACTATCGATGGAAAAAAATTCTTTCAGAATGGGCTTTATCTTGTTGCTCAAACCAACAGGATTATCCTGGCACCACCATTGATTATAACTGAAGCAATATTGAGAGAAGCGATGAATAAAATCTCGAACGTACTGAAGGATGCAATTTAATGAAAAAATCAAATACTCCAAAAGTTTTTACCGACGCCACTAGCGCACTTTATGATTTGAAATCAGGCATGACTTTAATGAGCGGTGGTTTTGGACTTTGCGGGATAGCAGAAAACTGTATTGATGCACTTACTGCTATGGATGTAAGAGAGCTTACAGTAATATCAAATAATATCGGTAACTCCGGCAGAGGGCTGGTCAAAATATTAGTTCAGGATAAAATTAAAAAAGCCTATTGCTCATACGTTGGCGGTAACCCTGACCTGGAAGTTCGTTTATTAAATAAACAGATCGAAGTCGAACTCGTTCCTCAGGGAACTTTTGCGGAAAGAATTCGTGCTGCGGGAATGGGCATCCGTGCTTTTTATACTCCAACTGGTTATGGAACACTCATAGCTGTTGGAAAGGAAGTTAAAACTTTTGACAGACCCTGTATCATGGAGACAGCACTTAGTGCTGACTTTGCTATTATTAAAGCTCAACGAGGCGACACTTTTGGCAATCTATGGTTTAAGGAAACTGCAAGAAATTTTTCTCCATTGATGGCCATGGCGGCAAAAACAACAATCGTTGAAGTTGAAGAACTCGTTGACGTGGGCGAAATAGCTCCCGAAGATATACACTTGCCTGGCCTTTTTATTCAACGTATTTTTCAAGGAAAAAATTACAAGAACGAAGTTGAATTTTTAATTACTGAAAAATGAATTGTATCCAAATACAAGGAAAATAAAATGACCTGGACAAATGAACAAATGGCTGACGAAGTAATACATTTTTTCAAGCCGTACACTTCGGTCAATTTAGGCATCGGCATGCCGACTGCTGTTGCCGAGAGAATACCTGTTGATCTCAATATTATGATTCACTCTGAAAATGGTGTTTTAGGTGTAAGTGGTAGACCAAAAAAAGACTCTGTTTCACCAACTTTAATTAATGCTGGTAAGGAAACCATCGCAATTAAAAGTGGTGCCAGCTTTTTTGATAGTTCGCTAAGTTTTGGCATGATTCGCGGAGGGCACATAGATTACTGTGTTCTTGGTGGAATGGAAGTTGATGCTGCCCGAAATCTTGCCAATTGGATGGTTCCAGGGAAAAAAGTAACCGGAATGGGTGGGGCCATGGATCTGGTTAATGGGTCAAAACAGGTGATTGTCATGATGAACCACTTCTCTAAAGATGGCTCTGCCAAGCTTTTACCAGTATGCAAACTACCTTTCACCGGCCTGGATGTAGTTGATATTGTCGTCACTGAAATGGGGATTTTTAAACCTACAGGGACAAAATTCGAGATCTTAAAACTTGCACCCGGAATAACGGCAGAGGACCTGAAAATAGAAGAATCTATCCTAAGCTAGTTACTCAGATGTATGATTTTGATAGTTTTCATACAGTCTTATTCCGTAAGATGATTATCTAAATTTCATCAACAAGGAAGCCACATGAAGTTACTTTTATTAGCACTTTCTATGCTTTTATCTACAGCAAACTCCTTTGCGCTTACCAATTCAACTCCTGCACTGTCGCCAAATTGGACTAATGTCGTGCAAATAAGAAGTGAGGCTCCAGACTCAACGGGCGATACAGCCCCCGCTTTTTGTAATGCCACCTTAATCGACAAAAACGTCCTTATCACTGCCGCTCATTGCGTGAAGCTCGCCCATATTTCTGGAATGAAAAAAATTGATATTGAAGTTGGGCAATACAAGTACATTACCAGAAGATCGGATGGACAGACTGTCCGAGTAGGCTACGTACAACTTCATAAATTAAGTAAAAACGTACAAATCGAAATGCCTCGAAATGTAATTGATAAAATTGCCCGTCGAGGCGAAAAAGCCATCATCGATCCAAGTGAGGATGTTGCACTTATCTGGTGGAATGAAGAAACACCGGAGCTGGGTGATGTGGCCATTTCGGATATTGTTACGCCAACTGAGCATCTGAATTTAATTAAAAATCTATCTCAAACAAGCCTTACCGCCGTAACCATCAATCTATTTAGCGAAATGAGTACCGACACCAAAAGAATGTCCGCCCTAAACGATTATAAATGGAGCGGCTACGTCCATTCTAAATCATTAAGTCGCGTTGAAGAAGGTGATAGCGGAGCCCCTCTTTTTGCAACAATTAATGGCAAATTTAAAATTTTTGCGGTTGTTAAGGGAAAGGCTTCTACAATTTTTGCAAATTGGGACGCATACACAGCAGTTAATCCACATCTCTGCCAGATGGCTAAACTACTTCCGACATTTATAAAAATTCCAGCTTGTAATTAACCCTAGAAATAAAAAAGGGGCCCCCTGCAAAGGCCCCATTTTTTTTGGCATCCTGCCACTAGTAAGAAGACATCCTATCTTCTACAATTATAAGTATAACCGCATTTGATTTTTTGTAGTAAAATTTTTTATGTGGGTAAAGTTTTCCACAAAAACGAGAAATCAGGTATCCTA
The DNA here is from genome assembly GCA_041662705.1 of Bacteriovorax sp. GTDB lineage: Bacteria > Bdellovibrionota > Bacteriovoracia > Bacteriovoracales > Bacteriovoracaceae > Bacteriovorax. Next base: position 70,175 of record JBAZRY010000006.1, read on the forward strand.
TAAATTGAAGCTCAACCAGGGCCATTAAAAATAAAATTATCAGGAAAATAGTCGTGCTGAAACTTTTAACAACTTTTTTTGGTCCTAAAAAGAACTATAAAATCCAGTCTTTTACCTTTTTTATCCCTTCCCCCCCACCCCGCACTACCGGCTATAGAGAAAAGCAATTTGATAAGCTTTTTTATGAGTTTATCAACAAGGGTTATAAAATTCTCAACTTTTCAACCCAGGCATCTACCGGAGAAAAACAGTCGGGAATGTGGATACTATTTGTTTTACAGGCCCAAAATAAGGAAGCCGAGAAGTTAAACCTTGATGACCTCGTTCAAGATTCTATCAAATCTAAGGCAGGCGTAAAAGAAGCAATCGAAGGTTTTTATTACATTGATGATCGAGCCCAAGAGAATGATTAAAAAATTCCTATTGCTCGCAAGTATTACGGTACTTGTTTCAAACTGCAGCTTTTTTACAAATAAAGTTGAAGCTTTAGTTACTTCTGAGAATGAATTGTCCAAAAAAAAATCTGATATCCAGCTAAAGGCCAGTAAAAAAAGTTTATTTTGCTTTGAAAAAAAAATAAATCTTTTGCTGGAAGACGAAGCTACTATCAAATACTACCAGCCGCTTTTCCCGATACTTTTTGATACTAAAAACTTTAGTTTTATCCAGAAAGCTGCAATGCTTTCCCTGATCGAGATGACTAGAAGGCCCGATGAGGCCTCTCCGACTTCACGTCTTCAATACTATCTTCGTTTCAATAGCAAAAATTATTATTTTGATTTCAGTACGATCAACCCTGATGATGACTCAAAAATGCCCCTCTTAAAAGGAATTGAAAATCTTCTTATAAGTTTTGATAACTCAAAAAATCTCAATCGACTTATTGAAATTCTAGACGGGATTTTACCTCAAAATATGAACGTGAGCCCTGAATTAGAAACCTTTCTGAAGGAAAATAGAAATGAACTCATTAAGAATGAGAGTCTGGCGGAAGCTTTTTTTAAAGGTGACGAAGTTTTAACCAGGCATGAATCGTTTAAAAAAACGAGTTTGAAAAAACTTGTAAGTCGATATTACTCTGAAAAAAAATCATCCGATCAATTTTACAATTTTTCCAAAAATTCATTATTTAAAAATGATACATCTCAGGTTGGTGCTGAATTGAATTGCAACGTGGATATAAATCAGGACAATGCGCTTAATGAAGAACTCTTCAATTTTGAAAAAAGAAAGTCACATTATTTTGCAATCAAAGATAATGATAATTTTTTTATAGCAGTCAGTTCGGCCATAATTCAAAAACCGTTCAAAAATATTGAGCATACATATTTCTTTAAAGCAAAACCTGTTTCCACTCCATTGCCTGTTTGCCAATTTAAAAATAATCAGCAAGATATTGCACTAATTTCAACTTCGGGACGCAATCCATCTCAACACTTAAAGCATCTTTTAACATATGATATTGAACAGATCGATTCTTTTAAAACACTGGCAGAACTATTAAATTTTTCGCGGCATCTTTTTTTAAGCAACCCGGACAGAATACTTTATGAATCAAAGAGAGGCAGAAAATCGCAATTAGATTTTTTTCTTTCTATGAACTTCCCTATCTACCATGTGGATTCTTTAGGAGATATTATAGGTTCAGCGGCATTCAGGAATGGTCCTAATGAGGACAGAAGTCTGGTTGTCGACGATAGAAGTCAGGCCCGAATCTGGTGTGTCCCTTGAGATACTATGAATAAATCAATTACAGTATTAGGGAAGGCATCTAACCGCACTGTAAAAGTTATTCCAGTGCCCGCAATTTTTCCAGAAGAATTGAGCCTTATGGAGTTTTTGATATCTTATGGTATTACGGTTGCATCAAGTTGCGGAGGTGTCGGATCCTGTCAAAAATGTATGGTCAATACCACACTTTTAAGCTGTCAAATAACCCTCAAAGTATTTATTCAAACAAACCCGCAGCTGCAGGTAGAAATCTCTTATTTGTAGACTTTAATTCAAAGATCTTTTAGCATAAAGTGTAACTTCAACCACGGCAGTTTATGCGATATTTATCAATTGATCTGGAAGCAACAGGCTTAAACGAAAATGATTATATAATTGAGTTCGGTATGATTCCATTTTGTACTGAAACAAAACGAGTCGAAGAATCATTGGCGCGCAATTTTTTTATCCGATGCCCTTCTTTTGAGTCATTAAAACCATCTCTCGCTACATGGGTAATTGAGCACAACGAGAAACTCATCCAAAAAGCGCATCAATTTGGTATGCAGATGGATAGCTTTAAAGATGAACTCGAAACCTATTTGTTGAGCAAAGAAGTTAAGGCTTATTTTAAAAACGAAAACAAAGAGAAGATCATACTTTTTGGTAAATCCATGAGTGCCATCGACCTGCCTTTTCTAAATCGGGATTTGGGATGGGGCTTCATGAGACAATATTTTCATCATCGCAATCTGGATTTATCTTCAACGGCAAACACTCTCATTGATTTAAAATATCTTCCACCTGAATGCTCCTCAGGCTCACATTTAATGAGGCATTTGGGTATGGGAGAAGTTAAACATACTGCCCTTGAGGACGCTAAAAATACCGCCCTTATGTATCTTAAAATTCTTGAAATGTTTTCTAAAGAACGTAGGTAGAAATACCTTACATATTTCCGGCAAGGAATGTTGTCGGATCAATAGCTTCGCCATTTTTTCTGATTTCAAAATGAAGATGTGGACCAGTCGTTCTTCCAGTCATTCCAATTTGCGATATAACCTGGCCTTTATAAACTCTCTGCCCCTGGCGGGTAAAATTACTCTTAGCGTGCGCATATACTGAAAAGAAACCATTTTTATGTGCAATAACAGTTATGTTTCCATAACCACCTATCTCACTGCCTGAATACACAACAACACCTTCTGCCGCTGCGACAATGTGGGAACCAATCCGAGCCGAAATATCTATTCCTTCATGTGCTCTTCCCCATCGATGCCCGTAACCGGAACTTATGGTGGTACTTGCCGGAACAGGCCACAGGAACTCACCAGACTTCAAATAAAGCTTTGGATCGTAAGCCTTAGCTTCAAAATCTTGCGATAGAACTCCTCGCTTCAAGGGGATAAATACCCACTCACCAGGGGCAAGCTTCTTGCCGCCATTTGATTCAACTATTTTTTCTTTTGGAATATTAAATTCACGTGAAAGTGTCTCGAGAGTGTCTGATGGTTTTAGTTGTACATAATGCCCTGACTGAACTGTAGAACAAGAAGTTGTCAGCCAACATGTGACGGTAAAAAATATAATAAATAAAACATTTTCAATTTTGGCCATTATGCAATACCTGCTTTATCTAAAAATGTTTTCGTTTGCGCCAATAAATCGTTAAGTGGAATTCCATAATCTATAAGCTTCATGGGCGAAACAGAAATCAAATCTTCTTCCACTGCCTGGCAGTCTGAATCTGGGAATTTTTCGAACCCCTTGTAAACTCCGCCTATCCAGTAATAATTTCGTCCTCTAAAATCTACTCTTTCAGAGATGTCTTCAGAGTAATTCCTAAAACCTAATCTAGTTACTCTGGTACCCTTTATTCCTGCCTCTTCTTTCCAAGGTACATTAATATTGATCAAGGACATTGGCGGAATAAAAGTAGATATATTTGATTGTACTAGAGTTTTGATAAAATTTGAAGCGGTATAGTAAAACAAATCATTTTTCTCTGTAATTCTAAAATCCATGCATGAACTGACAGCAATAGATGGCACATTATGAAAAACGGCTTCTCTGGCCGCTGCGACAGTTCCCGAATAAAAAATATCCTGCCCAAGATTGGCGCCCCTATTTATCCCTGAGATAACAAGGTCTACTCTTTTACCCTGTGTTTTGAAAACATGAGCTATTCCCATCAATGCACAGTCTGCAGGAAAACCACTGCATCCAAATACATTATTTTCAATTTCGGTCATTCTTAGAGTGTGATCCAGAGTTAAAGTGTGTCCTGTTGTCGACCTTTCTTCCATTGGAGCAACAACTACAACATTGGCAATTGTAGACAATGTTTCACGAAGAACTTTTAATCCAGGAGCATGAACGCCATCATCGTTGGTAAGCAATATATTCATCAAATATCCTGAAAAATAAATGAATTTTTGCGCAATACTTTCATTTCGTTGCTGAGCTTATTCAAATCCACGTTGCGGTAACAAACTTCAATTTTGGAATTTATAGGAAACGAAAGCAGGTTGAATTCAAATAATTCAAAAAGCGATGCCAATAAGTTATTATTCCAGTCAATCTTTAACAACATTAAATTCTGTTCATTTAAAATATTGTGATATCTTGTATAAAAATTTACGGCAAAATTATTTAACAAATTGGAATGATGTAATTCCTCAAAAAAATTGAAGTCAAATACAAAACCTTTAAAATTTTTGCCTATTAATTTTGAAGGATCAGTTGATTTTGAAAAATTTACCAAATATTTAAAACTAAAATTTAGAGGAGTTGATTCAGGAGACCATTCATCAAATTCAAAAAAAATATTATCCAGAGCATGACCCGCCTTAGTTAGATCATTGATAAGCTTAGCAACCATAGGATCATTGGATCGATCAAAATGTAAGAATACTCTGTCGGAAGAACCCAACAGACTTAATAATTGCTCTAAAAATACATATTCCTGAATGAAGTTGAAACTCTTAGGCGAAAAATCAAAACAGAAATCTTTCAATCCTTGATCCTTTAAATGCCTTAATGTTCGCTTATCATAAATGCCTTCGATTCGCAGCTTTTGTCCCATAGGTAATAGCATAACTTAATTTAAGCATTAGAGATTTCTGAGGACGAAATTGCCTGATCAAGAACGAAGAAAATCGAGCAAGTCCTTAAAAAATAGTTCACGGTTTTCTGTGCCAATGGATTCCGGATGAAATTGATAAGATACTCCTCGCGTCCACTGTCTTATTTGTATTTCATTTTGGTTTTTTTTAGATTCAAACACGCCTAAAGAATTATATCGTTGAACAAGGATATTTTGATTATCAAAATTAATCTTTACCTGCTCACCATGTACAGGTCTCAATGAAGTCCGAACTGACATACCATCCATTAAGGCAAGCATCTGATGTCCAAGGCAAATACCCATTAAAAAAATGTTCGGATTGCATCTTAGTTCTTTAAAAAAAGGGAAGTACTGTCTGTATTCTTCAGGACTGCCCGGCCCCGGTCCAAGAACAACTGCTGAACGTGTCTTGATTTGTTCCATATATTTTGGGAAATTTTTCACTGAAAAAAAATCAAGATGTGAAACAACTTGAATATCTTGTTCGAAAGCATAAAGCTCAGTTGCAATATTAAAAGTAAAGCTGTCTTCGAAATCTATAATATATATTTTCGTTTTATCTAACATTGAGCGACGTAAAGTTATTTTCGTTGTAGTTTATGTAAAATAGTAACCCGAATTTATTATCTATCAGATCTTTTGCATAATTAAATTCAATTTTCCAGCAATTATTAAATGGAGAATAAAGTATTGAGTAACTACTGCGTGTGATTTTTTCTTCCTGAATATTGTAATCAACATCGTTTTTTAGCGTAATAAGATCACTTGGCCTTAACGAAAGTTTATAGCCTGCCAGTTTTGCGACAGGCGTATTTGAAGAGTTAAAAGAGTTATAAGTTAAGGTCCCCGCAACACTGGCACGGTCAAAATTATAGCCTGCAGCTGAAGTGACCTTATGTTCAGAAGTTCTATGAAAATAAAACTCCTGTATGCTCATAGACAGTCTCTCCAGATTCAGTCCTGTATTGACGTAAAGTCGCGTCAGCCTGTCAATCACCTGGTCCGATTCAATATTTAGATCGTAACCCTGAGACACTTCAAAATAAGCAATATTGCTGTAGACAAAATTATCTTTTAAATAACGTCCATCGATGTATGGATCAAATTGCTTAGTAGATTTTCGAATCAATCTGTTATTCCACTGCAATTCGATAGTGTTGCTTAAAGGAAGAGAATCCTGCGCCGTTATTTGATTTGTTTCATGTTCTCTGGATCTGATTGCATCAACATAATCAAATTGCCCGTCATCGGCTGAAATTTGATTTTTAAACTTTTCACTTCCCTTAAACTGTTGATCCGAAAGATAAAAATGCTTTATTTTGTATTCCTGTGAATGCCGGTAACTATTATTTGTAACGAGCTGGACGGCATCATCCTTGATGTTCTTTAAAAGTGGCAATGCTCCGATTGTTGTTTGAACCATCTTTGTTTTTGACATGTCTTCAATTTGTTCAATTGGTTTTTCTTCATTATAGGCAAGTCCAAATATTCGCTCCAGTTCAAATTTTGCTTCTGTCTCAAAAATCAAACCGTTCTTGGTGAAGCGTTTTTCAGTTTCATGGGGGAAATTATATTTTTGGTAATCAAGTTTAAGTTGATGTGAGAAAAAAACCGGTCCCATATTCCCAAGTTGCCAGTTCATATAGGGCGCGAGGTTTAATCTTTGTGCATTTCTAATGGGTCCTGTTGTTTCGTAATGATTTTGTTTGAAAATAGTATAATCGGAATTCAGTCCAAAAGATAAATTTTTGGCAAAAGGATATTTGGTATGGAGAACAGTGTAAGGCACCGTTGAGAGACTGAGCTTAGGTAAAATTTGAACGTATTTATTATCAAATTCGCGCGGATCATTTATAAACATATTTTTATTAAAATAACCCTCAGTTGTCATCGAAAATAACGATGAACGGCCTTCGAAAAACCCACCACCTCCAACTTCTGTTCCTCTCGTTTTATCTTTCGCAAAGAAATCTAAATCTCTTACTGTATCCAGATCCGACGTATTGGTAAAATAGAAATGATTATTAAATTTATGATTATAAATTGAATGGAATTCAAAATCGGAAAAATGTCGATAAAAATCAACACCACTCTTTTCCTTATTTGTTTTATAAGGGGCGTAGATTTTGTCGTTCAGCTGTAAAGAGTTTATTTCTACCCAGGTTTTTTCCCGAAAATTCTGTCTGTATTGAATCTCACCGCCCAGGCCTCTATTGCCAAAAGTTGATGGGGTTAGGGTTGCATCTTTATAGTCATCAATGGCCCAGAAGAATGGCTGCTGATACCGAAAACCCTCTTTTGAATTAAATCCAAGTAAAGGAAAAAGTAAGCCCGATTCTCGTTTTTGCTTGATAGGAAAAACGATATAAGGAAAGTACATGGCCACAACACCATTGACTTTGATAAAAGCGTGTCTCAAATTAACATATTTACCAACTTCAATAGTTACATGCTTACCAAAAACACTCCAAGATTCCGGACAATCTCTACAGGTTGTATACTCGGCTTCTTCAGCGTAAATAATTTCCGGCTTAGTCTGAAATATTTTTTTGCCTGTAACTACAAAATTTTCAGAAAGGACGCGTGCATTCTCAAGATCTATCTGTTTAGTTAAAAAATTATACTTGAGCTTGGTTCCATACAGCGTTAATTCCGGAGCAATATAACGAACATTTCCGATAATCTCGGCATCACCTGTCGTAAAATTAATTTTTGCCTTTTCACCATAGATAGAATTCTTCATATGCGTGATAACGACATTTCCAATTGCTTCAAACTCATTTTCGCTTGATTTTCTAAAGGCTTTATCGGACAGGACATTTATTTTCTGACCAAGATTGAATTCAAATTTTTCTCGGGCCGATACTTTTGCAAAACTAAAGACGACAAACAAAATTAAAATAAAACTAAATGTTTGAAATAATGTAACGCTGTACTTCGCCGACAAAATAGTAGGAGCCACAGACCAAAATTTTCTGATTTTTAAATAAACTGACTTCAGCTTTCCAATCGGTGACAAAATCTAACAGTCCTTTGTTAATTTTGTTAAATTTATTTTCAAGTCTTGCAACTTCATTGAGCTCCAAAGCTTTTGGATGGACAAAGCCGGTTATAACCACCTTTGATTTATTTCCAAAAAAATCCAACAGCATTTTAAGCATAACTTCGAGTTCGTTGGATGATCGCTTTGAAAAACTAAGTAACACAACATCTGGCCAATTCTGGCCGGTCTGAGGTGAAAAAAGTTCTATCATCCTCCTGATGCCGTCAATATTGTGTGCACCTATAAAGATAAGGGTATTTCCGTTAAAAGTCATCTCCTCTCTGCGGCCTTTGAAGTTGGGTAAACTGCTCTGCGGAGGAATATCGTTTTGAGGTAAATAAGTGGAAAAAATCTCTATTGCCATTTTTTGATTTTCCTCAAAATAATTATTGTCTGAAACGACTGGCAAAGGCCTCCAGTCAATCCCGTGGCTATCGCAATACTTAGCTGTTAACTGATTCAAATACTGAAGCTTGAATTGGGTAAAAAGAGGCTTCTCCCTTCTAGAAACGGCGATCTTTTCATTTAATATCTGATCAAATCTGCTGCCGAGAATACTTTGATGATCCCGCGAAATTGAGGTTATACAGGCGCAATCGGCATCAAAATGGTTTACGGCATCCAGCCTGCCGCCCAACCCCACTTCTAAAATTAAATGCTGTATTGGCCTTTTTTTATCGGGACTGAATACAATCCTCAAAAATACTAAAAATAGAAATTCATAGAAAGAGATATGAAGGGTTGAGTGATTCTTCTTTAAAAAATTATGCGTCTTATGAAGCTCAATTTCAAGTTCTTCATATGACAAATCCAGCCCGTCAACATGAAACCTTTCTCTTAAACTCAATATATGAGGTGAAGTCCAAAGTGACGTGCTTAATTGCGCAGTTTCTAGCAAATAACATAACGTATGTGCAGTCTGTCCTTTCCCATTTGTGCCGGCAATGACTGTTGTCTTCACTGATTGGGCACGGGCCATATCCACATATCTGCAAAATAGGGCCGAAGTCCTTTCAAGACCGGGCGTAAATACCTCTAATCCATAATTGCTCTGGATAAAATCTAGAAGTTTTATTTCCTTTTCTTCATTAAAATCAGTGATCATCAGACCATTTGGCCATTTTTATTGGCAGTTGAAAAGTGACTTTCTCTTAATACTTGAATCTGTTTCTCAAGCTTTATTGAAAAATGCCGAATAGTAGGCAGGAAAATAGAGTTTTGCTGGAGAATGGTAAAATGAGAAGTTTAAGCGTTTTCTTATTTATTGTGAATATTATCAATGCACAGGCGTATGGTGCAGGCGTGTGTACAGCAGATGAAATAGCGAGATTTAAGGCAGAATACGTCAAACTGCAAAACGCTTTAAAAGCTGAAGGCAAAAGTATTGAGTTAAAAAATGGTAAGGCCGTAGCAGTCGCTGGGACTGAAGGAGCCAATCCAGAGGCCCAGAAAGTTGAAGAGGCCTTATACAATCAATATAAAAATGCACTTATTAAAGTTGGAAAAATTTACCAAAAAATAAATAATGAACCAACAGATGCCAATAAAAAACTCTTAAATGATAATCCCGATATTTCAAAATTTTTTCAGGCCATTGATCCTAAAAACACTGATAGAAAGATCACTGATAAGCTGAATCTAGAAAATCTTTTATTAAAACTAAAAAAGATAAAAATACCTGGATTTGAATTGCAGGATGAAGACACTTATCTGCTTAATAAACTGATTGTTCATGCTCAAGACCGAATTTGTACTCTTGAAAAATACAGTAACAGCAAAAAAAGAACAAAGCTTGCATACCTCGAACAATTGCACAAATCGCCTTTGAATAAAATAATCGAATCATTAAAAACCCTATCAGGACAACAGGATCTGAAGTTGGTAAATGAAGAAGTCACTATTTCTGAAGCAGTAAAAAGCTCAATGGCACAGTTACGTAAAATTATAAAGGAAAACAAAAACTGTGAAAACAAACTGAAATTTAGCCCTCAATTGGGCGACAGAGTGCAGAGTTGTAATTACAATAAATTTATTAAATCTTTATCCGCAAATCAATTTAATGAAATTGAAGCTATCCTTCACTTTCTGAATGCAAATCAACTTGCGAAAAATGCCCGAACTGGTCTTGACTGGATTAATACTCAATTTAGTTCTGAATCGCCGACGTCATGTTACAATGATCCGGAAACAAAAGCGATCTATGTTCAAAACCTACCGTTTGTGAACGGCAAAAAAATAGATGCGTCCAAAATAAGCTGTACAAAGGGAACGACCAGCCTGAAACCGGAAGACTGTATTAAAGGAATGCGATTCGATTTTGAAGATAGCTTGGGTATGAAAGTGTCATCTAAAAAAATTGGTGGTGCAGATGCAGTGACTTCGTTTTCTATCAAAGGCTCTGCCGATTGTAATAACGTCAATCTCTCAAGCGCTGCAGTTCCACCGCCTGTTCCACCAGCTCCGCCGCAAGAAGAACCGCCTAAGCTACCTGGTCCACCACCTGCTGAAGAGCCGCCAGCTCCTCCTGCTCCCCCAGTTGAAGAATCAAAAATTTGTGATGAAGCAAAATGCGGTACGATGACCGGGGACGGATTAATCGAATGGTCTAGTGCTGATCAGGCTTGTTACTTAAAACCAGTTATTGGCAGCGGACAGACAAAACTTTGTGGTACCACTGGTTCACCGGCGGGACCATCTGCCGCGGAATTAGAATGTAATAAAGATACTAAAAAAATATGGAAGGATAATACCTGTAAAGACGTTACGCCTCCTGTCCTTTCAGAAGAAGAATGTAAAAAAGACACTAAAAAAGAATGGAAGGATAATGCCTGCAAAGACGTTACGCCTTCTGTCCTTTCAGAAGAAGAATGTAAAAAAGACACTAAAAAAACATGGAAGGATAACAAGTGTATAGATAACCCATCAACAGATCTGTCTGCCCAGGATAAATGTAAAAAGAAAGATGATGACTGGACAAAAGGTGGCGATGCCTCTGAAGTCCGCACTTCCAGATATATTTGGGATGGCAAAACATGTAAGGATAAACAGTCAAAAGCTTCGGAAGGAGAAGATGATTCAGCTGTCGCCAAACCTGAAGTAGTCTACCCCAACAAACCAGTCCCTGGTCGATTTCAACCAATAGTCATTCCAACCAGACAAATATTTATTCTGCCGGGAATGCCTTAATCAAAAAACGTAGCTCGTATCGCTTGAACCTAAAATAGTTATTCTTTCATCGTTCAGCTCTTCAATTTCCTTGAAGAGCTGATGTTGAAAATTTGGCTTCAAATGTCCTAAAAAAATCGGAACATTCTTTGGCATTTTTCCAATTTCAGTTTTCATTGTTGAAGGTGTATGGTGCTGACTATCAGCTGCAACCTTAGAAAGCGCATTTGGAAAACTCACTTCTGTAAAAATCGCCTTTAGATTTTTTACTTGCTTGGCGTATTCCCAGATTTTATCCGTGGGTCCTGTATCTTGTGTGAAAACAATCGATGTATTTTTTCTTTCAATAACAAATCCAAGCGCGCCGACTTGATGATTAACCGGAATTGGAAGAATCCGATATTCACCTAACTCCAGCCATACCTCTGGTTTTATATCATGAAATCTCAGCGTGGGATTTGTTTTGTCTGGAAGCTGAGTGAAGTCCGGCCATAGAATATCATTTAAAAGGTGTTTTTTTATGGCATCCTTGATCGGTGCATTGGCATAAATTTCAAATGGCTTCGGCTTCATACCAAAGCAATTATCCGCAAGAAAAGCCAGATCGGAGATGTGATCAAGATGAGCATGAGAAATTAAAATATTATCGATATTTGCCTGCTCTTCAATCTGAATTCCTGAAGCAACTGAGCCAGCATCAATGAGCAATTTCCCATCAATCAGGTATGAAGTAGCTTTAAAACCAGGAGAAACTCCGCCGTGGCCGCCGATTATCCTAACGTGCATAACACAATCCTAATTACATTACTCTCTTAAACTATTTTCGGGTATTTAATGGCGAACTTAAATAATTTTATATCACTTGCCCGAGCGGATCAGTCGGTCATACACACTTTTGGTATTCGTTCCAAGAAGCTTTGAAAATATTTTTGCAAGCTGTTTTGAATTTCTTTTCCCTTCCATATAATCCTCAACCATTTCAACAATCTCGCTGTTATTAACAGGAGGATTTTTGAAATTTTCGACATGAAAGAGCACTACAAATTCGCCCTTATCCATCAGAATTTTTTCAATTTCAGGCAGGCTTTCTTTAGTAATTCTATATACTGACTCAAATACCTTTGTCAGTTCTCTGGTAATTGTAAGTTCCCCAGTAGGTATTACCTGAAAAAAGGAATTTACGGTTTCAAATATTCGATGAGGTGATTCAAAGAAAATATGAGTTCCTGCTTGCATAGATAAATCACGAAAAAAATCAATCCGCTCGTTTTTAGAACGGCTTATAAAGCCCCAGAAATGAAATGGCTGGGGCGGAAGCCCGCTAAGTTCCAGCGCTGTCACTACTGAAGTTACTCCTGGTACTGTTTTTATCTCTACACCAATTTCTCGCATTTTCTTTAAAAGCGGATAGGCCGGGTCAGAGATCAAGGGGCTCCCGGCATCAGAAACAAGATACACCGTAATTCCAGACTGAATTTTTTCCAGTATTTTTAAAATCTTCCCTTCGCTATGTTCGTGGAAAGAATCAATAAATTTTGACGAATAATCTATTCCCAGAGAATCCAATAATTTCTTAAAAACTCTGGTATCTTCAGCATAAAAAATATCACCATCTTTGAGTGTCTCAATAGCTCTCAAAGTAATATCTTTAAGATTTCCAATTGGAAGTGATACTAAAGTTAAAGACGACAAAAACGCTCTCCTAAATCTAGGCAAAAATCGTTACGGTTCGAAAAATATTAATCGGTGCTACAATCGATTTTAGCACATCTAACCTTCAAAAAGGAACGATCAAATGGCGATGAAGGCTCAAATCAGAACAGACTCACAAGGCAATATTACAGTTCATATGAATGGTGGACTGGATTATGAAAATTCACTTCCACTTCGCCTGGAACTTCAGGTTCTGACACAAGAAAATCCAGCTTCAACAATCACACTTGATATGCATTCATTGGATTTTGTAGGGTCTTCGGGAATTGGTATATTTGTTGAGACGCTTCAGATCCTCAATAAAAACAAAGATCAAATCAAACTTACAAACGTAAAAACAGAATTTCTGAAGGTTTTTAAATTGTATAACTTTGATGCATTCAAGTTAATCGAAGCAGATTTTGATAGTGATGAAACAGAAAACTTAAATCAGAAATATGGAAACAGAAAAAATACCTTCCAAAACTGATCAGCTAAAGAATGCTCCGGTGGAGCATTTTACTTCTTGTGAAAATGTAATGAGATAAATAATGTACTAGAGTTTGCTGATCAAACTAATTTAAAATTCCATATTTAAAAAATTAACAAATATAAGAGGATCCTTTTTTGGGTCCTTTTTATTTTCAAAAGCTGCCAAACGGTATTCTTCCAGATCGGGAGCAGTAACTGATGTCTGCTCATCCTCGTAGGGGCTTCTGCTATCAGGATAATAATCTTCACGAGGCTGTTCATTGTATCCCCGCTTTTTCATTTCATAGCTTAAGATAACATAACCCCCAAAAATTAAACCGCTATAAAGGCCAATAGAAGCACCTCTGGCAATTGAACGGGCACTTGTCCCAAAGGCCATCGTTGCGGCCCCCAATAAAGCACCACCCACAACACCATAGCCGGCCATACTGCCCAAAATTTTTAATTTCGGATCTATTGCAAAAGCAGAACTCGAAAAAAGTAATGTAATTGTAAGCATGAATGTTAATAAGAGTTTTTTCATATATTTAAAGGATAATTAAGGATCAGCTTTTTGGCAAAACTTTACTTCAAGTTTTGTGTCTATCTCTAAAACCCTACTTAAATAGTCCTGTGATTTTCGCAACCTCTGCCACTGAAAAAACGAAGGCTGACACTTAGACTTAACTTCATAGAGATGAAGAACCCATGATTTTTTTTTAGAAAGTCCTGCCACGTCAATTTGGCCTGCATCCATTGATCTTAGAATTTGAGAAGAAATGAGAACTGGTAAGTGTACCCGGTGAACTGTTGTAGAAAAATCTTTTTCGAACTTATCCCCTTTCCTCATACACTTCTTTAGCTCCTTTAAAAGTTTTGCGATGAATTTCAGTCAATCCCAGAAGCGCGATCCCTTCGAGATGCTTTTTAGTCCCATAACCTGCATTATCCTTCCAATGATAACCGGGATATTGTTCACAATATCCCGCCATTAACTGGTCTCTGTAAACTTTCGCCGCAATTGAAGCTATGCCTATCAAGAGAGATTTAGAATCGCCTTGAATAACAGGTTGTAATTCAACTGAAGTGCTGTCATGAAAAAATGCTCTATTGCCGTCAATCATCAGCAACCCAGTCTTACTAAAGTCGCAACTCTCTACGGCTGCTTCCTTCATTGCTTTTAGTGATGCATTTAAGATATTAATTTCATCGATTATTTGTGGGGAGATTTCTTTGATTAAAATATTTAGACTCATATTATTTGAATATCTATGAGTATAAATTTGATTGATCGTCATCTGAACACCTGAAAAAGGCAAATCCGAAAGTATCTCCTGACGTTTTTTGCCGGTAAGTTTTTTAGAATCATTTACTCCAATGATCTTCCACTCCTTCAACAGCAGCTTAATTTCTTTTTCCTGGTATTCTTCAAAATGTAAACTTGCACAAGCGGCAACAACAGGTCCAGCAAGCGGCCCCCTGCCAACTTCATCACAACCAGCAATAAAAAACCGAGTCTTCTCTTTGAACGTTTTTCTGAAAAGTTTTAAGTCAAACATGATTGAGAAATTACCAAAAAAAAGCCCCTCTTGCGAGGGGCTTTTTTTTTATTGAAAATTTTCTAAAACAAAAATTAAGAATCTTTTCTGTCGTAATCAATCGCGATACGAGCAGATTTTCCTGATCTCTCACGAAGATAATAAAGTTTCGCTTTACGAGCTTTACCTTTTTGAACAATTTCTACTTTATCTACGTTTGGTGAATGAAATGGAAATACTCTTTCCACTCCAATTCCGTTTGATACTTTTCTAACTCTGAAGTGACCATTGATGTCGCCTCTTTGTTTAAAACCAATACAAACACCTTCAAAAATCTGAATTCTTGACTTTGTTCCTTCAGTGATTTTAGTGTGAACAGCTACAGTGTCTCCTGATTTGAAATCAGGAAGTGATTTAACTTTAGGATTTAAGTGATCCTTGTTAACTACGTCGATTAAGTTCATATGAACTCCTTCTATTCTTCGCTACTCCCAGAGGACCAACGTTTTGTTGTTCATTACCGAGCAGGGTTTATTCTTTACTAACTTCCAAACATGCGGTCCAAATAAATGGCCACCGCCGATCTCACTGACAAGTGATTATACCCATCAGCATTTTTCGATATTATTGGCGACAATTTAAAGTCCGCTTTAAGAAGCGCTATAGGGTGCAAACCCCAGCCAGTTCCAAATAATAGAAAACAAGGCATATTGCTTCCTTCTATCTTTTTTGTCAATTGCGAAACGTCTCCATCGAAAGAATCAAAATTGGCCCCGGTAACAGCGATCATCGGAGCTTGCCCTTCGATAGCAGTAATCTCAGAAACTGCTTGCTCAATAGATTCGACTGCTCGCGCAATTGCCAAAGCGTCCTGTCGGTCAGGGTTATAGGCATTAGCAGTATCACTTTCCCAATGCCCTAAAATTGAATCAACTAATTCTCTTTGGGCCAAAAATGGTGTCACGATGAAATATTTCTTCACCCCAAAAGTTCTGCAACTTCTGGCTATGTCATGAATATCTAAATTTGTAACAGAAGTTGTAACTAACTCCCCCAGTTTATTTTTTATCGGGTGATGAACCAATCCTAAATAAAGTCTCATGCCTTATCCTTATTTTTCAAGAGATCGGGCCTGTGTAACTTGGTCAGTCTCAAGCTTTCTTCCTTTTGGTATTTTTCAATATTCAGATGGTGACCTGATAGTAATATTTCAGGCACCTCAACACCCTCAAAGTTTTTGGGACGCGTATATTGGGGATGTTCCAGGTTATTTTCTTGAAATGATTCCTGAGAGCTGCTGTTTTTATTTCCTAGAACTCCGCTAAAAAAACGTAAACTGGAATCGATTATCGTCATTGTGGGGATTTCTCCGCCTGTAAGGATGTAATCACCTATGCTGATCTGTTCATCCACATAGAGCTCTAAAAAGCGCTCATCTATTCCTTCATAGCGGCCGCAAATAAACACCAGGTCTTTTGAACTTTCCTGGCTAAATCTGCTTGCAAACTCTTTGCAATATGAATTATTCCAGGTTTGTCCTCTTGGGCCTGGAAACACAATGTGCAATTTGGAGCGGAAATCTTCACCATAATTTCCATCTTTTACAACACCGCTCATAAGCGCTTCTTTTAAAACATCAGCGCGCATAACCATACCTGCTCCTCCACCATAGGGAGCATCATCAACGCCTTTATAGTCTTTTGGAGTATAGTTTCTTAACTGAACAGTTCTAATTTCAATTCCTGCCCCGCGCTCTCCACGAAGTGCGGACCCAGTTATGCCAAAATTAATCAGAGGATCAAAGTAATTGGGAAACAATGTAATAATCCAGATTTTTTTCATTCAATGATCTCAGGAATAATCACTTCTATCCTTCCATTGTCAATTTCGACTACTGGAACGTACTGTTCAATAAAAAGCAGATCTATAATTTCACGTTCAGTTTTAATCTTCAGCACAACCTGAACACCATTTTCATAGAAATCCATCACTCTACCAACGGCCTTCTTCGTGATAAAATCAAAAACTTCGAGACCTAAAAGATCATTGAGATAATATTCATCCTCTTCTGTCTCAGGAAAGTTCGCTCGATCAAAATAAATATCAAACGGCACCATTGCTTCAACAAGATTTCTGTCATTGACCCCATCAAGTGTTACAATAGTCTTATTACCAAAATTAATTTTTTTAATCTTAAAATCTTTTCCATCTTGTGGAATGGAACTAGATGCCGATCTAGGCAGCAATGATACAATCGCTCCGTCATGCAAAACTGAATCTTCCTGATTATAAAGCACGAATGAAAATTCGCCCTTTATTCCATGAGGAGTTGTGCAGTGGCCGATGTGAATATTGTCTGATTTTTTCATGATAATTTTTGGTGCTAAAAATCGCCCGCTCTCGGCTTCTGCCTACGCGTGCATACTTTTCGTCCTGAAAATAAAAAACCCCAGACAAAGCCGGGGTTTTTAAAATAAAGAGGGTGCATTGACCTTTTCTCACACCAAGTTTCCCTGGCACTACCTTCGGCGCTGAAGAGCTTAACTTCCGAGTTCGGGATGGGATCGGGTGTTTCCTCTTCGCTAATAACACACCCAAACTGGTATATTTTTAACAAATTTTATATTTACGATTCGGTTTATAGTCGACTTTATAGTTTATTTTGACCAATAATCCAAATCATTTCTAAACGCTTTTTAACATTCACAAAACAAGATCAGATAAAATGAGAACCCATGTAATCAAAAAAAAGCAGAACGACAAATTAGTATTGGTCAGCTCAAAGTATTACTACTCTTACACCCCCAACCTATCAAACTC
>JBAZRY010000007.1:0-6740 GCA_041662705.1 Bacteriovorax sp.
ATGTAGGTTGGTGGCGCCTGTAAAAGAACCCTTTTCATGACCGAAGAATTCAGATTCCATGAGGGATTCAGGTACGGCTGCACAATTGACCTTGATGAAAGGTTTTCCGGCTCTCATGGATTGTGTATGGATGAGATGGGCAATGACCTCTTTTCCGGTTCCTGATTCGCCTGTGATCATCACGTTAGCTGTGCTTTTTGCAATCCGTTCGACATCTGAAAAGATCTTTTTCATGGCAGGACTTTCTCCGACGGCACTCATTGCATTTTTCACAGGGCCTGAGTTTACCTCTTCACGCAAATAGGTGTTTTCTTCGACAAGTGCATGATGCTCTTTTGCTTTTTCAATGATAGCTTCGATGCTATCTGGAGAAAATGGTTTAATTAAATAGTGGAAAGCTCCAAGTCGCATGGCTTCGACGGCGTTTTCGATGCTTCCATAGGCTGTGATGATGATGACGATCGTGTTTGGGGAGATTTCTTTAATTTTTTTTAAGACATCGATCCCTGTAAGTCCCGGCATCTTCATATCGGTGATGACGAGATCATAATAATGGTCTTTCAAATGAGTCAGCGCTTTCTGTCCGGAGTCGAACCCTTGAACGTCATATTTTTTCCGTTGCAGTGTTTCTATCAGGAAGTCGCGCACAAGTTTTTCATCATCGATAACGAGAATTTTTTCAATAGCCATTTTAGGATTCCTATATTTGCAAAGGGATTTTAAGGGTGAAACGTGTGCCATACCCTGGCAGTGAGTCGACAGCGATTTCGCCTCCGTGGGCTTGGATTACTTTATGAGCTTCTGCAAGCCCAAGTCCATTCCCATCAGGTTTTGTGCTAAAAAAGGGAGAGAATAGTTTTTTTAAATGGTCTTGAGGGATGCCAATGCCGGTGTCAATGACCTTGATCTCAGCTCTATTGTCATTCTTCTCAAGTTTGAGCGTTAACTTGCCCCCATCCGGCATGGCTTGGATTGCGTTCATGAGAAGATTGTGAATGGCGGCCTTAAGTAAGCCTGCATCTCCCGGGCAAAGAACCGATTTTGGCGATGTAAGCTTGAATTCTATCGATGGATTGAGTGCATTCTCAGCTAGTAGCATCTCTTTTAAATCATTCAGGACATCGGCGAGGTTAATGGTTTTAATCTCGAGGTGAAAGGGTCTGGAAAAGTTTAATACTTGCGTGACGAGCCTGTCTAGCGTATTGGCTCCTTCTACAATATAATCTGTTAGGCGAAGAAGCTCAGGCTTATCGGCTAAATCCCGATGCAAAAGGGAGGCAAATCCCTTAATTCCTCCAAGAGGGTTGCGAATTTCATGTGCTACCTGGGCGGCCATTTCGCCGAGCGCCTTCATTCTATCATTTCGGCTTGCCAAGATCTGCAGCTGTCTAACTTCGGATATGTCGCGCAGCAGAACGATTAGGCCCTCGGCAAGATTTTCTGTTTCCTGCCCTTTTTTATGCCGAACAAATGTCGTAGAGACTTCGACTTCTTTTTGTTTTCCATCTGCAAAGGCAAGGGAAATATGCGTGATCTTGGGGGCTTTTTTGTCTGCTAGCGCGCGGCTCATGGAATAGCCGAATTGATCATCTTCGAAAAAATCAGAAAATTTTTGATAAATGAGCTTTGTTACAGGCTGTTCCAGGATTTCTTCTGCAGCTTCATTATAAGTCGTCATGCTGCCGGTCAAGTCGATAAAGATTAGACCTTGAGACATCCGACTTAAAATATTGTCCAAGTAATTGGTTAACACATGCAGCTCCTGAATCTTTACGCTTAAGCGTTCATTAGTCTCTTCGAGCTTTTGGTTCACTTTTCTGAATTGTGTATGTAAGTGAGCGTATGCATTGCTCAAACGTTCGGTTTCCAGAGAAAAAAGTTCAAATCCCTTACTGAGAAGAGGAATTTGCTCCTCAGCGCTAGTAATAGAAGAAATTTCTTCTGCGATTTGTTTAAGTGCGGAGATCCGCTTGTTGGTTGAGTGTGCCATATTTATAACATATAGATTTTACATTTTGAAGGCACTCTCTTAATTCGATGACACTTATAGATTTTCTTGACTTGCGGAAAATTGATAATTTGTGAGAAAATTTGTACCTTATCAGCCTGGAGTATTCGCGCTCTCGCGAAAAAACCGCAGCACCTCCTGTCGCTGAATATTTTGCGTAGTTGAGCAACGTGAAATGTGAATAATGAAATACAAAATGTCTTCAGGAGTACTTAAGGAGTATTGAATGGGTCGTTATATTGGCAATCGCAATCGTATTGCACGTCGCTTTGGTGTTAACATTTTTGGTAGACTGCGCAACCCGCTCCTACACAAGCCGAATCCACCGGGTATGCACGGCGCACGCCGTCGTAAAAAATCCGATTACGGCATGCAGCTAGAAGAAAAACAGAAGCTAAAAGCAATTTACGGCATGTTGAGCGAAACTCAACTAGTAAATTACTACAAAAAAGCTGCTTCAAGAGAAGGGATCACTGCTAATCTTTTGGCAGAATACCTAGAATGCCGTTTGGATGTAATGGTTTGCCGTTTGAAGTTTGCTACAACAATTTTTGCAGCACAACAATTAGTCTCTCATGGTCATATCATGGTTGACGGGAAAAAAGTCGATAGACGCTCTTTCCACGTTTGCCCAGGAATGGTCATCTCAGTTAAAGAGAAGTCACGTAAAGTTAAAGCAGTGAACGAAGCGCTTGATAACCCAAGCCGCAACATTCCTGAGTACATGACTCTAGACCGCGACGGTTTTTCAGGTCAATTGATGGCAGTTCCTGTCCAAGAGCAAATGCCTTGGCCAATCGAACTTAACCTATCAGAGATCTGCGACTTCCTCGCGCACTCTAACTAATTTCGCTCCAAAGCAAATCCCCTCGGGGATTTGCTTTCTCCTCTATTCTCCATACAATTCGATATACTAAGTATCTGCGTTTTTCCTCTGTATTTTTCATAATTCCCAACTAATTTCACTTGGCGTGCGTTTAGCCATATAGCATTTTCTTATTCAGTATCCGCCTTTTCTGTTTTGCTATTATATTAATTATAAAATAGTTGTTTTAGTTATTAAAATACATGTTATAATAATATTATGTTATAACAGGAGGCTATATGGGATTTCAAGATCATATAAATAATATGCACGCTGCGAAATCTCAAATTATTAATTTCTTTGAGCCTAAGACAAAAACACAATCTTCCTCGACTTCTCAGTCTTCTTCCAGATTTAAGGACTTAAATCAGTTGGAAGACCTAGTCGCTAAAAAAAAACCTCTTGCTCAAGTAGTTCATAAATGCAGGGTTCTATTCAATAAAGTACTACCTGAACGGTTTCAATTGAATAGAAACGACTACGATGAAATTAATCTTACGCAAGAACAACTCTTCCAAGACGAAGGAACGTATTCTAATGTTGAATTTATTACCTTTCGAAATCATTTAGAAAAAATGGGGGCTGAATATGCACCTTTAAAGGATGCGGTAGGTTCGTATATTCCTGTAACTAGGGGTAAATTCCATTTTATGCGTTCGACACGAGAAAGATCTCAGCTGATGAAAGCTGGAGTCAGCGGATTAAAGCCTGGAGAGTCCATCTTAATTGATGCACAATCATGTAATCCTGGCAAATCTGGGCATGCAATGATCATGCGTTTTACACGTAATAATGATGGGACCTTCAAAATGGAATTTGCAAATACAGGGGTAGGTATAGATAATATTAAATTTCACCCAAAAAGCTTATCAGAGCCTCATAAATATCAAACGATAGCATGCATTAATAACATTCCAAGCGAAAAACTTTTGGGTGATGATTGTCATTTTTTTGAAACTTATTCCAGTATTGCAGACGGAGGCGGCATTCCAATTAGATCTTGCTTGACTGATCAGTTAAAACTCCAGGCTGGTTTCAACCTTAAGACAAATGAAAACGAATCTATAAGTGGAAGAATAGAGGCTCTCTATCTTTGTTTAGAGACGCTTGGAGAGCCGGAGAAAGCCGACGAGAAGTCCAACTACTACTCGCGACCACAAATTGGGGGCTCATGCGCTTTTAGTAGTCTTTGGGCTATTTCAAAAATTATTTTGCCGAAAGAATTAATTACTGGAATGGAAGCGGATACTAAATTAAAGTCCTTATTGAGAAATTACAAGCTTATTGAGAATGGATACGATCAATCTTCCACACGTAAAATAATGGTATTGGACCAGGTCGAATCTTTGAAGCATATTTATAGGGATGACCAAAATGTTGTTCAGCAGTTAAAAAAAATAGAAACAAAACTTAAAAAAAAGCTAGAAGTTGATAGGGTAGAGTCAAAAGTAGTGGGTGGGGTTCAGCTTAAAGATAAGCTAATCTCAGAAAAAACCTCTTCGGGAGAATTTAGTGTAAGGTCCATGCGAGGTAAATTAACTCCTCGGAAAGGAGTATTGGTAATGGATGTCAAATGGGAGGAGGCTCCTAAAGGTTCTATCGGGTATAACATTAAAGAAGTCGCACCCAATCATTTTAAAGGAATAGATCGTTTAGACTCTCAATTTTTACTCTATTTTGCGATTGCCAATGGAGATCAAAAATCTTGCAAAGAGTATATTCAACAAGTATTAAGCCAGCCTTCTGAGCATCTTTCTCTCGCCAAGAATCATGAAATTCAACTTTGCTTAAGTGGTCTCATCAATGATCTTTCAAGTTCAAATACACGTTCCGATATTGCAAAGAAATACTTTTTAGGGCTCCTTATGGAATCCAATAACCCATCTTACAGTATGGGTGAAGCTCTAAAATCAAGATATGTTGCAATGGATGTCGAGGCACATTTAACCACTGATAATATATGGGTAAATGGTATCAATGTACTTTTGGAACGTAGAGAAGCGGAATTTCAGAAACAACTGGTAGACTTAGGAACTCCAGAAGCTATATACAACGCTGCTCAGGGCAAAAGCAGCAATCGGGTGCTATATCGTAAATTACTTAAGGCGGCGGCCGATCTTGGCCATTTAGAAAGCCAATATGCATTAGGCTCTGATTACTGGATGAAAAGAGAATTGAAAGAGGCTATTAAATATTTGAAATTAGCTGCTGATCAAGGAAATGTGTATGCTCAGTTTAAGATGGGGTGTGCATATGAGCGGGGGGCACTTGATATAGAAACATCTATGAAATATTCACAAATGGCAGCGGACCAAGGGCATGAAAATTCTATAAGCATACTTAAACGTCTTAAGCTTAAACGAGATGAGCTTAATGGTACTACCTCGATTTGAGGTAGGTTCTGCAAAAGTAAAATCCCACCAAAGAGCAAAAGATAAAGGCCTCAGCTGTAAATTGTAAGACTTGTGCGAACAAATTGTGAGGGAGTTGAAGAGGCTCATTCATGAGAAGTTGTAGTGCAGGAGCCGATCCGAATAAATAATAATCCAAAGTCCAAACAGCTAAAAGCGCTCCGCCTGAAATAAGAAGTGTTTTGCCAAGTTCCGGCAATAGCGTTTGATCTTTGAGGTAGCCGGCTTTTTTGCTAAGGGCATGTGAAAGAAAGTAGGCATTCCAGAAGGCGGCGATTGATGTGGCTAAAGCGACACTTGGGCTTCCCCAGGCAAAGGTAAATACAAATAACGAGTTGAGTCCGACGTTAAGCAGCATTGAAAAGCTCGCTCCCTTTGTCGGAGTTTTGTAATCACCAAAGGCAAATAAGGCTGGTGCTGCGATGAGGATATAGGCCATGGGAAACAGGCCAATTCCATAACCAAGCAGGCAATTTGCAGTTCCTGTTATCGATTCCAAATCAAAATGGCCTCTTCCAAAAAGAAGATTGATGCAACTAGGCGCTGTGGCAAAAATGGCGGCTGTAGTCACAACGGTAAAAATAAGCACGCGTTTGACTGCAAAGTGAAACAAGTGATGGAATTGTTCTAGATTGCCCGCTTTGATGGCGCGTGCGATGGGAGGGATGAGGGCATTGGCCAAAGCAATTCCAAAAAGCGCCAAGGGGAGTTGCTGAACACGAATGGCAAACCAAAGCCAAGCGGGGCCTTCTGAGTTTGCAAAAAGGGCAAATAGGGGATCCAGTGCATTATTGATTTGAGATGCGGCTACACCAAAATTTGCAAGTAAAAGAGGTTTGATCAAATTTCTCACATCAGGAGAAAATGGTGTTACTTTACATAGGAATTCATCTTTTGGAAGGATTTTTAGGGTTTGAGGAACAGTGACGGCCCATTGAGCGAGGCATCCAAGAATTACGGCAATACTTAATCCAATCATGGCCTTTTCGATGGGCATTGGGGAAAGGTAAAGAGCGGCTGCTATCCAGACTAAATTAAAAGCGACAGGCGCAATTCCCGAGGTAAAGAATTTCTTTTCACATCCAAGTAAGGCGGCATTCAAACCATATAAACATATGAAAAAAAGGCTGGGGAGCATCAAGCTTGTATAGAGCAGAATTTGTTTTGTTTCGCTGCTCCACTCCAATGGATAAATAAAATGGAGCAGTGTCATCCCGGCGCCAATTAAAACAGCTAAAATGATGAGTAAGCTTGCTGCCAGATCTCTAAAAAATGCAAAAGCGCGTGTGGGGTTTGATAAGCGCAATTCTTCAAAATGAGGAATGAATGTATTTTGTAAACTGCCTTCGCCAAATAAACGCCTTGCTAAATGGGCAAAACGGAAAGCGACCATAAAGGCGGCAAGTGCGGGGGCTGTTCCAAATGCAAAGGCCATCGCTATGTCTCTTAGCATTCC
>JBAZRY010000007.1:6750-19916 GCA_041662705.1 Bacteriovorax sp.
AGGTGCCGGAAAGAAAGCGGCTTGCAGAACGGTGGACTGTATGAGTTGTGTCTGTTGTCATTTGATCCCTTTTTCTGGTTTGAATCTTAATGCTAAAAATCAGAAAAGTCGAGATAATATGGAGAAATCTTAAGGACTTATGCACTCAACACAAAAATTATTAATCGGTGCCCATACTTCTGCTGCAGGCGGCGTTCAAAATGCGCTGTATGAGGGGATGAGCATCGGTGCGACAACGATTCAACTATTCACTTCCAATCAAAAACGATGGGACGCAAAGCCGATAACAAAAGAGATCCAGGAAGCTTGGAAGTTAGCGCTTGATAAAACAGGGATCTCATCTGTGATGAGTCATGATAGCTACTTGATCAATTTGGGAGCACCTGATCCGGAAATTCTATTGAAAAGCCGTCACGCTTTTCGTCTTGAATTGGAAAGATGCCATGCCCTAGACATCACTTATTTGAACTTCCATCCGGGCTCAGCGCTTAAAGATCCGGCTGAAGTTTGTATTGCACGCATTATTGAAAGTTTGATCGGCATGGAAGACCTTATCTGCAAGGGTAAGACTAAGATCATATTGGAAGCCACTGCCGGTCAAGGTTCAGCTGTCGGCTGGAGATTTGAACAGCTGGGAGCTATTATCGAAGGTGTAAAAAACAAATTTCCTATTGGTGTATGTATCGATACCTGCCACATTTTTGCGGCCGGGTATGATATCCGAACAAAAGAAGCTTGGGATGAGACTTTGAAAACTTTTGAAGCCCAAGTCGGTTTGCAATATCTCAATGCATTTCATGTAAATGATTCCGCGAAGGGGCTTGGATCTCGCGTGGATAGGCATCGATCCCTAGGTGGTGGAGAAATAGGATGGGAATCATTTAGATTCCTTGTAACAGATCCAAGAACAAAACACTTACCTCTTTACCTTGAAACTCCAGAAGGCCCAGCCGTTTGGAAAGAAGAAATTTTAACCTTAAAACAAATGTCAGAAGGTAATTAACTATGCGTCAACGCTTAAAGCAAATCAAATATGCAGACCCCAATCGACCATCGGCAATCGGAACTGAAGTGAATGTTAAAGGCTGGGTTCGTACAGTAAGAAATCAAAAGACGTTCAGTTTTATTGAGATTAATGATGGCTCCATGCTTTCCAATTTTCAAATTGTCGCCGATGCAAAAATGCCTGGCTATGACAAGATTATGGAAAAGTTATCGACCGGTGTGTCGATTTCAGCAAGTGGCAGATTAGAGAAGAGTCCGGGTGATAAACAAGATCTTGAACTGCATGCAAGCGAAATGACTATCATTGGAGCTTGCGATCCTGAAACCTATCCGCTTCAGAAAAAACGGCATACTTTTGAATTTTTACGTTCGATTGCGCATTTGCGACCACGTACCAATACGATTGGAGCTGTTGCCCGTGTAAGGAACGCCCTTGCCTTTGCAACTCATAAGTATTTCCAGGAACGCAATTTTCTCTATGTTCAAACCCCTATCATTACGGCATCTGACTGTGAAGGGGCCGGAAAAATGTTCCAGGTGACCACGCTTCCATTGAATAATGTTCCAAAAACTGCAGATAAAAAAGTCGATTTCGATCAGGACTTTTTTGCGACGCCAGCTTTTTTGACTGTTTCCGGACAGTTGAATGGAGAAATTTATGCATCTGCATTATCGGATATTTATACATTCGGGCCTACCTTCCGTGCGGAAAACTCCAATACTTCCCGCCATTTAGCTGAGTTTTGGATGATCGAGCCCGAAATGGCTTTTGCTGATATCACAGATAATATGGATAACGCAGAAGGCTATTTGAAGTACGTCTTGCAATATCTTTTAGATAACTGCAAAGAAGATATGCAGTTTTTTGATAAGCACGTTTCTGCCGGACTGATCGAGCGTCTAACGGCCGTTATCAATACGCCATTTGAGCGCGCGACTTATTCATACGCTGTCCGTGTACTTGAAAAAGCGGGCAAGAACTTTGAATTTCCTGTGAAGTGGGGGATTGATCTTCAGTCTGAGCATGAGCGATATCTTGCAGAAGAGTACTTTAATAAGCCGGTTATCATTACAGATTATCCAAAAGACATTAAATCCTTCTATATGCGCGCAAATGAAGATAACAAAACTGTTGCTGCCATGGACGTGCTTGTTCCTAAGATCGGAGAAATCATCGGTGGAAGTCAGCGTGAAGAGCGATTGGATCATATCGAAAGACGGATGAAGGAGCTAAAAATGGATACAGCTCCTTATTGGTGGTATCTGGAACTGCGTAAATATGGATCTGTACCCCATAGCGGCTATGGCGTTGGATTTGAGCGTTTGGTCCAGTTTGCAACCGGTATGGAAAACATCCGCGACACGATCCCTTTCCCAAGATTCCCCGGCAAAGCCGACTTCTAGGATAATTAATACCCTGGCAAAGCAGGGGTCTAATTTTTTTTGAAACACAAAGACTAAGACAAAAAGCAAAGCTTCTAAGTCTTAGAGTCTCTTATGAAGAAAAAAATAACAGGATATTAGGATAGTCAGGATAGTTCACACAAAATCCTGACTATCCTAATATCCTGTTATTTTTTTCTTAAATAGAGATTTTTTATTTCCCGTTAAGAGGTCGAAGGGACTGTTCTGGCTGTTTAGATGGCTTGGAATTCGAGGATGCGTGATTGCTTTCCGAGCTGCAGGAGGAGCTGTTTATGGACGAGGGAGTGGATTTCTTCTTCGGCTTCTATAAAGGTGGAATCGATCCATTTTCTGCGGAATTTAAGCATCCGGTTGATCTGATCGATATTTAGGAGTTGAACTTTTGGGAGTTGTCCGATCCGGGGATCGGCATTTCGGGGGAGCGACAGGTCGATGATGAGCTTTGAGCTTGTTTCTTTCAAATCTTTCTCATGAATTAAATAGTGAGGGGCATTTGTTCCCAAAATGATCCAATCAAATTCTTTCCAGCGGGATAGCTGCTCAAAAGGTAAGGTCGGGATTTGATATTCAGCTGCGATTTTTTCGGCATTTTCTTCTGTTCGATTGCAAAGGGTAATATTTTGGCATCCTTTTTGGTGGAGGAAATCCAGAACTTTTTTGTTAATGGCAGAAGAGCCAATGAATAAAATAGATTTTTCACGAGGGGTTTTAAAATAGTGCGTTCCGGTTTGGAAAATAGCATGTTCAATATCCGGCATTCCTCGTCCAAGATTGTATTTTGATCGGATAAACTTTGCGATCTGAAGAGACTTTTGGAATAGGGAATGGAGCGTCGAGGGTAGTCGTTTTGACTTTTGAGCATGCTCATAGGACTGTTTGACTTGGCCCTGTATTTCTGTTTCTGCCATGATCGCGCTATCAAATCCGGCAGTAACTTTCGAAAGATGCAGAAAGCATTCCAATCCAAAATAAGAATATAATTTTTGATCACAATCTTGTTCGATCTCTTTTTTAAGGAGCGATAGGATGCTTGTATGTGTCTCGGCAAGATCAGATGAGGTGAAGTAGAGTTCAATTCGATTGCAGGTAGACAACATGACATAGGAAAAAGAAAAGCAATTCTGATCGGTCCCAAAATACTTTTGGAAAGCTTTTGCCAGTATTTCTCTTAAAGAAAGATCTGCCAGCTTATGATTGATTCCAACGACACCGATCCGCATATGCCTACCTAAATTTTATAATGTAAGGTATACCGATTTTAAAGATTTTCGTCGCGTATCACTTGTGCTAATCGATTTTTTAATTCATCTCCTTTAATCCATTGGGTATTTGTGTCTGACGTATAAGCAAAGCCATCCTCTAAGAATACGTTTTTTTTATCTGACAAAAATTTATTCATAAGTTCTGGAAAATCCTGGGATCTTGGTGGAAGAATGACATAGTGGTCGCCAAAGTCCACCGTATGCCGAGCATCATCAACGCCGATCATAAGCTCATGGAGTTTTTCTCCGGCACGAATTCCAATCACTTCAGTTTTTCGGTTGGGCGCCATGATCGAGGCAAGTTCAGAAATTTTAACACTTGGAATTTTGGGAACAAAGATTTCTCCGCCCTTGGATTCTTTAAGGCATTTAACGACAAATTCGACGGATTCTTGAAGGCTGATCCAGAATCTTGTCATCCGTTTATCTGTAATGGGAATGGGTCCGGATGTTGTATCGATCAATTTTTTCCAAAAGGGGATAATGCTCCCGCGACTTCCTGCAACATTTCCATATCGAACCACGCTGAGTGAAGGAAATCCGCGAGCTCCGACATAGGAGTTTGCCGCGACAAATAGTTTGTCAGAGCAGAGTTTGGTCGCGCCATATAGGTTGATAGGGTTTACAGCCTTGTCAGTAGAAAGCGCAATGACTTTTCTAACTCCGGCAGCAATCGCTGCATCAATCACATTTACACCGCCATTGATGTTCGTTTTTATGAACTCAGTTGGGTTATATTCGGCTGCAGGTACTTGTTTGAGGGCAGCTGCGTGGATGACGATATCGACTTCATTAAAGGCTCTGGCTAATCTTTTTTCATCGCGAACATCCCCAAGAAAATAACGGAATTTAGGATCGCGAAAACAAGGATGGGATTGTTCCATTTCCCATTGTTTCCATTCATCCCGACTAAAAATGATGACTTTTTTACAGCTTCCTTCCTCAATTAACCATTTGGAAAGAGCGCGTCCCAAACTGCCGGTTCCACCGGTAATTAATAGGGTTTTATCTTTAAAAAAAGAATCTTTTGGCATTTTAATCCTGACTTAAGGTTGGTTTTTAATTATCCATATTCCCTTGTTAAGGACAAGCCTAAAGGGTTTTTTACATGGGCCTCTGAAAAAAAAATCATTACATTGAAAAAAAAGAGTAGAAATAATTTTCATTATTCAATATTGTGCACTTATTCATCTAAACATCCTAAAAGGAGTGTGCTATGTCGAGTTTCGTAAAGAAACTGATGGCTACGGGAGCTGCCCTCTCAATCGGTATCTCAAGTTTTGCTGTCGCTGATTACTACGTTAACAACAATAATTGCTGTCCTGCTCCTGCATGCAACCCATGCGCGAACTGGTGCGATAACCTATCATTCAACGCGGCTTGGCTTTACTGGAAAGCTAGCGGCGATGACTTTCAATACGCGAATGATAAATTTAGTAGAGCTGGATTGGGTGCAAACAGCTTTGTAAGTGAAGAAAAATATCATGATCTCTCATTCGATCTAAAGAGCGGCTTTCGTGTAGGCGTTGGCTTTGATCTTCCACGCACATGCTGGGGTGTCAATGTAGACTGGACACACTTCCACACAAGTGCTAAAGGTAGAACAGAAGTCGTCGGAGATACAACACCAGCAGGAACATACTCTGCCGGATTTCCCGTTCTTGACGGTTTCGTAGTAAGTTCAATTGCTGATGGCGATGTGGTCACCTTCTTTGCTGCAAACAAGTTTAAGTATGACACAGTAGATATCGAATTCGGCAAATGGCTTTGCTGTGGCGATAGCGCGTTAATGTTTAGACCCCATGCAGGCTTTAGAGTTGCTGACATCGAAGAGCGTTTCAGAGATGCTGTTGGTGCAACAGGCACAACTACATTCGGTGAAGGCGCCTACACTGGTGCAGCTTGGCAGCACAAAAACCACTTCAAAGGATTTGGGGTACGTATCGGTCTTGATACAGATTTCCATCTTTGTGAAGGCTTTAGCTTAGTAGGCCGTGGAGCTGCTTCTGCTATCTGGGGCACAACTAAGTTAAGAAATGATCTACTTCTTACTGCTGGTACAACTACACCACTAAGATATGAAGATCAAATCAGAGAAGATAACCACAACACAAGATTCATTACAGATCTTAGCCTTGGTGTGCGTTATAAGACAATGGCTTGCGATTGCTACCCAGTCGTTATTGAACTTGCATGGGAACACCACTACCTGTTCAACCAGCACAGATACTGGGTTGCTGATTCATACGGCGACAACACTGATGCGACATCAAGCTGGAAGAGTACTGGAGATGTTGCCCTTCAAGGTCTAACATTGTCTGTTGGATTTGATTTCTAAGAATTTTAGAAATCGTCCTCGTTCGTTTTTCGTTTCACCAGCACTCTTCGGAGTGCTGGTTTTTTTTTACCCACCTTTTGTAATAAATCACCACTGAGCCACCGAGATCACTGAGACGTAGTGAGAAGCTTGAGATTTTTTTATTTTCTCAATTTTCTTATTGCTTCTCAGTGATCTCAGTGACTCAGTGGTGAAAAATAAAGGTTAAAGAGAGTTTTGGGTTTTAAGAATTGACTCAAAAGATTACTCTTCATAACCTCGGCTAAAGATAGTCAATTTTTTCAAGGATTCAAATGACAAAAAAATATGACGAAAGCACTGTCAAAACTTTAGATGCGCTTGCGCATATCCGCTTGCGCTCCGGCATGTATATTGGACGGTTAGGGGATGGCTCTCATCCCGATGATGGTATTTATATCATGTTAAAAGAAGTCATCGACAATAGCGTCGATGAATTCATCATGAAGCAAGGAAAGAAAATTGAAGTTCAGGTGGATTATGCAACCGGAAAAATTCAGGTTCGTGATTACGGGCGGGGAATTCCACTTGGTAAAGTGATCGATTGCGTGAGTCAGATCAATACCGGTGCTAAATATAATGATGATGTATTCCAGTTTTCTGTTGGACTAAACGGGGTCGGAACGAAGGCTGTCAATGCTCTTTCCAGTCATTTTCTTGTTCGAAGCTATCGCGATGGCCAAATGTTCGAGGCAAGCTTTTCTCAAGGGATATTGCAGGACCAAAAACTTAGTAAGTCAAAAGAGCCTCAAGGCACCTATGTCGAGTTTATTCCGGATGTCGAGATCTTTAAGAAGTTTAAGTTTGAAAATGAATATCTACTCAAAAGAATGTGGCATTATGCCTATTTGAATACCGGACTGACTGTTGATTTTAACGGGGAATTGATTGCATCTGAGAATGGACTGCTTGATTTATTGAATGAAGAAGTTAAAGACGATCAACTCTATGAGCCCTTGCATTATAGCGGTAAATCCATTGAATTTGCTTTTTTGCACACTAACAGTTACGGAGAAAGTTACTTTTCATTTGTTAATGGTCAGTACACAGCAGATGGCGGAACTCACCTTTCTGCATTCCGGGAAGGTATTTTAAAAGGGGTCAATGAATTTGCGAAGAAGAACTTTCAAGGGATGGATGTCCGGGAAGGTATAGTCGGCACTGTTCTTGTGAAGGTCAAAGATCCCATTTTTGAATCCCAGACCAAAAACAAGCTTGGTAATGCCGATATCCGTGGGCCAATCGTTCAAGAAGTGAAAGATGCAGTCATGAAACTGCTTTTTCAGTTTCCTGATAAAGCCAGTAAAATCATTGAGCGCATTGTATTCAACGAGAAACTACGCAAAGAACTTGCATCGGTCAAGAAAGAAGCGCGGGAAAAACAAAAGAAAATCTCCTTTAAAATCCCCAAATTGCGCGACTGCAAATTCCATTATCATGATCAGTCTGCTCGTGGAGATGATTCAGTTATTTTCTTAACAGAAGGGGATTCTGCAAGCGCCTCTATCGTCGCTTCAAGAGACCCTTTGACCCAGGCGGTATTCTCCTTAAGAGGGAAACCTTTGAACGTGCACGGGCTCAAGCTTGATCAGCTCTATAAGAATGAAGAAATGTACAATCTCATGAGTGCGTTGAATGTGGAAGAGGATATCAATAATCTTCGGTACAATAAGATCATTCTTGCAACTGATGCTGACGTCGATGGAATGCACATTCGTAATTTGCTGATCACATTCTTCCTTACTTATTTTGAAAGTCTTGTGATCAATGGACACCTTTACATATTGGAGACCCCTCTTTTCAAGGTGCGTAATAAAGAAAAAACCTATTATTGCTATTCAGAAGATGAAAGAGATTCTGCGATCAAAGCCTTAAAGAAAGGGGTCGAAATTACCCGCTTTAAGGGACTTGGAGAGATCTCTCCGGATGAATTTAAACAGTTCATCGATAAAAATATCCGGTTGACTAAGTTAATGGTGAATAATTTCTCCGATATTAAGCCGACACTTGAATTTTACATGGGAAAAAATACGCCTGAGCGGAAGAATTTCATCATGAAGAATTTGATCAACGAAGAAGAAGAAGTAAAATCTGTGACGGAACTTGTGGAGGCGCGCATCAATGGGTGATTTAAAACATGTCATGGAAGACCACTATTTGAAATATGCTTCCTACGTTATTTTGGATCGAGCCATACCGAATATTGTGGATGGATTGAAGCCGGTACAAAGACGGATCCTTTATACGCTATTTCAGATGGAAAATGCCAAATTGCATAAAGTGGCAAACGTGGTGGGACAAACAATGGCATTGCATCCGCACGGAGATGCTCCCATTTATGAAGCGCTTGTCAATTTGGCAAATAAGAACTATTTGCTTGATAAGCAGGGGAACTTTGGAAATCTTTACACAGGTGACCCCTCAGCAGCTGCTCGTTATATTGAAACACGGCTCTCGGAACTTTCAAAAGAGACGATGTTCAATCCTGACCTGACAGAGACGGCATTATCCTATGATAGTCGTCACAAAGAACCTCTTGTATTGCCTGCAAAAATCCCTCTCTTGCTGATGCAAGGGGCAGATGGAATTGCGGTGGGAATGAGCACGCATATTCTTCCTCATAATTTTGTCGAGCTGCTTGAAGCAGAAATTGCTATTTTAGAAGGGCGTGACTTCACATTGGTTCCGGACTTCCCGACAGCCGGCATTATGGATGCTTCAGAATATGATCATGGCAGAGGCAAGGTCAAACTTCGGGCAAAAATTGAAGTAAGAGATCCAAAAACACTTGTTATTACAGAGATTTGCTATGGAACGACGACAGAATCCTTGATCCGATCGATTGATGAAGCTGCGAAAAAAGGGAAGATCCGGATCGAGTCGATCAATGACTATACATCAGATAAAGTTGAAGTCGAGATCAAGCTTCCGCGTGGACAATATGCTGAAGAGCTCATTGATGCGCTTTATGTATTTACTGAGTGCCAAGTTTCCCTGACATCCCAGCTTATTGTGATTAAAGACAATTATCCTTGGGAAGCTGACGTCAAGGAGATGCTAAAATTCCATGCCGAAAAACTGCAAGGGTATTTACAGCGAGAGCTTGAAATTGAGCTTGGAAGATTGCATGAAAAAGTATTCAATAAGACACTTGAACAAATTTTCATCGAAAATCGGATCTATAAGGACATTGAAACTAAACGCAGTTATGAAGCTGTGCATCAAGCGATTATGGATGGTTTGATTCCTTATCATAATAAATTGAACCGCGTTCCGACAGAAGATGATAGAGAGCGCTTATTGAGCATTCCTATCCGCAGAATTTCCCGTTTTGATATTGAAAAAAATGAAAAAGAAATCAGCGAACTGCTCGAAGAGATTGCCCGAATTGAAAAAGATCTAAAGAACATGAAAAAGTTCACGATCAATTTCATTAAAGGTCTCCTCAAGCAATATGGGAAGCTTTTTGCGCGTAAAACTAAAATCGAAGAAATCAGGCAGCTGGACTTAAGGGCCATTCAAACAAAATCCATGAAAGTAGGATTTGATCCGGAAACGGGCTTTGTCGGAACCAAAATTGCAGGCCCCCATCTATTGGAATGTACTAATTTTGATAAAATACTGATTCTATTTGAAGATGGCACTTATTCTGTCATGAACATTCCTGAAAAACAATACATTGCAAAACAAAAAGTGCTTTTCGTCGGTGTTGCGGATAAGAAAACTGTATTCAATGTGATTTATAAGGATCCTAAGACCCTTATGGCTTATGCGAAGCGGTTTATTGTTGAAAAATTCATTTTGGATAAATCCTATCGCTTCCTTGAAGAAAATATGCACTTGGAGCATCTCACAACAAATTCGGATGCAAAAATGCACATCGTCTTTGTCCCTAAAGTAAAACAAAAGATCTCAGCGATGGATTTTGTTTTTAACACCTTTTTAGTCAAAGGGGTCAGTGCCAAGGGGATTAAGATAGCAAGCCGTGCCGTGAAAAAAGTGAGTACGACTTGATCAAGGTTGTGTGCGTGCCCCATCCATCTAAGTATAGATTTTCTCAAATCTTGGTGGATGAGGATGTTTTTCGTGAAATAGCGAGTTCTTTAGTCAAAAATTGCGATCTGCCGGGATCCTATGTCTCAAATGAGGCATGGATTTCTGCGTGGGACCAATGGGAAATACGCCAGATTAAGGCCCTAGCTTATGATCGCCTAAGTCGAAGGACTTATTTCACCCATGAGTTAAAACAGCTGATTTCCAAGCTTGGGCTCGCAGAAGATCGAATAGAAGAAACGCTTACTGAAATCCAAAAACTTGGATATTTAAATGATGATGAGAGTGTAGAACGCTATATTCAACAAGGGATTCGGAAGAAAAAGAGTCCCTCCTGGATTCGCTATTCCCTTCGTCAAAAGGTGGGCGAAAACGTCGAGTTTGATAAAGAAGCGGCTTATCCTAAAGAAGTTAGGGAAGCTGTGATACGCGAGCTTTTGATCAAAAATCGAAAGAAAGGGCAAAAATCCATAGCCATTGTAGCACGGAAAGGGTTCGCTTTTGATGAAATTATTACTATATATAATTCAATTAAGGAATTGTGATAGTTATTTTTTAAATCGAATTGTGCTATAATAGATTTATAAGGTCTAACTGCAAGAGGTGTGTATGAGTGAAATAGATTCAACGGCAGCTGTATCGGATAGTCAAGCTACAAGTAGCGCAACCTCAACGGGAGCTCCCGCTGGAGCTGCTGGTGGTGATTTTAATGCCAGTACAACGATTGGGTCGATGAGTGAACTTCAAACAAAAGCACCGACTCTCTATAAAGCGATGATGGAAGGAATTGCCACAAACATTGTCAATGAGATGAAGAATCACCAAGATAGACTCAAAGAAATGCAAAGACAAGCAGCAAGAGACGCTGAAGGGAAATCATGACCGATCTTCAGTTATTTCTTGGCTTGCCCATTGATGCAGTCTTGATTGCACTTATTAAATCCTCTAAAGATTATGATCGATTTTTTTCGCCTGATTCTGATTATTTAACAGAGGTAAGAGGGCCAAACGGCACTTTTATCGGGAAAAAACTCAATCAATCGATCGATCAGGAACAGCTCCATAATACTGAGGCCAGTATCTATAGTTTGCTGACAAAATTAGAACCGAACTTCCCTTTTAAAACCATTCCCCTAGTGCTTTTCCCCCATGAATGATACAGAAATTATTTTTATTGAAGAAAACGAAGCGAATCTTCGTTTAGACCAGCTTTTAGCCGCCAGGTTTAAAGGTATTTACTCCCGCACATATTTTCAAAAACTAATCGAGCAAGGATTAGTGCTTATAAATGGGAACCCCGCCAAGAAAAGATTTGTTCCGGTAATTAATGATGAGATCGAGGTCGAGTTTGCAGCTGAACAAACAAGCGAAATCCTGCCCGAAAACATTCCTCTTGATGTCCTGTATGAAGATGATGACATCTTGGTCATTAATAAGCCGGCAGGGCTTGTGGTACATCCCGCTCCCGGACATTGGACAGGCACGTTTGTCAATGCGCTTATTTATCACTGTAAGGACTTGGAAGGGCAAGAAACAAGTATGCGCCCCGGAATCGTCCACAGGCTGGATAAGGACACGACA
This sequence comes from Bacteriovorax sp., assembly GCA_041662705.1. Lineage (GTDB taxonomy): Bacteria > Bdellovibrionota > Bacteriovoracia > Bacteriovoracales > Bacteriovoracaceae > Bacteriovorax. The sequence goes on from JBAZRY010000007.1 coordinate 18,433, forward strand.
GGCGTGTTAATAGCTGCCAAAAACACCTATTCTCAAACACGGCTCATCGAATCGTTTTCTAAGCGAGAAGTTAAAAAGTTATACCTTGCGATTGCAATTGGGAACCCGGGCAAGCAGATCATCAATGCTCCCATTGGCCGCCATCCGGTTCATCGTCAAAAAATGGCGATCATTGAGACTGGAAGAGAAGCCATCTCTCACATTGAGACCTTGTCGGTAAAAGAAAAGCTATCTCTTGTTCAAGTGGATATTAAGACCGGAAGGACCCATCAGATCCGTGTGCATTTATGTTCAGTTAATGCACCCGTGCTTGGAGATGCCCTTTATGGCAGTAAAAGCGCCAATGAGAAGTTTCGGGCAGGGCGTCAAATGCTACATGCGTGTATGATGAGAATCACTCATCCAAGATCGGGTGAAGTGATGGAATTTAATGCACCATTACCGGAAGATTTTCGGTCATTTTTTTTCCTCTAGATTATTATTTATATGTCGGTTAACCTAAAATCGGCATCTGCATACCGCGTTACTAATAGAGAATTTGTTTAAAAGAATCAGGAAAGTTATGAAAGAATTCGTGGCATATATAGTGAAGAACCTTGTTGATCATCCAGATAAGGTTCAGATAAATGAAATTGGGGGAACACAAACTCTCATTATTGAAAAAGGGTAAGACAATTAATGCGATTCGCACCCTTCTAATGTCCGTAGCAAGCCGAAATGGAATTAGAGTTAATCTCGAAATTCTTGAAGAAAATGGCGCTCGCGTAGAATAGATAGTAATATCACTTAAGTGCCCCCTGTCCCGAATAGGGCCAGGGGCTGTTTTTTTTACGATACTTTTCTTGGTAAATAGGGCGAAACCATCGACTTTCTTGAGTTAAGTGTTCCAGCCTTCACATAGATCACAGCAAAATTTTTCTTTTGTCCTTCGATGTTCTCAATCGGAAGGGGCAGAAAATTATGTTTGAATATTCTTTCTAATCGACCATTTTCGTCTGCATGCACTTCAATTTTAACCGCTTTTTCTTTGATTCTCGGAGACTCCAGCATGGAATTTAAAAATGTCGCTAAAAGGGCTTCTGCGTGGGATGAATCTTGGGGGATCCAAATCCATAGTTCATCCAAATGCGTGTAATTTTCAGCAATTCCAGAGAACAGATCTTGTGAGGAAGGGATCGTGCTGATCATTTGCAAATGCAATGCAATGTCATTTTGCGCGATGTAAATTTGTTTGGCTTTTTTGCACCATTCGTCGCAAAAAAGGGCTTTTTTCTTTTCAAAAAGTGGGAAGTTAATAGGAAAGAGCTTGGATTGTCCAATCCTTGCACATCCATTTTGATCTTTCGTGTCGCTGCATAGAAAGTCAAAGCCATATTCTTCTAGGTGTTGAAGGGCTTCTTCTGTTCTTGTTTGACGTGCCTGAATGATCTTGTCATAAATGGAGAACATGTCAGGGCTCTTTAAAATGATTCGATCGTTGGAAT
>JBAZRY010000008.1:0-4280 GCA_041662705.1 Bacteriovorax sp.
TTTTGTGTATGCCAAAAGGGTTGGAAAGTGCAAAAGCAGCTATCGAGAGGAATCAGGAAATTTATAGCCAGTTAGGAGAGGTGCTGAAGAAAAATGGATTATCAACAAATGTGGGAAATGAAGGGGCTTATGCACCGGACGGGATTGAGAGTAATGAAAAACCATTAAAATATTTGGTGGAGGCAATAGAATCACTGGGATTAAGGCCGGGTGAGGATGCAGTGTTGGGAATAGATGCGGCAGCGAGTGAGTTTTATCAAAACGGAAAATATAACTTGGACAGAGACGGAGTTAGCATGGATGGAGAAAATTTGATTGAATATTGGTTGAAATGGATAGAAAAATATCCGATAGCGACGGTGGAAGATATGCTCTTTGAAGATGATTGGGAAAATTGGACAAAATTGACAGCAAAATTGCCTTCGGGAGTTTTGAATATCGGCGATGATTTGACGGCGACAAATAGTAAGCGCTGGCAAAGAGCTATTGATACAAAGGCAGCCAATTCAATTTTAATTAAATTAAATCAGGCAGGAACAGTATCGGAGACAATAGATTGCTGTATTTTGGCAAAAGTCCACGGATTACCGACAATTCCATCCCATCGAGGCGGTGGAGAAACGGATGATACTTTTTTGGTGGATTTGGCGGTGGCAGTAGGATCGAAATATATTAAAGTCGGGCCAACTCGGGGGGAGCGAGTGGTCAAATATAACAGATTGATGGAGATTGAAGAAGAGTTGAAAATGACCTAGGGGATGGTATAATTTGATATGACAAGCATTTGTGAAAAAAAATATTACCCTCACAAGCTGGTTAGAGCAGGAGAAATGTTGGTGATTGGGGATAGGCCGAGTATAGGACATAGGGATATTGTCAGATATGTAATACCTGCCTTTAGAGATTTAAGCGACGATCAAATAGGAGAAAGGCTGTTGGATGGGGATGAAGTTGATATGGCATTGGTTTCAAGAGTTGGAAATGTGATAGAGGTTGAGGGAGTTTCTTCTACCTTTAACTATCCACCTGAGGATATCAGAATGAAAGTCAGAGCCAGGACTATGGAACTTTTGCAGGAAAAATATCCTGATGAAATTTTTGTTGAGGTATAATTTTAAATTCGATACTCAAAATATTGGTCGTAAGGGATGGTATAATTTGATATGATAGAAGCAGGCCGACAACGTTTGATGGCATTGGCAGAAGGATACGCAATGCAATTTTTAGAAAAAGGGAGAATTGGTTGGGACGTACCTCATACCAGGGCTGTAGTCCATTATGCAAAATTAATAACTAGATCTGTAAACGCGGATTTGATGGTGATTCCGACGGCAGCCTGGTTGCATGATATTGGTTATTACGGGCTTTTTAAGGGTGATTCGGGTAAATATGAAGTGGTACAAGATAGAAAAGCCAGACATATGATTGTGGGGGCGGAGATGGCAAGAGAATTTGTTGATGGGGAAGAAGTGATGGGGATATTGACACCAGGACAAAGAGACAGAGTGGTTCATTTGGTCTCAGTTCACGATAGGGTGGAAGCGCTTGAAGATTTGGATGAAATAATTTTAATGGAAGCGGATACCTTGGGGGCGATTGATGTAAGAATGGTGAGGCCGACTTTTGACAAAGAAGGCAGGGCTAGATACGTGGAAATAGATTTAAATACACGGAGGGGACCAAGATTCAGGACTAGTTTGGGTAAAGAATTGTTGGCTGAGTTAATACCGAAATTTTTGGATTTTGAAGGATAATAGAATTAGATTTTATATTCGAAATATTGATCGTAGGGGATTTTCCAGGAGGAGGCTTCAGATTCGGTGGATTTTTCCATAATTTTTCGAAAAGCCCGGATGGAGTTTCCATGGGCTGAGATAACAATTGAGACGTTTTTACCGGAATATTTTGATTTTAAGTCTTTGACAAAATCCCCTACTCTAAGGGCAACATCTGCAAAACTTTCACCTTGAGGAGGACGTTCGTCCCAAGAACGGTGCCATTTATCAAATTGTTTTTGGCCAAATTCGTTGATGATAGTTTGGTGAGCAAAACCGGACAATTTTCCATAATTTCGTTCGATGATTCGGTCATCTTTGTAAATCTGTTTGCATTCGGGATGTGATTTGAGAACCTGGCGGAGAGTGTCTTTGGAACGGGAAAGACGGGAATGATAAGCAATTTCGATTTTTTTGTCTTTGAGAAGCAGACTTAATTGCTTGGCTTGTTTGATGCCGGTGGGAGTAAGCTTGGAATCTTTGTGGCCGGTAAAGATGCGGTCTTTGTTGTAGTGGGTTTGCCCGTGACGGAAGAGGTAAATTGTAGCCATAAGTAATTATAGCTTAATGAAGATGAGAACGGGTCGGCAGCCGGATAATTTGATATACTTAGCGGTACCTAGCTAAAGCAAAGGAAGGTTGCGGCGAATGGTAAGCCACGGGTTTGCTAAACCCGCGTCCGAAAGGGCATGTGGGTTCGACTCCCACACCTTCCGCCAAAGGGTCAAAGTTCTATGCGACCCACTTGGTAGTCAAGTATCGTCCTAACCTGTTGTTGTTTATTCTCCAAAAATAACATTTTTTGATTTAACGGCCTATAATAGGGTAAATCGTGAAAACCTAATTTTTAGGTAAATGAGTTCTCCACCCCCACTCTCCGTTCATGTTTTTAGCGATCACCATGTCATTAATCAAATTGGACAATAAAGTAATTATGAATAACTGGATGAATTCAGAAATATATTTCAGCACTTCGTCCATATATTCATGCACATAGGCTGTCTCATTTTCAGCTACTAAAATAATCGGTGGATACACTTCTTTTTTACTTACAGAGTATCTGAACCCCTGAACATTTTTCAATTTCCCATAGTGAACAGTACTGTCTCTATGAGCAACAATTTTAGTGATTGACTCCGCATTATCTTTAATTAAATTTGATACTGCTTCGGCGTGCGGCTTAATATTATTGTTTAAGTTTCTCGAAAGTACATCTACAATTTTCATGCCACTAATGTCATTTTTTCTTTCCCATGTATGAAATTCTTGACCATATATTGGCTTTAAACTTTGGGCTAACAAATCAAGTGATGTCTTAATTTGACCAAAAAATGCCTCGATTAAAATAAAGGCATCCACTTTATTGAAAAGCATGTCTATGCGAGTATCTTGGATAGTAGAGTCTTTTTTAACATCTTCGATCAAAATGTCTTTAACCTTATGATAATTCCTCCTTAATGCGTTAGCTTTTACAAGTGCATTAACTGAAAGCAATATCTTTTTTAGAAATAATTCTTCAGTCTTATCAATTTTTAATTGTTCATGACCCCAATATTTAACAATCTCTAAAATTTGAGTATTTTGAACAATAAGTAATATGTCTTCCAATAGAAACTTGTCAATATCATCTACAATCTCGATCTCTTGTGTTAAGGTAAGTTGAGTTTGCACAACTAATTATATCGTATCTGTAGACTTTAATTATTTATCGATAATTGTTTATTGTGCAAAATAAATTTTGTCTTTATCGCTGCCATTATTTTTATTCTGTCCTCAGCCGATCCGACTTTTAGTACATGGAGTAAGTATTCTTTGGCGGTGTCACGATCGAGTGGTATTTTATGAGGATAATCGAACTGGTTTAAGTTCCCAGCTAAGAACTCTTGGTGTAGCACCTCACCTCTCAGCGAGTGGAATCTCTCTATTTCTTCTTTTAGTTGTTCGGTTAGTAATTTCTCATCCAATTTTATTTCATCAATATGTGCTATTAATTGTTGGATTAAGTCCTCCTCGCTAATGTACGGCTCATCGCAGTCATAATCCACATGTCTGCCACAATGGTAGTAGACATATTTTTTAAACCTTCCGTATTTATATCTTTTGTATTTTTCCTCCGCTGTAATCCATTCTCCACAACTTCCGCATTTACATAATCCCCGGAATGGGAATAGTTTTTTATGCCATTCTTTTTCCGGGACATAAAGTTGTTTTTGGACTTTATCGTATAGTTCTTTACTTATCAGTGGCTCATGGTTGCCTTTATAAGTCACTCCCCCAAATTCAAATTCTCCGTAGTAATAAATATTCTTTAATGTTGTATAGACCTTACTCAACGCCAAAGGCTTTCCGCTTCGGGTAGTAAAACCGATTTTATCCAGCCACATTTTTATAACCCTACCACTGTGACCCTTTTCTCCAACCCGGTGAAACATCTGTTTTATTGTCGGTGCTCGATCTTTATCAACTTCGACATAGCTTATCCGGTTGTAGCTCATGACATTCAGA